>JAMLIR010000015.1 GCA_023954045.1 Burkholderiaceae bacterium | reverse complement strand
ATCAATCAATGGCTTGTGGCGCTTGCCAAGCCCGCCCCCATTCTGTCAAAGGCACAGTTCTGTCTCAGCAGGGGTGGCCATTGCTCAAGCCGGGTGTCAACGCCGGACGAAGATTGCACAGAAGCGGCGGCTGAAAATTGCACACGCGGACCGCCCGGTTTCCTCAGTTGGTTGATCGGGCCCTGGATCTGGGTGCCTTCCTGCCGGCCTGGACGTCCAGGTCGGCCTGAAGGGCCTGATGCAAGGCAGTGTGCTCGCGCATCCGGAAGCTGTTGCCCCGGATGTTGACCAGATGACAGTGATGCAGCACCCGGTCGATGAGCGCGGCCGCCATGACTTCGTCGCCCAGGACGGTGCCCCAGTCCTCGAAGCCCTTGTTGGACGTCAGGACGGTGGAGGCGTGCTCGTAGCGCCGGTTCATGAGCTGGAAGAAGAGCACCGCGCCGGCGTGACTGACCGGCAGATAGCCGATCTCGTCGACCACGAGCAGCGACGGGTGCGTCAGCACCGCCAGGCGCCGCGACAGTTGACCGGCGGCCTGCGCCTCTTCGAGCGAGCGGATCAGGTCGGTCAGCGTGCCGTAGTAGACCCGCCGCCCGCCCTTGGCCGCGGCGATCGCCAGGCTGATGGCCAGATGCGTCTTGCCCACCCCCGGCGGCCCGAGGAAGACGACGTTCTCCTTGCGTTCGATGAAGCCGAGCTCGTGCAGGCTCTCGATCTGCTCGCGCTTGATCGATGGCTGGAAGGAGAAGTCGAACCCCTCGAGTGTCTTGATCGCCGGCAGGCGTGACGAGCGCATCGCCGCCTGCAGGCGGCGATTGTTGCGCAGCGAGATCTGTGCGCCAAGCAGCCGGCTGATGGCGTCGGTCGCGCCGACCCGCCCGCCGTCGACCTCGCCCAGGATGGCGTCGACCGCCTCCAGCGAACCCGGCATCTTGAGGTCGGCCAGCATGCCTCGGATCGCATGGCGCTGTGTCTGCGAGACGCTCATGCGATGCCCCCGGCGATCTGCTCGTACACCGCCAGCGATCGGCGCTCGACGCTCGGCAGCGCCTGCGGCAGCCGCAGCCTGCCCGCAGGCCGCGCCGGCTCCAGAACCAGCGAGCGGTAGGGCTGAAGCGCCAGCGGCTTGAGCAGCCCCCGCTCGTCCCGTTCGAAGCGGGCCTGAGGCGCTTCGAGGATCGTGCGGTGCAGCCGGACGTTGGCCGTGCGCGCCATCCACGACAGCGCCTGGGCGTTGAGGTCGTCGTCGTTGAGGAAGCTGCGACCGTAGAAGAAGCTCTGGCGGACGTAGCTGATCGGCCGCTCGACCTTGCCCTTGGTGCGCGCCCGATACGGACGGCACGCCCTGATCCGAAAGCCCCAATGGGCCGCGAAGCGCAGGAACTCCGCGTTCTCCAGCAACCTGCCGCCGTCCAGCCGTTCGTCGTCGATGATGACGGCCTTGAGTTGATCGAACAGCAACTCGCTGGTCACCCCGCCGAAGAACTCGAACGCCTCCTCGAGCCCGCGCATCAGCACCGCCATCGTCTGGCGCCTGAAGAACTGCAGCCACAGCAGCCGCGAGTAACCGAGCACCACCACGAGCGCATAGCGCTTGCCCCACGGCAGGCGGAACTCGGCGAAGTCCACCTGCGCCTGGTGCCCCGGCGCCGTCTCGAAGCGCACGACCGGATCGACCGGTGGCGTCGGCCGCACCTGCCGCACGAACTCCTTGAGTTGCGTGTAGCCGCCGTCGTAGCCGGCCGCCTTGATCTCGTCGAACAGGCGCACCGCCGACAGCTTGGGGTACTCCGACAGGCGCATCTGGACGATGCCGCGGAAGGCATCGACCTTGCGCGCCACCACGGGCCTCGGCTTGTACCTGACCGGCTCGTCATCGAGCTCCCGGTCGAGTTGGCCGGAGTTGACCCAGTAGTAGACCGTGCGCCGGCTGATCCCCAGCCGCGCGGCGACCTCGGCCTTGCTCAGCCCTTGCTCCAGATAGTGACGTAACAACACTCGCTGCTCCCTCCCATGCATGGGCGGCTCCACGGTCGCTCACAAAGTGAGCAACGTGCCCGAGTGTGCAAAATTCGTCCGCCAGATCTGCGCAAGTTACGCCCGCCACCGACACGCAACCGCGGCGTCCAGTAAGGCGCCGCGTCCAAAACGCGCCCCCAGGAGAGTCCGGCATCACCGTCTGCCCCGCATTCTGGTGGGCCCCCCGGGAGTCGAACCCGGCACCAACGGATTATGAGTCCGCTGCTCTGACCATCATGAGCTAGAGGCCCGAGGCGCCGATGATACCCGGTCGCGCGAGGCCCACCGGCATCGATCACATGGCGTCGATGCGAGCCCATCGCCGGTATGAGACCATGGCCGGCCATATGCTCGCCCAGCCCCACATCGCCCCGTATCCTGGTAAAGGGTACGAGACACGGGTCGAGTTCTTCACCGCGTGACGATTCCACCAAAGCCGAAGCGGGGATCGGCAGCGAGAGATGTGCCCACAATCCTGCGCGATACCGCACTTTCCGGGAGTCGATGATCCATGCGCAAGCCCAGCCTCGCCGGCCTTGCTGCGACGCTTCTCGTTTCGGTGCTGCCGGCCGCCGCCCTTGGGCACGGCTGAGACGCACGGCCCTACCTCGATCCGAGGTCGGCCCTGGGCGAAACGCGCTGGAAGTGGGAGTCCTGCATCCCCAGGGCGAGACCCGGAACCTCGACCACGACAAGGCGCGACCGCCGGCAGCAATGACGAGCGAGTGCGCGCGCCAGCGTGGATGCAATGCGTGCAGGGGCGCTGACTCGGGAAACTGCGTCCCCGTTGTCACCTTTCTCGGCAAGCACCGGCGGCGCGACTGCTGCAGTCCGTTCTCGTGACCGACAGCCTGGTCGCCTGCGCGCCGTCGGCCTCCGCCGATACCAGCACGCTGCGCTCGCCGTCTCCGGACGAGTCACGCTGCAGGTAGAGGCGGATCGATTGCGCCGTTTCCTCGCGCATCGCCACGTTCGCCAGACAGGAAGCCACCGACCGCTTCAGCTCGGCGAGGCCCTGACCCGCCGGCCAGTCGCAGCGGTAGGTTGCCTGCCTCAGGGCAGCGCGCGCGTCCTCCTTGTGCATCGACCGGATCTCGCAGGAGCCTGCGCCGGCCAGCGGCCGGGTCGTTGCGTACAGATGCACCTCGAACTTCGTCGAGAGCACGCGTTTCTCGAAATCCCTGGCGGTCTCGGCGCCGCCCGCCGCATCCGGGGCGCCGTGCGCGGGGGCGTCGCGCAAGGGGTTGGCGCCCGGCATGATCGAGCTCTTCAACGACCCTCGGATCGGGGCGAAATCCGCCTCGGCGGTCTCCACGATGGCGGCCAGATCGGGGCAGGCGATCGCTTGCGCATGGGCTGCGGTGCCGGCGAGCAGCGGCGTCGACAAGGCGACGCACCCGGCCGCTGCGCCGGCGCGGAAACTGCGCCAGCGTCCGCCTCGCGGCCGCAAGGCCGACAGCGGATCCGTCTCACTCGTCATCGCAGCCCGCCGGCGTCTTCCTGACGCATACCGACTTGCGCACCGAGAGCGTCGCGCCGTCAGCGGGATTGGTCTCGAGTTCGACCGATACGCCACGCATGCCTTCTCCCGACTCCACCCGGTCCACGTAGATGACGAGGCTCGTGCCGTCGGAGTCCGAATCCACCTCGCCGCCGACGCAGTCGTGCAGCTGCTTGCGCAGAGCGGGCGTGATGCGCGAAACGGACGACCCGGGCTCGTACCGGCACTCGAACGACGACTGCCTGAGCGTGGACTGCTTGTCTTCCAGATAGGCGTCGACGACCTGGCATCCGGTCACGGGCCCCGTCAGTGGCTTGTTCGCTTCGTGAACAAGCCGCTGGTACTTGATGTCGAGCTTGCCGGCCGGCAGGCCGTTGGCGCGAGCGAAGTCGGCGGCGTTTTCCTTCTTCAGCTGCCGGCCCTTCGATGAGGCGAAGTCGCGGTCGGCTTCGGCCAGGACCGCCCGGAGTTCCGGGCACGAGAAGGACTGCGCCAGGGCTGGCGCGGCGACGAGGGATGCGCACGCGAGCAGTGTGCGGGCGAGGAGCGGGATCGGCATGGGTTCACGGGGAGAGGAAGGGTGAGGAAGGGCGAGGTGCGGCTCAGGATCCGATGCGGCACTGCTTCAGGTAGAACTTTGCCGCGCCGTCCGCGGATATCCCGGCCATGTACGCGAAGCGGGCAGCGCCCGGCAACTGCTTCTTGAAGAAGTCGGCCTGCTCGGGCGGGACGGTGTCCGGCACGGGCTTGGAGGACAGCACCTTGATCGCCTCGTCGACCGGTAGCCCCTGCTTCTTCAGGACTACTGCCGATCGAGTCTCTTCGGCGAGGGCGTTGCACGCTGCCTCGGGGCCTGGCCCGGCGGCCAGCACTGCGCCAAAGATCGTCGTCGAAAGAATCACTGTCGATCCGATTGTCTTCGGATGCATCCGGGATCTCCTCCAGGCGCCGGGTTCGAGCGCCCCGGATCATGGGGGCCAGTCTAGCAGCCGATCAGTGCCGCCAGCCGCGGCCGATCCAGCGCGCTGCCGGTCAACTGGAGCTACCCGACCCCGCACCGCTCCGGGACATCCGGCCGCCCTACCCCCAGATCGCCTTCGCCGCGTCCACGCACAGCTTCAGCTTCGCCCGCTCGTCCGCCTCGGTCACCGGGTTGCCGCCCATCGTGCTCGCGAACCCGCACTGCGGGCTGATCGCCAGCCGGTCGAGGTCGACGTACTTCGCGGCCTCCTCGGCGCGGCGCTTCAGCGTGTCGATCGCCTCGAGCTGCGGCGTCTTCGAGCTGACCAGCCCGAGCACGACGCCCTTGTTCTTCGGCACGAACTTCAGCGGGTCGAAGCCGCCGGCGCGCGGCGTGTCGAACTCGAGCAGGAAGTGGTTGACGTTCGCGCGGCCGAAGAAGCGCTCGCCCACCGAGTCGTAGCCGCCCTCGGACAGGTACATGCCCTTGTAGTTGCCGCGGCAGACGTGCACGCCGACGGTGACGTCGGCCGGGCGGTTCTTCACCGCCTGGTTGATCGCCTCGACGTAGAGGTCGACCAGCCGGTCGGGGTGGCCGCCCGCAGCCTTGACCTTCTCGCGCGCGGCCGGGTCGCACAGGATGGCGATCGCCACTTCGTCGAGCTGCACGTACTTGCAGCCGGCGGCCGACAGTTCGGCGATCTCCTGCTGGTAGATCTTGCCGAGGTCGACGAAGAACGCTTCCGGGTCGGCGTAGACCCTCGGGTCGCCCCAGTCGGTGAAGCGGTAGAAGTGCATCGTCGACGGCGACGGCATCGTCACCTTCGGGTTCGCCTTCGTGAGCTTCGAGACGAACGCGATCTCGTCGGCAGTGATCGGCGCGCGCCGCGACACCTTCGCCTCGGCATACGGCGCGGTGAACGCCGACTCGTGGCCGTGCTCGTCGTGGAACGTGAAGACCGCGTCCTTGATCACGAGGCCCGCGGTCAGGCGCACGAACTTCTCCCAGTACGAGATGCGCCGGAACTCGCCGTCGGTCACCACCTGCATCCCGCACTCTTCCTGCAGGCGCACGACGTCGCGGATCGCCGCGTCTTGTGCAGCGCGGAAATCGGCGTCGCTCATCTCGCCGGCGGCGTGCTTGCGGAAGGCCTCGCGAAGCGCCTTCGGGCGCAGCAGGCTGCCGATGTGGTCGGCGCGGAACGGGGGGCGGCCGGCGGGGGCAGGAATCATGGCGCTTCCTTGTCTATTGAGCTATAGAATAATCCGAATGTCACAGCAGCCCGCGCCGGGAGTCAAGTCGGCGAAGCCGAAGCGCCGCACCGCCGAGATCGTGGCGGCGGCGGCGAAGGTGTTCGCGCGGCGCGGCTACCACGGCGCGTCGACGCAGGACATCGCCGACGTGCTCGGCATCCGGCAAGCCAGCCTGTACTACTACTTCGATTCGAAGGAGGCAGCGCTGGAGGCGGTCTGCACCGAGGGAATGCGCGACTACGCATTGCGCGCGCAGCGCATCCACCGCCGCCACGACAGCGGCGCGGCCAAGGTGGCCGCGCTGGTGTTCCATCACCTGGCGCCGATGGCCGACAAGCTCGACTTCACGCTGGTGTTCCTGCGCGAGCGCCGCTTCCTGCCGGCGCCGGCGCGACAGCGGCTGCGCGCGATGGAGCGCCGCTACGAGCGCTTCGTCGAGCGCATCATCCGCGACGCGGTCGAGTCGGGCGAGTTCCGTGCCGACCTCGATCCGCGGATGGCCACGCTGGCGCTGCTCGGGCTCGGCAATTCGGCGGCGCTGTGGGTCGGCCGCGAGCCCGGCGTGACGCTGGATCGGATCACCCGGGATTACGTTGACTTGCTGCTGCGGGCGTTCCGCGACGACACTCCGAAACCTGCGCGACGGCGCGCCGCGCGCTCGAAAGACCGACTTCCGGAAGAGGAGGAGACGACATGAAGAAAATCGCCCTTGCCACCCTGGCCGGCGCGCTCGCGGGCGCCTCGTCGCTCGCCGCCGCGCAGGACGCGTACGTGATCGGCGTGAGCGCCGCGATGACCGGCCCGGCCGCGGCCACCTACGCACCGGTGGTCGAATCGATGAAGGCCTACCTGGAGCACGTCAACGCGAAGGGCGGCATCCGCGGCAAGCCGGTGAAGCTCGTCGTGCTCGACGATTCGGCGCAGCCCTCGCGCGCGGCGGCCAACGCCAAGCGGCTGCTCACCGAAGACAAGGTCGTGCTGCTGATGAACTCGAGCCTGTCCTCCACCTACGCGCCGATGGTCGCCGAGGCCAAGCGCGCGAACGTGCCGCTGTACTTCGCCGGCTCGGTGTGCCCGAAGGAGACCTATCCGCCGGCCAATCCGCTGCAGTTCTGCTCGACCGCGTTCGGCGCGAACCTAGACAGCCAGGCGGCGCTCGATTTCGTGAAGCGGACCGCGAAGGAGCCGGTGCGGATCGGCTTCGCGGCGATGGCGATCCCGATCTCGCGCGGCGAGATCGACTACGCCGAAGGCTTGTCGAAGACGCTCGGCATGACGCCGGTGGAGAAGCAGATCACGCCGCCCCCGACGCCCGACTACACGCCGTTCGCGACGAAGCTGAAGGACGCGAACCCGAACTGGGTCTACTCGTGGGCACCGTGGGTGTCGCAGATCCGCACCTTCGAGGCGCTGCGCCGGCTGGGCTGGAACGGCTCGTACATCGCGTGGGCGCACCTGAACGCCGAGGACGAGCTGGCGCGCGTGAAGGACGGCAGCCTCTACGTGATCGGCACCAACACGTTCTTCGCCGACAGCGTGCCGATGCACGCCGAGATCCGCGCGGTCACCAGCCGCGCGAACCTGCAGTATCCGGTCACCTGGCTCACCGAAGGCTTCATCGCCGGGCTGGTGATCGAGGCGGTGCTCGACAAGACCCCGTGGCCGGCGACGCCGCAGAAGGTGCTCGCGTCGATGAACAACCTGAAGGTCGACCTGAAGGGGCTGCGCGGCGGGCCGCTGGAGTGGACGAAGGACAACCACTTCCGCACGAAGCAGTTCTACCGCGTCTGGCGCTGGGACACGGCCGCCAACCGCGTCGAGCGCGTGCAGGACTGGCAGGCGATCGAGGTCAGGAAGTGAGGGTGGGCCGATGAGCCTGGGCGCGACGACCGCGCCCGGACTCCTCGCCGAGCGGGCGCGCAGCGCGCCCGGTTCGGTCGCTTTCCGCTCGAAGCACCTGGGCCTGTATCGCGAGCGCAGCTGGCGCGACTACGCGAGCCTGGTCGGACGCTGCGCGCGCGGGCTGAGGAAGCTCGGCCTCGCGCCCGGCGAGCGCGTCGCGATCATGGGCGACGCCTGCGAAGAGTGGGTGATCTGCGACCTCGCGGCGCAGGCCGCCGGCGCGATCACCTACGGCATCTATCCGACCGCGTCGGCCTCCGAGGTCGAGTACCAGATGCTGGACGGCGGCGCGACGATCTTCGTCGCCGAAGACCAGGAGTACGTCGACAAGCTGCTGCCGCTGCTCGAGCGGCTGCCGGCGGTGAAGGCGGTGGTGGTCATCGACGACTCGGCGATGTTCGACTACGAGCACGACCTGCTGGTGTCGTATCGCGAGCTGCTGGGCGAACCCGGCGATGACGCGGCGCTGGCGGTGCTGGACGACCTGGCCGCGCGGCTCGACCCGGCGTCGCCCGCGTTCATCGTCTACACGTCGGGCACCACCGGCAAGCCGAAGGGCGCGCTGGTTGCGCACGGCACGCACCTGGCGGCCGCGCACAACATGATCGGGCACTACCCGACGCTGGGGAGCGACGCGCACCGCACGGTGGTCTACCTGCCGCTGTGCCACATTCTCGGGCGCGACCTGGCGATCACGCTGCCGCTGCTGGGCCGGATCGTGCCGCATTTCGGCGAGGACATCGAGGACCTGCCGACGACCTTCTTCGAAGTGGCGCCCACCCTGCTCTTCACGGTGCCGCGCTACCTGCAGAAGTTCGCGTCGCAGGTGCTGGTGGGGATCAATACCAGCACGAAGGTCAAGCGCGCGGCCTACGAAGCGGCGATGCGCGTCGGCCGCGCGCAGGCGCGCGCCCGCTGGGAACGAAGCGCGCCCGAATCGCTCGCCTACCGGCTGTGCCGCACGCTGGTGTTCCGGCCGCTGCTCGAGAAGTTGGGCATGGACGAGCTGGAGCTCGTCGTCTCGGGGGGCGCGCCGCTGCCCGCCGAGACGATGGCGCTGTGGCAGGTCTGGGGCGTGAACACGGTCGAGGTCTACGGCCAGACCGAGGAGGCGGGCGCGATCATCAGCGGGCAGCCGAGCCCGTTTCCGCGCCCCGGCAACGTCGGAACGGTGGCGCCGGGGTGGGAGCTGCGGCTGGGCGACGGCAACGAGATCCTGGTGCGCGGCCCGCACGTCTTCGACGGCTACTGGCGCAGCGACGAAGCGACGCGGCAGGTGAAGGACGCCGACGGCTGGTTGCACACCGGCGACGTCGGCGAGCTGCGCGACGGCGTGCTGCGGCTGGTCGATCGCGCGCGCGACTTCATCGTCACCGCCGGCGGCAAGACGCTGTCGCCGTCGACGATCGAGAACGCGCTGCGCGCGAGCCCGTACGTCGGCGAGGCGATGGTGATCGGGCAGGCGCGCAAGTTCGTCGCCGCGCTGATCGAGATCGACTTCGACACGGTGGCCGACTGGGCGCGCGCGAACGACGTCTCGTACACCGGGTTCACCAGCCTGGCGACGCACCCGGCGGTGCAGAAGCTGATCGCCGGTGAAATTGCGCGCGCCAACGAGACGCTGGCCCGCGTCGAGCAGGTGAAGGCGTTCCGGATCCTGCCGAAGCTGCTCGACCCGGAAGAGGAAGGCGAGCCGGTGACGCCGACGCGCAAACTGAAGCGCGCGCTGATGATCGAGCGCTTCCGGGATCTGGTCGACTCGATGTACGACGACCGCGAGGAGCGGCTGGTGCACGCCGGCGTCGCCGACCTGCTGCAACCCGGCGCCCAGGCGGGCTGAACCGTGCAGCTGGCCGTCAACATCGCGGTGCTCGCGTCGATCTACGCGCTGATCGGCTGCGGCTACGTGCTGATCTACCGCACCAGCCGCGTGCTGAACCTGGCCCACGGCGAACTGATGATGCTGGGCGCCTACGGCCTTTTCACAACGGCGTCGCTGTTCGGCAGCCATCCGCTGGTCGCGATCGCGATGTCGGCGGTGCTGGCGCTGGTGGTCGGCGTGCTGGTCTACGTCGTGCTGATGCGCAGGATGACGGGCGAATCGGTGCTCGCCGCGGTGCTGACGACGATCGCGCTCGGCATTTTGCTGCGCGGCGCGATGGTGCTCGTCTTCGGCGCGCAGGAGCAGCATCCGCTGCCGCTGCTGGGCTTCGGGAACGCGTCGATCGCGATCGGCGATGCGCGAATCTCGGCGGTGAGCCTGACGCTGGTGCTCGCGACCGCCGCGGTCTATCTCGGGCTGTGGGCGTTCCTGCGCTTCACGGTCTGGGGAATCCGGATGCGCGCGGCCGGGCAGAACCCGCTGCTCGCCGCGCAGCGCGGCATCGGGTTGCACGCGATCTACGCGCTCGCCTGGGGGCTGGCGACGCTGACCGCCGGCTTGGCAGGGATGCTGATCGCCTGCGACGCGGCGCTGGACCAGACGATGGTGATGATCGGCCTGAAGGCGTTCCCGGCCGCGCTGGTCGGCGGGCTGGACAGCCTGCTGGGCGCGCTGGTCGGCGCGCTGGTCGTCGCGGCGGCCGAGTGCTGCTGATCTACTACGTCGACCCGCTGCTCTCCGACGTGGTGCCGTTCGCGGTGCTGCTCGCGATGCTGGTGTTCCGGCCGTGGGGGCTGTTCGGCACGCGCGAGGAGCTCGACCGCGTATGAAGCCGCCGCGCGCGAGCGGATACTTCCGTACCGCCTACTCGCAGGACTTCCGGCTGGTGGACACGCGCACGCAACGCGCGAGCCTGGCGGTGTTCCTGGTCGCCGCGCTCGCGGTGCCGTGGGTCGCGAGCAGCTTCGCGCTCGACCTCGCCAACCAGGTGCTGCTCGCAGCAATCGGCGCAGTCGCGCTGATGCTGCTCACCGGCTACGCCGGACAGATTTCGCTCGGGCACGCGGGGTTGCTGGCCGCGGGCGCGTTCACCACCGGCATCCTGTTCAAGGAACTGGCCGCGCCGATCTGGGTGACGCTGCCGGCGTCGGCTGCGGTGGGCGCCGCGCTCGGGCTGATCTTCGGGCTGCCGAGCCTGCGGCTGCGCGGGCTCTACCTGGCGGTGTCGACGCTCGCGCTGCATTTCATCGTCATCTACTTCGGCGGCGAGTACGAGACGAAGCGCGGGTTCTCGACCGGCGTCGTCATCGACCCGCCGATGCTGTTCGGCTGGACGTTCTCCGACGCGCGCGCGTGGTACTACCTGCTGCTCGTGGCCGCCGCGGCGACGATCGTGCTGAGCCTGAACCTGCTGCGCTCGCGCACCGGGCGCGCCTGGCGGGCCATCCATGGCCGCGAGGCGGTCGCGGGCGCGCTGGGCATCAGCGTGCATCGCGCCAAGCTCGGCGCGTTCGTCTGGTCGTCGACCTTGACCGCGACGGCCGGGTGCCTGTTCGCCTACTACCGCGGCTTCGTGTCGGCCGAGGCGTTCTCGCTGTTCCTCACGATCCAGTACGTCGCGATGATCATCATCGGCGGAATGGGCTCGATCCTGGGCGCGGTGCTGGGCGCCATCTTCGTCGTGCTGTTCCCGTACGCGATCGAGGCTGCGATGAACGTGTCGACGTTCGCCGAGCAGTTGTCGTCCTACGTGTTCGCGGTCAACTACGCGGCGTTCGGGCTGGTGATGATCCTGTTCCTGGTCTTCGAGCCGCAAGGGCTCGTCGGGATCTGGCGGCGCGCGCAGGACTGGGTGCTGCTGTGGCCGTTCAGGCAGAGGCCGCTGGGCAAATGAGCGCGCTGCTGAAGGTCGAGAAGCTCGAGGTCACCTATCACCGCGTGATCACCGCGGTGCAGGGGGTCTCGCTCGAGGTCGCCGAAGGCTCGATCGTCTGCCTGATCGGCAACAACGGCGCCGGCAAGACGACGACGCTTCGGGCGATCTCGGGGTTCCTCGGGCTGGACGATGCGCGCGTCACCGACGGCCACGTCGAGTGGCGCGGCGAGCGCATCGAGAACCAGCCGCCGCACCGCATCGCGCGGCGCGGCATCGCGCTGGTGCCCGAGCGCAGCAAGGTGTTCGAGAGCCTGTCGGTCGAGGAGAACCTCGACGCCGCGGTGTCCGGGCGCGGCGGCATCGACAAGGCGCGCGTGTTCGAGCACTTCCCGATCCTGAACAGGCTGCGCGCGCGCCAGGCCGGCTACCTGTCGGGCGGCGAACGCCAGATGCTGGCGATCGGCTCTGCGCTGATGTGCTCGCCGCAATTGCTGCTGATCGACGAGCTGTCGCTCGGGCTCGCGCCGAAGGTGGTCGACGAGCTGGTCGAGCGGCTGCGCGCGATCCGCGCCGAGTTGGGCACCACGCTGCTGGTGGTCGAGCAGAACGCGCAGGTGGCGCTCGACCTGGCCGACCACGGCTACGTGATGGAGAACGGTCGCGTCGTGCTCGACGGCGCGCCGGACAGGTTGCGCGAGCACCAGGACATCCGCGAGTTCTATCTCGGCGCCGGGCAGTCGTCGCGGCGCAGCTACCGCGACGTCAAGCAGTACCGGCGCAGCCGAAGGTGGTATGGCTGAGCTCGCGCTGAGCGGCGTCGCGCTCGCCTTCGGCGGCCTGCAGGTGCTGCAGGACGTGTCGTTCGAGGCGAACGCCGGCGAACTGCTCGCGCTGATCGGCCCCAATGGCGCCGGAAAGACCTCGGTGCTCAACTGCGTGAGCGGCCTGTACCGGCCGCAGCGCGGCCGCATCGCGCTCGAGGGCCGCGAGATCACCACCGAGAAGCCGCACCGGATCGCCGCGCTGGGACTGGCGCGCACGTTCCAGCACGGCGAGCTCTTCCCGCAGATGAGCGTGATCGACAACCTGCTGGTCGCGCGCCACGCGCGCTTCGGCACCGGCTCGGTCGCCGAGGCGCTGTTCACGCGCAAGGTGCGACGCGAGGAAACCGCGCACCGTCGCCGCGTCGAGGAAGTGCTCGAATTCGTCGAGCTCGAGCGCTACCGGCACCGCCCGGTCGACGCGCTGCCCTACGGCATCCAGAAGATCGTCGGCTTCGCGCGCGCGCTCGCGATGGAGCCGAAGGTCCTGCTGCTCGACGAGCCGTCGGCGGGCCTGAATCGCGAGGAACGCGAGGACCTCGCGCGGCACATCCTGCGCATCCGCCACGAACTGCGCATCGCGATGGTCTGGGTCGAACACGACATGCAGATGGTCGCCGACCTGGCCGACCGGATCTGCGTGCTCGAGTCGGGCACGCCGATCGCGAGCGGGACGCCCGGCGAGGTGCTGAGCGATCCGCGGGTGGTGCGGGCGTACCTGGGGAGCGCGGGCGGCACCTGAGTCTGCGCTCGCCGACCGGGTTGACATATTGATGCGCAGTGCTCATGCTTTGATGCATGCGCACCACCGTTCGCCTCGATGAGCATCTGTTGGCCGAAGCCAAGCAGTACGCCGCGGCCTCGGGCAAGACGCTGACCGCCGTGCTGGAGGACGCGCTCCGCGAGGTGCTCGCCCGTCGCAGCTCAAAGGGCCGACGCAAGCCCGTGCGCCTGCGCACTTGCGACGGAGACGGAGTCCTTCCCGGGGTGGACATCGACGATACGGCCTCCCTGCTCGAGCTCATGGAGTCCTGAGTGTGCTGCTCTGCGACGTCAACGTTCTCGTGTATGCGCATCGCAAGGACACCGCGACGCACGGCGCCTGCCGCGAGTGGCTCGAGTCGCTGATCAACGGCGACGAGGCCTACGGGGTCTCCGAACTCGTGCTGAGCGGATTCGTCCGGATCGTCACCCATCCCAAGGTCTTCGCCAAGCCGAGTCCGCTCGCGGTCGCGCTGGCTTTTGCGGCTCAATTGCGCGATCAGCCGAACGCCGTGCCCGTGGGCCCCGGACCGCGCCACTGGGAGATCTTCCAGGGCTTGTGCCTGGCCCACGCAGTGCGCGGCAACCTGGTCCCTGACGCCTACCTCGCCGCGATGGCGATCGAATCAGGCTGCGATTGGGTCACGACCGACCGGGATTTCTCGCGGTTCGAGGGACTGCGCACGCGAAACCCCGTGTCCTGATCCGCCTGCGCCCGGCCGCGACCTATCGCCCAGCCACGCCCCGCCGCAACCTCAGGTTGTTCGCCATCAGCGACCCGACGACGATCGCCGCCCCGACCAGTTCGGCCGCCTCGAACCGCGCGCCTTCCAGCGCGCGGATCGCGAACGTGACGACCGGCATCAGGTTCAGCAACAGCATCGCGTTGACCGAGCCGATGCGCTGCAGCCCGTCGTTCCACAGGAACATCCCGACCACCACGCCGATGAGCGACACGTAGGCCAGCCGCCAGGTCGCCGCGGGCAGCGCCTGCGCGTCGATGCGCACCGCGTCGAGCGCGTACGCGACGGCCCAGGCGACCAGGATGACGACGAGCGCCGGCAGCGCGGTCAGCGTGGAGACGCGCAGCGACGACCAGCCGGCCATCCGCGACGTGACGACCGCGTAGCCGACCCAGGCGATCGCGGCGAGCAGCACCAGCGCGTCGCCGAGCAACTCGGCGCCGTGCAGGCTGGCGAGCTGCCCGATGCCGACCCCGCGCGTCACCACCAGCGCCACGCCGACGAACGCGATCGCGATGCACGCGAGCGTGAAGCGCGGCGGCGGGCGACCGTCGACGATCCACTCGGCGATCGCGGCCATCGCCGGCTGCAGCGCCAGCACGATCACCGCGACCTCGGGGCGCGTCAGCGACAGCCCGATGAACAGCAGCAGTGCCGACGTGCCGAGCCCGAGCGTGCCGGCCAGCAGGATCGGCCGCGCGCGCCCGGCGAGCGCGAAGGCGCCGCGACCTTCCTGCCACCACAGCAGCAGCACGAACGCCGCGCCGGCGACGACGTAGCGCACCACGGTCATCGAGTAGCCGTCGAGGGCGACGAACGCGCCCTTGGCGATCGGAAGCTGGCCGCCCCAGAGCAGCGTCGCCGCGAACGCCGCCGCGACGCCGCGCGCGAAGCCGGGATGCGCGGGCGCGTGCCGGGTCACAGGCCGAGGATCTTCTGGATGATCGACTTTGCGATGAAGCCGAGCATGCCGAACGCGAGCACGAAGAACAGCACGAACGTGCCGAAGCGGCCGGCCTTCGACTCGCGCGCCAGCTGCCAGATGACGAACAGCATGAACAGGATGAACGCGCCGATCCCGAAGGTGACGCCGAACTCCGAGATCTGCTCCTCGGTGAAGCCGAACATCGTCGCAGGCCCGCTCAGCGAGCCGACGCGGCCGCGCCCGCCGGCAGCGCGTCCTCGCCGACGAGGTCGCGGTAGGCGTGCCAGCTCGCATGGCCCAGCAGCGGCACCACCAGCACCCAGCCGACCACGGTGGCGGCGGCGACGAGCGTGGCCAGCATGATGGCCGCGGCCCACAACGCCATCGTGAACGGGTGCTCGCCGACGGTGCGCACGCTGGCCAGTACCGCGTCGCGAAGCGTGACGCGGCGCTCGAGCAGCATCGGCACCGAGACGACGCCGATCGCGAAGACGATCGCCGCGACCAGGCCCCCCGCCACCATCCACGCGACGAACAGCGCGGAGCCGCGCTCGTCGGCGAACAGGCGCAGCAGTTCGGCAGCGCCGCCCGCCGGCACGCCGGCCACGTCGCCGCCAGTGCCGATCGACGCGCGCACCACGAGCCAGCAGAACCCGACCCAGGCCGTGCCGATCGCGGCCAGCAGCGCGCCGAAGCGCAATAGCGCCGGCGACGCGGCACGCCAGGCGGACACCGCGTCGGACAGCGTGGCCGATTGGCCGCGCTCGAGCCGGCGGCTCAGTTCGTACAGGCCGGTGGCCAGCGCGGGAGCGGGCAGGACGAAACCGGTGAAGGCACCGGCCAGCAGCCAGCCGCGGCCCCAGCCGATGGCGAGGATGGCGAGCGCGACGATCGCGAAGACGACGCCGTGCGCGAGGCTGGCGAGCGGCGCGCGGCGCAGGTCGCGCGCGCCGCGCGCGAGCCAGGCCGCGATGCGCGCGGGCCCGATCGTCGCGGTCGAGGTCGGCATCCGCCCGGCCCGTCGGCGATCATCGGCCCGCGCAGGCGCCGCTTACTGCCCTTCGAGGAAGCTCTTGAGCTTGTCCGCGCGACTCGGGTGGCGCAGCTTGCGCAGCGCCTTGGCCTCGATCTGGCGGATGCGCTCGCGGGTGACGTCGAACTGCTTGCCGACTTCCTCGAGCGTGTGGTCGGTGCTCATCTCGATGCCGAAGCGCATCCGCAGCACCTTCGCCTCGCGCGGGGTGAGCGAATCCAGCACTTCCTTGACCACGTTGTGCATCGACGCGTGCAGCGCGGCGTCGGCCGGCGCGAGCGTGGCAGTGTCCTCGATGAAGTCGCCCAGGTGCGAATCGTCGTCGTCGCCGATCGGCGTCTCCATCGAGATCGGCTCTTTCGCGATCTTCAGGATCTTGCGGATCTTGTCCTCGGGCATCTCCATCCGCGCGGCCAGCGTCTGGGGATCGGGCTCCTGGCCCGTCTCCTGCAGGATCTGGCGGCTGATCCGGTTCATCTTGTTGATCGTCTCGATCATGTGCACCGGGATGCGGATCGTGCGCGCCTGGTCGGCGATGCTGCGCGTGATCGCCTGGCGGATCCACCACGTGGCGTAGGTCGAGAACTTGTAGCCGCGCCGATACTCGAACTTGTCGACCGCCTTCATCAGGCCGATGTTGCCTTCCTGGATCAGATCCAGGAACTGCAGGCCGCGGTTCGTGTACTTCTTGGCGATCGAGATCACCAGGCGCAGGTTGGCCTCGGTCATCTCGCGCTTGGCCTTGCGCGCCTTGGCCTCGCCCATCGCCATCCGCTTGTTGATCTCCTTCAGGTCGGCGAGCGGCAGCACCACGCGCGCCTGCAGGTCGATCAGCTTCTGCTGCAGGTCCTGGATGGCGGGAATGTTCCGGCGCAGCACCTCGACGTAAGGCGGGTTGGCGGCGACTTCCTTCTCGGCCCACTTGAGGTTGGTCTCGTTGCCGGGGAAGGTCTGCATGAAGCGCTCGCGCGGCATGCCGACCCGCTGCACGCAGATCTCGCCGATCGCGCGCTCGAGCGTGCGCACCTCGTCGACCTGGGCGCGCAGCGTGTCGCACAGCTTCTCGACCATCTTGGCCGTGAAGCGGATGCTCATCAGTTCGTCCTGGATCTCGGTCTGCGCCTTCAGGTACGCCTTGCTCTTGTAGCCTTCCTTCTCGTAGGCCACGCGCATCTTGTCGAACCACTTCGAGATGTGCTCGAACTTGACCAGCGCCTCGCGCTTGAGCTCCTCGAGCCGCGCGGAATTGGCGGTGGCCGCGGCGTCGCCGTCCTCGTCTTCGTCGAAATCGGCCGGCGCCGCGGCCGGCGCGGGCGCGAAGTCGGCTTCCTCCTCGGCGTTCGGATCGATCAGGCCGTCGACGACCTCGTCGATCCGCATCGTGCCGGCGGCGATCTTGTCGGCGTGGGCGAGCGCCTCGGCGATCGTGGTCGGGCAGGCGGAAATTGCCTGCACCATGTGCTTCAGGCCGTCTTCGATGCGCTTGGCGATCTCGATCTCGCCTTCGCGGGTGAGCAGCTCGACCGAGCCCATCTCGCGCATGTACATGCGCACCGGGTCGGTGGTGCGGCCGAACTCGGAGTCGACCGTCGACAGCGCCGCCTCGGCCTCCTCCTCGGCGTCGTCGTCGGAGCTGGCGACAGGCGTCGTGTCGGCCATCAGCAGCGTCTCGGCATCGGGCGCCTGGTCGTAGACCGTGATGCCCATGTCGCTGAAGGTGCTGATGATCGACTCGATCGCTTCGGCGTCGACCAGGTCTTCGGGCAGGTGGTCGTTGATCTCGGCGTAGGTGAGGAAGCCGCGGTCCTTGCCCTGCTTGATCAGCTGCTTGAGCTTGTTGCGGGTGGCCTCGCGCTGCTCCTCGGTGATGCCCTGGCGGCCGCCGAATTCCTTCAGCAGCTGCTTTTCCTTGGCGCGGTTGCCGCGCTTGGACTTGACCGGCGCGGCGGCGACGACCTCCGGCACCTCGGGAATGACCTCGGCCTCGTCGCCTTCGTCGAAGCCTTCGACCTGGTCGTCGAGCAGGTCCTCGGACTCGGCGCCCGGCTCGGCGCCCTTGGCCGCTGAGCGCCCTTTCGCGGCCTTGGCGGCCTTGGCGGCCTTGCCGCCTTTCGCGGGCCCGGCCGCCGTGGCAGCCGCCTTCGGACCCTTCGCGGCCGCGGCTTGCGCCTCTTTCGCCGCCTTCGCTTCGGCCCTGGCGACCGCCGCCGGCTTGATCTGCCGCAGTGCCTCGAGCAGCGCCTCTTCGCCGACGCGTGCCTTCGCCGAGGCGGCGCGCGCTTCGGGCTTCGCCGCGACCTTGCCGGTTTTCTCGGGGGCCCTGGCTGCCTTCTCCGGCGCCCTGGCCGCGACGCGCGGGGCGGCCTTCGGCGCAGCCTTGCCGGTCGGCTTCGCCGGCGCGGGACGGACAGGCTTGACCGCGGCGCCTTTCGCCGCGGGCCTTGCGGCGGGCTTCTTCGCGGGGGCCTTGGCGGCCGCCTTGGCGACCGTGCCCCGGGAAGCAGGCTTGGACGGAGCCTTCGGCGCCGGCCTGGATGCGGCGCGACCGCCGGCCTTCGCAGCGCCGCGCGCCGCCGGCTTCGCGGGCGCCCTGGCGGCGGCTTTCGCCGGCGCCTTCGCGGTCGCCTTCGCGGTCGCTCTTGCGGTCGCCTTCGCAGGAGTCTTCGCGGCCGCCTTCAGGGCGGCCTTCTTCGTCGACGAGGAGGCCGATGCGCGCGCACCGGCCCGCGATGCGGTCTTGGAGGAGAGCTTCGAGGACACCTTGGAGGTCACCTTCTTGGATGCTGGTTGCCGGACCGACTTCGCCACGTTTGCCTCGCTGTCAGAAGCCCGGGCATCGAAGCCCGGGGCAGAAATCCGGCCCGCAAACCCGGGCCACGCGCTGCACGCCCCGCGAACCCGGCCAGGCCCGCGAACGCCACGGAACCGGCCACGCCGGCGGACGGGACACGGGTTGCCCGTCGCCCGCCCCGGCTCGCGGTGGCCGGTAGCGATGGGTCGGGAGTGCCGGTCCGAACGGACATTGGGGAACCGCGCATTATATCAAGAGCGCCTGCGCTTTGCCATAAGCGATTGATAACGCTCGCGTTCTTCGGGCGACGAGATGCCGCCTGCCACCAGTTCGTCGATCAGGCGCGACAGGTGGCGCTCGCGCAACTGCGCGAGCGCCGCCTCGACTTCGACCCGAGCCTCGTCGATCGAGAGCGCAGCGACCGCCGACGCGTCCGAAGCGGCCTCGCGCTCGAGTCGCGCGACGGCCTCGGGCGCGTCCTGGCGCAGCGCCTCGCAGACGCTTGCCAGCGAGCTGCCTGCAGGCAGGGCCGCGATGGTGTCCAGCCAGGTCGCGAGCGCCTCGGGCATCCATTCGCCGCGTTCGCCGGCGGCGAGCGCGGGGTGCAGCGCGGCCAGCAACCGGATGCGGGCTTCGAGGTCGGGCTTGCCGACCGGCACCCGGGGCACGAAGCGGTTGCGCTCGCGCCAGGGGCCGCGCCCGGTTCCCTCGCCGCGCGGCGCGCCGCGCCAGCCTTGGCCGGCGGCCGAGCCGCCGACGGCTTCGGCGCCCGGGGCCACGCCGGCCGCCGGACGCCCGCCGACGTCGGAATCCGGGCCGCGGCGCCCGACCGGCGCGTCCCGGCCCGCCGGCGCCGGCGGGCCGAGGTAGCCCTCGACCTCGGCAGCGCCCAGGCCGGCGAGCTCGGCCAGCCGGTGGACGAGTTGCATTCGCAGCGCCTGCGCGCCCAGGCCCTGCAGCAGCGGCCGCGCCTCGGCGAGCAGTCGCGCCCGGCCCTCGGGCGTGGCGAGGTCGACGCGCTCGCCCAGTCCGCGCAGCAGCAGCTCGGAAAGCGGCAGCGCGCCCGCGAGCGCCTCGCGAAAACCGTCGGCGCCGCGCTCGCGCACGAAGCTGTCCGGATCGTGCTCGGCAGGCAGGAACAGGAAATCGATCCGCTTGGTATCGCTCGCATGAGGCAACGACGCCTCGAGCGCTCGCCAGGCCGCCTTGCGCCCCGCCGCGTCGCCGTCGAACGCGAACACGACGCGATCGACGAGCCGCAACAGCTTGCGAACGTGGTCGGCAGTGGTGGCGGTGCCCAGCGTCGCAACCGAGTTGGCGACCCCGTGCTGCGCCAGCATGACGACGTCCATGTAGCCTTCCACCACGATCACGCAGTCTTCTGCACGGATCGCGTCGCGAGCTTCGTACAACCCGTAAAGTTCTCGCCCCTTGGAGAAGACCGGCGTCTCGGGCGAGTTCAGGTACTTGGGTTCGCCGCGGTCGAGCACCCGGCCGCCGAAGCCGATCACCTGGCCGCGCGGATTGCGGATCGGGAACATGATCCGGTCGCGGAAGCGGTCGTAGCGCTTGCGCCGGCCGTCCTCACCAGTGGATTCGATGACCAGCCCGGCGGCGACCATCTCGTCGATCTCGTAGTCGGCCACGGCCGCTTCGAGCCCGCGCCACTGGTCGGGCGCATAGCCGATGCCGAAGCGCGCGGCGGTCTCGCCCGCCAGCCCGCGCCGCTTCAGGTAGTCGATCGCCTGCGGAGCCTCCTTCAGGCGCTGGCGATAGAACTTCGCGGCCTGCGCAAGCAGCTCGAGCAGCGCCGGCGCACGCTTGTCGGCCTGCCCCCCGGTTGCTGCCTCCTGGGGCACGGCGACCCCGATCGACTGGGCGAGCTCGCCGATCGCATCGACGTAGCCCAGCCCGCCGTACTCCATCAGGAAGCCGATCGCCGAGCCGTGCGCTCCGCAGCCGAAGCAGTGATAGAACTGCTTCGTCGGGCTGACGGTGAACGACGGCGACTTCTCGCCATGGAACGGGCACAAGCCGAGGTAGTTAGCGCCCGCTTTCTTCAACTGGACGTACCGGCCCACGACGTCGACGATGTCGACGCGGGCCAGCAGATCCTGGATGAAGCTCTGGGGGATCACGCGGTCAGTGTAGCGCGGCGCGCGCCGCGCTCAGCCGCCGGCGAGTCGTGCCTTCACCTGGGCCGAGACGGCAGCGAGGTCGGTGCGCCCTGCCAGGCGCTGCTTGAGCACGCCCATCACCTTGCCCATCTGCTGCGGGCCGGTCGCGCCGGCGGCGGCAATCGCGGCGTCGATCTCGGCGGCGACCTCGGCCGCGCTGGCCTGCTGCGGCAGATAGGCCGACAGCACCTCGACCTCGAATTTCTCGCGGTCGGCGAGGTCCTTGCGGCCGGCCTTCTCGAACTGCTCGATCGAATCGCGCCGCTGCCGGATCAGGCGGTCGACGATCGCCACCGCCTGCGCGTCGTCGACGGCGATCCGCTCGTCGACCTCCTTCTGCTTGATCGCGGCGAGCAGCATCCGGATCGCCGACAGGCGATCGGCTTCGCGGGCACGCATCGCGGCCTTCATGTCCTCGCCGATCCGCTCTTTCAGGTTCATCTGGTGCCTCGGAAGGTGCCTCGGAAAGGAACGAAGGCCCGCCGCAGCGAATTCCTGGGCAGGCCTTCGGGGGTGGCGCCCGATGTCGTCTCGAGGCGCCGGGTGATGCCGGACAGGCGTCAGTACATCTTCTTCGGCAGCATCTGGCTGCGAAGACGCTTGTAGTGGCGCTTGACCGCGGCCGCCTTCTTGCGCTTGCGCTCGGCGGTCGGCTTCTCGTAGAACTCGCGCGCTCGCAGCTCGGTGATGATCCCGGCTTTCTCGATCGTGCGCTTGAATCGGCGCAGCGCGACGTCGAAGGGCTCGTTCTCCTTGACGCGGACGGTCGGCATTAAAAATCACCCCCTTTCAATGGAACCCGAAATTATAGCGGACAAGCGCGGCCGCGCAAAGCGAGGCGCCGCCCGGGGCCCGGTCCGTGGCGCCAAAGCCTCGCACCGGCCCCGCCCCCGGACCGAAGGCGCAGTCGGCACAGCGAAAGGTACCCCCGGGACTTGAATCGAGAGGCCGCCGTGCACAAGAATCAGGCAACGCAGTCCTGGAGATGGGGGCCATGCCGTCCACGAACCGAAACAGCGCATCCGGATCCCGTTCGACTCCGGCGCCGATCGCGATCGCCGGATTCCGCCAGATCTACTCGACCAGCCGGGTCGAGGCCGCGCTGGAGGAACTGCCTCCTGGCGCGAACGAATCGCTCAAGGGCACCTACGAGAAGATGCTGAAGGCCGGCGGCGACCGTTTCAGCGTCAAGCCGGCGGGGATGCCCGACTTCGACGCGCTGGCCGAGGAGCTGCCGAACTTCCGCGAGGTGCTCGATGACCTGCGCCGCCAGCTCGCGCTGTGCCTCGAGACCGCCGACCCGGTCGAGCTGACTCCGCTGCTGCTGCTCGGCGAGCCCGGCATCGGCAAGACGCACTTCGCGCGCCGCATCTCGCAGTTGCTGGGCACCGGCTACGGCTTCGTGTCGATGAGCTCGCTCACCGCGGGGTGGGTCCTGTCGGGCGCCTCGTCGCAGTGGCGCAACGCGCGCGCGGGCAAGGTGTTCGACACGCTGGTCAACGGCGACTACGCGAACCCGGTGATGGTCGTCGACGAGATCGACAAGGCCTCGACCGACGGCCAGTACGACCCGCTCGGGGCGCTCTACGCATTGCTCGAGCCGGACACCGCGGCCGAGTTCGTCGACGAGTTCGCCGAGGTGCCGGTGGACTGCTCGGACATCGTCTGGGTGGCGACCGCGAACGACCTGGGGCGCATCCCCGACCCGATCCTGAACCGGATGAACGTCTACGAGATTCCCGCGCCCGACCGCGACGGCGCGCGCCGGATCGCGCAGGGCCTGTACCGCGAGATCCGCGATTCGCACGAGTGGGGCACGAATTTCCCCGAGCGGATGAGCGACCCGGTCGCCGACCGGCTCGCGCGCTGCGCGCCGCGCGAGATGCGCCGGCAACTGGTCGGTGCCTTCGGCAGCGCGAAGCTGGCGGGCCGAAACGAAATCGGGTTGCAGGACCTGTCCGGCGAGCGCTCGGCGCGACGGCCGCGGATCGGCTTCTGAATCGCGCGGACGTGGCCGCGCGGGTGTCGCGCATTGACGCTCGCGCAACGCCCGGCGCTACGACCGGGAACCGGGGAACCGCCGCCCGACGCCACCCATCGGGTCGCGCAAAACCGCCGCGTCGCGCGCGCAGAGAATGCGCGTCATGACGATATTCGTGCTCCCCGACATCCCGACCGTATACATGCTGACCGGCTTCAGCAGCCTGGTCGGCGCCGGAATCCTGATCTGGCTGCGCCGCGACCACCGCGAGTCGAGCCCTGCGCTCACGCTGTTCGCCGCCGGGATCCTCGCGCTCGGCATCGGCTTCCTCTCGTTCGCCGCACGCGAGGCCATCGCCGGGTGGCTCGCCCCGCTCGTCGGCTACTCCGGCTTCGGCGTGTCCGCCGTGCTGATCTGGCTCGGCTCGCGCCAGCTGCACGGGCTGCCCGGCACGCAGGGCCATTCGATCGTCGCGGGCGTCGCGCTGGCCGGCTACCTCGCCGCGCTCTTCGCGATACGCGAACCCACGGCGGCGAAGGCCATCGCGCGCATCACGCTGAACGGCACCTTCGTCGTCACGTTCATGGGCCTGGCGGCCTGGGAGGCGCATCGATCCCGCTGGCTCGCGCAGCTGCGCTCGGTGCGGCTGATCCGCGCGCTGCTCGTGCTGTTCTGCGCGATCGTGGCGGTGCGGATGGTCGTGTTCCTGGTGCAGGGCATCCCGCTGCACGCCGACGGATCGGCGCCCCCTGGTGTGATCCGCGCGTTCTTCGCCGTGGTGTTCGGTTCGATGCCGTTCGCGATCACGGTCTCGGTGCTCGGCATCTCCAATTCGCAACTGAGCACGCGCCTGCACCAGATGGCGACCACCGACGACCTGACCGGGCTCGTGTCGCGGCGCTCGCTCCAGGAGTCCGCGAACCGCCTGCTCGGACAGGCTCCAGAAAGCGGCTGCATCGCGCTGCTGATGATCGACGTCGACAACTTCAAGTCGATCAACGACCGGCACGGGCACGCGATCGGCGACAACGTGTTGCGGCACGTCGCGAACGTGCTGCGCCAGTCGCTGCGCCCGGATTCGCTGATCGTGCGCTACGGCGGCGACGAGTTCTGCGCGCTCGTGCCGGTGCCCGGCGAGGCGGCGGCCTTCGTGGTCGCCGAGCGGCTGCGCGCGACGATGGAAGCGACGCCGTACCGGCTGGACAGCCAGCGGATCCCGGTCACGCTGAGCATCGGCGTGACGGTCCACCGGCACGGCAAGACGCTGCGCCAGCTGCTCGACGAGGCGGACCGCCGCGCCTACCGTGCGAAGGCGGACGGCCGCAACCGGGTCGTCGCCGACGACCTGCCGCTCGCGGCCTGACGCGCCGCGCGCGCCTCGCGACCGGTCAGCGCGCGCCGATCGACTGCCCGGCGACGAACGCCGAGGCCCAGGCCCACTGGAAGTTGTAGCCGCCGAGCCAGCCGGTCACGTCGACCACTTCGCCGACGAAGTAAAGGCCGGGCACGGCGAGCGCCTGCATCGTGCGCGGATCGAGCCCTCCGGTCGCGACGCCGCCCACCGTCACCTCGGCCTTGCGGAAGCCTTCGGTGCCCGACGGCACGAGGCGCCAGTCGCGCAGGCTCGCGGCTAGCGCCGCGAGCTCGCGATTGCCGACTTCGGCGAGCCGGCGATCGGCCAGCGCGGCCCACGCCGGTTGCTGCAGCCAGCGCGTCGCGAGCCGGCGCGGCACGCGCATCGCGAGCAGCGACGCCAACTGCGCGCGGGCGCCGCTGCGCGCCGCGATCAGCTCGGCCGCCAGGTCGCCGCCCGGCGCGAGGTCGACGGCGATCGGCGCGCCGGGTCGCCAGAACGTGGAGACCTGCAGCACCGCCGGCCCGGACAGGCCGCGATGGGTGAACAGCAGGTCTTCGTCGAAGACCGGCGCCGCCGGCGCCTGTGGCGCGCCGATCCTCACCGGCAGCGAGACGCCCGAGAGCTCGGCGAACGGCGACCAGCCGGCCGCGTCGAAAGTCAGCGGCACCAGCGCCGGTCGCGGCTCGACGACGCGCAGGCCGAACTGGCGCGCGATCCGGTAGCCGAAATCCGTCGCGCCGACCTTCGGGATCGACAGTCCGCCGGTGGCGACCACGAGCGCGTGCGCGACGAGCACGCCGGCCTCGGTCTGCAGCTCGAAGCAAGGGCGCCCGGCCTCGTCGGGCTCGCGGCGAACGACGGCGTCCACGCGACACGGACGGTGCCACGCGACCGCTGCGCGCTCGCACTCCTCGCGCAGCATCGCGACGATGCGTTCGGCGCTCTCGTCGCAGAACAGCTGGCCCTTGTGCTTCTCGTGAAAGCCGATGCCGTGGCGACGCACCAGCTCGACGAAGCGTCGCGGCGGATAAGCGCGCAGCGCGGTGCGCGCGAAGCGGGGGTCCTCGCCGGTGAAGCGCTCGTGCCGATCGGCCGACAGGTTCGTGAAGTTGCACCGGCCACCGCCCGAGATGCGGATCTTCTCGGCCAGCCGCGGCCAATGGTCGACCACCGCCACGCGCAGGCCGCGCTGCCCGGCGACCGACGCGCAGAACATCCCGGCCGCGCCGGCGCCGATCACGATCAGGTCGAAGGGCTGGCTCATCGAGGCGGCCGATTATAGGCGGGCGCTGCCGCGACGCCGCGGGTCCGCGCAGTCGACGAACGGTGGATTTCGGGCCGCCGGCGGCGCTTGTTGACCGGCTGCACGGGTGCCAGACTGTCGCGATCCAGGCGCGCCGGAGCAGCCTCCGGGCGCGCCGCTCCCCACCGGGGGCCGCGGCTGCAGGTCAGGTCAGATGGTCCGTTTCCTGATCGTCGACGTGCACACGCTTTGGCTGTTCGGCGGCGCCGCGGCGCTGGCGAGCGCCGGCGCGCTGGTCTTCCTGCGATCGCTGCACCACCCCTCGACGACCGCGCTCGGCCTGCACGCGCTCGCGCTCGCGTTGGGCGGCGTGGGGCTGGTCGTGGCGGGCCTCGCGCCCGAGGGTCGCGCCCCGCTCGCGGCCGCGAGTGCCGACGCGATGATCGCCGGGTCGGTCATGCTCGCCTGCGAAGCGGTGCGCCGGCTCTATGGCGCAAGGCCGCGGCCGGCGCTTCTGGTCGCGATCGTCCTGGCGCTGGCCGCAGGCTGCCTGGGATTCGAGGCCGCCCGCACCGACGCGGCTGCGCGCATGGCGTTCACGTCGATGCTCGTCGCAATCGTGTCCTCGCTCACCGCGGTGCGCGTCGCCCGCGCGCGCGACCCCGCAGCCGAAGTCCTGCGCCGCCTGCTGTCGGGCGCCGGCATCGCCAATGCGCTGGTCTGGCTGCTGCGAAGCGGACTCGCGGTCGACGCGCTCGGGCTGCCGGTTTCGCGCATCGCGCCCGCCGACGCGCTCGACGTCGCCACCGCCGCGCTGCTGGTGCTCATTCCGGCGACCGTCACCGCGCTGATGCTGATGGCGACGCACGCGCGAATGGCCGACGAGTTGCGTGCGCTCGCCGCCACGGATCCCTTGACGCGGCTGGTGTCGCGGCGCGTGCTGTTCGAGCGCGGCAGGCCGCTGGTCGCGACGACGCGGGCTGCGGGCCGGCCGCTCGCGGGAATGATGGTCGACATCGACCACTTCAAGCGGATCAACGACCGCCATGGCCACGCCACCGGCGACGCGGTGCTGCGGCACTGCGCCCGCCAGTTGCGCACGGGCAGCCGCGACGACGCGCTGGTCGCGCGCTACGGCGGCGAGGAGTTCGCGCTGCTCGTCCCGATCTCGCGCACCGGCGACGCATTCGTCGCCGCCGAGCGGCTGCGCCATCGCATCGGCCACCGGCCGTGCCGGGTCGACGATGTCAGCGTGACGGTGACGGTCAGCATCGGCGTGGCGATTCTCCAGCCGGGGCAGACGCTCGAGCAACTGCTCGCCGAGGCCGATCGACTGCTCTACGAAGCCAAGCGCGCGGGACGCAACCGTGTCGGCACCCTTGAAGAACCCGGCGGCCGCGCCGACCTGGCACTGCTGGTGGTCTGAGGCCCGGGCGCGGGGCACGAGGCGCGGGGGCTCCTCGATGCCGCGTGCGATACTCGCCTGATGAAAGTATTGGGCATCGAAACCTCCTGCGACGAGACCGGCATCGCGCTGTACTGCACCGAGCGCGGCCTGCTCGGACAGGCGCTGCACTCGCAGACCGCGATGCACGAGCGCTATGGCGGGGTCGTGCCCGAACTCGCGTCGCGCGACCACATCCGGCGCGTCCTGCCACTGACCGGACAGGTGCTGTCGCAGGCGGGCGTCGACGTGTCGGCGATCGACGCGATCGCGTACACCGAGGGGCCTGGCCTGGCCGGGGCGCTGCTGGTCGGCGCGGGGATCGGAGCGTCGATGGCGTTCGCGCTCGGAATTCCGGCGATCGGCATCCACCACCTCGAAGGGCACCTGCTGTCGCCGCTGCTGTCGGCCGACCCACCCGCGTTCCCGTTCGTCGCGCTGCTGGTCTCGGGCGGGCACACGCAGCTGATGGCGGTCACGGGCATCGGGCGCTATGCGCTGCTCGGCGAGACGCTCGACGACGCCGCCGGCGAGGCCTTCGACAAGAGCGCGCAACTCCTCGGGCTCGGCTATCCGGGTGGACCGGCGATTTCGCGGCTCGCCGCGAGCGGCAGCGCCGGCCGCTACCGGCTTCCACGGCCGATGCTGCACTCCGACGACCTCGACTTCAGCTTCAGCGGCCTGAAGACCGCGGTACTCACCGCGGTGCGGCGCGGCCTGCCCGACGAGCAGGCCCGCGCGGACCTCGCCGCCGAGGTCGAGGCGGCAATCGTCGACGTGCTGGTGGCCAAGTCGCTGCGCGCGGTGCGCGAGACGGGCCACGAGCGGCTGGTCGTCGCCGGCGGCGTCAGCGCCAACCGGCGGTTGCGCGAGCAGCTCGCCGCCGCGTCGGCGCAGGCGCGCCTGCGCGTCTGCTTCCCCGAGCTCGCGCTGTGCTCGGACAACGGCGCGATGATCGCTTTCGCCGGCGCGTTGCGCCTGCAGGCGGGCGCAACGCCGACCGCGGGCGTCGGCGCGTCGATCGATGGCTACCGGGTGCGGCCGCGCTGGGCGCTCGACGCGCTGCCGGCGGTTTGAGAAGGGGCTGGTCGGCGCGGGCAAGGGCGTGGCGTCAATCCGCCAGGCGTGCGGCGCCGCGAACGCCCGACGAATCGCCATGGAGGTTGCGCAGCAGCGGCGTATCCGCGCGGTCGGCGAACAGGAGCGGCGCGCAGCGCCGCGGCACTTCGCGATAGACCTCGTCGACGTTGCTCAGGCCGCCGCCCAGCACGATCGCATCCGGATCGAGCAGGTTGACGACGCCGGCGAGCGAGCGTGCCAGTCGATCGCACCAGCGCTCGAACGCGGCCTGCGCGGACGGCTCGCCGGCGCGCATCGCGGCGACCAGCGCCGCGGCGTCGCGTACGGGCGGATCCGCGCTCGCGGCGAGCGCCGGCCCGCTGAGCCAGGCCTCGATGCAGCCGCAGCGGCCGCACCAGCAACGCGGACCGGGCAGCTCGTCCGGGCGGAACGGACCCGGCAGCGGATTGTGGCCCCACTCGCCGGCAATGCGGTTGGCGCCTTCGAGCAGACGGCCGTCGACGACGATGCCACCGCCGACGCCGGTTCCCAGGATGATGCCGAACACGACGCGCCGTCCAGCCGCCGCGCCGTCGGTGGCTTCGGACAGCGCGAAGCAGTTGGCGTCGTTGGCCACGCGCACGTCGCGTCGCAGCGCGCGCTCGAGGTCCTCGGCCAGCGGCCGGCCGTTCAGCCAGGTCGAGTTGGCGTTGCGCACGAGCCCGGTGTGCGGCGAGATCGAGCCGGGAATGCCCATGCCGACCGAGCGGCAACGCCCTGCGGCCCGCTCGGCCTCGTCGACCAGGCCGGCGATGGCCGCGAGCGTCGCGGCATAGTCATCGCGTGGCGTCGGCACGCGCCGACGATGGCGCTCGACGCCCGAATCGTCGAGCACGACGACCTCGGTCTTCGTGCCGCCGAGGTCGACGCCGATCCGCACGACTAGCGCTTCTTCTGCCCGATCCGGCTCTCCTTGCCGGCGAGCAGGTTCTGGATGTTCGCGCCGTGCCGCCAGATCAGCAGCACGCTCATCACGGCCACCGCAGCGGCGATCGGATCGGGCTGGAACAGGAACAGGTACCACAGCGGCGCGAAGACGGCCGCCACCAGCGCCGCCAGCGACGAATAGCGGAAGAAGAACGCGATCAGCAGCCAGGTGGCGAGCGTTCCCAACCCGAGCAGCGGATGCAGCGCGAGCAGCACGCCCGCGGCGGTGGCGACGCCCTTGCCGCCCTGGAAGCGGTGGAACACCGGGAACAGGTGGCCGACGAATGCGGCCAGCGCCACCAGCGCGATCGTGCCGTCGCCGAAGCCGAAGCGCGCGGCGAGCGCCTTCGCCAGCAGTACCGCGACGAGCCCCTTCAGGGCGTCGCCCACGAGCGTGAGCGCGGCGGCGGTCTTGTTGCCGGTGCGCAGCACGTTGGTCGCGCCCGGGTTCTTCGATCCATAGCTGCGCGGGTCGGCCAGCCCCATCGCCCTGCTGACGACGACCGCGAACGAGATCGATCCGATCAGGTAGGCGGCCACCACCGCCAGCACGCTGGAGAGCGCGTTCATCTCTGCTTCACCCCCGGAACCCTTCGGACCCGTCTTGCTCGGGCCAGCCTCTCTCGGGCTAGTCCGCGAGCGCGCAGTTTACCGGCTGCGCGCGCAGCAGATCGACCAGCACGCGCGGCTCGATCGACACCAGGAACCCGCGCCGGCCGCCGTTGATCCAGATCTTCGGCAACTCGAGGATCGAGGCTTCGACGTAGACCGGCATCGCCTTGCGCGTGGCGAACGGCGACGTGCCGCCGACCAGGTAGCCGGTGTGCCGTTGCGCAACGTCCGGCGCGCAGGGCTCGATCGACTTGCGGCCCGACTGCCGCGCCAGGTTCTTCGTCGACACCTTGCGGTCGCCGTGCATCAGCACGACGAGCGGCCTGGCCGCTTCGTCCTGCATCACCAGCGTCTTCACGACCGCGTGCTCGTCGACTCCCAACTGGCGCGCGGACTCGGCCGTGCCTCCGTGGTCGACGTAGTCGTACGGGTGCTCGCCGAAGGCCACCCGGTGGCGCTTCAGGAACTGCGTGGCCGGCGTCTCGGAGACGTGCTTCGCCATCCGTTCAGGCCGGATACAGCCCGTGCGTACGCGCGTGCAGCCGCGCCAGTCCGAACAGCGTGTCGATGTTCGGCGTGGCCACGCCGATCGCGCGGCCGATCTCGCCGACGATGGCCACGAGCGCGTCGAGCTCCACGGGCTTGCCGGCCTCGACGTCCTGAAGCATCGACGTCTTGAACGCGCCCAACTGGCGCGTGACCTGGTGGCGCTGCTCAGGCGTGATCGGGATCGGCAGCCCGATGCGCTCGCCGATCGCCGACGCCTCGAGCATCGCGGCCGACACGAAGCCGCGCACCAGCGGGTCGTCGAGGATGCGATCCAGCGTGGCGCCGGTGATCGCCGACACCGGGTTCATCGTCATGTTGCCCCACAGCTTGAACCAGACGTCCTGCTGGATCCGCGGCGACACTTCGGTCTCGAACCCCGCTTCGGCAAGCAGCGCCGCGATGCGCCGCGCGCGCTCGCTGTCTCCCCCCTTCGGCTCGCCGACGATCAGGCGGCGCCCCTGCGCGTGGCGCACGACACCCGGTTGGTCGACCGCGCAGGCGAAGTGCACGACGCAGCCGAGCACCCGATCGAACGGTATCGCTGCGGCGAGCGCGCGACCCGGGTCGATCGCCGGCCACTCGCGCCCGGCGAGCCCGCCGTCGAGTCCCTCGAAGAACCACCAGGGCACCCCGTTCATCGCCGTGAGGACGACGGTGTCGGGACCGATCAGCGGCGCGATGCGCCGCGCGACCTCGGCGAGCCCGGTGGTCTTGACGCTGACCACGACCAGGTCCTGGGGGCCGAGCTGCGACGGATCGTCGACCGCGCGCACCGGAACGATCGTGCGCCCCGCGCTGCCGCCGGGCGCCTGCGGCGCCTCGACCAGCGTGAGGCCGCTGCGGGCGACGGCGGCCAGCATGCCGCCGCGCGCGATCGCCGAGACCTGCTGGCCGGCCGCGGCCAGCCGCGCGCCGATGAAGCCGCCGACCGCGCCGAGTCCGTAGATGCAGATGCGCACGTGTCCTTCCCCGTCCGGGGCTCAGTTGCGATACGAGGGATCGATTCTATCGACCTGCCGCAGCAGCGCGTCGAACATGTCGCGGCCGGCGCCGAAGCGCGGATCGAACTGCAGCGAGTCGGCGGCGCAGCGCCGCTGGATCGGTTCGGGGATCTCGATCACCGGCCCCATCGACATCGACGCCTGCTGGATCTGGCAGGCGCGCTCGAGGAGCCACAGGATGGCGAAGCTGCGGTGGATGCTGTCGCCCCAGGCCAGCAGCCCGTGGTTGCGAAGGATCACGGCCTGCCGGCCGCCGATGTTGCGCACCAGCCGCGGGCCCTCGTCGGCGTGCACGGTGATGCCCTCGAAGTCGTGGTAGGCGAGCCGGCCGTGCAGCTGTGCGCTGTAGAAGTTGCTCATCGACAGCCCGCCGCGCGAGCAGGCGACGGCCATCCCGGCAGTCGTGTGCGTATGCATCACGCAGTGCGCCCCCTCGATGCCCTCGTGGATCGCGGCGTGCACCGTGAAGCCGGCAGGGTTCACCGGCCAGTCGGAGCGGCCGACGACGTTGCCCGCGAGGTCGATGCGGACCAGGTTCGATGCGGTGACCTCGCTGTAGTGCAACCCGAACGGGTTGATCAGGAAGTGGCGCTCGGGACCGGGGATGCGCACCGTGATGTGGTTGTAGATCAGCTCGGTCCAGCCGAGCATCGCGAAGATGCGGTAGCAGGCGGCGAGCTCGACGCGCAGCGCCCACTCGTCGGGGTCGATGCCCGAGCCGGGCGGCGGGCTCGGTGCGGCGGTTCTCGTATCGGCTTTCATGTCGGCTCTCACGGCGGCGTGCGGCACGGCGATTCCCGATATACTTATCATGTTAAGTTCTTGGGCGCCGCCGCGCAAGCCCCGAGGTCCGCGCAGCAGGCCAGCCCGGCTTTCCCGGACACGAGGAACGCACCGATGACGCCCCCAGCCGACGCGGCGCGCGCGCAGCTTCGCGCCTTCTCCCGCTCGCTGCCGATGCTGCTGCTGCGCAGCCACCAGGCCGTAATGGCCGAGTTCCGGCCGATCCTGCGCGAGCACGGCATCACCGAGCAGCAGTGGCGGGTGCTGCGCGCGCTCACGACCGCCGACTCGCTGCGCGTGAGCCGCGTCGGGGCGCTGACGCTGATCAGCGGGCCGAGCCTCACGCGGATCCTGAAGGCGCTCGACGAACGCGGGTTCGTCGAGCGCCGCGCCGAACCCGGCGACCAGCGCGCGGCGCTGATCTCGATCACCCCTGCCGGAAGGAAGCTGATCGACACCGTCGCCCCCCACTCCGAACGACGGTACCGCACGATCGCACGGCGGATCGGGCAGCGCGACATCGACACGCTGTACCGGCTGCTCGAGGCGTTGCCGGAGCGCCTGCGCGAGCCGCGGCGCGTGTAAGGCGCCGGCGCTGCCGGCCGACCCGAAGAAACCCCTTCGACGCCGAGGACATGCGCCCCAGCAGACCGGAGCGAGCGGCACGTCCCGCGCAGCCCACGCCCTCTCCGATTGCCGATTGGCACGCACAGACTGCCGAGTCGGTTCTGACCGCGCTTGCAGGCAGCCCCGGCGGCCTCGACGAGGCCGAGGTCGCGCGCCGGCTGCAGCGGTACGGCCCGAACCGGCTGGCGCAGGCGCGCCAGCGCAGCGCGTTCAGGCGGCTGATCGGGCAGTTCCACAACGTCCTGCTCTACGTGATGCTGGCTGCCGCCGCGGTCACCGCGGCGCTCGGGCACTGGATCGACACCGGGATCCTGGTCGGCGCGGTGCTCGTGAACGCAATCATCGGCTACATCCAGGAGGGGCGGGCCGAGGCCGCGCTCGCGGCGATCCAGGACATGCTCTCGCCGCGTGCGACCGTCATCCGCGGCGGGCAGCGCATGGAGATCGACGCGACCGGGCTGGTTCCGGGCGACGTCGTCGCGCTCGCATCGGGCGATCGCGTCCCGGCCGACGTCCGGCTGATCGGCTGCCGGGAGCTGCGCGTCGAGGAAGCGGTGCTGACCGGTGAATCGGTCGCGGTCGAGAAGAGCCTCGACCCGGTGGCCGCCGACGCGCCGCTCGGCGAACGCCAGTGCATGGCTTACTCGGGCACCGTCGTCGTCTACGGACAGGGGACCGGCGTGGTCGTGGCGACCGGCGCCGGGACCGAACTCGGCCGCATCAACGAGATGCTCGCGGGCATCCGCAGCCTCGGCACGCCGCTGCTGCGCCAGATCGACCGGTTCGCCCGGCGGCTGGCCGTCGCGATCCTCGCGCTCGGCGCGCTGACCTACGTGCTCGGCGTGCACGTTCGCGGCCACGCGCCGTCCGAGATGTTCATGATGGTCGTCGCCCTGGTCGCCTCGGCGATCCCCGAGGGGCTGCCCGCGATCATGACGATCACGCTGGCGCTCGGCGTGCAGCGCATGGCGCGTCGCAACGCCATCGTGCGCCGGCTTCCCGCGGTCGAGGCGTTGGGATCGGTCACGGTGATCTGCTCCGACAAGACCGGGACGTTGACGCGCAACGAGATGACCGTGCAGCGCGTCGTCTGCGCCGACCGGGCATTCGACGTCGGCGGCGTCGGCTACGAACCCTCGGGCGAGATCAGCGTCGACGGTCGCCCCGTGGATGCCGCGAACCACCCCGCGCTCGAGCAGGCACTGCGCGCCGGCGTGCTGTGCAACGACGCCCGCCTGCGCCAGGACGACGCGCGGTGGTTGGTCGAGGGCGATCCGACCGAGGGCGCGCTGCTGGTGCTCGGGCGCAAGGCCGGCCTGACCGAGCGCGGCGAGAACGCCGACTGGCCGCGACTCGACGCGATTCCGTTCGAGTCGCTCAACCGCTACATGGCCACCTGGCATCGCAACGCGGACGGAGCCGGATGGTTGTTCGTCAAGGGCGCGCCGGAGCGCATCCTCGACATCTGCGCGAGCGAGCTCGGCGAGGCCGGCGAGCGTCCGCTGGATCCCGACTACTGGCGCAGGATGGCCACCGACACCGCGGCGCGCGGACTGCGCGTGCTGGCGCTCGCGTGCAGGCAGGGCGAGCCCGCCGGCGCCAGCCTCGCGCCCGAGGACGTCGCGGGCGACTGCACGATGCTCGCGCTGGTGGGCATCGTCGATCCCCCGCGCGAGGAGGCGATCAGCGCGGTCGCCGAATGCCACGCGGCCGGCATCCGCGTGAAGATGATCACCGGCGACCACGTCGACACGGCGCGCACGATCGGCGCCGAGCTCGGGATCGGCGCGGGCAAGCCGGCGCTCACCGGCGCGGAGATCGCGCTGATGGACGACGCCGGGTTGCGCCGCGTGGCGCAGGACATCGACGTCTTCGCGCGCGCCAGCCCCGAACACAAGTTGCGCCTGGTGCAGGCGCTCCAGGAGAGCGGACAGTCGGTCGCGATGACCGGCGACGGCGTCAACGACGCGCCGGCGCTCAAGCGCGCCGACGTCGGCGTGGCGATGGGACTGAAGGGCACCGAGGCAGCCAAGGAAGCCTGCGACATCGTGCTCGCGGACGACAACTTCGCGACGATCGCCGCGGCCGTGCGCCTGGGCCGCGGGGTCTACGACAACCTGAAGAAGTTCGTCCTGTTCATGCTGCCGACCAACGGCGGCGAAGCGCTGATCGTCATCGCGGCGATCATGTTCGAGCTCGCGCTGCCCCTGACGCCCGCCCAGGTGCTGTGGATCAACCTGGTCACCTCGAGCACGCTGGGGCTGGCGCTCGCCTTCGAGCCCGCCGAGCCCGACATCATGCGACGGCCGCCGCGCCCGCCGGGCGAATCGATGCTGTCGGGCTTCTTCGCCTGGCGCATCGTCATGGTCTCGACGCTGATGATGACCGGCGCGCTGGGCCTGTTCCTCTGGGAACTGCGCGCCGGCAACTCGATCGAGAGCGCGCGCACGATGGCGGTCAATGCGGTGGTCGCCGCCGAGATGTTCTACCTGTTCAACAGCCGCTCGCTGTACGGCAGCGTCGTGAACCGCGCGGGCCTGCTCGGCAACCGCTACGTGCTCGTCTGCGTCGGCGCGTGCCTGCTGCTGCAACTGCTGTTCACGCACGCGCCGGCGCTGCAGGCGATCTTCGGATCGACCCATCTCTCGGCGGCGGAGTGGCTCAGGGCGCTGGCTGCGGGATTGTTCGTGTTCGCCGTCGCAGAGCTCGAGAAGGTCGTGATCCGGCGCATTTCGCGGCGCTCGCCCGCACCGTCGGCCCGCTGACCCGGCGCCCCGGTCACTCGCGTCGCTGCCCTGTCGTGGCAGCGGCGCGCGCCGTGTCGGGCCGGGCCGGCACGTCGTTGCGGCCGCTGCGCCGGTCGCGATGGACCGCCGCGCGCATCAGGAGCATCGCGGTCACCGGCGCGGTCAGCAGCACGAACACGGTGATCAGCAGCTCGTGGATCACCGGGCGCGACCCGGTCGCGCCGAAATACAGCATCGAGGCCACCAGCACGCAGCCTGCGCCGAGCGTGTTGATCATCGCCGGCCCGTGGCTGCGCTGGTAGAAGTTCGACAGGCGCAGCAGGCCGAGCCCGCCGATCACGACCAGGCACCCGGCCAGCAGCAGCAGCAGCGTCACCGGAATCGCGGCCCAGAGCGGCAGCGCCTCGGCACTCATTCGATCACCTCGCCGCGCAGCAGGAACTTCGCCATCGCGATCGAACCGGCGAAGCCGACCAGCGCGATCAGCAGCGCCACCTCGAAGTAGACCGGGTTGCCGAAGCGGATTCCCAGGGTCAGCGTCACCAGCATCGCGCACAGGTACATCGTGTCGAGCGCCATCACGCGGTCCTGCGCGCTGGGCCCGCGGAACAGCCTGATCGTCGCGAACACGATCGCCAGCCCGAGGCAGGCGAGCAGGAAACCGGTCGCGAATTGCACTGCGGTCGTCATTCGAAGATCGCCATCAGCGGTTTCTCGTAGCGGTTCTTGATCGTGTCGATCCACCACTGCTCGTCGTGCAGGTCGAGCACGTGGATCATCAGCCAGCGCCCGTCCGCGCTCGACTCGGCCCAGACCGTGCCGGGCGTCGAGTTGACGATCGCCGAGAGCACGGCGAGCCCGTGAGCGTCGCGCAGGTCGAGCGGAATGCTCATGAAGCCCGAGCGCTGGCGCCGCTCCGGCTTGCCGAGAATGATCGCCGAGACGTGAATGCAGGAACGCACGATGTCGACCAGCACGACCGCGAACAGCCGCAGCATCGCCCCAGGGCGGCGCAGCCGTGGCTGCAGCGGGCGCATCCGCCGGGTCGCGTACGGCACCCAGAGGCCGAGCAGCAGCGCGAGCAGCAGGTGACCGGGCGCCAGGCTCTGCACCAGCACCAGCCACAGGATCGCCAGGAACGCCGACATCGCCGGTGCGGGAACGAAGCGCCTCATCGTCGCGCCCCGCCTGGGGCGGGCACCTGCGGCGCCGTGATGACCGCGTCGGTATAGGCGTCGCCACGGTGCACCGCGGCGGCTGCGGCATCGAGGTAGCGCATCACGGGTCCGGCCTGGATCGTGAGCGCGACGCACGCCAGGAGCAGCGCCGCGATCGGCGCCGCCTCGATCACGCGCAGGCGCGGCGGCGAGCGCCGGACCTGGACCCAGAACACCCGGATGCCGATGCGCATCGTCGCGATCGTCGCAGCCAGCCCCGAAGCGACGACCAGGCCCAGCATCGCCCACGCTGCCGGCGTCACGGTGGCGGTCGGTGCCTGCGTGTGACCCGGGCCGAGCAGGCCGGCCAGCAGCGCGAACTTGCCGACGAAGCCCGACAATGGCGGCAGTCCGGCCATCAGCAGCGCGCAGCAGAGGAAGCTCGTGCCGAGGAAGGCCATCGCCGCGGGGATGATCACGCCGGCTTCTTCCTGCTCGTCGCTGGCGATGGCCGGCCCCGCATGCAGCGCGCCCTGCGCCTCGAAGGCCTCGAGCGTGACCGCAAGCACGCTCGAGCCGAACGCGCGGCTGCGCTCGACCAGTTCGATCAGCAGGAACAGCGCGGCCGCGGCGAAGGTGGCGCTGACCAGGTAGTACAGTGCCCCGGCCAGCACGGCCGGATCGTCGAACGCGATGGCGGCCAGCAGCGTGCCCGAGGACATGAGCACGCTGTAGCTGGCCAGCCGGCGCAGGTCCTGCGTGGCCAGCATGCCGAGCGCCGCGAAGACGATCGTCGCCATGCCGCCAAAGAGCAGCCAGTCGCGGCCGAAGCCGGCTGCGCCCCCGGCCTCGCCAGCGAACACCAGCAGCCACAGCCGCATGATCACGTAGACGCCGACCTTGGTCATGATCGCGAAGACCGCCGCGACCGGCGTGCTCGCCGCCGAATACGCGGGCGGCAACCAGAACGCCAGCGGCCAGATCGCGCTCTTGACCAGGAACGCCACGGCGAGCACCGCGGCGCCCGCCTCGAGCAGCGGACGGTCGCCCGCCGCCAGACCGGGCACCTGCCGCGCCAGGTCGGCCATGTTCAGGGTACCCGTGACCGCGTAGATCATCGACACGCCGATCAGGAACAGCGAGGACGCGAGCAGGTTGACCGCGACGTAGTGCAAGCCTGCCCGGACGCGCACCGGGCCCGAACCGTGCAGCACCAGCCCGTAGGACGCAGCCAGCATCGCCTCGAAGAATACGAACAGGTTGAACAGGTCGGCAGTGAGGAACGCGCCGTTGAGCCCCATCAGCAGGAACTGGATCAGCGCCTGGAAGTGGACGCCGGCGCGCGCCCACCGCGCCTGCGCGAAGACCAGCGATGCGAGGCCGAGCAGCGCGCTCAGCAGCACCATCACCGCGGAGAGCCGGTCGGCGGCCAGCGAGATGCCGAAGGGCACCGGCCAGTTGGCCGCGAGGTAGACGCCGATCGCGCCGGTCCACCCATCGGGGCGGCCGTGCGCCAGCGCGACCAGCGCGACCGCGAGCGCCAGCAGGCCGAGCACGGCAACGAGGCTGATCGCGAACTTCAGTCGGCGGCGCCGCTCGTCGACCAGCACCAGCAGCGCTCCGGCCACGAGCGGCAGCACGACCGGCGCGACGATCAGGTGGTCGGCCCAGCGCATCACTCGGGCGGCTCCTTGCCGTCGACGTGGTCGGTACCGCTGAAGCCGCGCAGCGCGAGCAGCAGCACGAGGAACAGCGCAGTCATCGCGAAGCCGATCACGATCGCCGTCAGCACCAGCGCCTGCGGCAGCGGGTCGGCGAACTGCGCCGGATCGACCGGGCCCGGAGCGACGATCGGCACCCGGTCGATCCTCAGCCGGCCCATCGCGAAGATGAAGAGGTTGACGCCGTACGAGACCAGCGACAGGCCGACGATCACCTGGAACGTCCGCGGCCGCAGCACCAGCCAGACGCCGGCGCCGACCAGCACGCCGATGGCGATCGCGACGATCAGCTCCACGGGCGCGGCCCCCCTTCGCCGAGCGCGGCGAACGACGCTGCCGCCGACGCGCCGGGAGTCGCCGACCCCGCCGCCATCTGTGCCGCGCGATGGCTGCGCACCGACTGGTGCGCCAGCGCGAGCAGGATCACCGCCGCCGCGCCCACCACCAGCACGTAGACGCCCAGGTCGAACAGGAATGCGCTGGGCAGCGGCACGACGCCGAGCAACGGCAGTTGCGGATGCGCGGAGTGGCTCGTCAGGAACGGATAGCCGAAGTACCAGGACCCTGCCCCGGTCGCCGCCGCGACCAGCAGCCCGATGGCGACGAGCCGGCGCGGAAACAGCCTCAGCTGCTCCTCGACCCAGACCGTTCCGCCGACCATGTATTGCAGGATGATCGCCACCGCCATGATCAGGCCGGCGACGAATCCGCCGCCGGGCTCGTTGTGGCCGCGCATGAAGAAGAAAATCGAGACCACGGTCATGATCGGGAACAGCGTCCGGACGAAGACCGCCGGCACCATCAGGTAGCCGTGCGCAGCGTCGGCGCCGGGTCGCGCGGCGTCGCCGGTCGGCGCCGGCTCCCCGGATTGCTGGATCGGGATCGTGATGCTCTCGGGATCGGGCCGGAAGCGCCGCAGCAGCGCGTAGACCGTGACCGCGACGATGCCCAGCACCGTGATCTCGCCCATCGTGTCGAAACCGCGAAAGTCGACCAGCAGCACGTTGACGACGTTGGCCCCGCCGCCCTCGGACAGCGAACGCGACAGGTAGAACGGCGCCATGGCCTGGGGGAACGGCCGCGTCATGATCGCCCAGGCGAGCGCGGCGACGCCCGTGCCGGCGGCCAGCGCGAGGACCAGGTCGCGCGCGCGCCGTGCCCGGTCGCGCAGCGACGGGCGCTGGTCGACCCCGCGCGCCTCCAGCCGCGGCGGCAGCCAGCGCAGGCCGAGCAGGATCAGCACGGTCGTGACCGTCTCCACCATCAGCTGGGTCAACGCGAGATCCGGCGCCGACAGCCAGACGAAAGTCAGGCTGGTCACCAGGCCGGCCCCGCCCATCAGCGCGAGCGCCATCAGCCGGTGATACTTGGCCTGCCAGGCCGCCCCGGCCGCGCAGGCGATGCCCACCGCCCACAACAGCGCGAATACGGGGTCGACGGCGGTGAGCGGCGCGTCGCCCCGCAGCCGGCCGCCCGCGGCGAGCGGCGCCGCGCCGGCGACGATCGCCACCAGGATCAGGATCCCCAGTTGCGGCTGCAGCCGGACAGTACCCAGCAGGCCTTCGAGGCGGGTCGCCCAGACCCCGATGCCGTCCAGGGATCGCTCGAACAGGCGTTGGCCGTCGAGCAGATGCACGAACGGCACCTGCTCGACGCTGCCGATCCGCAGGTGGCGCTGCAAGAGCAGGTACAGCGCGGTGCCGCCAGCCAGCGCGATCACGCTCATCAGCACCGGCAGGTTCAGTCCGTGCCAGATCGCCAGGCTGTACTGCGGCGTCGCGTCGCCGAGCACCGACCGGGCGGCGGCGTCGAGGAACGGGCCGACGGTGAGCGCGGGCGCGACGCCGACCACCAGGCACGCAAGCACCAGCATCTCGATCGGGAAACGCATCCAGCGCGGCGGCTCGTGCGGCGTCTTCGGAAGCTCGTGCGGCGGCGCGCCGAAGAACACTTCGTGGATGAAGCGCAGCGAATAGGCGACGCTGAACATGCCGGCGACGGTCGCCGCGAACGCGAGCCGGTAGTCGCGCGGCGAACCGGCCTGCGCAGCCTCGTAGAAGAACATCTCCTTGGACAGGAAGCCGTTGAGCAGCGGCACGCCGGCCATCGCCGCCGCCGCCACCGTCGCCAGCGTCGCGGTGATCGGCATCACCCGGTACAGGCCGCTCAACCGGCGCATGTCGCGCGTGCCGGTCTCGTGGTCGACGATGCCCGCGGCCATGAACAGCGAGGCCTTGAACGTCGCGTGGTTCATCGTGTGGAAGATCGCCGCGATCGCTGCCAGCGGCGTGCCGATGCCGAGCAGCAGCGTGATCAGACCCAGGTGGCTGAGCGTCGAGTACGCGAGCAGCCCCTTCAGGTCGTGCTGGAAGATCGCGACGAAGGCGCCGAGGAGCAGCGTCGACAGGCCGGCGCCGCCGACGATCCACGACCACTCTGGCGTGCCGGCCAGAACGGGCCACAGGCGCGCAAGCAGGAACACGCCCGCCTTGACCATCGTCGCCGAGTGCAGGAAGGCCGATACCGGCGTGGGCGCCGCCATCGCGCGCGGCAGCCAGAAGTGGAACGGGAACTGCGCGCTCTTGGTGAGCGCGCCCAGCGCGACCAGCACGAGGATCGGCCGATACCAGTGGTGCTCGCGCACCATGTCTCCGGATGCCAGCACCCGGTCGAGGTCGTAGCTGCCGACCACCTGCCCGAGCATCAGCACGCCGACGAACAGGCACAGCCCCCCGGCGACGGTGATCGCGAGCGCCATCCTGGCGCCGCGGCGGGCGTCGGACCGATGGTGCCAGTAGCCGATCAGCAGGAACGAGACCAGGCTGGTCAGCTCCCAGAACATCGCCAGCTGGATCAGGTTGCCCGACAGCACGACGCCCAGCATCGAGCCCATGAATGCCAGGAAGAACGAGAAGAAGCGCGGCACCGGGTCCGACGGCGACATGTAGTAGCGCGCATAGACGACGACCAGCAGCCCGATCACCAGCACCAGCATCGCGAACATCCACGCGAAGCCGTCGACGCGGACGACGAAGGCGAGGCCGAGGCCGGGGAGCCACTCGATCTCGTGGCGCAGCACCTCGCCAGCGGCGATCTCCGGATACCGCATCGCCATGGCGACGATCCCGGCCAGCGCGACCGCCGCCGCCAGCCACGCCTCGCGATTGCGCGCGTTCGAAGGCAGCAGCGCGGCCAGCGCGCTCCCGGCGAACGGCAGCAGCAGCGGAATCAGCAGGTCTGGCATCAGCGGCCGATTGTAGCGGCACCGTTCTACGCGTCGACGGGCTGGCGCATCGTCACGAGTTCCTCCGCCGCGGTCGGATGCACCGCCACCGTCTGGTCGAACTGCCGCTTGGTCGCTTTCATCTTCACCGCGATGCCGGCGAGCTGGATCATCTCGGCGGCGTCGGGTCCGCACAGGTGCACGCCCAGCACGCGGTCGGTGTCGCGATCGACGACCAGCTTCACCAGCATCCGCTCGACCCGCCGCGCCAGCACGTTGCTCATCGGCCGGAAACTGCTGCGATAGACGTCGACGCGGGCGAAGCGCTCGCGCGCCTGCGCCTCCGTGAGCCCCACGGTGCCGATCTCCGGCGTCGCGAACACCGCCTGCGGCACGTCCTCGTGATCGCAGGTCCAGGGCTCGGCCCCGAACACGGTGTCGGCGAACGCGTGGCCCTCGCGGATCGCCACCGGCGTGAGCGCCAGCCGATCGGTCACGTCGCCGACGGCCCAGACGCCCTCGGCGGTGGTGCGCGAATCGTCCGCGACGCGGATCGCGCCGCGCGCGTCGACCTCGGCGCCGACGGTTTCGAGGCCCAGGCCGTTCGTGTTCGGCACCCGGCCCACGGCGAGCATCACCTGCTCGGCGTCGAGCGCCGCGCCGCGGTCGGTGAGCGCGCGCAGCCCGTTGCCCCACCGCTCGATCGCGGTGATCGTCTCGCCGGTGCGGATCGCGATGCCCGCATCCCGCATCGCGGCGTCCAGGTGCCGGCGCAGGTCGTCGTCGAAGCGTCGCAGGATCAGGTCGCCCCGATAGACCAGCGTCACCTGCACGCCCAGCCGCTGCAGCAGGCAGGCGAACTCGACGGCGATGAAGCCGCCACCTTCGATCACCATCCGCGCGGGCAGTTCCGGCAGGTCGAAGACCTCGTTCGACGTGATCGCGAGCCCGGCCCCCGGAATGTCCGGCACGTACGGCGTGCCGCCGGTGGCCACCAGCACGCGCGCCGCGCCCACCGTCTCGCCGCTGGCGAGCAGCCGCACCCGGCCCGGCCCGTCGAGCACGGCGCGCGAGTCGATCGTGCGAACGCCGGCGCGCGAGAGCCCGTCGCGGTAGATCGACTCGAGCCGCGCGAGCTCGCGATCCTTGGCTTCGCGCAGCGTCGCCCAGTCGAAGCGCGCGCCGTCGACCTGCCATCCCCAGGCCGGGGCGCGCTCGAACTCGTCGGCGAGGCGGCTCGCCAGCACCAGCAGCTTCTTGGGCACGCAGCCCCGGATCACGCAGGTGCCGCCGTAGCGGTACTCCTCGGCCAGCGCCACCTTCGCGCCGTGTCCGGCGGCGATGCGGGCAGCGCGAACGCCGCCCGATCCGCCGCCGATGACGAACAGGTCGAATGATTCAGGCATGGTGTTCCCCTCTCTTCCGGGCGGCCCGTCCCCGACGCCGATCAGCGCGGGGCTGGCAGCGGCCGCTGCAATTGCGCTTCGAGCATCGCCACGAACACCGACGTGCGCCGCGGCAGCAGCCGCCTGCCCGGCGTCACGCACCACACGGTCATCGTCGGCAGGCACCACTCGGGCAACACGCGCTCGAGCAGGCCCCGCGCGACCAGCGAAGCGGCGTAGCGCGCGGACAGGCCGGCGATGCCCATTCCGTGCCTTGCCAGCGTCGACATCAGGCCGATCGAGTTGGCCGCGATCGGTCCGTCGGGCAAGCCCTCCCATCGCTCGCCCCCGCGGGCGAGTCGCCAGGGATGCGGCTCGCCATCGCTCGAGACCAGCCGCAAGGCGGCGTGGCCGGCCAGCAACTGTTCGGGCGACGACGGCCTGCCGGCGCGGGCCAGGTAGGCCGGGCTCGCGAACAGTCCCTGCTCGAGCTCGATCAGCCGGCGGGCGACCAGCGTGGCGTCGTCCGGCAGCCGGGGCGCGACGCGAACCGCGAGGTCGAAGCGCTCCGCGATCACGTCGACCCGGCGCGGCGAGATGTCCAGCTCGAGGCGCACGTCGGGATGGCGCTCGGCGAACTCGAGGAGGAAGGGCACCAGCTCGAGCTCGTCGAGGAACCCTGGCGGAAGCGAGACGCGCAGCGTGCCCTGCGGCGTCGCCTGCCGGTGCTGCGCCAGCGCACTGGCGGCTTCGGTCTCCTCCAGCAGCCGTCGCGCGTGCTCGAGGATGCGCTCGCCGAACTCGGTGATCGCGAGCTGGCGCGTGGTGCGCGTCATCAGCCGCTCGCCCAGCTTGGCCTCCAGCGCGCCGATGCGCCGCGACACGGTCGCCTTGGGCAATCCGCAGCGCTCCGACGCCCGCGAGAAGCTGCCCGCCTCCGCGACGCGCGCGAACAGGACGAGGTCATCGGCGTCGAGGTTCATGGTGGCCCGGATTGTTCCATTTGTGGATCGATGATATCCGTTTCGACGGCTTCTGTTGCGACTTTCAGATCAATACAGTGGGGTCATCCGATTCACCTCCACAGGAGACCCGCCATGAAGATCCTCCAGATCAACGCCAGCGCCCGGGCCGACGGCTCGAACTCGACCCGCCTCGCCGACGCGATCACCGCGAAGCTGAAGTCCGCCCACGCGGACGCGGTGGTCGAGGTGCGCGACCTGGCGCGCGAGCCGCACCCGGTGCTCGACGAAGCGGCGCTCGGAGCGCTGTTCACGCCCGCCGACCAGCGCAGTCCCGAGCAGGCGGCGCGCGTCGCGCTCGACGACGCGCTGATCGCACAGCTGCAGTCGGCCGACGCGATCGTGCTCGGCGTGCCGATGTACAACTTCGGCGTGCCCGTGCAGCTGAAGGCCTGGATCGATGCGATCGCCCGCGCCGGGGTAACCTTCCGCTATACGGCCGAGGGGCCGCAGGGGCTGGTCACCGGCAAGAAGGTCTACGTTGGGCTGGCGCGCGGCGGGCTGTACCGCAACACGCCGGCCGACTCACAGGTGCCGTACCTGAAGTCGGTGCTGGGCTTCCTCGGCATGACCGACATCGAGTTCGTCTACGCGGAGGGCCTGGCGATGGGCGAAGCGTCGGCGGCGAAGGCGTTCGAGGAAGCGCGCGCGCAGATCGAGGCGCTGGCCGCCTGAGCGACGCGCCGGCCGCCCGGGCAGCGTGCCCGAGGGCCGGCGGCGTCCGATGGCGGATGCCCGCGAGGATCCGCGTTCACAGGAGTTCACGACCATGAAGAACGACGTATCGAAGAGCGGCACCGCCTCGCGCGCGGTCGAGCGACTGGTGCGCGGCGTCGCGACCTCGGACGGCGCCGGCGTGCGGCTGACCCGCGTGCTGACGCAGGTCCTGCAGCGTCGGCTCGATCCGTTCCTGATGCTCGACGCGTTCCGCAACGAGAATCCCGACGACTACATCGGCGGGTTTCCCGACCATCCGCACCGCGGCTTCGAGACCGTGACCTACATGATCGCCGGCCGCATGCGCCATCGCGACAGCGCCGGCAACGAGGGCCTGCTCGGCCCGGGCGGCGCGCAGTGGATGACTGCGGGCAGCGGATTGATCCACTCCGAGTTGCCGGAGCAGGAAGCGGGGCTGATGGAGGGATTCCAGCTCTGGCTGAACCTGCCGGCCGCGAGCAAGATGGTCGCGCCGAGCTATCGCGACATCCCGCCGGCGGCGATTCCCGAATTCGAGGCGACGGGCGGCGTGCGCGTGCGGGTGATCGCCGGCGAGAGCCACGGCGTCGCCGGCGCCGTCTCGCGTCCCGAGACCGAGCCGCTGTACCTCGACGTGCACCTGCCGGCCGGCGCGCGGTTCACGCAGGCACTGCCCGCGGGCCACAACGCGTTCACCTACACCTATCGCGGCAGCGCGCGGGTCTCGGGCACCGAAGTGCCCGATCGCCACATGGCGATCCTGGCCAACGACGGCCGCGAATCGGTCGAGGTCGAGGCGATCGGCGACGCGCGCGTGCTGATCGTCGCCGGGCGACCGCTGAACGAGCCGATCGCGCAGTACGGGCCGTTCGTGATGAACACGGCCGACCAGATCCGGCAGACGCTCGACGACTACCGGCGCGGCACCTTCGAGGCGGCGGTGGTGAAATCGCTGTGACGCGCCGGCCCGGATGACCTCTCCGGCCGGCGCGAACCGGCTCGACCGCCCCGTCGACGCGAGCCGCGACCACGTACTCGGCGGCGCGTCGGCCGACCTCACGCTCGTCGAGTACGGCAGCTACGCGTGCCCGTATTGCCGCGCCGCCAACGAGGAAGTCGCGGCGCTGCGCGACCGCTTCGGCGAGCGGCTGCGCTACGTATTCCGCCAGCGCCCGATCACCGACAGCGAACTGGCGCGCCGCGCCGCCGAACTGGCGGAGAGCAGCGCCGACGAGGACGCCTTCTGGCGCGCGCACGTCGAGCTGATGTCGCGATCGCACTCGCTCACCGAAGACGACCTGCGCGCGGTCGCCGACGACGTCGTCTTCGCGCGCGTGCCGCCGGACGAACGGCCCGGCACGCTGGCGCGCGCGGCGAGACGCGTCGACGCCGACGTCGACAGCGCCCGCCGCAGCGGCGTCTCGGTGACGCCCACCTTCTTCATCAACGGCCGCCGCTACGACGGGCCCTGGGACCGCTCGACGCTGGCCGAGGCGATGCTCGGCTCGCTCGGCCATCGCGTGCATTCGGCGGCGGTCGACTTCGCGCGCTGGGCGCCGTCGACGGGCCTGCTGCTGCTCGCGATGTCGCTGCTCGCCGTCGCGCTGGTGAACTCCGCGGGCGGCGCGGCGTTCGCGGCGTTCTGGCAGACGCCGGTGGGCCTCGCCTTCGGCGACGCCGCCTTCCGGATGCCGTTGCTGCACTGGGTGAACGACGCGCTGCTCACGATCTTCTTCCTCGTCGTCGGCCTCGAGATCAAGCGCGAGTTCACCGTCGGACGCCTGGCGACCCGGCGATCGGCGGCGCTGCCGATCGCGGCGGCGATCGGTGGCATGGCGGTGCCGGCAGCGCTGTACCTGCTCGCGATTCCATCGGGATCGTGGGGACACGGATGGGGCGTGCCGACCGCGACCGACACCGCGTTCGCGGTGGCGCTGATCGCGATGCTCGGCGCGCGCGTGCCGGTGGAGCTGCGCGTCTTCCTCACCGCCGCGGCAATCGTCGACGACATCGGCGCGATCGTCGTCGTCGCGCTGTTCTACTCGGGCGAGCTGCAGTGGGCGTGGCTGGCCGCCGCCGCCGCGACGACCGGCCTGCTCGCGCTGCTCAACCGCTGGGGCGTGTACCGCGCGATGCCGTACGCGCTGGCCGGCGTCGCCCTGTGGGCCTTCGTCCACGCCGGCGGGCTGCACGCGACGCTGGCCGGCGTGCTGCTGGCGATGTTCGTCCCGACGCGCCCGCCGCCGAACCTGCTCGCGCTGCGCGCGCAGGCCGACGCGATCCTCGGCGCCGAGTCGCGCCGCGGCCCCGACGTGTTGCACCACGGTCCGTCGGAGCCGGCGCTGCGCGCGCTCGACGCAATTCACGACCGCCTCGAATCGCCGGCCAACCGGGTGCTGCGCGCGATCGAACCGTGGTCGAGCTACTTCGTGCTGCCGCTGTTCGCGCTGGCCAACGCCGGCGTGCCGCTGGCGGCCAGCGCGCTCGACGGGCGGGTGCCGCTCGCGCTCGCGATCGGCCTCGGGCTGCTGGTGGGCAAGCCCGTCGGCCTGCTGCTGGGCGCGGCGCTCGCGGTCGCAGTCGGCCTCGCCGAGAAGCCCGCCGCCTACACGTGGCGGCAGCTCGCGGGCGCCGGCGCGCTGGCCGGCATCGGCTTCACGATGTCGTTGTTCATCGCGGGCCAGGCGTTCCCCGATGCCGCGGACTTCGCCGCCGCGAAGATAGCCGTGTTCGCGGCCTCTGCGCTGTCGGCGACGGTCGGCGTCGCGCTGCTCTTTCAGCCGCGCGGGTGATGCTGCGCGTGCAGCGTCTTCAGGCGTTCGCGCGCGACGTGCGTGTAGATCTGCGTGGTCGAGATGTCGGCGTGGCCGAGCAGCATCTGCACGACGCGAAGGTCGGCGCCGTGGTTCAGCAGGTGAGTGGCGAACGCGTGGCGCAGCGTATGCGGCGATAGCGGTGCGGTGATGCCAGCGACGATCGCGTAGCGCTTGACCAGCGTCCAGAACATCTGCCGAGTCATCGCGCCGCCGCGCTGCGTGACGAACAGCGCGTCGGCGGCGCGTGCGCCGAGCAGCGCCGGCCGCGACTCGCGCAGGTAGCGCTCGATCCACGCACGCGCCTCCTCGCCCAGCGGCACCAGCCGCTCCTTGTCGCCCTTGCCGACGACGCGCACGACGCCCTCGTTCAGCCCGACCTGCACGGTGGCGAGCGACACCAGCTCGGACACGCGCAGCCCGCTCGCGTACAGCGTCTCGAGCATCGTGCGGTCGCGCAGCCCCAGCGGCGTCGCGACGTCGGGTGCGCCGAGCAGCGCCTCGACCTGGCGCTCGGACAGCGACTTCGGGAAGCGCGGCGGCTGGCGCGCCGCGCGAATGTGCAGCGTCGGGTCGTCGTCGCGCACGCGCTCTCGAACCAGGTAACGGTAGAACCGGCGGAACACCGTCAGCCGCCGGTTGGCGCTGCTCGGACGCGAGCCGGGATGGCGATGCGCGATGTAGCCGTGCAGGTCGGCTTCGCCGGCCTCGTGCAGCGCGAGCCCGCGCTCGGCGGCGAGCCAGGCCTCGAGCAGCGCGAGGTCGCGGCGGTAGGCGGCGAGCGTGTTGCGCGACAGGCCGTCCTCGAGCCAGGCGGCGTCGGCGAACGCCTCGATCCAGCGACTGCCGGGCGCCGGGGCGGCACTCATCGCGGACTCACGGCTGCGCGCGACCCAGCATCGCCTGCTTCAGCTCGGCGTCGATCGGGCGCTCGCCGACGAAGATGCGCAGGATGGCCGTGAACAGGTCGTCACCGGGAATCGCCGGCCCGAGCGCGTGACCGTCGATGCTCACGCTGGTGGCCCCGCCGGCGAAGTCGATGTCGATGCGCTCGCCCTTGCGCGTCTGCCCGAGCGTGAGCATCGTCTCGATGAGCCGGTCGAGCCGCGGCGAGAGCTTCACGAACTCGGCGTCGCGGCAGTTCTCGCGCAGCGCCGTCAGGAAGCGCTGCGTGAACCACTCGGCCGACAGGTCCGCCAGCATCGTGAGCGACACGCGTCGCGGCCCCTTCTGCGCCAGCAGCACCTCGGGCGCCTGCGAGCGCGACGGCACGTACAGCGCGGCCACGTAGGCCTTGACGATGTAGACGTTGCGCATGCCGGCGCCGTTCAACTCGAGCCGGGTGCCGCCGACCTGCACCGAGTCTTCGATGCCGATGCCCTCGACCTCGGCGGCCCGCGCCGGCGCCAGGCCGGCCAGCAAGGCGACCGCGACGAGCGCGATGGCCACCGCGATGGCGGCCAACGGCGACCACGGCGTGCTGCTCGCTGGGCTCGATTCGTGCATCGTGGGCGCGCGCCGGCCGCGCGGCCGGCTGAAACCGGAGCGGCCGACTATAACGTGATCGACGCGCCGACCCCAAGGCCGGCCCGAGGACGGGCGGCGCGGCGCGACCAGCGGCGCGCGACGGGACGCCCGGCGCAGCGGGTCGCGCGCCAGCCGTCGTGCGCTAGAACCGGTAGCTCAGTTCGCCGTAGACGGTGCGCCCGGGCTGGCGGTTGAAGACGAAGTACTCGCGGTTGGCCAGGTTGTCGACCGACACGCTCGCGGCGAGCTGGCGATTGAAGCGGTAGCCGACCTTCAGGCTCGCGACGCCGTAGCTGTCGTACGACCCGAAGACACCCTGGGTCGTGTTCTGGTTCAGGTCGTCGCCCGAGCCGAACACGTGGCTGACGTGACGGTAGACCAGCAGCCCCGTCCACGGGCCCGACGCGTATTCGGCGCCGAGCGACCACATCGTCCGGGGAACGTCGGTCAGCTGCTTGCCGACGGTCGCGGGCACCGCGTCGTTGCGGGTGATCTCGTAACGGAAGTTGTGCGTCAGCGATCCGATCGCGCGCAGGCCGCGCACGCCGGTGGGCGCGCGCAGGCTCGCCTCGATGCCGTCCACGCGCGCCTCGCCGGTGTTCTCGGCGCGCGTCAGCGTCGGCGTGATCGAGCGGCGGTAGATCAGGTCGCGCAGGTCCTGCGCGAAAGCCGTCACCGAAGCCTGCAGCCCGCCGGCCGTCGCGTAGTCGACGCCCGCGTCGAACGAGACCACGCGCTCGGGCTCGAGGTCCGGCGACGCGTCGTACAGCACGAGCGTTCCGGCGACCGATCCCGGCACCGTAAAGCGCGAGTACAGGTCGAGCAGCGCCGGCGGGCGGAACCCCGCGCCGAGCGAGGTGCGCAGCGTCAGCTCGGGCGACGCCTGCCACGCGAACGCCGCCTTCGGGCTCAGGCGCCCGAACGAATGACTCGGGTAGTCCTGCGCGCCCGAGGTGTCGACGATCGAGCCCGACGTCGTGAAGCGGTCGTAGCGCGCGCCGAGCACCAGCCGGCCGCGCTCGAGGATGAAGGTTTCGCTCTGCACGAACAGCGCGGCGCTGTCCGACTTCCCGGTACTCGTGCCGGTCAGCGCGGTGTCCGTGTCCGCGTCGCGCCAGTACGACAGCGCCGACGTGCTGCGGTCCAGAGTCGAGTGGTTCAGCGCGAAGCCGGTGGTCAGCACCGTCGACTTCCCGACGGGATTGCGCCACGAGACGTCGAGGTCGGTGCGATCGTTCGGCTGCTCGGTCAGCGTGCCTGCTCCCGACTCGTACCGGGCAGTCCGCCCGGCCTGCACGAAGGTGAAGCGGTGCTCGAGTCGGCCGAAATTGACTTTCAGCGTCGAGCCGCCGGCAAAGCGATGCTCGAGCGTCGTGAAGATGCGCAGGTCGCGCTCGAACGCCGGGGTCGGCGTGAGGAAGTCGGACTCGAGCAGCGAGATCCGCTGCGGTGCGATCGCCGGGAAGCCGACGCTGCCGGCGAACACCGGCGCCCCCGAAGGCCCGACCAGGAAGCTCGTCGGGGCGCTGTACCCGACCTTGTATTCGCCCCAGCCGAATCCGGCCGTCATCCGCGTCGCGTCGCCCAGCTTCCAGTCGAACGTGGCCTGCGCGTTGCTCTGCGACCACGGACGCGCGCCCTTCAGCCCGACCCACCAGGCCGGGGTGCCGTCGACCGTTCGGGTCGGGATCGCGCCGGACACCGGGATCGTCGCCGCTCCCGCGCCCGGGGTCTTGACGACGTACTCGGCATCGGCGTCGCCCTTGCTCTCCCGGTAGCCGAACGACATCGACACGCCGAGTCCGCCCTCGAAGCGCTTGCGCAGCACGCCGCCGCCGGCGCGCAGGCCGTTGCTGCCGACGCCGCCGTGCAGTTCTGCGAGCGGCTGGTCGGGCGAGGCGGTGATGAAGTTGACGACCCCGCCCATCGCGTTGCCGCCCCAGAGGGCCGAAAACGGTCCGCGCACCACCTCGACGCGCTCGACGTTCTCGAGCGCGATCCCGGCCACGTTGACGCCGCCGGACAGCGCGTTGTTGATCGGCAGCCCGTCGATCATCACCAGCGTGCGCGGCGTGCGCGGAATGCCACGCAGCGACAGCACCGCCTGGCCCGACCCGGGGAACGTCGTTCCCATGGCGGCGCCGCGCACGTAGAGGCCGGGCACCTCGACCACCGCGTCGCCGAAGCGCGCAACGTTGCGCTGCTCGATCCCGGACGCGCCCACGACGGAGACGCTGGCCGGCACGCCGCTCGCTGTCGACGGCGAGCGGGTGGCGGTGACGACCACCGCTTCGAGTCCGGCCGGGCGCTCGCCTGCCTGCGCAGGGGGCTGGGCTGCCTCGGCCGGAGGGATCGCCTGGGCGAGCTGCGCCGGCGCCGATTGCTGCGCGTGCGCATTCGACGGCAAGGCCACGCAGGCAGCCGACACCGCGGCGGCGATCGCGAGGCGCCCGGGCGCGGTCGAGATCGCGGATGCCGGACGCGCGGACACTCGGGCGCAGGCGTCGATGGGTACGTTCGAGGGAGGGTGCAAGGGGGCTCCGATCTTGATCCTGATCATGTTCGTGGCGTCGATGTCGACAGTCTCGGACTTTATGGCGGTGTTGCAGCGCAACACTTGACTCGCATCAATGAGGTACCGGACCCAACACGACGAAGATGGCCCCGCAACTGAAGCGGATATTGCGTCCACACGAGAGGAAGAAGCAATGAGACGGATTGCACGGATTTCACCGGTGGCCTGGATGGTCGCCGCGGCCGTCGCCGGTGCCACGGGCGCCGCGCTGGCACAAGAGAAGAAGGTCACCGAGCCCGAGGTGCGCTACCAGGCCGGCAGCTCGCCGCTGGGTCAGGAAGAGATGCACCAGAACATCAATCCGAAGGCTCCGCCGATGACCAAGGCGGAGTTCGACCAGGGACGCCAGATCTACTTCCAGCGCTGCGCCGGCTGCCACGGCGTGCTGCGCAAGGGCGCGACCGGCAAGCCGCTGACGCCCGACATCACGCTGGCGCGCGGCACCGAGATCCTGAAGACCTTCATCAAGTACGGCTCGCCGGCCGGCATGCCGAACTGGGGCACTTCGGGCGAGCTGACCGACGCCGAAGTCGACCTGATGGCGCGCTACGTCCAGCAGGAGCCGCCGACGCCGCCCGAATTCGGGATGGCGGACATGAAGAAGACCTGGAAGGTCATCGTGCCTCCCGAGCAGCGTCCCAAGAAGAAGATGAACAAGTGGGACACCGACAACATCTTCTCGGTGACGCTGCGCGACGCCGGCGAGGTGGCGCTGATCGACGGTGCGTCGAAGAAGATCATCAACATCGTCAAGACCGGCTACGCGGTGCACATCTCGCGGATCTCCGCGTCGGGGCGCTACCTGTACGTGATCGGCCGTGACGCCAAGATCAACCTGATCGACCTCTGGATGGAGAAGCCCGACAACGTCGCGGAGATCCGCGTCGGCCTCGAGGCCCGTTCGGTCGAGACGTCGAAGGACAAGAAGTACGCCGACAAGCTGGCGATCGCGGGCAGCTACTGGCCGCCGCAGTACGTGATCATGAAGGGCGATACGCTCGAGCCGCTGAAGATCCAGGCGACCCGCGGCATGACCGTCGACACGCAGGAGTTCCACCCCGAGCCGCGCGTGGCCTCGATCGTCGCGCTGCACGACAAGCCGCAGTTCATCGTGAACGTGAAGGAAACCGGCAAGGTCATGCTGGTCGACTACACCGACCTGAAGAACCTGAAGACGACCGAGATCGGCGCCGCGCGGTTCCTGCACGACGGCGGCTGGGACGCGAGCAAGCGCTACTTCCTGGTGGCGGCCAACGAGTCGAACAAGATCGCGGTGGTCGATACCAAGGAAGACAAGCTCGCCGCGCTGGTCGACGTCGGCCGCATCCCGCATCCGGGCCGCGGCGCGAACTTCAAGGATCCGAAGTTCGGTCCGGTCTGGGCCACGGGCCACCTCGGCGACGACAGCATCGCGCTGATCGGCACCGATCCGAAGGGCCATCCGAAGAGCGCCTGGAAGGTCGTGCGTTCGCTGAAGGCGCAGGGCGGCGGCAACCTGTTCATCAAGACCCATCCGAAGTCGGCGAACCTGTGGGTCGACACGCCGCTGAACCCCGACGCCAAGATCGCCCAGTCGGTCGCGGTGTTCGACATCAAGAACCTGGACAAGCCGTTCGAAGTGCTGCCGATCGCCGAGTGGGCCAAGCTGGGCGAAGGCGCCAAGCGGATCACGCAGCCCGAGTACAACAAGGCGGGCGACGAGGTCTGGTTCTCGGTGTGGAGCGCGAAGAACCAGGAGTCCGCGATCGTGGTCGTCGACGACAAGACGCGCAAGCTGAAGGCTGTCATCAAAGACCCCAAGCTGATCACGCCCACTGGCAAGTTCAACGTCTACAATACGCAGCACGACGTCTACTGACCCGGAGGACCTGACGATGACCCGATCCCTGATGATTCGCCTCGCGCTGGCCGCCGCTGCGGCCGGCGTGGCGGTGCCGGCCACGGCCGCCGTGGAAATGGCGAAGAAGTACAACTGCACCGCCTGTCACTCGGTCGACAAGAAGCTGGTCGGCCCGGCGTACAAGGACGTCGCCGCCAAGTACAAGGGCGACGCGTCGGCGGCCGCCAAGCTCGTCGAGAAGGTGAAGAAGGGCGGGTCGGGCGTCTGGGGCCCGGTCCCGATGCCGCCGAACGCCAACGTTCCCGACGCTGACGTCAAGGCGCTGGTCGACTGGATCCTCGCCGGAGCGAAGTAAGCCGGTGGCCGCGAGGCCTGCTGCGAAGGGCGGCTCGACGAGCCGCCCTTTTTCTTTTCGCTCGTTGCTCGCGCTCGCGCTGGTCTTCTTCGGCCGCGGCGCGCTGGCCGACGCGCCGGCAGGCTCGGGCACGCTGCTGGCGCTCGGCTCGACCGGCGCCACGCGGATCGCGCTGCTCGACTGCGCGACCGGGCGCGCGCTGGCCGAGGCCGCAGTGCCGGCGGGCCTCGCAGCGCAGCCGGTCGTCGCGAGCGGCGGCGGCGCGGTCTACGCGGCGACCCGCGCCCGCGAGCTGGTGCGCTTCGGGGTGCCGGCTCTTGCCGAGCAGGCCCGCGTGACGCTCGACTTCGAGGCGGACGCGATCGCGGCCGCAGACGGTGCCGACGCGATCGTGCTGGCGGGCGGCCACGGCCCCGGAGCACTGTCGGCGCACGACCCGGCGACGCTGGCGACGCTGCAGCGCTATCGGCTTCCCGAGCCGTTCACGGTCAGCGCGATCCGCGACCTCCCGGACCGGCGCCGCTTCGCGGTGGCCTTCGCCGACCTCGACGAAGCCTGGGAGATCGCCTACGACCGCGACGCGCCGCCGGTGCTGCAGGGCCTGGTGCACGACTACCGCTCCAACGAGGCAGTGCCGCTGCCGGGTCGCCTGACGCCGCGGCGCTTCACGCTGCCGAACCCGACGCGCGCCCTGCTCGACGGCCCCGTCCCGTACGAGCTCGCGCGGATCGACGCGAGCGGGGCGCTCGGCGTCGTGCACCTGGACGTGCGGCGCGAGATCGAGCGCCCCGCCCTCTCCGCCGCGCCGCAACCCGGCCGGGTCGCCGCCTGGCGCGACGGCGCGCGCCGCGGCTGGCTGCTTGCGCCGTCGGGCGCCGCGGAGGCCGAGCGGCTGGAGAGCGGAACCTGGAAGGTGACCGGACGCGTGGCCGCGCCGGGCGAGATCCTGGCGATGGCGTCGAGCGCCGGACGAGCGCTCGTCGCCTACTCGGTGGCCGGGGGCGTCGCGGTCGCGACGGCCGACGTCGCTGGCGGCAGATTCGGCGCGCCGCTCGCGCGAGTGCGCGCGCCGTCGTTGCCGCTGCGCTTCGTGGCCGGTACGGGAGGTTGCGTCGCGCTCGTCGATCGCGACGACCGCTGGCTGGCCGGCTTCGTCGAGCCGGCGCTCAGGTGAGGAAGCCGCGCAGCCGCTCGGGATCGAGGATCGTGATCTCGGCGCCCTTCACGCTGATCAGCCCCTCGTTGCTCAACTCGCCGAGGATCCGCGAGAAGTGCTCGGGCGTGAGGTTCAGCCGCGACGCGATGACGCCCTTGCTGGTGTCGAGCACGATGCGCACCGGCGGCGTCGGCGCCTCGCCCTTGCGGTCGAGATCGCGCAACAGGTAGCCAATCACGCGCTGCATCCCCGAGCGCAGCGAGTAGGCCTCGACGTCGTGGACCAGGCCCACGAGCCGGCGGCTCAGCCCCGCGATCATCCGGCGCGCGAGCCGCGGGTCGCGCGTCAGCTCGCTGTCGATCGTGGCCTTCGAGATGTGCAACAGCAGCGAATCGGCCAGGCACTCGGCGTTGACCGGATAGGGACGGTCGAGGAACATCGCCGCCTCGCCGAACGACTGCCCCGGCCCCAGGATCTCGATCACCTTCTCGGTGCCCTGCGGGGACAGGAAGCTGAGCTTCACCTGGCCGTACATCACCGCGTGGAATCCGACGCAGGGATCGCCGCGCTGGAACAGCGTGCGCCCTTTCGGGACACGCAACTCGGTGGTTCCCGCCGCGATCCGGTCGAGCTCGTCGCCGCCCAACTCGTGGAATAGCGCGAGGTTCGACAGGAACGTCCGGGTCATGACTTTGGGTGCACGCACGGAAACGAGGCCTTCCTTGTGGTGGGTGGATCCGTCAGCGCGCATTGTGTACCGGATTTCGTTCCGCGCGAGCGCCGGCGTGCCGGTCGCGCAATTCGAGACGGCGCAGCGCCCATTCGACGTGCTCGCGCACCAGCGGCGACGGATCCTCGGTGCGCGCACGCAGCGCGGCCGTGACGGCCGGGCCGCCGGCCGAGTTGCCGAGCGCCACCGCGACGTTGCGCAGCCAGCGCTCGTGCCCGATGCGGCGGATCGGCGAGCCGGCCAGTTCCGCGTCGAAACGCTCGGCGTTCCAGCCGAACAGCTCGACCAGCGTCGCTTCGTCGAGGCCGGCCCGGGCGGCGAATTCGCGCGTGGCCGGCGGCCGGGCGAAGCGGTTCCACGGACAGGCCAGCTGGCAGTCGTCGCAGCCGTAGATCCGGTTGCCGATCGCCGGGCGCAGCGGCTCGGGAATCGCTCCCTTCAGTTCGATCGTCAGGTACGAGATGCAGCGGCGCGCGTCGAGCCGGTACGGGGCGACGATCGCGCCGGTCGGGCACGCGTCGATGCAGCGCACGCACCGGCCGCAGTGGTCGGCTTGCGGCGATCCGCCGGCAGCCAGCCGAAGGTCGGTGTACAGGGTGCCGATGAAGAAGGCGGAACCCCGCCCGGGCTCGATCAGCAGCGTGTGCTTGCCGCGCCAGCCCAGCCCCGCGCGGCGCGCGAGCTCGGCCTCCATCACCGGTGCCGAATCGCAGAACACCCGGTATCCGAACGCGCCGATTTCGGTCTCGATCCGCGTCGCGAGCCGCTGCAGCCGGGCGCGCACGACCTTGTGGTAGTCGCGTCCCAGCGCATAGCGGGAGACGTAGGCGCGCTCCGGATCGGACAGCGCGGCCCATGCCCGATCGATCCATCCGGGCTCCTCGGGCGCGTAGTCGATCGTCACCATGATCGCCGAGACCGTGCCCGGCACCAGTTCGGCCGGGCGGGCGCGCTTCATGCCGTGCCGGGCCATATAATCCATCTCGCCGTGGAAACCGGCCTGCAGCCAGGCCTGCAGGCCCTCCTCGGCGTCCGCCAGGTCGACGTCGGCCACGCCGACCGACCCGAAACCGAGCTCGCGTGCCCAAGCCTGCAACTGTTCGATGCGCAGCTCCACGCCCGGATTCTAGATCGTGTCCAAGGCCGCACCGAACGCGCCCGGCGCGCCGCCGGCAGGTTCCGGCCCCGCTTCCGGCGGCCTGACGCTGCCGCTGGCCGGCCTGCCGGACACCGAGCGGCTCGCCGCGCGCCTCGCAGCCGAGCTCGAGCCCGGCTTCATCGTGTTCCTGTCCGGCGACCTCGGCGCCGGCAAGACCACCTTCACCCGCGCGCTGCTGCGCGCGCTCGGATACCCGGGCCGTGTCAAGAGCCCGACCTTCGCGTTGCTCGAATCTTACGACCTGTCGAGATTCCAGTTGTATCATTTTGATTTCTATAGACTCTCCTCCGACAGAGACTGGATCGATGCAGGGTTCGATGACCTTCTCGGCGGGTCCGGCGTGGCGGTCATCGAATGGCCCGAGCGCGCCGCCGCCAGCCTGCCCCCACCCGACCTGTGGCTGCGGCTCGAGTTCGACGCCGCGCACGGCGACGAGGCGCGCATCGCGCGGCTCGACGCCGCGACTCCGAGGGGGCTCGAATGCCTGAGGAAGCTTCGCGCGGCAAGCGCCGGCTGCTGAGCCTCGGAGCGGGCGCGGGCCTCGTCGCGGCACGCACGGGGCTGGCCGGCGCACTGCTGGCACTCGACGTCCCGACAGCGCGCGCGGCCTCGATCCTCGCGGTGCGCGTCTGGCCGGCACGCGACTACACGCGGGTCACCCTCGAACTCGACGAGCCACTGAAGTCGACGCAGATCCAGCTGTCGGACCCACCGCGCCTGGTCGTCGACCTGGAAGGACTGGAGATCGACCTCGCCCTGCGCGAGTTGGTCGCGAAGATCCGCCCGGAGGATCCGTACATCCTGCAGGTGCGCGTCGGCCAGCACCGCCCGAAGGTGGCGCGGCTCGTGTTCGACCTGAAGGGCGAAGTCGCGCCGCAGCTGTTCACGCTCGCGCCGGTCGGCCAGTACCGGCACCGGCTGGTGCTCGACCTGCACCCGGCGGTGCCGGTCGACCCGCTGAAGGCGCTGGTCGACGACGTCCGCAGCCGCAGCGTTCGCCCGCCGTCGCCCCCGCCCGAAGACCCGATCGCCGCGCTGGTGCGTGACCGGCTCGACGCGCAGGAGCGGCTCGCGCAGCCCGACGAGACCACGATGCCCGAGCCGCCCCCGGCGGCGCGCGGCAAGCGGCGCCCGCCGGGGGCGATCGCGCGGATGGTGACGATCGCGATCGACGCGGGCCACGGCGGCGAGGACCCCGGCGCCATCGGGCGCCGCGGCACGCACGAGAAGGACGTGGTGCTGCGCATCGCGCAACTGCTGCGCGAGCGCGTCAACGCCGAGCCGAACATGCGCGCCTACATGATCCGCGACGGCGACTTCTTCGTGCCGCTGGCCACTCGCGTGGCCAAGGCACGCCGCGTGCAGGCCGACCTGTTCGTCTCGATCCACGCCGACGCCGTCGTGCGCGCACAGGCGAGCGGCGCCTCGGTCTACGTGCTGTCCGAACGCGGCGCGTCGAGCTCGACCGCGCGCTGGCTGGCCGACCGCGAGAACGCGTCGGACCGGATCGGCGGCGTCTTTCTCGGCAGCCGCAACCGCGAGGTGCGGCGGGTGCTGCTCGACCTCTCGACGACCGCGCAGATCCAGGACTCGAGCCGGCTCGGGCACTTCGTCCTCTCGGAGCTCGGCGGCGTGGGCGAGCTCCACAAGCCGCGCATCGAGCAGGCCGGCTTCGCGGTGCTCAAGGCGCCCGACATCCCGTCGATCCTGGTCGAGACCGCCTTCATCAGCAACCCGCGCGAGGAACGGCGCCTGGCCGACAGCCGCTACCAGGCGCGCATCGCCGACGCGATCTTTCGCGGGCTCAGGGGCTACCTGCTGCGACATCCTCCGCCGCCCAAGGCGCGCGCCACCTGAGCGCGCGGCGCCGGAGGTCAGTACGACGCGTGCCCGGGGGTTTGTTCGGGCTGCTCGAGCCGATAGCCGACGCCGCGCAGCGTGCTGATGCGCGCGCCGGTGCCGGCGAGCTTGCTGCGCAGTCGCGACACGTAGACCTCGATCGCGTTCGGCGCGAGGTGTTCCTCGAAACCGGTGATCGCGCGCAGCAGGCGCTCTTTCGTGACCGCGGTGCCGGCGTTCAGGACCAGGTACTCGAGGATCGACCACTCGCGCGGCGTCAGGTCGACCGGCACCGAGCCGTGCCGCACCTCGCGCTTGCGGCTGTCGATGACCAGCTCGCCGCAGACGACCACGTCGGCGCGCGAGGGGCCGCCGTTGCGCCGCACGAGCGCCTGGCAGCGAGCGACCAGCTCGCGCGGATCGAACGGCGCCTCGAGGTGGTCGTCGGCGCCGGCGTCGATCGCGGCGATGCGCGTATCGGCGGCTTCGGCGTCGGTGACGATCAGCACCGGCAGCCGCACGCGCCGCTGGCGCAATCCGCGCAGCCACTCCAGGCCGGCATCGGGCCCGCGACGCAGGTCGAGCACGATGTCGTCGAAGTGCCCCCCGCGCAGCACCGCGTCGGCCTCGTCGGGTCGATCGACGATGTCCACCGCGTGGCCCGCCTCGCGCAGCGGACCGAGGAGCCGCTCTGAGGCGGACGCGTCGTCGCAGACGATCAGGATCTTCATGGTTCTGGAGCGGCCGTCTCCGGCCGGCGTGGGGATTCGACGCTGCGATCGGGACATTCTAGGCTGCGGCCCGCATCGCCGGAAAGCCCCTGCGCGCGCGGTGCAGCGCCGATCGGAGGGCCGACACCGGGCACCCGCGCATAAGCGGCATGCCCCGGAGACCTTCCGGCCCTACGCGCGCGCCCGGCGGCCGCGCAGCCAGTGGCGCAGCACTTCGAACACCGCCGGCAGGCCCGGGATCACGATCATCGCCAGCGTCACCCACTGGAAGTTCGCCTTGACCCAGTCGGTGTTGCCGAACAGGTAGCCGACGCCGGCCAGGCTCACCACCCAGAGCGTCGCACCGGTGATGTTGTAGAGCGCGAACTTCGGGTAGCTCATCTGCGCGACGCCGGCCACGAACGGCGCGAAGGTGCGCACGAAGGGCAGGAACCGCGCGACGATGATCGTGATGCCGCCGTGGCGCTCGTAGAACGCGTGGGCGCGATCGAACGCCGCCTTGTTGAAGAAGCGCGACTGCTCCCAGCCGAACACCTTCGGGCCGAAGTAGTGACCCACCGAGTAGTTGACCGCGTCGCCGAGCGTCGCCGCCACGATCAGCAGCACGATCAGCAACGGCAGGTTCATGCCGCCCACCGCCGCAATCGCGCCGGCGACGAACAGCAGCGAGTCGCCGGGCAGGAACGGCATCACGACCAGGCCCGTCTCGATGAAGATGATCGCGAACAGGATGCCGTAGACCCAGGGGCCGGCCTGGTCGACGACCGCGGCGAGATGCTTGTCGAGGTGCAGGAAGATGTCGAGCAGTTGTCCGAAGTCCATGGCGGCGGATGTTACACGGGCGTCCCTATAATTCCCGGATGCCCGTCCCTGCCGCACCCGCGCGCCCGATCGCGCTGCTGCCCGACCGCCTGATCAGCCAGATCGCCGCCGGCGAGGTCGTCGAGCGGCCGGCATCGGTGGTGCGCGAGCTGCTCGAGAACGCGATCGACGCCGGCGCGCGACGCATCGCGCTGCGCATCGAGGACGGCGGCATGCGGCGCATCGTCGTGACCGACGACGGCTGCGGCATCGCCGCCGGCGAGCTCGCGCTGGCGCTCGCGCGTCACGCGACCAGCAAGATCGCCACGCTCGAGGAGCTCGAGCGCGTGGGCACGCTCGGATTTCGCGGCGAGGCGCTCGCTTCGATCGCCTCGGTCGCGCAGGTTCGGATCACGAGTCGGGTCGCCGGCGCGGCGTCCGCGTCGCGGATCGACAGCGCCACCGGCGAGGTCGCCCCTGCGCCCGGGCCGGTGGGCACCACCGTCGAGGTGCTCGACCTCTATTCGCAGACGCCGGCGCGGCGCAAGTTCCTCAAGACGCCGGCCACCGAGTCCGCGCACTGCGTCGAGGCATTCCGGCGCGTGAGCCTGGCGCACGAGTCGATCGAGTTCGAGCTGCAGGTCGACGGGCGCCGCGCCGTGCACCTGCCCGCCGCCGACTGGCGTGCCCGCGCCCTCGATGCGCTCGGCGACGAGTACGCCGGGGCGCACCGGATCGTCGAGGCGCAGGCGGGCCCGCTGCGGCTGTGGGGCGTGCTGGGACTGCCTACGGTGAACCGCGCCCGCGCCGATCGGCAGTTCCTGTACGTGAACGGCCGTTTCGTGCGCGACCGCCTTCTCGGCTACGCGCTCAAGCAGGCCTACTCGGACATGATGCACGGCGACCGGCACGCCGCCTGGGCGCTCTTCATCGCGATCGACCCGTCGCTGGTCGACGTCAACGTCCACCCGGCGAAGATCGAAGTGCGCTTCCGCGATCCGGCGGCGCTGCGCTCGTACGTGTTCCACGCGGTCGTCGACGCGCTGCGCGCACCCGGCGGCGCCAGCGCGGGCGATGCACGTTCCCGGGTGGGCGCCGCGGATGCCCGGGCGGCCGGCGCGGGCCGCGGCGCAGCCGCGATGCTGGCGCCGCAGGCGGCGACCCGCAGCCTCGCCTTCTACGCGCCCGGCGAGATCGGCGCGTCGCTGGCCGGCGCGTGGTGGCAGGGAGGCGCGCCGTGGCCGCGCGGCGTCGTCGCCGGCGAGCCCGCCGCGGCCGGGTCGCCGGTCGGCGTCGCCGAGTTCCTGGATCGGGACGGGCGCGCGGTGACGCCTGACGGCGACGCAGCGGCGGCGGAGCCGCGGCAAGAGGAAGCGTCGGCGGAGCCGCGGGATGAGGAAGCGTCGGCGGAGCCGCCGCTGGGCCACGCAATCGCCCAGCTGCACGGCACCTGGGTGCTGGCGCAGAACCGCCACGGGCTGGTGCTGGTCGACATGCACGCCGCGCACGAGCGTGTCGTCTACGAGAGGATGAAGGCCGCGCTCGCGCGCCAGGCGATGCCTACGCAGCCGCTGCTGGTGCCGGCGACGTTCCGCGCCGACCCACTGGAAGTGCGTGTCGTCGAGGACGAGGCCGAGGCCCTGCACGCGCTGGGCCTGGATCTCACGGTGCTTTCGCCGGGCGCGATCGCGGTGCGCGCGGTACCGGCGGCGCTGGCCCACGGCGACGTGGTCGCGCTCGCGCGCTCGGTACTCGCCGAGCTGCAGGAACACGGCGCATCGAGGGCGCTGGCCGAGCGGCGCGACGCACTGCTCGCGACGATGGCCTGCCACGCCGCGGTGCGCGCGAACCGCCGCCTGTCGATCGACGAGATGAACGCGCTGCTGCGCGACATGGAGCGCACGCCCGGAGCCGACCAGTGCAACCACGGACGGCCGACCTGGGTGCAGCTCTCGCTCGCCGAACTCGACCGCTGGTTCCTGCGCGGGCGCTGAACGATGCCCCGCGCGAGCACCGACGCGTCGGCAGCCCTGCTGTTCCTGCTGACCGGGTTCCTAGCTCTGCAGCCGCTGTCGACCGACCTCTACCTCGCGTCGCTGCCGGCGCTGCGCGGGCACTTCTCCGAGTCGGTCTCCTCGGTGCAGCTGACGCTGTCGGCGTTCCTGGCCGGCTTCGCGCTCAGCCAGCTGATCGCCGGCCCGCTGTCCGACCGGTTCGGCCGTCGGCCGGTCGCGGTCGGCGGCTGCGCGCTCTACGTCGGCGCCTCGCTCGCGGGCATGCTCGCGCCGTCGCTGTGGGTTCTGATCGGCGCGCGCGTGCTGCAGGCGATCGGCGTCTGCTGCACCGTCGTCTGCGCGCGCGCGATCGTGCGCGACCTGCACGAGGCCGAGGCCGGCGCCCGCGTGCTGGCACGCGCGCTGGCGTGGATGGGAATCGCGCCGATCGCCGGTCCCGTCGCCGGCGGCCTGCTCCAGGCGTGGCTCGGCTGGCGCGCCAACCTCGCCGCGCTCGCGCTGCTCGGCGCGATCCTGCTCGCCGCCGCGCTGCGCACGCTGGCCGAGACCAACCGCCACCCGGATCCTTCGGCCACCGACCTGCGCGCGCTCGCCCGCAACTACGCGCGGATCGCGGCGTCGCGGCGCTTCTGGGCATACGCGTTGCCGGTCACCGGGAGCTACGGCGCACTGTTCTGCTTCATCTCGGGCGCCTCGTTCGTGCTGATCGAGATCTTCGGCATCTCCGCGCAACGCTTCGGCTTCGTCTACGCGCTCGTCACGCTCGGCTACCTGCTGGGCACGATGGCGTTGCGCCCGCTGCTCGGGCGACTCGGGCTCGTCGGGGCGATCCGTATCGGCGCCACGGTCGCCTTCGCCTCCGGCGCGGCAATGGCGGCGTTCGCACTCGCCGACGTGCGCACGCTGCCGGCGGTGCTGGGGCCGATGTTCCTCGCGGTGATGGCCCACGGCTTCATCCAGCCGGCCTGCCAGATCGGCGCGATCGACCCGTTTCCACGCCAGGCCGGCGCTGCCGCCGCGCTGATGGGATTCACGATGCTGAGCATCGCCGCGCTGGCGGGCTGGGCGGTCGGCGCGCTGCACGACGGCAGCACGCGACCGCTCGCGCTCGGGGTGGCGGCATGCGGCGCGTTCTGCGCGCTCTCGGCGTGGACGCTGCTGCGCAGCGCGCCTGCCGCGAACGAGGACGCGGACGCGAGCGTGCCCACGACCGTCGGCGCCGAGGAACGCGCGTGACCGCCCGGCCCGGCGAGCCGCCGGTTCCGGTGCTGCTCGGGCCGACGGCCTCGGGCAAGAGCGCGGTCGCGATGGCGATCGCCGAGCGCCTGCCGATCGAGATCGTCACCGTCGACTCGGCGCAGGTCTATCGCGGCATGGACATCGGCACCGCGAAGCCGACCGCGGCAGAGCGCGCCGCGGTGCCGCATCACCTGATCGACGTCGTCGAGCCGAGCGAGCGCTATTCGGCGGCGCGGTTCGTCGCCGACGCGCGCGAGGCGATCGCGCTGATCCGCGCGCGCGGCCACCTGCCGCTGCTGGTCGGCGGCACGATGCTCTATGCGCGCGCGCTGATCGAAGGACTGCATCCGCTGCCCGGCGCCGACCCCGCGCTGCGCCGCCGGCTCGAGGACGAAGCCCGCGCCCTCGGATGGCCGGCGCTGCACGCGCGGCTCGCGCGCGTCGACCCGGCGACCGCCGCGCGCCTGGAGCCCGGTGACGCGCAGCGCATCCAGCGCGCACTCGAGGTCTTCGAGCTCAGCGGCAGGCCGCTGTCGGAGTGGCTTTCCGGGCCGCCCGGCGCGCAGGGCGGCGACGCGGGCGGGCACGCCGCGGGGCGGGACGAAGCCGATGGTCCGGCGGCGTCGCCGCGCTTCGTACGCCTCGCGCTCGAGCCCGGGAATCGCGCGGCGCTGCACGTGCGGATCGCCGCGCGCTTTCGCGCGATGATCGCCGCCGGCTTCGTCGACGAGGTTCGGGCGCTGCGCGCGCGCGGCGACCTGGACGCGACGCTTCCGTCGATGCGTTGCGTCGGCTATCGGCAGGCCTGGGCCTGGCTCGACGCCGGCGACGGGCCGATCGAGCCGATGATCGAGGCGGGCATCGCCGCCACGCGGCAGCTTGCCAAGCGCCAGCTGACCTGGCTGCGCGCGTGGCCCGACCGGATCGTCGTCGACTGCCTGCGGCCCGACGCCGCGGCGCGCGTGCTCGAGGCGCTGCGCCACGCGTGCCGGCTGTAGCGCGGCCTCAGTCGAACGAATAGAAGTACAGCATGTCGACCGCGCTGTCGGTGCCCGCCTGCGCGCGGATCGACAGCCGGTTGGTGATGTCGTACTGGATCCGCAGCAGGTTCCAGATCCCGCGCAGCCCCTGCTCGTAGGTGAGGAACACCCGCGAGCTCAGGCGCTTGCCGATCGCCACGACGTTCTGCGTCGCCGTGCCGACCGGCATGCCGCCGGTGGTCGCCTGCCCGGGGAAGCTCGCGCCGAAGTTCGGGTCGAACACGCCGCCGGTTCCGGCGCCGCGCACCGTCAGCATGTCGATCCCGAGCGCACCGGCCAGGCTCGCGGACAGGCCGCCGTCGTTGCTGCCGAACAGCGTCGCGGCCGCCGCCTGCAGCGCTGCCCCCTGCCCCGTGGTGCGCACCTCGTCGAGGCCCACGCCCAGCACCAGCCACGACAGCTTCTGCGAATCGGGCACCTCGGGCGAGGACACCAGGCGCAGCCGTGGCGAGAGCACCGTGCCGGTGAGCGCGACGCCCGCCTCGACCGCCTGGTCGCGGCGCATCGCCACGATGTCGAGCACCGGGTTGTCGAGCGGACCGTTGAAAACGACCTGGCCGCGCTCGATTTCCAGCCGCTGGCCATAGGCGGTGTAGGTGCCCGAGCGCACCCGTACGGTGCCGAACGCGCGCGGTGCCGCCGGCAGCGTGCCGCGCAGGTTCAGCGCCCCGGCCAGCACGACGTCGACGCCGCTGCCGCGCACGCGCAACTTCTCGCCCATGTCGAGGTTCAGGTCGGCGCCGATTCGAAAGCCTGCCGTCGCGGCGTCGTCCGCCGCGCGCGGGCCTTCGCCCGGCGCCGTGCGGTCGACGATCACCACGTCGTCGGGCAGGCTCGGCGCCTCGCCGCCGCGCAGCTCGATCAGGCCCTCGTCGGCGCGGATGTCGCCCTTCCACTCGAAATTCGTGCCGCTGCTGGCGATGCCGGTGTCGCCCGAGACCACCACCCGCTGGCCGGGACCGATCGGCACCGGCAGCCGCTGGGCGCGCAGCGTGAAGCCGCCGTGCATGCCGTCGAGCAACAGCTGCCCGCTCATCGCGATCGACCCGCCGCCGGACTCGAGCCGCAGTTCGTCGAGATCGAGCCGGTCGCCGTCGAAGCGCGCGGCGAGCGTGCCGTTGGCGAGTCGCCAGCCCAGCGCGCGCTGGACCAGCGCGAGGTCGCTGCCGGCGAGCGTGCCCTGCAATCGCGGACGCGTCACGGTGCCGCCCACGCTGCCCGCGAAGCGCAGGCGGCCGGCGACGGCCCACTCGGGTCCGATCAGCCGGTTCGCGAAGGCCAGCGTCGGAATCCTCACGTCGACCGGGCCCTCGATCCGGCCCTGGTCGAGTCGAAGCTGCGCCTCGCCCCGGCTCTCGGCCGCGTCGCCGCCGTCGAGCCGCAGCGCCACTCGTCCGCTCGGCGTCCGAAGCGAGGCGCCCGCGAGTTCCCAGCTCCCGCGCAGGCGCAGGTCCTCGAGTTGCGCGCCGGCGGGCAGCGCCTGCGGTCCCGCGAAGCGCTCGGCCCAGCGGGCGACCGGCAGGTCGCTGGCCTCGCCTTGCGTATCGAGCGCGCCATCGCGCCAGTCGAACCTCGTGATGCGCGCGCTGCCGCCGTCGACGTCGAATGCCGCCTCGCGCAGGGCGAACTGGTGCGCGTCGACGCTCAACGCGGCCGGCGACCGCAGCCTCACCGGCACCGGCGCGTCGGCCACCAGCTCGTCGATGCTGCCGCTCCAGCGCCAGTCCGCGCTGCCGGCCTGCCGCAGCAGCGCGCCGTGCGCGGCAGCGCGCGCGGCCGCTTGCGGTCCCACGACGTCGAAGTGCAGCGTGTGCGCGTCGACGTCGCCGTCGACGCGCGCGCTCGCGCGATCGAAACTGCGGCCCCAGGCCTGCAGCGCCTCGGCGTCGAGGCGCAGCGCCACCCTGCCTGCGCGCAGGTCCGGCCACTCGATTCGCCCGGAGAGCGCGCCGGCGCGCAGCGTCTCGCCGGCCCAGCGCAACCGCCGGCCGTCGAAGTCCGCGACGACCCCCAGGCCGGTCGCCGCGCTCCAGCCGCCGGTCAGCTCGCCGCGCGCACCGGCGGACCCCTCGATCCGCGGATCCAGCCACGCGAGCGAGCCCGCGCGCACCGAGAACCGCAGCCGGTCGCCGGCGCTTCCGAGGCTTCCGCGCGCATCGGCCTGCAGGTCGCCGAACGTCAGCGCGAGTGCGGCCTGCGCGACGCGCCCGGGCGAGACCTCGCCCTGCGCGCTCGCGCGAAGCGGCTTGCCGTCGATCACCCCGCTGTCGACGACGAGCCGGCTCTTCAGCATCGGATCGGGCCACGCACGGCCCTGCGCGGACCAGCTGCCGGTGAGCCGGCCGCGCAGCCGCGAGATCCATTCGGACGGGACGTCGGCGCCGAACCGTGCGGCCGAAGCGCCCAGTGCCGAGCGCAATCCGAACGCGCCGGCGGGATCGAGGTCGCGGAATTCGCCTTCGAGGTCGACGCTCCACGGCGCCGCCAGCGCCAACGTACCGCGCGCCGACACGCTTCCCGCCGCAGTGTCGAACTGCGCGCGCGCGAGGCGCAGGCGCTCGCCGTCGACGCGCGCCTGCGCCCTCGCCGCGATCCCGCGGCGCGTCGGATCGGTCAGGTCGAGCTCGAACGCGCCGGCGTTCGCTCCGATCGTGCCGCCCAGCCGCGTGCTCTCCAGGCCGCTCGCGATCTGCGACAGGTCCACGTCGCGCAGCGCCAGGCGCGCCTCGACCACGGGCAGCACGCGGCCGAGCAGCGTCACCCGCCGTGCGAGGTCGACCGCTGCGGTGCCGGCGACCGTCCCGTCACCCGTCAGCGTCGCGCGCACGGTGCCGAGTTCGACCCGCGTCGCCGAGGCCGTGAAGTCGGCGTCGAGGGCGACCACGGGCACTGCCTGCCGATCCACGGCGCCGGGCAGCGCATTGCGAAGCTCGAGGCGCCCGAGGACCTGCCCGTCGCCGACGTGCAGCGTCGCCGTGCCCCCGATGCGGGCGCGCGGGAGGTCGGCGAAGCCGAGCTGCGCGGGCTCGACGCCGTCGAACGTCAGCTCGACCGGCGCCAGCCGCCCGGACGTCGTTGCGGCGAACGGACGCACCCGCGTGTCCAGGCCGATCCAGACCGGGCCTCGCGCCTGCGCCTCCTCCGCACCCGCCGGCGGCACCGCCTGCGCGGCGACCGCGAAGTCCTCGAGCGTGCCGTCGGCGAGCACGCTGACGCGCGGCAGCGCCGCAAGTCCGTCGATGCGCAGCGAAAGACGCCCGGCGAGCTCGAGCGCGAACGGCGCGCCGTCGCCGAGCCGGCCCGCGACCTGCGCCTCGCCCCACTGCGGCGAGTCGGCCGACAGGTGATCGATGCGATAGGTGCCGGCCCGGTAGCGCCCCGAGAGCGCGACGCGCTCCAGCTCGAACGGCGCGGCACCGGCTGGCGCGACCTGCAGGCGCCCGATCCCGAGCGCGTCGACGCTCACCCCCAGCGGCAGCGCGAGCGAGGCCGGCAGCGCAGGCGCCGCGCCGGACTCGCGCAAGCGCACGTCGACGCTGGCGACCTCGATGCGCGTGAAGTGCAGCTCGCCGCGCCACAGCGCCGCCGGACCCCAACGCACCGCGACGCCGCGCAGCTCGATGTCGCGCGCGTCGTCGCGCCAGCGCAGCGAATCGATCCGCACGCCGCCCAGCAGCGTGCCGCGCGCCGCGCCAGGCTGCAGCGCGCCACCGCTCGCCGCCGCCGCACGCGCGAGCGCCCAGTTCACGAACGAGCTGGTCTGGCCGACCCACCACAGCGCCGCGGCCGCCGCGAGCAGCAGCACGGCCAGCACGACTGCGGCGACTCGCGCCAGCGCGCGCAACGGACTCGGCGCGGGCGCGGCCATCAGAACGCGTATCCCACCGACAGGTGCAGCCGCCAACGCTTGACCGCCTCGCCGTAGGCCAGGTCCAGGTTGACCGGCCCGATCGGCGAGCGCCAGCGCACGCCGGCCCCGTAGCCCCAGACCGCGCGGTAGTCGACCCAGCGGTCGGCCGCGTCGCCGACGTCGACGAACGCCGCGCCGTACCAGTTCGGCGCAATCGGGTGCTGATACTCCAGGCTGGCCAGCGCGAGCACCCGTCCGCCGACGATCGCGCCGGCCTCGGGCACGCCCAGAGACAGGTACTCGTAGCCGCGGATCGACTGCGTCCCGCCGGTGCGGAACAGATTCTCCGACGGAATGTCCTGCCGCGAGGTCGCCAGCACGTAGCCGGCCTCGACCAGGCCCACCAGCAGGCCGTCCCCGAGCGGCGACTGCCTCGGGATCGGCCAGAAGCGCATCATCCTCGTATAGAGGCGCGCGAAGCTGCGGTCGCTGCCCAGGCCGCGCGCCGCGCCCGACAGCTGGGCGCTGATCGAATAGCCCGAGCGCGGATCGATGGGGGAATCGAGCCTGCGGCGGTTCCACGCGTAACCCAGCGTCAGCGCGCGGCGGCCGTCGTCGGCGGGGGCGAGCGGCAGCGTGCGCTGCTCGAGCTGGTACTGCAGAGAGACGAAGATCTCGGTGTCCTCGGCGTGCTTGCCCTGGCCGACGAACAGCGTGCGCTTGTCGGTCAGCTCGCCCTGGACGTCGAAGCGCTCGACGCGGGCCCCGGCCTGGTAGTAGTGCCCGCTCGCCTGCTGCGGCGTGCGCACGCTGGCGAACACGCGCCGACGCACCGACTGCCACAGCACGCCGGACTCGAGCTGCCAGCCGCGATCGAACAGGTCCCGGTGCTCGTAGCCGAGCAGGCCGCGCGCGCCCTCGTCGCTGCTGTAGCCGATGCCGAACATCGCACGTTGCGTCTTGCGCTCGGTCAGGTCGACGCGCACCGGCACCGTCGTGCGCGCCGGGTCGGCCTCGACCGCAGCGAGATCGGGCAGCACGCTCACCCCGTCGAAGTAGCCGGAGGCGCGCAGCCGCGCCTGCAGCACCAGTAGCTGGTCGAAGCTGTAGGGATCGCCGCCGGCGCCGCGCTCGCCCTCGGCGGCCGTCCATGGGACGAGCGCCTCGACGATCGATCGGTCGTAGCGCTCGAGTCCCCGGATCGTCGTCGGGCCGAACGCGAGTTGCGGGCCGGTGTCGATGCGCAGCGACAGCGACGCGGCGGTGAGCCGCGGATCGACCTCGGCGCGGCTCTCGACGATGCGCGCGCGCACGAAGCCGTGCTGCTGCAGGATGTCGAGCAGGAGTCGCTTTCCCTGCTCCCACTCGGCGGTGCGGAAGAACGATCCCTCCGGCAACGGCCAGCGCGCGACCAGCGCCTCGCGCATCGACTGCGCCGGGGACGGTCCGTCGACCGCCAGCTCGAACCGGTTCACCGTGGTGCGCGCGCCCGCGTCGACGGCGATGCGGACCCGCGGCAGCCCGCCGGCCCGCGGCTCGTCGAGCGAGACCGTGACGCGGCCCGAGAAGTAGCCGGCCGCGCGCACGATCGCCGCCGCCTCGTCTTTCGCTCGCTCGACGAACAGCGGCAGTTGGTCGCGATCGAAACCGGGCTCGGCGAGCCAGCGGCCGAGCAGCGTGCGCTCGCGCAGCGGCGCGACCAGTTCGTCGGGCGCGTCGATCTCGAGCTCGTAGTTGGCAGCCAGCGCCGGCGTCGCGAATGCGAGCGCCGCGACCAGCACGACCACGGCGAACGCGGCAGCCGGCAAACGGGCCATGCTGGCGCGCCGCCGGGCGGCGTCAGACCACGACCGTGGCCGCTGCGCCGGCGGGCCGCTCGACGATCTCGCCGATCCGGTGGACGGACTCGCCGGCGGCCGCGAGCATCGACTCGGCCGCCACGGCGTCGCCCGGCGCGACGACGACCACCATCCCGATGCCGCAGTTGAAGACGCGGTGCATCTCGGCGTCGGCGATGCCGCCGTGCTGCTGAAGCCACGAGAACAGCGGCGGCATCGACCACGCGTCCCGATGCAGCACCGCCTGCAGCGCGTCGGGAAGCACGCGCGGAACGTTCTCGACCAGTCCGCCCCCGGTGATGTGAGCGACGCCCTTCACCGGCAGCGCGCGCATCAGCTCGAGCATCGGGCGCACGTAGATCCGCGTGGGCGCCATCACCGCGTCGGCGAAGCGCCGCCCGTGGAAGTCCTCGTTCATCTGCGGCGCGTCGACGCAGCCCCAGGCGCGCTCGATGACCCGGCGCACCAGCGAGTAGCCGTTCGAATGCGCGCCGCTCGACGCGAGGCCGAGCACGACGTCGCCAGCGGCGATCCGCGAGCCGTCGATGATCGCCGACTTCTCGACTGCGCCGACCGCAAAGCCGGCGAGGTCGTACTCGCCTTCCGGGTACATCCCGGGCATTTCGGCCGTTTCGCCGCCGATCAGCGCGCAACCGGCCAGTTCGCAGCCGCGCGCGATGCCGCCCACGACGCGCGCCGCCACCTCGACGTCGAGTTTTCCGCAGGCGAAGTAGTCGAGGAAGAACAGCGGCTCGGCGCCCTGCACCAGGATGTCGTTGACGCTCATCGCGACCAGGTCGATGCCCACCGTGTCGTGACCGTCGAGCGCGAAGGCCAGCTTGAGCTTGGTGCCGACCCCGTCGGTGCCCGAAACCAGCACCGGCTCGCGATAGCGCCTGGGCACCTCGAACAGCGCGCCGAACCCGCCGATGCCGGCGAGCACCCCGTCGCGCATCGTGCGCCGCGCCAGCGGCTTGATCCGGTCGACCAGCGCGTCGCCCGCGTCGATGTCGACGCCGGCATCCCGGTAAGAGAGCGAAGAGCCTGGCAGCGTGGAACCCATTGCGATCCGATCCGAGGTGGGCACGCCGGCGGCGGCCGATAGAATGGCGGTCTGGGAGCGCCCGGCCGGGCGGCCACCGCCTCGATGCGATTGTAGCTTCTCCGAACATGCCCCTGACTGCCCGCCAGCGCCAGACCGCGCTGTGGACCGTGGTCGCCGCCCTGCTGGCCTGGGCGCTGGTCGTGCTCGGTCCGATCCTGACGCCGTTCGTCGCCGCGGCGATCCTCGCCTACGTGCTGGCGCCCGGCGTTCGCTGGCTGCAGGCGCGCCGCGTGCCGCGCGTGCCGGCGGCGCTTGCGGTGATCCTGGTCGCCGTGCTCGCGCTGCTGGCGATCCTGCTGATCCTGGTGCCGATCACGCAGCAGGAGATCGCACTGATCCGGCGCCAGTTCCCGGCGCTGGCCGCGTCGATCTCCGAGCGGCTGCTTCCCTGGATCGAGCGGACCTTCGGGATGACGCTGAAGCTCGACGTGGCGTCGCTGCGCGAGTGGCTCGCCGGCCAGCTCGCCGGCAGCAGCGAGGACTGGCTCGCGACGCTGTTCGTCTACGCGAAGTCGGGCTGGGGCGCCGCGCTGCAGGTGCTCGGCACGGTCTTCCTGGTGCCGGTCGTGCTGTTCTACCTGCTCACCGACTGGCCCGAGCTGGTGGCCCGCTCGCGCGCGTTGATCCCCCCGCGGTGGGTCGAGCCGATCGACTCGGTGCTCGACGAGACCGACGCGCTGCTCGGCAAGTACCTGCGCGGGCAGCTGCTGGTGATGCTGTCGCTCGCCGCCTGGTTCTCGCTGGCGCTGCTCGTCGCCGGCTTCGACCTGTGGCTGCCGATCGGCGTGTTGAGCGGCCTGCTGATCTTCGTTCCCTACCTCGGCTTCGCGACCGGCTTCGTCTTCGCGCTCGTGGCCGGCATGCTGCAGCTCGGGCCGCTGGCGGGCCTGGCCTGGGTGTCGGCGATCTACGGGATCGCCCAGGTCGTCGAGAGCACCTGGCTCACGCCGCGGCTGGTCGGCGAGCGCATCGGCCTGCACCCGGTCGCGGTGATCTTCGCGCTGCTCGCGTTCGGGTCGCTGTTCGGATTCGTCGGCGTGCTGCTCGCGCTGCCGATGGCGGCGGTGACCGCGGTGGGGCTGCGACGGCTGCTGGCGGCCTGGAAGGCCAGCGAGTTCTACCACCGTGGCTGACGTGGCTCACGACGCACCCGGCGCCGGCGCGGCGGGCGGCATGTTCCAGCTGCCGCTCGACCTGTACCGGATCGAGGCGCCCTCGCTCGAGAACTACGTCGTCGGCCGCAACGGCGAGGTGCTGGCGCAGCTGCGCCTGCTGCTCGAGGGCGCGACGCCGGGCGGCGCTGCGGTGATCTACCTGTGGGGCGAGCCGGGCTGCGGCAAGACCCACCTGCTGCAGGCGCTGGTCGGCGCGCGGCAGGTGCTCGGGCCGGACGCGCCGCCAGACGCCTTCGCGCCCGAGCGCTTCGCGCCCGGCGCGTTCCCGCGCGACGGGGCGCCGGCGATCGTGGCGATCGACGACTGCGAACGGCTCGACGACGCGCGCCAGCAGCGCGCATTCCAGCTGCTCAACCACGCGCGCGAGCGCCCCGGCACCACCGTGGTCGCCGCCGGCGCGCACCCCCCGCTGGCGCTCGCGCTGCGCGACGAACTGCGTACGCGGCTCGGCTCCGGGCTGGTCTACCGGCTGCAGCTGCTCAGCGACGACGAGAAGGCCGCGGTGCTCAACCGCGTCGCCAGCGAGCGCGGCGTGGCGATCTCCTCGGACGTCGTCCCCTGGCTGATCGCGCACACCTCGCGCGACATCCGCGCGCTGCTGCGCCTGTTCGACGCGCTCGACCGCCACGCGTTCGAGCGCAAGCGGGCGATCACGCTGCCGCTGCTGCGCGAGCTGGAGGCGGCCGGGGCGCTGATAAAATCCGGCTGACACCATGCACTCGCGCGACACACCGAGTTCCCCTCCGGCGCAGGCGCCGGGCACGACGCTGGCGCTGTTCGACCTCGACCTGACGCTGCTGCCGATCGACAGCGACTACGAGTGGGCGCGCTTCCTGATCCGGCTCGGCGTCGTCGACGGCGCCGAGTACGAGCGGCGCAACGACCTGTTCTTCGAGCAGTACCACGCCGGCACTCTCGACATCCACGAATTCCTCGCGTTCCAGCTGGCGCCGCTGGCCGCGCACCCGCTCGGCCAGCTCCAGGCCTGGCACCGGCAGTTCATGGACGAGGTGATCGGGCCCGCGATCCGGCCGGCGGCACGCGCGCTGGTCGACCGGCACCGCGAGCGCGGCGACCTGTGCGCGATCGTCACGGCGACCAACGAGTTCGTCACGGCGCCGATCGCGCGCGCGTTCGGGGTCGAGCACCTGATCGCCACCGGCATCGAGCTGCGCGACGACCGCTACACGGGGCGGCCGCGCGGCACTCCGTCGTTCCGCGAAGGCAAGGTGCGGCGCACCGACGAGTGGCTCGCGTCGCTGGGCCGGAACTGGGCGGGCTTCGCCCGTTCGTACTTCTACAGCGACTCGGTCAACGACGTGCCGCTGCTCGAGCGCGTCACCGATCCGGTCGCCACCAATCCCGACCCGCGGCTGACCGCCCTCGCCGGCGAGCGCGGCTGGCCGGTCATCAGGCTGTTCGAATGATCAAGAAGCTGATCGACCGCATCCTGAACCGCAAGGCGCCGCGCGCCGCGGTTCGCAACAAGCCCAGGTCGCATCGCGGCTCGGAGCATGGCGTGCACGTCGAAGACGTCTCCGACGCGGCGATGCGCACCTGCAGGACGCTGCAGGAGGCGGGGTTCAAGGCCTACGTGGTCGGCGGCGGCGTGCGCGACCTGATGCTCGGCCTGAAGCCGAAGGACTTCGACGTCGCCACCGACGCGACTCCCGAGCAGGTGCGCGTGCTGTTCCGGCGCTCGCGCGTCATCGGCCGTCGCTTCCAGATCGTCCACGTGATGTTCGGCCGCGAGACGATCGAGGTGTCGACCTTCCGCGCGATCCAGGACGCCGCCGAGACCGACGAGCACGGCCGCGTGCTGCGCGACAACGTATGGGGTACGCAGGCCGAGGACGCCGCGCGGCGCGACTTCACGATCAACGCGCTGTACTACGACCCGGTCGCCGACACGATCCTCGACTACCACAACGGCGTGCGCGACCTCGAGCACAAGACGCTGCGGATGATCGGCGACCCGACCTCGCGCTTCCGCGAGGACCCGGTACGGATGCTGCGCGTGGCGCGATTCACCGCCAAGCTCGGCTTCAAGGTCGAGCCCAAGACACGCAAGCCGATCCGCGAGCTGGCCGACCTGGTCCACAACGTGCCGGCGGCGCGACTGTTCGACGAGATGCTCAAGCTGCTGCTCTCGGGCCACGCGATGGCCTGCCTGCAGGAATTGCGCCGCGAGGGCCTGCACCACGGGCTGCTGCCGATGCTCGACCTGATCCTCGAACAGCCCGACGACGAGCGCTTCGTCACCGCGGCGCTCGCGGCCACCGACGCGCGGGTGCGCGCCGGCAAGACCACCTCGCCCGGTTTCCTGTTCGCGTCCCTGCTCTGGCAGCCGGTGCGCGTGCGCTGGCAGGCCGCCGTCGCGCGCGGCGAACACTCGATCCCGGCTCTGTCGGCGGCGATCGACTCGGTGCTCGACGAGCAGGCCGAGCGGATCGCGATCCAGCGCCGCTTCATCGCCGACATGCGCGAGATCTGGATGACGCAGGCGCGCTTCGAGCGCCGCACCGGCCGCTCGCCGCACACGCTGGTGGCGCACCCGCGGTTCCGCGCGGCCTGGGACTTCCTTCAGCTGCGCTGCCAGTCGGGCGAGGCGCCGGCCGAGCTCGGCGACTGGTGGTCCACGTTCGCCGACGCCGACGCCGACGAGCGCGAGGCGATGCTGGCGCGCGCGCCGAAACCCGCAGGCGGCGCCGCGAAGAAGCGCCGCCGTCGCGGCGGCGCGCGCCGCGCCGGCCCGCGCGAGGCCGGCGAAGCCGCGCCGGCGCCGTCTGGCGGGGTCGAGCCCGGGCCGGCTGGCGACGTTGCGCCCGCCGCCGCGCCGACGGGGCCGCAGGGGCCTGCCGAAGCCGGTCACCGCGCGGCGCCGCCGACCGAACCGAAGCCGCCGGAGTGAGCGCCGCGATGCGCGCCTGGATCGGCCTCGGCGCCAACCTCGGCGACGCCGCCGCGACGATCGGCCGAGCCGCCGACGCGATCGACGCGCTGCCCGAGACGCGGATCGCGCGCGCCTCGTCGCTGTATCGCAGCGCCCCGGTCGACGCGCAGGGGCCCGAATTCGTCAATGCCGTCGTCGAAGTCGAGACGGCGCTGCGGCCCGAGCAGTTGCTCGAGCAGCTGCTCGCGATCGAGGCCCGAGAGGGCCGCCGTCGCCCGTACCGGAACGCGCCGCGCACGCTCGACCTCGACCTGCTGCTCGCCGCCGACGCGAGCGGCCCGCTGCGCGTCGATTCGCCGTCGCTCTCTCTGCCGCACCCGCGGATGCACCTGCGCGCGTTCGTGCTGGCGCCTCTGGCCGAGCTCGACTCGCGGCAGGTGGTGCCCGGGCACGGCCCGGTCGGCGAGCTGCTCGCAGCCTGCGCGGGCCAGCGCATCGAACGCGACGGTCCGCTGCCCCGGCGCTCCCCGGCCGGAGCCGCGCGATGAACCTGCCGATCCCGGTGCAGACCGTGCTGCTGCTGGTCGGGTCCAACGTCTTCATGACGGTGGCCTGGTACGCGCACCTGAAGGACCTCGCTACCCGGCCGTGGTGGTTCGCCGCGCTGGCGAGCTGGGGCATCGCGATGTTCGAATACCTGCTGCAGGTTCCGGCAAACCGGATCGGCTACGGCTACTTCACGCTGCCACAGTTGAAGATCGTCCAGGAGGTGATCACGCTGTCGGTGTTCGTGCCGTTCGCGGTGCTCTACATGAACCAGCCGATCAAGCTCGATTACCTGTGGGCCGGGCTGTGCATGCTCGGCGCCGTCTATTTCATCTTCCGCTCATGACCGCCGCGACCGCCCCGATGACCCCGTTCGCGAAGTACCGCCACATCGTCGTCGAGGGACCGATCGGCGCCGGCAAGACCTCGCTCGCGCGCAAGCTCGCCGAGCGCTTCGGCGCGCAGCCGGTGCTCGAAGACCCGTCCGGCAACCCGTTCCTCGAGCGCTTCTACCGCGACAGCCGCCGCTACGCGCTGCCCACGCAGCTCTTCTTCCTGTTCCAGCGCGTCAACCAGCTGCGCGACCTGGCGCAGCAGGACCTGTTCTCGCAGGCGATCGTCGGCGACTTCCTGCTCGACAAGGACACGCTGTTCGCGCGACTGACGCTCGACGACGACGAGTTCAGGCTCTACCAGCAGATCTTCGAGAGCCTGCGCCCCCAGGCACCGCAGCCCGACCTGGTCATCTACCTGCAGGCGCAGCCGGACACGCTGATCGGGCGCGTGCTCGAGCGCGGCCTGCCGATGGAAGCCGGCATCTCGGAGGCCTACATGCGCGCGCTCGCCGACGCGTACAGCCGCTACTTCCACCACTTCGACGCCGCGCCGCTGCTGATCGTGAACACCGAGCACCTGAACCCGATCGAACGCGAGGAGGACTTCGCGACGCTGGTGCGCCAGCTCGGCGAAATGCGCGGGCGGCGCAGCTTCTTCAGCATCGGGGAGTGATCCGCCATGCAGATCGTCCGCACCGCCAGCGAGTTGCGCGCCGCCCTCGGGGCGAACCGCAGCGCCGTCTTCGTCCCGACGATGGGCAACCTGCACGAAGGCCACCTGTCGCTGATGCGGCTGGGCAAGGCGACGGGCCGGCCGCTGGTCGCGAGCATCTTCGTCAACCGGCTGCAGTTCGCGCCGCACGAGGACTTCGCCAGCTACCCGCGGACCTTCGAGGCCGACTGCGACAAGCTGCGCTCGGTCGCCTGCGACCTGCTGTTCGCGCCCGACGAGCGCGAGCTCTATCCGGTCGAGCAGACGTTCCGGGTGAGCACCCCGCACGGCCTGGGCGACATCCTCGAGGGCGAGTTCCGGCCCGGCTTCTTCGAGGGCGTCGCGACGGTCGTGCTCAAGCTGTTCGGCTGCGTGCAGCCGGCAGTCGCGGTGTTCGGCATGAAGGACTATCAGCAGCTGATGGTCGTGCGCCGGATGGTCGAGCAATTCAACCTGCCGATCGAGATCGTGCCCGGCGCGACGATGCGCGAGGCCGACGGCCTGGCGATGTCGTCGCGCAACGGCTACCTGAGCGCGGCCGAGCGCGCCGAGGCGCCGGCGCTCGCGCGAGCACTTCAGGCGCTGGCGCAGCGCGCGGCGCAAGCCGGAACGCCGCAGGCGCTCGCCGAGGCTGAGCGCCAGGCCCTGGCCGATCTCCGGGCCCGCGGCTGGAAGCCCGACTACCTGGCAGTGCGCCGCCGCACCGACCTGGCACCGCCGCAGGCCGCCGACCTCGCCGCCCCGGGCACGCTGGTCGCGCTCGGCGCTGCGAAGCTAGGCACGACGCGGCTGATCGACAACCTCGAATTCTGAGGCGCGTCGCGGCCTTCGGCGGCGGGTCGGGCTCTTGCTCACGAACACCGCGACGATATCGGCAAATGCGCGGGTGAAGGGCCGATTGGCGGGGACGCTGTCAGCCACTGGCGCGCCTTGTGCGCAGCCGAGAAGCGCAGGAGCGCCGGCCTGCGCGCGAAGCGCGCATCGTTCATCCGACTCGCCGCGATTGTCTGAGCGGAGCTCGCGGAGCGAGCGCAGCGAGTTTCGCGGCGCAGGCCGGCGTTCCGAGCATCGCAGGGCACCCCCCGCGCAGCGGGGGCAAGCACCCGGCGCGCCAGTGGCCGACGGCGCCCCCGCCAATCGGCCCTTCGCCCGCGGATTTGCCCGCGCAGACCTTCCGCGCGCGCCAGCAGCGTCGCCGCTCGGTGGGCTAAGCCTCGCCGTATCCCTGCGGATTGCCCTGCTGCCAGCGCCAGGCGTCGGCACACATCCGATCGATGCCGAGCGCCGCGCGCCAGCCGAGAAGAGACGCCGCCGCTGACGGATCGGCGTAGCAGGCGGCGATGTCGCCGGGCCGGCGATCGACGATCCGGTACGGCACCTTGCGGCCGCTCGCCCGCTCGAACGCGCGCACCAGCTCGAGCACCGAATAGCCGGTCCCGGTGCCCAGGTTCACGGTGAACGAACCCGACTGCGCGAACACCCGGTCGAGCGCGGCCAGGTGCCCGCGCGCGAGGTCGACGACGTGGATGTAGTCGCGCACGCCGGTGCCGTCGGGCGTCGGCCAGTCGCCGCCGAACACCGACAGCTGCGGCAGGCGCCCCACCGCGACCTGGCTCACGAACGGCATCAGGTTGTTCGGCACGCCGCGCGGGTCCTCGCCGATCAGCCCGCTCTCGTGCGCCCCGACCGGGTTGAAGTAGCGCAGGATGCCGATCGACCATCCGGCGTCGGCCCGCGCCAGGTCGCCGAGGATCGACTCGATCATCAGCTTCGTGCGGCCATACGGGTTGGTCGGCCCGGTGCGCGCGTCTTCGGCGATCGGCACCCGCTCGGGGTCGCCATAGACGGTCGCCGACGAACTGAACACGATCCGGTGCACGCCGGCCGCGGCCATCGCGCGCAGCAGCGTCACCGTGCCGCAGACGTTGTTGTCGTAGTACTCGAGCGGCCGCGCCACCGACTCGCCGACCGCCTTCAACCCCGCGAAGTGGATCACCGCGTCGAAGCGCCGCGAGCGCAGCAGCGCCGCGACCGCGGCCTCGTCGCGCAGGTCGGCGCGCACCAATGGCGCCTCGCGCCCGGTGATCCGTTGAACGCGGCGCAGCGACTCGGCGCTGGCGTTGCTGAGGTTGTCGATCACGACGACCTCCCAGCCCGCCTTCAGCAATTCGACCACCGTGTGCGAGCCGATGTAGCCCGCCCCGCCGGTCACCAGTACCTGCCGCCCCGCGTCGCCCAAGATCCGCCCTCCGTCGCCGCCAGTGCGGCGTGAATCGGAAAATTGTCTCACGCAGGCCCGGCACGAACCGTAAAATCCTGCGCATGCAGACCAACGTCGGTCGGTGCCCATCATGCTGATCCCCGTCGTCCTCTCCGGCGGCGCGGGCACGCGGCTCTGGCCGGTGTCGCGCGAGGCGTCCCCGAAGCCGTTCATGAAGCTGGGCGGCGATCTCAGCCTGCTGCAACGCACGCTCCGCTGCTCGCTGCCGCTGGCCGACGGACTTTCACGGACGGCAGTGTCCGAAGAGCTGCAACCCGATGCGGACGGCAACACCACGCTCGGTTCGAAGCACCGGCTCGAGAACCCCGGCGTCGTCGACCTCGTGATGATCGAGGTCCAGTGCGGCGACTACCTCGGCGAAGACGACATCGTGCGCTTCGACGACGTCTACGGCCGCACCCCACCCGCCTGAAGGCGGGCCGATGAAGCCACGCTGGTTCTACGCGCTGCGCCCCGACGCGCACGCGGCGGCCCGCTTGGGCGCGCTCGCGGCGCGGCTCGCGGCGGGCCTGGGCGGGCGGCCGATGTCGGCCGCCGACGTGCACCTGACACTGGTCTTCGTCGGCGAGCGGCCCGACGCCGACGAGGCGACGCTGGCGGGCGCGCTCGCGGGCCTCTCGCCGCGCTGGCCGGCGATGCCGCTCACGCGGCTTGGCACCTTCGGTCGCGGCCTGTACTGGGCCGGGCCGGCGCACCCTGCCGGCGCTCCTCGGGCCGGCGACGACCTGCCGGCATGGCCGGCACGGCTCGCGGCGCAATTGCAGCAGCGGCTGCGCGACGCCGGCATTGCGTTCGACGAGCGCGCGCTGCACCTGCACGCGACGTTGGTGCGCGGCGCGCGCCGCGACGCCCGCGACCAGCTCGCCGGGTTCGCCGACGCGCTGCCGATCGACTCGCAGGCGTGGACGCTCGCGCTCGGATGTTCCAACGCCGGTTCGACGCCGCAGTGCCGCTATCGCTGGCGCGAACCTGCCGCCTAGCCGAGCCGACCCTTGTCATCGGCCCGTCACGCGCAAGTCATAATCTGCCTTCGTGAACGCCAGGATCCTGATCGTCGAAGACGAGCCCGCCATCCGCGAGCTGATCGCGGTGAACCTGCGCCACGCGGGCTTCATGGTGAGCGAGGCCGAGACCGCCGAGGCCGCGCGCGTGCAACTCGATGCCGGCCTGCCCGACCTGGTGCTGCTCGACTGGATGCTCCCCGGGCAGTCCGGGGTCGAGCTCGCCAGGCGGCTGCGCGCCGAGTCCCGCACCGCGAAGCTGCCGATCGTCATGCTGACCGCCCGCGCGCAGGAAGGCGACAAGCTGCAGGGGTTCGACGTCGGCGCCGACGACTACGTGACCAAGCCCTTTTCGCCGCGCGAACTGCTGGCGCGGATCCGCGCGGTGCTGCGTCGCGCCGCGCCCGAGACCTCGGAAGAACCGATCGAGATCGCCGGCCTGCGGCTCGACCCCACGGCATTCCGCGTCCGGGCCGGCGAACGAACGCTCGACCTCAGTCCCACCGAGTTCCGGCTGCTGCACTTCTTCATGAAGAACCCCGATCGCGTGCTCTCGCGCGCGAAGCTGCTGGACAATGTCTGGGGGGATCGCGTGTATATTGAGGAACGCACCGTCGACGTCCATATCCGCCGGCTTCGCCTGGCCCTCGCGCCGGGCGGCCACGACCGGCTGATCGAGACCGTGCGAGGAGAGGGGTACCGCTTCCTGCCCCGCTGAGATCCGGCAACGTCCTCGAGCCCGTTCCCTTGAACCTGTTCCTGCGCAACCTCGCCGTAATCGTACTGGTCGTCGCCATCGGCGCCGGGCTCGCGCTGTACGTCTCCGAGCCGTTCGCCCTCTGGTGGTTCGGCATCGTGTTCGTCACCTACGCGATCATGCAGTCGCTGTTCCTGGCGCGGCTGTACCACTGGTCGTCGCTGCCGCGCAACCGCTCGCTGCCGGCCGGCATCGGGCCGTGGCGCCAGGTCGTGACGCGGCTCGCGCGCTTTGCCCGCCAGGAGGCCGACACGCGCAGCGAGCTCGGCTCGGAGCTCGAACGCATCCACGCGGCGGTCGACCGGCTGCCCGACGGCCTCGTCGTGCTCGACCGCTACGACCACGTATTGTGGGCCAACGACGCGGCCGAGAGCCTGCACGGGATCTTCGGCACCCGCCGGCCGATCCACCATTTCATCCGCCAGCCCGAGTTCGCCCGGTTCCTCGAGGCCAACGAGGCGGACAGCGCGATTCGCCTGCAGCTGCCGCGCCAGCCGGGGCGCACCTACGAGCTGCGACTGCACCGGGCCCAGGGCGACCAGAAATTGCTGATCACCCGCGACGTGACCAACCAGGCCAAGCTCGACGCGATGCGCAGCGACTTCGTCGCCAACGTCTCGCACGAGATCCGTACGCCGATCACCGTGATCGCCGGATTCGCCGAGACGCTGCTCACGCTCGAGCTCGACGAGTCCGCGCGCCGCGAATACCTCGGTTCGATCCTCAAGCAGAGCCAGACGATGCAGCGGCTGGTCGACGACCTGCTGATGCTGTCCTCGCTCGAGAGCAGCGCCGACGAGCTCGCCCCGGAGCCGGTCGACCTGCACCGGCTGCTCGAGGCGCTGCTCGTCGAGGCGCGCGCGCTGTCGCGCGAGCGTCACCAGTTCGCCCTCGAGCTCGACGGACCGCGTCGCGTGCTGGCCGCCCCCGGCGAGCTCGAGAGCGCGGTGCGAAACCTGCTGACCAACGCGATCCGCTACACGCCCGACGGCGGCCGGATCTCGATCTCCTGGCGGGTGCGCGACGGCGAAGGCCGCATCTCGGTGCGCGACACGGGGATCGGAATCCCGGCCGAGCACATCCCGCGGATCACCGAGCGGTTCTACCGCGTCGACCGCGGCCGTTCGCGCGCAAGCGGCGGCACCGGGCTCGGGCTCGCGATCGTGAAACGGATCATGCACCGGCACCAGGGCCGGCTCGAGTTCGAGAGCGCGCCGGGGCGCGGGAGCACCTTCACGCTGTGCCTTCCGACCGCGCGGCTGCTCGGCGACACCGACCCGCCGCGCCACGCCGCCGGGTCGGGATCGGCGCCCGCCGAGCCGGCTTCATCAGCCAGCTCGGGGACGGCCGAAGCGCCTTGCGCGTCCGGCGCCTGCGCGGGCGGCGCTCAGGACGCGGGCGCGCCGCCGCCTTCGGCCGGGCTCGCGTGACGCAGGTCGATCCCCTCGACCACGTTGACCACGTACTCGGCGACGTTCTTCGCGTGATCGCCCGCGCGCTCGATCGACTGCACGACGAAGATCAGCGCCAGGCACGGTGACACCGTGTCCGGGTGCGACGACATCGTCGCCACCAGCTCCTCGATCAGCTCGTCGCGCAACGCGTCGACCTCGTCGTCGCGCTGGCCGAGCACCCCGGCGACCGTCGTGTCGTGGCGCACGAACGCGTCGATCGCCGAATCGAGCATGCCACGGACCAGCGCAGACATCTGCTCGATGCGGTCCATCGCGATCGGAGACTCGGCCAGGTGCAGCACGCGCGCCTTCAGCGCGATCTTCTTCGCCTCGTCGCCGATGCGCTCGAGATCGTTGATCGTGTGGATCACCGCGATGATCTCGCGCAGGTCGATCGCGATCGGCTGGCGCCGGGCGATCGTCTGGTTGCAGCGCAGGTCGGTCTCCACCTGCAGCTGGTTGACCTTCTGCTCGTCGGCGAGCACCTGCGCGACGAGGTCCAGGTCGCGCAGCCGCACCGCGTCGATCGCGCGCACCAGCTGGCGCTCGACGAGGCCGCCCATCATCGTCACCGCGCTGCGGAGCACGTCGATGTCGGTGTCGAACTGGCGGTGGGTGTGTTCCTGAAGCATGTGTCTCGCTCGCTCGATGCGTCAGCCGAACCGGCCGGTGATGTAGTCCTCGGTCGCCTTCTTCTTCGGCTTGACGAAGATTTCGTCCGTGCTGCCGAACTCGACCAGCTCGCCCAGGTACATGTAGGCGGTGTAGTCGGAGATCCGCGCAGCCTGCTGCATGTTGTGCGTGACGATGGCGATCGTGTACTCGCTCTTCAGCTCGTTGACCAACTCCTCGATCTTCGCGGTCGAGATCGGATCGAGCGCGCTCGTCGGCTCGTCGAGGAGCAGCACCTCGGGCCTGACCGCGACCATCCGCGCGATGCACAGCCGCTGCTGCTGGCCGCCCGACAGGCTCAGCCCGCTCTGGTCGAGCTTGTCCCTGACTTCCTCCCACAGCGCGGCCTTTCGAAGCGCCCACTCGACGCGCTCCTGCATCGCGTCGCCGGTCAGGCTCTCGTACAGGCGCACGCCGAACGCGATGTTCTCGAAGATCGTCATCGGGAACGGCGTCGGCTTCTGGAACACCATGCCGACCTTCGCACGCAGCAGGTTCACGTCCTGCGACGGTTCGAGGATGTTGCGGCCGTTGAAGCGGATCTCGCCGACTGCGCGCTGGTTCGGATAGAGATCGAACATCCGGTTGAACGTGCGCAGCAGCGTCGACTTGCCACAGCCCGATGGGCCGATGAACGCGGTGACGCGGTTGCGCGCGATGTCGAGCGAGACCCCGGTCAGGCCCTGGAACTTGCCGTAGAAGAACGACAGGTTCCTGACCTCGATGACCGGCGCGGGAACGGTTGGGGAAGCGGAATTCATTCGGTCTTTCCGTCCGGGCTCAGGCGCGCAGCTTGTCGCGGAACGCCACCCTGGCGAGCACGTTGATGCCCAGTACGATCAGCGCGATCAGCGCAGCGCCGCCCCAGGCGAGTTGCTGCCAGTTCTCGTACGGACTCATCGCGAAGTTGTAGATCACCACCGGCAGGTTCGCCATCGGCCGGCTCATGTCGGCGCTGAAGAACTGGTTGTTCAGCGCGGTGAACAGAAGCGGCGCCGTTTCGCCGATGATCCGCGCGACCGCCAGCAGCACGCCGGTGAGCACGCCGCCGCGAACCGCGCGAAGCGTCACTGCCAGACTCACCTTCCAGCGCGGCGCGCCCAGCGCGAACGCCGCCTCGCGCAGGCTGCCCGGAACCAGCGCGAGCATGTTCTCGGTCGTGCGCACGACCACCGGGATCGCGATCAGGCTGAGCGCGAGCGTTCCTGCCCAGCCGGAGAAGTGCCTGACCGTCGCGACCGCGATCGCGTAGACGAACAGGCCGATCACGATCGACGGCGCCGACAGCATGATGTCGGTGACGAAGCGCGTCGCCGCGGCCAGCTTCGAGCGCGCGCCGAACTCGGCCAGGTAGATGCCGGCCAGGATGCCGATCGGCGTCGACACGAAGGTCGCGGCGCCGACCATCATCAGGCTGCCGACGATCGCGTTGGCGAGTCCGCCGTCCTCGGTGCCGGGCGCCGGCGTCGAGCGAACGAAGAAGTCGAGGCTGAACGCCGACAGGCCGTTCCAGAACAGCGTGAAAAGGATCCACAGCAGCGCCGCGAGCCCGAGGGCCATCGACACGCCGGACAGCGCGAGGCCGATCAGGTTGGAGAGCTTGCGGCGCCGATGCAGGGTGATCAACATGCCGACCTCAGGCACCGGTGCGCGCCACGCTGCGCTGCGTGAGCCACTTGGCGATCGCCAGCACGACGAAGGTGATCACGAACAGCAGCAGGCCGAGGGCGAACAGCGCGGGAATGTGCAGGACCGGATCTGCCTCGGCGAACTCGTTGGCCAGCGTCGAGGCGATGGAATTTCCCGGGGCGAACAGGCTCCCGGCCAGCCGGTTGGCGTTGCCGATCACGAAGGTCACCGCCATCGTCTCGCCGAGCGCGCGGCCCAGGCCGAGCATGACCCCGCCGATCACGCCGACGCGCGTATAGGGCAGCACGACGTGGCGCACCACCTCCCAGGTCGTGCAACCGAGCCCGTAGGCCGACTCCTTCAGGACCGCCGGCACGGTCTCGAACACGTCGCGCATCACCGAGGCGATGAAAGGGATCACCATCAGCGCCAGCACGACGCCCGCGGTGAAGATGCCGATGCCCAGCGGCGGTCCGGCGAACCACGGCAGGCCCGTCCCGACGAGCCACGGCTGCACGTGGTCCTGCAGCAGCGGCGCCAGCACGAACAGGCCCCAGAAGCCGTAGATGATCGACGGGATGCCTGCGAGCAGTTCGATCGCGGTGCCGAGCGGCCGCTTGAGCCAGGCCGGGCACATCTCGGTCAGGAACACCGCGATGCCGAAACTGATCGGCACGCCGATCAGCAGCGCGATCGCGGAGGTGGTCAGTGTGCCGTAGACCGCGATCACGGCCCCGTAGACGTCGTCGGTCGGGCTCCACCTCGTGCCGTAGAAGAACCCTGCCCCGAACTCGCGCAACGCCGGCCAGGCCTGGATCACCAGCGCAACCAGGATGCCCAGCAGCCCCGCCAGAACGAGCGCGGCGAACGACAGGGTCACGCCCTGGAAGATTCGGTCCTGCGCGGCGAACCGGCGAACGCGCAGCGCGAGCGCCTGCTGCGCGCGTGCGCCGGCGCCCGCCGTCAGCCGGGCGACCGCACCCGCCGCAGCCGGGTCGGCAGTGTCGACTGATGCACCCATCGGAGGTTTCATCCGGGCCAGAATGCCACGAAACGGACGGCGGGACGCATCGCGTCCCGCCGCACCGGAGCGCGGACGCCGCTCAGTGCGCCGCCGCGATCACCGACTTGCCCGACGCATCGCGGATGTCTTTCCACGACGCCTCGATCTGCTTGACCACCACGGCCGGCAGCGGCACGTAGTCCAGCTCCAGCGCGAGGTTCTGCCCCTTGTTCAGCGCCCACTGGAAGAACTTCAGCGCCTCGAACGAACGCTCCGGCTTCTCGGCAACCTTGTGCATCAGGATGAAGCTCGCCGAGGTCATCGGCCAGGCCTGGTCACCGGGCTGGTTGTTCAGGTTGACGCCGAAACCGGGGGCCGCGTTCCAGTTCGCGTTGGCCGCGGCCGCCGCAAAGGTCTTGTCGTCCGGCTGCACCGTCTTGCCGTCGCGGTTGACCATGGCCGTGTGCGTCATCCTGTTCTGCTTGGCGTACGCGAACTCGACGTAGCCGATCGCGCCATCGATCTTGGTGACGTTCGCCGCGACGCCGGCGTTGCCCTTGCCGCCGACGCCCGCCTTCCAGTCGACCGTCTTGCCGGCGCCGATCTCGCTCTTGAACGCGCCCGAGACCTGCGCCAGGTAGTCGGTGAAGCCAGCCGTCGTGCCCGACGAGTCGGACCGGTACACCAGCGTGATCGCGGTCGACGGCAGCTTCACGCCGGGGTTCAGCCCGGCGATCTTCGCGTCGTTCCACTTCGTCACCGCGCCGCGATAGATGTCGGCGAGCACTTCGCCGGTGAGCTTCATCCGTCCCGGCTGCACGCCCGGCAGGTTGACCACCGCGACGATGCCGCCGATCACGGCCGGGAACTGCAACAGCCCGTTCTTGTCGAGGTCCGGGCCCTTCATCGGGTCGTCCGAGGCGCCGAAGTCGACGGTCTTCGCAGTGATCTGCTTGATGCCGCCGCCCGAGCCGATCGCCTGGTAGTTCACGCTGTGGCCGGTCGCCGCCTTGTACGCTTCCGCCCACTTGGCGTAGACCGGGGCCGGAAAGGTCGCGCCGGCGCCGGTGATGTCTGCGGCGTGCGCCGAGATCACGCCGAGCGCGAGCACGCCGCCTGCCAGGAGTCGTGTGGTCAGTTTCATGCCTGTTTGTCCTGTCTGACTGGGGAATGCGGACACGTTACGGCGCTTCGATGACAGGTCCGTGACACGGCCCGCTCCGGGGAGCGCCGAAACCGAGGGCGCCGTCTAATCGCTGCGGACCTGGCGTCGGCGACAGCGCGCGGCCGCCCGACGCCGACCCGGAAGTGAACTCGCATGAAGATCCAAGACCTCGCCCGACCCGGCCGCGACGGGCGGCCGTTGCCGGGGCGGCGCGAGCCTGTCCGTCACATTGCCGTCATGTTGACGGTCTACAATTCGATGATTCCGGAAACTTGAGATCGAGCTGGGTCGTCCAGCCATCGCGAGAGCACCATGAAAGCAGGCATCAACGGCATGGGCCGCATCGGCCGGCTGGCGTTGCGGGCCGCATTCGGCGCCGCCGAGCGGCCCGCCGACGACCCGCGCGCCCACCACCGCCTGGACGTCGTCCACGTCAACGAAATCAAGGGCGGCGCCGGCGCGACCGCGCACCTGCTCGCCTTCGACAGCGTGCAGGGCCGCTGGCGCGCCGATATCGCCGCCGAAGGCGACGACGCGATCCGCATCGGAGACCGGCAGCTGTCGTACTCGGCGCACGCGTCGCCGGCCGACATTCCCTGGGGCGAACTCGGCGTGGACGTCGTGCTCGAATGCACCGGCAAGTTCCTCACGCCCGAGACGCTGCAGGGTCACCTCGATCGCGGGGCGAAGCGCGTGATCGTCGCCGCGCCGGTCAAGGTCGGCGGCGTGCTGAACGTCGTCGTCGGCGTGAACCACGAGCTTTACGACCCCTCGCGCGACCGCATCGTCACGGCCGCCTCATGCACGACCAACTGCCTCGCGCCGGTGGTCAAGGTGGTGCACGAAGCGATCGGCATCCGGCACGGCCAGATCACGACGATCCACGATCCGACCAACACCAACCTGGTCGTCGACGCGCCGCACAAGGACCTGCGCCGCGCGCGCAGCGCGATGCTGAGCCTTGCGCCGACGACCACCGGGAGCGCCACCGCGATCGCGCTGATCTATCCCGAGCTCAAAGGCAAGCTCGACGGCCACGCGGTGCGCGCGCCGGTGCTCAACGCGTCGCTGACCGACTGCGTGTTCGAATTGCAGCGCGCGACGACACCCGAAGAGGTCAACCGCCTGTTCGCCGACGCCGCGCGCGGGCCGCTGGCCGGCATCCTCGGCTACGAGGAGCGGCCGCTCGTCAGCGCCGACTATGCCCGCGACACGCGAAGTTCGATCGTCGACGCGCCGTCGACGATGGTGACCGACGGCACGCTGCTGAAGGTCTACGCGTGGTACGACAACGAGATGGGCTACTCGTGCCGGATGGTCGACCTGGCCTGCCACATGCAGGCGCGCGGGCTGTGAGCAGCGCCTCCCCGCAGGCCCCGCGTGCCGCGCGCAACTACGCGATCGTCACCGCCGCGTACTGGGGCTTCACGCTCACCGACGGCGCGCTACGGATGCTGGTGCTGCTGCACTTCTACCGGCTCGGCTACTCGCCCTTCACGCTGGCCTTCCTGTTCCTGCTCTACGAGGCGGCGGGCGTGCTCGCGAACCTGATCGGCGGCTGGTTGGCGACCCGCTTCGGCATCGCGCGGATGCTGACCGTGGGCCTGGCGACGCAGATCGGCGGGTTCCTGCTCTTGTCGATGCTCTCGCCGCAGTGGTCAGCGGCGCTGTCGGTCGCCTGGGTGGTTCTGGCTCAGGGCGTGTGCGGGGTCGCCAAGGACCTGACGAAGACCGCGAGCAAGTCGGCAATCAAGCTGACCGCCGGCGACGCGTCGGGCACGCTGTTCAAGTGGGTGGCGTGGTTCACCGGCAGCAAGAACGCGATGAAGGGCGTGGGCTTCTTTCTCGGCGGGCTGCTGCTCGACCGGCTCGGTTTCCAGGGGGCGCTGTGGACGATGGCCGGGCTGCTCGCGCTGGTGTTCGCGGGAGTCGTCGGATTCGTGCCACCGTTGATGGGCAAGAGCAGTGCCTCCAAGTCGGTACGCGAGCTGTTCGCGAAGAATCGCGGCATCAACCTGCTGGCCGCTGCGCGCGTGGCGCTGTTCGGCGCCCGCGACGTGTGGTTCGTGGTCGGCGTGCCGGTGTTCCTCTATGCGTCGGGGTGGAGCTTCACGATGGTCGGCGGCTTCCTCGCGCTGTGGACGATCGGGTATGGCCTGGTGCAGGCGCTGGCGCCGTCGATCGTGCGTCGCAGCGACGACGGCCTGAGCCGCGAGGTGCCGGCGGCGCGCGAGTGGTCGGCGGCGCTGGCACTGGTGCCCATCGGGCTGGCCGTCGCGGTCGCACTCGACGCCCCGCATCTCGAGTGGGTGGTCGTGCTCGGTCTGGGCGTGTTCGGCTTCGCCTTCGCGGTCAATTCGTCGGTCCACTCGTACCTGGTCCTCGCCTATGCAGGCTCCGAGAAGGCCGCCGAGGACGTCGGCTTCTACTACGCCGCCAACGCGCTGGGCCGCTTCTTCGGCACCCTGATGTCGGGGCTGCTCTACCAGTCGGGCGGCCTGCTCTATGCGTTGTGCGGCTCGGCCGCGATGCTGGTGGCGTGCTGGCTGGTCACCCTGGCGCTACCCGAGCGCGCCGTCGCCCAGACGCTCGTCGCTTCGCGGCACTCCACTTCCCCATGAGGACCACGGGCATGGAACATCAGGACGCAGTGAAAGCGCTCGGCGCGCTCGCGCAGTCGTCGCGGCTGCAGGTCTTCCGTTCGCTGGTCGTCGCCGGCCCCGAAGGCCTGACCCCCGGCGCGATCGCGGAGTCGCTCGAAGTGCCGGCAGCCACCCTGTCGTTCCACCTGAAGGAGCTGGCACACGCTGGCCTGGTCACGCAGCAGCGCAGCGGCAGGCACCTGATCTACCGCGCGGCATTCGAGCGGATGAACGACCTGCTCGCCTACCTGACCGCACATTGCTGCCAGGGCACGCCGTGCCTCGATGCAGCGGCCGTCGCCTGCGACTGCTGAAGGAACCACCCCTTGGAATCGAGGCCAACCGTGCACGACAAGGTCTACAACGTTCTCTTCATCTGCACCGGCAATTCCGCGCGATCGATCCTCGCCGAGGCCTTCCTGACGCATCTCGGCCGCGGTCGCTTCCGGGGGTTGTCGGCGGGCAGCCATCCCAGGGGCGAAATCGCCCCGCTGACGCTGCAGATCCTCCGGCAATGGCACATCCCCACCGAGGGCCTGCGCAGCAAGTCGTGGGACGAGTTCGCGCGGCCCGGGGCGCCCGAACTCGATTTCGTGTTCACCGTCTGCGACGCCGCGGCCGGCGAGGTCTGTCCAGTCTGGCCGGGACAACCGATGACCGCGCACTGGGGCGTGCCCGACCCGGTCGCCGCCGAAGGCAGCGACGAGCAGAAGGCCAAGGCCTTCGCGGACGCCGCGCACCTGTTGAAGCGACGCATCGAACTGATGCTTTCCTTGCCGATGGACAAGCTCGCCGGGCTCTCGCTGAAGCGGGAACTCGACAGGATCGGACGAGCCGGAGCCTGAGCACCGGTCGTCGAAGGAGAATCCGTCCAGTGGGCCTCTTCGAACGCTACCTCACCGTCTGGGTCGCGCTGGGCATCCTCGCAGGCGTGGGCGTCGGCCTGGTCGCGCCCGGCCTGTTCCGGGCGATCGCCGGACTCGAAGTCGCGCACGTCAACCTGGTGGTCTTGGTCTTCATCTGGGTAATGATCTACCCGATGATGATCCAGGTCGACTTCGCGGCCGTGAGGCATGTCGGCAGGCGGCCGAGGGGCCTCGTCCTGACCCTGGTCGTCAACTGGCTGATCAAGCCGTTCACGATGGCCGGACTCGGCGTCCTGTTCTTCCAGTACGTCTTCGCGCCCTGGGTCGATCCGCAGTCGGCCAGCGAGTACATCGCCGGCATGATCCTGCTGGGCGTCGCGCCGTGCACCGCGATGGTGTTCGTCTGGAGCCAGCTGACCAAGGGCGACCCGAACTACACGCTGGTGCAGGTGTCGGTCAACGACCTGATCATGGTGTTCGCGTTCGCGCCGATCGCGGCATTCCTGCTCGGGGTCACGAAGGTCGCGGTTCCCTGGGAGACGCTGGTGCTGTCCACCGTGCTCTACGTAGTGCTGCCGCTGGCCGCGGGCGTGGCCACCCGGCACCTGTGGCTCGCTGCGGGCGGCACGCAGCGGCTCGCGCGCGGCGTCGCGGCGCTCAAGCCATGGTCGGTCGTCGGGCTGATCGCCACCGTCGTGCTGCTGTTCGGCTTCCAGGCGCGCACTCTCGTCGATCAGCCGCTGGTGATCGCCCTGATCGCGGTGCCGCTGGTCATCCAGTCGTACGGGATCTTCTTCGTCAGCGCGATCGGCGCGCGCTTGCTGCGCCTTCCGCACGAGATCGCCGCGCCCGCCTGCCTGATCGGCACCTCGAATTTCTTCGAACTGGCCGTGGCGGTGGCGATCTCGCTGTTCGGCCTGAAGTCGGGCGCCGCCCTGGCGACGGTGGTCGGCGTGCTGGTCGAGGTGCCGGTGATGCTGTCGCTGGTCGCGATCGCCAACCGGACGCGGCACTGGTACCCCGCGACCGGCGCCTGACGCGCCGGCCGGGCGCGGCCTCAGCGCGCCGCCGCGAACCGCTCCAGGTGGTGCTCGGCGTCGCCGAACTGCTGCGCGATCATCGTCAACCGCTTGAAGGTGTGCGCCACCTTCATTTCCTGCGTCATGCCCATGCCGCCGTGCAGCTGGATCGCCTCCTGGCCCACGTGGCGCGCCGCGTCGGCGACCTTGACCTTCGCCCCCGAGACGACGCGGCGCCGCTCGGCCGCATCGACGCCGCCGCGCGCGGCCGCGTCGACCTTCGCGCAGGCAAGATAGGTGATCGAGCGCGCCTGCTCGGCGCTGATCGTCATGTCGACCATCCGGTGCTGCAGCGCCTGGAACGAGCCGATCGGCACTCCGAACTGCTTGCGCGTCTTCAGGTACTCCAGCGTCGCCCGGTTCGCGTAGCGCATTGCGCCGACGCTTTCCGCGCACAGCAGCACCGTCGCGAAGTCGACCGCCTCCTCGATCGCGGGCAACGCGGCACCCGCCTCGCCCAGCAGCGCGTCGGGCGGCAGCTTCACGCCCTTCATTGCCAGGTCGGCCGCGCGCAGGTTGTCGACGGTGCGGAAGGTCTTCATTGCGAGCCCGGCCGCCCTGGCGTCCACGACGAACAGGCTGATCCCCGACGCGTCGGCGGCCGCACCTGCGCTGCGCGCGGACACGACGAGGCGGTCCGCCATCGGCGCGTGCAGCACGACGGCCTTCTCGCCGTCGAGCACCCAGCCGTCGCCGGTCTTCGTCGCGCGGGCCTCGACCTGCGACAGCGTGTAGCGGGAGCTGCGCTCGCCGTGCGCGAACGCGAGCTTGAGCGATCCGTCGATGACCGCGGGCAGCAGCGCGGCGCGCTGCGCGTCGCTGCCACAGCGCGCGACCAGCCGGCCGGCCGGCGCGAGCGTGGACTGGAACGGTTCGACGACGAGCCCCTCGCCGATCGCCTCCATCGTGGCGATCAGGTCGACCGCGCCGCCGCCGAAACCGCCGTCGGCCTCGGCGAACGGCAGCGACAGCAGGCCGAGCTCGGCCAGCTCGGACCAGGCCTCGGCGCTGTGCCCCGACGGCGACGCGACGATGCCCTTGCGCGACTCGAAGTCGTAGCGCTTCTCGACCAGCCGCCGGACGCTGTCGGCCAGCAGCTGCTGCTCTTCGGTGTACTGGAAGTCCATGGTCTGCGCGTCCGGTTCAGAGGCCGAGGGCCGCCTTGGCGATGATGTTGCGCTGGATCTCGTTGGAGCCCGCGTAGATCGAGGTCTTCCGGAAATTGAAGTAGCGCGGCGCGATCGACGCCGTGAAGCCGTCGAAGCCTTCGTAGTCGATCGGCCTGAACGACTGCGCGAGCGGCCCGGCGACCTGCATCAGCAGCTCGGTGATCGCCTGCTGGATCTCGGTGCCCTTGATCTTCAGCATCGACACTTCGGCGCCGATGCGCCCGGTGCGGCGCATCTCGTCGACGAAGCGCAGGTTGGTGATCTCGAGCGCCATCAGCTCGATCTCGACGCGCGAGACTTTGTCGCGAAAGCGCGGATCGTCGAGTAGCGGGCGACCGTCCTTCATCGTCCGCGCGGCGATCTCCTTGAGCTTCACCATCTCGCGCTTCGATGCGCCGATGCGCCCGGTGTTCAGCCGCTCGTGGCCGAGCAGGTACTTGGCCACCGTCCAGCCCTTGCCCTCCTCGTGGACGAGGTTCTCGACGGGCACCTTCACGTCGTCGAAGAACACCTCGTTGACCTCGTGGCCCTCGTCGAGCAGGATCAGCGGACGCACCGTGATGCCGGGCGTCTTCATGTCGATCAGCAGGAAGCTGATGCCCTCCTGCTTCTTCGACGAGCTGTCGGTGCGCACCAGGCAGAAGATCCAGTCGCCGTAGTGCCCGAGCGTGGTCCAGATCTTCTGGCCGTTGACCACGTAGTGGTCGCCGCGGCGCTCGGCGCGCGTCTTCAGCGAGGCGAGATCGGAACCCGAGCCCGGCTCCGAGTAGCCCTGGCACCAGAAGTCGTCACAGTGGTAGATGCGCGGCAGGAAGCGCTGCTTCTGCGCGTCGGTGCCGAACTGCAGCAGCACCGATGCGCACATCGTCGGGCCGAACGGCGCGACCGGCGGCGCGCCGGCGTACGCGTATTCCTCCTCGAAGATGTAGCGCTCGACCGGCGACCAGTCGGTGCCGCCCCACTCCTTCGGCCAGGACGGCGCGACCCAACCCTTCTTCGCGAGGATCCTGTGCCAGCGGACCAGGTCGTCCTTGGACAGCTCGCGATAGCTGAGCACCTTGTCGCGCAGGTCGGCGGGGATGTTCGCGTCGAGCCAGCCGCGCACCTCGTCGCGGAAGGCGAGTTCTTCGGCCGAGTAGTTCAGGTCCATGTGGGCTCCGGCGGGTGCGGATGGCGGATTGCGCCGGGTAGTGTAGCGCCGCGCCGGGGGACGAGGCCGGGCGCCCGCCGCGCCCGGCGGGAGGCGCTCAGCGGCCGGGCGCGCGCTCCAGCTTCAGGCCGACCTTGACCACGCGGCCCCCGGTCACCTCGCGGGCCACGAGCAGCAACCT
>JAMLIR010000014.1 GCA_023954045.1 Burkholderiaceae bacterium | reverse complement strand
GCCGAAATACGTCGCCTACTACCCTGACTCGCTTCGCGAGCTGGTCCTTTCGGTGAAGCCGGGCATCACCGACGAAGCGTCGCTGCGGTTCAAGGACGAGAGCGACATCCTCGGTCGATCGCCGGCGCCGGAACGTGCGTATCTCGAAGAGATCCTTCCCGTGAAGCTCGAGCACTATGCGCGCTATGCCAGAGACCACTCCCTGGCCGGCGATCTGGCGATAATCGTCCGGACTCTAAGGGAACTGCTCCCCTAGATGCTTCGCGATCTCCTCCGCTGCGTGGCCCGACCCATAGGGGGAGATCTCGCGCCCGATGCGACCGGACGCCTCGCTCATCGCCGTTGCGATCGCACCGGGATCACCGGGCGGCACCAACCGATTCCATCCTGCCTCGACCAACTCCACCCACTCGGTTTCGTCCCGCAAGGTGATGCAGGGGACTCGATGGAAGAACGCCTCCTTCTGGACCCCGCCCGAGTCCGTTGCGATCAGACGCGCGTGCTTCTCGAGCATCACCATGTCCAGGTAACCCACCGGATCGATCAAACGCAGGTTGCCCGGCACGCGCAGGCCGAACGCCTCGATCCGCCCGCGCGTGCGAGGATGCAGCGGCAGAACGACGGTGCATCCGGATGCGGCGAATCCATCCAGGATGGATTCGAGGCGCTTGCGGTCATCGGTGTTCTCCGCGCGGTGAATGGTCGCCAGCGCATAGGCTCCGCGCTGCAAGCCGAGCCGCGTCAGTACCTCACTGACCCCGTCGGCCTTTGCCCCGTAGAAGAGGCAGGCGTCGTACATGACGTCGCCAACCAGCTTCACCGACGGGCCCGCTATCCCTTCAGCGCGCAGGTGCTCCACCGCAGCCTCGGTAGGCGCAAACAGGATCTCCGCCGCATGATCGGTCAGAACGCGGTTTATCTCCTCCGGCATCCGGCGATTGAATGAACGCAGCCCGGCCTCGACGTGAGCGACCGGGATGTGCATTTTGACGGCTGCGAGGGCGCCAGCGAGAGTCGAATCGGTGTCGCCATACACGACGACGACATCTGGGCGATCTCCCGCCAGGACCGACTCGATCGATTCGATCATCCGGCCCGTGTTCTGCCCGTGAGTGCCGCCCCCTATGCCCAGATGTTGTGTCGGCGACGGGATGCCCAGCTCCTCGAAGAAGACGTCGGACATGTTTGCATCGAAATGCTGCCCCGTGTGAACGATTCGCTCATCGATCCCGATCGCCACAAAGGCGCGCGAGACGACGGCCGCCTTGATGAACTGGGGGCGTGCACCCACCACCGTGATCACGTTCATCCGCTACTCCTGGCGCAGAAGGTCACGATACAGCTCCAGCAGTTTCCTCTCTTCTGCAGACCAGTTGTAGCGATCACGAACCGCGGTGCGTCCCCGCTCACCCAACTCGCGAACCATCTGTTCGTGGTCGACTAGGAGATCGATGGCCTCTGCAATGGACGCCGGACTCATCGGGTCGACACAGATCCCACACCCGCTCTCGGTCACGATCTCGCGCCACAGCGGGAAGTCGGACGCAATGACAGGCACCCCGGCACTCATGTACTCGAACATCTTGTTCGGCTGCGCGTCCACGTGGTTGGGCAACGCGTGGAACGTCACGATTCCCGCGGCACACTGCGCGAGAACGTCGCGTACTCCCGCACGATCGACAAGACCCAGTTCGTCCACTCTAGCCCAGCCGGGAAGCGCCTTGACCTCCGTCTCGACATCCGCTTCGGCGAACTGGCCGCACAATTGCAGTCGCGCCCCGCTTCGGACAAGCGCCATCGCCATGACCAGCTCCCGGATCCCCCTGATTGCGGTTATGCCGCCCACGTAGCAAACCTGCCTACGCTTCGCCTGCTTCGATTCATCGGCAATCAGCTCGCCCCAGAGCGGATAATTGTTGATGTCGATGGATCTCGGGTTCAGTGGAAGAAACTTGCTCCGTATCGCCGGAGTGGCCGCCACGATAGCGTCGAACCGGCTGCAGGCCCATGTTTCGTACCCGGCGAACATCCATGACAGCATCGCCCTCGCCGCCTTGTTCAGGTACGGCTTCCCGAGAAGCTGCTTCGGAACGTCCTCGTGCGCGTCGAACACCACCCGCTTTCCCAGCCGCTTGAGCCTGAGTCCGACCGGAATCAGCTCTGGATCGTGCAGGTGGTAGAGGTCGAGGCGCAGCTCGCGCGCCTTCTCGAAGACGCGACGCGTGACCCTCCACATCCGGTCGATCCGCCCCTTCGGGGGCCCCACGTCGTAAATCGCAATGCCATCCTCGGTCGTCTCGTCGCCCTTTCCGTCAGCCACGATCAACGAGACTCCATAGCCCGCACGGGCAAGTGATCGACACTCCTTCAGGTATATGCGAATGTCGCGACGCGTGTGGGCCGAGGTCAAATGCCCGATTCTCGGCTTCACGATCGTACCCGGCGGCCTGTCGACGGAGTGCTCGGCATGATCGGCTAGGAGTAGACGTTTACGCGCCTGCCGCTGATTCTCTCGACGAGACCCTGCGCGCGCTTTAGCAGGCGGTACCGCCCCTCCCAGGTCGGGAACTCGGTGTGATGGTGAGGAGGCGCCTTCACGAAGGCGTCGTATTCCGAGCGCGTGATCCTGAGCTTCTTGCAGAAGTAGTCCAGGTCGATCTCGAGTTCGCGCGGATCATAGAGTGGTTCGTCCAGCTTCGCCAACGCTTCGTCCCGGGTCATCTGCCCGGACACGACCAGGCTCGACAGGTGCGGGCGGCGCTTGTCGTATCCGAACTTCGTGGGAAGGTAGTAGTTCTGGAACAGCTTCGTGAAGAGCGACTCCCCGTGCTTGCGCCCGTAAGCGCGCCAGCCGATCGTCCGCTCGAGTTCGGCCTCGGCTTCGGCCTTGTTGTACGGCATGAAGTTCAGCGGCCGGATGGTGCGCATCTTCTTCACGAACGGATACCAGACGTAGTACTCGAAGAAGCTGATCGTGCTGTACGTCTTCAGTGGGCGTTGGCCGAACTTCCGGTGAATGGCCTTCAGGTTGATGGCATCCATCGCGGCCCCGTGCCACGCCTTCGGGAAGATCGCCTCGGTCGCGATATTGCCACCCGACAGGATGTAGCGAATGCCGTTGCTGGTGGCGAAGTGATAGAGACTCGCAAAGAAGACGTGATCCTGCGGCACGTCCTGATTCGGAACGCCGGCGCGCAGGTAAGCCAGGTGCAGGTCGCGCATCTCCTCCCAGTCGACGACGTGCGTGTGCAGGTCGTAGCCGCAATGGCGCACGACGCTCTCGATGTTCGCAACGGCCAACTCGCTGTTCCAGCCGGCATCGACGTGAACGACGAGGGGGCGCAGGCCCTTCTCGCGAACCTTCAGCGCCAGGTACGAGCTGTCGACGCCGCCACTCAGGCCGATGATGCAGTCGTACTCATGCCCTCGCCCCGCGGCCTTGATCTGTTCGCACGCATCCGCCCAGCGCCGCGCCCCTTCTTCGTCGGGAAACCAGTTCTTTCTCGTGACCGTCTCGAATTCGATGCAGTGATTGCATACGCCGTTGGCATCGAAGCGAATCTCCGGATCGCTCGTATCCATCACGCATCTGCTGCACACCCGCCCTCCGGTCGGTGCGTGATCGTTCATTGCCACACCCGCTCCGGACTGCCGGAAGAAGACCCCATCACTTCAGACTCCTTGACTCAAGATGCCGGCCGCGACGCATTTCCCCCGCCCGGCAGGTCGAACCCTGCAACGCCCCGTTCCGCATCGGGCGAGCCGCGCGACCGGCCGCGAGCTCTGGTCAGGGAGACGAGAAGTATCAACCCTCCGATACCCGAGGACGCCAGCGCAGTCGTGGCGGCCTGCTCGACCAGCAGGATCGCATAGAGGAATCCCAGGAAGACGAAGCCGGCGTTCCTCGCGGCACGGTGCACTGCGTCGAGATAGGCGAAGACGCAGGATACGAGCAGCGTCGTGACCAGGTAGCCCGGCAGGCCCCCACCGGCGAGTTGATACAGGAACGCATTGGTGTTGGCGTTCGCGCCCGGGACGCCGAGATATGCCTCGCCGACGAAATACGTGATGCCCTCCGCGGCGCGGAATCCGACTTCGGGCCGCCATCCCGAGAACGGATCCTGGTACATGAACTCGAAGTAGGCCGCCATCAGGTACGAGGGCACCGCAAAGACCCGCCGCAGGAAGTAATCCGCGACGAACGAGTATCCCGAGGCGACGTACTCCACAAATGCAGCCAGCAGCGCAAGCCAGAGAAGCCCGAGAACGACCGCGACGAATCGCCCCACGGCGCCCATCCTGATCGCATATCCGACGAGATACGCCAGGCCGACATAGAAGATCGGCGCCTTCAGGCCGATGACGTAGTAGAACGCCGCCCCGCTCGCCAGCGCCACGGCCAACAGCCAGTTGCGTCGCCTCCACCCCGCCAGGAATGCGGCGGTGGGCGCAAATCCGTTCACGATGGCGGCATTGAGGTAGGCGGCGATCGTACCCGCCTGGAAGATCTCCCTGCCCTCGATCCGGCGATCGTAGGCGCTTCCGAGATCGATGCCGGCGGACGACGGAGCGTGCAGGAATGCGTAGGCGGTTCCCAGCATGCAGAGCGCGACGATCGCCAGCTCGAGCGACCCGTACGACATCGGGGAGGGCATCCGCAAGCCGACGGTCGATGCGGCACCGAGGCGAAGGACGAGAAGCGGAGCCAGCAGCGTGGCGAAATTCAGCCAGTACTGGGCCACTGCGACCTGGCCTCCGATCGGGAACAGCGCCGCATACGGCAGCACGACGAACAGGATGTGGAAGAGCGAGAGGAAGTCCGACGGGCGCCTGATCTCGACGGGCAGCAGGACGCCGACGACCAGCACGGAGACGACGAGCAACAGCAGATGCTGCGGATCGGCACCCACATGGCGATACCCGAGATAGGCATTGTCGTCGGCGATCTGTATTTCGTATACCGCCAGGATTGCGGCCGCCAACAGCAACAGATTGACGAGCAGAAAGACCCGCGCGAACAGGGCCGGCCTTCTGAGCCCCAACTTCACGGCAGCAGCGCCTCTCTCGGGTAGTTGATGAGCACGGCCCGGTGCTTGCCGTGAAAAACGAACATGCTTCCTGCGCACACTGCCGACGCGCCCTCCCGGATTGCCTCCGACAGGTGTTCGATCGTTCCTGCGCCGCCGCACGCCACGAGGGGGACCGAAACGCACTGTGCGACACGCTTGACCAGATCGAGATCGTAGCCATTCATCATGCCGTCCCTGTCGACGCTGGTGAGCAGGATTTCCCCTGCCCCGGCGCCAGCGAGGCGCCTGACGTGATCCTCGAGCGACACCTTGACGTCGATCGTCGCCGACCGGGCCACCACCTTGTAGCCACCGAGCAACGTCCGCTTGACGTCGACCGCGCCCACCACCGCCTGACTTCCGAATACCGCCGCTGCCTCGGCCAGGAGATCGGTCGACTCGGTGGCGGCCGTGTTGACGACGACCTTTTCGACTCCGGAACGTATCAGTCGCCGGATCTGATCGAGGGTTCGGACACCGCCTCCATAGGCCATCGGCATGAAGGCCTCGCCTGCCATCTCCGAGATCAGCTCGTAGTTGGGCTCGCGCCCCTCCCGCGATGCATCGATGTCGAGAACGACGATCTCGTCGACCTCCTTCTCGCTGAAGATCCGGATCGCATTCACGGGATCCCCGACGTAGACCGCATCCTTGAACCGCCGGGTCTTCACCAGCCCGTTGCCACGTACCAGAAGGCAAGGAATGACGCGTGCGCGGTACATTCAGGCCCCCTCCGCAAAGGCATGAAGCATCCTCTTGCCGAAACGGTGGCTCTTCTCGGGGTGAAACTGAACGCCGACGATGTTGTCCCGCGCCACGCCGGCGGCGAACCGAATCCCGTACTCGGCGACGAGAAGCACGTCGGCCGGGTCCGAGGGCTCCATGTAGTAACTGTGCACGAAGTAGAACCGGGAATCGCCGTCCATGCCGCGCGTGAGCGGATGCTGCGTCTGCCGCGGCACGACCTGGTTCCATCCCATGTGCGGGACCCGGAAACCCGGAGCTTCCGGGAACCGTCGCACGCGCATGTCCAGCCACCCAAGCCCGGCCTCCCTGCCCTCCTCGCTGTCCCGCCCGAGCATCTGTGCCCCGACGCAGATGCCGAGCAACGGCGTGCGTTCGGCGAGAACCTTGCGCTCGAGCAGCGGCACGAGCCCCGTGGCGCGCAGGTTCGTCATGCAGGCATCGAAGGCGCCATTGCCTGGAAGGATGATGCGGCTCGAGGCGGCGATTCGCTCGGGGTCCGCAGTGATCTCGCAGGCTGCGCCGAGACGCCGCAGCATGTTGGCGATCGCCCCGAGATTACCGATGTCGTAGTCGACGATCGCGATCATCGTCGATCCCCGAGGCTGAATCGATAGGACATCATGAGATAGACGATGTAAAGCAGGCTGTATCCGGCGCTGTAGGCGATGATCGCGGCAGCATGGTGCGAGAACAGGTTCAGGCTGGCCAGCGTCATGCCCAGCAGGCAGGCCTGCCAGACGAGATCCAGATGCTGCTTCCCGGCGATGTAGACCATGTAGCTCAGCGGGCTCGACACGAATCGCAGCGCGAACATCGGAACCAGCCAGGCTGCGATCGTCCCTGCACCTCGCCAGGCCTCGCCAAAGGCCAGCGCAAAGAGCGGCGCGCTCCACAAAGCTAGCACGATCGCCACCCCCAGCGACCCCGTCGCCAGCACCCTGAAAGTCCGCAGGTAGTCCGCGCGGCACTCGCCTCGCTCCCTGTAACTGGTCGCGGCGTGACGCTTGAAGACATCGAGCACCGACTTCCCCAGGATCCCGATCGGAGCGCCCAGCGTCCGCATCGCCAGGGCCAGCAGCCCCGCCGTCTCCGCGCCGAAGCGACCTGCGACGATGAGCACGGGCAGCTGCGCGGACGCGGTGTTGAGAACGTCCGCCGGCAAGGAGAGCAGCGGAAATCTCCTGTGTCGAGACCAGAACTCGCGCACCATCGGCGCCGGATTTCCGGCCGGCCAGTGAATCGGCAAGAGTCGCGCCGAAACCGCAAGGCCGACCATCACGCCGATCAGGTGCGCGATCGCCAGGGAGCCGGCGCTGGCGAACGCTGCACCGAGCGCGATCTGGGAAGTCGTGATGGCTGCGGCTTCGGCGATGCGCATCATCGACAGATCCCGATAGCGTCCCTCGGCAGCCGCCCACGACTGCCAGGTCTGCCCCATGGCGATCAGCAAGGCGACGGGAAAGAACGCTGCGACCAGTGGCGTCGACTCGTGCTCGAGCCACGCGGGCCAGATCACGACGGCGACGGCCGAGGCGCCTGCCAGCAGGACCGCAACCAGGGCGGCCGTCAGCAGCGTCGAGACTACCGCGCGCCGGCGCGGCTCGCCGTCGGGCTCGAGCGCCAGCGCAGTTTCGAAACGACCGGTCAGCGCCACTGCCACCACCAGAACGAGACCGAGCCACGCCGAGAACCGGCCGAAGTCGGTCGGAGCGTACTGGCGGGCAATGACGAGCGAACCCGCAATCGGTACCGCCTGGGCCACGGCGGTCCCGGTCAGGACCGAGGCGACGCTGCGCCAGAAATCGCTGGTCAGCCCGGATGTGCGCATCCCCATTCGTGCTGCCAATCGTGCGAATTCAGCCGGCCGACTCTCTCGCGTACGCGATGAACTCGGCCAGCAACGCAAGGAGGACGCCCCCAAGCAGGCCCGCGACGACTGCCAGCGCCATTGCGTACGCCGTTCTGGGTGCCGCGGGTCGCGCGGGCGCCGAAATCTCGCCCAGGAGCCTGGTCGGCTGGGTCTGCGGCGCCCCCAGGGTCTGGACCAGCCTGGGTTTCTGCTGGTCCAGTTCCGACAGCAGCATGAGCACCCGCCCGCGCTCCATCATGACCAGCGACGCCTGAACGGGATCGCGCGCTTTCAGCGAATCCAGGATCGCGGTCGCGTCCTGAAACTGCTGCTGCAATGCAAGGCGCCTGGCATCGATCGACTGGAGTTGATCCGTCATCGCCTGCACGTTGCGGGCGAAGGTCTCGGCGTGCGCCCGAGCCACCTCGTCGAAGATCTTCGTGAGCAGGGCCGCCGGCGCGTCCGGACCGTCGCCCTCGGCGGCGAGTTCCACGACTGGCGCCGCCCCCTTTTGCGCGGAAGCACGGCTGAGGAAGGGCTTGGGACGCTTGACGCCGTCGGCCACGTTCTCGCCATACTGGGCCATCAGTCGGGCGGCGAGCACTTCGGCCGGCTCGAACGGCCCGACCCCACCGGTCTGGCCGATCTGCACCCTGGCGCGAGCCTCGAAGACCGGGGCCTTCAGGGCGACGTATGCAATGCCCGCCCCCAGGCTGATGACCAGCCCTGCCAACACCCAGAGCCTGCGCCGGACGAGGATCAGCCAGATATGGACGAGACTGATCTCGTTGTCACCGTATTGATGGTCAGTTGCACTGAGCGACATGTGTCAAGATGCATCCAAACGGCCATTATCGCACTGCCCTGGCCAACCTTGCCTGGACCCGAGCATGCCTGCACCGCTCAGAGCGGGGAAGCAGTCAACAACCTTCTCTCATTGGCGCCGTCTTGACGGCACAGACACTTCGCAATTGAGTCGGTTGCCCAGAGCACTCCGCTCACAGACATCGGCGATCGCCCATCAATCGCACAAGCAGTCCTACAATCCGCCCGTCTCGACAGGGTGGGCTCAAGCGTACTACTCCACCGGAACTGCCAATCCGATCCCCTCGGCACCGCGAAGCGCCGAACGACCGCAGCCAGACTCGCAGACAAAGCGGCGAACCACGATCACCGAATGGAAGATATCTGAAATGCCCTCGTCCATGAGCACCGCCTGGTCCCTCATTCGCACGCTCCTTCTGGCCTTCTTCGTGATTGGTTGCAATGGGGCGGCCCCAAGCCACGCCGGCTTCAAAATCCTAAGCGACCAGGCGGACGTGCTTCGACCATACGTCTGGTTCTATGCCGAGACGGACAGCAGCGACGCAGGCTTTCAACAGCAACTCGATTATGGCGACCCCCTACGAATCACGACCGTCCTCCTTCAAGATTGGCTGGCACATCGCGACATCGATCGCATTCATCCAAGAATCGAAGAGATCATTTCCAAGTGGAACCTTCAGGAACCAGGAGGCCGACTGAACTACACCTTCGCCTATGGACGGCTGTCGCCAGGATGGTATTCGGCGATGGATTCATGGTCCTTCCCGATGCTGCTGGTGGGGTTGTGGCAGGAGACCGGCCGGACTCAATACAAGGCACTTGCAGACAAGCTAATCGCACAAGCATCTCGTAGCGTTTCCGACGGCGGAACGGTTTGGCGAAGTGGAGACCGCTGCTGGTTCTCCGAATATGCATGGGATGGCATGCACGCGTCAGACGAATATTATGTCTTGAACGGCCATCTATATGCGCTTCAATCGCTCCGGATGCTCGCTCTCGCACTCGGGGACAAGACGCTCGACGACCTGTATCGATGTGGTGTCCGGGCGACCAAGATACGGAGCATTGATTTTCTGAACGAGCGCCCTTGGCCGTTGTACATGCTGAATCCCAGAACAATCAATCAGACGCACTACGTGATCTATGAAACCATGCAATTCGACGCTCTTTCGGCACTCGACAAGGACCCATATTTTCCGAACCAAGCGGGTTTACGTCGGTCCGTTCTCCAAGAGCATTTCCCTGTTTACCTCCATAGCCACGGAGGTTCTCGCAATCTGATCATTTCTGCCATCGGCGCTCCACATCCCTATCAGGTCGACACTTATGCCTTGGAACTCGAATGCGCGGATGGGACGCATACCGAAAAGTACTCGCTTCCGAATCCGACCGACACAAGGAAACCGGTGATCAAGCGCGCAATGCTCAGTGCGCCCACCAGATTGGATCCCGAAGCCACCACGTGTCGCTTGACCTCTGAATACTTAGGTCAGAGAACAATGCTGTATGAGTCTCGGTTGCGCCCGATCTATGGCGACGTCGTGCCCGGGGTGGATATTGCCACCAAATCCGAGGCGCTCTTTGACGCCTACTTAGGAGACGGTGGCCGAGTGATCGTAGATCCGTCACGACGGCACAGCCCATCCGACGCGCCAAGTTCCTACTTGGATACGCAAGGTCGGCTCACGCTGACGCCGACGACCCCAATTGCCATTGACTCGGGATCCTTTATCGGATTCGAATTCGATGCTGACGGGCCGCTGAAGATCGGTGTGATGATCAATTCGAAGGGTCGCGATTTCTTTCGATACTATCCGGAAACACGCGCCGGAAACCGAACACTTGTCTTGTTGTCACCGTTGGGCTTTGACGATGGGGATCGAATGGAAACCATCGACCGGATAACATTCTTCTTTTACACTGACAAGCAAGAGCGCCAAGTGGAAATGACGCCAAGGCGATTGGCTGTCTTCAGAAATCAGGTCGAGCTCTACGAGTATTTCAATAAGGTCGACCCTAACTTCTATACGGAGTAGACCTGCACTAGCGCGGCTTCGGGCAAGCCGTCGTCGCCCACCGCGATCACAAACCCAGTGCCTCGATGATCAAGGGCGCAACGAGCCGGGAGCCATTTACGCTGAGGTGATTGTCGTCTGCGTACAGCAATTGACGATCACGTAGCCCACGGCATCTGTCGTTCGAACAAAAGAGGCGTTCGCCATCGATCATGATCAACGATCGGTCCGCCGCCCGAATGGTTTCGATCAGACCGCGATAGTCCGCCATCCGGGTTCGATAGACCGCGTGGGAGACCGCGCATCCGTCACGCATCCCGGTGAGCGTCAGGGGCCGTGACAGGCAATCCCGCGCGGGAACCCCCAACTCCGGAACCTGGAGGAAGTACGCGACTCGCAGGCCCTTCCTCTCCAGGCGATCGATCGTGGCCTGCAATCCGCGTGCAAACGCCTGCGATGGCGACGCCGGCGACGCAAGCCCATCGCGGCCGCGTCCGGCGATCGGCGGGTAGTTGTAGTTGGCCTCGGCGGGACCGAATCCCTTCCCGTCGAGATACTGGGGACCGCGCGATGCCAGCACGACGGCCGCCAGACGCCCGTCCCTTTCGAGTGCGCTCAGGATGACTTCGATGCTTCGTGCGCACGTCGTCCGCTCCGCTTCATTCCTGCCCGTGACGGCGCCGTCGAAGGGCGGACAGCCGGAGTTCGCGAGCAGCAGCGTGCCGTAACCCTTGCTGGCGGCCAGTTCGGAGACGCCCGGGAACAGCACGTGTGCGTGCGAATCGCCGACGAGCGCGATCATCCGTTCGCCGGGGTGGGACTGGCGGCAGTAGACCGGCGCATCCGTCCCGGAGAACAACGCGAGGCAGGAACCGTCCTGCCGCGGCTCGCGGATCATCTGGGCCTCGGCATCTCTCGCATAGCGAACCGCGTGCCGGTCGGGCAATCCTCCCGAATCCACCACGACACGGGACGCGAGCATCAGCCCCAGCATCGATCCGACGAGGACCGGCACGACGCGACGTCGAGCCCATCCGTGGCGAATCGGGCGCTCGATCCATGCATAGGTTCCCCACGCAAGCAGAACGGACAGAAGGGCAGCGACCCACGGAGCCAGCCGGCAGGAGTGCCCGATTCGGCGATCCGGACATACGAGAGCAACGGCCAGTGCCATAGATACAACGGGTAACTGATCAGTCCGACCAGCACCAAGGGCTTCGCTGCAAGGGCACGATTCACCGTTGCGCCGTGGCCGCTCGCAATGAGCGCCGCGACGCCGAAGAGCGGCGCGATCATGCCCGGCCTCGGATAGAGCGCGTGCTCGTCGAAGGTGAACAGGGCCCATGCAATCAGCAGGAGCCCGACGACCGAGAGCACGTTTCGGGCCGACCGAGGCTCGAGCACGGCAGGCAGCACGTCTCCCCTTCCTGCGTGCCACCACGCGACGCCGGCACCGACCAGGAGTTCCCAGCCGCGCGCCAGAGGATGGTAGTAGAGCGCGTCGGCGTTGCGAGCGGCGAGGTGAGCGCCGAACGCGAGAGAGAGCACGGCCAGCACGACGATGACGATGCCGGCGTCGATGCGAAATCGCCGTGCGCCCAGTAGCACGATGGGCCAGGCGAGATAGAACTGCTCCTCGACCGACAGCGACCAGAGGTGCAGCAGCGGCTTGGCGCTCGAAGCGACGTCGAAATAGCCCGCCTCGCCCATGAGCCGGAAATTGAGCACGAAGGCGATCGCGGAGTACGCATGCCGGGCGAGGCGTTCGTACTCGTCGGCGAACAGCGCGAATGCCCCGAATCCGAGCGTCGCAATCAGGACCGCAATCAGCGCAGGGAACAGCCGCCTGATGCGCCGCGCATAGAAGGCACCGAAGCGGAAGCGCCCGTCGGCCTGCTCGCGAAGCAGGATCAGGGAAATCAGGTACCCGGAAATGACGAAGAAGATGTCGACGCCCAGGAACCCGCCGGGCAAGGCCGAAGGCGCGACGTGAAAAACGAGTACGCTGAGGACGGCAACCGCCCGAAGTCCGTCGATGTCTGCGCGATAGGCGACCGCGGACCTCATCGGACGCGCTTGAAATATTCCCGGTCGCAGCCGGTGCCTATAGCCGCCACGCGGTAATTCCCGCCCGCGCCAGGGCCTGCTGGTCGAACAGGCTCTTGACATCGGCGAGCACCGGCTTGTCGCCCCTGAGCAAGGCCCTCAGATCGTCGGCAGTCCGCGACGCGTACTGCTGATGGGCCACCGCGACCACCAGGGCGTCGACCTGCGCGTCCGGCGCGATGCTGCCGAACGCCACGCCCGGATACTCGCGCGCCAGTTCGCCGGCGTCCGCATACGGATCCTCCGCCACCACCCTGATCCCGAAATCCTGGAACTCGCGGATGATGTCGATGACCTTGCTGTTGCGAATGTCCGGGCAGTTCTCCTTGAACGTGAGGCCCAGCACGCCGACGGTCGCGCGCGTCACGTCGATGCCGTTCTGGATCATCTTCTTGATCGTGGTGCGCGCGACGTAACGGCCCATGTTGTCGTTGATGCGGCGCCCGGCCAGGATGACCTGCGGAATGTAGCCGACCTTTTCCGCCTTGTCGGTCAGGTAGTAAGGATCGACGCCGATGCAGTGCCCGCCGACCAGCCCCGGGCGGAACGGCAGGAAGTTCCACTTGGTCCCGGCCGCCTCGAGCACGGCCCGGGTGTCGATGTCGAGCCGCGCGAACAGCACGCTGAGCTCGTTCATCAGCGCGATGTTCAGGTCGCGCTGCGTGTTCTCGATCACCTTGGCCGCTTCTGCCACGCGGATGTTCGGCGCCTTGTGAGTGCCCGCCGTGATGATCTCGCGGTAGAGGTCGTCGATGATGTCCGCCACTTCGGGAGTCGACCCCGACGTGACCTTCCGGATGGTCGCGACCCTGTGCTCCTTGTCGCCCGGGTTGATCCGCTCGGGGCTGTAGCCGGCGAAGAAGTCGCGGTTGAAAGTCAACCCGGACACGCGCTCGAGCACGGGAACGCAATCCTCCTCGGTCGCACCCGGGTAGACCGTCGACTCGTAGACGACGATGTCGCCTTCTTCAACACCTTGCCGATCGTCTCGGAAGCCTTCACCAATGGGCCGAGGTCGGGGCGCTTGTGTTCGTCGATCGGCGTCGGCACGGTCACGATGTACACGTTGCAGGCGGCAAGGTCCGCCGGCTCCGACGTGAGACGCAAACCGGTCGCCTCGCGCAATTCGGCATCCTCGACTTCGAGGGTGGCGTCATGCCCTGCGCGCAGGGCTTCGATGCGCTCGACGTTGATGTCGAAGCCGACGACGACACGTCGCTTGGCGAACTCGACGGCCAGCGGAAGGCCGACGTAGCCAAGCCCGATGATCCCGAGATGCAATTCGCGTGTTGAGGGCATTTTCAGATCGGACCTTTCGGACGCCCATGTTGGCATCGAACGCCGAATTATGTCACTCGGGAGACGCGCCCTCGGAGGACGCCGCCGATCGGAGAAGCGATCACTGCTCCGCGAACGCCCTCTCGACCACGAAGTCCCCCGGCGTCGAGGTGTTGCCCTCGCGGAATCCGCGCCCCTCGAGCATCGCCTTCAAATCGCGCAGCATCGCCGGGCTGCCGCACAGCATCACCCGGTCGTTGGCCACGTCGAGCGGCGGCACCCCGAGGTCCTCGAACAGCTTGCCGCTCTGCATCAGCTCGGTGATCCGCCCCATGTTGACGAACTCCTCGCGCGTCACCGTCGGGTAGTAGCGCAATTTGCCCGTCACCAGATCGGGTCTTCTTCATTCGGGCGATTCTACGGGCGGGACGGGGGGCGCGCCGCCGAGTAATTCACGGGCGCCCGAGCGTCGCCCCGACCTGCGCTGGAACCCGGCCACGCAGGGCGGAAGGAATCCTGCCGAGGCGCGACGCGTGCGCCGCCTCGATCGTGGCGCTCTTCGCGGTGCGGATGACCGAAGGTGCCGGCAGGCCCGCCGCTGCCGGGTTGGTGATGGCAAGGTCGCCGTGCCAGCCGCGGTTCTCGGCACTGGTGATCATCAGCACCCAGAGCAGCCCGTGGGCGTCCTCGAGCGACGGCGTCGAGACCACGAGGGCCGGCCTCGATTGCCGCGTCGAGCGATCGGTGTACGGAAACGGAACCTTGACGACGTCGCCCTGACTAAAGGCTGCCATAGGCCTTCCGGTCGGCCTCCGAGCGCCATTCGTCGAAAGTGCCGAACGGATCGTCCACCGCGCTCTCGCGAGGCACTTTGGTCACGATCGCCCGCTGATCCACGATCTCGTAGAGCAGTTCGTCACCTTCTTCCAGGCGCAGTGCTGCGCGCACCGGCTGCGGGATGGTGGTCTGCGCCTTGCTGGTGAGTTTGCTGGTGATCACGACTGACTCGCCGGGCAATCGGAGGGAGGCACAGCCACTGTAAGGAAATTCCTTTCGGGCGGCAATTCCCGCGCAGTCGGAATCGAAGGATAATTTCACGATGCCCGCTTCCGCCGCCATCGACGAGGAAACCTGGGCCATCGGCGACCTGCAGGGCTGCCTCGACAGCCTGCTGCGCCTGCTGCCGCAACTGCCCGCCGACGCGCGCCTGTGGATGCCCGGCGACATCGTCAACCGCGGCCCGCGCTCGGCCGACAGCCTTCGCTGGGCGATGGCGCAAGGCGAGCGGCTGGTCGCGGTGCTGGGCAACCACGACCTGCACCTGCTGGCGGTGGCGGCCGGAATCCGCCGCGCGCACCGCACCGACACGCTCGACGACATCCTCGCCGCGCCCGACCGCGACACGCTGATCGACTGGGTGCGCTCGCGGCCGCTCGCGCACTTCGCGGACGGCTGGCTGATGGTGCACGCCGGCGTGTTGCCGCATTGGTCGGTCGAACGCACGCTGGAGCTGGCCGGCGAAGTGCAACGCGTGCTGTCGGGCCCGCGCTGGATCGACTTCCTGCGCGAGATGTACGGCAACGAGCCGGCGGCGTGGTCCGACTCGCTGCGCGGCAACGACCGGCTCAGGGTGATCGTCAACGCGCTGACCCGGATCCGCTTCTGCACGCCCGAAGGCCGGATGGACTTCGCCGCGAAGGAAGGGCTCGGCCACGCCCCCGAAGGGCACCTGCCCTGGTTCGAGGTGCCGGAGCGCGCGAGCGCCGGCACCCCGATCGTCTTCGGCCACTGGGCCGCGCTCGGCTTCATCGACCGCCCCGACCTGCTGGCGATCGACACGGGCTGCGTCTGGGGTCGCGAACTGACCGCGGTGCGGCTGTCCGATCGCGCCCGGCGCTCGGTGTCGTGCGCGCCGGACGACGCTCAGCCGGGCCGCCCGATCGAGTCGTAGCGGAAGCCCGCCGCGCGCACCCACTCCGGATCGTAGAGGTTGCGCCCGTCGATCAGCACCGGCTGGCGCATCGTCGCGTGCAGCCGCGCGAAGTCCGGGCTGCGGAACTCGCGCCACTCGGTGACGACGAACAGCACGTCGGCGCCCTCGGCGGCCTGGTACGGGTCGTCGACCGTCGCGAAGCCTTGCCGTCCGGCGAAGGCCGCGCGCGCGTTGGCCGCGGCCTCGGGATCGTAGCCGACCACTCTCGCGCCGGCCGCGAGCAGGCTGTCGACCAGCTCGAGGCTCGGCGCCTCGCGGATGTCGTCGGTGTCCGGCTTGAACGCAAGTCCCCACAGCGCGGCGCGAAGCCCGTCGAGCTTGCCGTCGAACGCCTTCGCCGCTTTCGTGAACAGCACCTTCTTCTGCCGCTCGTTCGCCTCGAACGCCGCCTGCACGATCGTGAGCGGCGACGCGTGCTCCTGGCTGGTGCGCAGCAGCGCGCGCAGGTCCTTCGGGAAGCACGAGCCGCCGAAGCCGGGGCCCGGGTAGAGGAAGCTCGGGCCGATCCGCGGGTCGCTGCCGATGCCGCGGCGCACGTCCTCGATGTCGGCGCCCAGCCGCTCGGCGAGCGCCGCCAGTTCGTTCATGAACGAGATCCGCACCGCCAGCATCGTGTTCGCAGCGTACTTGGTGAGCTCGGCCGAGCGCGCGTCCATCACGATCAGCTTCTCGTGGTTGCGCGAGAACGGCGCGTAGAGCGCGCGCATGACTTCGGTGGCCCACGCGTCGCGGCTGCCGATCACGATGCGGTCGGGGCGCATGAAGTCGCCGATCGCCGCGCCCTCCTTCAGGAACTCCGGGTTCGACACGACGGAGAACTCGTGCGCGACGCCGCGCCGCGCAAGCTCGGCGGCGATCGTCTCGCGCACCTTGTCGGCCGTGCCCACCGGGACCGTGCTCTTGTCGACGACCACGCAGCGGGTCTCGAGCAACGACCCGATCGTGCGCGCGACCGCGAGCACGTGCGACAGGTCGGCCGAGCCGTCTTCGGAGGGCGGCGTGCCGACCGCGATGAAGACGACCTCGGCATCGGCCAGCGCGGCGACCGGATCGGTCGTGAAGCGGATCCGCTTCTGCGCGAGGCCGCGCTCGAGCAGCGGCGCCAGTCCCGGCTCGTGAATCGGCACGTCGCCGCGATTCAGGCGCGCGACGCGGTCGGCGTCGACGTCGACGCAGGCAACGTGGTTGCCCATCTCGGCGAAGCAGGCGGCGGTGACCAGGCCGACATACCCGGCTCCGAATACGGCGAGTCGCATTCTTCCTGCCCGTGTCAGTCGATGCGGTGATACCCGCGAAACCACGCGACGAAGGCACGCAGGCCTTCGTCGAGCGCAACGCGCGGGGTGAAGCCGGTCAGCCGGGCGAGCTTGTCGGTCGCGGAGAACGTGCGCTCGACGTCGCCCGGCTGCATGCCCATTTCGTTGCGCAGCGCCCGCCGGCCGGTGATCGACTCGAGCGCCGAGATCAGCTCGTTGACGCTGACCGGGTCGCTGCGGCCGAGGTTGACCACCTCGAACGGCGCCCAGCTGGTGTCGGGGCCAGCGGCGTTCCAGTCGGCCGGGTCCTTCGAACCCGGCGCCGCGGGCGGCATGTCGAGCAGCCGCACGGTCGCCTCGACGGTGTCGTCGACGTAGGTGAAGTCGCGCGACAGGACGCCACCGGCGTAGACGTCGATCGGCCGCCCGCGCAGCAACGCGTCGGTGAATTTCCAGATCGCCATGTCGGGCCGGCCCCAGGGCCCGTAGACGGTGAAATAGCGCAACCCGGTGACCGGCAGCCCGAACAGGTGGGCGTAGCTGTGGGCCATCAGCTCGTTCGCGCGCTTGGTCGCCGCGTACAGGCTCACAGGATGGTCGACCGGGTCGCTCTCCGAGAACGGCAGCTTGCGGTTGGCACCGTAGACGCTGGAGCTGCTCGCGAACACCAGGTGCCCGGTCTGCAGCCGCCGGCAGGCCTCGAGGATCACGGTCATGCCGGTGAGGTTGCTCGCGGAGTACGCCATCGGGTTCGTGAGTGCGTAGCGCACGCCGGCCTGGGCGGCCAGGTGAACCACCTGTCGCGGACGATGCCGATCGAACAGCGCGTCGATCGCGGCGCGATCGGCGACGTCGGCCTCGTGGAACGCGAATCCGTCGGAACCCGCGAGCAGGGAGATCCGCGCACGCTTGAGCCGCGGGTCGTAGTAATCGTTCAGGTTGTCGATGCCGACCACCGGCCGGCCGTCTGCGAGCAGGCGCCGGCACAGGTGCATGCCGATGAAGCCGGCGGCGCCGGTGACCAGGACGGGTGCGTTCATGGCGGCATTATCGCCCGTCGCGGCGTGGTGCCGTCCCGAGGCTCGCCGGGACATCGTCGTCCAGCGGCAGGCCCAGCCGCCCGGCGATCGCGTCGCGCGCCTGCCGGGCAACGTGCTGGCGGCTCGTTCCCTCGGCCGGCGGCAGCGGGTGCAGCTCGGCGACGATGCGCGGCGCCCTGAGCACGCGGTACAGCGACGTCGCGAAAGCCATCCGGCCGACGAAGACTGCCGCGTCGGTCGGCCGCAGCTCGTGGTCGAGGTAGCGCAACCCGACCGGAACCACCGGCGCGCGCGCGTGCAGCGCGGCCTCGATCAGGTTGGCGTGGAACGGCAGCAATCGGTCGCCTTCGCTGGTGGTTCCCTCGGGAAACACGGCGATCCGGTGGCCGTCGCTCAACGCCTCGGCGATCCGCCGGTTCAGCCGATGCACCGCGTGGCGCCTGCCGCGCTCGATGAACAGCGTGCCCGCGCGCGACACCAGCGTGCCGAGCACAGGCCAGCGCGCGATCTCGGCCTTCGCGACGAAGCGCGCCGGCGCGATCGCCATCACCAGGAAGACGTCGAGCCAGGAGACGTGATTCGCGAGCAGCATGTGGCCGCCACGCCGCGCAGCGAGCGCCTCGGCGCCGTCGGCCGGATGCTCGCGCAGGTGCACGCCGCAAGCGCCGAGCAGCAGCCGCGACCAGCGCGCGACGATGCGCTCGCGGGCCGCGCGACCGAGCGCGGGAAACACGACGAGCACTGCGAACAGCCCGGCCAGCAGCAACGCAGCCAGCAACGGCGTGCGGCCGGCCAGCCGCAGCCAGCCCGCGAGCGATGCCATCGGGATCCGGATCGACGGCCCGTCGCGCCGACGCCTCAGCGCTCGAAGGCGACGCGGCCGTCGACCACGGTGAAGCGGACGCGGCCGGTCACCTCGATGCCGAGGTACGGGGTGTGCCGGCCCTGGCTCAGCAGCCCCTCGCGGGTGACGGTCCAGTGCTCGTCCGGATCGAAGACGCACAGGTCGGCCGGGGCGCCGGCGGCGATCCGGCCCGCGTCCGCCGACGACCCGAGTACCGCGCTCGAGCCGGTCGTGATCTTGCCCAATGCGGCGAGCAGGTCGGTGCGCGTCTCGCGAGCCCACTTCAGCGTGAGCGGCAGCAGCAACTCGAGGCCGGTGACGCCGGGCTCGGCCTCGGCGAACGGCAGTTGCTTCGCTTCGTCGTCGACCGGCGTGTGGTCGGAGCAGATCGCGTCGAGGGTACCGTCGGCCAGCGCCGCGCGGATCGCGTCGCGGTCGCGCTGGGAACGGAACGGCGGGTCGACCCTGTAGTGGCTGTCGAAGTAGCCGACGTCGACGTCGATCAGGTGCAGGTGGTGCACCGCGGCGTCTGCGCTCACCGGCAGCCCCTCGGCCTTGGCATCGCGCACCAGCGCGAGCCCCGCAGCCGAGGACATCCGGCACAGGTGCACGCGGCAGCCGGTGTCGCGCACCAGGTCGAGGATCGTGTGCAGCGCGATCGTCTCGGCGGCCACCGGAATGCCGGCGAGCCCCATCCGCGCGGCCACCGGGCCGCTGTGGGCGACACCTCCGCGCGCGAGGTGCGGGTCCTGCGGGCGCACCCAGACGGTGAACCCGTAGGTGTTCGCGTAGAGCATCGCGCGCAGCAGCACCTGCGTGTCGACGATCGGCGCGCCGGCCTGCGAGAAGCCGACGCATCCGGCCTCGGCCAGCTCGGCCATCTCGGTGATCACCTCGCCCTTCAGGCCGACGGTGAGGGCGCCGAGCGGGTACAGGCGCGCCTGGTCGAGCCCGCGCGCCCGGTGCTTGAGCATCTCGACCAGCCCCGGCTCGTCGAGCGGCGGATCGGTGTCGGGCGGGCACGACAGCGAAGTGACGCCCCCGGCGAGCGCGGCGCGCATCTCGGATTCGAGCGTCGCCCTGTACTCGTAGCCGGGCTCGCGCAGCCGCGCGGCGAGGTCCACCAGCCCGGGCGCGACGACCAGGCCGGATGCGTCGAGCGTACGGTCGGCGCGGAAGCCCCGCGGCGCGGCGCCGATGGCCACGATGCGCCCCCCTTCGACGTGCAGGTCGGCTTGCCGGTCGGTCGCCGAGGCCGGATCCACGACGCGGCCGTTGAGGACGGACAGTCTCATGCTTTCAGGATTGCGCGAGGATGCTCATCACGGCCATGCGCACCGCGATGCCGAAGGTGACCTGGTCGAGGATCACCGACTGCGGCCCGTCGGCAACCGCCGACTCGATCTCGACGCCGCGGTTCATCGGGCCGGGGTGCATCACGATGCAGTCGGGCGCGGCCAGCGCGAGCTTGTCCTGCGTCAGGCCGTACTGCTTGAAGTATTCCTGCGCCGAGGGCAGCAGCGCGCCGCGCATCCGCTCGTTCTGCAGCCGGAGCATGATCACGACGTCGACGCCGCGCAGCCCCTCGCGCATGTCGGTGAACGTTCGCACCCCCATCTGCTCGAGCCCGCCCGGCAGCAGCGTGCGCGGGCCGATCACGCGCACCTCGGGCACGCCCAGCGTCGTGAGCGCGTGGATGTCCGAGCGCGCGACCCGCGAATGCAGGATGTCGCCGACGATCGCCACCGTGAGCTTCGTGAAGTCGCCCTTGAAGTGGCGGATCGTGTACATGTCGAGCAGGCCCTGCGTCGGGTGCGCGTGCCGGCCGTCGCCCGCATTGACGACGTGCACGTGCCCGCGGCCGCGCGTCCGGTCGATGTGCTGGGCGATCAGGAACGGCGCGCCGCTCTCGGCGTGGCGCACGACGAACATGTCGGCGTGCATCGCGACCAGGTTGTCGATCGTGTCGAGCAGCGACTCGCCCTTCGAGGTCGACGAGGTGCTGATGTTCAGGTTGATCACGTCGGCCGACAGCCGCTTGGCGGCGATCTCGAACGTGGTGCGGGTCCGGGTCGAGCTCTCGAAGAACAGGTTGAACACCGACTTGCCGCGCAGCAGCGGCACCTTCTTGATGTCCCGGTCCGAGACGCCGACGAAGGTGGCGGCGGTGTCGAGGATGTGGTGGACCAGCTCGCGCGGCAGCCCTTCGATCGTCAGCAGGTGCCGCAGTTGGCCGTTCTCGTTCAGCTGGGGATGGCGCAGCGGCATCGCGTCACTCGATCCGGAGCCTGAAGCGGCCGTCTTCGCTGCGGGTCAGCGCGAAATTGCGCGGCGCGGCAAGCGGATGTGCGGCCCCGCAGTAGCGAGCCTCGATCGGCAGCTCGCGCCCGCCGCGGTCGAGCAGCACCGCCAGCTCGATGCGCGCCGGCCGGCCGTAGTCGAACAGCTCGTTCATCGCGGCGCGCACGGTGCGCCCGGTGAACAGGATGTCGTCGACCAGCACGATGTCGGCGCCGTTCACGTCGAACGGCAGCTCGGTCGCCTTCATCTCGACCGGCAGGCCGCGGCGGCCGTAGTCGTCGCGGTGGAATGCGCTCGACAGCGTGCCCAGCGGCCGCGCGAGCCCCAGGTCGCGGTGCAGGCGCTCGGCGATCCAGGCGCCGCCGCTGTGGATGCCGATCAGCGAGACGTCGCGCCCGGCGATACCTTCGCGGACGGCCTGGAGCAGGCGCGCGTAGATCGCTTCGGCGTCGGGGCTGGCGTTCATCCTGGGTTCGGGAGCTTCGGGTCGGGCCGGCTGGACAGGTATTGTCGCAGGATTACGGCGGCCGCCTCGTCGTCGATCGGTTCGCTGGCGCGGGAACGCCGCCCGGAGCCGGCGATCGCGGCCACGCCCGCGTCTGCCGCCATCGCCCGGTCGGCCCGCACTTCGACGCTGGAGAAGTTCTCGTCGACCAGCTCGACCGGCAGGCCGAAACGGCCTTCGAGCTGGCGCGCGAAGCGCTCGCAACGCGGCGTGACCGGCAACGGTGCCCCGTCGGGATGCCGGGGCCGGCCCACGACCAGCCGCTGCGGATGCCACTCGGCGACCAGCGCCGCGATCGCGGCCCAGCGCGCGGCGACCGGCTCGGTGGCCACGACGCGCAACGGACGCGTGGCGCCGGTCAGCGTGTTGCCGACCGCGACGCCGATGCGGCGGATGCCGAAGTCGAAGCCGAGCAGCGTCTCCGGCACTCAGGCGTGCCCGGCCGACGTCGCCAGGAAAGCCGGGTCGATGCCGAGCAGCCGGAATGCGGCCGCGAAGCGCTGGTCGACCGGGGTGTCGAAGATCAGCTCGGGCTTGGCCGGCACCGTCAGCCACGCGTTGCGCGAGATCTCCTCCTCGAGCTGGCCGGGACCCCAGCCCGCGTAGCCCAGCGTGACCAGCATGCGCCGCGGGCCGCCGCCGCTGGCCACGGCTTCGAGCACGTCCTTCGAAGACGTGAGGCCCAGCTCGCCGCCGACGGTGACGGTGGAGTTCCAGTCGCCCACCGGCTCGTGGAGCACGAAGCCGCGATCCATCTGAACCGGCCCGCCGAAGAACACCGGCGCCTTCGCGAGCGGCGCGATCTCGAGCTTCAGGTCGATGCGCTCGAACAGCGTAGCGAGATCGATCTCCATCGGCCGGTTGATCACCAGCCCGAGCGCACCCTTGGCGCTGTGCTCGGCCACGAACACCACGGTGCCGCCGAAGTTCGGGTCGGCCATGTCGGGCATGGCGATCAGGAACTGGTTGGTGAGGTCGATGACGGGTTGCTCGGCCATGAGTCCGATTGTAAGGGCGCGCCTGCGGCGGCACAATCCGCGATCCGCCCCGCAACCGATCCCGCAGCCGATGCCTGCCGCGCCCGAGTTCGATTCCGTGCTGGTCTGGTTCCGGCGCGACCTGCGCGCCGAGGACCACGCAGCCCTGATGCAGGCGACGCGGCGCGCGCGGCGCGTGCACTGCGCGTTCGTCTTCGACCGCGAGATCCTCGACGCGTTGCCGGATCGCCGCGACCGACGCGTCGACTTCATCCACGGCAGCGTGCTCGAGCTCGATGCGTTGCTGCGCCGCGCCGGCGGCGCGCTCCAGGTGCGGCACGCGCATGCGCGCGAGGCGATCCCGGCATTGGCCGACGAGCTCGGCGTGCAGGCGGTGTTCGCGAACCACGACTACGAGCCGGCCGCGCGCGACCGCGACTCGGCGGTGGGCCGGGCGCTCGCGGCGGCGCAGCGTCGGCTGCTGACCTTCAAGGACCAGGCGATCTTCGAGCGCGACGAACTGCTGACCGGCCAGGGTCGGCCGTATTCGGTCTTCACGCCCTACCGGAACTCCTGGCTCGGACGGCTCGACGCGAGCGACCTCGCGCCGCACGTCGTGCAGCTCGAAGGAAGGCTCTCCGACGGTGCCGGAGTGCCGGCCGTGCCGACGCTGGCCGGGATCGGCTTCGAGCCGACCGGGCTGCGCGAGCTCGGTGTCGTCCCCGGCGCGAGCGGCGCGCGCGCGGCATTCGAAGACTTCGCGAAGCGGATCGGCCGCTACCACGAAGCACGCGACTATCCGGGAGTGCGCGGCCCGTCGTACCTGTCGGTGCACCTGCGCTTCGGCACGATCTCGATCCGCGAGCTCGTCCGCTTCGCCTGGCAGACCCGGCTGGCCGACGCGGCGAACGCAGCCGGCGCCGCGAGCTGGCTCTCCGAGCTGATCTGGCGCGACTTCTACTTCCAGATCCTGCATCACCACCCGCAGGTCGTCGACCAGGCGTTCCGCCCCGAGTACGACCGCATCCGGTGGGTCGATGACGAAGCGCTGTACCGCGCGTGGTGCGAGGGACGCACCGGCTACCCGCTGGTGGACGCCGCGATGCTGCAGCTCGAGCGCAGCGGCTACATGCACAACCGCCTGCGGATGGTGGCCGCGTCGTTCCTGGTCAAGGACCTGGGCATCGACTGGCGGCTCGGCGAGCGCCACTTCGCGCGCAAGCTGATCGATTTCGACCTGTCGGCGAACAACGGCGGCTGGCAGTGGGCCGCCTCGAGCGGCTGCGACGCGCAACCGTACTTCCGGATCTTCAATCCGGTGGCGCAGTCGCGCAAGTTCGATCCCCAGGGCCGCTTCATCCGGCGCTACCTGCCGGCGCTCGCGGCACTGCCCGATCGCGACGTGCACGCGCCGTGGGCGGCGGCGCCGGAGACGCTGTCGAAGGCCGGCGTGACGCTGGGCGTCGACTACCCGCTGCCGGTCGTCGACCACGACGCGGCGCGCAAGGCGACGCTCGCGCGCTACGCGGTGGTCAGGCGCCCGCCCGGAGGCGCCGCGACGACGTGAACGTCGCGACCTGGCCGAGCAGCTCGTCGTCGCGATACGGCTTGCCCAGGTAGGCGTTCACGCCCAGCGACATCGCGTAGTTCCGGTGCTTGTCGGCGGTGCGCGAGGTGATCATCACGATCGGCAGCTCGCGAAGCCGCTCGTCGCCGCGCACGTGGCGCGTCAGGTCGAAGCCATCCATCCGCGGCATCTCGATGTCGACCAGCATCACGTCGGGCAGGCGGTCCTGCAACTGGCGCAGCGCGTCGACGCCGTCCTTGGCCAGCATGACGTCGTAGCCTTCGCGGGCCAGCAGGCGCTGCGTGGCCTTGCGCACCGTGAGCGAGTCGTCGACCACCATCACGGCCGGCGGCACTTCGGCCAGTGGCGCGCGCTGGGTGCCCGGCGCCGGACGCTCGAGCCACAGGTCGCCGAGCACCGCCTGCGCCAGCCGCGCCGGGTTCAGGATCAGCACGATGTCGCCGTTGCCGAGCACCGTGGCTCCGCCGACGCCCGGCACGCGCGCGACCTGGGCGCCGACGTTCTTGACCACCACCTCCTGGTTTCGGCTCACCGTGTCGACGTGGACCGCCAGCCGCAGGTTCCCCGAGCGCACGATCACCACCGGCGACAGGTGCTGGGCGATCGGCCGGGCGTCGCCCGCGCCCACCAGCGCCCCCAGGTAGTGCATCGGCACGCGCGCGCCCTGCCACTCGATCGAGCCGTCGCCGTAGGCCGCCGCCAGCGCCCGCGGCTTGAGCTGCAGCACCTGCTCGACGCTCGACGAGGGAATCGCGTACTGCGACGCACCGACCCCGACGAGCACGACCTGCGCGATCGCCAGCGTGAGCGGCAGATGGACCGTGAAGCGCGTCCCCGCCCCGCGCGACGACTCGACGTCGACGCGCCCGCCGAGCGACAGCACCTCGGCGCGCACGACGTCGGTACCGACGCCGCGGCCGGCGATTTCGGTGACCTCGGCCGCGGTCGAGAAGCCGGGCATGAAGATCATTTCGGCCAGCTCGCGCTCGGCCGGCTGCGCAGCCGCCTCGACCACCCCGAGGTCGCGGGCGCGCGCGAGGATCTTCGCGTAGTCGAGCCCCGCGCCGTCGTCGGCGAACGCGAGAACGACCTCGTTGCCCTCCTGGCGCACCTCGACGCTGATCTCTCCGGTCTCGGGCTTGCCCGCGGCCGCGCGCTGCTCGGGCGGCTCGATGCCGTGGGCCACCGCGTTGCGCAGCAGGTGCTCGACCGGGCCCGCCATCCGTTCGAGCACGCCGCGGTCGATCTCGACCGAGGCCCCGCGGATGTCCAGCGCCACGCGCTTGCCGAGCTCCTTGGCGGCCTGGCGGACGACCCGGTACAGGCGGTCGCCGATCGAGCCGAACTGGACCATGCGCATGCGCATCAGGTTCTGCTGCAGCTCCCTGAGCACCTGCGACTGGCGCACCATGTCCTGCGAAGCCGCATCCAGGCTGCGCATCGCGTTCTGCTGGACCGTCGCCACGTCGTTGACCGATTCGGCCAGCATCCGCGTGAGTTCCTGGAAGCGGGTGTAGCGGTCGAACTCGAGCGGGTCGAAGTCGGCGCTCGTCTCGCGCTGCAGCGCGATGCGCGCCTGGATCTGCGACTCGGCCTGGATCTCGATCTCGCGCAGCTGCGAGCGCAGCCGCCCGACGTTCTCGGTCAGGTCCTGCAGCGACTGTCGAAGCTGGCCCAACTCGTTGTCGAGCCGCGAGCGCGCGATCGACACTTCGCCGGACTCGTTGACGACACGCTCGAGGAGGTCCGAGCGCACCCGGACCAGCGATGCCGCGGCCAGCGCCGGCGCCACCGCGGCGGCGGCAGCCGCGCGAGCGGCGACCGAGGCGCCGGGGATCGCCGGCCCGGACGGCGCGATCGCGGCAGGGCGCGGCTCGGTCGCCGAGGCGCCCGGGACGCCCGCTTCGCTCGTCGCGGCGGGCCCGGTCGCGGCGGCGTCCGCGGCGGAAACCTGCGCGGCCGGCGTCTCTGCAGCCGGCTGCGGCGCCGATGCCGGGGCGGGCGCAGCCGCCGCCTCGCGTGCGCCGGTCGCGCGCGCGGCCGGATCGCGAATGGACTCGAACATCGCCACCGCGCCGTCGTAGTCGGCGATCAGCTCGTCGATCAGCGCGACCGGCACGACCGTGAGCACGCTGGCCGCCTCGATCCGCGTCTCCATCTCGTGCACCAGCTGGCCGAGCGCCATCGCGCCGGCCATGCGCGCGCTGCCCTTGACCGTGTGCAGGTGGCGCATCAGCAACTGTTGCAGCGAACGGTCCGCGGGCGCGGCTCGCCAGCGGCGCAGGTTCTCGCCGATCTGCGGCAGGTAGTCGGTGGCTTCCTCGACGAAGATCGGCAGCAGTTCCTCGTCGAGCTCGCCCCCCGCTGCCGACTCGACGGCGGCGGGCTCTGGCTGGCGCTGCGGCTCGTTGCGCGGGTCCCACCGGGCCGCCAGCGCGTGCGCCAGAGCGAAAGCCTCCGACTCGTCGCCCGGCTCGCTGCCCGCGGCGAAGCGGTGCAGCATCGCCTGCATGCGCTCGATCGTGCGCGCGTAGTCGGCCAGGTCTTCGGCGGTCATCGCGCGGCCCGATGCGCGCTGGCGCAGCAGGAAGCTCTCGAGCTGCTCGGCCATCGCCTGCACGCCTTGCAACTCGACCAGCGCGGCGCTGCCCTTCAGCGAGTGCATCGCGCGCTGGGCGGCCTCGGTCGCGCCGCGCGCGGGCTCGTCGGCCCACGAGGCCGTGTCGGCGCCCAACGTCGCGATCAGGTCGTCGGCTTCGGAGAGGAAGATGTCGTACAGGGGCCGGCTGATCGTGCGATCGCCAACCCGCACTTCGTCGTCCGCCTCCCCCTGCGGCACGATCTCCAGGTCGTCGTCGAAGGCAGCCTCCGGCACCGGTACAGCCTCGAGGCGCTCGCCGTCGGCCGCCTCGTGCACCGCCTCGTGCGTCGGCTCATGCATTGCCTCGAGCATCGGCTCATGCATTGCCTCGAGCATCGGCTCGGACATCGGCTCGGACATCGGCTCGGGCATCAGCTCGGGCATCAGCTCGGGCATTGCCTCGGGCGTGGCCTCGTGCGCGGCGGCATCCGCCGGGGCGCCCTCCGGCGCTTCGGCGAACTCCGGCGATGCCGACGTCGCCTCCGAATCGATCGACGGCTGCGGCAGCGTCGACGGCGCCTCGGCGACTCCATCGACCTGCGTCGACAGCGCCCCGAACGCCGCAGCGTGCGGCCGCCCCTCGCGCAGCGCGGTGGCGGCGTCGATCATCGGCTGCGGGTCGAGCCGGAACGACGCTCCCGCCTCGAGCAAGCCGACCCATCCCTCGAAGCGCCGGCACGCGAGGCCGATCAGCTCGTAGAGGGCCGGCGTTCCGGCGCGCTCTTCGGCGAGCCACAGGTTCAGCACCTGTTCCATCGCCCAGCCCGCGTCGCCGAAGTCCGCCAGGCCGACCATCCGGCTCGAGCCCTTCAGGGTGTGAAAGCCGCGCCGGATCGTCGTGAGGAACGCCTGGTCGGCGGGGGCGCGGCGCGAATCGGCCGCGGCCTCGCCGATCGCCTCGAGCACCTCGCGCGCCTCGCCGAGGAAGATCTCGAGCAGCTCGCTGTCGATTTCGGCTTCGTCGCGCTCGGGTTCGCCGGGCGCGACGGCCTCTTCGGACTGGGCGCCTGCGATGCCGGCCAGCGTCGCCTGCAGCGACGCGTCGGCAGCGGCGCCGCCGGCGTCGAGCAGCGCGATCGCCTCGCTCGCCTTCGACTTCAGCGCGCCGTCGTCGACCAGCTGCGCGTCGTCGCGCAATTGCGCCAGCGTCTGGCGCAGCTCGCTGCGCAGCGTGGCATCTTCCGGCGCCTGCCGCAGCGAGTCGATCAGTTCCCCGGCGCGTTGCGAGTGCCCCGCCAGCAGCGACTCGGCGGTATCGGGCGACGGAGCCGCCTGCGTCCGCGCCGTGCGCGCATCCAGCGCGACCACCACCGCGGGCGGCGGACGACGGGGTTCGTTCAGCGCGGCACTGAAGCGTCCGCTGTCGGCATCGAACACGAAGCGGGTGCCGCTGCGCCCCGGCTGCTGCAGCCCGTCGATGAAGAAACCGAGCGCGCCGAGACTCGACGCGACCAGCTCGCAGTCGACGGCCGAAGGCGCCAGCTCCTGCGCGGCGAAATCCCGCACGCGCCCGGCCACGCTTTCCGCCGCCGCAGCGGCGTCGCGATGGCCCAGCACCTGCAGCGCACCGGCCACCTGCCCGAGCTGGCGCACCGTCTGCGGCAACTCGTCGCGCTGCGCCGGATCGCGGAAGTAGGAGTCGAGCACCTGCTCTGCAGAGCGCAGGCTGCCCTGTGCCTCGGCAATGAAGCTGGCCATCGTCAGCCGTTCCTGCGCGGCGTGGCTCAACTCGCGCAGCCACTGCGGCAGCTCGGCGTCGACCGGCGAGCCCGCGACCGCCTGCAGCAGCCGCGCAGCCATCTCGCCGGCACGCGCATCCAGCCCCTCGCGGCCCTTCAACCCGCGCTCGAGGATCTGTTCGGCGAACAGCAGCGCCGACGCAGCCTCCAGTGCCAGCGTCTCGGAGACGGGGCCCGAGCGCAACGCCAGCGCCCTGCTGGTCTCGGCGAACGCCTCGGCGAGCGCGTGCAAGCCCTCGCCCGGCAGGTTGGCGACGGCCGTCCGCAGCGCCGCGATCGATTGGGCGAACGCCGGGAGATCGGCCGGGCTTGCCCGCACCAGCTTCTCCCAGGCCGGCTTCGCGCGCGCGACCGCCTCGCGCGCCGCGGAGACCGCGCGCGCGTCGATCCGTCCGAAGCGCGGCGTCTCGAAGTCGGCCGGCACGGTGTGCTCGAGCCCGAACGCCCGGCGCACCTCGACGAGCAGCGGCGAGGCGGACTCGCCCGCCGCGTCGGCGCGCGCCAGCGCGAACAGCGCGTCCTTCATCAGGCGCTCGGCGACCGGCGTGCCGTCGACGATCGAGCGGCGCAACTGCAGGTTCATCCGCGCGAGCAATCGCTTGCCGTACACGTCCAGCGCGATCGTTCCGTCGCGCAGGGCCTCGAACCAGGCGAGCACCACCTTCCAGAAGGTCGGGTGCCGGGCGCCGACCTGCGAAGCGCCGACCGCGTCGATCGCGTCGTGAAGCGCGGCGATCCCGGCGCCGTCGACCGGGTTGCGCAGCACCTGCAGCAGGCCGCGCTCGAACTGCGCGCGCGCTGCCGCGAGCGCGGCGGGGTCGAGCTCGCGCACCTGCGCTCCGGCGACCACGAGTTGCGCCGAGACCGGCACGACGAACAGGTCGGCCGGGTGCACGCGCTCGGCGCCGCGCGCCTCGAGGAGGTCGCGATAGTAGGGAAACAGGTAGAGCGGCTGCTGGGGCTCGCCGATCAGCAGCTCGTCGAGGTACTCGACGATCGCCCCGAAGCTGCGCGCGACGCGCTCGACCAGCTCGCGCGAGAGCCGCAGTTGCCCGCGCTCGACCAGGTCGAGAACCGTCTCGGCCTCGGCGCTGAGCAGCGAGACGCCGGGCAGGTCGACGACCGCCAGTGCGCCGTGCGCCTGGTGCAGCGAGGCGCGCGCGGCGCGCAGCGCCTGCGTGTCGCCCGGTTGCGCCTCCGCGCCGCCGCTGTCGGCGTGCTCGAGCTGCTCGCGCAGCTTCGCCTCGCTGGCGGCCAGCGATTCGCGGATCTCGCCCAGGCACCACGCGAGCGTGGCGAGATCGGGCGCTTCGTCGAGCGGTTGGCGCTTGGCGTCGTTCATCGCTTCGCCTACCGGTCAGGCGACCTTGAACCGCGACACCGAGTTCTTCAACTCGTGCGCGAGCTCTGAGAGCTGGCGGATCGAGCCGGCGGTCTGCAGCGTGCCCTCGCTGGTCTGCTCGGTCACGAGCAGGATGCGCTGGATCGACTGCGCGACGGTTCCCGCCGAGGCCGCCTGGCGCGACGTGGTGCTCGAGAAGTCGTCGATCAGCTCGGCCAGCGTCGTCGACACGCGGCCGATCTCGCCCAGCGCGCGGCCGGCCTCGTCGGACAGCCGCGTTCCCTCGACCACGCCCTGCGTGCTCCGCTCCATGGCCGCGACCGCGTCGGCGGTGTCGGTCTGGATCGTGCGGATCAGCGCCGAGATCTGCTTGGTCGCCTCGGCCGAACGCTCGGCGAGCCGCTGCACCTCCTCGGCGACGATCGTGAAGCCGCGGCCCGCCTCGCCCGCCGAGGCGGCCTGGATCGCCGCGTTCAGCGCCAGCACGTTGGTCTGCTCGGTGATGTCCGAGATCAGCTCGACGATCTCGCCGATCTCCTGCGAGGATTCGCCCAGCCGCTTGATCCGCTTGGCGGTGTCCTGGATCTGGTCGCGGATGCCGTTCATGCCGCTGATCGCGTTGTTCACCGCGCGCGAGCCCTCTTCCGAGGCGCCCAGCGACTGGCGCGCGACCTTCACCGACTCGGCCGCGCGCGCCGACACGTCGTTGATCTGGTGCGCCATCCGCAGGACCGCCTCGCCGGTCTCGCGGATCTCGCGCGATTGCTGCTCGCTCGCCGCCTGGAGGCTCGACGCCGTCATCTGCGCCTTCGACGACGCCTCGTTGACCAGCTCGGCGGTCGTGTTGATCCGCGCGACCAGGTTGCGCAGCTCCTCGACCGTGTAGTTCACCGAGTCGGCAATCGCGCCGGTGATGTCCTCGGACACCGTCGCCTGCACGGTGAGGTCGCCGTCGGCCACTTCCTGCAGCTCGTTCATCAGCCGCAGGATGGCCGCCTGGTTCTGGTCGTTGGTGCGCTTCGCGTCCTGTTCGAGGTGCTGCGCGATCGCCTGCTGGCGCTCGGCGTCCTCGGCGCGGTGCTCGCTGTCGGACAGGAACGCGCGGAACAGACCGTAGACTGCGACCAGCGCCAGCATCCCGAACATCGCCGCGATCGCCAGGTTCCACGCCCGGCCCGCCTCGTTCGCCTGCAGCTTCGAGCGCACGCCTTCGAGTTGGGTGCGCAGCATCTCGCTGTCGGCGAAGATCCGCCGCTCCGCCTGCTTGGCCTGTTGCAGCCGCGGCAGGCTCGACAGGATGCCGGCGAGCGCCGGGTCGATTCCGCCCATCATCTTCTTCAGCTCGACCAGCGCTCGCCTGGCGTCGGGGTCGGCAGCGGCCGGAATGCGCATCCGCTCGTTGCCCGAGAGCAGGCTGTCGGTCAGGTCGCGGAAGCCGGTCACCGACTGGCGCAGGCTTGCCTCGGTCGTGTTGTCGGCCATGCCCGAGAACACGAGCTCGTTCACGTCCTTGGCAATGCGCTGGGTGAGCATCAGCAGTTCGCCCGCAGCCGCCACCTCGCGTATCGAGGCACCCGCCTGCAGCTTGCTCGCGGCGACCGCCTGCGCGGCCTCGAGCATCTTCGGGTTGACGCGGATCACCTCGCGGCGCATCGCGCCGAGCGACTGCAGCAGCGCGCTCTGGTAGCCGATCACCTGCGCGGCGTCGCTCGACGCCGACCAGGCCTGCTGCAGCTTCTGGATGTCCGACAGCATCTCGCTGGGCACGCCGTGCCCGTCGTCGCCACCCTGGGCCAGCTGGGTGATCGAGCGGTTGACGATGTCACGGCTGTCGCGCAGCTGCACGAACGCCTCGGGGTCGCCCGCGATCGCCTGCGGCGCCGCCTTGGCGACGCGCTGCGAATGCGTCAGGCCGTCGCCGACCTGCTGCAGCCAGCGCGCCGAGTCGCCGGCCTGGCGCGAATCGAGCCAGAGGAACACGAACGCGATCAGCACCGCGACGAACAGCAGCGGCAGCCAGACCTCGAGCTGCTTGCGAAACGGCATCGCGCCGATCACCGGGATCTGGAAGCGGTCGCGCGAACGCTTCCGCGGCGCGGCCGCCTCGGCGCCGTCGGCCGCGACAGTCCGGCCATCGGGCGACGAAACGAACGCCGGGGCCGCCTGCGGCGCGAAGTCGGCACGCGCGGTCGGCGCATCGCCGCGCATCGCCGCCTGCGCGCCTGCCGGCGACGTGGCCGAGCGCGCCGCCACCGGGCGCGAGTCGCCGAAGTCGTCGTCGGGCAGCAGGTCCTCGAGGATCGCGGTGTCCGGCGCCAGATCCTCGTGCCGGTTGGTGCGCGGCTGCAGGAAGGCGGGAAGCTTGATCGCCACTTTCATCTTTGGTTCTCCGCAGGCAGTTCAGCGACTTACCGCAATGAAGCGTTCGTCGACCGCCAGTCGTTCCAGGCTGAGTTCGGTCCAGTGATTGCCCTGCTCGTCCACCCAGCCGCGGCCGAGCCACGACTGGCCGGACGCGCCGGTCGATTCGTCTTCGGCCATCGCCGACACGTTCTGAAGCCCCAGCATCCGATCGACGAGGATCGCGCCGTTCAGGTTCAGCCGCGGGGCGAACGCGACCAGCCGCGTCTCCTTGGTCCCCGGCGTGAAGTCGCCGCCGTCGAAACGCGCGAGGTCCGAGACGCCGTAGAGCGAGCCGCGCAGGTTCACCAGGCCCTTGAACCAGTCGTGCGTGAGCGGCACCGGCGTGATCGCGCCGTTGGCCGCGACGATCTCTCCCGCCTCCGAGAGCTCGATGAGCAGCCGCCGGCCCCCGATCCGGACGCCCAGGCGCGCGGCCTGGGTCGAGCCCGAAGCGGCCTGGCGCAGCCGCTCGGACAGTCGCGCCTGGAATTCGCGCAGGTTCTTGCGGTCGGCCATGATCAGTGCGCCAGGTCGGCCACGCGGGCCAGAAGTTCCTCGGGCTTGACCGGCTTGACCAGGTACTCGCGCGCGCCCTGGCGCAGGCCCCAGATCCGATCGGTCTCGTTGGACTTGCTGGTGCAGATGATGATCGGGATTCCCTGGGTCTCCGGATCGCGCGTGAGCGCGCGGGTGATCTGGAAGCCGTTCTGGCCGGGCATGACGACGTCCATCAGCACCAGGTTCGGGCGCTCGGCCTTCACCTTGACGATCGCCTCCTGGCCGTTCTCGGCCGTGATGACGGTGTAGCCCTTCTTCGCGAGCAACTCGGCGAGAAAGAAACGCTCGGTCGGGGAATCGTCGACGACCAGGATCTTCTGCGGGGGCATTCTGGGTTCCTCGGTTCCGTGGTACCGGTGTCGCGGCCTCACGCGCTCGCCTGCGCGGGGCTGGGCATCGCGTTGGCGCGCCGCGCGTAGTCGACCGCGGTGCGGATCAGGCTGTCCTTCGTGAACGGCTTGGTCAGGTACTGGTCGCAGCCGACCATGCGGCCGCGCGCGCGATCGAACAGGCCGTCCTTGCTCGAGAGCATCACCACCGGGGTCTCGCTGAACCGCGGGCTCTTCTTGATCAGCGCGCAGGTCTGGTAGCCGTCGAGACGCGGCATCAGGATGTCGCAGAAGATCAGGTCGGGATCGTTGTCGGCGATCTTCGCCAGCGCGTCGAACCCGTCCTCGGCGAGGATCACCTGGCAGCCGGACTGCTTCAGGAAGATCTCGGCGCTTCGACGAATCGTGTTGCTGTCGTCGATCACCATCACCTTCAAGCCCGTCAGCCCTGCGACCGCGCTCATCTCATGTCTCCACCATCTCGAAGTCTTCCTTGCGAGCGCCGCACTCGGGGCAGGTCCAGTTGGGCGGGATGTCCTCCCAGCGCGTGCCGGGCGCGATCCCCTCGTCCGGCAGCCCCTTCTCTTCCTCGTACATCCATCCGCAGATCAGGCACATCCACGTGCGGTACCCTGCGCTCGGCGCGTCGCTCATCGTCGGTTCCCTTCGGCTGTCTTTCCGCACTGCCCCCGCGGGCCGCGTGACGGATTCGTGTAGGTGTCGGCACGCTCATGGCGACCGTGCGGCGATGTTAACCTCGGGGGGAAGCGCTCACCTTTCATCGCCGACCAGTGGCTTCGGTGTTGCGACAAACGCACAGGAACACGCAATGAACAGGCGACTGCCGTCGGGGCTCTACGTGCTCACGCCGGACACCGTCGACGACGACTGGCTCGTGATGGCCGTTGCCGCCGCCATTCGCGGCGGCGCGTCGGCCGTTCAGTACCGCAACAAGGTCGCGGACGCGGCGCAACGGCTGCGCCAGGCGCAGCGGCTCGCGCGCATCTGCCGCGAGGCCGGCGCGCTGTTCATCGTCAACGACACGGTCGAACTGGCCAGCGCGGTGAACGCCGACGGCCTGCACATCGGGCGCGACGACGGCGACCCCGCGATCGTGCGCGCCGCGCTCGGCGCGCGGCCGGTCCTCGGCGTGTCCTGCTACGACTCGTTCGAGCGCGCGCAGGCGGTGCGCGGGATTGCCGACTACGTCGCGTTCGGCAGCGTGTTCGTGTCGGCGGTCAAGCCCGGCGCGGTGCGCGCGCCGCTCGAATTGTTCGCCCGCGCGCGCGCGGCCGGGATGCACGCGGTGGCGATCGGCGGGATCGACGCGGGCAATGCGTACGAGGTGGCGCAGGCGGGGGCGGAGGCGGTGGCGGTGATCACTGCGGTGTTCGGGGAAGCTGGTGGCGTCGGGCGCGCTGGTGCCGAGCAGATCGACGTAAACGCGCGCAGTGTCGTCGAGGCATTCGAGGCGGGGTGCCGACGGCCGTGAACCGGACGGCGACGGCGGTCGGGCTGTCCCGGATTGCGTCGGTGGCGGCACGATTGCGGTGAATGCTCCGGCTGCGGTGCCAGGGCGGCGGCGCGTCCCGGCATCAGGTCATCCCGAACGGCACGAGACCGGGCGGCCGCGCCAACGAGAGCGCGCAGGGCAAACGCGCCGGGCAACCGGCGCGAGGCGAAACCTGCATCTTCTGGAACTCGGTCGCACGCGCCGCGAAAAGAGAGAAAGCCCGCCACGAGGGGCGGGCTTTCCTGCTTTCGGGCCGACACCCAGGGTGCCGGTCAATCGGTCATCAGACGCGGCATTCGCTCGGAACGTACTTGTTGTTGGTCGCCGCGGAAACCGCGCAGGTCCACTGGATCGGTTTCGACGCGTCGGTCGTCGGGGTCAGCGCGAGGACGACATCCTTCGCGTTCGCGTTCATCGTGACCGTGATGACCCCGGCGTTGCAGGCGAGAGTCTTCACGTTCTTCAGCCCATCGGCAGCGGCGACCGCCGTCACGCCGGCGCAAAAATCGGCCGCGCCATTCGCGACGTTTTCGGCGACGGTCGACTTGGCTCCGCTCGCAAGGCCAAGGCCCTCGGTCACCCGCGCCCGGACCGTGTAGTCCTGATATGCCGGAAGCGCCACGGCAGCCAGGATCCCGACGATCGCCACGACGATCATCAGTTCGATCAGGGTGAAACCCTGCTGAAGTTGTTTGCGGATCTTCATTTGTTCAGCTCCGGATAGGTCATTGGGGAAGTCGGTCGACCACGTCGACTCGCGTATCCAGTCGCAGGCATCGTGCCATCGGCTGCATGCGGCAGTTTTCAGCCGACGAATGGTCGACCTGCGGAGTTCTGCGTGATATTCGTCACGTCCGGCGTCCGCTCGCCATCGTGGCGGGTCGCCGCAAAGGCACACCGGGCTGCCGCAAGTCGGCACAGGATGACGCGTCGCGTCACCGGGGCGAGCTACGCACTGCGGCACTCCCGAGCCGGTTTCGACTGCGGGTCGCAGGTGGGCATCGGGTGGGCCGATGCAGCGCGCCCCCGGCGGCCGCACGCTGGCGAGTGACAAGGCGACATTGCGGGCGAAGGGCAACGCCCATCGGAAGACGGGACTGGAGGCCGGCCGCCCTGGGCGACGTCCCGCTACAACTCCAGCACGTCCCCGCGCTCGAGCACCCGCGGCGCGAAGCGCCCCGCCCAGGCCTCGATCTCGCGCGTGATCGTCTCGCGGTCCGACGGCTTGAGGTGCGTGATCAGGATCTGCGGCTCGCGCTGCAGCTTGGCCAGCTCCTGGCTCAGCTGGATCGGGAACAGGTGCTTCGCGGTGACCGCGAGGTCCTGCTCCCGGTTCGAGAACGCGGTCTCGATGATCAGGTACTTCAGGTTCGGCACGCCGTTGACCTGGCGCCAGAACTCGTCGTTCGGCCCGGTGTCGCCCGAGAAGACCAGCCCTGCCTCCTCGGTGTACGCATGAAACGCGAGCGCGGGCACCGTGTGGCTCGCAGCCAGGCTGCGCACCCAGCGGCCGCCCACCTCGACCACGCTGCCGATCGACAGCGGCTCGAACACCATCCACGGCCGCTCGTAGTGCGGGATCTCGGTGAAATCCGGCCAGATGACCCAGTTGAAGACATGGGTCTTCAGCGCCGCGATCGTCTCGGGCAGCGCGTGCACGACGATCGGCTTGTCGCGCAGCGATCCGACCGAGTCGACCAGCAGCGGCAGCGCGGCGATGTGGTCCAGGTGCGAGTGAGTGAGGAAGACGTGGTCGATCGCGGCGAGCTCGTCGACCGACAGGTCCTCGACGCCGGTGCCCGCATCGAGCAGCACGTCGTGGTCGACGAGAAACGATGTCGTCCGGGCGCGCGCGCCGATGCCCCCGCTACACCCCAGGACTCGTACCTTCATGCAAGGCTTCCCTGGCGTTCCTCGGCGTCTGGTCCTGCGCGGTCATCGGGCGCGTTGCAATGCCCTCTCCGGCGGTTCCGGGCGCGGCCGTCGGCACGAACGCCCCGACCGGCTCGGCGCGGCCCGCGACGCTGGCACGGGCGAGCTCGAAGAATGCATGCCGGCGACAGCGCCTGACCGTCGCCTCGCCCACGATGATCGGAACCTCGTAGTGCTTGGTCAAGCCCTCGAGGCGCGACGCGAGGTTGACCGCGTCGCCGATGACCGTATAGGCGCGCCGCAGTTTCGAACCCATGTCGCCGACGCGCACCACGCCGGTGTTGATGCCGATTCCCACCGCGAGCGGCGGCAGGCCGCGCGCGCGCAAGGTCTCGGACATCCGGCGCACTTCGGCCTGCATCGCGAGCGCCGCCGAGACCGCGTGGTCGGCGTGAGCCGGATCCTCGACCGGCGCGCCCCAGAACGCCATCACGGCGTCGCCCATGTACTTGTCGACCGTCCCGCGGTGCGCGTGGATGATGCCGGTCATCCCGGTCAGAAATGCGTTGATGTATTCGCGCAGCGCCTCGGGTTCCATCGTCTCGGCGATCCGCGTGAAGCCGCGGATGTCGGCGAACAGGATCGTCAGTTCGCGGTTGGTGCTTTGCGCATTGCGGTAGCTGAACGGATCGCGGGCCATCTGCTCGACCAGGTCCGGCGACACGTACTCGCCGAACAGCTCCACCATCGCGCGGCGCGCGCGCCCCTCGGCGAACCATCCCGCCGTCAGGTTGAACAGGCCAAGCACCAGCACTGCGGCGAGCGAGGACGCGAGCGGCACGACCTGGCCGAGGCTCGAGTAGGCGATCGCGTTCGCGCCCGCGAGCGTCGCCGCCGCAGCCACGCTGGCGAGCACCGCGCCGACCGCGCCCAGCGTGGGCAGCACGAGCGCGAGCAGCCCGGCGACCACCAGCGTCGCGAGCGCGGCGATCGCCGGCGCCTCGACGGGTCGCTGCTTCAGCCGTCCGTCGAGCGCGCCGGAGATCAGCGACGCGTGGATCTCGACGCCCGGGAATACCTCGCTGACCGGCGTCGCCCGCAGGTCGGTCTGTCCCGGCGCGGTCGTGCCGACCAGCACGATCCGGCCGCGAAGCAGGTTCCAGTCGACGCGGCCCTCGAGCACGTCGGTGGCGGACAGGTAGCGGAAGTGCCCGCCGGCGGGGCCGCCACGCCCGGCCAGCGGCACCATCGCCGTGAACCCCGCCGAGACCGGCAGTTCGACGCGCCCGCGCGCGCCGTCGAGCGCGAGCAGGTCGCCCCGGACCGCCAGCGACGCGTTGCCGAGGTACTCGCGCAGGACGGCGACCGCCAGCGACTCGTAGACCGCCCCTCGATAGCCGGCGAGCAGCGGAAGCGCCCGGATCACGCCGTCGGGATCGAGGCCGCCGCCGAGGAACGGATTGAAGAACCCGGACCCGCGCGCGGCACGCTGCAACTCGCCGAGGTTCGCGCCGAAGCCGTTCGCGTGCGTGATGCGCGGCGCCAGTTCGCGCGCCGCGTCGCCCTGGTAGAGCGGCGCCGGCAGCGCGCCGCTGGTGCGGCCCTCGCGGTCGCTGCTGAAGTAGTAGCCCAGCACGACCGGGCGCCCGGCGAGCGCCCGCGCCAACCGCGCATCGTCTTCCGTGCCCGCCTGGCGTTCGGCGAAGACGACGTCGAAGCCGACCACCGCCGCGCCGCCCCGGTCGACGAGCGCCTCGGCCAGTGCGGCGATCCTGCCGCGATCCCAGGGCCAGCGGCCCTGCTCGGCCAGGCTGCGTTCGTCGATGTCGACGACGACGATGCGCTCGTCGAGCGCCGGCGCCGCGAGGCGCTGGCGGCCATCGTAGAGTTCGCGGTCCAGCGCGGACAGGGCCGGGGCGCGAAACGCGCCGAGATCGGCTGCGGCGAACGCGACGACGACCGCAAGACCGGCGATCGCCCGCCAGAACCGGGATTTCTGCAGCGGGGACATCGATGGCCCGTCCCGCCCGGCGGCTCAACCGCCGAGCCGGAAACGCATCATCACGCCCGCTAGCTCGATCAGGTCGCCGTCCACGACCGGCCGCGCGGTCAGGCCGATCTGCTCCCCGTTGACCTGCGGAAAGGCCAGGCCCTCGAGGTGGGTGATGTGGAAGCGGCCCTTGCGGCGCGAGATCACCGCCACCTGCTCGGCGTGGCCGCCCAGGCGCGTGATCGACCGGTCGATGCGCTGCGAGGTGCCCGCCAGCGGTCCGCTCAGGAAGTCGACGAACGCCGTCGGCTGACGGGCCTCGGGCGGCTGCGTCTCGGCGAGCGTCGTCCGGTCGAGCACGTAGCGCAGCCGGTAGATGCCGATGTCGATCACGTCTCCGTCGCAGAGTACCCGTTGCTTGACGGCCATCCCGTTGACCAGCGTGCCGTTGCGACTGTCGAGGTCGTGGACCACGCTCTCGGTGCCCCGCGTGCGCACCAGCGCGTGCTCGCCGCTGACGGTCAGGTCGTCCAGGGGTATGTCATTGTACGGGCGCCGACCGATGGTCAGGCACTCCTTTGCGACCGGAACGATGCGCAACGGCGACTGGCCGCTGCTGACGAGCAGGCGAATCGCTACCGCGGCTTCCCGGTCCCGCATCCCTGAATGTTCGGCATCGGCCATGCGCAGCAGGCTACCGTCGAGCGAAAACCCCCCCGAGGAACTATTTCATGAACGGCCGTTCGGCTCGGTCGGACGGCGAGGCGCGAGCGGGCGAATGCATCGCCCGCGCGACAACTCGCGCCGGCCGGCGACGCTCGGCCCGCGCTGCCGACGCGCCACCCTTCGCGCGGCCCGCGCGGGCCGGTTCGCGCCGCCCGCGCGGGCCAGTCCGCAAAGGCTTCAGTCGGCGTGGACGGCCGCCCTGCGCCGGGCGCTCAGCACCCTGCCGATCAGCACCACCAGCGCCGCCCCGGCGGCCGATGCCGCATGGCGCACCGAGGCCGGTGGCTCGCCGATCGCCTCGACGGTAGCGACGTCGGTGATCATCATGCCGCCGGCAATCCAGCCCAGCAGCGCGCCGCCCAGCGTGATCAGCAGCGGAAAGCGCTCGAGCAGCCTGAGCACCAGCGTGCTGCCCCAGACGATCAGCGGGATGCTGATCAGCAGCCCCAGGATCACGAGGCTCGTCTGGTGTTCCGGTTCGGCCTGCTGCGCGGCGCCGGCGATCGCGATCACGTTGTCGAAGCTCATGACGAGGTCGGCCACGATGATCGTCTTGATCGCCGACATCAGCGTGGCGCCGCCCTCGATGCTGCCGTGCTTGTCCTCGTCGTCGGGCGCGACCAGCTTGACGCCGACCCAGACGAGCAGCACGCCGCCGACGAGCTTCAGGTAGGGCACCGTCAGCAGCGTGATCGCGAAGACGATCAGGGCCACGCGAATGCCGATTGCGCCCGCGGTACCCCAGAGGATGCCGCGCATCCGCAGCCGCTGGGGCAGGTTGCGGCACGCCAGCGCGATGACGATCGCGTTGTCTCCGGCGAGGACGAGGTCGATCACGACGATGGCCGCAAGGGCCGAGAACCACGCAGGCGACAGAAACTCCATCGAGCGAACTCCTTCAGCAGGGCTGCACGCAGGTCATGCCGCAACGACGACGAAACTGAATGGAGGACGAATACCCGCCTTCGAGCTCCGCAGGGCTGCGGTCCGCATCGAAGGTCTCGCTCGGCAAGGACTTTGAAAACCTGCCCGGAAGGCCGGAAGCGCGACGGACGTCGCGTCTTCGTACTGACGACCTGCTGACATGCACGCCCGCCCGGCTGTGCCGGTTCGGCGTGTGTAGAGCTACTCCCCTTCAGCGCCGAATTGGACCAGCAATCGGAAGGGCGCGCAAGTCGCCCCGCGGCCGGGCGGCGCGCGCCGCCGCGCGCGCCCCGCTCAGCGCTGCATCGAAGCCTGTGCGCGGGAGCGGCGCCGCAGCAGGTGGGCGGTGACGATGACCAGCAGGGCGCCGGCTACTCCGGCAGCGGTGACCGCGTCGTGCGGAACGCCGCCGACCCAGTTCTCGACCGCGGGGTCGGTGAGTTCCATCTCGCCGGCCAGGAACCCGAGCAATGCGGCGCCGACCGTGATGATGACCGGGAACCGCTCCATCACCTTCAGCAGCATCGTGCTTCCGGCAATGATCAGCGGAATGCTGATCGCCAGACCGATGACGAGCAGCACCATGTCGCCGTTGGCGGCAGCAGCCACCGCGAGCACGTTGTCGAGGCTCATCACGAGGTCGGCGACCAGGATCGTGCGCACCGCGGCGAACAGGCCGCTCGCCACGGCCTTGCCGTCGCCCTCCTCGTCGGAGTCGTCGTCGAGGATCAGCGACACGCCGATGTACAGCAGCAGCAGCCCGCCGATGATCTTCAGGTACGGCCAGGTGAGCATCTCGGCCGCCAGCACCGTGAGCGCGATCCGCATCACGATCGCGGCGGCGCTGCCCCAGAAGATCGCCTTCTTCTGCTGGCGGGCGGGCAGTCCCCGCGCCGCGAGGGCGATGACCACCGCGTTGTCGCCGGACAGCAGGATGTTCGCGAGGACGATCGAGCCGAGCGCAGCCCAGAAAGCTGCGGAAGTGAACTCCATCGAAGGCTCCGGGTCGAGGTCGGTGGTCGGGACGGCCTACCCGCGCAGGACCGACTTCAGCAGCCGGCCCATCTCGGACGGATTTCGCGTCACCTTCATTCCGCAGGCCTCCATGATCTCGAGCTTGGCCTGCGCGGTGTCCGCGCCCCCCGAGATCAGCGCCCCGGCATGGCCCATCCGCTTGCCCGCGGGCGCGGTGACGCCGGCGATGAACCCGACCACCGGCTTCTTCATGTTGTCCTTGATCCAGCGCGCCGCGTTCGCCTCGTCGGGGCCGCCGATTTCGCCGATCATGATCACGGCGTCGGTGTCAGGATCGTCGTTGAACATCTTCATCACGTCGATGTGCTTCAGGCCGTTGATCGGGTCGCCGCCGATGCCCACCGCGGACGACTGCCCGAGGCCGAGCTCGGTGAGTTGCGCGACCGCCTCGTAGGTCAGCGTTCCGGAGCGCGAGACGACGCCGACGCGGCCCTTGCGATGGATGTGACCGGGCATGATGCCGATCTTCAGTTCGTCGGGCGTGATCACGCCGGGGCAGTTCGGCCCGAGCAGCAGCGTCCTGCGGTTCTCGCGGCGCATCCGGTCGCGCACGACGATCATGTCGCGCACCGGGATGCCCTCGGTGATGCAGATCACGAGGTCGAGATCGGCGTCGACCGCCTCCCAGATCGCGTCGGCGGCGCCCGCCGGCGGCACGTAGACGACCGAGACGGTCGCGCCGGTCTTCTCGCGCGCTTCCTTCACGCTGGCGAAGATCGGGATGCCCTCGAAGTCCTCGCCCGCCTTCTTCGGATTGACGCCGGCGACGAAAGCGGCCCGTCCGTTCGCGTAGTCGCGGCACATCCGGGTGTGGAACTGGCCGGTCTTGCCGGTGATTCCCTGCGTGATGACCTTGGTGTCCTTGTTGATCAGGATCGACATGCTCTGTCTCCGTGTCAGCGGGCGGCAGCGACGACCTGCTGCGCCGCCTCGGCCATCGTTTCGGCCGAGATGATCGGCAGCCCCGACTCGGCCAGCATCTTCCTGCCGAGCTCCTCGTTGGTGCCCTTCATCCGCACCACCAGCGGCACCTTCAGGCCGACCGCCTTGCTCGCGGCGATCACGCCCTCGGCGATCACGTCGCAGCGCATGATGCCGCCGAAGATGTTGACCAGGATCGCCTTCAGGTTCGGATTGCGCAGCATGATCTTGAAGGCCTCGGTCACCTTTTCGGTGGTGGCGCCGCCGCCGACGTCGAGGAAGTTCGCCGGCTCGCCGCCGAACAGCTTGATCGTGTCCATCGTCGCCATCGCGAGGCCCGCGCCGTTGACCAGGCAGCCGATGTTGCCGTCGAGCTGGATGTAGGCGAGGTCGAACTTCGACGCCTCGATCTCGGCCGGGTCTTCCTCGTCGAGGTCGCGCAATTCGACGATCTCGGGATGCCGGAACAGCGCGTTGGCGTCGAAATTCAGCTTCGCGTCGAGCGCGATCACCTTGCCGTCGCCGGTCAGGATCAGCGGGTTGATCTCGGCGAGCGACGCGTCGGTCTCCCAGAACGCGCGGTACAACCCCTGCAGCACGGTGCGCGCCTGCGGCAGGCTCGCGTCCGGAATGCCGATTCTGCGCGCGACGTCGTCGCACTCGGCGTCGGTGAGTCCGCCGACCGGATCGACGAAAACCTTGTGGATCTTTTCGGGCGTGTGCGCGGCGACCTCCTCGATGTCCATCCCCCCTTCGCTGGAGGCCATCAGGCAGACGCGCTGGCTGACCCGGTCGACCACCATGCCGACGTAGAGCTCCTTGCGGATGTCGGCACCCTCCTCGATCAGCAGCCGGCGCACCTTCTGGCCCTCGGGTCCGGTCTGGTGGGTTTTCAGCTGCATTCCCAGGATCTGGCCGGACAGCGCGCGCACCTCGTCGATCGAGCGCGCGAGCTTCACGCCGCCGCCCTTGCCGCGCCCGCCAGCGTGGATCTGCGCCTTGACGACCCAGACCGGGCCGCCCAGCGTCTCGGCCGCCTTGACCGCCTCGTCGACCGAGAAGCACGGGATGCCGCGCGGCACGGCGACGCCGTACTTCTTCAGGATCTCCTTGCCCTGGTACTCATGGATCTTCACGGTCGTTCCTCTGTCGAAACACGGGAATCCTGGACGGACGCGGACGCGGATCCGGGCCGATACCAGATCGGGAAATGGCGCTCGACCACCGGACCGTCGCTGCGCCACGCGTGGCAGCGATCGATCGTGAACGGGCGATGCGGCTTGCCGCCGGCGCGCTCGAGTTGCTCACGGCGTCGCCACTCGTCACCGGCCATCGCCTGGATCGCAGCGGTCGGCAGCACCTGGGCCAGCTCGCTCATGTGCGTGCATCCGCCGACGCCGCCGAGCCGCTCGCGCACGCCGGCTCGAAAGCCGCGCAGCAGGTTCAGGCCCACCAGGCGTCGGTATTCGGGGGCAACCGCCTCGCAGACGCCGCGATACGGCACCGCGTCGGACACCGCGATTGCGTCGAGCACTTCGCCCGCGGCGTCGATCGTCACGCGCAGGCGCATCAGGTGCACCGGTTCGCCCGCGGGACGCACGCCGCCCGCGAGCGGCGCGTCGTGCGGCTTCACGTCGACCAGCTCGGCCTCGAGATCCCAGGCGCCGTCGGCGCGGCGGAATGCGTCGATGCGCACCGATCGGGTGTGCATCGGCGTGCGCGGGCATTCGGGCGGGGGCAGCGGCATTCTTGCGGGATGGGCTCGGCGAGTCCGGCCAACGCGGCCACGGGCGGAAAGCCGTGGAGTTTAGCATGTGCCCCTGCCGCGATGCTGCAATGCGGCAACGCGAAATTCCGGGAGTCCGGACCGGTTCAGCCCTCGTCGTCGCGGACCGGGCCGAGCACGCGGCGCACGATCCCGGCCGGGAAGCCGCGAGCGAGCAGGAAGCGGGTCTGGCGCGCGCGCTCGGCCAGCGATTCGGGCAGCGCCCCGAAGCGGCGCTGCCACACGGCGCGAGCACGCTCGAGCTCGGTGCGCTCGAGCGCCGCCGCATGTGCCTGGACCAAGGCTTGGTCGAGCCCGTGGGCGCGCATCTCCTGGCGGATCGTCGCCGTGCCGTAACGCTCGGCGCGTCGATGGACCAGCGATTCGGCGAAGCGCTCGTTGGAGAGCAGTCGTGCCGCGACGAGTTCGTCGAGCACGGACTCGAGGTGCTCGACGCTCTCGGAATGTGGCGCGAGTTTTCGCGCCAGCTCGGCGCGGCTGTGCTCGCGCCGGGCGAGCAACTGCAACGCGCGCGCCTTCAGCGACACGGCGGCCCGGGGGCGCGCCGCACCGGCGTCGCGGGGGCCGCTGCGTGCCCCCTCGCGCGACGAGTTCAGGCTGCCGCCTCTTCGGGCGCCGCGCCACGCGCGGCGACCCCATAGTGCGCGCGCACCTTGTTCTCGATCTCGAGCGACATGTCGGGATGCTCGCGCAGGAACTCGCGCGCGTTGTCCTTGCCCTGGCCGATGCGCTCGCCCCCGTAGCTGTACCAGGCGCCGCTCTTCTCGACGACGTTGCAGGCCGAGCCGAGGTCGAGGATCTCGCCCTCGCGCGACGTGCCTTCGCCGTAGAGGATGTCGAACTCGGCGGTCTTGAACGGCGGCGCAACCTTGTTCTTGACGACCTTGACCCGCGTCTCGCTGCCGATGACCTCTTCACCCTTCTTGATCGAACCGGTGCGGCGGATGTCGAGCCGCACCGACGAATAGAACTTCAGCGCGTTGCCGCCGGTCGTGGTTTCGGGGTTGCCGAACATGACGCCGATCTTCATCCGGATCTGGTTGATGAAGATGACCATCGTGTTCGTGCGGTTGATCGTGCCGGTGAGCTTGCGCAGCGCCTGCGACATCAGCCGCGCCTGCAGGCCGGGCAGCGAGTCGCCCATCTCGCCCTCGATCTCGGCCTTCGGCGTGAGCGCCGCGACCGAGTCGATGACGATCAGGTCGACCGAACCCGAGCGCACCAGCGCGTCGGTGATCTCGAGCGCCTGTTCGCCGGTGTCGGGCTGGGAGATCAGCAGGTTCTCGAGGTCCACGCCGAGCTTGGCCGCGTACTGGACGTCGAGCGCGTGCTCGGCGTCGATGAACGCGCAGGTGCCGCCGAGTTTCTGCATCTCGGCGATGACCTGCAGCGTCAGCGTGGTCTTGCCCGAGGACTCGGGACCGTAGATCTCGACGACGCGCCCCCGCGGCAGCCCGCCGACGCCCAGCGCGATGTCCAGCCCCAGCGACCCGGTGGACACCACCTGGATGTCGCGCGAGACGTCGGCATCGGAGAGCTTCATGACCGATCCCTTGCCGAACTGCTTCTCGATCTGGGCCAGCGCCGCGGACAGGGCCTTGGCACGTTCGGTCTTGGATTTTGCGTCGTCCATCTTGATCACTTTGTCCATGGCTGGCCTTGTCCGGTGGCAGGGATAGTGGTCCGGATTATGGCACAGGAATACTGTATAAACAATCAGCTGTTGGTCTTAAGCCCACCGTCTTCGACGCCCGTCCGCTCGGCCAGCAGCCGGCGCGCGCCGCGCAGTGCGTGCAGCGCCGCGGCACGACGCACCGCAGCGCGGTCGCCCGCGAAGTGCGCCGTTTCGGTCACCGGGGCGGCGTCGATCGCCGCCCACCCGAAGCAGACCGTGCCCACCGGCTTGCCGGGCGTCGCGCCACCGGGACCGGCGATGCCGGTGACCGACAGCGCGATCTGCGCGCGGCTCCGGTTGAGCGCCCCGTCGGCCATCTGCGCGGCGACCGCCTCGCTGACCGCGCCGGTCGCGGCCAGCGTCTCGGCGGACACGCCGAGCAGGTCGATCTTCGCCTGGTCGCTGTAGGTGACGAAACCGCGCTCGAACCAGGCGCTCGCGCCGCCGACTTCGGTGAGCGCCCGCGCGATCGCGCCGCCGGTGCAGGACTCGGCGGTGGCGATCATCCAGCCGCAGGCGCGCAGCGCGCGTCCGAGCGCGAGCGCGGCGTCGACCACTTCGGGCAGGCGATCGGCTTCATCCGGCGTCATGGCGTGCGTCCCTCTCGCGCGAACCGCTTGGCGAACCCATCGGCCGCAATCGTACACATGGCTGCGGGCGCGGTCAGCGGTACCAGAGCGCGAACAGCAGCAGCGTGTAGAGCGCCGCAAGCAGGTCGTCGAACATCACGCCGAAGCCGCCTTCGAGCGTCGCGTCGAAGTACCGGATCGGCGGCGGCTTGACGATGTCGAAGAACCGGAAGACGAGGAACGCGGCGAACTGCGCGGCGAACCCCGCCGGCACGAACAGCAGCACCAGCCAGAACGCCACGATCTCGTCCCAGACGATCGAGCCGTGGTCGGCGACGCCGAGGTCGCGGGCGGTCTTGCCGCAGGCCCAGATCCCCACCGCCGCGCCAACGACGAGCACCGCCGCCCACGCCGCCGGTTCGAGCCAGCGGTCGAGCACGACGAACGCGAGCCAGGCCCAGAGCGTGCCGACGGTGCCCGGCGCCCGGGGCGACAGGCCGCTGCCGAAGCCCAGCGCGAGCAGTCGCGACAGGCGCTGGCGCATGAAGCGCGAGTCGGGGCGCACCGGCGCCGGCGCGCGCTCAGGCGAAGTGGTCGAAGCCATGCCCTTCGACGGCCAGCGGGCGGCCGCGCGCGTCGCGAACCCGCAGCCCCTCGCCGGCCACGATCCGGCCGATCCGCGCCAGCGGCAAACCGAGGCGACGCCCGATCGCCTCGATCGCCCCGCGGTTCTCGGGCGCGGCGCTGAACAGCAGTTCGTAGTCGTCGCCGCCGGCCAGCGCGAGGCGCAGGCGCAGCGCGTCGGGAAGCCCGTCGAGGGCCGGATCGACCGGCACCGCCGGCCAGTCGACTTCGGCGCCGACGCGCGAGCGATCCAGCACGTGCCCGAGGTCGCCGAGCAATCCGTCGGACAGGTCGATCGCGGCCCGCGCGACGTAGCGCAACGACAGGCCGAGTGCCACGCGGGGCTCCGGACGGTCCAGCCGCAGCCGGGCCGGATCGCCGGCGGCAAGCGGCCGCCCTTCCCCGATCGCGTGCACCGCCAGCGCCGCCGCGCCGAGCGTGCCCGACACCCAGAGGTCGTCGTCGGGCTGCGCGCCGTCGCGCCGCAGCGCCGCCTCGGGCGGGACGTCGCCGAAGACCGTGATGCAGATCGTCAGCGGGCCGCGCGTGGTGTCGCCGCCGACCAGCTCGCACCCGTGTCGATCGGCGATCGCGAACAGTCCGCTGCAGAAGCCCGCGAGCCAGCCTTCGTCGACCTGCGGCAGCGCCAGCGCCAGCGTGAACGCGCGCGGGCGCGCGCCCATCGCAGCGAGGTCGGACAGGTTCACCGCCAGCGCCTTGTGCCCCACCGACACCGGATCGTCGTCGGCGAGGAAGTGCCGTCCGACCAGCAGCATGTCGGTCGATACCGCGGTCACGCTGTGCGGCTCGGGCGGCGCGAGCAGCGCGCAGTCGTCGCCGACGCCGAGGATCGCGTCGCGCGCCGGACCGCGATCGAAGAACCGCGCGATCAGTTCGAATTCGCCGAGCGGCATGTCACGAGGCCTGCGGGGGGCGCCGCGCTCAGCCGCGAGCCGCAGCCTCGTGCGGGCGAACGCGCCCTGCGACGCGATCGAGCACGCCGTTGACGTACTTGTAGCCGTCGGTCCCGCCGTAGGTCTTCGCGAGCTCGACCGCCTCGTTGATGACGACGCGGTACGGGATCTCGGGCATGCGCAGCAGCTCGAAAGCGCCGAGCAGCAGCACGCCGTGCTCGACCGGGCTCAGCTCGCCGACCTTCCGGTCCAGGTTCGGCGCGATCAGCGCGTCGAGTTCGTCGGCCGCGGCGATCACGCCGTGCAGCAGCGCCTCGAAGTGGCCGAGGTCGGCCTTCCCGAACCCCGGGGTGTCGGTCAGGTGCGCCTGGATCGCGCAGGCGTCCTCGCGCGACATCAGCCACTGGTACAGGCCCTGCAGTGCGAGCTCGCGCGCGCGGCGCCGGGCGCTCTTGGGCGGGGTGCCCCGCGCCTTGCCGGGCTCGGACATCAGTGCCGTGCCTTGTCGCCGCCGCGGCCCGGCAGGCGGCGCTCGTCGCCGCCCTCCGACTCCTCTTCTTCGTCCTCGTCGTCGTCTTCCTCGTCGTCCTCGTCCTCGTCCTCGTCCTCGTCGTCGTCGTACTCTTCCTCTCCGGCCAGGCCCGAGAGCGAAGACGCGAGGTTGGCCATCTCGACGGCGACGCGCGCCGCCTCGGCGCCCTTCTCTGCGGCACGCGCCGACGCCTGCTCGTCGGTCTCGGTCGTGAGCACCGCGTTGGCGATCGGCACGTTGAAGTCGAGCGCCACGCGCGCGATGCCGGCGGCGCTCTCGTTGGAGACGACCTCGAAGTGGTAGGTCTCGCCGCGCACCACCGCGCCGAGCGCGATCAGCGCGTCGAATTCACCCGAGGCCGCGAGCTGCTGGAGCACGACCGGGATCTCGAGCGAACCGGGCACCGTGCAGACGAACACGTCCTCCGCGTCGACGCCGAGCTCGATCAGTTCGGCCAGGCAGGCGTCGCGCAGCGCCTCGCAGATCACCTGGTTGAAACGCGCCTGCACGACGCCGACGCGCAGGCCGCTGCCGTCCAGGTCGGACTGGAATACTTCGATCTGCATCGCTTACTCCTGGTTGCCCGGCTCGAAGCCGGCGACTTCGAGGTCGAAGCCGGTCATGCTGGGCATCTTGCGGGGTTGCGACAGCAGCCGCATGCGCCCGACACCCAGGTCCTTGAGGATCTGCGCCCCGATGCCATAGGTGCGAAGGTCCATCTTGCCGGTGCGCCGGCGCACGCTCGCCTGGGCGTCGTGGTCGCCGGCCTGCTCGAGCTGCGCGAACAGCGCGTCGGCATGCTGCGCGCAGTTCAGCAGCACCGCAACGCCGCAGGATTCCGACGCGATCGCCGACAGCGCGCGCTCGAGCGGCCACGAGTGCGTCCTGGCATCGACCTCGATCAGGTCCATCACCGAAAGCGGCTCGTGCACGCGCACCAGCGTCTCGCGCCCCGGATCGATGTCGCCGTGAACCAGCGCCAGGTGCGGCGAGCCCGCGGCGGTGTCGCGATAGACGACCATCCGGAACCGGCCCCAGCGGGTCTCGACGGGACGCTCGGAGAGCCGCTCGATCAGGCTCTCGTGGGCGCTGCGATACTGGATCAGGTCGGCGATCGCGCCGATCTTGAGCTCGTGCCGGGCCCCGAACTCGACCAGGTCGGGAAGCCGCGCCATCGTCCCGTCGTCCTTCAGGATCTCGCAGATCACCGCCGCCGGCGTCAGGCCCGCGAGCCGTGCCAGGTCGCAGCCCGCCTCGGTGTGGCCGGCACGCATCAGCACGCCGCCGCGTTGCGCCATCAGCGGGAAGATGTGCCCGGGCTGGACGATGTCGGACGGCTGGGCGTGGCGCGCAACCGCGGCCTGCACGGTGCGCGCGCGATCGGCGGCCGAGATCCCGGTCGAGACGCCCTCGGCGGCCTCGATCGAAACGGTGAAATTGGTGCCGTGGCGCGTGCCGTTGCTCGTCACCATCAGCGGCAGCGCGAGCTGGCGGCAGCGCTCCTCGGTCAGCGTCAGGCAGATCAGGCCGCGGCCGTAGCGCGCCATGAAGTTGACCGCCTCCGGGGTGACGAAGTCGGCGGCGAGCACCAGGTCGCCCTCGTTCTCGCGGTCTTCCTCGTCGACCAGGATGACCATCCGGCCGGCAGCGAGCTCGGCGATGATTTCGGGCGTGCTGGCGAGTGTCATGCCCGCATTTTACGCTGCGCGGACAGCCGTCGCCGCCGGACGGCGGCCCGGTCCCGCCGGGTCGCTGCGATACTTCCCGGACGATGGACCCGCTCGACCTGCAGAGCTATCGCCGGATCGAAACGCGCAGCGAGGCGCTGACCGCGTTCGACGGCATCGCGTCGCGCGTGCAGCGCTCGCTGCGCATCGCCGACGACCGCGGCGAGTTCTACGGGTTCGAGCGCAAGGCTTTCGCCGACGCGATCGAGGCGCTGCTCGCGCGCAGCCGCGACGCCACGGTCGAGCTCGTCCTGCACGACGCCTCGTTCGTCGAGAGTCGCTGCCCGCGCCTCGTCGCGCTGCTGCGCCGGAACTGGCCGCGGCTGCGCGTGCTGCGCAGCGAGGAATCGGCGCGCAACTACCCGCGCGGATTCGTGCTGGCCGACGACCGGGTGGTGCTGCGTCGCCCGCACCACGACAGCGCGCTGACCTTCGTCGACTTCGACGAAGAGGCCGTGGCCGAGGCGCGCGCGCTGCTCGACGAACTGGCGGCCGGCGCGACCGTGGCGATCAGCGCCAACACGACCGGGCTGTAGCGCGCTCAGCCCGCGGGAGCGCCGCCCGGCCCGGGCGCGCCGAGCATGCGCTCGACGTAGCGCGCGATCAGGTCGACTTCCAGGTTGACCCGGTCGCCCGCTCTCAGCGACTTCAGCGTCGTGACCGCGATCGTGTGCGGGATCAGGTTGATCTCGAACTCGACGCCCTCGGCGACGTCGGCGACCCGGTTCACGGTCAGGCTCACGCCGTTGACCGTGACCGAGCCCTTGTAGGCGAAGTACTTCGCGAGCCCGGCCGGCGCGCGCAGCACCAGGCGCCACGACTCGCCCACCGGCTCGAACGAGGCGACCCGGCCCAGCCCGTCGACGTGGCCCGACACCAGGTGCCCGCCGATGCGGTCGTCGAGCCGCATCGCCTTCTCGAGGTTGACCGCGCCGGGCCGGTCGAGCCCGCTGGTCTTCGACAGGCTCTCCTTCGACACCTCGACGACGAAGCGGCTGCCGTCGATCGCGGTCGCGGTCATGCAGGCGCCCTGGATCGCGATCGAATCGCCGGGCGAGACGTCCGAGAGGTCGAGCCCGCCCGAATCGATCGTCAGGCGCACGCCCGCATCCGCGCCGAGCGGCTCGACGCGCTCGATCCGACCTACTGTCGCGACGATTCCGGTGAACATGATTCAGGTCCTTTCGGGAAGCCGGGCGAGCAGCCGCAGGTCGTCGCCGACGCGATCGACCGACTGCCAGTGCAGCACGAGGCGCTCTTCCAGCGCCTGCGGAGGCGCCAGGTCGGCCAGCCCCATCGAGTTGCCGAGCAGCGTCGGCGCCATGTAGACCAGCAGCTCGTCGACGCAGTCCTCGCGCAGCAGCGATCCGTTCAAGCGATAGCCGGCCTCGACGTGCAGCTCGTTCACGCCGCGGCGCGCGAGCTCGCGCAGCAGCGCGGGCAGGTCGACCTTGCCGCGGGCGTCGGCCAGCGTGATCACCTCGCAGCCGAGCTCCTCGAGCGCCGCGGTCTTGGCGACGCGGTCCGCCGCGGCGACCGCGCACGCCACCAGCGTGCTGCCGCCCTCGAGGATCCGCGCGGCGGGATTCACCTCGAAGCGCGAATCGACCAGCACGCGCAGCGGCTGCCGCGACGTCTGGACGTGACGGACGGTGAGCTGCGGGTTGTCGTCCTTCACCGTCCCGATGCCGGTGAGGATCGCGCAGGCGCGGGCGCGCCACGCGTGCCCGTCGGCGCGAGCGGCCTCGCCGGTGATCCACTGGCTGCGCCCGTCGGGCAGCGCGGTACGGCCGTCGAGGCTCGTGGCGACCTTGAGCCGCACCCACGGCCGGCTGCGTACCATCCGCGACACGAAGCCGATGTTCAGCTCGCGCGCTTCCTGCTGCAGCAGCCCGCAGCGCACGTCGATGCCGGCGGCGCGCAGCCGCTCGAGCCCCTCGCCGTTCACTGCGGGGTTCGGGTCCTCCATCGCGGCGACCACGCGACCGACCCTGGCCTCGATCAGCGCGTCGACGCAGGGCGGCGTGCGGCCGTGATGATTGCAGGGCTCGAGCGTGACGTAGGCGGTGGCTCCGCGTGCGCGCTCGCCCGCCTGCGCCAGCGCAAGGACCTCGGCGTGCGGCTCGCCGGCGCGCCGGTGCCAGCCCTCGCCGACGATGACGTTGTCGCGCACCACCACGCAACCGACGCGCGGGTTCGGGGTGGCGGTGACGAGCCCGAGCTCGGCGAGCCGCAGCGCCCGCTGCATGAAATCGTGATCGGCCGGGGTGAACATCGACCGGCATTATCGCCCGAAGCGCGCAGCGCTCCGCCGCAGCGGCGCGCGGCCCCCGCGGGGCCGCCGCGTCTAGAATCCGCGGATTCGACGAAGGAGATCGACTTGAACCTCTCGACCTCTGCGCCGGCCGCGCGGCCCGGCGGCCAGATCCTGGCCGATGCGCTGGCGATCCAGGGGGTGGACACGGTGTTCGGGGTGCCGGGCGAGAGCTACCTGGCGGTGCTCGACGGACTGCACCGGCACCGCGAGCGCATCCGCTTCGTGATCTGCCGCCAGGAAGGCGGCGCGGCGTTCATGGCCGACGCCTGGGCCAAGCTCACCGGCCGGCCCGGGGCGGTGATGGTCACCCGCGGGCCCGGGGCGTCGAACGCGTCGATCGGCGTGCACGCGGCGTTCCAGGACTCGGTGCCGATGGTGGTGTTCGTCGGGCAGGTGGGCACCGATTTCCTGGACCGCGAGGCCTTCCAGGAGGTCGACTACCGGAGGATGTTCGGGCAGATGACCAAGTGGGTCGCCCAGATCGACCGCGCCGACCGGATCCCCGAGTACGTCGCGCGCGCCTTCCAGGTCGCCACCAGCGGGCGCATGGGCCCGGTGGTGCTGGCGCTGCCCGAGGACGTGCTGGTGCAGCAGGCCGCGGTGGCCGACGCGGCGTGCCACCGCCCGGTGCGCGCCAGCCCCGGGGCGGCGCAGATCGAGCAGCTCGCGGCGATGCTCGCGCGCGCCGAGCGCCCGTTCGTGATGCTGGGCGGCACCGGCTGGACGCCGCGCGCCTGCGAGGACCTGCGCGTCTTCGCCGAGGCCAACCGGCTGCCGGTGGCCTGCGCGTTTCGCTACCAGGACCTGTTCGACAACCGCCACCCGAACTACGTCGGAGACGTGGGCATCGGGGTGAACCCGAGGCTGGCCGAGCGCCTGCGGCAGGCCGACCTGGTGCTGGCGATCGGCCCGCGGCTGGGCGAGATGACCACCTCGGGCTACACGCTGCTCGAGGCGCCGCGCCCGAAGCAGGCGCTGGTGCACGTTCACGCCGGCATCGAGGAGCTCGGCCGCGTCTACCAGGCCGACCTGATGATCGCCTCGGGCATGCCCGAGTTCGCCGCCGCGCTGCGCGGCGTGAGCGTCGACGCTTCGGCCTGGACAGGCTCGCTCGCGCAGGCGCGCGCCGAGTACGAGGCCTGGCAGGGCCGCCCGGCGATCTACTCGGGCGCCGCCGCGCCGGCGCTGGACCTGTGGGAGCTGGTGCAGACGCTCAAGCGGCTGCTGCCGGCCGACGCGATCCTCACCAACGGCGCGGGCAACTTCGCGACCTGGGCCAACCGCTTCTGGCCCTATGCGGGGCTGCGCACGCTGCTCTCGACGACCTCGGGCTCGATGGGCTACGGGGTGCCCGCCGCGGTCGCCGCCGCGATCTCGCACCCCGAGCGCACCGTCGTGTGCTTCGCCGGCGACGGCGACTTCCTGATGAACGGCCAGGAGCTGGCCACCGCCGCCCAGTACGCCGCCGGCCTGGTGGTCATCGTCTTCGACAACGGCATGTACGGCACCATCCGCATGCACCAGGAACGCGAGTATCCGACGCGGGTGCTGGGCACCGAGCTGGCGAACCCCGACTTCGCGAAGTACGGCGAGGCTTTCGGCGGCTTCGGCGCGCGCGTCGAACGCACCGCCCAGTTCGAACCCGCCATGCGCGCCGCCCTCGAGCACGCCCGCACCCGCCACCGCCCCGCCGTCATCCACCTGAAGGTCGACCCGCAGGCCATCACGCCCAACGCGACGCTCGACGCCATCCGCAACGCCGGCGCGAAGCGCTGAGGCGGCTGCGACGGCGCGCGCAGCCCCTACCGCCTGCGCTTGCGCGCCTGCACTTCCAGGATCACGTCGGCGAACTCGTCGACGTCCTCGAAGCTGCGGTACACCGACGCGAAGCGCACATAGGCCACCTTGTCCAGCTTCTTCAGCTCGCGCATCACCAACTCGCCGATGCGCTCGCTCGGCACCTCGCGCAACCCGAGGCTGAGCAGCTTCTCCTCGATCCGGTGGATTGCGCCGTCGACCGCCTCGGCGCTGACGGGCCGCTTGCGCAGCGCCAGCGCCATCGACGCGCGCATCTTGCGGCGGTCGAAGTCGGTGCGCACGCCGTTTCTCTTGACGACCGCCGGCAGCGCGAGCTCGACGCGCTCGTAGGTCGTGAAACGCTTGTCGCAGTTCAGGCAGCGACGGCGCCGCCGGGTGCTCGCTCCGTCGTCGGACTCGCGGGTCTCGATGACCTGGGTGTCGGCGTGGTCGCAGAACGGGCAGCGCATGGCGCGCTCGCCCCGCTCAGCCGTACACCGGGAACTTCGCCGTCAGCTGCCCGACCTTCTCGCGCACCATCGCCAGTTTCGCGGCGTCGCCCGGGTGATCGAGCACGTCGGCGATCAGGTGGCCGACCAGCCGGGCCTCCTCGTCGCCGAAGCCGCGGGTGGTCATCGCCGGCGTGCCGAGCCGGATGCCGCTGGTCACCATCGGCTTCTCGGGGTCGTTCGGGATCGCGTTCTTGTTGCAGGTGATGTGCGCCTCGCCGAGCACGCGCTCGGCTTCCTTGCCGGTGATTCTCTTCGCGCGCAGGTCGACCAGCATCAGGTGCGATTCGGTGCGCCCCGAGACGATGCGCAGCCCGCGCTCGATCAGCGTCTGCGCGAGCACCTGCGCATTGGTCACGACCTGCTGCTGGTAGGCCCTGAACGACGGCTGCAGCGCCTCGTGGAACGCGACCGCCTTCGCCGCGATCACGTGCATCAGCGGCCCGCCCTGCAGGCCCGGGAAGATCGCCGAGTTGATCGGCTTCTCGTGGCGCTCGGGCATCAGGATGAAGCCTCCGCGCGGCCCGCGCAGGCTCTTGTGCGTCGTCGACGTCACGATGTCGGCGTGCGGGACCGGGTTCGGATAGACGCCGCCCGCGATCAGGCCCGAGTAGTGCGCCATGTCGACCATCAGCAGCGCGCCGACGTCCTTCGCGACCTTCGCGAAGCGCGCCCAGTCGATCCGCAGGCTGTACGCCGACGCGCCAGCGATGATCAGCTTCGGCTTGTGCTCGTGGGCCTTGCGCTCCATCGCGTCGTAGTCGATCGCCTCGGACTCGTCGAGCCCGTAGGAGACGACGTTGAACCACTTGCCCGACATGTTCAGCGCCATGCCGTGCGTCAGGTGGCCGCCCTCGGCGAGGCTCATCCCCATGATCGTGTCGCCGGGCTTCAGGAAGGCGAGGAACACGGCCTCGTTGGCCTGCGCGCCCGAGTGCGGCTGGACGTTCGCGCACTCGGCGCCGAACAGCCGCCTGATGCGGTCGATCGCCAGCTGCTCGGCGACGTCGACGTACTCGCATCCGCCGTAGTAGCGCTTGCCCGGATAGCCTTCGGCGTACTTGTTCGTCAGCTGGCTGCCTTGCGCGGCCATCACTGCGGGGCTCGCGTAGTTCTCGGAGGCGATCAGCTCGATGTGGGCTTCCTGGCGCTGGTTCTCGAGCCGGATCGCGTTCCAGAGCTCGGGGTCGGTCAGGGAGATGCCGTGGTTGCGGTCGAACATTTGGGTCACCTGAAGCGCCGGCGTCACGCGGAATCCGCGATTCTAAAGGATCGCGCTAGCGGCGCGCCTCGACGTCGTCCAGCGGCGCGCCCTCCTCGGCCTGCAGGTGCCCGACGTCGGCCCAGGCGAGCAGGCTGAACGCGCGCCCGTTCCAGGCGATCCGGTTCAGGCTGGCGTTGAGCAGGTCGTGCCGGCGCGGTGCCTCGAGCGCCAACCCGGTCGCGATCCGGTACGCGATGTCGAGCACGCCGCCGTGCGTGACCGCGACGACGGTCTGCCCGGGATGCGCGCGGACCAGGTCGTGCAGCGCCGCGGCCACGCGCGCATGGAACGCGCGCAGCGATTCGCCTCCGCCCGGCAGCGCGAAGTCGGGCTCGCGCGCGCGCCAGCGCCTCCAGGCATCGGCCTCGACGCGCTCGAGTTCGTCGTGGGTGCGCCCCTCGAAGCTGCCGTAGTGGCGCTCGCGCAGCCGCGGATCGACGCGCGTCTCGACGCCTCGCGCCGCGGCGATCGGCGCGGCAGTCTGTCGTGCGCGCGCCAGGTCGCTCGCGTAGACCGCGTCGATCTCCCAGCCGGCGAGCCGCCTGCCGGTGAGCGCCGCCTGCGCCAGTCCTTCGTCGTCGAGCGCGATGTCGATCTGGCCCTGGAAGCGTCGTTCGCGGTTCCAGGCCGTGACGCCGTGCCGGATCAGCACCAGTTCGGTGTGCGGGCTGCCGCCCGTCGGCGCGCTCAAGCCCGCGCCGGCGCCAGTCTCGGGTTCAGCGTGTAGGTGCCGGTGATCGACGCCTCGCCGAGCCGATGGTGCGCGATGACCTTGCGCGCGTCGGCACCGCCGAAGCGGCCCATCAGCGGCAGGCGCTCGACGTCGAGCGCGTAGACGGTGAAGACGTACCGGTGCACGATCGAGTCGTTCCACGGCGGGCAGGGCCCGTCGTAGCCGTAGTAGTCGCCGGCCATGTCGTGGTCGTCGGCGAACCACCCGGTGTAGTCGTTCACGCCCTGTCGCGCGCCGTGCCGCGCGGCCGGCCCCGACTTGCCCTTGGGCGTCACCTTGTCCGAGAACTCCCCGGCGGCGATCGAGTCGAGGCTCGCCGGCAGGTCGACCAGCACCCAGTGGAAGAACTCGACGCGCTTGAGCGTCGAGGGGATCTCGCGACCTTCCTGGTTCACGTCGTCGGGGCGGCTCGGCACGTCGGGATCGTGGCAGACGATCGCGAACGAGCGCGTGCCGACCGGCGCGCCGGACCAGGCCAGGTGCGGGTTCCGGTTCGACGACAGGGTCACGTGCGACTTCGGATCGATGCGGCAGAACGCGAACTCGGGCGGGATCGGTCGTCCGTCGGCGAAGGATTCACTGAACAGTCTCATCGGATGACTCTCCATGGCCGCCTCGGGGCGCGGCCCTCCAGCCGAACCTTACCGCGGCCCGGCAATCCTTTGCACCCCCGGGGGCAGCGGCCGGGATGCCCTGCCCCGCGGCGGGCCTTGCAGCGCTCAGGACGGCGCCACCCGCAGCCACAGCGTCACCGGGCCGTCGTTGACCAGCGCGACCTGCATGTCGGCGCCGAACTGCCCGCATTCGACCTGCCGATGAAGGCGGCGCGCGGCAGCGACGAATCGCTCGTAGAGCCTGCGCCCCTCGTCGGGCGCGGCGGCACGCGAGAAGCCCGGCCGGTGGCCTCCGTCGGTGTCGGCGGCGAGCGTGAACTGCGAGACGACCAGCAGCGCGCCGGCGACGTCCTGGACGCTGCGGTTCATCCGCCCCCCGTCGTCGGCGAAGCAGCGCAGCTTCAGGACGCGGTCGAGCAGGCGCTCGCAGCCGGCGTCGGCGTCGCCGCGCTCGGCGCAGTAGAAGACCACGAGCCCGGGGCCGATGCGCCCCGTGACCTCGCCCGCCACCGCCACCTCGGCGCGGGCGACCCGCTGCACCAGCGCGATCATCGCGCCGCTCAGGCGGAGGCTTCGAGCGTCACCCGCGCGAACCTGCGCTTGCCGACCTGCACGACGTAGGTGCCCGCCGGCAGCTTCAGGCCCTTGTCCCCGACCCGCTCGCCGTCGACGCGCACGCCCCCCTGCTCGATGTTGCGGTTGGCCTCGGTCGTCGACGGCGCGAGCTGCGCCTGCTTGAGCAACTGCGCGATCGGCATCGGCGCGCCGCGCAGCACGACCTCGGGGATGTTCTCCGGCAGCGCACCGTGGCGGAAGCGCGCCTCGAACGCGGCCAGCGCCTCGTCGGCCGCCGCGCGCGAGTGGAAGCGCTCGACGATCTCCTGGGCGAGCAGGACCTTCGCGTCGCGCGGGTTGCGGCCTGCCGCGCACTCGGCGCGCAGCTGCGCGATCTGCGCGAGCGAACGGAACGACAGCAATTCGTAGTAGCGCCACATCAGCTCGTCGGAGATCGACATCAGCTTGCCGAACATCGACTCGGGCGCCTCGGTGATGCCGACGTAGTTGTTCTTCGACTTCGACATCTTCTCGACGCCGTCCAGTCCCTCGAGCAGCGGCATCGTCAGGATGCACTGCGGCTCCTGGCCGTACTCGCGCTGCAGCTCGCGCCCGACCAGCAGGTTGAACTTCTGGTCGGTGCCGCCGAGCTCGATGTCGGACTTCAGCGCCACCGAGTCGTAGCCCTGCATCAGCGGATAGAGCAACTCGTGGACCGAGATCGGCACGCCCGCCCGGAAGCGCCTGGTGAAGTCGTCGCGTTCCATCATCCGCGCCAGCGTGTATTTCGCGGCCAGCTGGATCATGCCGCGCGCGCCCAGCGGGTCGGACCATTCCGAGTTGTAGCGGATCTCGGTACGCGCGCGGTCCAGCACCAGGCTGGCCTGGTCGAAGTAGGTTTGCGCGTTCTGCTCGATCTGCTCGCGGGTCAGCGGCGGGCGCGTCGTGTTGCGGCCAGAGGGATCGCCGATCATCGCGGTGAAGTCGCCGATCAGGAAGATCACCCGGTGGCCGCGGTCCTGCAACTGGCGCATCTTGTTCAGCACGACCGTGTGCCCCAGGTGCAGGTCGGGCGCGGTCGGGTCCAGGCCGAGCTTGATCCGCAGCGGGGCGCCGGTGGCCTCGCTGCGCGCCAGCTTGGCCAGCCAGTCGGACTCGACGAGCAGCTCCTCGCAGCCGCGCAGGCTGACGGCCAGCGCCTCGCGGGTGCGGTCGGTCACCGGCCAGGCGGGGCCGGTCGCCGGGGCCGGTCCCGGGTCCGTCGGTTTCTTTTGGCCGTCCATCGTCATTTCGTGACAGCTTTCCTCGAATCATCCGGTAGAATCGGCCGCTGTTCCCGGACTGGCCGGGCGGAGCCGCTGGCGCCGCCGATTTCGCCGGGCCGAGGGGCCAGATTCTAGCCGAGGGTGCGCAGACTCCCGGCGCCGAAGTCGAACCTCAGACCCGACGAACCCGCGAAGCCCGATGAGCCAGTTTCCCCTGCCCAGCTTCCCGAAGGTTGCGACCGCGGTCGCCGCAACGCTCACCCTGGCCGCAGTCACCGCGTTCGGCACCGCGCCGCTGCGCGAGGTCGAGCTCCCGCCGGTCCAGACCATCGTCGAGAGCGTGGCGATCGCCGCGGCCGTCCAGTCGACCGAGTCGGCGCCGGGCCCGCTGCAGCCTTACGTGCGCTCGGAACGAATCCAGCGCGGCGAGACGCTCGCGTCGCTGCTCGACCGCCTCGGGGCGACCGACAGCGAGTTCCAGAAGTTCGTGGCCGGCGACATCCGGGCGCGCAAGCTGATGCAGCTGCAGGCCGGGCGCACCGTCACCGCCGAGGTCGACGAGGCCGGGCGCGTTCAGGCACTGCAGTATCGCTATGCGGGCATCGACACCGAATCGGTCGAGGCCTCGCAGCCCTCGGGCCGGGTGACGATCCACCGCGAGGGATCGGGCTTCGTGGCGCGCGACGAGCCGATCGTGCTCGAGCGGCAGGTCGCGATGGGGATCGCCGAGATCCGCACCTCGCTGTTCGCGGCGATCGACGCCGCCGGCATCCCCGACCCCGTGGCCAGCCAGATCGCCGACATCCTCGATGGCGAGGTCGACTTCAACCGCGACCTGCGGCGCGGCGACACGCTGCGCGTCGTCTACGAAGTCGTGCGCGAGGCCGACAGCCTCGACCCGCCGACGATCGGGCGCATCCTCGCGCTCGAGTTCAGCGTGAACCGGGCCCGCCACGAGGCTGTCTGGTTCGACCGCGGCGGCGAGGGCGAGTACTTCTCGTTCGACGGGCGCAGCCTGCGCAAGGCCTTCCTGCAGCATCCGGTCGAGTTCAGCCGGATCTCTTCGGGCTTCAGCAACGCGCGGATGCATCCGATCCTGAAGTACACCCGCGAGCACAAGGGCGTCGACTTCGCCGCGCCGATCGGCACCAAGGTGCGCAGTTCCGGCGACGGCATCGTCGAGTTCGCCGGGCAGCAGCGCGGCTACGGCAACGTCATCGAGATCCGCCACCGCAACGGCATCTCGACGCTGTACGCGCACCTGAACGGCTTCGCGTCCGGCGTGGTCCAGGGCGCGAAAGTCGCCCAGGGCGAGGTGATCGGCTACGTCGGGACGACCGGCTGGTCGACCGGCCCGCACCTGCACTACGAATTCAAGGTCGACGGCGACCAGGTCGACCCGCTGTCCGTCGTCCTGCCTGCCGCGGCGCCGCTGGACGAGTCGGAGCGCGAGCGTTTCGCCGCGCAGACCTCCGGCCTGCGCACCCGCCTGGCCCAACTCGACGGCGTCGTCCGGCTCGCCCGCTTCGAGTAGGCCCCCGCCGGGGCGCCCGCAGCCGTGCGCCGCTTCATCGGACTGATGTCGGGCACCAGCGTCGACGCGGTCGACGGGGCGCTGGTCGAAATCGAGGAGAACCGCCCGGGTGTGCGCACGGCCGCCTTCGCCAGCCGCCCGGTCGCCGGCGCACTGCGCGACGAGCTTCACGCGCTGCAGTCTCCGGGACCCGACGAACTGGCGCGCGCGGCGCTCGCCGCCAATGCGCTTGCCGATGCCTACGCCGACGTGGTCGGCGACCTGCTCGCCGCCGCCGGCTGCGCCGCGGGCTCGATCGCCGCGATCGGCGCGCATGGCCAGACGGTACGGCACCGCCCCGAGCTGGGCTACACGATCCAGCTGCTGAACCCGGCCCGGCTCGCCGAGACCTGCGGCATCCCGGTCGTCTGCGACCTGCGCGCGGCGGACGTCGCCGCAGGCGGCCAGGGCGCGCCGCTCGCGCCGGCGTTCCACGCACAGGTGTTCCGCCACGACGCCGAACCCCGCGCGATCGTCAATCTCGGCGGAATCGCCAACGTCAGCCTGCTGCCGCCCCTGGGCAGCGCCGCGCCCGTCACCGGTTTCGACACCGGCCCGGCCAACACGCTGCTGGACGCCTGGTGCCGCCGCCACACCGGCGCGAACTTCGATCGAAACGGCGAATGGGCGCGCGGCGGGACGGTCGACACGGCGCTGCTGGCCGCCTGGCTGGCCGAGCCCTACTTCGGACGCGCGCCGCCCAAGAGCACGGGTCGCGACCTGTTCAACCCCGCGTGGCTCGACCGGACGCTGGTCGCGCAGCCACGCGCCTCGCCCCGCGACCCGCGCGACGTCCAGGCGACGCTCGTCGAGTTGAGCGCGGTCGCGGCGGGGCGGGCCTGCCGTGCTTTCGGCGCGCAGCGGGTGTTCGTCTGCGGCGGCGGAACGCGCAACGCGTTCCTGATGGAGCGGCTGGCCGCGCACGCGGCGCCGGCGCCAGTGGCGTCGACGCAGGCGCTCGGCCTCGACCCGCAAGCGGTCGAAGCGGCCGCGTTTGCCTGGCTGGCCGCCCGACGCGTCGATGGGAAGGCCGGCAACCTCGAGTCGGTCACCGGGGCGCGCGGGCCACGGGTGCTCGGCCTGCTGGCCGAGCCGCGACCGCGCGATTGATCAGGAGAACGAGGAACCGCAGCCGCAGGTGCTGGTGGCGTTCGGGTTCTTGATCACGAACTGCGCGCCCTGCAGGTCTTCCTTGTAGTCGATCTCCGCGCCCACCAGGTACTGGAAGCTCATCGCGTCGATCAGCAGCGTGACGCCGCCCTTCTCCATGACGGTGTCGTCCTCGTTGGTTTCCTCGTCGAACGTGAAACCGTACTGGAAGCCGGAACAGCCGCCACCCTGGACGAACACGCGCAGCTTCAGGGCCGGGTTGCCCTCTTCGTCGATCAGTTCCTTGACCTTCGCGGCCGCGCTGTCGGTGAACAGCAGCGGTGCAGGCATCTCGGTGACAGCATTCATCCTTCTCACCTCCGTTGGCCGGGTATTGTAGGGTGCGGCCAGAAACCGCGCCAGCAGCGGGGCATTTGCCGGCGCCGTTCGCGCGAGCTACTCGTTGCTCGCAGCCAGCTCGAGGTTCGGCCGGCCCGGCTCGAGGTGCGCCAGCGCGCCGTCCAGCACGGCGCCGTGGTGCATCTCGATCGCCCGGTAGCGGATCTCGCCGCTCACCTGCGCCTTCGGCTGCAGCTCGAGCAGTTCGTCGGCCTGCACCGGCCCGACGATCGTGCCGTTGACGACCAGGTGGGCGGCGCGCACCTGGCCCTCGATCCGGGCGTTTTCGGACAGGACCAGCATGCTCGGTTCACCGTCCTCGGCGATCACGTTGCCGCGCACCTCGCCGTCGATCCGCAGCCCGCCCCGGAAGTGGACGTCCCCCCGGATCGCGGTGCCGGCGCCGATCAGGCAGTCGATCGTGCCGGTATTGAGCTTCTTCCTGCCGAACATCGCTACCCCTCGCCTCAGAGCGCGGCCGTCTGCTCGGCGCGCAGCGCGCCCTTCTCGAGCACGCGCATCTGCACCGACTTCAGCACCGCTCCCTGCGGAACCTCGAAGTGGCCTTCGACCCGCAACAGGCGCCTGAAGGACAGTTTCATCCGCTCGCGCGCTTCCGCCGGGTCCTCGTCGGGCAGGGTCAGGGTCGTGGTCCGACCCTGGCTCACGGTCGTCACCCGCAACTGCAACGACCCCGAGAACACGCGCTCGGCGCGCCCGGCCTGCATCAGGAGGGCACGATAACGCATCCGGTTCGGCTCGCCGACGTCGGGCTCGACCTCGAACCGACGAATGGTGACCGGGCCCTGCGCATCGGCGGCAGGCAGCAGGCTTTCGAGGTAGGCGAGGTCGGACTTGAGCTCGGCGTTCTCTGCCTCGAGCTCCCGGATCTGCTGCTCCCGGCGCTCGGCGGCGACCTGGTCGATGCGCACCTGGCTGTCTGCCGAGACGATCGTCCCGGCGATGCGGCGGCGCGCCGCGCTCTCCCGGTCGAGTTCGTCGCGCAGCTTCGCCACTTCGGTCGCCAGGCGGTCGCGCTCGACGGCGGCGCCGTCGAACGCATTTCGCCACAGCCACATTCCCCCCGCCGCCCCGACGGCAACCGCGAGCCCGAGCGAGGCCAGCCGCAGCGGCCACGGCACGTGCCTGCGAACGGTCATCCGGGTCGCGGTCACCGAACGGTGGCGCGGGAGCAATTTCCTCTTCACTGCGGGCGTGACGCTGGCGCAAACCCAGCCGGCCGGCACGATGGCCCCCGGCAAGGGGAGCGAGGCCGCGGGCCGCAGCGGTGGCCGCCAGCGCCCCCTGGACCGACCGGGCCCGCCGATCGCGCAGCGGCCCGCCCGGGCATTCGCCGCAAGAGGCCTCAGCGCGGGCCGGACCCGCCCGGGCGAGATTTCATGGTAGCACCGGCACCTGGTCGAGTCCGGTGCCTTCCGGCAGCCCGAACATGAGGTTCATCGCCTGGACGCCCTGCCCCGAGGCCCCCTTGACCAGGTTGTCCTCGACGACCAGGACCATCAGCATGTCGGAGCCCGGCGGGCGGTGGACCGCGATGCGCGCCGTGTTCGATGCGCGCACCGACCGGGTTTCGGGCATCGAGCCCGCAGGCATCACGTCGACGAACGGTTCGCCGGCGAAGCGCTTCTCGTACAGCGCCTGCAGGTCGACCTTGCGCCCGGCGGGCGTCAGCCGCGCATACAGGGTCGAGAAGATCCCGCGGACCATCGGCACCAGGTGCGGCGTGAACACCAGGTTCACCGGCTTGCCGGCGATCGCCTCGAGGCCCTGCCGGATCTCCGGCAGGTGCCGGTGCCCGGTCACCGAGTAGGCCTTGAAGTTGTCGCCCGCCTCGGCCAGCAGCGTGGCCACCTCGGCCTTGCGGCCGGCGCCCGACGCGCCCGACTTGCAGTCGGCGATCAGGTTGTCGCGCTCGACCAGGTCGCCCCCCGCGGCCGCGACAGCCGCCTGGTCGAGCACCGGCAGGTAACCCAGCTGGACCGAAGTCGGATAGCAGCCGGGCAACCCGATCACCCGGGCCTTGCGGATCGCCTCGCGGTTGACCTCGGGCAGCCCGTAAACCGCTTGGGCGAGGATGTCCGGGCAGGCGTGCGGCATCTTGTACCAGCGCTCGAACTCGGCGGTGTCCTTCAGCCGGAAGTCGGCGGCGAGGTCGATGACCTTCACACCGGCCGCGAGCAGCTCGCGCGCCTGCGACATCGCCACCCCGTGCGGCGTAGCGAAGAACACCACGTCGCAGCGGTCGAGCGGCGCCTCGGCCGGATCGGAGAAGGCCAGCTTCACGCGCCCGCGCAGCGACGGGAACATCTCGGCCACCGGCATCCCGGTTTCCTTGCGCGAGGTGATCGCGACCAGTTCGGCCTGCGGATGCTGCGCGAGCAGCCGCAGCAGTTCGACGCCGGTGTAACCGGTGCCGCCTACGATTCCGACCTTGATCATGTTCGACTCCGTGGATGCCCTGTCGGGCTGCGGGTTGGGGTCGCCGGATGTAAAAAGGCCGCCTGCGAAGCGAGGCGGCCTGTTCCCGAAGCGCGCGGTACCGCGCGGGGCTTGCGCGGAAATCAGCGCTTCGAGAACTGCTTGCGACGTCGCGCCTTGTGGAAGCCGACCTTCTTGCGCTCGACCTCGCGCGCGTCGCGCGTGACCAGGCCCGCGTTCGACAGCGAGGGTTTGAGCGCCGCGTCGTAGTCGATCAGCGCGCGGGTGACGCCGTGGCGCACCGCACCGGCCTGGCCGGATTCGCCGCCGCCGGCGACGTTGACCATGATGTCGAAGCTGCGGATGTTGTCGGTGAGCTCGAGCGGCTGGCGCACGACCATGCGGCCGGTCTCGCGCGCGAAGTAGTCGTCGAGCGGCTTGCCGTTGACGACGAACTTGCCGGTGCCGCGCTTGAGGAAGACCCGGGCGACCGAGGTCTTGCGCCGGCCGGTGCCGTAGTAGTAATCGCCGATCATCGCGTCAAACCTCCAGGACCTTCGGCTGCTGCGCCGAATGCGGGTGCGTGCCCTCGGCATACACCTTGAGTTTCTTGATCATCGCATAGCCCAGCGGGCCCTTGGGCAGCATGCCCTTGACCGCCTTCTCGAGCGCGCGGCCGGGGAAGCGCGACTGCATCTTGCCGAACGTGGTCTCGGAAATGCCGCCCGGATAGCCGCTGTGCCGGTAGTACATCTTGTTTTCGGTCTTGTTGCCGGTGACGCGCAGTTTCGCGGCATTGACGACGACGATGAAATCGCCGGTGTCGACGTGCGGCGTGAACTCGGGCTTGTGCTTGCCGCGCAGGCGCAGCGCGATCTCGGCGGCCAGGCGCCCCAGCACCTTGTCGCTCGCATCGACCACGAACCAGTCGCGCTTGACCTCGTGCGGCTTGGCGGAAAACGTCTTCATGACTCTCTCTTCGGAAACACAACGCGGACGGGAGCGCGGAAAGCCTTCAATTTTAGCCCAAATGATCGGCGCCCGTCAAAGACTCGGGCCCAGCGATGCGCGCGGTCCGGCCCCGCGGACACCTGGTCGGCCGGTAAGGCGCGGCCCCGCGTTCGGGAAGTCCGGCTGCCGCGACGCCGTGGTGAAGGACGGCGGCGCCTGGCGGCAAAAAAAAGCCCGGACACCAAGGTCCGGGCTGAATCCACCAAAGGAGGAGGGTGGAGGAGACGGCTCCAATATAGCGAAGCTGTTTGTGCATTGCAAGATGCGCGGGGCACCCGCTTTCGGCGGCAATGCGCGGGCGCCGGGGCCACATTGCCGAGCCATGCCATAACGCATTGAATTAACGTGCTTTTTGGACTCGACGGACGGTGCGCCCCCGGCACGGTCCGAATCTCGAAAAAACCCTCCATTCGTCGTGGCCGGTGGCGTGTGTTGCGGCGCCGCCGCATGGCCCGCGCGCGGCGGGCCCGCCGCGCGCGGCACTACAATCGGACGGCAGCGGCAGCGAACAGGAGCGGCGATGGAGTGCGTGGTGAAATGGACCGGCCCGGGCGGCATGAGTTTCGTCGCCGAGACCGGGAGCGGGCACGCGGTGGTGATGGACGGCGCGCCGGATGTCGGCGGCCGCAACCTGGGGCCGCGGCCGATGGAGATGGTCCTGCTGGGCACCGGCGGGTGCACCGCATCGGACGTCGTCGTCATCCTCGGCAAGAGCGGACAGGACGTTCGAGGCTGCGAGGTCCGGCTGCACGCCGAGCGCGCAGAGACCGACCCGAAGGTCTTCACCCGCATCCACTTCCACTTCGTGGTCCGCGGGCGCAAGCTGAAGCCGAACGTCGTCGAGCGGGCGATCAAGCTCTCGCACGACAAGTACTGCTCGGCCTCGATCATGCTCGGCAGGACTGCCGAGATGACCCACGACTGGGAGATCGTCGAGGAATGAGCGTCGAGGAATGAGCGTCGACGAATGAGCGTCGACGAATGAGCGTCGGGGACTGAGCGCCGCTGTCGCGTTCCCGGGGGGGGTGGTGGGGGGCCGATCCGGGCGCCCGCCCTAGATGTAGTGCGCCGTCGTCGTCATCAGCTTCGCGGCCGCGCGCATCGCGCCCCGCACTGGCGCAGGGAGATCCGCTCCGCCCAGCCGCAACGCGTTCTGGGCGTGGCGCGCCTCGTCGTCCTTCATCGCGACGACGATCGCCCGCGAGCGCAGGTCGCCGGCCGGCAGCCGCTCGAGATGGCCGGCCAGGTGCGCTTCGACCTGCCGTTCGGTCTCGGCCATGAAGCCGAGACTCACCCTGTCGCCCGCGCGGCCGGCCACGAGTCCCAGCAGCAGCGCGCCGCCGTACCAGACCGGATTCAGCATCGACGGGCGGGCGTCGAGCTCGCGCAGCCGCTCGCGCGTCCAACCGAGATGGTCGCCCTCCTCCCGGGCCGCCTCGCGGAACTCGCGGGCCAGCCTCGGGTCGGACGTGGCGGCCGCCTGCCCTTCGTAGAGCGCCTGGGCGCAGATCTCACCGACGTGATTGACTCGCATCAGCGCCGCCGACAGCCGGCGCTCGGCTGGATCGGCCGGATCGGCCGGCTCGCCGCCGGTCACCGGCGCCGGACGGCTCGCCGGGGCAACCCCGGCGAGGGTCGCCAGCGCCCGACAAGCGCCGGAGAGCAGCCGATCGGCGGCATTCGGGCGGCGAAAATCGTTCAAGATGAGCCTTCCTCCACGGCTGGCCGCGGGCTTCCGTCACGTGGGGCCTCGGGATCCCCGCCCGCCCCGCAGCCGGCACGCGTCCGAGTGTTGTTCGAGAACGACAGCATACCCAAAAAAACAACGGCCGAAAGGCGGTCGGCTTTGCCCCCTTCCCGAATTTGGCGAGAATACGCAGGACTTCTGACCGGGGAAGGCCCACCAGCCGCTTCGGGGAGTTGCGGCGGCGTGGAGGCCGTCGATTGATTTCAGAAACCTAGGAGAACCTTCAATGAAGAAATCGCTTCTCGCAGTGGCTGTCGCGGCAGCTCTGCCGGTGGCCGCGTTCGCGCAGACGAACGTGACGCTGTCCGGTATCGTCAAGCTGGGCCTGGCGAACACCAAGATGTCCGACGGCGCCACCGGCGACGGTAGCGGCACGAGCATGGACGACGGTTCGTCGCGCTTCATCATCAGCGGCTCCGAGGACCTGGGCGGCGGCATGAAGGGCATCTTCATGATCGACACCCGTTTCCGTCCGGACGTCGGCACGGGCACGCTGGCCAGCGGCAACTCGTTCGTCGGCGTCGCCGGTGGCTTCGGCTCGATCCGCCTCGGTCGCCTGGACACCTACTACCAGTACGGCACCGACCAGTTCGGCGCCCGTTCGGTCGCGCTGCAGCACTCGAACATCTCGATCCTGAGCTGGGTCGGCGGCGTCTCGACCCCGGCGATCGCGAACGCCTCGCGTAGCGCGAACGTCGTCCGGTACGACCTGCCGGCGATGGGCGGCCTGGGTGGTGGCGTGACGTACACCAACAACTTCCAGGGCGACGACGGCGCCGTGGGCGATCCGTCGAAGGGCACCGCCTGGTCGCTCGACCTCGCGTGGCGCGGCGGCCCGATCACGGTCGGTGGCGCTTACTGGGATGCCGACTACGAAGGTCTGCCGACCAACGACGGCCAGCAATCGTGGCGGATCTACGGCGACTACAACTTCGGCATGTTCTCGGTCGGCCTGACCTGGGACGAGTCGAAGCTGAAGGGCGCCACCGACGCGAAGCGCGGCGCGTGGTCGCTGCCGGTGACGGCCAAGCTCGGCCCGGGCACGCTGCTGTTCACGTACACGCAGGCTCGCGACGTGAAGGCCGGCAGCACGATCGCCGACTCGGGCGCGAAGATGTTCGCCCTGGGCTACGACTACCCGCTGTCGAAGCGGACGTCGGTCGGCGTCTCGTACGCCAAGCTGAAGAACGACGCGAACGCCAACTACGCGCTGTTTACGATGAGCGCGCTGGGTGGCCACACGAACCCGGTGGCTGGCCAGGACGTCGGCCAGTGGTACATCGGTCTGCGTCACGCGTTCTGATCGCCGGCCGGCAGTCGCCGGCCTGGTGTCAGAGCCTGAAAACGCCGGGGCAACCCGGCGTTTTTTTTCGTCTGTTCGGCGCGTGCAGGCGGTGCCGCGACACCCCGCCCGATGATTGAGATCGAAACATTTCAGACTTAAACTGTCTGGCATGGGATCGATCGACGATGCCGCGCTCGCCTCGGCGCTGGACCACGAGACGCGGGTCCAGGCGCACGACCACACGGCGCTGAAGCTCTGGCTGCGGCTGCTGACCTGCACCAACCTGATCGAAGGGTCGGTGCGCCGCAGGTTGCGCAGTGACTTCGCTTCGACGCTGCCGCGCTTCGACCTGCTGGCGCAGCTCGAGCGCCACCCGCAGGGCCTGAAGATGAGCGAGCTGTCGCAGCGCCTGATGGTGACCGGCGGCAACGTCACCGGGCTGGCCGACCAGCTCGAAGCCGAAGGCTGGATCACCCGCGAGCCGGTGGCCGACGATCGCCGCGCGATCCGCCTGAAGCTGTCCCCGACCGGTCGTCGCCGTTTCGCCGAGATGGCCGCGGGCCACGAGCGCTGGGTGATCTCGCTGTTCGAGGCGCTGTCGCGCGACGAGCAGCAGCAGTTGCTGCACCTGCTCGGAAAGCTCAAACCCGGCCTGCTCGCCGGCGTGCAACGCGGCGGCGCCGCCCGCCCTGCGGAGCGGCGACGCTCCTGACCGGAGGAGTCCCACGATGTATCGCTCCGCGCACCTCGACACCTTCGCCCGCGACAACCTGCCGCCGCCCGAGCAGTGGCCCGAGCTCTTGCAGTCGCCCGACACGAAGTACCCGGAGCGGCTCAACGCCACCGTCGAACTGCTCGACCGGATGGTCGAGCGCGGCTTCGGCGACGCGATCGCGTTGCGCACCGATGCGGCAGCCTGCACCTATTACCAGCTGTACGTGCGGGTCAACCAGATCGCGCACGCGCTGCGCGAACGGATGGGCCTCGTGCCCGGCAACCGCGTGCTGCTGCGCGGGACGAACAACCCGATGATGGCCGCGTGCCTGCTCGCGACGATCAAGGCGGGGCTCGTCGCGGTGCCGACGATGCCGCTGCTGCGCGCGAAAGACCTCGCGCCGGTCGTCGCGAAGGCGAAGGTGTCGGCGGCGCTGTGCGACATCGCGCTGCGCGACGAGCTCGACGCGCTGGCGCGCGAGACACCGTCGCTGAAGCAGGTCGTGTTCTTCAACGACGGAAGCGGCGCGGCCGACGCGCTCGAGACGCACCTGGCCGGGATGCCGACTCGCTTCGCGGCCTGCGACACCGCGCAGGACGACGTCGCGCTGATCGCGTTCACGTCGGGCACGACCGGCACGCCGAAGGGCACGATGCACTTCCATCGCGACATCGTCGCGATGTGCGACCTGTTCCCGCGCCACGTGCTGCGCCCCGGCCCCGACGACGTGTTCTGCGGCACGCCGCCGCTGGCCTTCACCTTCGGGCTGGGCGGCATGCTGTGCTTTCCGATGCGGGTCGGCGCATCGGTGGTGCTGCTCGAGCGCGGCACGCCCGAGACGCTGCTCGGCGCGATCCAGCGTCATCGCGCGAGCGTGCTGTTCACCGCGCCGACGATGTACCGGCAGATGGCCGCGATCGTGAAGCGGTTCGACCTGTCGTCGCTGAAGAAGTGCGTGTCGGCCGGCGAGGCGCTGCCCGACGCGACGCGACAGCTGTGGAAGGAGGCCACCGGGATCGAGATCATCGACGGGATCGGCTCGACCGAGATGATCCACATCTTCATCTCGTCGCCCCCCGAGGCGGTGCGCCGCGGCGCGATCGGCAAGGTGGTGCCGGGCTACGAGGCGCGCATCGTCGACGACGAGATGAACGAATTGCCGCCGGAGACGGTTGGCAAGCTCGCGGTGAAGGGCCCGACCGGCTGCCGCTACCTGGCCGACGCGCGGCAGCTGAACTACGTGAAGAAGGGCTGGAACCTGCCGGGCGACACGTTCAGGATGGACGCCGACGGCTACTTTTACTACCAGGCGCGCTCGGACGACATGATCGTCTCGGGCGGCTACAACATCGCCGGCCCCGAAGTGGAGGCGGCGCTGATGATGCACGACGCAGTCGCCGAGTGCGGCGTGATCGGGGTGCCCGACGACGCGCGCGGGCAGATCGTCAAGGCGTTCGTGGTGCTCGAGCCGGGCTACACCGGCGACGCGGCGTTGGCCGCGGCGCTGCAGGACTTCGTCAAGCGGACGATCGCGCCGTACAAGTACCCGCGCGCGCTCGAGTTCCGCGAGTCGCTGCCGCGCACCGAGACCGGCAAGCTGCAGCGGTTCCGGTTGCGCGGCGGCTGACGCGGCGCGTCGGCGCCCGGCTCGTGCGCCGCGTGCCGACCGGCTACGCCGCCTTCTTCAATGCCTCGTCGCGCAGTTCGCGGCGCAGGATCTTGCCGACGTTGGTCTTGGGCAGCTCGACGCGGAACTCGATGTACTTCGGCTTCTTGTAGCCGGTGAGGTTCTCGGCGCAGTACTGCATCAGGTCGCGCTCGGTGAGGCCCTCGTCCTTCTTCACGACGAACAGCTTCACCGCCTCGCCCGAGTTCGCGTCGGGCACGCCCACGGCCGCGACCTCGAGCACGCCCGGGTGGTTGGCGACGACGCCCTCGATCTCGTTGGGGTACACGTTGAAGCCCGAGACCAGGATCATGTCCTTCTTGCGGTCGACGATCCGCGTGTAGCCGCGCTCGTCCATGATGCCGACGTCGCCGGTCTTGAAGAAACCGTCGGGCGTCATGACCTTGGCGGTCTCGTCGGGATGGCCCCAGTAACCCACCATCACCTGCGGGCCGCGGATCGCGATCTCGCCGCGCTCGCCCAGCGGCACCGGCTTGCCGTCGTCGTCGAGAATCGCGACGTCGGTCGACGGGAACGGCAGGCCGATCGTGCCGCTGAACGCGTCGGTGTCGGTCGGGTTGCCGGTGGCCGCGGGCGAAGTCTCCGAGAGTCCGTAGGCCTCGCAGATCGGGCAGCCGGTGATCGCGAGCCACTTCTTCGCGACCGCTTCCTGCACCGCCATGCCGCCGCCCAGCGACACGCGCAGCTCGGAGAAGTCGAGCTTGGCGAACTCGGGGTTGTTCGCCAGCGCGTTGAACAGCGTGTTGACCGACGGGAACAGGCTGATCCTGTAGGGACGAACCTCCTTGATCAGCGCCGCCTGGTCGCGCGGATTGGGGATCAGCACGTTCAGGCCGCCCAGCCGGATGCCGAGCAGGCAGCACGAAGTGAGCGCGAAGATGTGATAGAGCGGCAGCGCGCACAGCCAGATCATCTGCTCGGGCGCCGGCCCCTTCCGCGGGTTGTGCAGCGCCGGCTGGATCCACGCCTCGGCCTGCAGCACGTTCGCGACCAGGTTGCGATGGACCAGCGTCGCACCCTTGGCCAGGCCGGTCGTGCCGCCGGTGTACTGCAGGAACGCGACGTCCTCGTGCGTGAGCGCGACCGGCTTGTACTGCATCCGGCTGCCTTCGGCGAGCACGGTGTTGAAGCGCGTGACATTGGGCAGCTCGAAGGCCGGCACCATCTTCTTCACGTGGCGCACGACGAAGTTGACCAGCATGCCCTTCGCGAAGCCGAGCAGGTCGCCCATCGACGCGAGCACGACGTGCTCGATCTTCGTGCGCGCGATCACCTGCTGCAGCGTCTTCGCGAAGTTCTCCAGGATGACGATGGCCCGGGCCCCGGAGTCCTTCAGCTGGTGCTCGAGCTCTCGCGGCGTGTACATCGGGTTGACGTTGACGACTACGTAGCCGGCGCGCAGGATCGCGGCGATCGCCACCGGGTACTGCAGCACGTTGGGCATCATGACCGCGACCCGATCGCCCTTCTGCATGCCGCGCGACTGCAGCCAGGCTGCGACGCACTTGGACAGGTCGTCGAGTTCGCCGTAGGTTATCGGCTTGCCGAAGCCGACGAAGGCCTTGCGGTTCCGGTACTTGGCGAACGCCTCGTCGAAGATCTGCACCACCGACTCGTAGCGGTGATGGTCGATCTCGTGGGGCACGCTCGGCGGGTAGTTCTTCAACCAGAAGCGGTCCATGTTCGGCTCTCTGCGGCAATGCGACCGTGAGCAGGCCCCTCGCCCGCTCCTCGAGTCGGGGCCGATTATGCCTTCAGCGCCCCGGCTTCGGACTGAGCAGGGTCAAGGCCGGCGTCGCTGGCGCGGAGGCTCGCGGCGGCGCCTGCGGGGCCAGCGCCGCCTGCGGGGTCGGCCGCGCCAGCGGGGCCAGCGCCGCCAACGCCCGCTCGCGATCGGCCTTCGGGAGCTCGCCCAGCCGCCGGGCAGCGGCGTAGAAGGCGGGCAGGTCGTCGCCTTCCTGCGCGAGCAGCGCCCGGAACGCCGGAACCTGCTCGGTGTAGGTGGCCACCGACGCGAGGTGGGCGTTGGTGAGCGGCTGGGCGAACCAGCGGTCGTAGCCGGCGTAGCCGCCCCATTGCTCCTTGAGCGCCTCGTAGTCGCGGCGCAGCGAGGCGAAGATCTCGCGCTTCGACGCGCGCTTTTCATCGTCGGGCACGGGCGACGCGTAGGCCGCCTCGAGCTCGCCCCGATAGCGCTTCAGCAGGGCCAGGAACTGCTCGCGCCGCTCGGCGAAGCGCTGCCACTCGCGGCGCAGCGCCGGATCGCCGCCCGCCGCCTCGCGTGCGGCCAGCCAGCGCTCGAGGCCGACCTGCTCGACCGCGGTCGCGAACGACTCGTTGAAGGTCGAGTCGCCCTTCACGTAGAGCACCTGGTGCGCGAGCTCGTGGAACACCAGGCGCGCGAGCTCGCCGTCGGGGTAGCGGACGAAGGTGTTGAGCACCGGATCGTCGAACCAGCCCAGCGTCGAGTACGCCGGCACGCCGCGCACGAAGGCCTCGAAGCCGTCGGCGCGAAGCTTCGCGGCGAAGCGCTCGGCGTCCTGCCGGTCGTAGTAGCCGCGGTAGGTGACGCAGCCCGCGACCGGGAAGCACCACTCCTCGAGCTTCATCGACAGTTCCGGCGTCGCGAACACGTTCCAGACGACGAACGGGCGCTTCAGGTCGGCGTACTCGGTGTAGCTGCCGTTGGCCGGCAGCGCGAGATCGGCCGATGCGAAGCGGCGGATCTCGAGCACCTGCTCGAGCTTGCGCCGCAGCGCCGGATCGATCCCCGGCTGCGCGAGCAGCTCGCGGATCGGGCGCGCCTCGCGCATCACCGCCAGGTGTCCGGCCATCGATTGCCAGTAGTAGCCGGGCCCGTCGCTCCAGGCCGAGCAGCCGCCGAGCAAGGCGAGCGACGCGAGCAGCGCGCTCGCCGCCACCGCTCGTGCCGCCACCGCTCGGGCGGCCGGGATCACGGGTTGCCCCCGCCGGCCGGTGGCGCGGCGGGTGCGCCCGATCGCCCGCCGGCCCGATCGCCGGCCGGCTCCGCCGGCTGCCCTGGCCACTTCGCGGGCTGCTCCGCGGCGCGCCGCAACTCGACCAGGCAGTCGTAGAAGGTCGGGCCGCGCCCGAGATCGGTGAGCGCGGGGCTGGTCACGGCATTCACGTTGCGGCCGCCGGGGGCGAGCTTGTGCCACCAGACGCCCCAGGCGACGACGAGGCCGCGGCGCACGCGATCCGACAGCTTCGCGCGCGCGAGGAACGCGCCGCGCTCGTTGAAGAGCTCGACCCGGTCCCCGTCGGCGATGCCGCGCGCCGCGGCGTCTTCCGGGTGCACCTCGCAGCCGGGTTCGCGCTCGGCAGCGCGCAGGCTGTCGACGTTCACGAAGGTGGAGTTCAGGAAGTTGCGCGCCGGCGGCGAGATCAGCGCCAGCGGATAGCGCCGCGCCAGGTCCGGCGCGCTGGCTGCCGACTCGTGCGGGGGCACCCAGTCGGGCAACGGATCGAGACCCTGCGCGGCGAGCCGCTCGCTGTGGAACTCGCATTTGCCCGAAGGTGTCGGAAAGCCGCCTTCGGCGAACGGGGCCGACGGTACCGCCAGTTTCGCCCAGCCGCGGCGCCTGAGTTCGGCGAGATCGAGGCCTCCCAGGCGCGGGTCGCTCCAGTCGATCGCGTCGCGCGCGATCTCCTCGTCGCTGGCGGCCAGCGCCGGATGGGGGAGACCCATCCGTCGCGCGAGCCCGCGGAAGATGTCGGCGTTGGGGCGCGCCTGGCCCAGCGGCGCGATCGCCGGCTCGTTGGCGAGCAGGTACAGGTGGCCGTAGGCGCGGTGCACGTCGAAGTGCTCGAGCTGCGTCGTGGCCGGCAGCAGGTAGTCGGCGTAGTCGGCGGTGTCGGTCCGGAAGTGCTCGAGCACGACCGTGAACAGGTCTTCGCGCGCGAATCCGGCAACCACCCGCCCCGAATCGGGCGCGACCGCGACCGGGTTCGAGTTGTAGACGACCAGCGCCTCGATCGGCGGATCGGCGGCCAGCAGCGCCTCCCCGATTCGGACCATGTTGATCGTGCGCGGCGGGCGCGCCGGCCAGCCGGGCATCAGGTCGGGGCGGGTGTGACGATCAGGGGTCAGCGGCAGCATCCCGCTCACCGACAGCAGCACGCCGCCGGCGGGGTCGCGCCAGGCGCCGACCAGCGCCGGCAGCGAGGCGATCGCGCGCACCGCGTTGGCGCCGCCGTGCGTGCGCTGCACGCCGTAGTTCAGCCGGATCGCCGCCGGGCGCGTGCTGCCGTAGAGCCGGGCCAGCTCGCGCACTTCGTCGGCGCCGATGCCGCAAATCGACGCGACCCGCTCGGGCGGGTAGCCCGACGCGCGCTCGGCCAGCGCGTCGAAGCCGAGCGTGTGCCGCGACACGTAGTCGCGATCGACGAGCCCCTCGGCGATCAGCACGTGGGCGATGCCGAGCGCCAGCGCCGCGTCGGTGCCGGGCCAAGGCGCCACGTGCCGGTCGCAGCGCGCGGCGGTGTCGCTGCGGTACGGGTCGATCGCGACCAGCGTCGCGCCGCGCCGTTTCGCCTCCTGGGCGAAGCTCCAGAAGTGCAGGTTCGCGGCGATCGAATTCGAGCCCCAGATGACGATGAGCTTCGAGTCGACGTAGCGCTCGACGTCCATGCCGACCAGCCCGCCCAGCGTGTGCGTCATCCCGGCCGCGCCGGCGGTCGCGCAGATCGTCCGGTCGAGCAGCGAGGCGCCGAGCGCGTGGAAGAAGCGGCTCGCCATGCCCTCGCCCTGCACCCAGCCCATCGTGCCGCAGTAGCTGTACGGGAGGATGCGCTGCGGATCGCGGGCGGCGATGGCCGTCAGGCGCGCCGCGATGTCGTCGAGCGCAGCGTCCCAGGAGACCGGCTCGAACCGGCCCTCGCCCTTGCGGCCGACCCGCTTCATCGGCTGCAGCACGCGGCCGGCGCTGTAGGTCCGCTCGGGATAGCGCGACACCTTCGCGCACAGCGCGCCGTGGGTGGTCGGGTGATCGGGGTCGCCGGCGACCTTGACCGCACGCCCGTCGCGCACCGTGATCCGCAGCGCGCAGGTGTCCGGGCAGTCGTGCGGGCAGGCGCCGCGGACGACGCGCTCGGCCGTTGCGGGGTCGGCGGCACTCATATGCCAATGCTAATCTATCGGAACCGCCCTGCGCCGCTGCGAGTGCCTCCATGAAGCTGGTCGAACAGATCGCCGAGTTCCACGCCGAGATCCGCGAGTTCCGCCGCGACCTGCACGCGCACCCGGAACTGAAGTTCGAGGAATTCCGCACCGCCGACCTGGTCGCGGCGCGCTTGGCCGAATGGGGTATCCCGGTCGACCGCGGGCTGGGCGGCACCGGCGTGGTCGGCATCGTGAAGGCGGGCACGTCGAGCCGAGCGATCGGCCTGCGCGCCGACATGGACGCGCTGCCGATGACCGAGTTCAACCGCTTCGCGCACGCGTCGAAGCACCCGGGGCGCATGCACGCCTGCGGCCACGACGGCCACGTCGCGATGCTGCTCGCCGCGGCGAAGCACTTCGCCACGCAGCGCCACTTCGACGGCACGGTCTACCTGGTCTTCCAGCCGGCCGAGGAAGGCGGCGGCGGCGCGCGCGAGATGATCCGCGACGGCCTGTTCGAGAAGTTCCCGATGGAGGCGATCTTCGGGATGCACAACTGGCCCGGCCTGGCCGCCGGACAGTTCGCACTGCGGGCCGGCCCGGTGATGGGCTCGTCCACCGAGTTCAAGGTCACGATCCGCGGCCGCGGCTCGCACGCGGCGCTGCCCCACAACGGCGTCGACCCGGTGCCGGTGGCCTGCCAGATGGTGCAGGCGTTCCAGACCATCATCACGCGCAACAAGCGGCCGATCGAGGCGGCGGTGCTGTCGGTGACGATGATCCACGCCGGCGAAGCGACCAACGTGGTGCCCGACACCGCCGAGATCCAGGGCACGCTGCGCACGTTCACCGTCGAGACGATCGACCTGGTCGAGCAGCGGATGCGTGCATTGGTCGAGCACACCGCGGCGGCGTTCGGCTGCACCGCCGAACTGGAATTCGTGCGCAACTATCCGCCGACGATCAACCACGCGAAGGAAACCGACTTCTGCCGCGAGGTGATGAAGGACATCGTCGGCGAGGCCAACGTGTTCGACTTCGAGCCGACGCTCGGCTCGGAGGACTTCGCCTACTTCCTGCTCGAGAAGCCGGGCTGCTACGTCGTCATCGGCAACGGCGAGGGCGCGCACCGCGAGTCCGGCCACGGACTGGGGCCCTGCACGCTGCACAACCCGAACTACGACTTCAACGACGAGCTGATACCGATCGGCGCCTCGTACTGGGTGCACCTGGCCGAGCGCTGGCTGGCGCCGCGCTGAGCCGGCCGCCCCGGCGATAGCGCCCGAGCGCGCCAGCGATGCTCGCCTTCGTCGTCCGCCGGATCGCGCAGGCCGCGCTGGTGATGCTGGTCGTGGCATTCATCGCCTTCGCGCTGTTCCAGTACGTCGGGGACCCGGTGCTGTCGATGCTCGGCCAGGACGCGACGCCCGAGCAGCGCGCCGAGCTGCGCCGCGACCTCGGCCTGGACGACCCGTTCTACCTGCAGTTCGCGCACTTCCTCGGCAACGCGGCGCAGGGCGACTTCGGCCTGTCGTACCGGCAGGGACGCAAGGTGTCGACGCTGATCCGCGAGCGTTTCCCGGCCACGCTCGAACTGTCGTTCGCCGCGGCACTGCTGGCGCTGGCGATCGGCGTTCCGCTCGGCGTCTACACGGCGCTGCGCCGGCGCGGCGTGCTGTCGAACCTGCTGCTGGCGGCGTCGCTGGTCGGCGTGTCGCTGCCGACCTTCCTGATCGGCATCTTCCTGATCCTGCTGTTCGCGGTGGTGCTCGGCTGGCTGCCCTCGTACGGGCGCGGCGAGACCGTGGCGATCGGATGGTGGACGACCGGCTTGCTCACCCGCGAGGGGCTGGCGCACCTGGTGCTGCCGGCGGTGACGCTGGCGCTGTTCCAGATGACGCTGATCATGCGGCTGATCCGCTCGGAGATGCTCGAGGTGCTGCGCACCGACTACATCAAGTTCGCGCGCGCGCGCGGGCTGCCCGACCGCGCGGTGCACTTTGGCCACGCGCTGAAGAACACGCTGGTGCCGGTCATCACGATCGCCGGCCTGCAGCTGGGCGGCATCATCGCGTTCGCGATCGTCACCGAGACGGTGTTCCAGTGGCCCGGCATGGGGCTGCTGTTCATCCAGGCGGTGCAGTTCGCCGACATCCCGATCATGGCGGCCTACCTGTGCCTGATCGCGCTGGTCTTCGTGACGATCAACCTGGTCGTCGACCTGCTCTACTTCGCCGTCGATCCGCGGCTGCGGGCCGACCGCGGCGCGGCCGCGCACTGAACCCGGAACCGATGAACGCCGTCGAACCCCCCGTCGCCGCCGCGCCCGAGCGGCATCTCGCCCGCCACCCGGCACTCGCCGAATTGCGCGGCTGGCACCGCGAGCTCACCGCGCTGCGCCACGCGCTGCACGCCAATCCCGAGCTCGGCTTCGAGGAGCACTTCACCGCCGAGCTGGTCGCGCGGCAGCTCGCCCGCTACGGCGTCGACGAGGTGCATCGCGGAATCGGCCGCACGGGGCTGGTCGGCGTGATCCGCGGCCGGCAGACGCACAGCAGCCGGACGATCGGGCTGCGCGCCGACATGGACGCGCTGCCGATGCACGAGGAGAACGACCTGCCGCACCGCTCGCGCAAGGCCGGCGCGATGCACGGCTGCGGCCACGACGGCCACATGACGATGCTGCTGGGCGCCGCGCGCTACCTCGCCGCGAACCGCGACTTCGACGGCACCGTGCACCTGATCTTCCAGCCCGGCGAGGAGGGTTTCGCGGGCGCGCAGGCGATGATCGACGACGGCCTGTTCGAGCGCTTTCCGTGCGACACCGTCTACGCGATGCACAACTGGCCGGCGCTGCCGCCCGGAACGATCGCGGTGCGCCCAGGCCCGATGATGGCCGCCGCCGACCGGGTGACCATCACGATCAGGGGGCGCGGCGGCCACGGCGCGCACCCGTACCTGACCGTCGACCCGGTGCTGGTCGCCGCGCACGTGATCACCGCCGCGCAATCGATCGTGTCGCGCAACGTGAGTCCGATCGATTCGGCGGTCGTCAGCCTGTGCTCGATCCAGGCCGGACACCCGGGCGCGATGAGCGTGATCCCCGACGAGGCGAAGCTGGTCGGCACGGTGCGCACGTTCCGCACCGAGACGCAGGCACTCGTCGAGCAACGGCTTCGTGCGCTCGTGGACTCGATCGCCGGCGGATTCGGCGCGACCGCCGAGCTGTTCTACGAGCGAATCTACCCGGCGACGATCAACAGCCATCGCGAGGCGCTGTTCGGCGCCCGCGTCGCCGAGGAGCTGGTGGGCGCCGAGCGCGTGGTGCGCGACCTCGAGCCGAGCATGGGCGCCGAGGATTTCTCGTTCATGCTGCAGGTGCGGCCCGGCGCCTACTTCCGGATCGGACAGGGCGGCGCCGAGGCCGGCTCGCTGCTGCACAGCACCCGCTACGATTTCAACGACGCGATCCTCCCGATCGGCGCCGCGCTGTTCGTGCGATTGGCCGAACAGTCGATGCCGCTCGGGTCGATCGCCTGAGGTTCCTGGGCCGCTGCCCCTGCCCCCGAAAGACGACACAACCACGAGGAGACCCACGATGACCCGCACCCCGCCGCGCGCCGCCGCGCCGAAGTTCCGCAGGCTCGCCTTCGCGATCGCCGCCAGCGTCGCACTCGGCGCCGCCGTCGGCCCGATGGCGGTCGCCCCCGCCGAAGCGAAGACCTTCCGCATCGCCGACCAGGGCGACGCGTTGTCGATGGACCCGCACTCGCTGAACGAGTCGCTGCAGCTGTCGTTCACCGGGAACATCTACGAGCCTCTGGTCGCGCACGACAAGAAGCTCGGGCTGGTGCCGGGCCTGGCCACCAAGTGGACGCAGGTCAACCCAACCACGTGGCGCTTCGAGCTGCGCAGGGGTGTCACCTTCCACGACGGCACGCCATTCACCGCCGACGACGTCTTGTTCACGTTCGCGCGCGCTGCCGCCGACGGCTCGGACATGAAGTCGTACACCAACGAGATCGCGCAGGTGCGCAAGATCGACGCCGACACCGTCGAGATCGTGACGAAGAGCCCGTTCCCGATCCTGCCCGACGTGATCTCGCTCGTGTACATCATGAGCAAGAAGTGGTGCGAGGAGAACCGCGCCGAGCGGCCGGTCGACAAGCGCAAGGGGGTCGAGAACGCGGCCTCGTTCAAGGCCAACGGCACCGGCCCGTTCCGGTTGCGCTCGCGCGACCCCGGCGTGCGCACGGTGCTGGCGCGCAACCTGAACTACTGGGACAAGGTCGAGACGAACATCGACGAGGTGGTGTTCACGCCGATCGGCGCCGACGCCACCCGCGTGGCCGCCCTGATCTCCGGCGAGATCGACTTCATGCAGCCGGTGCCGGTGCAGGACGTCGCGCGCCTGAAGCAGAACCCGAACCTGAACATCATGCAGGGGCCCGAGCTGCGCACGATCTTCCTCGGCATGGACCAGGCGCGCAACGAGCTGCTGTTCTCGAACGTCAAGGGCAAGAATCCGTTCAAGGACGTGCGCGTGCGCCGCGCATTCTTCCAGGCGATCGACATCGAGGCGATCAAGACGCGGATCATGCGCGGCGCGGCCACGCCCACCGCGCTGATGGTCGCGCCGGGCATCAAGGGCTTCCCGGCCGAGCTCAACAAGCGCCTCCCGTACGACCCGGAAGCCTCGAAGAAACTGCTCGCCGAGGCCGGCTATCCGAACGACTTCGAGGTGAAGATGAACTGCCCGAACGACCGCTACGTCAACGACGGCGAGATCTGCCAGGCGGTGGCCGGGATGCTCGCTCGCGTGGGCGTCAAGGTGAACCTCGAGGCCGAAACCAAGGGCACGTATTTCCCGAAGATCCTGTCGCGCAACACGTCGTTCTACCTGCTGGGCTGGACGCCGGCCACCTACGACTCGCACAACGTGCTGAACGCGATTCTCGGCACGCCCGATCCGTCGGGGCGCGGACAGTTCAACCTGGGCGGGTACAGCAATGCGCGGGTCGACGAACTGACGAAGCTGGTGCAGTCCGAGACCGACCAGACGAAGCGCAACGCGATGATCGCCGAGACGTTCAAGATCCACCAGGACGAGGTCGGGCACCTGCCGCTGCACCAGCAGGCGCTGGCGTGGGGGATGAGGAAGAACGTGTCGGTGGTGCAGTTGCCGGACAACTTCAACCTGTTCAAGTGGGTGGTGTTGAAGTAGGCGGGTTCGGACTGCCACGGACGGCATCGCGGGCATGCGACGCGGGGTGGCGTCAGCGGCGTTGCGACGGCGCGTGAGCGCGGGCCCGGGGGAGACGCGCGCCGGGCCCGCGACGAAGGCGCTGTCCATACGGAAACGCTTGGTCGCGCGGACGCCGAGCCCGGACCGTCGGCCCCAACTCGGCCCCTTCGGGGCCTCAAACAGGGGCCGACTCGCGCTTCGCGCGTCCGGTCTCGGCTGCGCTCCCGCGCCAGCGCCTACGCCGCGGGCCCGGCGCGCGTCTCCCCCGGGCCCGCGCTCACGCGCCGTCGCAACGCCGCTGACGCCACCCCGCGTCGCATGCCCGCGATGCCTCGAGGCCCTCGCACCCGCCAGGTGTGGGCGATGAGTGTCGATGGCCGCAACTCCGCGGCAGACGGCGGCGGCGCGACTTCGATCGCGCAGCCGCCCGGTGCGCTGCGGCGGTTCTTCGCGAGCGACCTCTGGTACAGCTTTCGCACGAGCCCGGTGGCGATCGGGGCGGCCGTGGTGGCGCTGGTGATGATCGTGGGCGCGGTGCTGGCGCCGTGGGTGGCCCCGCACCAGCCGTTCGATCTGGCCACGCTGTCGCTGAACGATTCGCTGTTGCCGCCGGTCTGGCAGGACGAGGGCAACTGGTCGTTCGTGTTCGGCACCGACGACCAGGGGCGCGACGTGCTGTCGACGATCCTCTACGGGTCGCGGATCTCGCTGCTGGTCGGCGTGGCTTCCGTGCTGCTGGCGATGCTGCTCGGCGTGGGGCTCGGGCTGCTGTCGGGCTACGTCGGGGGACGGCTCGATGCGTTCGTCATGCGCGTGGCCGACGTGCAACTGTCGTTCCCGGCGATCCTGATCGCGCTGCTGATCGACGGGTCGGCGCGCGCGATATTGCCGCGCGACGTTCACAACGACTGGCTGGCCATCGCGGTGCTGGTCGGCTCGATCGGGCTCGCGAACTGGGTGCAGTACGCGCGCACGGTGCGCGGCTCGACGCTGGTCGAGAAGAACCGCGAGTACGTACAGGCGGCACGCGTGATCGGCGCGGGCCCGTGGCGGATCATGACCAGGCACGTGCTGCCGAACGTGCTCGGTCCGGTGCTCGTGATCGCGACGATCAACGTCGCGCAGGCGATCATCACCGAGGCGACGCTGTCGTTTCTCGGCGTCGGGGTGCCGCCGACCTCGCCGTCGCTGGGCACGATGATCAACAACGGCAACAACTTCCTCTACTCGGGCGAGTGGTGGCTGGTGGTCTTCCCCGGGCTCGCGCTGGTGCTGCTGTGCATGTCGGTGAACCTGCTCGGCGACTGGCTGCGCGACGCGCTCAATCCGAAGCTGCGATGAACGCTGCGCCGCTGCTCGAAGTGCGCAACCTGCGCGTCGAATTCCCGACCCGGCGCGGCACGCTGGTCGCGATCGACGACGTGTCGTTCTCGATCGCGCCGGGCGAGGTGCTGGGCGTCGTCGGCGAATCGGGTGCCGGCAAGTCGCTGACCGGCGCGGCGATCATCGGCCTGCTCGAGCCGCCGGGGCGCATCGCCGGCGGCGAGATCCTGCTGTCGGGCCGGCGCATCGACGACCTGCCCGCCGAGGCGATGCGGAAGGTGCGCGGCCGCGAGATCGGCGCGATCTTCCAGGACCCGCTCACGTCGCTCAATCCGCTCTACACGATCGGCCGCCAGCTGGTCGAGACGATCACGCTGCACCTCGGGCTCGGTGCCGCACAGGCGCGGGCGCGCGCGATCGAGTTGCTGCAGGCGACCGGCATCCCGGCGGCCGAAGCGCGCATCGACCACTATCCTCACCAGTTCTCGGGCGGCATGCGCCAGCGGGTGGTCATCGCGCTGGCACTGGCCGCGAACCCGAAGCTCGTCGTCGCCGACGAGCCGACCACCGCGCTCGACGTGTCGATCCAGGCGCAGATCATCGCGCTGCTCGACCGGCTGTGCCGCGAGCACGGCACCGCGGTCATGCTGGTCACGCACGACATGGGCGTGATCGCCGAGGTCGCCGACCGGGTGGCGGTGATGTACGCGGGCCGCATCGCCGAGATCGGGCCGGTCGCCGACGTGATCCACCGTCCGCAGCATCCGTACACGGCCGGACTGATGGGATCGATTCCGTCGATCTCGGGCGAGCGCGAGCGGCTCGCGCAGATCGACGGGGCGATGCCGCGGCTGGACGCGATCCCGCGCGGCTGCGCGTTCCACCCGCGCTGCCGTCGGGCGATGACGGTGTGCCGAGAACGTCGCCCCGAGTTGCGCGAAGCGGGCACGTCGCTCGCGGCGTGCTGGCTGCACGATCGCGCAGCGGCGCCGGCGGCCGAGGCGTTCTGACGTGACGCAGCCCGCGATTCGTTCCAGGCTGATCGCGTCGCGGCAGGCGGCGGCTGGGCGGGGCGCGGCGCAACGGGGCCCAGCGCTTCGGGGCGATGACGCCGGCGGTCGGTGCTTCGCACCGACTTCCCTCCGCTGCTCGCCTCGGGGTCGCGCGGCGAAACTCGCTGCGCTCGCTTCGCGAGCTCCGCTCAAACAGTCGCCGCGAGTCAGAAGTACGAAGCGCGCTTCGCGCGCCGACCCCGAGGCTCCGCTGCTCGGCGCCGCCGACATCGCCCCGAAGCGCTGGGCCCCGTTGCGCCGCGCCCCGCCCAGCCGCCGCCTGCCGCTCTCGAAGCGTCGGTGGCGTTCGAACCGTAGACGGACACGATTCTCGCGAACGCCACGACGCTTCCTGCAAAGGCGCGGGCCGTGGGGCGAGCTGCCTGCGGCGGGCGCGCCTTGTGCGCAGCCGAGAAGCGCAGGAGCGCCGGCCTGCGCGCGAAGCGCGCATCGTTCATCTGACTCGCCGCGATTGTCTGAGCGGAGCGCGCGCAGCGCGCGTAGCGAGTTTCGCGGCGCGGGCCGGCGATCCGAGCATCGCAGGGCACCCCCGCGAAGCGGGGGCAAGCACCAGGCGCGTCCGCCGCAGGCAGCTCGCCCCACGGCCCGCGCCTTTGCACGCACAAACGCTCCGTGCGCCACGCGTCGCATGCTGCAACGCTTCGTGGAGCATTCGACGTGACCCCGGCCGGCACCGCGCCCCTGGTCGAAGTCGACGGCATCGCCCGGACGTTCGACGTCTCGGCACCCTGGCTCGAGCGCGTGCTCGAGCGCAAGCCGCGCCTGCTGCTGCACGCGGTCGACGACGTGAGCTTCGCGATCGCGCGCGGCGAGACGCTGGGGCTGGTCGGCGAATCGGGGTGCGGCAAGTCCACCGTCGCGCGAATGCTGGTGGGGCTCTACGCGCCCACGCGCGGCACGGTGCGCTTCGACGGGCACGACCTGTCGCAGCTGCGCGGCCCGCGCAACGCCGCGCAGCGGCGGCGGATGCAGATGATCTTCCAGGATCCCTACGCCAGCCTGAACCCGCGCTGGAAGGTCTCGGCGATCGTCGCCGAGCCGATCCGCGTGCATCGCCTCGTCGAAGGCGAAGACGCGATCCGCGCGCGGGTCGGCGAACTGCTGCGCCACGTCGGGCTGGCCGAGGCCGACGCGGCGAAATTTCCGCACCAGTTCTCCGGCGGGCAACGCCAGCGGATCTCGATCGCGCGCGCGCTCGCGTCGAAGCCCGAGTTCCTGGTCTGCGACGAGCCGACCTCGGCGCTCGACGTGTCGGTGCAGGCGCAGGTGCTGAACCTGATGCGCGAACTGCAGCGCCAGGACGGGCTCACCTACCTGTTCATCTCGCACAACCTCGCGGTCGTGCATCACGTGAGCGACCGCGTCGGCGTGATGTACCTCGGGCGCATCGTCGAGCTGGCGCCGAAGCGCACGCTGTTCGCGAGGCCGCGGCATCCGTACACGCGCATGCTGCTCGACGCGATTCCCGACATCGCGATGACCGGGCGCGCGCGCACGCCGGTGGCCGGCGAAGTGCCCGACCCGCTCGACCCGCCCGGCGGCTGCGCGTTCCACCCGCGCTGCCCCTGGGTGCACGAGCGCTGCCGGCGCGAGCGGCCCGTGCTGAAGGCGACCGACGGCGGCGGCCTGGCCGCCTGCCACGCGGTCGAGGAGAATCGCATCGATACCCGCCCACCATCGGCCGCACCCCGACCCGCCGCACCGTGACCGACTCCACCCACCCGGCAGAAGGAGCCACCGCGATGTCAGAACCGATCACCCGCCGCCGCTTCACGCTCGGCGCCGCCGCCGCCACCGGCACGGCGATGCTGCCGGCTGCCTCGGGCGCGCTCGCCCAGCAGGGCTGGCCGAGCAAGCCGATCCGCTTCGTCGTGCCGTTCCCGCCCGGCGGCACGACCGACATCATCGGCCGGATCGCCGCGGACGAAGTCGCGAAGGCGCTGAACGCGACGACCGTCGTCGAGAACCGCGGCGGTGCCGGCGGCAACATCGGTGCCGAGGCGGTCGCGCGCTCGGCGCCCGACGGCTACACGATGCTGGTCTGCACGGTCGGCACCCACGGCATCAACAAGTCGCTGTACAGCAGGCTGAGCTACGACCCGGTCAAGGACTTCACGCCGGTGACGCTGCTCGCGCTGGTACCCAACGTCATCGTGGTGCACCCGTCGGTCAAGGCGAACTCGGTGAAGGAGCTGATCGCGCTGCTGAAGGCCAACCCGGGCAGGCTGAACTACGCGTCGTCGGGCAACGGCACGTCGATCCACCTGTCGGCCGAGCTGTTCAAGACGATGACCGGCACGTTCATGACGCACATCCCGTACCGCGGCAGCGCGCCGGCGATCGCCGACCTGCTCGCGAACCAGACGCAGGTGATGTTCGACAACCTCCCGTCTGCGATGCCGCAGATCAAGGCCGGCAAGTTGCGCGCGCTGGCGGTGACCAGCGCGAAGCGCGCGGCAGCGCTACCCGACGTGCCCACCGTCGCGGAGGCCGGCGTGCCGGGCTACGAGGCGAGCTCGTGGTTCGGCCTGGTGGCGCCGGCCGGCACGCCGAAGGAGGTCGTCGACAGGACGCGCGACGCGATCGCCAGGGCCTGGGCCCGCCCCGACGTGCGCGAGAAGCTGCTCGGACAAGGCGCCGACCCGGTCGCCGACACGCCCGAGGAATTCGCGAAGTACATCCAGTCCGAGATCGCCAAGTGGGCGAAAGTCGTGAAAGCCTCGGGCGCGAAGATCGACTAGCGAGCCAACGGACCGTCGAGGAGCCGCCGGCGAAGGGAAACGCGCATCGGCCTGCGCGGGGGCTGTCACCAGACGGCCCACTCGCAGCAGTTCGACCCGCCCGCACGGAGCTGCCGTGCCCGGGCGGGGTGTCTCGCGCGCGCACGCAGTTCGAGGTAGTCGTGCAGGCAGAGACCGCGCGGATGCTCGAACGAATGGTCACGGAGGATGCGTTGAGCGCCCCAGGAGCCGGGTGGGAGACCACGGCCGCCAGGCCAGCAGAGTCTGGCGCCGGAAACGACGGCAGCTCTGCTGCCGCGGCATCGCGGCGCATCGCCGAATCAGACCCGAAGAAGGCACCGGCGATCGCCGAATGGCCCAGGCCGCGCACCGGCGCGCGGGGAAACGTGGCTGCGCCGCGCCGAGGGGAGCTTCGTGGAGCAGGCGATGGCCCGTGATTCCGCCCCGAGTCCGGGGCGCCGCACCCGCAGCACGCTGGCCGACCCGTCGGTCGACCTGATCCACGCCTATTGGCGCGCATCGAACTATCTGTCGGTCGGTCAGATCTACCTGCTCGACAACCCGCTGCTGAGGCGTCCACTGACGGCCGAGCACGTCAAGGCACGGCTGCTTGGACACTGGGGCACCACTCCGGGGCTCAACTTCATCTACGTGCACCTGAACCGGATCATCAGGGCGCGGGATCTGTCGATGATCTTCATTGCCGGACCCGGGCACGGCGGGCCGGCGCTGGTGGCACAGACCTGGCTGGAAGGCTCGTACAGCGAGCTGTACCCGGACGTGTCGCTCGACGAGGAAGGGATGCGCCGACTGTTCCGTCAGTTCTCGTTCCCCGGCGGGATCCCGAGCCACGCGGCACCGGAGACGCCCGGTTCGATCCACGAGGGCGGCGAGCTCGGCTACTCGCTGGCGCACGCGTACGGCGCCGTGTTCGACAACCCGGAGCTGATCGCAGCGTGCGTGATCGGCGACGGCGAGGCGGAAACGGGCCCACTGGCCGCCAGCTGGCATTCGAACAAGTTTCTCGACCCGGCGCGCGATGGTGCTGTGCTTCCGATCCTGCACCTGAACGGCTACAAGATCGCCGGGCCGACGGTGCTGGCGCGGATCCCGCGAGAGGAGCTGGCGCGGCTGCTGCGCGGCTACGGGCACCAACCGATCTTCGTCGAGGGCGACGATCCCGTGCCGATGCACCGGGCGATGGCCAGGGCGCTCGATGCCGCCGTGGCCCGCATCCGCGCCATCCAGCAGCGGGCGCGCGGCAAGGGCCTCGCTGAGCGGCCGGCGTGGCCGGCCATCGTGCTGGTCACGCCGAAAGGATGGACGGGCCCGCGGACGTTCGACGGCAAGAAGATCGAGGGTTCCTTCCGCTCGCATCAGGTGCCCTTCGGCGACATCGCGAGGCATCCCGAGCGCCTGCAGTTGCTCGAGAGCTGGCTTCGAAGCTACCGGCCGGAAGAACTGTTCGATGACGCGGGGCGGCCGCGGGCCGAACTGCTCGACCTGGCGCCGCGCGGCGACAGGCGAATGGGAGCGAACCCTCATGCCAACGGCGGCTGCCTGCTGCGCGAACTGCGGCTTCCCGATTACCGCTCCTACGCGCTGCGCGTGGACGCCCCAGGCGCAGTCACCGGCGAAGCGACGCGGGTCCAGGGCAACTATGTCCGCGACGTCATGACGCTGAACGCCGCGGCGGCCAACTTCCGCGTCTTTTCTCCCGACGAGACCGCGTCCAATCGCTGGAACGCGCTGTTCGACGTCACCAGCAGGTGCTCGGTCGCCGAGATACGCGCGGACGACGAGAATGTCGCGCCCGACGGGCGCGTCATGGAGGTCCTGTCCGAGCACCTCTGCCAGGGATGGCTGGAAGGCTACCTGCTGACAGGTCGACACGGCCTCTTCTCGTGCTACGAGGCCTTCATCCACATCGTCGACTCGATGTTCAACCAGCATGCAAAGTGGCTGAAGGTCACGCGCGGGATCCCCTGGCGACGGCCGATCGCCTCGCTGAACATCCTGCTCACCTCGCACGTCTGGCGCCAGGATCACAACGGCTTCTCGCACCAGGACCCGGGCTTCATCGATCACGTCGTCAACAAGAAGGCCGAGGTGATCCGCGTGTACCTGCCGCCCGACGCGAACACCCTGCTGCACGTCACGCATCAGTGCCTGGGCAGCCGCAATCTCGTCAACGTGATCGTCGCGGGAAAGCAGCCGTCGCCCCAATGGCTGTCGATGGACGCCGCGATCAAGCACGCGTCGGCCGGCATCGGAATCTGGGATTGGGCTTCCAACGACCAGGGCGGCGATCCGGACGTGATCATGGCCTGCTGCGGCGACGTGCCCACGATGGAGACGTTGGCAGCCGTGTCGATCCTGCGCGCCCACGCTCCGGAAGTGCGGGTTCGAGTCGTCAACGTCGTCGACCTGATGAAGCTGGAGCCGCCGAGCGAGCATCCACACGGACTCCCCGATTCCGACTTCGATGCCCTGTTCACCCGCGACAAGCCTGTCGTCTTTGCCTTCCACGGATATCCGTGGCTGATCCATCGGCTCACCTACCGACGCACCAACCACGACAACCTGCACGTGCGCGGCTACAAGGAGGAAGGCACGACCACGACCCCCTTCGACATGTGCGTGCTGAACGACATCGACCGATTCCACCTGGTCGAGGACGTCGTCGACCGTGTGCCGAAGTTCGGCGCGCGGGCGGCCTACCTCAAGCAGGCCATGCGCGACGCCCGGGTCGAGCACAAGCAGTACATCGCCACGCACGGCGAGGACATGCCGGCCGTGCGCGAGTGGCGCTGGTACCCTTGACCAAACCGCCGGCACGCGCCGAGCGGTCTGCGTGCTGCCTCGCGCATGGCGCTCGCCGGGCCGGGACCGCGGGCACGGGGTCGAGGGTCACGACACCGGGGGCTCGGTCGAGGCCTGGGCCGACTCGGCCGGCGCGAGGCGCCAGCCCGCGCCAGCCGATTCGAGCCGATAGCGCTCGCCGACGGCCAGCACCGCCTTGCGCGGCACGTGCCCGAACGGCAGGCCGGTCACGATCGGCACCGGGAGCCGCGAACGGAAGTAGTCGACGACCGCGCCGAGGTCGTAGCCGTTGTCGTGCGGCGCAGGCTTCCAGTCGGTGAACTCGCCGAGCACGATCGCGCGCTGGCGCGGCAGCACGCCTGCGTAGAGCAGCTGGTGCAGCATCCGCTCGATGCGGTACGGATGCTCGGAGACGTCCTCGAGGAAGAGCAGTCCGTCTTCGACCGCGGGCAGGAAGGGCGTGCCCACCAGGCCCGCGACCAGCGACAGGTTGCCGCCCCACAGCGTGCCGTCGATCGCCTCGGCGACGGCCGGAGCGCTCGCCGGATGCGCTTCGGTCCACTGGACGGGCAGCAACCGGCCTTCGACCAGCGCGTCGAAGTGCGCGAGCATGAACGGGTCGGGCGTGGCCACGCCGAAATCGCCGCTCACGCCCGGGCCGGCGAAGCTGCGGGCACCGGTGCGCGCCAGCAGCGCGAGCTGGAACGCGGTGAAGTCGCTGTAGCCGACCCAGCGCACGCCGCGCGTGGCCGAAGCGGCGACCAGCGCCCAGTCGATGCGGTCGAGCAGGCGCGACAGCCCGTAGCCGCCGCGCGCGATCATCACCACGTCGACGTCCTTCGCGCGGGCGGCGCGGTGCAGCTGCTCGAGGCGGGCGTCGTCGGTGTCCGAGAAGCGCTGCCAGCCCTCGCGCGGCACGTCGCAGCGCACCGAGTGGCCGCGCGCGCGCAGCGCGGCGACGGCGGCGTCGAAGGCTTCGACCGACAGGTGCGCGCCCGACGGCGCGATCACCTCGATGCGCGCGGCCTGTCGCGCAGCGATCGCCGTCATGCGCGCGCCCGCGTTTCGGGCAGATCGGGCACCACGCTCTCCTTGAACTCGTCCATCACGATGTCGCCGAGCAGTTTAGTCTTTCCGGCGGCCCGTGCACCGCGGCCGAGCACCGCGACCCGCCCATCGGGCTGCACGAACCAGGCGCGCACCGACGGATAGGCTGCGAGCAGCGCAGCGGCGCGCTCGGCAGGCATGACCGACAACGCGGTGGAAAGACCGTCGGCCACGGCGGCGCGCGGCGCCGCGACCGAGACCGACAGATAGCGGTTCGCGCTGCGACCCGTGCCGGGGTCGAACAGGTGGTGGATGCGCGGATCGGTTCCGAAGGGGGTGCCGTATCCGGCCGACGTGGCCAGCGCCGGCCACGCGCCGGCGTCGTCGCCCATCGGCAGTTCGAGCAGCGCGCGCCGGGGCCGGCGCGGATCGGCGATCGCGGCGCGCCACGAATCCCCGCGGGCGCTGCGGCCGTGCGCGCGCGCCTCGCCCAAGTCGATCATCAGGTTCACGAGACCCGCACCGCGCAGCAGGTCGGCCACGCGGTCGGTCACGAAGCCCTGCGCGATGCCGTTCAGCGTGATCGCCATGCCGGGGCGACGCAAGCGCACGAGATCGGCGCGAAGCTCGACGCCGGCGAACCCCACTTTCTCCAGGACTTCGGCGATCGCCGCCTGCGACGGCCCCGCGGCAGGCGCGCCCGGCCGCGCGAAGTGCGCGGCGTAGAGCCGATAGAGCGGCTGCACCGTCGGATCGAAGGCACCGCCGCTCGATCGCGCGAGGTCGAGGCTCTGCGACAGCAGTTCGATCAGCTCGAACGGCGGGTCGCGCAATTCGCCGACGGCATTCAGCCGCGACAGCGACGACTCGGGTCGGTACAGGCTGAACACCGACTCGAGACGGTCGATCTCGTCGACGCAGCGCTGCACGAGCGCCTGCGCCTTCTGGCGGTCGGGGTGAACCAGCGTCATCGACGCCAGCGCGCCCATCGCCGTTCCCCGCCAGGCGACGGCCTCGGGCTTGGCCTCGGCGGCGGCGCGTGCACCGGCGTACGGCGCGGCCGCCGCGCAGGCGGCCACGATCGACAGGAAGCGGCGGCGATCGGCCATGGCTGCTCTCCTCAATGCGTTGCTGCGGCCGGCGCGCCGGCCTGCTCCCCGGGCAAGCCGAACAGGTAGTCGTCCGGGATCTCGTCGAGGCGGACCACGCGGCCGCCCTGCGAAGCGCGGAACCCCTCGGCCGCGGCCTGTTCGGAGAACGGCACCGCTTCGGGCGCGCCCATTCCGCCGCGCGCCTGGCTTTCGATCACGAACCACGCCCGCCTGGCGTCGACCCAGGCGCCGCGATCGGGCTGCTGCCAGTGGGCCGACCGGCCCATGTCGTTGACGTAGACCGCGACGATGTCGCGCGGCTCGTCCGGCGCCCGCAGGAACGCGATCGTGTCACGCACCGACGAGAACCAGATCGGCTCGCTGCGGCTGGCCAGGTACACCTGTCCTTTCGGACCCTCGTGCTCGGCGAGGCGCATGCCGCAGTAGTAGCCGGTGGCCTCGGCCAGCACCTCGGAGGGCGACGGGCGGGGTGCCTGCGCCGAACGTCGGTCGCAACCGGCCGCGGCGGCCAGCGCCACGACGACGACTGCGACCCGCATCGCGCGCCACGAATTCACAGCGACCTCCTCCCGAAAGCGACGATCGCGATCGCCATCGGCACCACGATCCAGGCGGCGAGCACCGCCAGGAACACCGGAGCCGGAAGCGCCGCCGGATCGCCGGGGCCGGCCATCCCGCTGTAGACCGACACGGCGTGGCTGGCGGTCATGTTGAACAGCCGGTAGACGTCGGCGGGGTTGAGCAGCAGCAGTACGTCGAGCACGGACGCGTTCACGATGCGGCCCTGGTCGGCGACGAGCACGCCGAGCAGCGCGGTGTCGTAGATCAGCACGAAGAACAGCCAGAGGCCGACCGCGATCCCGGCGGCGGTCGCCCGCTCGTGCACCAGCGTGCTGGCCAGGCAGCCCAGCGACACGAACGAGGCGCCGAGCATGATCGACGTGAGCACCATCGCCGCGTAGGCCGACCAGGCGTGCGGACCGACCCCCGCCTTCAGGCCGAGGGCGGCAGCGGCAGCGCCGTAGCCGATCACCGTCGCCACGGCGAGGATCGCAGCCTGCCCGAGGCACTTGCCGACCACTACCTGCCAGCGCGCCACCGGATACGACAACAGCAGCATCAGCGTGCCGCGCTCCTGCTCGCCGACGATCGCGTCGAACGACAGCAGCAGCGCGATCAGCGGCACCAGGAAAATGGTGAGGCTCGCGAGGCTCACGACGGTGACGGCGAGCGGATCGGTCTTCACGGTGCCGGTGGGCGCGCTGCCGAGCAGCACCAGCGACAGCGCGAGCGCGGCCATCAGCACGGTGGTCGCGAGCACCCAGCGGTTGCGCATGCCGACGCGGATCTCCTGCGCGGCGATCACGAGCGCGTTCACGCCGGCTCTCCCGCGGCGCCGACGAGTCGGTCGTAGAGCTCCTGCAGGCCGGGCGCGGCGGTCTCGACGTCTTCCACCAGTTCGCCGGCCTGCGCGAGCGCGCGCAGCACCGGCATCTTCGCGGCGGCCGCGACCTCCAGCGTCAGCGACGCGTCGCCGCGTTCGGCGCAGCGCACCCCGTCGGGAAGACCGGCGAGCACCTGGCCGGTCGCCGACGGCCGCACGCGCACGCGGATGCGCGCCTCGGCAGCCGCGCCACGGCGCAACTCGGCGAGCGTGCCGGCGGCCAGCAGGCGCCCGCGGTGCATGATCGCGGCCCGGTCGACGCGGTCCTGCACCTCGGCCAGCGCATGCGTGGAAACCAGCACGGTGGCGCCGCCGGCCCGAAGCGCGTCGATCGTCCGGTAGACGTCGCTTCGCGAGGCCGGGTCGAGCCCGCTGGTCGGCTCGTCGAACAGCAGCAGGCGCGGCGCGCCGATCAGCGCCTGGGCGATGCCGAGGCGTTGCCGCATGCCCTTCGAATACGTTGCCACGCGCCGGTTCGCCGCGTGCGCGATGCCGACCCGCTCGAGCAGCGCGGCGTTGTCGCGGCACGACTCGCCCTTGAGCCGCGCGTGAAAGGCCATCAGTTCGCGACCGGTCATGGCGCCATGGAACGCGACGCTCTCGGGAAGGAATCCGATCGTGCGCCGCGCGTCGGCCCCGCGGCTTCCCGCGGGGTCGACGCCGGAAATCCGGACGCTGCCTGCGGTCGGCCGGACCAGCCCGAGCAGCAGCTTGACCAGCGTGGTCTTGCCCGCGCCGTTGTGACCGACGAGCGCGGTCACCTGCCCCGCCTCGAGTCCGAGCGAAACGTCCTCGACCGCGGTCACGCCGCGGTAGCGCTTCGTGACCGAGCTCCACTGCGCGACGATCGTCATGGCGACGCGGGCGGCGGCACCGCGAGCGGTCGCATCAGCGGCGCGCTGTCGACGACGCCGCCCGGATAGAGTGCCGGAAAGCGCGCCTGCGCCCAGCGCACCATCTGGACGGCCGGGCTGTTGACCAGCGCCTTGGCCGCCGGAAGCGTCCAGAGGATCGCGTCCATCACGTCGTTCGGCCGGTACGGGCGGTCGGCGATGCCGTCGCCGTCGAGGTCGAAGGCCGGGTTGTCGCTCCAGTAGTTGCCGCGCCCCTCGTGCGCCCAGTCGAGATAGCGCGTGCCGACGTACTTCACCTGGCTGCGGTTGCCGACGAATGCGTTGCCGGTCATCGTGTTGTGCTCGGAGCCCGCGGTGAAGTGAATGCCGATCGGGCAGCCTTCGAACCAGTTGTCCTTCAGCAGGTTGCCGTTCGCGGCGTAGACGAACACGCATTTCTCGCGCCCGCGGCGCACGACGTTGCCGATCACCTGCGAGCGGTTGGTCGAATTGAGCATCAGGCCGTGATCGCGGTCGTCCTCGGAGACGTTGCCGCGGATCTCGAGCCGGTCGGAATACATGAGCGCCCAGCCGACGTGGTTGCGCCGCGAACGGTTGCCGACGATGCGGCCGTCGTTCGTGTACATGTAGTGGATCGCGAAGCGCAGGTCCTCGAAGGCATTGTTCGCGAAGAGGTTGTGCGAGCTGGTCTTCACGAAGATGCCGTCGCGCCCGTAGCGGATCGCGTTGCCGATCACCTGCGCACCGGGCGCGTTCCAGATCGACACGCCGTTGCCGGCCTCCGCGAGCCGCAGGTCGCGCCGCCCCACGATCAGGTTGTTCTCGATCACCGAACCGGCCGCGCCGTGGACGTAGACGCCGAACAGGTTGTCGACGAGCCGGTTCGCGCGGATGCGCGCGCGCTCGGCGGTCTGCGCGAGCAGGATCGCCGAGTCCATCGCCGGCACGTCGAGCCCCGACCCGGTGATCTCCAGGCCCTCGATGCGCACGTCGGGCGCGGTGACGACCACCACGCTGCCGGTGCCCGGCCCGACCAGCACCGCGCCGGCCTCGCCCAGCAGCGCCAGCGGCCGGTCGATGCGCAGCGGTCCGGCGTGGCGCCCGGGCGCCAGCCGCACGGTGGCGCCGGGAGGCAGCGCATCGAGCAGCGGCTGGATCGGGTCGCCGGACGCCACGCGGTGCTCGCCCGGTGCCACGGCGCGCTCACCGGACGCCACGACCGGCTCGCGAGCCCCAGGCGCCGCGGCCGAAGCCGGCGCCGAGGGAACCGGGCAAGCGGCCGCGAGCACGGCCGCAGCCATGACGCCACGCAGCGCCATGCGTCAGCGCCGGCGCGGCTCGACCAGCATGCGCCCCTTCATTTCCATGTGCAGCGCGTGGCAGAACCACTGGCAGTAGTACCAGAACACGCCGGGCCGGTCGGCCTTGAAGGTGACCGACGAGGTGGCCTGCGGGCCGATCTCCATCGCGATCCCGTAGTTGACGATCGTGAACCCGTGGGTGAGGTCCTGGACCTGGTCGCGATTGGTGACGTAGACGGTGACCTCGTCGCCCTCCTTCACGGTGAAGTCGGTCATGCTGAAGGTGGGCGCGACCGAGAACATGTAGACGCGCACCTTGTGGCCGTCGCGGACGACCTTCGAGTCGGTGTCGAGGTCGACGCCATCGGCCTTGGCCTGGCGCCGCGCATCCTCCCACATCGGGTCGTCGCGCTTCCAGATGTTGATCGGGTTGACCTTCGAGCGGTGCACGATCGTGGCGTCGTGCGGCTCGGCGAAGCTCGGCGAGTCGTGAACCAGCACCATTTTGTCGCCCGAGATGTCGATCAGCTGGTCGCATTCGGGCTTCAGCGGACCGACGTTCAGGAACCGGTCCTTGGAGAACTTGTTCAGCGAGATCAGCCACTTGCCGTCGGCCTCCTTCGTCTGCCCCATCGACGTGTGGTTGTGGCCGGGCTGGTAGTGGACGTCGAGCTTCTGGATGATCGGGTCGACGTCCTTGCCGTTGAACTTCTCGATCGCCTTGGCGATCGACCACTTGCAGATCTGGCTGTCGATGAACAGCGTCGTGTAGGCGTTGCCGCGCCCGTCGAATGCGGTGTGCAGCGGACCCAGGCCGAGCTCGGGTTCGGCGACGACGGTGTCGCGCGGCTTGATCTTGTCGTCGAACAGGTCGTCGAAGCGCCGAACGTCGAACACCGTGCAGGTCGGCGACAATTTGCCGTTGGCCACCACGTGGATGCCGTCGGGCGCGGTGTTGATCCCGTGCGGGCTGTTCGGCACCGGAATATAGCGCGTGAACGGCGAACCCTTCCTGCCGTCGAGCACCGGCACGCCGCCGATCCGCTTGAACTCGCCCTTGGCGACCGCCTCCTCGATGCGCTTCAGGTTGAACACCGTGACCCAGTCCTGCTCGGCCGCCGTGCTCTCGGCCAGCGTCACGCCCTCCTCCGAGTTGTAGCTGGTGGCGAACGCGTACTTGCCCTGGTAGTCGCAGTCGACGTTGTCGAGGTTGCCGTTCACGATGACCTGCCAGGCCACCTTCATCGTCTCGCCGTCGACCGCCGTGAACATGTAGCGGTATTCCTTCTTGTCGGCGATGCCGTGTCCGTCGTTCGGAATCGGCACCCCGTCCTCGCCATTGCAGAACACGTAGCCGGTCTTCGGATACTTCTGCACACGCAGCCCGTGCACCGTGTGCTGGTTGGGAAGTTCGATGATCTTGTCGCACTTCATCACGTCGCAGCGCACCCGGGCCACGCGCGTGTTCGCCTTGTCGTTCATGAACAGGTAGCGACCGTCGTAGGTGCCGTCGGTGAACGACATGTGCGGGTGGTGCAGGTCGCCGTTCAGGTAGGTGCCGCCGCGCGACGCTAGGTACTTGCGGGTCTCGGGCGTCAGGCCCTCGGTCAGGATCTTCAGGCTCTCGTTGGTCTGGCCCCAGCCGGTGGCGCTGCATCGGTTGAACACCGGCACGCGCATCAGCTCGCGCATCGACGGCAGCCCGACGATCCGAAGCTCGCCGCTCTGGCCGCTGGAGAAGAACACGTAGTACTCGTCGAGTTCTCCCGGCCCGACGTGCGTCTTCGCGATCGCCGCGGCGGTGGAGGATGCGGGTGTCGGGGCCGGCGCCGGTGCCGCCGTTCCCGCGGCGGGGGCGGCCGGCGGCGCGGCCGCGGTCTCCGGCTTCGGCGCCGGCGTCTTCTCGCCGCAGCTGCTCAGCAGCCCGGCGCCAGCCGCGATCGCCACGGCCTTCGCGCCGCCGCCGAGCATCGCGCGGCGATCCGGATCGGGCAATCCGTTGCGGTTCTTCTCGTCAGCCATTTCTCGACCTCCCCTGTCGGTTGGAGCGCGCGCAGCGCGCCCGTAAATCGGACATCGCGAAGATGCCCGTTCAAACGGTCGGGCCCGCGGTCGCGGACCCGCTGCCGGCCCGGGCGACCGCAGTCGCCGCCATGGCCGCCCGCTTCTCGCGCTTGAGCCGGCGCTGCACGCGCACCGGACACTTGTAGTCGTGCCGGTAGAGCACCTGGCAGTGCAGGCACGAGATGCACTCGTTCGGGTTGATGTGCCCTTCCGGATGGATTGCCTCGACCGGGCACTCGTTGAAGCAGCGCATGCACGGGTTGCCGCACTCGCGATAGCGCTTGAGCCAGTCGAACATGCGCATGCGCCCGGGAATGGCCAGCGCGGCGCCCAGCGGGCACAGGTAGCGGCAGAAGAAGCGCTCGACGAACAGGCCCGCCGCCAGCAGCGCGAGCGCGAACGCGACGAACCACCACTGGCGCACGAAGTGCAGCACGATCGCGGTCTTGAACGGCTCGACCTCGGCGAGCCGCTCGGCAAAGGCCAGCGAGCCGAGCGAGACGCCGAACAGGCCCAGGAAGACGATGTACTTGACCGGCCACAGGCGCTCGTGGACCGCCCACGGAATCTTCAATTGCGGCACCTTGAGCAGCCGGGCCGCGCGGTTCGACAATTCCTGCAGCGCGCCGAACGGGCACAGCCAGCCGCAGAACGGGCCGCGGCCCCAGAACAGCAGCGCCGCCGCCACCGAGCACCAGAGCACGAAGATCAACGGGTCGACCAGGAACTGCGACCATTCGAAGCCCGAACGCAACGCGTTGGCGAAGGTGAGCACGTTGACCACCGACAGCTGCGCCTGCGCGACCCACCCGAGCCAGAACAGCGTCGCCATGAGGTAGGCGAGGCGCACGCGGTCGAACAGTCGCTCGCGCGCGACCAGCACGTCCTGGAAGAAGAAGATCAGCGTGAGCACGGCCAGCATCACGCCCAACATCGCCAGCGCTGCGACCTTGCTGCGCCAGATGCGCATCCACAGCGGCTCCCGGGGTTCGGCGGGGAACTCCGCCTCGGCCTGCGGGGTTGCGGCCGCAGGCGCCGCGGCGGGCGTCGTCGAAGAAGCCGCGGCAGGGGTGGTCGAAGGCGCTGCGGCGGGGGTTCTCGCAGGAACGGCGGCGCCCGGTGCAGACGAGGTCGCGGACCCGGCCGCGCCCCCCGGAGCCGCAGGCGTGGCGGGTGCCGTCGGCGCTGGCGTCGGCGCCGTCTTCGTGTAGCGCTCGGGCAGGCGGTAATCGAGCCCGAACGATACGAAGGCCTTGTCGAGCGCGCCCACCGGGCGCTGGACGAGCAGTTGAAGGCGCCACGGCGCCGCCGGATCGAATTCGGCCCCCGGCGGGACGACGAAGACGCCGATCTCCCTCAGCGCCGGCGCGCCCGCCGCGCCGAGGTCGCCGACGCGCCGATGCAGGTAGTCGTGAAAGCGGATCGTCTCGGCACCCTGCAGCAGTTCGATGCGATCGAAGATGCCGCCGCGCACGTAGCCCGAACCCTTGAACGAATACAGGCCGTCGCCCGCGATCAGGATCGCCTGCTGGCCGGGCGCCAGCATGCGCGCGACGCTCGCGTATTCGTCGCCGCCGAGCAGGCTGCGCCCGATGGCCGGCTGTGAGACGAGCGCCGTGTACAGGTCGATGAACGGCTCGTCGGCCGCGCCGGGTTCGGGGCGCGCAGCCGCCGCCCTGTTTCCCGAATCGACGAAGGCCTTGTTCACCTCGCCGATCGTGAGGCGCAGGTGGCGAACCGCGCCCTCGCGCAACAGCGTGGGCCAGTCGGTGATCGCGCCGGCCTGCGGATCGATCACCCGCGCCGCCGCCTGCGCGCCGGACGCGGCGGTGCCGAGATGCAGCGCGCGCGCGACCCGGACCGCCGAGCGCACGACGCTGTCGCCCATCACCAGCACGGTGACGGTGGCACCGCTGACGATGTCGGCCTGCGGCGGCCCGCGTCCCTCGGCCGCCGCGCGAAGCGGGTTGTAGCCGACGAAATGCGCCAGGTACGCCACGACGCGCTTCTCGGGAATGCCGATCAGCACGATCGGTTCGCTGTGCGCGACCAGTTTCGCCCCGACGATCGTGCCTTCGAGGTCCAGGCCCACGACGACGTGGATCGGCTTGCCCGAGTAGCCGATCGCATCGACCTGCTGCGAGTTCAGGTACGCATAGCCGACGAGCGCGTCGCCGCGATAGGCCGGTGCGACGGCGTGATCGGGCTGTACCGGACCGAACCGGTCGGCGCCGGGCACGACGTCGGCCGCGGCGAGCCCGGCGAGGAATTGCCCCAGGTTCGCCGCCGCGGGCGATGCCGCCGCGGCGGTCGACCCGAACATCGCGACGACCACGAGGATCCGCGCGACAATGCCCAAGCACAGCGCGCGGGCGCCGGAGACGGACAATTCGGGTTCCCGTGAATTTTCTGAATCGTGCGATTATTACATCAGCCCGCACGGGCGGCTTGTTCACGGTCAAGATGCCCCACGTCACGGAGGCCGGACGATGCGCGCGTCGCTGCTCATGCGCGACCCCGAGATCCAGTCGGTGAGCATGCCGCTGCTGGTCGGCATTGCCAGCTCGATCGAGCGTGAATCGCTGAAGCGCTACGCGGCGCTCGCCGAAACCATGGCGCGTCGCGGCGAGGCCGCCACCGCAGCGGCGTTCCGGGTCATGCTCGAGGAGGAACGCCAGCACGTCGACGAAGTCGCGCGCTGGGCGGCAGGCGTGGGTGAACGGATCCCCGAGGCAGGAAGCTTCGACTGGCAACTGCCGGCCGAGCTGTGGAGTTCCTGGGACGAGATTTCCGGCAGCGCGCTGCTCACCCCCTACCGCGCGTTCGCGATCGCGGTCGATAACGAGAAGCGCGCGTTCGCGCTCTACAGCTACCTGGCCGCACGCGCGACCGATCCCCGCGTCCGGGCGCAGGCCGAGCGGCTGGGCATCGAGGAATTGCGTCATGCGGCGGTCATGCGTCGCTGGCGCCGCGAAGCCTGGCATCGCGAGCGACGCGCCGCGCGCGAGGAGCCGCAGCCCGCCACGGCCGCAGTCGCCTCGTCCGACGCGCTGCACGCGCTGCTCGCGACGCGCGAGGCGGCGATCGCGCAGGCGCACCGCGCGCTCGCCGCCCGCCTTCGCGAGATCGGCGACGACGAGAGCGCCCGGCTTCTCGAAACGCTGCTCGAAACGCCGTCACGTGCGGCTGCGGGCGCCGCCGGCCCGCCGGCAACGATCCCGGACACCGACGACCCGGTGCATCTGCTGGTCGCTGCGCAGAAGCCGCTCGAGAGCCTGAGCGAGGAACTCGAGGCCGTGATGAGCACGGCCACGGGCGCGTTGTTCGAGCAGACCGAGGCCGCGCTCGTCAACGTGGTCACACGCCTGGCGCGGATCGCGCTGCGGACGGCGCGCGCCTTGCAGGCGCACTGACGATCGTCCGCGCGAACGGCGCCGGCGAACCCGGCTTGCGCGCGCTCATCGGTTCCGCGCAGCGGCGAAGGTCACGAACCAGTCGATCGAGGCCGGGTTCGCCATCGAATCGCGGTTGACCGACTTTTCGACCGCTTGCCCGAGCAGGATCTTCCTCACCGGCACCTCGAGCTTCTTGCCCGACATCGTGCGCGGCACCTCGGGAATCGCGTAGACCTCGTTGGGCACGTGGCGCGCCGACAGCCGCGTGCGCAGCGCGTCGAGGATGCGCTGGCGCAGTGCAGGATCGACGCCGGTCTGCCCGCGCGCCGCCGCGGCGCCGTCCGGCGCCGGTCCCTTCGCGCCGACGCCCGAGATCGTCGCGCCCGGTTCGCGCAGCACGACGAACAGCGCGAGGAACGACTCGCGCCCCAGGTACTCGAGGTCGACGACCAGCGAATCGGCGACCTCCCCGAATTCCTCGACGACCCGGTACAGCTCGCTGGTGCCCATCCGGATGCCGTATCGGTTGATCGTCGAATCCGAGCGGCCGTAGATGGTCGCGGTCACCGACTCGGCGCGCGGCGTGAGCGCGAGCCAGTCGCCGTGCCGCCAGACGTTCGGCGGCCCGGGAAAGACGTCGAAATAGCTGTCGAAGTAGCGGCGCCCTTCGGTGTCGCCCCAGAAGTACAGCGGCATCGAAGGCATCGGCTCGGCGCAGACCAGCTCGCCGACCTGGCCCAGCAGCGGCTTGCCGTCGTCGCCGTACGCGTGGATCGCGCCACCCAGCGTGCGGCACTGCATCTCCCCGGCGTAGACCGGCAGGATCGGGCAGGAGGTGAGGAAGGCCGCGCCCGGGTCGGTTCCGCCCGAAATCGACGCGAGCATCAGGTCGGGGTGCACCGCCGAATAGATCCAGCGATAGGCCTCCTCGGTCAGCGGCGACCCGGTCGAGCCGATCGTGCGCAGCGCCGAGAGGTCGAACTGCTCGCGCGGCCTCATCCCGGCCTTCATGCAAAGCCCGACGAACGCCGGGCTGATGCCCATGAAGGTCAGCCGCTCGCGTTCGGCCAGGCGCCACAGCGTGCCCAGGTCCGGATGGCCGGGATTGCCGTCGAACTGCAGCAGCGTGGCACCCGTCATCAGCGTGGACACCCACAGGTTCCACATGATCCAGCCGGTCGACGAGAACCAGAAGAAACGGTCGTCCTCGCCGACGTCGAGGTGCAGCAGCGCGCTCTTCAGGTTCTCGAGGACGGTGCCGCCGTGGCCGTGGACGATCGGCTTCGGCATCCCGGTGGTGCCGGACGAGTAGACGATCCACAGCGGGTGGTCGAACGGCACCGGCGTGAACGCGCACTCGGCCGGCCGGGCGAGCGCGTCGGACCAGGACACGACCTCGACCGGCGCAGCTGCGTCGGGCGCGCCCAGCGTCGCGTCCGCATCCAGATAGGGAACGAAGACCACCGCCCGCACCGACGGCAGCTGCCGCACCAGCTCGCGCACGACGTCGCGCCGGTCGAAGTCCTTGCCACCGTAGCGGTAGCCGTCGACCGCGAACAGCACCTTCGGCTCGATCTGCCGGAAGCGGTCGAGCACGCTCACCGGTCCCATGTCCGGCGACGAGCTCGACCAGACCGCGCCAAGGCTGGTCGTGGCCAGCAATGCGACCACCGACTGCGGGATGTTCGGCATGTAGGAGACGCAGCGGTCGCCCTTCGCGACGCCGAGCCGCTTCAGCGTCGCGGTCAGCGCGCCGGTCTCGGCGCGCAACCGGTCCCAGCCGATCTCGGTGCGCGCCTGCAGCTCCGACTCGAACACCAGCGCCGGGCGGCTCGTGTGCGCGTGCACCCGTGCCGGCGCGAGCAGGTGTTCCGCGTAGTTCAGCGTCTCGCCCTCGAACCAGCGCGCCCCCGGCATCGTGCGCGCCGACAGCACGTTCGAATGCGGGGTGTGCGCCATCACCCCCGCCCACTGGTGGAACGACTCCCAGAAATCCTCGAGGTGCTCGACCGACCACGTCCAGAGCGCCTCGTAGTCGGCGAAGGCCAGGCCGCGGGTCTGCCGCAGCCAGTCGCGATAGCGGGTGATCCCGGCGCGGGCGATCCGCTCGCGGCTCGGGCGCCACAGCACTTCGGGAGTCGACATGAGCCTCTGGCCTCCTGCTGGTCGGTGTCGTCGAGACTATAGCGACCGCCGCGCCCCCGCCGCGGCGCTTTACAGCGGCCGATTTCGGGTCTAAAGTGTGTATACAGTATCCAGCACACACTCAAACCCCGACCGCGTCGCGCGGTGGAGGCGCCCCTTGGTCCCGTCGCTCGAGCCTGTCGATCGCCCCGTCGCCCTCGGCGAGCAGGTCTACGACACCTTGCGCACATACCTTCGCGACGGCGCGATCCGGCCCGGCCAGCCGCTGCAGGAGGTGCAGCTCGCGACCCAGCTCGGGGTTTCGCGGACCCCGGTGCGCGAGGCGCTGGCCCGTCTGGCCAGCGAAGGCCTGCTGGTCTCGGGCGGGCGCAGCTACATGGTTCCCGAACTCACGCTCGCCGACGTCGACGACATCTACGAGGTGCGTTTCCTGATCGAGCCCGCCGCCACGCGGCGGGTGGCCGAGCGCACCGCCGACCCCGAGGTCCGCGCCCCGATCGAGGCGGCGCTCGCCGAGGCGCGCGCGGCGCACCGCGCCAACGACGGGGAGGCGTTTCGAGAGAGCCACGTGCACTTCCGCAGCGCGTGGCTCGCGCTGGTGCCGAACCGCCGGCTGGTCAAGGTGATCGAGCAGTACGCCGACCACATGCAGCGCATCCGCGCGCTGACGCTGGACGACCCCGCGATCCGCGCGATCGTGCTCGCCGGCTTCGAGCGCGTCACCGAGGCGCTGCGCGCCGGCAACGGCGACGCGGCCGCCGCGGCGATGCACGCCCACCTCGTCGAGGCCAAGCGCGCGTTCGTCACCGCCGTCGGCCTGGACAAGGCTGCGGCCTGACCCCCGAACAGGAGTTCCCATGCGCTACAAGGCCCAGATCCCCTACGGCGCCTACTGGAGCACGCCTTTCGCGCGCTGGCAGGGCAGCTTCGCCAACCTGAACAGCATCGAGTTCGCCGCGCACGTCGCGCGCGCCGAGCTCGCGAAGCGCCGCATCGATCCGAAGACGCTCGACTACGGCGTGCTCGGCTTCTCGGTGCCGCAGAAGCACTCGTTCTACGGACTACCCTGGCTCACCGGAATGATCGGCGCCGGCCACGTCGGCGGGCCGACGATGATGCAGGCCTGCGCGACCGGCGTGCGCACGCTGCTGGCCGCCGCGCAGGAGATCGAGGTCGGGATGGCCAGCGTGGCGCTGGCCATCAACTGCGACCGCACGTCCAACGGCCCGCACCTGTACTACCCGAACCCGCGCGGCCCCGGCGGCACCGGCGCCGCCGAAGACTGGGTGATGGACAACTTCAACTGCGATCCGCTCGGCCCGCACGCGATGCTGGTCACCGCCGAGAACGTCGCGAAGAAGCACGGAATCGCCACCGCCGCCCAGCACGAGGTGGTGCTGCGCCGCGAGGAGCAGTACCGGGACGCGCTGGCCGACGGCGCCGCGTTCCTCAAGCGCTTCATGACGCTGCCGTTCGACGTGCCGGCGCCCAATTACCGCAAGAGCGCGGGAACGCTCGAAGCCGACGAAGGCGTATCGCGCTCGACGCCCGAGGGACTGGCCAGGCTCGAGCCGGTCGCGAAGGGCGGGACGATCACCTTCGGCGGCCAGACGCATCCGGCCGACGGCAATGCCGCGATCGTCGTCACCACCGCGGATCGCGCGCGCGAGCTCTCCACCGACCCGAAAATCGCGGTACGCCTGCACGGCTTCGGGCTGGCGCGCACGGCGCTCGCGCACATGCCCGAAGCGACGGTGCCGGCCGCGCAGCGCGCGCTGGAGCAGGCCGGCCGCTCGATCGCGCAGATGGCGGCGATCAAGACGCACAACCCGTTCGCGGTCAACGACCTGTATTTCGCGAAGCAAACCGGCGCCGACCTGCGGACGATGAACAACTACGGCTGCTCGCTGGTCTGGGGGCATCCGCAGGCGCCGATGGGCACGCGCGCGATCATCGAGCTGATCGAGGAGCTCGCGATCCGCGGCGGCGGCTACGGGCTGTTCACCGGCTGCGCCGCCGGCGACACCGCGATGGCCGTGGTCCTCGAAGTCGGCGACGCGTAGCCGAGGCAGCCAGCGGAGCGCAACCATGCGACTGCACGAGTGGATCCACCACCACGCGGGACGATCGCCCGGGCGGGTGGCGATCCGCTTCCCCGGTCGCGACCTCGACTACGCCGCGCTCGCGAAGCTGGTCGACCGCTACGCCGCAGGGCTGGCCGCCGCCGGCGTCGGGCGCGGCGGCTGTGTCGCCTTCCTCGGCCTGAACAGCCCCGACGAGATCGCTTTGCTGTTCGCCTGCGCGAGGCGCGGCGCGATGTTCATGCCGCTGAACTGGCGCCTCGCAGTGCCCGAGCACCGGCAGATCCTCGCCGACTGCCCGCCGTCGGTGCTGTTCGTCGAGCCGCCGTTCCTCGAGCACGCGCAGGCGCTGCGCGCGTCGCTCCGCGACGCTGCCGCAGTCGCCCTGGGAGAAGCCCCGCAGGGCTGGCTGGGCGGCGACGAGTTCCTCTCGCGCGCCGGCGGCGCGGACGCGCGCGCGCCCGGATCGCGTGGCGCGTTCGAGCCCGCCACCGACCCCGACCCCCGGGCGCCGCTGCTCGTCTGCTACACGTCGGGATCGACCGGCAAGCCCAAGGGCGTCGTGCTCACCCAGGACGCAATCGCGTGGAACGCGTTGAACAGCGCGGCGATGCACGAACTGACCGAAGACGACCGCATCCTCACCACGCTGCCGCTGTTCCACGTCGGCGGCCTGAACAACCAGACGACGCCGGCGCTGAGAATGGGCTGCACGGTCGTGCTCCATCCGAAGTTCGACGTCGAGGCAACCTTCGACGCGATCGAGCGCGAGCGCATCACGCTGACGGTGCTGGTTCCGGCGCAACTCGACGCGATGCTCGCGCACCCGCGCTGGCAGTCGGCCGACTTCTCGAGCCTGCGGATGATCACGACCGGCTCGATGATCGTGCCCGAGCGGCTGATCCGGGCAGTGCACGCGCGTGGCGTGCCGCTGGTGCAGGTCTACGGCGCCACCGAGACCTGCCCGATCGCGGCCTGCCAGAAGGCGCAGGACGCGTATCGCAAGGCGGGCTCGGCCGGCCGCCCGGCCGCGCACTGCGAGTTGCGCATCGTCGACGACACGGGGCGCGACGTCGCGCCCGGCGCCACCGGCGAGATTCTGGTGCGCGGCCCGAACGTGATGAGCGGCTACTGGAATGCCCCGCAGGCGACCGCCGCGGTGCTGGTCAACGGCTGGTTCCACACCGGCGACATGGGGCACTTCGACGACGAGGGTTTCCTGTACGTCGACGGGCGCCGCAAGGAAATGATCATCTCGGGCGGCGAGAACATCTACCCGGCCGAGATCGAGAACCTGCTGATGGAATCGCCCGACATCGCCGAAGCCTCGGTCGTCGGCTGGCCCGACGAGCGCTGGGGCGAGATCGTGGTCGCAGTCGTCGCGCCGCAGCCCGGCCGGCGGCCGACCGAGGCCGACGTGCTCGGGCGGCTGGAAGGCCGCATCGCCCGGTTCAAGCACCCGAAGCAGGTGGTTTTCGTCGAAGCGCTTCCGAAGACCGCGCTCGGCAAGGTGCGCCGCGACGAAGTGCGGCGCCTCGTGGGCGGCAACGCCGTCACCGGTTGACAACGGAGTCCCCGCCATGACCCTCAAGATCGGCATCGACGTCGGCGGCACCTTCACCGATTTCGTCGTGACGCGCGACGGCGCGGAGCCGGCGATCTTCAAGTCGCTGTCCACACCGGCCGACCCGTCGATCGCCGTGGTCAACGGCCTGGCCGACATCGCCGCGAGCATGGACCCGCCGCAGTCGCTCGAAGCGTTCGCGCGGACGATCGACACGATCGTGCACGGCACGACGGTGACGACCAACGCGACGCTGACCCACACCGGCGCGAAGTGCGGGCTGCTCACCACCCGCGGCGTGCGCGACGCGCTCGAGATGCGCCGCGGCATCCGCGAGGAGCAGTACAACAACCGCTACACGAACGTGAGGCCGCTGGTGCCGCGCTACCTGCGCGCCGGCATCGAGGGGCGCCTCGACCGCACCGGCGCCGAGACCGCGCCGCTCGACGTCGACGGCGTGCGCGAGGCAATCGAGCTGTTCCGGCGCGAGGGCGTACAGGCGGTGTCGATCTGCTTCATGAACTCGTTCGCCAACCCGGCGCACGAGCAGGCCGCCGCCGAGATCGTTCGCCGCGAGCTGCCCGGCGCCTACCTTTCGGTCTCCACCGACCTGCTGCCGTCGATCCGCTTCTACGAGCGCGTGAGCACGACCGCATTGAACTCGTACGTCGGCCCGAAGCTGAACCACTACCTCGACCAGCTGGTCGCGCGCCTCGCCGGCATCGGCTTCGAGGGCCTGCTGCTGATCATGCAGTCCAACGGCGGCGTGATCTCGCCGCAGCTCGCGCGCGAGAAGGCGGCGCTCACGCTGCTGTCGGGGCCGGCCGGCGGTCCCGGCGCGGGGTTGTTCTACGCGCGCGCGCACGGCGTCGACAAGTGCATCACCACCGACATGGGCGGAACCAGCTTCGAGGCCTCGGTCTCGGTCGGCGCGCCGATGATCAAGAACGACGGCGAGATCGCGCGCCACAAGCTCGCGCTGCCGATGCTCGACATCCACACGATCGGCGCGGGCGGCGGCTCGATCGGCTGGCTCGACGAAGGCGGCCTGCTGCGGATGGGCCCGCAGAGCGCCGGCGCCGACCCGGGGCCGGCCTGCTACGGCAAGGGCGGCACGCTGCCCACGACGACCGACGCCAACGTGGTGCTCGGCTACCTCGACCCCGAGTTCTTCGCCGGCGGGAAGATGAAGCTCGACGTGGCGGCGGCCCGCGCGGCGATCGAGACGCACATTGCGCGGCCGATGGGCCTCACCGTCGAGGAAGCGGCCGCCGGCATGTACCGGGTCGCCTGCAACAACATGGCGCAGGGCGTGCGCGAGGTCACGATCAAGCGCGGCTTCGATCCGCGCGAGTTCCCGATCATCCCGGCCGGCGGAGCGGGCCCGATCCACTCGTGCCTGATCTGCCAGGAGCTCGAGATCCCGCTGCAGATCGTGCCGCGCGAGTCCTCGGTGCTGTGCGCGTTCGGGATGCTGATGAGCGAACTGAAGCACGACTTCGTCCGCACCTTCGTCGCGCGGCTCGAGTCGCTCGACTGGGCGAAGCTCGGCGCGATCGTCGACGCGATGGTCGGCGAAGGCGCCGCGCAGCTGGCCGACGAGCGCATCCCGGAGGCGCGCCGGCGCTACGAGATCAAGTTCGACTGCCGCTACATCCGCCAGTACCACGAGGTGTCGTTCGTCGTGCCGCGCGCGCTGCTCGACGCGCGCGATGCGGCCGGCATCGCGCGCGCGTTCCACGCCGAGCACAACCGGCTCTACGGCTACTCGCTCGAGCAGGAGAACACGCCGATCGAGATCATCAACGTGCGGGTGCAGGCGGTGGGCGCGACCGACAAGCCGGCCTACCGCAAGGAAGACTGGACGGGCGCCGACGCGTCGCACGCGCTCAAGGGACGCCGCAGCGTCTACATCCCGGAGACGCGCGCCTTCGCCGAGGTGCCGGTCTACGACGGCCACCGGATGCGCTTCGGCAACCGGATCGACGGCCCGGCGATGATCGAGCAGGCGACCACCGCGATCTTCGTCAGCGCCTCGTACGACTGCGTGGTCGACGCCCTCGGATCGTTCGCCGTCTACCTGAAGGGCCGCGAAGACCTGTGCCGTTCGGCGTTCGGACCGGCTGCGAAGGCCGCTCCGGCCCCGGTCGCCGCCTGAACGCCTCCCACGGAGACACCGCGATGAGCACTGCCGATACCGTGAAAATCGACCCGATCCTGCTTTCGGTCTACGCACGCACGTTCCGGTCGATCACCGACGAGATGAGCATCTCGATGGAGCAGACCACGCGCTCGCCGATCCTGTGCGAGGCGAAGGACTACGTCACCGGCCTGTACGACGGCGACGGCAACATGCTCGAGCAGACCGAGAACCTGCCGATCCTCGCGTTCTCGCTGGCGCCGGTGTGCAAGTACATCAAGCAGTACTTCGGCGACGACCTGCATCCCGGCGACGTGATCTTCCACAACGACGTGTTCAGCCTGGGCAACCAGAACAACGACGTCGCGGTGTTCAAGCCGGTGTTCCTCGGCGACAAGCTCGTCGCCTGGACCGCGGTCAAGGGCCACCAGGCCGACATCGGCGGCAACGTCGCCGGCGGCTACAACCCGAACGCGGTCGAGGTCTGGCAGGAGGCGCTGCGCATCCCGCCGGTCAAGGTGGTCGAGCGCGGCAAGCTGCGCCGCGACGTCTGGAACCTGATTTTCGCCAACGTGCGGCTCGACATCGTCCAGCACGACATGAAAGCCGAGATGGGCGCGTGCACGATCGGCGAGCGGCGCATGCTCGAGCTGCTGGCCAAGTACGGCGTCGAGAGCTACGAGGCGCACAAGCAGGCGCTGTTCCTTGCTACGCGCCGGATGATGGAAGCCGAGATCGCGAAAATCCCGAACGGCCGCTACTCGGGCGAAGGCTACGTCTACTACGACGGCCGTCACGAGGGCTCGAAGTTCACGATCCGCGTCGACATCGACGTCGAGGACCGGAAGATCCGCTTCGACTACTCGCGCACCGACCCGCAGACCAACGGCTTCGTCAACGGCACCTTCACCTCCAGTGCGTCGGCCACGATCCTCACGCTGCTGCAGATGGTCAACCCGGACATCCCGCACAACGAGGGGATGGTGCAGCCGATCGAGATCGTGATCCCCGAGGGCACGATCCTGAACGCGGCCTACCCGAAGGCGACCACGTTCGGCAACCACCTGTGCCCGCCCAACGCCGACGCGATCCAGCGCGCGCTCGCGCCGGTGCTGCCCGACCGCGTCACCGCCGGCTGGAACAACCTGCTCGCTTCGCTCACCACCGGGATCGACCCACGCACCGGCGAGAAGTACGTCGACATCGGCTTCATGGGCCTGAAGGGCGGCTCGGGCGGGATGCTCGGCACCGACGGCTACGACCACATCGGGATGATCGACGCGTCGGGCGGCGTGCTCGACCAGGACTACGAGATGTTCGAGCAGCAGACGCCGCACACGCTGATCCGCCACGAATTGCTGACCGACTCGGCCGGCGCCGGGCAGTGGCGCGGCGGCCTGGGCGTCGAGACGATCTTCGAGATCGGCTCGGACGACACGCAGCTGGTCACCTTCGGAGACGGCGACTTCGAGCCCGCATTCGGCCTGTTCGGCGGCCGCGACGCCGGCCTGAACTTCATCCGGCTGCAGTACCCGGACGGCCGCACGGTCGTGCCGAGGAACAAGGACCTGATCACCGGCGTGCCCAGGGGCACCGTCTACCACCAGGTGGCCAGCGGCGGCGGCGGCTACGGCGACCCCCGGAAGCGCGACCGCAAGGTTCTCGCCGACGAGGTCCGCAACGGCGTGGTCTCGCGCGAGGCGGCGCGCGAGCTGTACGGCATGGACGACGCCTGAACCCGAAGGAATCGCGAACGATGGACTTCGAACTGAGCGTCGAGCAGAAAGCGGTCCGCGACACGTTCGCGCGCTTCGCCGACCAGCGGATCGCGCCGCAGGCGGCGGCGCTCGACGAGGCGCGAGCGTTCCCGCGCGAGCTGTTCGGCGAGCTGGCGGCGCTCGGCCTGTTCGGGATGCGCTATCCCGAGGACGTCGGCGGCAGCGGAATGGCGCTCACCGAGTTCTGCCTGGCACTCGAGGAGATCGCCCGCGGCTCGATGTCGCTGGCCGGCGCCGCGGCGATGCAGTCGCTGATGGGCACGAAGTTCCTGCACATGCTGGGCAGCGCCGACATCGTCGAGCGGCTGTTCAAGCCGGCGCTCGCCGGCGAGAAGGTCGGCGCGATCTGCATGACCGAGCCGAACGCCGGCTCCGACCTCGGCTCGATCGCCACCGTCGCGAAGAAGGTCGACGGCGGCTACCTGATCGACGGGCAGAAGACCTGGATCACCTCGGCGCCGGTGGCCGACTTCTTCACCGTGTTCGCGCGCGCGGGCGAGGAGAGGAAGCTCACGATCTTCCTGGTCGAGAAGCACTTCCCCGGCATCACCGTCGGGCGCGAGATCCACAAGATGGGGGTCTGGGCGCTGCCGACCTCCGAGGTCGCCTTCGCCGGCTGCTTCGTCCCCGACAGCCACAGGTTGTCGAAGGAGGAAGGCGACGGCGAGGGCCACCTGCGCAAGACGCTGGCCGAGATCCGCATCATCACCGGCGCGATGGCGCTGGGCGTGGCGCGCGCAGCGCTCGACGAGGCCGTGCGCTATGCCGGCGAGCGCCAGCAGTTCGGCAAGCCGATCGACCGCTACCAGGCGATCCAGACGAAGCTCGCGGACATGGCCACCGGCCTCGAGGCGGCGACCCACCTCGTGCGCTACGCAGCCTGGCTGCGCGACTCGGGCCGCCCGCACCACAAGGAGGCGGCGATGTGCAAGCTGTTCGCCACCGAGACTGCGGCCGGCATCTGCGATGCGGCCGCACGCGTGCTGGCCTCGTACGGCTACGCAATGGAATACCCGGTGCAACGCTACCTGCGCGACGTGCGCTTCACGCTGATCGGCGGCGGCACCAGCGAAATCCTGAAACTGATCATCGCCAAGGAGGTGACGTCATGAGTGCCGTCCCGGGACTCGCGTCGCGACACCCGCAGCAGCGCCGGATCAAGGTGCTGCTCGCCAAGCCCGGCCTCGACGGCCACGACCAGGGCGCCAAGGTCGTCGCCCGCGCGATGATGGACGCGGGCTTCGAGGTCATCTACACCGGGTTGCGGCAGACGCCGGAGTCGGTTGCGCGGATGTCGCTCGAGGAGGACGTCGACGTGATCGCGCTCTCGAGCCTCGCCGGCTCGCACCTGCCGTTCTGTCGCAAGCTGAAGCCACTGCTCGAAGCCAGCGGCCTGACCGACAAGCTGTGGCTGATCGGCGGCAACCTGCCGGCGCAGGACCACGACGAATTGCGCGCGCTGGGTTTTCGGGGGGTGTTCCCGACCGGTTCGAAACTCGACGCGATCGTCGACTACATCAGGCAGGAGGTGAAATGAACGATCGCCTGCCCCCCGAACTGCGGCCGGTGCTCAACGAGTCCGGCCTCGAAGTGCAGCCGCTGTACACCGCCGCCGACGTCGAGGAAAGCGGCGGCCTGGCGATGCTGGGCGAACCCGGCGAGTACCCGTTCACCCGCGGCATCCACCGGCTGATGTACCGCAAGCAGCCGTGGACGATGCGCCAGTACGCCGGATTCGGCAACCCGCGCGAGACCAACCAGCGCTTCAAGTACCTGATCGCCAACGGCCAGACCGGGCTGAACGTCGCGTTCGACCTGCCGACGCAGATCGGGCTGGACTCCGACGACCCGCTCGCCGAGGGCGAGATCGGGCGCGTCGGCATGTCGGTCGACACGCTGCGCGACTTCGAGGTCGCGTTCGACGGCATCGACCTGGCGAAAATCACGGTGTCGCTGACGATCAACGGCGCGGCGGCGATCCTGATCGCGATGTACCTCGCGATGGCCGAGAAGCGCGGCTACGACGTGAAGCAGCTTCGCGGCACCGCGCAGAACGACATCCTGAAGGAGTTCATCGGCCGCGGCACCTGGATCTTCCCGGTCGAGCCGTCGATCCGGCTGGTCGGCGACACGATCGAGTACTGCGCCGAGCACGCGCCGAAGTACAGCCCGGTGTCGGTGTGCGGCTACCACATCCGCGAGTCGGGCGCGACGCCGGCGCAGGAGATGGCCTACGCGTTCTGCATCGCACGGGCCTACGCCGACGAGGTGATCCGGCGCGGGCTGCACGTCGACGAGTTCGCGGGCCGCCTGTCGTACAACTTCAACATCTTCGGCAACCTGTTCGAGCAGGTCTGCAAGTTCCGCGCCGGGCGCAGCCTGTGGGCGAAGATCATGAAGGAGCAGTACAAGGCCGAGAAGCCCGGCTCGATGTGGCTGCGGATGATCGCCGGCGGCGGCGGCGGCGGGCTCACGTTCGAGCAGCCCGAAATGAACATCGTGCGCGGCGCCTACTACGCGCTGATCAGTGCGCTGTCGGGCGCGCAGACGATGGCGCTGTGCTCGTACGACGAGGCCTACACGATCCCGACCGAGTACTCGGCGCGGATCTCGCTGCGCACGATGCAGATCCTGATCGAGGAGATGGGGCTGACCGAGACGGTCGACCCTCTCGGCGGCTCGTACTACGTCGAGACGATGACCAACCGGATGCGCCAGAAGATGGAGCAGATCATCGCCGAGACCGACGCGCAGGGCGGGATCGTCAAGATGGTCGCCGAGGGGTCGATCCAGGCCAAGGTGTCGGCGCAGGCCTACCAGATGCAGCGCGACATCGAGTCGGGCAAGTTCCCGAAAGTCGGGGTCAACCGCTACCGCAACGACCAGGAAGAGGATCACCCGGTCGAGTTCCACCCGTACAACGAGGCGGACGCGCGGGTGCAGATCGACGGCCTGGCCCGGATGCGCGCCGAGCGCGACGAAGCCGCGGTGGCGCGCGCGCTCGACCGGGTCGCCCGCGACGCGCAAGCCGGCGTCAACCTGATGCCGGCGATCGTCGAGGCCGTCAAGGCCTACGCGAGCGTCGGCGAGATCACGAAACAGATGGTCAAGGTGTTCGGCCGCTACCGGGAACCGATCCGGTTCTGAAGGAATGCAGATGACGGTCATCGAATCCGCGGTCGGGCGCTATCTCGCCCCGACCACCCTGCCCGAGGCGCTCCAGGCGCTGCGCGAGTCCGGCGAGGTGACGATCCTCGCCGGCGGCACCGACCTGATGGTCCAGGCGAGCATCGGGCGAAGGCGCATCGGCGCCACGCTGATGAACATCCGGCGCATCGACGAGCTCGCGCGCATCGCCCGCGACGGCGACGCGATCCGGATCGGCGCGCTCGCGACGATCACGCAGATGATGAACGACCCGCTCGTGAGGACTCACCTGCCGGTGCTGGTCGAGGCCTGCGACCACTTCGCGAGCGACCAGATACGCAACGCCGGAACGATCGGCGGCAACGTCTCCAACGCCTCGCCGGCGGGCGACACGCTGGTGCCGCTGCTGGTGCTCGACGCCGAAGTCGAGCTCGCGAGCGCCGGCGACGCCGGCGTCGCCCGCCGCAGCGTGCCGATCGCCGACTACTTCACCGGGCCTGGCCGCACGCAGCGCGCGCCGGCCGAGCTGCTGACCGCCGTGCGGATCCCGCTGCCGCCCGCCGGCCACTACGCGCGCTTCTTCAAGTTCGGCACCCGGCCCGCGCTCGACATCTCGGCGATCTCGATCGGGATCGCGGGCGTGCGCGCAAACGGCGCGCTCGCCAACGTGCGCGTCGCGTTCGGCGCGGTCGCGCCGACCCCGGTTCGCGCGCGGCGCACCGAGCAGGCGCTGGAGGGCCAGCGGCTCGACGAAGCGACGATCGCGCGCACCGCCGAGGTCGCGCGCGACGAAGTCCATCCGATCGACGACGTGCGCGCGAGCGCCTGGTACCGGAAGGAAATGATCCACAACATGACGCGAAGGATGCTCGACCATGCCGCTCAAGCATGACATCGAATTCACCCTGAACGGGGTGAGCACGCGCGCGACCGTGCCCGTGGACATGAGCACGCTCACGATGATGCGCGAAGTCCTGGGCCTCACCGGCACCAAGTACGGGTGCGGCGAGGGCGAGTGCGGCGCCTGCACGATCGTCGTCGACGGCGTCTCGGTCAACTCGTGCCTGATGTTCGCGGTCGACTGCGACGGCCGCCAGGTCGCGACGATCGAGGGGCTCGCCGCCGACCCGCGGGCCGACGCGCTGCGCGAGGCCTTCGTCGCGCACGGCGCGGTGCAGTGCGGGTTCTGCACGCCGGGGATGATGATGCAGGCCAGCCACCTGTTGGCCACCCACCCCGGCGCCGACGAGGAGACGATCAAGCGCGGCATCGAGGGCAACCTGTGCCGCTGCACCGGCTACCGCAAGATCGTCGACGCGATCGCGTCGGTCGCGGACAAGGCGCCGCCGGCCGCGCCCGGACAGGGAGAACCGTCATGAACGTCGCCGAGAAGAAGGCGCTGATCGAGCGTGATTCGCTGATCGGCAAGCGCATCGCGAAGATGGATGCGCCGGAGAAGGCCAGCGGCAAGACCCGCTACGTCCACGACATCGACCTTCCCGGCCAGCTCTACGGCAAGATCCTGCGCTCGTCGCGCGTGCACGCGCTGATCAAGCGGATCGACACGAGCAAGGCGCGCGCGCTGCCGGGCGTGCACGTGGTGATCACAGCGGCCGACGTGCCCGACCAGCGCCCGATCGGCGTGGCGAAGGACCACCTGCCGCTGAAGACCGACCGGGTGCGCAGCCAGCGCGACGAGATCGCTGCGGTCGCCGCGGTGTCCGAGGAGATCGCCGAGCGGGCGCTGCGCCTGATCGAGGTCGAGTACGAAGACCTTCCGGTCGTCAGCGACGCGCAGGCGGCGATCGAGCCCGGCGCGACGCTGATCCACCCCGAGCCGCACGGCGTCGAGCACCATCACCTGAGCCTGAAGAAGGCCGGCGCGCCGGTCGCGTTCGTCGGAAAGACCGACAACATCGCGATGCGCTTCGACTACGCGCACGGCGACGTCGCGCAGGGCGAGGCCGAGTCCGACGTGGTGATCGAGGACACCTTCAGGCTGCACTACGTGACGCACTGCTGCATGGGCGTCTCGGGGATCCTCGCCGAATTCGACGCCTCGGGCAACCTGCTGATGTACTCGAACACGCAGGTGCCGTTCCTGCACAAGCGCGAGTTCGCCGAGTACCTGAACATGGACCCGGCGCGCATCCGCATCATCCAGCCCCCGATCGGCGGGGGCTTCGGCTCGAAGCTCGACATCTACCCGTTCGAGGTCATCTGCGTGTTCCTCGCGCGCGCGGCCCGGCGCCCGGTGAAGATGGTGTTCAGCCGCGAGGAGGAGTTCCTCGCGTCGCCGACGCGCCAGCCGGTGCTGCTCACGCTGCGCTCGGGGTGCACGAAGGACGGCACCCTCACGTTCCGGCAGGTGCACACGCTGCACGACAACGGCGCGTACACCTCGTGGGGCGCGACCACGCCGTTCGTGATGATGCAGACCTTCTCGTCGCTGTACCGCGTGCCCCACTGCGACTACCACACGGTGGCGGTCTACACGAACAACCCCTACGCCGGATCGTTCCGCGGCTACGGCAACCTGCAGGCGACGTTCGCGGTCGAAGCGCACATGGACAAGCTGGCCGAGGCGATCGGGATGGATCCGCTCGAGTTCCGGCTGAAGAACGCGCAGGAGCCCGGCGAGGTCACCGGACAGGGGATGACCTTCAAGAGCTGCGGTTTTCGCGACTGCCTGACCACCGCTGCCACGCGCAGCGACTATCGGCGCAAGCACCGCGAGAACGCCGCGAGGCAGAAGGACCCCGACCCGGTCAAGCGCGGCATCGGCATGGCTTCGATGCTGCACGTCGGCGGCGGCGCGAAGATCTATCCGTCGGACGGCTGCGGCACGATCCTGAAGCTCGACGACTTCGCGCACGTCACGCTGATCACCGGCGCCTCCGAGATCGGCCAGGGCTCGGAGACGGTGCTCGCGCAGCTGGTCTGCGAGGAGCTCGGGCTGCCGATCTCGGCGGTGACGGTGGTCAACAACGACACCGACATCACGCCGTGGGACGTCGGCGTCCACGCCTCGCGCACCACGTTCATCGCAGGCAACTCGGCGATCGGCGCCGCGCGCAAGGCCAGGGCGAAGATCCTCGCCGCGGCGGCGAAGAAATTCGATTGCGCCGACGGCGAGCTCGAGCTGCGCGGCGGCCACGTGATCCGCGCCGACAGCGGCGAGGCGCTGACCGACCTCGCGCGGCTGATCCGCAGCCTGCACTTCTCGGACCGGGCCGAGCTCGTGATGACCACCTACTACTACGAGCCGCCGAGCCAGCACCAGGACAAGGGATTCAAGGGCGACGTGTCCGCGGCCTACGCATGGGCGACGCAGGTGGTCGAGGTCGAGGTCGACACGCAGACCGGCATCGTGAAGATGACGCGCGTCACCGGCGCGCACGACGTCGGCCGGGTGCTGAACCGCCTCGGGATCGAGGGCCAGATCGAGGGCGGGGTCGTGATGGGCCAGGGCTACGCGCTGACCGAGAACCTGATGGTCGAGAACGGCGTGGTGCGCAACCCGAACTTCCGGGACTACAAGCTGGTCACGGCGCCGGAGATCCCGGAGATGGACGTCTCGTTCATCGAGTCGATGGACGGCGAAGGTCCGCAGGGCGCCAAGGGCGTCGGCGAGGCGCCGGCGATCTGCATCGCCGCGGCGACCGCCAACGCGATCTACAACGCCACCGGCGTGCGCATCTACGACCTGCCGTTCACGCCCGAGCGGGTCTACCGGGCGCTCGCCGGCCGGGCGGAGAAGCCCGTCCTGAAGCCCTGGCAGCCGGCATGAAGCGCCGCACCGTCCTCTCGATGGAGCAGGCGCTGTCGCTGCCCTCGGCGACGTTGCGCTTCGCGCAACTGGGCTGGCGCGTGATCCGCATCGAGTCGACGCCGACCGGCGCCGGCCTGCCGGGCGACCCGAACCGCTACATCGGCTCGCGGGTGGCCGACGACGACCGGCGCAGCTACTTCGTCGCGCCGAACGTCGGCAAGGAAGCGATCGCGCTGAACCTGAAGGACGAGGCAGGCCGCCAGGTGCTGCAGCGCCTGGTGCGCGAGCTCGACGTCGACGTCTTCTGCTGCAACACGGTGCCGTCGCGCTACGAGGCACTCGGCATCGACTACCGGACGCTGTCGGCGGTGAAGCCGGACCTGATCTGGGCGGGCATCTCGGCGATGGGGCCGCAGTATCCGGAAGCGCCCGGCTACGACCCGGTGATGCAGGCGATGGTCGGCTACATGGAGGTCACCGGCGACCCGAACGGGCCGCCGATGCTGGCCGGCATCCCGGTGATCGACCTGAAGGCCGGCGACGAGCTGTACGCGAACGTGATGGCGGCCCTGCTCGAGCGGCACGAGACCGGCCGCGGCTCGCAGATCCACGTCTCGATGCTGCAGGCCGCGGCGTCGTGGCTGATCACCGTGCTGCCGCTGATCGATTTCGGCTGCCAGCCCAGCGAGATCACACGCGCCGGCAACGAGCACCGCAAGTTCATCCCGACCAACGTCTATCCGACCAGCGACGGCTACGTGTTCCTCGCGATCGGCAGCGACGTGCAGTGGCGCCGGCTGACCGCGATCCCGAAGTTCGCGCCGGTGGCCAACGAGGTGCGCGCGACCAACGAAGGGCGCCATCGCGAGCGCGAGGCGATCCACCGCGACATGGCGGCGGTGACGTCGCGCCATCCGGCCGACGAGATCCTCGCCGACCTGCGCGGCGCGACGATTCCGGCAACGCGCATTCTGGACATCCGACAGGTGCGGGAGCTGCCACAATTGCGCGACAAGCTCACCCGGACGACGATGCCCGACGGCCGCGTGATCCACATGCAGCCGATGGCGGTCGACGTCGAGGGTGCGCGGGGCGATCTGCCGTTTCCACCGAGCTACGGGGCCGACACCGAGCGGGTGTTGACGCAGGCCGGCTATTCCGCGAACGAGGTGGCGACGCTTCGCAGCGCCGGCGTGATCGCCTGACGGCTCGAGCGAAGCGGGCGGTCAGCAAGGCGACCAGCGCAGCGACTGTCGGGCACACAACGGCGGCGCGACCCGGGAGACAGGATGCGTATCGCGGTACTGGGAGGCGGACACGGCAGCTACGCGGCGGCGGCCGACCTCTCCGAGCAGGGGCACGAGGTACGGCTGTGGCGGCGCGACGCTGCCGCGCTCGCGCCGGTCGTCGCGACGCGCAGCATCGTGCTGCGCGACTTCCGCGGCTCCCGCGCGGTGCCGCTCGCGCAGGCCAGCGCCGACGTCGGCGCCGTGGTGCGCGGCGCCGAACTCCTGGTCGTGCCGACGCCTGCATTCGCGCAGCTCGACATCGCCCGCGCGCTGGCGCCGCACCTGTCCGACGGGCAGGTCGTGTTCCTGCCGCCCGGCACCTTCGGCAGCTTCGTGATGGCGCGCGCGGTCCGCGAAATCGGCAACCGCGCCGACGTCGCGTTCGCCGAGACCGGCACCCTGCCCTACCTCGCGCGCAAGCACGGCCCGGCCGAGGTCGCGATCACTACCCGCGCCACCCGCCTGCCCACCGGCGTGTTTCCGGCGTCGGCGAGCGAGCGCGCACGCGCCGTCGTCGCGCGCGCGTATCCGTCGATCGAGCCGGTCGAGGACGCGCTGTCGGGCGCGTTGATGAACGCGGGGCCGGTCATCCATCCGCCGCTGATCGTCATGAACGCCGCCCCGCTCGAGCACTTCGAGCGCTGGGACATCCACGACGAGGGCACCCAGCCCTCGGTGCGCCGCGTCACCGACGCACTCGACGCCGAGCGCGTCGCCGTGCGCGAGGCGCTGGGCTACCGCGCGCCGCACTTCCCGCTCGCCGATCACTACCACACCGACCGCTGGATGTACGGCAACGCGCACGACAGGCTGGTCGACAGCGGCGACTGGCGCGAGCACATCGAGCTGGCGACGCACCGCTACATGCGCGAGGACGTCGCCTACGGCCTGGCATTCCTGGTCTCGGTCGCCGACTGGGCCGGGGTGCCCTGCCCGGTCGCCCGCGGGCTGCTCGCGATCGGCGGCGCGATCGTCGGGCAGGACCTCGCGTGCGGGCCGCGAACGCTCGGCGCGCTCGGCCTGGCCGGGCTCGACCGCGCGGCGATGCGCCGGCTGCTCGAACGGGGGCTCGACGGATGAGCGCCGCCAGCGCCGCACGCGAGACGGTCGCCGCGCTCGGCGCCGGACGGATGGGCCGCGGCATCGCGACCGCGTTCGCCTACGCGGGCCACGAGGTCTGGCTGGTCGACGCCAAGCCGCGCGCGGCCGGAGAGGCCGACGCGCTTCGGCGCGAGGCGCTCGCGGAGATCGACGCATCGCTGGCGGCGATGGCGCGCTGGGGCGCGTTCGACGACGCGCTGCGCCCGGCGATCGTGCGGCGCGTGCGCTTTGCGGCCCGCGACGGCGCCGCGGCGGCGCTCGCGCGCGCCGACGTGGTCTTCGAAGGCGTGCCCGAGGTGCTCGACGCCAAGCGCGAGGCCTTCGCCTTCGCCGCGCCGCACCTGCGGCCCGATGCCGTGCTCGCGTCGACGACCTCGTCGTTCCTGGTCACCGAACTGGCCGGCTTCGCGCCGCGCCCGCAGCGCTTCCTCAATGCGCACTGGCTCAATCCGGCGCACGTGATTCCGCTGGTCGAGCTGAGCGCCCATCCGGGCACGGCGCCCGAAGCGAGCCGGGCGCTGTCGTCGCTGCTCGAGCGCATCGGCAAGGTGCCGGTGACGTGCGCGGCCGCCCCCGGCTACATCGTGCCGCGACTGCAGTCGCTGATCATGAACGAGGCGGCGCGGATGATCGAGCAGGGCGTCGCCAGCGCCGAGGACATCGACCGCGCGACCCGCTACGGGCTGGGCTTCCGCTTCGCGAACATGGGCGTCGTCGAGTTCATCGACTTCGGCGGCAACGACATCCTCTACTACGCGAGCCGCTACCTGGCGCAGGCGCTCGACGATCCGCGCTATGCGTCGCCGTCGATCGTCGACCGGCACATGCGCGAAGGTCGCAACGGGCTTCGCGACGGCAAGGGCTTCTACGACTTCTCCGGCGTCGACGTCGCGGCGTACCGCGCGCAGGCGCTCGACCGCATGCTGGGAATGCTCGCGCACCTCGGCATGCTGCGCCCGCCGGATCCCGGATGAGCGGGCGCCAGCGCCGCGCAGTTACTAGACCGACCCAGCAAGCGATCCTTCAAGGAGCAGCCATGAAACGTCAACTGTTCGCCGCACTCGCCCTCGCCGGCGCGCTCGCGGCCACCACGGCCAGTGCCGAAATCACCGTGGGCGTCTCGCTCGGCACCACGGGCCCGGGCTCTTCGCTCGGCATCCCCTACAAGAACGCGTTCCAGTTGCTGCCGAAGACGCTCGGCGGGGAGCCGGTCAGGTACGTCATCCTCGACGACGAGTCCAAGCCCGACAACGCGGCCAAGAACGCCCGCAAGTTCGTCACCGAGGACAAGGTCGACGCGATCATGGGCTCCAACGGCGTGCCCTCGGCCGTCGCGATGACCGCGGTCGCCGCCGAATCGAAGACGCCGATGATCGCGCTCACGCCGGTGCCGCCGCTCGCGCCCGACCGCCTGCACTGGACCTTCGTCGTGCCGCAGACCACCGAGCTGATGATGAGCGCGGTCGTCGAGCACATGAAGGCGCATGGCGTGAAGACGGTCGGCTACATCGGCTTCTCCGACACCTGGGGCGACCTCGTCTACAACGCGATCACCGCGCTCGCGCCCTCGGGCGGCTACAAGGTCGTGACCAACGAGCGCTACGGACGCGCCGACACCAGCGTGACCGGCCAGGTGCTGAAGGTGATGGCGGCCAATCCCGACGCGGTCATCGTCGGCGGCTCCGGCTCTCCCGGCGCGACGCCGCACATCGCGCTCGCCGAGCGCGGCTACAAGGGCCAGATCTACCACAACCACGGCACCGTCAACCTGCCGTTCATCCAGACCGGCAAGAAGGCGGTCGAGGGCGCGATCGCCCCGACCGGCGCGCTGATCGTCGCCGAGGAGCTGCCCGACAACTTCCCGACCAAGAAGGTGTCGCTCGACTTCGTCAAGCGCTACGAGGCCGCTTTCGGACCGGGCAGCCGCAATGCCTTCGCGGGCTACAGCTTCGACGGCGTGCAGCTCCTCGAGGCGGCGGTGCCGGTGGCGCTGAAGAAGGCCAAACCCGGCACGCCCGAGTTCCGGGCGGCGCTGCGCGACGCGCTCGAGAACGTGCGCAACGTCGTCGGCACGCACGGCGTCTACAACATGAGTCCGTCGAACCACAACGGGCTGGACGAACGCGCGCGGGTGCTGGTGCGGGTCGAGAACGGCGCCTGGCGGCTGCTGAAGTAGGCCCAGGCCGGACGCCCCGATGACCGCGGACATCGTCCTCTGGCTGGTGCAGGATGGCGTCACCAACGGCGCCATCTACGCGCTGCTCGCGCTGGCGCTGTTGCTGGTGTTCGCGGTCACCCGCGTGATCTTCGTCCCGCAGGGCGAGTTCATCGCCTATTCGGCGCTGTCGCTCGGACTGCTGCAGACCGGCCAGGTTCCGGGCACCGTCTACGTGCTGGTCGGCGGCGGCCTGCTGGCGGCGGCCTTCGACATCGCGCTGGCGGTGCGCGAGAAGGCCGCCGGCCGCGTGCCGCGGATCCTCCTGGTGTACGTGGTCGTGCCGGTGGCGATGGCGGCGCTCGCGTGGTGGGCGGCGCCGCGCAAGCTCGACATGTGGGCGCAGGTGCTGATCGTGATCGGGCTGGTCGTGCCGCTGGGCCCGATCCTGTACCGGGTCGCGTACCAGCCGCTGGCGAACGCTTCGGTGCTGGTGCTGTTCATCATCTCGATGGCGGCGCACTACGCGCTGACCGGCCTCGGACTGGTGTTCTTCGGCGGCGAGGGGTTGCGCTCGGCCGCATTCTCGGACGCCAAACTGACACTCGGCGTGCTCGACATCACCGCTCAGAGCGTCTGGGTGCTGTCGGCGAGCGTGGTCTGCATGATCGCGTTGTGGCTGTTCTTCGAGCGCACGCTGTACGGCAAGGCGTTGCGCGCGACCGCGATCAACCGGGTCGGCGCGCGCCTGGTCGGCATCCCGACCGAGCTCTCGGGCAGCCTCAGCTTCCTGGTCGCCGCGCTCATCGGCGCGGTGTCCGGCGTGCTGATCGCGCCGATCACCACGATCTACTACGACACCGGGCTGATGATCGGCCTGAAGGGCTTCGTCGGGGCGATCCTCGGCGGCATGGCGAGCTATCCGCTGGCCGCGGCCGGCGCCGTCGCGGTCGGGCTGCTCGAGTCCTTCTCGTCGTTCTGGGCCAGCGCGCTGAAGGAGTCGATCGTCTTCACGCTGATCATTCCGGTGCTGGTCTGGCGCTCGCTCACGTCGCGTCATCACGTCGAGGACGAGGAAGAGTGATCCGCAAGCACCGCGCGCTCGCGCTGTTCCTCGCCGTCGTCGCGCTTGCGCCGCTCGCGCTGCCGGCGTTCTACGTCACGCTGCTCAACTACGTCGGGCTCGCGACGCTGGTCACGCTCGGGCTCGTGCTGCTCACCGGGGTGGCCGGCGTCGTCTCGTTCGGGCAGCAGGCCTTCGTCGGGATCGCCGCCTACACGACCGCCGCCGTCACCGTGCTGATGGGCCTGTCGCCGTGGGCGGGCCTCGTCGCCGGGCTGGCGCTGACGGCCGCGTTCGCGCTGCTGCTCGGCGCGATCACGCTG
>JAMLIR010000013.1 GCA_023954045.1 Burkholderiaceae bacterium | reverse complement strand
ATTCGCTGTCGTGACGACGCCGGGTTCTCCCGACGCAGCAGCGACGGCGGCCGCCCCTTCCGGGGCGGCGGCGATGCCGCCCGCGCTCTCCGTCGCGGCCGCCCAGAAGGACGCCGCCGCGGCCGCTGCTGCTGGGGGGCAGCCGGCCCGGCTGAACGTCGAGACGGTTTACGCCGCTTCCGAGGCGCCGCGCGAGCGCGCCGGCGCGGCGGCGATCGCCGCCACGCCGGCGGCGCGGCCGACGTCGAGCGCGGGCGGTTCGCCCGGTGCCGCCCAGCGCGGCTTCTGGCTGCAGTTCGGCGCGTTCAACTCGCTGGAGAACGCGCGCAGTGCGATGACGCACCTGGCGCGCCGGCTCGACTTCCTCGGCGCCGCGTTCGACGTCCGCCAGGACGGGGCGCTGTACAAGGTGCAGGCCGGGCCATGGGCGCGCCGCGAGGAGGCGGCCGCCGCGGCCGGCCGCGTCCGCGCGCTGACGGACCTAAGGCCGTTCGCGACGCTGCGCTGAGGCGAGCGCGAGCCGGTACAGTGCCCGATGCGGCAGGCCGGTCGCGCGCTCGGCGACCTTGACGGCGCGGCTGACCGGCATTTCTTCGAGCAGCGCATCGAGCAGCGCGACGACGTCGACGCTGGCCGTCGCGGGGCCTTCGGGCGGGGCCGCGGCGGCCGCCGGGCTAGAACGCCCCTGCGCGGCGCCGCCCGCGCCGGCGGGCTGCGTATCGTGGTCGGGCGCGGCGACCACCAGCACGTATTCGCCGCGCTCGCGATTCGGATCGGCCGCGAGCCAGGCGCAGGCCTCGCCCGCGCGGCAGACGTGGATCTCCTCGAAGCGTTTGGTGAGCTCGCGGCCGAGCGCGATCCAGCGCGCGCCGCCGCAGGCCACGGCGATCGCGGCGAGCGTCTGCGCGATCCGGTGCGGTGCCTCGAACAGCACGAACGCGTGCGGCATGCGCGCGAGTTCCGCGAGCCGCGCGTCGCGCGCCTTTGCGCGCGTGGGCAGGAAGCCCTCGAAGTGGAACGGCCCCTCGACCAGCCCGCATGCGGAGAGCAGCGCGATCGGCGCCGACGGTCCGGGTATCGGCACCACCCGAAACCCGGCGCGCAGCGCCATCGCGACGATGCGCGCGCCGGGGTCGCTGACCGCGGGCGTGCCGGCGTCGCTGACCAGCGCGACGCGGCGCCCTTCGGCGAGCAGCGCGACGATCTTTTCGCCGGCCTCGCGCTCGTTGTGGCGGTGGGCGGCCATCGGCCGCGCGCGCGAACCGACGCGATCGAGCAGCACCCGCGAGGTGCGCGTGTCTTCCGCCGCCACCACGTCGACGCCGCGCAACACTTCGGCGGCGCGGGCACCGAGATCGGAGAGGTGCCCGATCGGCGTGGCCACTACATATAATGTTCCGGCCTCGTCGATGCCCGACGGCGCTTCAGTCATTCCTATCCATTGATACGAGTCGCGATGCCCGTACGCCGCAACGTCCTGAGCGCCCTCGCTGGCGCGGCGCTGGCTGCGGTGCCGGCATTGTCCGCGCTCGCACAGTCCGAGACAAGCGCGATCGGCCCCGAGAGCCGCGGCACCGCATCGAAGGAGCGCCAGATCGTCGGCACGGGACCGATCGGCGTCGCGCTGCTGGTGCCGCCCGACAACGGCATCTACCGGCGCGCGGCGCAGGCGCTGATCGCGGGGGTCCGCGCCGCGCACGCCCGCGACGGCCGCAAGGTGACGCTGGAGATCATCGAGATCGACGAGGACCTCGCGATGCTGCGCGCGCTCTACGACGAGCTGAAGCAGCGCGGATTCTCGCTGGTGATCGGCCCGCTCACGCGCAGCGCGGTGACCCTGGTCGCTTCGGGCGGACCGCCGCCGGTGTTCACGCTGGCGCTGAACCAGCCCGACGCGGGAAGTGTTCCCGCGAACATGGTGACCTTCGGGCTGTCGATCGAATCCGAGGCGCGCCAGGCGGCGTCGATCTCGTGGGACGAGGCGTCGGTCGCGACCGCTTCGCGGCGGCCGCGCGCCGCGATCGTGCAGGATGCGTCGCCGCTGGGCCGGCGCGCGGCGTCGGCGTTCGCCGAGCGCTGGCGCGACCTCGGGGGCGACGTCTACGAGCCGGTGACGATCGAGACCGTGACCACCGGCCGGGTGCGCACCGCGGTCGCGCGCCTGAAGGCCGACGTGTTCTTCGTGGCGGCTGCGCCGGCCGTGGCGCGCGCGCTGCGCATCGCCTTGGGCGGCCGCGCGACGATCTACGGCACGTCGATGCTGAACACCGGCGCGGTCCAGGGCGGCGAGGGGAGCGCCGCCGCCGCGCTGATCCGATCGCCCGACCTCGACGGCGTGCGCCTGGTCGACATGCCGTGGCAGGTCGAGCCCGACAGCGTCGCCGTGATGGCCTACCCGAAGCCGGTCGACATGCACATGGAATTGCAGAAGCTCTACGCGCTGGGGATCGACGCGTTTCGACTCGCGCTGCAGTTGTTGCAGGGCGGCACCGACGTCGACCTCGACGGGGTGACCGGGCGACTGCGGCTGACGCTGCGCGCGGGCGCCAGCGTCGACCGCGCCGGCGTGCTCGCCGAATACCGCGACGGCGTGCTCGTTCCGCTGGCGCTGCAATGACGCGTCGCTCGCCGACGCAGGCGAGCGGAGCGGCGGCCGAGGAGCGCGCGCTGGCTTACCTGGTCGAGCGCGGCCTGCGCCCGGTCGCGCGAAACGTCGCCAGCCGCCTCGGCGAGATCGACCTGGTGATGCGCGACGGCGACGCGCTCGTCTTCGTCGAGGTGCGCAGCCGTTCGCGCAGCGACTTCGGCGGCGCCGCCGCATCGGTCGGGCCGGCCAAGCAGCGCCGGCTCAGGCGCGAGGCGCAGCGCTACCTCAACGCGAATTTCGGCGATCGCTGGCCCGCCTGCCGCTTCGACGTCTGCGCATTCGAAGGCGCGACGATCGACTGGATTCGCGACGCGTTCTAGCCGTGCTCCGGGGAACGCGCCGGTATAATCGACGCCCAGCGCCACACGATGCCCGCGCCGCGGACCTCGGTGCCATGGCGGCCCGCTCATGAGCCTCGTCGATCGCATCTGCCAGCACTTCGAAGACAGTGCCGAACTCAAGCGCGCCGCCGCCGCGCAGCTGGCCGGCCCGATCGCGCAGGCGGTCGAGAGGCTGACCGCCGCGCTCGCGGCGGACCGCAAGCTGCTGATCTGCGGCAACGGCGGCTCGGCGGCCGACAGCCAGCACATGGCGGCCGAGCTGGTCGGCCGCTTCGAGCGCGAGCGCCCCGAGCTCGCGGCGATCGCGCTGTCCACCGACACGTCGGCGCTCACCGCGGTCGCCAACGACTACGGCTTCGAACAGGTGTTCGCGAAGCAGGTTCGCGCGCTCGGGCGCGAAGGCGACGTGCTGGTCGCCATCTCGACCAGCGGCCAGTCGGCCAACGTGCTCGCGGCCGTGCACGCCGCGCACGAGCGCGGGCTTTCGGTGGTCGCGCTCACCGGCCGCGGAGGCGGCCGGATCGGCGCGGCGCTGCAGTCCACCGACCTGCACCTGTGCGTGCCGCACGACCGCACGGCGCGCATCCAGGAAGTCCACCTTCTGATCATCCACTGCCTCTGCGACGGCATCGACGCCTCGCTGCTCGGCGACTGACTCTGCACACCAGGGAGATACGATGAAGAACACCGCACGCCGCCTGACCCTCGTCGCCGCACTGCTGGCGTCCGCGATGGCCGCTTCCGGCTGCCTGCCGCTGGCCGCCACCGGCGCCGCGGTCGGCACCCTGGCGGCGCTCGACCGCCGCACGCTCGGCGCCCAGACCGAGGACCAGGAGATCGAGCTGAAGGCGAGCAACCGGATGCGCGAAGCGCTCAAGCAGCCGGGCGGCGTCAGCGTGACGAGCTTCAACCGCAAGGTGCTGCTGACCGGGCAGGTGGCCAGCGAGGACGACAAGCGCGCGGCCGAGGCCGCCGTCGCGGCGCTGCCGAACGTGCGCTCGATCCACAACGAGTTGCAGGTGCTCGGGCGCCCGTCGCTCGCCGCCAGCGCCGCGGACGCGTCGACCACCGCGCGCGTGAAGGCGGCGCTCGTCGACGCGCAGGACCTGCACGCCAACGTGATCAAGGTGGTCACCGAGTCGGGCACCGTCTACCTGATGGGCCTGGTCTCGCGCCGCGAAGCCGATCGCGCCGCGCAGGTCGCCAGTCGCGTGGCAGGCGTGCAGCGCGTCGTCACCGTCTTCGAATACATCACCGAAGAAGAAGTCAAGCGCGCCCAGCCGCAGTAGCAAACGCTCGCGCAACGGCTGCGGCGCCCGGGCGTCGCGGCCCCGTGGCGCGCGTCGGCACCGTCGACGGACGGATGCCGCTGCCGGTCCGACGAGCGGCGCGCGAACCGCAGTTCCCGTCGCCGGATTCGGCGGACAATTTCTCATCGTTCCCAGCGCCTCGCGCGCACCGGTGAGACTCATGTCGAGCGGACTGATCCTGTCGATGATCGTGCTCCTGGCGGCCGCTGCCTGGTGCGTGACCGTGTTCAACCGTTTCGTCGCGCTGCGCAACCGCTACCAGAATGCGTACGCGCAGATCGACGTTCAGCTGAAGCGGCGCTACGACCTGATCCCGAACCTGGTCGCGGCGACGAAGGCGTACCTGGCGCACGAGCGCCGGACGCTCGAAGCGGTGATCGCGGCGCGCCAGCGCGCCTCGGACGCGAGCCAGGTCGCGAAGCGCCGCCCGCACGACGGCAATGCGCTGGTCGCGCTCGAGGCTGCCGAGACCGCGCTGGCCGCGCCGCTGGCGCGGCTGATGGCCCTGGTCGAACAGTACCCGGCGCTGAAGGCCGACGACACGGTTCACCGGCTGACCGAGGAACTGCAGACCACCGAGAACCGGATCGCGTTCGCGCGCCAGGCGTTCAACGACCAGGTGACCGGCTACAACATCGAACTCGAGTCGTTCCCCGCGTCGCTGGTCGCCACGCTGTGCGGATTCAGGCACGCGAGCATGCTGCGCGCCACGGCGTCCGCGCAGGAGCGCGATCCCGTCCCCGTCGCCCTCTGACCGGGGCGCCCGGCCAATGGACTTCTACGCCCACCAGGAACGGGCGAGGGTGGCCTCGCGCAGGCTGACCGCGCTGTTCGCGCTGTCGCTGGCGGCGGTCGTCGGCGCGGTCAACGCGGCGGCGGTGCTCGGGTGGCTGCTGCTCGGAGGCGGTACGCGCTGGCCGCAGTACTTCTTCGCGACCAACACGCTGGTCACGCTGCTGATCGTCTTCGGAGGCGCCTGGGTCGAATGGCAACGCCTGCGCGAAGGCGGTGCGGCCCTGGCCGAGCGGCTGGGCGCGCGGCCGATCGACGATTCGCTGCCGCTGCACAGGCGCCTGCGCGACGTGGCCGAGGAGGTCTCGATCGGCGCTGGCGCGCCGGTGCCGTCGCTGCACGTGCTCGACGACGACCCGATCAACGCGCTCGCCGCAGGGGAACGCCCGGGGCTGGCCGCGGTGATCGTGACGCGCGGCGCGCTCGAGCGCCTGCAGCGCGCCGAGCTGCAGGGCGTGGTCGCGCACGAGATCGCGCACATCGTCGGCGGCGACGCCGAGCTCAACGTCCGGCTCGCGGCCGCGCTGTACGGACTGAGTTCGCTGCGGCTGGCCGGCTACAAGCTGCTCGGGTCGGCCGTGTCCCGGGAACCGGGCCCGCTGGGCCGGCTCGGGGCGCCCCGCGTCGCGGCGCTGGTCGGCGGCGCTCTGTTGTCGGCGGTCGGAATGCTCGGCGTCGTGGCCGCGCAGCTGCTCAAGGCCGGCATCAGCCGCCAGCGTGAGTTCCTCGCCGACGCGCTGGCGGTGCAGATCACGCGCGACCGAGACGGGCTGGGCTGCGCGCTGCGCCGCATCGCCGGCGAGGCGCCCGCCCCGCTGCGATCGGGCTACGCGGCGATGGTCAGCCACTTCCTGCTGGTGCAGCCCGTCGGCCTGCGCGACTGGTTCGACACGCATCCGCCGCTGGCCGAGCGCATCGCGCGCCTGTACGGGAGGCGGGTGGCCCCGATCGCGCCGGCCGCCGCGGCTTGCGCGGCGGCGAGCGACGCCCGCGCGACGAGCGCCGATGCGGCATCGTGCTGCGACGCGCCGGGGCAGCGCGGCGGGTTCGCGCCGGCCGACACGATTCCCTTCGTCAGGGTGGCGCTGCCGATCGCGGCCCCGTTCCCCGGCACTGCGTCGCTCGCGCGGGCCGACGGTGGCGCGGCGCCCGCGACGAGCCTGCAGCGCGACAGCCGGTCCGCGGCGGCCGCGACCGCGCTGATCACGCAGATCCGATCGGCGTCGCTGGGCTTCGAGACCGCCGGCCGCTGGCTGGTCGCGATGGTGGCAGGCCGGGCGGCCGACGAACCCGACGCGGCGATGCGTGCCTCGCTGGACTGGCTGGTCTCGCCCGCCGGCGCATCGCTGCGCGTGCCGCTGCTCGAGCTGCTGCTCGCGCGGATTCGACGCTGGAGCAGCGCACGCCGTCGCGAGCTGCTCGATCGCTGCCGGCGCGCGGTCGAGGCCGACGGCCACGTGCACTCGGCCGAGTGGATCTACTACACGCTGGCGCGCCACCGGCTGTCGCCGAACGTGTCGAGCGGCGCGCGCCAGCGCAGGGTGCCGAATACCAGGCAGTCGCAGAGCCGCGCGCTCGCCGCGTTGTTCGCGATGGCTGCCGCGGTCGGCGAGGCGTCGGCGCGCGCGACCCGCGACGCGCTGGTCGACGCCGCGGCGATGCTGGAGATCCCGCCGCCGGCGTCCACGCCCGACGAGGTGGGCACGACCGAGCTCGCGCTCGCGCTCGACACGCTTCTCGGCCTGCCGCCGCTCGACAAACCAATCCTGCTCAAAGTGCTGTTCACGCTGGCGCGCACGCCCGGCGATCCGAACTACGAAGCGTTCGTTCGCGCGGTGGCCGCCGCGATCGACTGTCCGGTGCCGCGCGGCGCGGGACAGCAGGTCGGCGCGCGGCGCGGCGAGCCGGCCGCGGTCTCCTAGCAGGGTCGCGCCGGCGTTCCCGAGGGCGCGGGCCGGAGCGGGCTCCCCGCCGCGCGACGGATCGGGTACCTTGCGGCGAACACGGCCGGCACAGGGACACGCAGCGGACATGGACACCGGGCAGCAGCACTCGCGCAGGCAGGGCGTCGTCAGGATCGGCGGCGCGTCGGGCTTCTGGGGCGACAGCGCCGTGGCGGCGCCGCAACTGGTCGGGAGCGGGGCGGTCGACTACCTGGTGTTCGACTACCTCGCCGAGCTCACGATGTCGATCCTCGCCGGCGCGCGGCTCAGGAAGCCCGAGGCCGGCTACGCCACCGACTTCGTCGACGTCGCGATGAGATCGGTGCTGCGCGAGGTCGCGGCGCGCGGCATCCGCGTGGTCAGCAACGCAGGCGGAGTCAATCCGCACGGTTGCGCCCGGGCGCTCGCCGCGCTGGCCGCCGAGCAGGGCGTCGACCTGTCGATCGCGGTCGTCGAGGGCGACGACGTGATGCCGCTGCTGCCCGCGCTGCGCGAGGCCGACGTCCGCGAGATGCACAGCGGCGCGCCGCTGCCGCAGCGGATCCTGAGCGCCAACGCCTACCTGGGCGCGCTGCCGATCCGGGCGGCGCTGGACGCCGGCGCGCAAGTGGTGATCACCGGCCGTTGCGTCGATTCGGCGGTCACGCTGGGCGTGCTGATGCACGAGTTCGGCTGGGCCGACGACGACTACGACCGGCTCGCGGGCGGCAGCCTGGCGGGCCACGTCATCGAGTGCGGCTGCCAGGCCACCGGCGGGCTTCACACCGACTGGGACACCGTGCCCGACTGGCCCGGCATCGGCTATCCGGTCGTCGAGTGCCACGCCGACGGCAGCTTCGTCGTCACCAAGCCCGAGGGCACCGGCGGCAAGGTCGTGCCGGAAGTCGTCGCGGAGCAGGTGCTCTACGAAATCGGCGATCCGGCGGCCTACCTGCTGCCCGACGTCGCCTGCGACTTCACCGAGGTGACGCTGGCCGTCGCCGGCGCCGACCGCGTGCACGTGCGCGGCGCGCGCGGGCGCGCGCCCGGCGACCGATACAAGGTCAGCGCCACGTACGCCGAAGGTTTCCGCTGCAGCGCGCAGCTGACGATCGTCGGCTTCGACGCCGCGGCGAAGGCGCGGCGCACCGGCGAGGCGATCCTCGCGCGCACCCGGGCGATGTTCGCGCGGCTCGGGCTGCCCGACTACGACGCCACGCTGGTCGAGGTGCTCGGCGCCGAGAGCTGCTACGGCCCGCACGCGGCCGACGGCGCGCGCGCGACGCGCGAAGCCGTGCTGCGCGTCGGCGCGATGCACCCGCGCAAGGAGGCGCTCGAGCTGTTCGCGCGCGAGATCGCGCCGGCGGGAACCTCGTGGGCGCCCGGAACGACCGGCGCGGGCGGGCGGCCGGCCGTGTCGGCGTCGATCCGGCAATTCGCGTTCCTGCTCGAGAAAGCGCGCGTCGCGCCTTCGGTCACGATCGGCGAACGGCGCATCGGAGTGGCGGCGCCCCGGCCAGCCACCGCGCGAGCGAGCGAGGCGCAGCGCGCCGTCGCGCCCGACGCCGGGCCCCCGCCGGAGAACGCACCGCAGCGCGGCGAGGACCGCGTCGAGGTGCCGCTGATCCGCATCGCCTGGGCGCGCAGCGGCGACAAGGGCGACACTTCGAACGTCGGCGTGATCGCGCGGCGCCCCGAACTGCTGCCGGTGCTGCGCGAGCAGGTCACCGCCGAGCGCGTCGCGGCGCACCTCGCGCACCTGGTCGAGGGGCCGGTCACCCGCTACGACGTGCCGGGCCTTTGCGCATTGAACTTCGTCTGCGAGCGTGCGCTGGGCGGAGGCGGCATGGCCTCGCTGCGCAACGACCCGCTGGGCAAGGGGATGGCGCAGATCCTGCTGGCGATGCCGGTGCGCGTCGCGCCCCGGTTGCTGGACTGACGCGCCCGGCGCTCAGGCCGACAGCGCCGCGCGCTGGCGCCAGTCGCTGGGCGTGACGCCGAAGCGCGCCTTGAACGCGCGGCTGAAGTGCGCCGGGTGGTTGAAGCCGCGCCGCAACGCGATCCCGGTGATCGAGGTCGCATCCAGGCGGCGATCCTCGAAGTCGCGCCGGCACGCCTCGAGCCGTTGCGCGAGCACGTAGCCGGCGACGCCGTCGGGCTCGTCGCTGAACGCGTTGTACAGCTGGCGCCGGCTGCAGTTGAGCTCGACGGCGATCGCGTCGACCGAGAGCCGGGCGTCGCCCAGGCGGCGCGCGACCAGCTGCTTGATCCGCTCGCGCAGGGCCTCGCGCTGGGTCGGCGCGCTGTCGCGGCCGGCCAGCTCGAGAAGCGACAGCTGCACCAGCTGCATGATCGACTCGCCGACGCCGCGCGCCGCCGACGGCGCAATCGACGGCAGCTCCTGCCAGGCGCCGCGCATCGCCTGCAGCGCGAGCCGGGAGATCCCGCCGCCGGCGCCGAGTCGCTGCGCCATCAGCTTCTCCAGCGGAAGGCCGCGCTCGACCAGCGGCGCCTTCGGCACCATGACGATCAGGTGCTCGACGCGCACCGGGTTGGCGACGCTGTAGCTGTCGGTCGTGTCGTAGATGCTCCACTCGCCGGGCGACACCCAGGCTTGCCGCCCCTGCTGCTCGACCCCCGCGGTGCCGCGGTACGGCGCGACGATCTTCAGGTAGCCGACTTCGCTCGCGCGCACCTGCCGGTCGCTTTTCAGCACGCGATGTCGGTCGGCCTCGAGCCGCGTCAGGACGACGTCGCCGGCGTGCTCGGTCGCCATGTGGCCGTCGAAATCGGTGTCGCCGTAGACGTCCGACTGCAGGCCGCAGAACATCCGGTCGATCCAGTCGGACCAGTACCCCACCCGCTCGCGCGGCGACACGAAGTCGGTGCTCATGGTCGGCGTGAAGCTGGGCATGCGATTCTCCGGAGCCTGGCGCATCGGCACCGATTATCCGGGCGCCGCCGGCCGAGCGGATGGCCGGCGCGGGCGCGCGGGCCGATACTAGGGAAAGTACGGGGGTGCCGGTGCACAAATCGTCAAGGCCCGCTGCACGGCGGGAGAAGCGTCGTGGGCCCGCGCTTCGTATGATGCGGCGATGACAGCCATCCGGCTGGCAGCCCGGCCTGGCGGTCCGACCGGCAAGGCGGCTGCGCGTCCGGCCCACAGAAGCCCGAAGGAGACACACGATGAGCACTCCCAAGTCCGTCACCCGCCGCAACACCGTGCAGGCCATCGGCGCCGGCGCGGCGGCGCTCGCCATGCCCGCGGTGACGCGGGCGCAGGCGGCGCCGGTGCGCGTCGGCTACGCGATCGCCCGCACCGGCCCGTGGGCCGGCGGCGCGCAGGTGAGCCAGGAACCGAACTTCGTGTTGTGGGCCGAGCAGCAGAACGCGGCCGGCGGCCTCGACGTGAAGGGCGTGCGGCGCAAGATCGAGCTGGTCGGCTACGACGATCGCAGCGAGATCGAGACCTGCATCCGCACCTACGAGAAGCTGATGGGCAGCGACAAGGTCGACCTGATCCTGCCGCCGTGGGGCTCGAACGCGAACTTCGCGCTGGCGCCGCTCGCCAACCGCTTCGGCTATCCGATGCTCGCGCCCACCGCGCTGTCGCGCAAGCTGGTCGACATGCGGCTGCCGTACTTCTTCTCGCTGCTGCAGCAGCCCGACCGGATGATGGGCGCGCTGGTCGACATGCTGGTCGCCAACGGCGTGAAGACCATCGCGATCCTGTACATGGACGACCTGTTCGGCCTGGAGAACTTCGCGGCGCTCAACGGCGCGCTGAAGAAGACGAGCATCCAGGTCGTCGAGCGCAAGGGCTATCCGCTGGGCGTGAAGGACCTCTCGCCGGTTCTGCGCGGCATCAAGGACCTGAACCCCGACGCGTTCATCGGCATCACCTATCCGCCCGACACGATCCTCGCGAGCAAGCAGGCCAAGGAGATCGGCTTCAACCCGAAGATCTTCTACGCGTCGGTCGGCACCGCGTTCCAGCTCTACCGCAACGTGATCGGCGCCGGCGCCGAGGGCGTCACCGGAATGGGGTCGTGGAACTCGAAGACCAGCCCGGGCGCGAAGGCGTACTTCGACGCGCACACGAAGAAGTTCGGCGGCAAGGAGCCCGATCGCTGGGCGAGCGGCCACTGCTGGGCCGGCCTCGAGATCCTCACTCAGGCGGTGGCGAAGGTCGGCCTCGACCGCAAGGCGATCCGCGACTACGTGGCGCGCACCGAGCACAAGACGATCATCGGGCCGATCCGCTTCGAGGGCAGCGAGAACATTTCGACGCCGGGCACCGTCGCGCAGTGGCAGAAGGGCGAGTTCGAGGTGGTCTGGCCGCGCAACGTCGCGACCGCGCAGCTGGTGATGCCCAAGCCGGCCTGGTAGGCAGGCCGAGGCGCAGGTCCCGCCAGCCCGATGTCGCTGCACGCATGGCTCGAACTGATCGCCTCCGGCCTGATCACCGGAGGCGTCTATGCGCTGATCGCCCTCGGGCTGAACCTCCAGTACGGGCTGATGCGCGTGCTGAACATCGCGCACGGCGAGTTCCTGATGCTCGGCGGGTTCGCGACCTGGTTCGCGTACACGCAGCTCGGGATCTCGCCGCTGCTGATGGCGCCCATCGCGTTCGCGATCATGACGGGGCTGGGGCTCGTCATCCACCGGCTGGTGTTCCGGCGCCTCGCGGCGACCTCGCCGAACGTCGACGTGTTCGAGGCGCGCGGGCTGATGGTCGCGTTCGGCCTGATGTTCCTGGTGCAGAACTTCGCCTCGCTGGTCTGGGGCGGGGAGCTGCGCGGCTATGACTACCTGACAGATCCGGTCGTGGTCGGCGGCGCGCAGTTCGCCGGCAACAAGCTGGTGCTGCTCGGCGTCGCACTCGCCGCGAGCCTCGCGCTGATCGTGCTGCTGCGCCGCACGCTGCTTGGCAAGGGAGTCCGCGCGCTGATGCAGTCGCCGACCGGCGCGCAACTGGTCGGCATCGACACCGAAAGGCTGCATCCGCTGATGTTCGGCATCGGGCTCGGGCTCGCGGGCCTGGCCGGCAGCCTGCTGTCGATGGCCTACGCGATCTCGCCGTCGATCGGCGAGCCGTACACGGTCACCGCGCTGATCGTCATCACGCTCGGCGGCTTCGGCAGCATGACCGGCAGCCTGGTCGCCGGCCTCGCGCTCGGCGTCATCGAGGCGGTGGGCATGCACTTCACCAGCCCGTCGCTGAAGTCGCTGCTGTCGTACGCGATCTTCATCGCGGTGCTGCTGTGGAAACCGAGCGGGCTGTTCAAGCGATGAGCGAGCGTCGAGCCACCGGAAGGGACGTGCTGATCCTGCTGGCGCTGACCGGCTGGGCCGCGGCGCTGCCCGCGTACTCGAGCGACTTCGTCGTGTCGATGGCGCTCAGCTGCCTGATGTACGTCGCGCTGTCTTCGAGCTGGGCGCTGTTCTGCGGCCCGACCCGCTACATGTCGCTGGCCACTTCGGCGTTCTTCGGGGTCGGCGCCTACGTCGGCGCGCTGACGCTGGACCAGCTGCCGTGGGCGGGGGCGATCGCGCTCGGCGCCGCGCTCGCGGTGCTGGTCGCGGTGGCGATGGGCAGCGCGGTGCTGCACTTGCGCGGCACCTATTTCGCGGTGCTCACCTTCGGCATGACCGAGCTGATCCGGCTGGCGATCACCTACGCCGAGAAGCAGTACGCCGGCACGGTCGGCCGCGTGCTCACCGTGGTTCCCGAGCCCGGAACCGTCTACCTGACGATGCTCGCGCTGGCGGTGCTCGCAATCGCGACCTCGATCGTCGTTCGGCGCAGCCGGCTCGGGCTGGCGCTCGCCGGCATCGGCGGCGACGAGCAGCGCGCGCAGACGCTCGGGGTGGACACCCGCCGCGTCAAGGTGATCGGCTTCGCGATCACCGCCGCCTTCGCCGGCGCCACCGGCGCGGCGATGAGCGTGCGCTGGACCTACATCGACCCGATGACCGTCTTCAATCCGTTCATCGGCTTCCAGACCGTGCTGATCGCGCTGATCGGCGGCGCGGCCACGCTGTGGGGGCCGCTGCTGGCCGCCGTGGTGTTCAGCCTGCTCGCCGAGGCGCTGCGCCTTCAGCTGCCGCAGATCTACATGATGGCGCTCGGCCTGCTGCTGATCCTGTCGGTGCTCTACCTGCCCGGCGGGCTGGCGTCGCTGCGCGCCAGCACCTTCGCCGGCTGGCGCGACGACATCGCCGCCTGGCGCAAGGCGCGGCGCGCCCGCGCGAGCGGGGCCCGCGATGGCTGAGCGGCAACCGGAAGGGGCGGTGCTGCTCGAGGCCCGCGCGGTCACGGTGCGCTTCGGCGGCCTGACTGCCGTCGACGAGGTCAGCGCGCAGTTCCGCGCCGGCGAGCTGGTCGGAATCATCGGCCCGAACGGCGCCGGCAAGACGACCTTCTTCAACGCGCTGTCCGGCGTCACGCCGCCAACCTCGGGCGAGCTGCTGGTCGAGGGCGCGAAGATGACCGGGGCGCGGCCCGACCGCTACGCGCGTCGCGGCGTCGCGCGCACCTTCCAGACGCCGCGCGTGTTCGCGGAGCTCTCGGTGGCGGCCAACGTCGATTTCGGGCTGCAGTTCGCGGGCCGCCGGCGCGAGGCGCCGCGCCTGCTGAAGGACGCCGCGAGCATCCTCGACGTGATCGGGCTGGCGCCGCAGGCCGCGCTGCCGGCCGCCGCGATCACGCCGTCGCAGCAGCGCCTGCTCGAGATCGGCATGGCGCTCGCGACGCGGCCGAAGCTGCTGTTGCTCGACGAGGTCGCCGCGGGCCTGACCGAGAGCGAGGTCGAGAGCACGGCCCGGCTGATCCGCGGGCTGCGCGGCGACCTCGGCCTGACCGTGATCTGGATCGAGCACGCGGTGACCACGCTGATGCGCTACGTCGAGCGCGTGCTGGTGCTGCACCAGGGGCGCAAGATCGCCGACGGTCCGCCGGCCGAGGTCGTGCGCAATGCCGAGGTCGTCGAAGCCTACCTCGGCGACGAGATGGCCGAGGTCGCGGCGTGACGGGCGCGTCCCGCAGCGAGACGGCCGCGTCGCCCGCGAAGCCGGCGCACCTCGAGGTGCGCGGCCTGGGCGCGGGCTACGGGCCGTTCCTCGTGCTGCGCGACCTGACGCTCGAGGCGCGCCCCGGCGTCACCGTGATCCTCGGCCCGAACGGTGCCGGCAAGAGCACGCTGCTGAAGGCGATCGCCGGCCTGATCCCGCGCCGCGGGCAGGTGCTGCTCGACGGCGAAGAGATCCCGCTGCGCGCCCGCGCCAGCGAGATCGTCGAGCGCGGACTGGCGATGGTCGCCGAGGGCAGGCAGCTCTTTCCGCAGATGACGGTGCGCGAGAACCTCGAGCTCGGCGGCTGGCTGGTATCGCCGGTCGACCGCGCGGCGCGCATCGAGCAGGCGTTTCGCGACTTCCCGCGGCTTCGCGAGCGCGCCGCGCAACTCGCCGGCACGATGAGCGGCGGCGAGCAGCAGATGGTCGCCGTGGCGCGCGCGATGATGAGCGCGCCGCGGCTGCTGATGCTCGACGAGCCTTCGCTCGGCCTCGCGCCGAGGATGGTCGACGAGCTGCTCGCGATCGCGCGCCGCATCGCCGACCAGGGCACCACGGTGCTGATGGTCGAACAGAACGTCCGCAAGTCGCTCGCCGTCGCAGACCGCGGCTACGTGCTCGAACGCGGCCGGCTGGTGGCCAGCGGCCCGGCCGGCCTGCTCGCGCGCTCGACGGTGATCCGTTCCGCCTATCTCGGCGCCCGCGGCGCCGCCTCCCCCTCGTCCCCGCAGGAGAAGAACATGTCCGACCTTTCCATGTTGATCAACGGCCTTGCCGTCAGCGCCGAGAAGGGCGCCACCTTCGAGCGGCGCAATCCGCTCGACGGCAGCGTCGCCACGCGTGCGCCGGCCGCCAGCGCCGCCGACGCGGTCGCGGCGGTCGAGGCGGCTGCCGAGGCGTTCAAGGCGTGGAGCCAGGCCGGCCCGAGCGAGCGCCGCGCGCTGCTGTCGAAGGCGGCCGATGCGCTCGAGGCGAAGACGCCGCAGTTCGTCGAGGCGATGGCCGCCGAGACCGGCGCCACCGCGATGTGGGCGGGCTTCAACGCGCACCTGGCCGCCGGCATGCTGCGCGAGGCCGCGGCGCTCACGACGCAGGTCGCCGGCGAGGTGATTCCGTCCGACGTGCCGGGGTCGCTCGCGATGGGCGTGCGCCAGCCTGCCGGCGTCGTCGTCGGGATCGCGCCGTGGAACGCGCCGATCATCCTCGGCGTGCGCGCGATCGCAACCCCGCTCGCCTGCGGCAATACCGTGGTGCTCAAGGGCAGCGAGAACTGCCCGCGCACCCACCAGCTGATCATCGAGTCGCTGCAGGACGCGGGCTTTCCGGCCGGCGTCGTCAACTACGTCACCAACGCGCCGGCCGACGCCGGCACCGTGGTCGAGGCGATGGTCGCGCACCCTGCGGTGCGGCGCGTGAACTTCACCGGCAGCACGAAGGTCGGCAGGATCATCGCGATGACCTGCGCGAAGTACCTGAAGCCGGTGCTGCTCGAGCTCGGCGGCAAGGCGCCGATGGTCGTGCTCGACGACGCCGACGTCGACGCGGCGGTGAACGCGGCGGCGTTCGGCTGCTTCGCCAACTCGGGCCAGATCTGCATGAGCACCGAGCGGCTGGTCGTCGACCAGCGAATCGCCGACGACTTCGTCGCGAAGTTCGTCGGCAAGGCCGGCAAGCTGCCGCTGGGCGACCCGCGCAAGCCCGATCCGGTGGTGCTCGGCTCGGTGATCGGCATGGGCACGGTGGAGCACTGCAACGCGCTGATCGACGACGCGCTGGCCAGGGGCGCGAAGCTGCTGTGCGGCGGCAAGGCCACCGACACGCTGATGCCGGCAACGGTGCTCGACCGCGTCACGCGCGACATGCGCATCTACCACGAGGAGACGTTCGCGCCGGTGAAGTGCATCGTCCGCGTGAACGGCGTCGAGGACGCGATCGCCTGCGCCAACGACAACGAATACGGGCTGAGCGCGTCGGTGTTCGGCCGCGACGTCGCGCGCGCGATGAACGTCGCGCGCCGCATCGAGTCGGGGATCTGCCACGTCAACGGGCCGACCGTGCACGACGAGGCGCAAATGCCGTTCGGCGGCGTCAAGGGCAGCGGCATCGGCCGTTTCGGCGGCAAGGCAGGGATCGCCGAGTTCACAGACCTGCGCTGGATCACGGTCCAGACCACGCCGCGGCACTACCCGTTCTAGAATCCGGGGATGTCCGGCAGCGGCGCCACGTTCGTCACCGCGCGCAGCGACGCCGACTTCGCCGCGGCGCGCGCGCTGTTCGAGGAGTACGCGGCGCAGCTCGGCATCGACCTGTGCTTCCAGGGCTTCGAAGCCGAATTGCTGGACCTGCCCGCGATGTACGGGCCTCCGGCGGGCTGCCTGCTGCTCGCCCGCCAGGACGGCGGGTTCGTCGGCTGCGTCGGCGTGCGCGCCCTCGCGGACCGCGGCTGCGAGATGAAGCGCCTGTACGCGCGCGAGAGTGCGCGCGGCCGGGGGCTCGGGCGCGCGCTGGCGGTCGCGGCGATCTCGGCCGCGCGCGATCTCGGCTACTCCCGGATGCTGCTCGACACGCTCGGCAGCATGAGCGCGGCGCGCGCGCTGTACGCCTCGCTCGGCTTCCGCGAGACCGCGCCGTACTACGCCAACCCGATCGCCGACGCGAAGTACCTCGAACTCGACCTGCGGGGAAAGCGATGAGCGAAATGCCGATCACCTATCGTGGCACCGTCTACCCCTGGCACTGCGACCACATGGGGCACATGAACGTGATGTGGTACGTCGGGAAGTTCGACGAGGCGACCTGGCAGTTCTTCGCAGCGCTGGGGATGACGCCGTCGTTCCTGCGCGACTCGTACCGCGGCATGGCCGCGGTCGAGCAGCGCATCGTCTACCGGCGCGAGCTGCACGCCGGCGACACCGTCACGATCCGCAGCGAAGTGCTCGAGGTGAAGGACAAGAGCCTGCGCTTCGCCCACGAGATGCGCCGCGACGAGGACGGCGAACTCGCGGCGACCACCGTCCTGACCGGCGTACACCTCGACACGATCGCCCGCAAGGCGCAGCCGCTCCCCGATCCGGTGAAGGCGCGGGCGCAGGCGCTCGTCTGCGCCGACCCGTCGCGCTGGGACTGATCCGCGCCAGGCCTGCCCGGGCGGGGCTCAGCCGGCCCCGGCGCGCGCCGCCACCCCGGCGGCGTGCGCCTGCTGGTCGGCGTGATACGAGGAGCGCACCAGCGCGCCGACCGCGGCGTGCGAGAACCCCATGCCGCGCGCCTCGGCCTCGAACATCCGGAACGTGTCGGGGTGGACGTAGCGGCGCACCGGCAGGTGCGCGTTCGACGGCGCGAGGTACTGGCCGATCGTCAGCATGTCGATCTCGTGCGCGCGCATGTCGCGCATCACGGCCAGAATCTCGTCGTCGGTCTCGCCCAGTCCGACCATCAGCCCCGACTTCGTCGGCACGCCGGGCACGCGGCGCTTGAACTCGGCCAGCAGCTTCAGCGAGTGCGCGTAGTCGGAACCCGGACGCGCCTCGCGGTAGAGCCGCGGCACGGTCTCGAGGTTGTGGTTCATCACGTCCGGCGGCGCCGCCTCGAGGATCGCGAGCGCGCGCTCCATCCGGCCGCGGAAGTCGGGCACCAGCACCTCGATGCGCGTCGCCGGCGACAGCTCGCGCACCTTGCGGATGCAGTCGACGAAGTGCTGCGCGCCGCCGTCGCGCAGGTCGTCGCGGTCGACGCTGGTGATCACGACGTACGCGAGCTTCAGCGCCGCGATCGTCTTCGCGAGGTTCTCGGGCTCGGCTGCGTCCAGCGGCGCCGGGCGCCCGTGGCCGACGTCGCAGAACGGGCAGCGCCGCGTGCAGGTGTCGCCCATGATCATGAACGTGGCGGTGCCCCTGCCGAAGCACTCGCCGATGTTCGGGCACGAGGCTTCCTCGCAGACCGTGTGCAGCCGGTGCTCGCGCAGGATGCTCTTGATCTCGTAGAAGCGGGTGCCGTGCGAGCCGGCGCGCACGCGGATCCAGTCGGGCTTCTTCAGCACTTCGGCCGGCCGGACGATCTTCACCGGGATGCGCGAGGTCTTGTCGGCGCCCTTCTGCCTGGGCGAGGGGGACGGGCCGGCAGCGGCCGGCATACGGGGATCCAGAGGCGAAGTCATTGCTTGCTTTCCAGGGACGCGGCCAGTTGCCGGCCGAAACGCGCCGCGAGATCGGCGATGTCGACGTCGCCGACGCAGCTGCGGAGGTCCGTCACCGCGAGCCCCGGATAGCCGCAAGGGTCGATCCTGGAGAACGGCTCGAGATCCATCGCCACGTTCAACGCTACACCATGGTAGCTGCAGCCGCGGGAGATCCTGATGCCCAGCGAGGCGATCTTGGCGCCGGCACTGCTGTCGCCCGAGGCCAGGTAGACGCCTGGCGCGCCGTCGCGCCGGGTCGCGGCGACGCCGCAGCCATCCAGCACGGCGATCGTCGCGTCCTCGATCGTCGACACGAACTCGCGGACCGTCAACGAGCGCCGGCGGAGGTCAACGAGCAAGTAAGCGACCACTTGACCTGGGCCGTGATAGGTCACTTGGCCGCCGCGCTCGGTGCGCACGACCGGGATGTCGCCGGGCGCGTGCAGGTGCTCCGGCCGCGACGCGTGTCCCAGCGTGAACACCGGCGGATGCTCGACCAGCCAGATCTCGTCGCGCGTCTGTGCCGCGCGCCCGAGCGTGAACGCCTGCATCTCCTGGACCGTCGGCAGGTAAGGGCGCTGCCGGAACGGCCGGACCCTGGGCGCCGCGGGCGCCGCGCGCTCGACCGCCGCAGTCACAGCACGACGCTCACCAGCGGATGCGCGGCGAGCGCGCGGTACAGCCGCTCGAGCTGCTCGCGCGATTCGACGCGCACCACGACCGTCACGCTGAGCCAGGTCCCCTGGCTCGACGCCCGCAGTTCCATCGTCGCCGGGTCGAAGGTCGGGACGTGCTCGCCGACCGTCGCCGCGATGGCCTGCGCGAAATCGTCGACGCGCCTGCCCATGACCTTCAGCGGGAAGTCGACCGGGAACTCGAGCAGCCGCTCGAGCCGGTCGAACGCGGCGCCGAGGTCGTTCGTCGCGCTCATCGGCCGGCGAGACGGGCCTTGACCTTCTGGTAGGCCGCGTGAAGGTTGCGGAAGACCGGCCCCGGCTTGCCGGTGCCGACCGGTCGGCCGTCCAGGCTCGTGATCGCGAGCACCTCCTTCGTCGCCGAACTGAGGATCAGCTCGTCGGCGACCTGGACTTCCTCGCGCAGGATGCGGCGCAGCTGCAGCGCGATGCCCGCGTCGGCGCACAGCTCCTGGATCAGCCCGTAGCGCACGCCCTGCAGCACGAGGTTGTCGGTCGGCGGCCCGTAGAGCCGCTCGCCGCGCGCCACCCAGATGTTGCTCGCCGATCCTTCGGTCAGGAACCCGTCCCGGAACATCACGCACTCGGCCGCGCGGGCCTCGACCGCCGCCTGGCGCGCGAGCACGTTGCCGAGCAGCGAGGTCGACTTGATGTCGCAGTGCAGCCAGCGCTCGTCGGGCAGCGAGATCGCCGCTACGCCCCGCTCGACCTGCTCGGCGCCCGGCAACACCAGTTCGCTCGACATCGCGAACACGGTGGGCCGTACCGGCGGCTTCGGGAACGCGTGGTCGCGCCGCGCGACGCCGCGCGTCACCTGCATGTAGACGAACTGGTCGGCCCACTCGTGCCGCGCGACCAGGTCTACGACCAGCCGGGTCCAGCCGTCGTCGTCGTTCGGGTTGTCGATCCCGATGGCCGCGAGGCTGCGCTTGAGCCGCGCCAGGTGCTGCGGCCAGCGAAACGGCTGCCGCGCGTAGACCGGCACGACCTCGTAGACACCGTCGCCGAAGATGAAGCCCCGGTCGAGCACCGGCACGCGGGCTTCCTCGATCGGCATGAACTCGCCGTTCAGGTACGCGATCTGGGCCATGTTTGTCTCCGCAGGCTCACTTCGAGAGCATCATCCGCAGGCCGTCCCAGGTGCGGCCGAACCACCCCGCCGGCTCGACGCTCGCGAGCGCGAGCAGCGGGCGCTCGAGCAGCACCTTGTCGTCGAGCTTCACGCGCAGCGTGCCGATCTTCTGGCCCTGGGCGATCGGGGCGACGAGCGGCTGCACGCGCTCGACCTCGGCCTTCACCTTGTCGGCCTGCCCGCGCGGCACGGTGACGAACAGGTCGGTGTCGAAGCCGCCCGCGATCGTGTCGGACTTGCCCTTCCACACCTGGTACTCGCCGGTGGGCTGGCCCTTCGCGTAGACGCGCACCGCGTCGAAGTTCTGGAACCCGTAGTTCAGCAGCTTCTGCGACTCGATCGCGCGCGCCGACTCGGAGCTCGCGCCGAGCACCACCGAGACCAGCCGCCGTTCGGACTGGAGCCCGGGCTGCTTGCGGTGCGCCGAGGCGATCAGGCAGAAGCCTGCCGCCTCGGTGTGGCCGGTCTTCATGCCGTCGACACTCGGGTCGATCGCGAGCAGCCGGTTGCGGTTGGGCTGGCGGATGTTGTTGAACGTGTACTCGCGCTTCGAGTAGAGCGTGTAGTACTCGGGGTAGTCGGTGATCAGGCGCGCCGCGAGCGTCGCGAGATCGCGCGCGGTACTGAAGTGCTCGGGGTCGGGAAGGCCGGTCGCGTTGCGGAACTGCGTGTTGCGCAGCCCCATCCGCTTCGCCTCGTGGTTCATCTGCTGCGCGAACGTCTCCTCGCTGCCGCCGAGCGCTTCGGCGAGCACGATCGAAGCGTCGTTGCCCGACTGGACGATCATGCCGTTGAGCAGTTCCTCGACCGTGGCCGGCTTGAGCGGATCGACGAACATCCGCGAGCCGCCCGCCTTGTACGCCGCCTGCGAGACCGCGGGCCGCTGGTCGGGCGCGAGCCGCTTCTCCTTGAGCGCATTGAACGCCAGGTAGGCGGTCATCACCTTGGTCAGCGAGGCCGGCTCGACCTTCAGGTCGGGATCGTGCTCCGCGAGCACCTGGCCGGACGTCGCATCGAGCAGCAGCCAGGAGCGCGCGGCGATCGTCGGGGGCGCGACCTGCGCCAGCGCCACAAGGGGCATCAGGGAGAGGGCGACGAGCAGGCTGCGGAGCATCGATCGGAGCATCAGTGGTGGCCTCGTATTGGGCAGCGCGGCCACGCATCCCGGCGCGATCGCCGGCGCGCGGCCCGCGTGCCGGCGCGCAGGAAAGGTGGAAGGCCCGGATTATAGGACGCGAGTCGCCTCGACCCCGCGCCGCGCGCAGGCTTCAGCCCGGTCGCTGCGCCTGCTCGAACAACGGCCGCACGGCGGCAACGATGCGCCGCGCCGCGGCCTCGCCGCTGCGGAAGTAGACGACGTCGACGGCTTCGCGCAGCGCACGGCGCAGCACTTCCATGTTGACGCTGTCGGCGATGCGTGCTTCCCAGACGTGCCCGGCCGCGCCGAGCTCGCCGTCGAACAGGCCGCGCAGGCTGCGCTTGGCCTCGTCCAGCCGCGCCTGTTCCGCCGCCGCGCGGCTGCGGCGCTGCGCTTCGCTGGGTTCGTCGGCCAGGCCGGCGACCTCGACCAGGCGCTGCGCCTCGAGCTCGGCGAGGATCGGTCCGAGCTCGCCGGGTCGCGCGAAATCCGGCAGGTCGCCGACACAGCGCTTGCCGTCGATCAGCATGAGGATGCGGCGTGCCGCTGCCGCGAGGCCCCGCCGCGGGCGCTCGGCCTCGTCGTACCCTTCGGCGGTGCGCGCGTAGATCAGACGGGGGTCGGGCTCGGCGCTCATCCCCGCTTCAGACCGCGCCGCAGCGCTGCAGGAAACCGTCGACCCCGGAGCGTCCGCCGCAGGCCTCGACGACCGACAGGACCGCCGGCAGCAGCGCGCGCAACTCGTCGACCGAGCGCGCGCGCTCGATGCGGATCGCGAGGTCGTCGCCGTTCGGTCCGATCGTGTCCAGGAGCGCCCGCGTGACGCGCGCGCGCAACGCGCGCAGGTCTTCGGCGGGAGGCGGCGGCGGGGCCGCGGGCTCGGGGACGGCGACCGCGCCCTCGCCGGCCTCGGGCCCCGGGACGTCGAATGGCCGCGACACGAACCCGCCGCGCTCGAGTTGGCCGAGCTGCTCGACGAGTTCGGGCCCCGGGAGCATCCGCGACAGTTCGGCGAAGTCGCGCTTGCCGTCGACCAGGATCAGCAACTGGCGCAGCCGCGGGCTCAGCCCGTGGCGGCGGGTGCGCAGTTCGTCCGCGCCCTTGCCGGTCTTCTGGAACACGTCTTGCGTCGACATCTCCATCATTGTGGTCTCCCTGACGCAGGCGGCCCGGGCGGCGCTTCGCCGTGGATCCCGGCGGGCGCGCCGAACGCGTCGAGCACGATGCGCTTGAGCAGCGTCAGTTTACGATGGAAGAAATGGTCTGCGCCGGGCAGGACGACGACCGGCAGATCCTGCCGACGAGCCCAGTCGAACACCGCCTGCAGCGGCACCGTGTCGTCGATCTCGCCGTGCACGACCAGGGTGTCGGCCGGCACCGGTTCGACCTCGAAGCGCGACACGGCAGCGCCGACCAGCACCAGGCGGTCGGCCGGCGCGCCGAGCGCGCGCAGGCGCGCAGCCACCCGCGACTGGACGAAGCTGCCGAACGAGAACCCGGCGAGCACCAGCCGCGGCTGGCCGATCCCGAGCGAGGTCGCGTGCGCGCGCGCGTGCGCCACCACCGCGACCAGGTCCTCGGTCTCGCCGAGTCCCTCGTCGTAACTGCCGGCCGTCAAGCCGACGCCCCGGAAGTTCGGCCGCCAGGCGACGTAGCCGAGTGCGAGCATCGCCCGGGCGAGCGTCTGGACCACCTTGTTGTCGCGCGTGCCGCCGAACAGCGGATGCGGATGGGCGATGACCGCGGCGCCGACGGGAGCGCCCGCCGGGAGGTCGAGCGCCAGGTCGATCGCGCCGGCCGGACCGTCGATGAGCAGGGTCCGGGTCCCGGCGTTCATTCCAGCCGCAGTCGCGCGACCGGTCGCCCGTCTCGAAGGTGGGACTCGACGATCTCGTCGATGTCACTGCGGTCGACGTAGGTGTACCAGACGCCTTCGGGGTAGACGACCGCCACCGGCCCCTCGTCGCAGCGGTCGAGGCAGCCGGCCTTGTTGACGCGAACCTTCCCGGGCCCGGCCAGCCCGAGCGCCTTCACGCGCTCCTTCGCATAGGCCTGCAGCGACTCGGCGCCGTGCGCGGCGCAGCAGGGCCGTCCGTCGTCGCGACGGTTCAGGCAGAAGAAGATGTGGCGCTGGTAGTAGCTGCTCATGCGGTCGATTATAGACGCCGCCCCGCAGTCGTCCGCCGCCGCGCCGTCGTCCGGATGCGCCATCCGCACCACGCCATCGCGGCGAACGGCCAGGCGGTCGCCAGCGCGTGCAGCAGCCCGTGGAAGTTGGTCCATGCGCCGCCCCCCCAGCTGCTGCGCATCGACAGGTAGTAGGCGTTCGGCGGCGCGAAGTTGAACAGCGCGGTGGCCACCCCGAGCGCGGCGATCGCCAGCCACAAACGCGCGCGGCGGTCGATCCAGCCGAGCAGGAGCAGCGCGACGACGCCGGCGAGGAGTCCGCCCTGCGCGCCGGCGCTGAGCCATTCGAGCGCGTTGATCTGGCCGAGATAGGCCGCCGATGCCGCGGTCTTCGTCGCGATCGCCGCGACGATCGGCACCGCCACGGCCCGCGTCGCGCCGCGCGCGCCTTCGCGCAGCAGGTCCTGCGTCAGCAGCCCGATCGCCAGCACCGTCATCGAGACGCCGGCGGCCTCGACGAACGGCTCGAGCTCGTGCGGCAGCATCCAGCCCGAAAGCCACGGATGCACCGGGTTGCCGGGAAAATCGGCCCACGCCGACATCAGGTCTCCGGTCGCGAACACCATCGGCTGCGGGTAGAGCTGCGCGACGAGCCAGGCGCACAGCAGCAGCAGGCCCGGGGTCGAATGCGGCGCCAGCGGCAGCGTCTCGCGCACCCACTGGGGCCACTGCTCGATGCGCCGCCGGCCGATCGAGGCCGCGACCAGCGCGCCGGCCGCGCCGCCGAACGCGTTGGCGTAGACGTCGAGTCGTGAGGGCACCCGCACCGGCAGCAGCGCCTGCGCGCACTCGAGGCCCAGCGAAAGTGCCGCCGCCGCGAGCGTCGCGAGCAGCGCGGCCGGCGCCATCGCCAGCGACAGCCGGCGCGCGAGCCAGGCCGAAAGCAGCAAGCCGAGCGGCAGGTAGGCGGCCACGTTGACCGCGACGTCGAAGCCCGTCCACCAGCGCGGCCAGGGCTCGGTGAGGAACGCGAACATCCAGCGGGCCGGGCTGCGCCAGCCGGACCACGGGTAGAGCGTCGCGTAGACGACGGCGGCGGCGTAGGCCGCCAGCCACGCGCCGGTGGCCGGCATCGGATGTCCGGAAGCGGGAATCGGCGGCTGGGCGGCGGCGCGGGGCACGATGCAAGCTTACCGGCTCCGCAGGCGAGCGGGCGCAGGCTCGGGCTCGGGCTATGATCGGACCGTCATGAGCCGCCTCGATGCAGACCTGATCCGCGATGCCGCAGCGCTGGACGGCTTGCGCGTCGACGCGGTCGAAGAGGTCGGCTCGACCAACCAGGTGCTGATGGAAGCACCGCTCGGCGGGGACCCCGCGGCGCCGCGCCTGCTGGCGGCCGCGCGCCAGACCGCAGGGCGCGGCCGGCGCGGGCGCCCGTGGCAGAGCGCGCAGGGGCGCTCGGTGGCGTTCTCGCTCGCGCTCGAGCGTCGCGTGGACGCGCAGCAGCCGCCTGCGGCGGTCTCGCTGGCCGTGGGCGCGGCGGCGGCCGGCGCACTCGCGCGCTGGGCCGCCGACGTGCGCCTGAAGTGGCCCAACGACCTGCTGCGCGCGCGCAGCAAGCTCGGCGGCATTCTGGTCGAGTGCCGGCGCGGCGTTCCCGGAACCGCGCCCGACGGGGGCGTCACCGAGCGCATCGTCGTGGGCATCGGCCTGAACCTGCTCGCCCCGCGGGCAGCGTCGGTCGACCAGCCGGCCTGCGGGCTGTTCGACGGCGCCGACGTGCCGCCGCGCGCGGCCGAGGCCGTGATCGGCGCGCTGGCGGCCGCCGTGGTCCCGGCGGTGCGGCGCTTTCTCGACGAAGGGCTCGGGCCGTTCATGCAGGCCTGGCGCAGCCTCGATGCGCTCGCCGGCGAACAGGTCGCGTTGCTCGACGCCGGGCGCGTGGTCGCGGTCGGGCGCTCGCTGGGCATCGACGAGAGCGGCGGGCTGCGCGTGCAGACCGACGCCGGGCTGCGCGTCGTGCACAGCGGCGAGGTGTCGCTGCGGCCGCTCGACGCGGTGCGCTGAGCGAGGACGCGCGCGGCGATGCGCTGGTTGCTGGCACTGCTGGTCGTGGCCAACGCGTTCGCGTTCGCGCTGTTCCAGGGCTGGCTGTCGCCGTGGGTCCGCGGCGAGCGCGAGCCGCAGCGGCTGCTCGAGCAGCGCGATCCCGATCGACTGCGGGTCGTTCCGCTGGAGCGGCTCGGCACGGCGCAGCCGCCTGCGCCATCGTCGCCCCAGACCCGGCCGTCACCCGCCGCGAGCGCGGCGAAGCCTGCGCAGACTCCGGGGGCGGTGCCGGCACCCTCGCCGGCGCCGTCTTCGCCGCCGGCCTCGTCGGGGCCCGGGCTCGCGCCGGCCGCGCCGGCCGCGCCGGACCCGTCGATCGCCGCCGCCTCGCCGCCGGCGACCACCACAGCGTCGGCCGCCGGCGCGTGCGTCGCGTTCGGGCCACTGGACGAGGCGCGCGCAGGGCGCCTGCGCGAAGCGCTCGAGTCGGCCGGCGCGCGCGTCGAATCGACGCGGATCGAACAGGCGGCGAGCTACCTCGTCTACGTGCCGCCCGCGCGGACGCCAGCCGAAGCGCAGCAGCACATGGCCGATCTGCGGCGGATCGGGCAGACCGACGTTTTCCTGATGCAGGACGGGCCGCAGCGTCTCGGCATCTCGGTCGGCCTGTTCCGGTCCGAGGAGAGCGCGCGCGTGCTGGTGGCGCGGCTCGAAAGCCTGGGGGAGACCGGCTTGCGGATCGCCCCGCGCGGGGCGATCACGACGCGGGTCCGGCTGCAGGCGCGATGGCCCGACGCTGCCGCGGCGGAAGCCGCCGCGGCGATCGGCAGCCGTTTCGACGTACCGCCGCGGGACTGCCGCTGAGGCCGCGCCGGCCGCGAGCATCAGGCGAGCATCAGGCGAACCTCAGCCCTTGCCGGCGGTCGCGTCCTCGATTGCGGCGCCCGGCGCGTTCTTCTTCACCGACTCGATGCCGTTGTCGCGCGCCCGGGCCGACGAATACATTTCGCTCTGGCCGACGGTCTGGCCGTTGGTCGCGGTCAGCGTGAAGTAGGGCTCGCCCTTCTTCGATTCGAGCCGCTGGATCCGCTCGTCGGCGGCCGCCGCGGCGCGCGCCGACTCGATGCCCGCCTTCGCGTCCGCGAGGGCCGCGTACATCTGGCTCTGCAGGATCGTCTCGCCGTTGCCGGCCTTCAGCACGAAGTAGAACTTGCCGTTGCTGGACTTGCTGATCACGAACTTCGCTGCCATTTCGCTCTCCCCGCTCCAAGTGTGACGGCGACGTCAGCGTAGCAAAGCCCGGGACCTCGCGCCAATCCGCGGCGCTCAGCTCCCGTCGCCGGCGCCCGACCTGATCCGCTCGACGATGTCGGTGGTCGAGCGCGGGAAGCGGAACGGGATTGCGTGCACCGAGCCGCCCCAGCTGCGGACCTCGCTCGCGCCGACGATCCGGTCGAGCGGCCAGTCGCCGCCCTTGACCAGCACGTCGGGCCGCAGCGCGACGATCAGCTCGAGCGGCGTATCGGCCTCGAACCAGGTGACCAGCGTCGTCGACTCGAGCGCCGCGACGACGGCGAGGCGGTCGGCGAGCGGATTGATCGGCCGGTCGGGGCCCTTGCCGAGCCGCTTGACCGAGCCGTCGCTGTTCAGCGCGACGACCAGCGATGCGCCGAGCGCGCGCGCCTCGGCGAGGCAGGTGACGTGCCCGCGGTGCAGCAGGTCGAACACGCCGTTGGTGAACACCATCGGCCGCGGCAGCTGCGCGGCGTGCGCCGCGGCGTGAGCCGGATCGATGATCTTGTGCTCGAAGCCGACCAGTGCGTTGTTCACCCGGGCATTGCCTCGCGAGCCGGCGGGATCCGGCGGATCCCGATGGTCCGGATTCTAGCAACGCTCGTCAGTGAGCCATCCTTCGCCCGAGCCAGCGCATCAGCGCGCCGACGAACGGCAGCTTCGCGTACAACTCCCCGGCAGCGTCCCAGTAGTCGCGGTGCTCGACGATGCGGCCGTCGGCGCCGAAGCGCAGCAGTGTCGCGCCCTGGATGCGCTGCAGGCGCGCCGAGTCGCCACGGCGGAACCGGAACTCGAAATCCCAGCCGAGGAAGGCCTGGCCGTTGCCCTCGATCGCCTCCCGGATCGAGAAGCGCGGCTCGTCGAGCCGGGCGAACATCGCCGCGAAGATCGCCTCGATCGCGGCGGTGCCGCGCACGTCGCTGAACGGATCGCGGAACCGCGCATCCTCGGCGTAGATCTGCGCGATCGCCGGCAGGTCCCCGGGCCGCAGCGCTTCGTAGAAATCGATGACGCGGCGCAGGGCCGGCGAGACGTGGAGGTCGGTCATGGCGGCGCGTCGATGCTCAGAGCCCGGTGATGCGGCGCACCGCGGCGAAGTACGCACGATACGGCAGGACGCGCAGCAGCTGCATCCATGCCGTGAAGCGGCGCGGAAAGCGGATCTCGAACGCGCCCCTGGCGAGCCCTTCGACGATCGCCTGCGCCGCCTGCTCGGGATCGACCAGCGCCGGCATCCTGAAGTCGTTCGCGGCGGTCATCGGGGTGTCGACGAAGCCCGGGCTGACCAGCCAGACGCCGAGACCTTCGGGCGCGAGGTCGAGGTACAGCGCCTCGGCGAGGTTGATCATCGCCGCCTTGGTCGGGCCGTAGACCAGCGATTTCGGCAGGCCGCGATAGCCGGCGACGCTGGCGACCAGCGCGATGCCCCCGTGCCCCTGGCGCCGAAGCATCGGGACTACCGCGTCGATGCCGTTGAGCACGCCGGCCAGGTTGACCTCGAGCATCGCTCGCGCCTGCCCGGGCTCGAAGTCCTGCGCGCGCATCGGCACGTAACGGCCCGCGAGCCAGACCACGAGATCGACCCCGCCCCACTCCCGGTCGATGCGCGCGGCGGCGGCGGCGACGGCGCCCGCGTCGGCGACGTCGAGCGGCAGTGCGAGGCCCGACGCCGCCGCGCTCGCGAGCAGAGCGCGCAGCGGCGCCTCGCGGCGAGCGCTGAGCGCCAGTCGCGCCCCGAGCGCGCCCAGTCGGCGCGCGAGCGCGGCGCCGATTCCGCTCGACGCGCCGACGATCCAGACGCGGCGCCCGTTCCAGTCGCGCAGCGGCTCGTTCAGAGGGGCGAAGAGACTGCGGCGTCGCGCGCGCGGTCCTTGCGCCGGGGTGCCGGGCATCGCGCTGTTCACGATCGCCGCGAGAAAGCCAGCGTGACTTCGCCGAGCCGCAGGCCGAACTTGCTCATCACTGCGCGATTCAGCATCACGCGCTCGTCGACCAGGTACATCCAGTCGTCCATGTCGACGTGCCAGGTCCGTCCGTCCACCGGCAGCGCCAGCGTGTAGCGCCAGTGGAACGCGTTGCCGGCCACCGTGCCGGTCGCTTCGCCGACCACGTCGTCGGCCGTGCCGCGCCAGCGATCGGGGCCGTCGCGTCGCAGCGTCCAGACGCGCCGGCTGGTGCTGCCGTCGGAGTACCGGAACACCTCGTCGAGCTGGCCGACGTCACCCTGCCAGCTGCAACGGATCTCGACGGCGAAGCGCCGCACGACCTTGCCGGTGCGGTCCTGGAAGACACCCCAGGCATCGACCGTGCCGTCGAAGTAACGCCTGAGATCGAGCGCCGGACGCTCGTCGCGGTAGGCGCTGGGCTCGACCGCGGCACAGCCCGCGAGCGCCAGCGCACCGCCGGCCGCCAGCAGCCAGCGCCGGCGCGACGGCGCGCAGGGCCCCTCGGGCGATCCGGCGGGCGGCGACATGGCTGGGTTCATCGTGTGGGTTCCTCCTCGGGTTCGCGTTGTGGCAACGGCGACAGCAGCAGGACCGCGCCGGCGGCCAGCTTCAGCACACCGGGCAGCGCCGCGTAGGCCAGCGCGAGCGCCAGATTCGCGTCGGCGCCCGAGCCCGGCCGATAGCCGGCCAGGGCCAGCAGCGGCAGTCCCAGGCCGGCAGCGGCGGCGAGATTGAGCTTCGTCGCGAGGTTCCAGACGCCGAAGTAGGCGCCCTCGTGGCGTCCGCCGTCGCCGTTGGCTTCGATCACCGAGGCGAGCAGTGCCGGCGGCATCGCCAGGTCCGCGCCCAGCGCCAGCCCGGTGAGCACGCAGACGAGCCAGAACGCGGCCACGTCGCGCGGCCCGAGCCCCAGCGTCGCGGCGAACGCCATGACGGCGAAGGCCATGCCGAGCAGCCAGGCGTTGCGCAGCCCGACGCGTCCCGCCAGCGCGATCCACAGCGGCATCCCGGCGGCGCCCGCGACGAAGTAACTGACGAGGAACAGCGGCACCTGCGCCTCGGCGCGCAGCACGTCGCGCACGAAGAACAGCAGCAGTGTCGCGGGAATCGCGGTCGCGATGCCGTTGAGCACGAAGGCCGCGAGCAGCCACCGGAACGCCCGGTTCGCGAAGACGGTGCTCCAGCGCGCGCGCCGAACCGCGGCGGCGGGCCGATCGATGCCGCTCGGCGCCCAGCGCAGCACCAGCGCCGCGACGGCCGCGAGCGAGGCGAACGCGAACGCGAGCGCAGGCGCGCGCTCGGGTGTCAGCAGCGCGGCGGCGGCGACCACGCCGACGAGCCCGAACGCCTCGCGCGTGCCGGTGACGCGGGCGCGCTCCTGCTCGCCGACGCCGATCTGCGCGCCCCACGACTGGTAGGCGATCGTGGCCGCCGAGTACGCCAGATAGGTCACGATCGAGGTCGCGGCGAGCCAGCCGGCGAGTTGCGCGTCGGACGCACCGCGCGGCGGCGCGAGCATGGCCCAGAAGCCGAGCGCAAGCGCCGGCAGTGCGGCCCGGATCCAGTGCAGCGGCGTCCAGCGGTGGCGCGCGCCGTCGACCGATGCGCCGATCAGCGGGTCGGCGAGCGCGTCGACGAGCCGCGCGGCGAACAGCACTGCGCCGACGACAGCCAGCTCGAGCCCGAGCGACTGCCCGTACAGGCTCGGCAGCAGCACGAACAGCGGCAGCTCGAGCAGCGCCAGCGGCAGCCGCAACGATGCGTAGGCCGCCAGGCCCGCGGTCGACGTCGCCGTTGCCATCGCAGCCCCGGTCATCGTCGCGCGCTGCGCGCGGGCGTGGCCGTGCCCAGCAGCGCTTCGCGCAGTTCGGGCGCCGCGGTCCGGGCGTCGAGCCAGATCCCGAAGAACGCGCGCGCGAACTCCGGGTCGGCGACGCTGCCGATCGGCCGGTCGTTCAGGAAGAAGCGGGTGCCTGCCCGGGGATCGAAGACCCCGGCGATCCGGTCGCCGGCGCGCACGTCGGGGAAGATCGCGCTCATCCGCTCCAGCCAGCCGACGCGCTGGCTCTCGGTCGCAGCGAACCCCAGTCGGCCGATCTCGGCCGCGCTGCGCTCGGCGATCGCCGCGCCCGACAGCGATCGCGCATAGCTGATCTCGAGCGCGAAGGCGTCGCCGCCGATGCGGTCCGGGTCGAGACCGCGCGGCCCGACCCAGAGCCGCGCGTCGTAGATGCGCAGTCCGAGCCAGTGCAGCACGCCCTCGCCGGCCAGTCGCGCCGAGGGGAGCACAGCGCGAATCGGGGCGGGCGCGGCCGTCCCGGAGTCGGGCGGGGCCGTTCGCGGATCGGGCGCCCTCGATGCGGCTTGCGCCGCCACGGCCGGCTGCGCGCGCGCTGGCGCGTCGAGCGAGGGCCCGGAGGCCTGCGCGGACGCTGCCGCCAGCATTCCCGCGAAGGCCAGCGCGTGCGCCGGTGTCGTCGCACGCCGCGCGCCGGTGCGGAATCGGGATTCCCGGCGCCTCATCGCTGCTCGATCGTGAACTGCACGACGTCGGTGTTGCCATGCCTGAAGGCGGCCTCGCAGTAGGCGAGGTAGAACTCCCAGGTGCGCACGAACCTGTCGTCGAAGCCGAGCGCGCGGACCGCGGCGAGAGACGCCACGAAGCGCTGGCGCCATCGGCGCAGCGTGAACGCGTAGTCGGGGCCGAACGCGAAGCGATCGGCGATGCGCAGGCCGGCCGCTTCGGCCTCGCGCGCGAAGCGCGAGGCGCTCGGAAGCATGCCGCCGGGGAAGACGTACTGCTGGATGAAGTCCGTGCCGCGGCGGTATCGATCGAACAGCGCGTCGTCGATGACGATCGTCTGGACCACCGCGCGCCCGCGCGGCGCGAGGCAGCGGCGCAAGGCCTGGAAGTACGCGGGCCAGTAGCGTTCGCCGACGGCCTCGAACATCTCGATCGAGGCGATTCCGTCGTAGCGGCCGGCCTCGTCGCGGTAGTCGCGCAGCTCGAAGCGCGCGCGATCGGCGAGTCCGGCGCCGGCGATGCGCTGGCGCGCCCAGGCGAGCTGCTCGGACGAGAGCGTCAGCCCGGTCACCGAGAGGCCGCGCCGCGCGGCGAGTTCCGCGAACGCGCCCCAGCCGCAGCCGATCTCGAGCACCGACGCGCCAGCCGGCAGCGCCAGCGCGTCGAGGATGCGCGCGTACTTGGCGTGCTGCGCGTCCGCCAGCGGCCTGCGATCGTCGCCTTCGAACAGCGCGCTCGAGTAGGTCATCCCTTCGTCGAGCCACAGCCGGTAGAAGTCGTTGCCGAGGTCGTAGTGGGCGTGGATGTTCCGGCGCGCTCCGGCCCGCGTGTTGCGGTTGAGCAGGTGGCGGATCCGGTCGGCGAGGCGCCCGAGCCAGCTTCCGTAGACCGCCGCCTCGATCGCGCCGCGGTTGGCGACGGCGAGCGCGAGCAGGTCGGCCAGCGAGTCGCTGCTCCAGTCGCCGGCGATGTAGGTCTCGGCGAAGCCGACGTCGCCGCGGCGCAGCGCGGCGTCGAACGCGTTCCAGTTGCGCAGCCGCATCGTCGCCGCCGGTTGCCCGGAGCCGAAGCGCAGCAGCCGGCCGTCGGGGGTCACGATCCTCAGTTCGCCGTGGCAGATCCGCTCGAGCAGCCGCAGGACGAAGCGCGCCCCGCGCGACGGCGGTTCGGGGTGAAGGGTGGCCGGCGGCAGGAGCGCCGCCGACGCGTCGGAATGCCGGATGCTCATCGGGTTCCCCGGTTGACGACGGCAGGCGTGCTGCCGCGAAACGGCACGCGTCGCACCCACAGCATGAGCGCCTGCCAGTGGATGCGGGCGATCACGCCCATGGTAAACAGCGGATAGCCGAGCAGCGCGCGCGCGACGCCGGCGACGTCGACGGCCGCAAAGCGGCCGCTCTGGCTCGTCGACAGCAGCGGGCCGTCGCGATCGTCGTAGTCGATGCGCGCGACGGCGCGTCCGGCGGTCGTGACGAACCGGAACCGGTAGCGGCCCTCGACGTCGCAGAACGGCGACACGTGGAACACCTTGTCCGCCACGAGCTCGGCGCCAGCGCCGATCGGCCTGCCCGGCGCGTCGCCGAGCACGTAGCAGTGGCGCCCGCCGAACGTGTTGTTGACCTCTGCGATCACCGCGACGAGCGCGCCGTCGCGACGATGGCAGAACCAGAAGCTCACCGGCTTGAACGCGTAGCCGAGCACGCGCGGCAGCGCGTGCAGCCAGACGTCGCCGTCCGCGACGATGCCGGCCTCGCGCAGCATGGCGCCGATCCAGACACGCAGCGGCCGGCCGTCGCCGTGGTCCTCGCGCCTGAAGCCGACCAGCGCGGCGCGGTTCACGCCGAACAGCCAGGAGCCGGCGCGCCCCTCGAGTTCGGCGAGCGGCGCGCGCACGAAGAAGGCGCGATAGCGGAAAGCGTGCCGCACCGGCCGCAGCCGGGTGTGGCGCACCTCGCCGAACGCCAGGCGCCAGTTGCTCAACCCGGGGCGCATCGTCCTCGTCCCTCAGGCGGCGCGGCGCAGCGCCGGCGCGCGCTGCAGCAGCGACGCAGCCACTGCCAGTCCCGACTTCAGGCCGTCCTCGTGGAACCCGTAGCCGGTCCAGGCGCCGGCGAACCAGGTGTTGGAGCGCCCCTGCAGGCCGGCGAGCCGTCGCTGCGCGGCCGCCGAACCGAGGTCGAAGACCGGATGCTCGTAGTCGATCCGGGCGATGACCTTGTCGGGTGCGGGCGGGGCGAGCGGATTCAGGCTGACCATCAGCGGCGTGGCGAAAGGCAGCGGCTGGAGCCGGTTCAGCCAGTAGGTGACCGACACTTCCGGCGCCTCGCGATCGCCGTTGCCCAGGTAGTTCCAGGCGGCCCAGGCGGCGCGGCGCCTGGGCATCAGCGCCGTGTCGGTGTGCAGCCACGCCTGGTTCGGGTGGTACGGCACCGCGGACAGCACCACGCGCTCGTCGCGGTCGGCGTCGGCGAGCAGCTGCAGCGACTGGCTGCTGTGGCACGCGAGCACGACGTGGTCGAAGGCCTCGGTGCCGGCGTCGGTGACGACGCGCACCTTGCCGTCGACCGCGGTCGTGCGCCGCGAGACCGCGCGCACCGGTGTCCCGAGGCGCACGTCGTCGAGCCGCGCGAGGATGCGCTCGACGTACTGCCGCGCACCGCCGGCAACCGTGAACCACTGCGGCCGGTCGTCGATCTGCAGCAGCCCGTGGTTGTGGAAGAAGCGCACGAAGCTGCCGAGCGGGAACTGCAGCATGCGCCGCATCGGGCACGACCAGATCGCCGCGGCCATCGGCAGCAGATAGTGGTCGCGGAACCCGTCCGTATAGCCTTCGCGGCGCAGGAATCCGGCCAGCGGTTCGTCGAGGGCGGCGGCGTGCGCCGCACCGGTCGCGAGAGCGGTCGCCCGGCGGTTGAAGCGCAGGATGTCGTTGATCATCCGCCAGAACGACGGTCGCAGCGCGTTGCCCGGCTGCGCGAGCAGCGTCACCAGGTTCGATCCGCACCACTCGAAGCGGTGCGGCCCGATCGAAACCGAGAACGACATGTCGGAGTGCGCGGTGGGCACGCCGAGTTCGCCGAACAGCGCGATCAGTTCCGGGTAGGTCCGTTCGTTGAACACCAGGAAGCCGGTGTCGACCGCGGCGCGCACGCCGTCGAGCGTGACGTCCACCGTGTGCGCGTGGCCGCCGGGCCGCTGGTCGGCTTCGAACAGCGTGACCCGGTGGTGCGCGGCCAGCCGCAGCGCGGCGCCCAGTCCAGAAATGCCGGAACCGACGACGGCGATTCGCATCGTCGGCCGGGTATCGTCTTGCATCCTGTGACTCCAGTGGGTGACTCGAGGGGCCGGACGCGCCTCGTGGGCCCGGCCGTGGCGACCGCGCCGCGATCGCAGGTGCGCAAGGCCTGCAGGCCGTTCTCCGAGCCGGTGTCCGACCAAGTTTGTCTTGGTCAAAAACGCGATTGCGGCGTATATTAAGCGTCAAACAAACCGGAGTCAACAATTTGTCCAGGACAAAAATAGATGCTGCCGGGGAGCCCGCCGAGCCCGGCCTGAGCATTTCGGCGGTCGAGCGCGATACCGGCCTGTCGAAGGACACGCTGCGGGTCTGGGAGCGCCGCTACGGCTTTCCGAATCCGGGGCGCGACGCGCTGGGCGAGCGCTTCTACCCGGCCGAGCAGGTCGACCGGCTGAGGCTGATCCGGCGCCTGATGGATGGCGGGCGTCGCCCCGGCAAGATCGTCGGCTTGCCGCTCGAGGCCCTGCGCGCGCTGGCCGAGCAGGGGCCGGCGCCCGCCGCGGCTGCGGGCGCGAACGGCGAGCGCACGGAACTGGCGCGGTTCATGGAACTGACCCGGGCGCACCAGGTCGAGGACCTGCGGCGCGCGCTGTCCGAAGCGATCCTGAGGATGGGGCTCGACCGCTTCGTCGCCGAGCTCGTCGCGCCGCTGAACCGCCTGGTCGGCGAGGCCTGGGCCTGCGGCGACTTCGAGGTGTTCGAAGAGCACCTGTACACCGAAGCGATGCAGGGCGTGCTGCGCACCGCGATCGGCAACATCCCGTCGTCGGCGGCGGCGCGCCCGCGCGTGCTCCTCTCGACCTTTCCGGCCGAGCCCCACGGGCTGGGCCTGCTGATGGCCGAGGCGGTGCTCGCGCTCGAGGGTTGCCGCTGCCTGTCGCTCGGCGTCCAGACGCCGATCCGCGACATCGCGCTCGCCGCCGCCGCGCAGCGCGCCGACGTCGTCGCGCTGTCGTTCTCGGCGGGGTCGAGCGCGCGCGGCGTGCTCGAGGGCCTGGCCGACTTGCGCGGGCGCTTGCCGGCCGCGATCGAGCTGTGGGCCGGCGGCGGGTGCGTCGCGCTGAAGCGCCGCCCGCCTGCCGGCGTCCGGGTGATCGGCGACCTCGCGGGGATCGGCGCCGAAGTCGCGCGCTGGCGCGATCAGGCCGGGCCGGGTTCGCGCGGCGCGACGAACAGCGTGAGCACGCCGGTGTAGCCGTAGATGCGGTCGCGGGCGATCTCGCCGTTGGCGAAGAAGCCCACCAGCGGGACGTCGCCGAGGTTGTGCGCGACGATGGCGAGCTCGGCGCCCGGGGCACCGAACAGGTGCTCGCCGCGGGCGACGCAGGACACGTAGTGGGCGCCGAGCATGCGCAGCGACTCGAGCTCGAGCTCCTCGCGCAGCTCGGTGCAGATGCGGATCAGGTCGGCGCGCGCGGCGCGACGGTCGCGCGTGCAGAACACCGCGCGGTCGCCCGGCCGCGGGGTCGCGGCGATCGCGAGCAGGCGGTTCCGGGGATCGATGCCCAGCACGTTGCGCACGGTGTAGTCGACGAAGCCGATGCCCCGATCGCGGCTCGCCGGTGCCAGCCCGACCATCAGGCCGTTGGACAGGCGTTCGGCGGGCAGCGCGCGCAGGATCTCGTCGCCGTCGCGCGACTCGCGCACTTCGGCGGCGACGCCCAGGTCCTCGAGCAGCACGTCGAGCGCGGGCTGCCCGTCGAGGCGCTCGATGTAGTGCGACGAGCACTGCGAGATCACGTGCTCGCGCGCCAGCGGCGCGCAGCCCTGCGTGACCCGCGAGAGCAGGCGGACCGATGCGCCGAACGTCGCGCCGCTGATCGTCGCGCGAACGGGGTGCCCGGCGAGTTGCGCGCTGTCCGGCTGGCTGCCGCCCACCAGTCCGCCGAACAGGAAGCCGGTGTCGACTCGCGCCGCCAGCCCGGAGACGGCCGTGGCGAGATCGGGGGCCGTCGGCTCGGCGTGGACCAGCGCCGTGAAATCGTCGCCAGGCTCTCGCGCGACGGCGCCGGCGTCGTGGGCGACGTCCCCGGGCTCGCGCGCGGCGTCACCGAGGCCGGCGCCATCCGGTCCGCCGAAGACGCGCCAGCTGCCGGCCGGCAGCTCGCAGATCATCGCCGCGAGCGCGGCTTCGCCGGCGTATTCGGCACCGGCCGCGCAGACGCCGTGGGCGCTCGCGCCGATCCAGTCGACGCCGGGGAAGCGCTCGCGCAGCAGCGTGGCGATGTCGCCGAGCCGCTCGGCGAGCCGCTCGGTGACGTAGACGATGCCGAGCCCTCGCACCGGCTCGGCCGGTGCCGCGCCGAGTTGCGCGATCAACGATTCGGCCGCGGTGCGCCAGTTCGGGTCTGCCGCATGGCCGTGTCTGAACGCCTGCATCGGGACGATCCGCCGGTCGTAGTGCGTGCCGGTCGGTCGGACGCGGAATTCAGTCCTTGCGCGCGCCGGAACGGCGCTTGCCGCCGGCGCCCGCCGCGGTCTGCGCCGGCGCACCCGCGCCGGTGGCGCGCCGCGCGTGCGGGACGCCGGTGCGCGCCGCCCGGTGCGCCTTCCCGGGCCCGTCTTCGGGCTCCCTTCCGGGCTCCCTCTGGCGCCCGTGCTCGCGTGCCTTCTCGCGCGACTTCCCGCCCGCCTTCCCGCCCGCCTTGGACGTCGCGGCCTCCGCCCGCGTCAATCCGACCCCCGAAAGCGCGGCCGCGGCGACCTGGTTGAACTGGCTCTGCAGCAGGTTCCACCAGGCGGTCGGGCTCAGTCCGGGGTCGGCGAACGCGGCGGGCTCGGGCGTCGCCGCGCCCCGGCCCTTGCGACGCGCCGGCTGCGCGCGCCGCGGCGGTTCGGCAGCCGGCGCCGCCACCCCGAATGCGGGGAGAGCGGCCCCCGGCGCCGTGGGCTCGGACGCCGCAGCCTGCGGCCGCGCCGCGCGTGCCAGCGCCGACGCGATCGCCTGGGTCGCGGGCGCAGCAGCCGCGACCGGTGCGCCGAACGCCTTCAGCGTCGCGATCGTGCCGCGCTGGATCTCCAGCGCCTGGATCGTCCCCTGCAGCATGCTCATGTTGACCGTCAGCCACTGCTCGACCGCCTTGAGGTCGGCGATGCGCTTGTCGAGCTCCTCGAGGTCGACCGTCGGCGCGAAGCTGGACGGCACGCCGATCGACGCCCAGGCCCGCTTGACGAAGTCGACCGTGTCGAGCACGTTGCCGACGTTCAGCGGGCCGATGCCGACGTTTCCCAGCCCCATCGCCGCGAGGTCGCCGATCCCGAGCTTGCCTGCCGCCATGTCGAGGTCTCCCGATCGCGCGCCCGAAGCACGAAGGGCGCCGCGGTGAACGACAATAGCAGGAAACCGCCGCCGAACCACGATCGCAGGGGGACTCATGCCCGATATCGAGACGCTGCGCCGCATCCTCGCCACGACCCGCGTGATCGCGGTGGTCGGCCTGTCGGCCGAGTGGCACCGGCCGAGCTATTTCGCCGCGAAGTACATGCAGGAGCACGGCTACCGGATCGTGCCGGTGAACCCGAAGTACGACCGGATCCTCGGCGAGCGCTGCCATCCGTCGCTCGACGACGTCCGCGACGAGGTCGACATGGTCGACGTGTTCCGGCGCACCGCCGACGTGCTGCCGATCGCGCGCCAGGCGATCGCGATCGGCGCGAAGGTGCTCTGGCAGCAGCTCGGCGTGCGCAACCAGGAGGCCGACCGGCTCGCGCGCGAGCACGGGCTCGACTCGGTGATGGACCGCTGCGTGAAGATCGAGCACGCGCGGCTGTTCGGCGGACTGAACTGGGTGGGCGTCGACACGAAGGTGATCTCGGCGAAGCGGCCGCGCTGGCTGCCCTGCTGATCGGGAGGAACGGATGGCCGACCATCGCTACGGCATCGAGACGCTGTGCCTGCACGCGGGGCAGATCCCCGACGCGGTCACCGGCGCGCGTGCGGTGCCGATCTACCAGACGACGTCGTTCGTATTCGATTCGGCGGAGCACGCGGCGAGCCTGTTCAACCTGCAGACCTTCGGCAACGTCTATTCGCGGCTGTCGAACCCCACGGTCGCGGTGCTCGAGGAGCGCGTCGCCGCGCTCGAGGGCGGCCGCGCGGCGATCGCCGCCGCCAGCGGCATGGCCGCCGAGATGGTGGCGATGCTCACGCTGTGCAGCCAGGGCGACCACATCGTCGCGGCGAACACGCTGTACGGCGGCACGTATTCGCAGTTCGCGGTCACGTTCGCGAAGTTCGGCATCGAGTGCAGCTTCGTCGAGCCCGACGATCCGGAGAACTTCCGCCGCGCGCTGCGGCCGAACACGAAGGCGCTGTTCGCCGAGACGATCGCCAATCCGCGTCTCAACGTCCTCGACATCGAGGCGGTCGCGGCGATCGCCCGCGAGCACGGCGCGCCGCTGGTCGTCGACAACACGCTCGCGTCGCCGTACCTGTGCCAGCCGATCCGCCACGGCGCCGACATCGTCGTGCACTCGGCGACCAAGTACCTCGGCGGGCACGGCACGACGATGGGCGGCGTGGTCGTCGAGTCGGGCAGGTTCCCCTGGGACAATGGGCGCTTCCCCGAGATGACCGAGCCCTCGAAGGGCTACCACGGCGTGCGCTTCTACGAGACCTTCGGCGACTTCGGCTTCACGATGAAGGCGCGCATGGAGACCGCGCGCACGCTCGGGCCGACGCTGGCGCCGCTGTCGGCGTGGCTGCTGCTGCAGGGAATCGAGACGCTGCCGGTGCGGATGGACCGGCACGTGCAGAACGCGCAGCGCATCGCCGAGCACCTGGCCGCGCACCCGCGGGTCGCCTGGGTCAACTACCCGGGATTGCCCGGCAGCCCGTACAACGCGCTGGCGCGCAAGTACCTGCCGCGCGGCGCGGGCGGGATCCTCTCGTTCGGCGTGAAGGCCCCGGGCGGCGACGCGGCGGCGGCGCAGCGCGCCGGCGAGCGCTTCATCGAGGCGGCGAACTTCATGAGCCACCTGGCCAACGTCGGCGACGCGCGCACGCTGATCATCCATCCGGCGTCGACCACGCACCGGCAGTTGTCCGGGGACGAGCAGCGCGCCGCCGGCGTGACGCCCGACATGGTCCGCATGTCGGTCGGCATCGAGTCGCTGGACGACATCGTCTGGGACATCGACCAGGCGCTGGAGAAGTCGCAGGGGTGAATGCCGGCGCGCGGCGCGCGCCGGTGCAAGATCACGATGGTGCACACATTGCGGAGAGCCTGATGGGCGCGTCGAGGAAGGTTCCGATCTACTGTTACCAGTGCGTGGCGGGGCCGGACCTGCTGAAGGTCGAGGTGGAGAACGGCGTGGCCACGCGGGTGGAGTCGAACTACGACATCCGCGGCGAGCATCCGGGCGGCGGCCGGGTCTGCGTGAAGGCGTACGGGTTGGTGCAGAAGACGTACAACCCGAACCGGATCCGCCAGCCGATGAAGCGCACGAATCCGAAGAAGGGGCGCGACGAGGATCCGGGGTTCGTGCCGATCGGCTGGGACGAGGCGCTCGACATCGTCGGGGCGAAGCTCAGGGAGATTCGCGCGAAGGGGTTGCTGAACGAGGAAGGCGTGCCCAGGCTCGCGAGCACGACGGGCGGCGGCGGCACGCCGGTGCAGTACATGGGGACGTTCCCGGCGTTCATGGCGGCCTGGGGCCCGATCGACCAGGGCTACGGGGCGGGGCAGGGGGTGAAGTGCTACCACTCGGAGCACCTGTACGGGGAGCTGTGGCACCGGGCGTTCATCGTGTCGCCGGACACGCCGTACGTGAACTACATCATCAACTGCGGCAACAACGTCGAGGCCTCGGGGGGCGTGGTCGGAATCTGGCGCGAGGCCGACGCGCGGGTGCGCGGGGCCAAGCGGGTGCAGGTCGAGCCGCACCTGTCGATCACCGGGGCGGTGTCGGCGCAGTGGGTGCCGATCCGGCCGAAGACCGACGCGGCGTTCCTGTTCGGGCTGATTCACCGGATCTTGCACGAGCGCGACTGGCGCGAGGTCTGCGACCTGCCGTACCTGAAGCACCGCACCAGCTCGCCCTACCTGGTGGGGCCGAACGGCTGGTACCTGCGCGACCCCGAGTCCGGCAAGCCGCTGATCTGGGACCTCGCCGACGCGAGGGCCAAGCCGTACGACGCGGCGGACCTGGTGAACCCGGCGCTCGACGGCGAGTACCAGGTGGCGGGGGTCGAGCACGGCCCGGACGAGGAGCGCATCGCGCACGAGCGCGCGGTGGGCCGGCCGGCGTTCCGGATGATGCTGGAGCACATGAAGCGCTACTCGCCGGATTGGGCGGCGGCCGAGTGCGACGTTCCGGCCGAGACGATCCGCGGCATCGCCGACGAGTACCTGGCTCACGCGTGCGTCGGGCAGACGATCGAGATCGAGGGGCGCACGCTGCCGTTCCGGCCGGTGGCGGTGATGCTCGGCAAGACCGTGAACAACGGCTGGGGCGGCTATCACTGCTGCTGGGCGCGCACCGTGCTGGCGGTGCTGGTGGGAGCGCTCGAGGTGCCCGGCGGGACACTGGGGACGGCGGTGAAGCTGGTGCGGCCGGCGATCTCGCGGGTCGGCTCGGTGGTCCCGGGGCCGGACGGGCTGATGGCTTTCCAGTTCAACGAGACCTCGCGTGACGGTTGGCAGCGCACGCCGAGCATCCGCAATGCGTTCAAGACGCTGGTGCCGCTGGTGTCGGATTCGCCGTGGTCGCCGGCGCTGGGGCCTGCGCACCTGCCGTGGCTGTTCCAGAAGAAGGCGCCCGAGAACTGGCCGCGCACGCGGCCGCCGGATCTCTGGTTCTGCTACCGGACGAACCCGGCGATCTCGTCGTGGAACGCGCCGCAGGTGGCCGAGCGGCTGGCCGAGTTCCCGTTCATCGTGGCGTTCGCGTACACCGAGGACGAGACCAACCACTTCGCCGACATCCTGCTGCCCGAGGCGCTCGACCTCGAGAGCCTGCAGCTGATCCGCATCGGCAGCACCAAGTTCACCGAGCAGTTCTGGAAGCACGAGGGTTGGGCGATCCGGCAGCCGGCGGTCGAATCGCCGTGCGACACGATGGACTTCACCGACATCGCGACGGCGCTCGCCGAGCGCGCCGGCATCCTCGACAAGTACCTCGCGGCCGTGAACCGCGGCGCCGCCGGCACCGCGCTGCGCGACAGGAACGGGAGCTTCGACTACTCGCTCGACACCTCGAAGGCGCCGTCGCGCGACGAGGTCTGGAACGCGTTCGCCAAGGCCGCGAGCCACGAGCTCACCGACGGCGCTGAAGTCCACGACCTCGACTGGTTCAAGGAGCACGGTTACCTGCTCAGGCCGTTCCCGCAGCTCGACTGGTACCTGTACCCGGCGCTCGAGAGCAAGGGGCTGCGCTTCGAGCTGCCGTACCAGGAGCGGGTCGTGAGGCATGGGCGGCAGCTGGCGAACCGGCTGCACGAGATCGGCGTCGACTGGTGGGAGCACCAGCTCGCCGAGTACGAGTTCATGCCGACCTACGAGCGCTTCCCGGAGATCTGGATCGAGTACGCGCGCGAGTACGGGCGCGACCCCGACGAGTTCCCGTTCTGGGCGCTCACCGCGCGCTCGATGCAGTACAGCTGGGGGGCCAACGTCGGGTTGCCGCTGATCAACGAGGTGGCGAACAACATCGCGGGGCACCGCGGCGTCATCCTGAACCGGACGACGGCGCGCAGGCTCGGGATCGCGCAGGGCGAGCGGCTGCTGATCGAGTCGGTGTCCGGGCACACCGAGGGCGAGGCCGTGCTGCGAGAGGGGATCCGCCCCGACACGGTGCTGATGATCGGGCAGTTCGACCACTGGAAGACGCCGTTCGCGAAGGACCTGAAGCTGCCCAGCCTGAACTCGCTGACCGACCTGTCGCTGAAGCTCACCGACGGCACCGGCAGCGGCTCGGACGTGATGCGGGTGAGGCTGCGGCGCGCCAGCAGCGGCGAGGTGCTGGGCAGTCCGCCGCCGCAGCAGGGCGGTTCGCGGCCGGCCGCGCCGCGCTCGGTCGCCACGGCGGGGGAGGCGGGCGCATGAGCGGATCGCAGGCAACGAGCGACACGCGCGCGAACGCCAGGCCGCGCTGGGGGATGGTGATCGACCTGAACCGTTGCGTGGGCTGCCAGACGTGCACGATCGCGTGCAAGCACGCCAACGACACGCCGCCGGAGGTGCAGTGGCGGCGGGTGCTCGACGTGGAGCACGGGACTTTTCCGGACGTGCAGAGGCTGTTCCTGGTGACCGGATGCCAGCACTGCGCCGAGCCGCCGTGCGTGCCGGTGTGCCCGACCGGGGCGACGCGCCAGCGCGAGGACGGGCTGGTGACGATGAACTACGACGTCTGCATCGGCTGCGCGTACTGCGCCGTGTCGTGCCCGTACCAGGCGCGCACGATCGTGCACGAGGCGCGCGGGTACTACGGGGCGGGCACGACGACGCTCCAGGAGCAGGCCACCGCGCACCCGGAGCGGCTGGGGGTGGCGCAGAAGTGCACGTTCTGCCAGGGGCGCATCGACGACGGGCTGGCGCGCGGGCTCGTGCCAGGGGTCGATCCGCTGGCCACGCCCGCGTGCTCGGCGGCGTGCATTTCGCAGGCGATCCGGTTCGGCGACTTCAACGATCCGGCCAGCGAGGTGTCGCGGCTGGTCCGCGAGCGGCCCAGCGTGCAGCTGAACGCCGAAGTGGGCACTGACCCACAAATCAGGTACCTGTACACGACGCCGGCGGTGCCGGGGCGCCAGGCGCGCGACGACGACGACGACGGGGAAGAGCGGCTGTCGGATCCGGCCAACCCGCTGGTGGGGGCGCTGCAGCGGTTCTGGGACTGGCGGGCGGCGCTGAACTGGATGTTCGGCGGTGTCGGCACGGGGCTGGCGATCGCGACCGGGGCGGGCCTGTGGGCCGGGCTGCTCGATGCGCAGCGTGCGCCGGCGCTGTACCTCGCCTCGGCGGCGCTGGTGGCCACCGGGCTGTTCTTCGTGTTCCTGAAGATCGGGCGGCAGATGCGGTTCTGGCGGGCGGCCACGCGCTGGCAGAGCTCGTGGATGACGCGCGAACTGTACGCGGCGGTGGTGTTCTTCCCGGCAGTCCTGGCATGCCTGCTCGCGCCGGGTCCGGCGCCGTTCGCGGTGGCCAGCCTGGCGGCAGCGGCATTCCTCGGGTGCCAGGCGAAGATCCTGCATCGCGCGCGCGGCATCCCGGCCTGGCGGGCGGCACTGGTCCCGTGGATGATCGCGGCGACCGGGTTGCTCGAGGGTTGGGGAGCGCTCACTATCTCTCAGACATTGATGGGAGTGGCGGCGCAGCAGGCGACCAGCGCCCAGGCGGCGGGCGCGGCAGCGGGCGGGACCGCGGCCCTGGCAGCGGCGGGGATCGTGCTGGCGGCGCTCAATGCGCTGTTGTGGCGCGGCTACCTCGGCGCGGCGCGTGCGCAGGGGATCGGGCCGCTGGCGCGACAGGTGCTGGCGCGGTTCACGCCGGGGCTGCACGCGGTCGGCCACGCGGCGCCGTTCGCGCTGGCGGCGGCGGCCTGGGCGTGGCCGGGGGCGGCCGGGCCGCTGCTGGCGCTGGCCGGGGCGGCGGCGATCGCCGGAGGCGCGGCGTGGAAGTTCACGCTGATCGTGCGCGCCGGCTTCACGCAGGGCTTCGAGCTGCCGTGGGTGCCGCAGCGCGGCTCGGGCCGCCGCGCCGCGCCGGCCCGGCTCGAGCCCGGCGCGGCTGCGCTGCGCTCCGGAAATTGACAGCCGCGAGGGCGCCGGCCATAATTCGCGGTTCCCTGGAGGGGTGCCCGAGTGGCTAAAGGGGGCAGACTGTAAATCTGTTGGCTTACGCCTACGTTGGTTCGAATCCAACCTCCTCCACCAGATTTCTGCGTCGGGAAGAGCGTCGGTAATCGCGTCGGGAAGCGCCTCGGGAAGCGCCTCGGGAAAGGGGCCGTCGAAAGGCGGGCCGCCGGGGTCCACCGGGGCCGAGGCGACCGCGGCGGGTGTAGCTCAATGGTAGAGCAGAAGCCTTCCAAGCTTACGACGAGGGTTCGATTCCCTTCACCCGCTCCAGCGATCTTCGGACGGCGCAGGAACCCGGAGGGAGGTCCGGAGCGATCCGGAGGGATTGCGGTTTTCAGGGTGTCCGCCCATGTGGCTCAGTGGTAGAGCACTCCCTTGGTAAGGGAGAGGTCGCGCGTTCGATCCGCGCCATGGGCACCACGAACAATTTGAGCGCGCCGCGCGCGGCGCGGTACCACCAGCTGGCAGCATCGAAAGAAGAACCGGGAGTTCGACATGGCGAAAGGAAAGTTCGAGCGTACGAAGCCGCACGTGAACGTTGGGACGATCGGGCACGTGGATCACGGCAAGACGACGCTGACGGCGGCGATCACGACGGTGCTGTCGAGGCAGTTCGGTGGCGAGGCGAAGGGATACGACCAGATCGACAACGCGCCGGAGGAGAAGGCGCGGGGGATCACGATCAACACGTCGCACGTGGAGTACGAGACGAAGGCGAGGCACTACGCGCACGTGGACTGCCCGGGGCACGCTGACTACGTGAAGAACATGATCACGGGTGCGGCGCAGATGGACGGGGCGATTCTGGTGGTGTCGGCGGCCGATGGCCCGATGCCGCAGACGCGCGAGCACATCCTGCTGGCGAGGCGGTGGGGGTGCCGTACATCATCGTGTTCATGAACAAGTGCGACATGGTCGACGATGCGGAGCTGCTTTCGAGCTGGTGGAGATGGAGGTTCAGGAGCTGCTGAGCAAGTACGATTTTCCGGGTGACGACGTGCCGATCGTGAAGGGTCGGCGCTGAAGGCGCCGAGGGGTGACAAGGGGGAGCTGGGCGAGCAGGCGATCATGAAGCTGGCCGTGCGCTGGACAGCTACATTCCGACGCCGCAGAGGGCGGTGGACGGGGCGTTCCTGATGCCGATCGAGGATGTGTTCTCGATTTCGGGCGCAGCACGGTGGTGACGGGCCGGGTGGAGCGCGGGATCGTGAAGGTGGGCGACGAGATCGAGATCGTGGGCATCAAGCCGACGGCGAAGACGACGTGCACGGGGTGGAGATGTTCCGCAAGCTGCTCGACCAGGGGCGGAGCTGGGGACAACGTGGGGGTGTTGCTGCGGGGCACGAAGCGCGAGGGTCGAGCGCGGGCAGGTGCTGGCCAAGCCGGGGTCGATCACGCACCGCACACAGTTCGAGTGCGAGGTGTACGTGCTCTCGAAGGACGAGGGCAGGCGTCATACGCCGTTCTTCAACAACTACCGGCCGCAGTTCTACTTCCGGACGACGGACGTGACGGGAGCGGTGACGCTGCCCGAGGGCACGGAGATGGTGATGCCGGGCGACAACGTGAAGATGTCGGTGGCGCTGATCGCGCCGATCGCGATGGAGCAGGGGCTTCGGTTCGCGATCCGCGAGGGCGGGCGTACCGTGGGCGCCGGCGTCGTCTCCAAGGTCATCGAGTAATAGTGGGTAGCAACAGGGGCATAGCTCAATTGGCAGAGCGTCGGTCTCCAAAACCGAAGGTTGGGGGTTCGATTCCCTCTGCCCCTGCCAAGGCACCCGCGACAACGGCGAAGTGATGGCTAACCAGAACGTCGATACGGTAACGAGCCTGGCGGACCGCGCGAAGTTCGTGGTTGCGCTTGCGGTGGTGATCGCCGGGCTGGTCGGCTTCTACATGCTCGAGGGGCAGCCGGCCATCGCTCGCGTCGGCTCGGTCCTCGCCGGGCTGCTCGTCGGTGCCGCGATCGCCGCGTTCTCCGAGCCGGGGCGCCGCTTCTTCGGTTTCGCGCGCGACTCCTGGAACGAGACCCGGCGGGTCGTCTGGCCGAGCCGCAAGGAAACGATCCAGATGACGATGACGGTATTCGTCTTCGTGATCATCATGGCCATCTTCCTGTGGCTGGTCGACAAGACGTTGCAGATCGCGCTCTACGACTGGTTCCTGGGCTGGAGAAATTAGCAATGGCCAAGCGCTGGTATGTCGTCCATGCCTATTCGGGCATGGAAAAGAGCGTCGGGCGTGCGATCCAGGAGCGGGTCGATCGCGCCGGGATGCAGGACAAGTTCGGCCGGATCATGGTCCCGACCGAGGAAGTGGTCGAGATGAAGAACGGCCAGCGCACGCTGACGCAGCGTCGCTTCTTCCCCGGCTACGTGCTCGTCGAGATGGAGATGGACGACGACACCTGGCATCTCGTCAAGCATACGAACAAGGTCACCGGCTTCGTCGGCGGCGCCGGCAACCGGCCCAGCCCGATCTCCGAGAAGGAGGTCCAGGCGATCCTCGACCAGATGCAGGAAGGCGTGGAGAAGCCCAAGCCGAAGGTCCTGTTCGAGGTCGGCGAGATGGTCCGGGTCAAGGACGGCCCCTTCAACGACTTCAACGGCAACGTCGAGGAAGTCAACTACGAGAAGAGCCGGCTGCGGGTGTCGGTGACCATCTTCGGGCGGGCGACGCCCGTCGAGCTGGAGTTCGGGCAGGTCGAGAAGCTCTGACCTGCCACAAGGGCGCGCAAGCGCCTTTTCGAGGAGCTCGGGTCGTTCGGAACGATTCGGGCGCTAGCACTCACTATCAGGAGTAAACCATGGCCAAGAAGATCATTGGCTACATCAAGCTGCAGGTTCCTGCAGGCAAGGCCAATCCCTCGCCCCCGATCGGCCCGGCGCTGGGCCAGCGCGGCCTGAACATCATGGAGTTCTGCAAGGCGTTCAACGCGCAGACGCAGGGCGTCGAGCCCGGCCTGCCGATCCCGGTGGTCATCACCGCGTACGCCGACAAGAGCTTCACCTTCGTGATGAAGACGCCGCCGGCGACGGTGCTGATCAAGAAGGCGGCCAAGGTCGAGAAGGGCTCGGCCAAGCCGCACACCGACAAGGTCGGCTCGATCACCCGCGCGCAGGCCGAGGAGATCGCCAAGGCCAAGATGCCCGACCTCACCGCCGCCGACATGGACGCCGCGGTGCGCACGGTCGCCGGATCGGCGCGCAGCATGGGCATCACGGTGGAGGGCCTGTAAATGGCGAAGATCAGCAAGCGCACGAAGGCGATCCACGCCAAGGTCGATCGCCAGAAGGCCTATCCGCTCGCCGACGCGCTCGCGGTGGTCAAGAGCTGCGCGACCGCGAAATTCGACGAGTCGATCGACGTCGCCGTCCAGCTCGGCGTCGACCCGCGCAAGTCCGACCAGGTCGTGCGCGGCTCGGTCGTCCTGCCGGCCGGCACCGGCCGGGCCGTCCGCGTGGCGGTGTTCACCCAGGGCGAGAAGGCCGCCGAGGCGCAGGCCGCCGGCGCCGACATCGTCGGCATGGAGGACCTCGCCGAGCAGGTGAAGGCGGGCAACCTGAACTTCGACGTCGTCATCGCGTCGCCCGACGCGATGAAGGTCGTCGGCACGCTCGGCCAGATCCTCGGCCCGCGCGGCCTGATGCCGAACCCGAAGGTCGGCACCGTGACGCCGGACGTGGCCACCGCGGTGAAGAACGCCAAGGCGGGCCAGGTGCAGTACCGCACCGACAAGGCCGGGATCATCCACGCGACCATCGGACGCGCTTCGTTCGGGAACGAAGCGCTCGAGTCGAACATGCGGGCGCTGATCGAAGCGCTCAATCGCGCCCGCCCGGCGAGCGCGAAGGGTATCTATCTGCGCAAGGTGGCGGTTTCCTCCACGATGGGGGTGGGTGTCAAGGTCGACACCGCCAGCATCGCCGCCGGCGCATAGAACTTTGGGCCGGCGCGGCCCGCGTTTCCTGCCGACAGGTCGGAACGCGTGTCGCGACGGGTTGTCAAAGACCGCAGGGAGATCGATGGCCCGGGGGGCCGTCGACCGGGGCAGCAGGGTTCACCCGCCGGGTGAGCCGGGCCGCACCGGTCCGATCTTCAAACCATCCCGTCCGCACACGGGAAGGCCCTGCGCAGATGGCGGTCCCGAAGCAAGGGTTTATGTGGCAATCATCATACTGATGCTCCAGGAACGCTTTCTCGGTCGCCGAAACCCCGGGGGTGATGTTGCCCCCGGACGGGCGCAAGCCCTTTTCTGGAGATAGACCGTGGCTCTCAATCGACAGGCGAAAGAGGCTGTCGTCGAGGATGTCGCCGCCCAGGTGGCGAAATCCGAGGCGATCGTCATCGCCGAGTACCGTGGTCTGGAAGTGGAAGCGATCACCCGGCTGCGCAAGCAGGCCCGCGAAAGCGGCGTTTACCTCCGTGTCCTGAAAAACACGCTGGTGCGTCGCGCGGTTGCCGGCACGCCCTACGAGAAGCTCACCGACCAACTCGTCGGCCCGCTGATCTACGGCATGTCCGAAGACCCCGTCGCGTGCGCCAAGGTGCTCGACGGCTTCGCGAAGCAGAACGACAAGCTGGTCATCAAGGGCGGTGCGATGCCCAACGTCCCGATGGACGTTGCGGGTGTCAAGGCCCTTGCCGAACTGCCCAGCCGCGACGAACTGCTCGCCAGGCTGCTCGGCACCATGCAGGCACCGGTCGCGAAGTTCGTGCAGACGCTCAACGAAGTCCCGTCGAAGTTCGCCCGCGGTCTCGCGGCGGTACGGGACCAGAAGGCCGAAGCCTGACGCGATTCGCCCCCACTTTCAGAAACCGATTCGAACGTATCCGTATTCCTGGAGCATCAAATGGCACTTAACAAAGAAGAGATCCTCGACGCCGTCGCCGGCATGACGGTTCTGGAACTGTCCGAACTGATCAAGATGATGGAAGAGAAGTTCGGCGTCTCGGCCGCCGCCGCGGCCGTCGCGGTCGCCGCCCCGGCCGCCGGTGGCGCTGCCCCGGCCGCCGAAGAGCAGACCGAGTTCACCGTCGTCCTCGCGGCGACGGCGACAAGAAGGTCGAGGTCATCAAGGTGGTCCGCGCCGCTACCGGCCTGGGCCTGAAGGAAGCGAAGGACCTGGTCGACGGCGCGCCGAAGCCGGTCAAGGAAGGCATCTCGAAGGCCGACGCCGAGGCGCTGAAGAAGCAACTCGAGGACGCTGGCGCGAAAGCAGAGCTCAAGTAACTTGGCGATTCTGCCTTCCGTACCCGGCCGCCACCCCCTCGCGGGGTGGCGTCGCCGGGTTTTCGCGTCCCGCAAAGCGGGAACCGACATCGCTGCGTTCGCTCCTGCCGCCGGCACCGTGAGCGCCTCGATCTCAGTTTCTGCATGACACCGGAGTGTTCATGACCCAGCCGACTCCCTACTCGTACACCGAGAAGAAACGCATCCGCAAGAGCTTCGCCAAGCGCCAGGTGGTGCTCGACGTTCCGTTCCTGCTGACGACCCAGATCGAATCCTACGATCAGTTCCTGCAGTCGGGCGTCCCGGTCGCGCAGCGGCGCGACGAGGGCCTGCAGGCCGCGTTCAGCTCGATCTTCCCGATCAGCTCGCACAACGAGATGGCGCGGCTCGAGTTCGTCCAGTACGCGCTCGGCCATCCGGCCTTCGACGTCAAGGAATGCCAGCAGCGCGGCCTCACGTTCTGCGCTCCCCTGCGCGCCAAGGTGCGCCTGGTCATCATGGATCGCGAGGCCGCCAAGCCCACGGTCAAGGAAGTGAAGGAGCAGGAGGTCTACATGGGCGAGATCCCGCTCATGACCTCCAACGGCTCGTTCATCATCAACGGCACCGAGCGGGTGATCGTCTCCCAGCTGCACCGCTCGCCGGGCGTGTTCTTCGAGCACGACCGCGGCAAGACGCACAGCTCCGGCAAGCTGCTGTTCTCGGCGCGGATCATCCCGTACCGCGGCTCCTGGCTCGACTTCGAGTTCGACCCGAAGGACATCCTGTATTTCCGGATCGACCGCCGCCGCAAGATGCCGGTGACTATCCTGCTCAAGGCGATCGGGCTCAATCCGGAACAGATCCTCGCGAACTTCTTCGAGTTCGACCATTTCCAGCTGATGGCCGAAGGTGCCCAGCTCGAGTTCGTCGCCGACCGGCTGCGCGGCGAGGTCGCCCGCTTCGACATCACCGACCGCGAGGGCAAGGTGATCGTCGCCAAGGACAAGCGGGTCAACGCCCGCCATATCCGCGAGCTCGAGGCCGCCGGCACCAAGCGCGTCTCCGTGCCCGAGGAATTCCTGGTCGGCCGGATCCTCGCGCACGACATCGTCGATGGCGAGACCGGCGAGATCGTCGCCACTGCCAACCAGGAGCTCACCGAGGAGCTTCTCGCGAAGCTGCGCGGGGCCGGCGTCCGCGAGATCCGCGCGATCTACACCAACGACCTCGACCAGGGTCCGTACATCTCGCAGACGCTGCGCCTCGACGAGACCGCCGACCAGACCGCGGCGCGGATCGCGATCTACCGCATGATGCGCCCCGGCGAGCCGCCGACCGAGGACGCGGTCGAGGCGCTGTTCAACCGGCTGTTCTACAGCGAGGACGCCTACGACCTGTCGAAGGTCGGCCGGATGAAGTTCAACCGCCGCGTCGGCCGCGAGGAGCTCACCGGGCCGATGACGCTGACCAACGAGGACATCCTCGCGGTCATCAAGATCCTGGTCGACCTGCGCAACGGCAAGGGCGAGATCGACGACATCGACCACCTCGGCAACCGCCGCGTGCGCTGCGTGGGCGAGCTGGCCGAGAACCAGTTCCGCGCCGGCCTGGTGCGGGTCGAGCGGGCGGTCAAGGAGCGCCTCGGCCAGGCCGAGACCGAGAACCTGATGCCGCACGACCTGATCAACAGCAAGCCGATCAGCGCGGCGATCCGCGAGTTCTTCGGCTCGTCGCAGCTGTCGCAGTTCATGGACCAGACGAACCCGCTGTCCGAGATCACGCACAAGCGGCGCGTCTCGGCGCTGGGCCCGGGCGGCCTCACGCGCGAGCGCGCCGGCTTCGAGGTGCGCGACGTGCACCCGACGCACTACGGCCGCGTGTGCCCGATCGAGACGCCCGAGGGCCCGAACATCGGCCTGATCAACTCGCTGTCGCTGTACGCGCGGCTGAACGAGTACGGCTTCCTCGAGACGCCGTACCGCAAGGTGGTCGACAACCGGGTCACCGACGAGATCCACTACCTGTCGGCGATCGAGGAAGGCCGATACGTGATCGCGCAGGCCAACGCCGCGGTCGACGCGGCCGGCCGGCTCACCGGCGACCTGGTCTCGGTGCGCAAGGCCGGCGAATCCGAGCTCACTTCGCCCGAGCACGTGCAGTACATGGACGTGGCGCCGTCGCAGATCGTCTCGGTCGCGGCCTCGCTGATCCCGTTCCTCGAGCACGACGACGCGAACCGCGCGCTGATGGGCTCGAACATGCAGCGCCAGGCCGTTCCCTGCCTGCGTCCCGAGAAGCCCGTCGTCGGCACCGGGATCGAACGCACCTGCGCGGTCGACTCGGGCACGGTCGTCGCCGCCCTGCGTGGCGGCGTGGTCGACTACGTCGACGCCGAGCGCATCGTGGTGCGCGTCAACGACGCCGAGGCCGCCGCGGGCGAGGTCGGTGTCGACATCTACAACCTGATCAAGTACACGCGCAGCAACCAGAACACGAACATCAACCAGCGCCCGATCGTCAAGAAGGGCGACGTGATCGTCAAGGGGGACGTCATCGCCGACGGCGCCTCGACCGACCTCGGGGAGCTCGCGCTCGGCCAGAACATGCTGGTCGCGTTCATGCCCTGGAACGGCTACAACTTCGAGGACTCGATCCTGATCTCCGAGAAGGTCGTCGCCGACGACCGCTACACCTCGATCCACATCGAGGAGCTGTCGGTGCTGGCGCGGGACACCAAGCTCGGCCCCGAGGAGATCACGCGCGACATCTCGAACCTGTCCGAGTCGCAGCTCGGCCGCCTCGACGACTCCGGCATCGTCTACATCGGTGCCGAGGTGCAGGCCGGCGACACGCTGGTCGGCAAGGTCACGCCGAAGGGCGAAACCCAGCTCACTCCCGAAGAGAAGCTGCTGCGCGCGATCTTCGGCGAGAAGGCGTCCGACGTGAAGGACACGTCGCTGCGCGTGCCCTCCGGCATGAGCGGCACCGTCATCGACGTCCAGGTGTTCACCCGCGAGGGCATCCAGCGCGACAAGCGCGCGCAGTCGATCATCGACGACGAGCTCAAGCGGTACCGGCTCGACCTGAACGACCAGCTTCGCATCGTCGAGAACGACGCGTTCTCGCGGATCGAGCGGCTGCTGGTCGGCAAGGTCGTCAACGGCGGGCCGAAGAAGCTCGCCAAGGGCGCGACGGTCACCGCCGAGTACCTCGCGGACCTCGACCGCTACCACTGGTTCGAGGTGCGGCTCGCCGACGAGGCGGCTGCCAGCCAGCTCGAGGCGCTCAAGGAGTCGATCGAGCAGAAGCGCCACCAGTTCGACCTGGCCTTCGAGGAGAAGCGCAAGAAGCTCACGCAGGGCGACGAGCTGCCCCCGGGCGTGCTGAAGATGGTCAAGGTCTACCTGGCCGTCAAGCGCCGGCTGCAGCCGGGCGACAAGATGGCCGGCCGCCACGGCAACAAGGGCGTCGTCTCGCGCATCGTCCCGATCGAGGACATGCCGTACATGGCCGACGGCACGCCGGTCGACATCGTGCTCAATCCGCTCGGCGTGCCGTCGCGGATGAACGTCGGCCAGATCCTCGAGACCCACCTCGGCTGGGCGGCCAAGGGCATCGGCCACCGGATCGGCGAGATGCTCAAGCGCCAGGCGAAGGCGTCCGAGCTGCGCAAGCTGTTCGACCAGATCTACGCCGGCAACGGGCAGCGAGAGGAAGTCGCGCAACTCTCGGACGACGAGGTGATCGAGCTGGCCGAGAACCTGCGCAGCGGCGTGCCGTTCGCGACCCCGGTGTTCGACGGCGCCTCCGAGCCCGAGATCCGGCAGATGCTCGACCTCGCGTATCCCGACGACGAGGCGCGCACGAAGCTGATCGGGTTCACGCCGTCGAAGACGCAGGTCACGCTGCACGACGGCCGCACCGGCGACTCGTTCGACCGCCCGGTCACCGTCGGCTACATGCACATGCTGAAGCTGCACCACCTGGTCGACGACAAGATGCACGCGCGCTCGACCGGGCCGTACTCGCTCGTCACCCAGCAGCCGCTGGGCGGCAAGGCGCAGTTCGGCGGACAGCGCTTCGGCGAGATGGAGGTCTGGGCGCTCGAGGCCTACGGCGCCTCGTACATGCTGCAGGAGATGCTCACCGTCAAGTCCGACGACGTGAACGGCCGCACCAAGGTGTACGAGAACCTGGTCAAGGGCGAGCACGCGATCGACGCCGGCATGCCCGAGTCGTTCAACGTGCTGGTCAAGGAGATCCGCTCGCTCGGCATCGACATCGACCTCGAGCGCAACTGACAACGGCCCAGACCCGACAAGGATTCAGGAGCAGCACATGAAAGCATTGCTCGATCTGTTCAAGCAGGTCCAGGAAGAAGAGCACTTCGACGCGATCAAGATCGGGCTCGCCTCGCCCGAGAAGATCCGCTCGTGGTCGTTCGGCGAGGTGAAGAAACCCGAGACGATCAACTACCGCACGTTCAAGCCCGAGCGCGACGGCCTGTTCTGCGCGAAGATCTTCGGCCCGATCAAGGACTACGAGTGCCTGTGCGGCAAGTACAAGCGCCTGAAGCACCGCGGCGTCATCTGCGAGAAGTGCGGCGTCGAGGTGACGCTGGCCAAGGTGCGCCGCGAGCGGATGGGCCACATCGAGCTCGCCAGCCCGGTCGCGCACATCTGGTTCCTGAAGTCGCTGCCGTCGCGCCTCGGGATGGTGCTCGACATGACGTTGCGCGACATCGAGCGCGTCCTGTACTTCGAGGCCTTCGTCGTGATCGAGCCGGGAATGACGCCGCTCAAGCGCGGCCAGATCATGACCGAGGACGACTTCATCGCGAAGACCGAGGAATACGGCGACGAGTTCCGCGCGATGATGGGCGCCGAGGGCGTCCGCGAGCTGCTGCGCACGATCGACATCGACCGTGACATCGAGAACCTGCGCAAGGAGCTCGAGTCGACCGGTTCCGAGGCGAAGATCAAGAAGATCGCCAAGCGGCTGAAGGTGCTCGAGGGCTTCCAGCGCTCGGGGATCAAACCCGACTGGATGGTCATGGAGGTGCTGCCGGTCCTGCCGCCCGAGCTTCGCCCTCTGGTGCCTCTCGACGGCGGCCGCTTCGCGACCTCGGACCTGAACGACCTGTACCGGCGCGTCATCAACCGCAACAACCGCCTGAAGCGGCTGCTCGAGCTGAAGGCGCCCGAGATCATCGTTCGCAACGAGAAGCGCATGCTGCAGGAGTCGGTCGACTCGCTGCTCGACAACGGCCGGCGCGGCAAGGCGATGACCGGCGCGAACAAGCGCGCGCTGAAGTCGCTCGCCGACATGATCAAGGGCAAGGGCGGCCGCTTCCGCCAGAACCTGCTCGGCAAGCGGGTCGACTACTCGGGCCGCTCGGTCATCGTCGTCGGCCCGCAGCTGAAGCTGCACCAGTGCGGCCTGCCGAAGCTGATGGCGCTCGAGCTGTTCAAGCCGTTCATCTTCAACAAGCTCGAGACGATGGGCATCGCGACGACCATCAAGCAGGCGAAGAAGTACGTCGAGAGCCAGGAGCCGATCGTCTGGGACATCCTCGAGGAGGTGATCCGCGAGCACCCGGTGCTGCTGAACCGCGCGCCGACGCTGCACCGCCTCGGCATCCAGGCATTCGAGCCGGTGCTGATCGAGGGCAAGGCGATCCAGCTGCATCCGCTGGTCTGCGCGGCGTTCAACGCCGACTTCGACGGCGACCAGATGGCCGTGCACGTGCCGCTCTCGCTCGAGGCGCAGCTCGAGGCGCGCGCGCTGATGCTCGCGTCGAACAACGTGCTGTTCCCGTCGAACGGCGAGCCGTCGATCGTTCCCTCGCAGGACATCGTTCTGGGCCTGTATCACACGACGCGCGAAAAGATCAACGGCAAGGGCGAGGGCATGTTCTTCGCCGACGTCGGCGAGGTGCAGCGCGCATACGACAACGGGCAGGTCGAGCTCAACACGAAGATCACGGTGCGCCTGGTCGAGTACGCGAAGGACCGCGAGACCGGCGAAGTGACGCCGAACCCGATCCGCGCCGAGACCACGGTGGGCCGCGCGCTGCTGTCGGAGATCCTGCCGAAGGGGCTGCCGTTCGACCTGATCAACCGCGCGCTGAAGAAGAAGGAGATCTCGCGCCTGATCAACGCGTCGTTCCGGCGCTGCGGCCTGCGCGACACGGTGATCTTCGCCGACCAGCTGATGCAGAACGGCTTCAAGCTCGCGACCCGCGCCGGAATCTCGATCGCGATCGACGACATGCTCGTTCCGTCGCAGAAGGCCGAGATCCTCGCCCAGGCCGAGAAGGAGGTGAAGGAGATCGAGCAGCAGTACACCTCGGGCCTGGTCACCCACGGTGAGCGCTACAACAAGGTGGTCGACATCTGGGGCCGGGCCGGCGACGACGTCGGCAAGGCGATGATGCGCCAGCTCGAGACGCAGAACGTCGAGGACCGCAAGGGCGGAGTCGTCAGGCAGGAGTCGTTCAACGCCATCTACATGATGGCCGACTCCGGCGCGCGCGGCTCGGCCGCGCAGATCCGCCAGCTGGCCGGCATGCGCGGCCTGATGGCCAAGCCCGACGGCTCGATCATCGAGACCCCGATCACCGCGAACTTCCGCGAGGGCCTGAACGTTCTGCAGTACTTCATCTCGACGCACGGCGCGCGCAAGGGCCTTGCGGATACGGCGCTGAAGACCGCGAACTCGGGCTACCTGACCCGCCGCCTGGTCGACGTCACGCAGGACCTGGTGGTCACCGAGGACGACTGCGGCACCAGCAACGGCGTGTCGATGAAGGCGCTGATCGAGGGCGGCGAGGTGATCGAGGCGCTGCGCGACCGGATCCTCGGCCGCGTGGCCGCAGTCGACGTCGTGCATCCCGAGACGCAGGAGACGGTCTTCGAGGCCGGCACGCTGCTCGACGAGGATGCGGTCGACGAGATCGTGCGGCTGGGCATCGACGAGGTGCGCGTGCGCACCCCGCTCACCTGCGAGACGCGCTACGGCCTGTGCGCCAAGTGCTACGGGCGCGACCTCGGCCGCGGCTCGCTGGTCAACAGCGGCGAGGCGGTCGGCGTGATCGCCGCGCAGTCGATCGGCGAGCCGGGAACGCAGCTGACGATGCGCACGTTCCACATCGGCGGCGCCGCGTCGCGCGCGGCGGTCGCCAGCGCGGTCGAGGCCAAGTCGAACGGCATCGTGCGCTTCACCGCGACGATGCGCTACGTGACGAACGCGAAGGGCGAACAGATCGTCATCTCGCGCTCGGGCGAGGTCACGATCGTCGACGACAACGGCCGCGAGCGCGAGCGTCACAAGGTGCCGTACGGCGCGACGCTGCTGGTCACCGACGGCAAGACCGTCAAGGCCGGCACGCAGCTGGCGACCTGGGATCCGCTGACGCGCCCGATCATCACCGAGTACTCGGGAACGATCCGCTTCGAGAACGTCGAGGAGGGGGTGACCGTCGCCAAGCAGATCGACGAGGTCACCGGCCTGTCGACGCTGGTCGTCATCGACGCCAAGCGCCGCGGCCCGACCACGAAGTCGGTGCGCCCGCAGGTCAAGCTGGTCAACGAGGCCGGCGAGGAAGTGAAGATCGCCAACACCGACCACGCGGTGACGATCAGCTTCCCGGTGGGCGCGCTGATCACCGTGCGCGACGGCCAGCCGGTCGGCGTCGGCGAGATCCTGGCGCGCATCCCGCTCGAGTCGCAGAAGACGCGCGACATCACCGGGGGCCTGCCGCGGGTGGCCGAACTGTTCGAGGCGCGCTCGCCGAAGGACGCCGGGATGCTCGCCGAGGTCACCGGCACGGTGTCGTTCGGCAAGGACACCAAGGGCAAGCAGAGGCTGGTCATCACCGACCTCGACGGCAACGCCCACGAGTTCCTGATTCCGAAGGACAAGAACGTGCTGGTCCACGACGGCCAGGTCGTCAACAAGGGCGAGATGATCGTCGACGGCCCCGCCGATCCGCACGACATCCTGCGCCTGCTCGGCATCGAGGCGCTCGCGCGCTACATCGTCGACGAAGTGCAGGACGTCTACCGGCTGCAGGGCGTGAAGATCAACGACAAGCACATCGAGGTGATCGTTCGCCAGATGCTGCGCCGCGTCCAGGTCACCGATCCGGGCGACACGCCGTTCATCACCGGCGAGCAGGTCGAGCGTTCGGAGATGCTCGACGAGAACGACAAGGCGATCGCCGCGGGCAAGCAGCCGGCCAGCTACATCAACCTGCTGCTGGGCATCACCAAGGCGTCGCTGTCGACCGACTCGTTCATCTCGGCGGCGTCGTTCCAGGAGACCACCCGGGTGCTCACCGAGGCGGCGATCATGGGCAAGCGCGACGAGTTGCGCGGGCTCAAGGAGAACGTGATCGTCGGCCGCCTGATCCCCGCAGGGACCGGGCTCGCCTATCATCGCGCGCGCCGCGCCAAGGAGCAGACCGAGGCCCAGGAGCAGGCCGCGTTGGCCGCCGCCGAGGCGCTGTTCGAGCCGATGCCGGCCGGCGAGGCGACCGAGACCGAGGCGACTCCCGGGGCCGAGGCTGGCGAGGCCTGACGGGCGGATGGCCGCCGCGGCCTTTGCGCGCCGGGTCGGCGCCGCGGCGCTGTGGCTGGCGCTCGGCGCGGGCCTGGCGGCCTGCGCCGGCCCCGGCGGCTGGCCGTCCGGCGCGGGCGGCCCGCCGCCGCCGGGCGCGCAGCCGATCGCGTGGCCCGTGCCGCGTCCCGACCTGCGCGTCGGCGACCGGTGGGTCTACGGGGCACGCGAGACCGGCGAGAGCGCCGCGAACGGTCGCGTCGTGCTCGAGCGCACCGTTACGGCGATCGCCGGCGACCGGGTCGAGTTGCGCCAGGTGCCGCTCGACGCAACCACGCGCCGGCCGGACGGGCCGGCGCGCACCCGCGACGCGAGGCTGTCGGTCTGGCACCTCGACCCCGGCGGTCGGTCGTCCGGCGAGATCCGCAGCCTGGCGTTTCCGCTGACGCCGGGCAAGCAGTGGCAGTACGAATACTGGCTGGCGGCCGGGGCCGGCGATGCGGTCACGACCTACCGCTACCGGGCGCGGGTCGACGGGATCGAGGCGGTCCGCACGCCGGCCGGGCGCTTCGAGACCGTGCGGGTGGTCCACGAGGGCGAGTGGAGCCGGCCGGTGCTCGAGCGCGGCCAGCCGGCGGTGCGCGGCGGCTCGGTCACGACCACCTACTGGTACGCGCCCGCGACGGGCAGCTGGGTGCGACTCGAGGTCGACCTGCGGCGCGCCGACGGCGGACGCGAGCTCGGGGTCGTCCAGGAATTGCTCGAGTTCCGGCGCGGGCGCTGATCGGCAGGACCGGACCCCGATGCGGCGCCGCGACATCCGCGGCCGCCCCCAGCCGCGGACTTGCTCAAAGCCCCGGCCCAATCTATACTGATCGGCTTTCCGGAATTCACAGCCAACCGCATAGTCAGTCGTCGCGCCGGCGAGCCGACGGACATCCCGGCAGGAACACGAGGACTTCAGATGCCCACCATCAGCCAGCTCGTTCGTCAGGGTCGCGAGACGACCGCAACGAAGAGCAAGAGCCCGGCGCTGCAGGACTGCCCGCAGCGCCGCGGCGTCTGCACGCGCGTCTACACCACCACGCCGAAGAAGCCGAACTCGGCGCTGCGCAAGGTGGCCAAGGTGCGCCTGACCAACGGTTTCGAGGTGATCTCGTACATCGGCGGCGAGGGCCACAACCTGCAGGAGCACTCGGTGGTCCTGATCCGCGGCGGCCGCGTCAAGGACCTGCCCGGCGTGCGCTACCACATCGTGCGCGGCTCGCTCGACCTGCAGGGCGTCAAGGATCGCAAGCAGGCCCGCTCGAAGTACGGCGCGAAGCGGCCGAAGAAGGCCTGATACCGGCGGCGGGCCGCCGGCGACGGCGGACGCCAGCCAGCAGAGGTGGGCGCGAGCCGGCAGGCGGTGGCTCGCGCTCTTGTTTTTGCGGCTCGCGCGGCCCGTTCCGGGCCGCGGGCGTCGAGTAAGCGGCGGTTTCCGCCGTCCCGATGGGCGGGGCGGCGAGTCGGACCGCCACGCGGACGCAGTCCCGATGGCCGGGGCGGCCCGCGAGCTGAATGGAGAGGTGAAACATGCCACGTCGTCGCGAAGTTCCGAAGCGCGAGATCCTTCCCGACCCGCTGTACGGCAGCGTCGAGGTGTCCAAGTTCGTCAACGTGCTGATGCTCGACGGCAAGAAGGCCGTCGCCGAGCGGATGCTCTACGGTGCGTTCGAGCAGATCAAGAGCAAGTCGGGCAAGGACCCGGTCGAGGTCTTCGCCCAGGCGCTGCAGAACACCAAGCCGATGGTCGAGGTGAAGAGCCGCCGCGTCGGCGGCGCCAACTACCAGGTCCCGGTCGAGGTTCGCCCGGTGCGCCGCCTGGCACTGGCGATGCGCTGGCTGCGCGAGGCCGCGAAGAAGCGCGGCGAGAAGTCGATGGGCGTGCGGCTGGCCAACGAGCTGATGGAAGCCTCCGAGAACCGCGGCGGCGCGGTGAAGAAGCGCGACGAGGTGCACCGGATGGCCGAAGCGAACAAGGCGTTCGCCCACTTCCGCTTCTGACGGGGCGACACACCGTCACCGCAGCACTGGCGGCGCTCACGAGGCGCCGCGGAACCCGAAGAAAGCAATCATCATGGCCCGCAAGACCCCGATCGACCGGTATCGCAATATCGGCATCTCCGCCCACATCGACGCCGGCAAGACGACGACGACCGAGCGCATCCTCTACTACACCGGCGTCAACCACAAGCTGGGCGAGGTCCACGACGGCGCCGCGACCACCGACTGGATGGAGCAGGAGCAGGAGCGCGGGATCACGATCACGTCGGCCGCGGTCACGTGCTTCTGGAAGGGCATGGACCTGACGATGCCCGAGCACCGGATCAACATCATCGACACCCCCGGGCACGTCGACTTCACGATCGAGGTCGAGCGTTCCATGCGGGTGCTCGACGGCGCGTGCATGGTCTATTGCGCGGTGGGCGGCGTGCAGCCGCAGTCCGAGACGGTCTGGCGCCAGGCCAACAAGTACGGCGTGCCGCGGCTGGCGTTCGTCAACAAGATGGACCGGATGGGCGCGAACTTCTTCAAGGTCTACGACCAGATGAAGACCCGCCTGAAGGCCAACCCCGTGCCGATCGTCGTTCCGATCGGCGCCGAGGAGCACTTCAAGGGCGTCGTCGACCTGCTCAAGATGAAGGCCATTATCTGGGACGAGGCGTCGCAGGGCATGAAGTTCGAATACGGCGACATCCCGGCCGAACTGCTCGAGACCTGCCAGAAGTGGCGCGAAAACATGGTCGAGGCGGCGGCCGAGGCCGACGAAGAGCTGATGAACAAGTACCTCGAGGAGGGCGAACTCTCCGAGGACCTGGTCAAGAAGGGCCTTCGCAAGCGCACGATCGCCAACGAGATCCAGCCGATGCTGTGCGGCACCGCGTTCAAGAACAAGGGCGTGCAGCGCATGCTCGACGCGGTCATCGAGTTCCTGCCGTCGCCGATCGACATCCCGCCGGTGCAGGGCACCGACGACAAGGACGCCGAGGTCGTGCGCAAGGCCGACGACGGCGAGAAGTTCGCCGCGCTCGCGTTCAAACTGATGACCGACCCCTTCGTCGGCCAGCTGACGTTCGTGCGCGTCTACTCGGGCGTGCTCAACTCCGGCGACACGGTGCTGAACTCGATCAAGGGCAAGAAGGAGCGCATCGGCCGCATCCTGCAGATGCACGCCAACCAGCGCGACGAGATCAAGGAGCTGCGCGCGGGCGACATCGCCGCGTGCGTGGGCCTGAAGGACGTCACCACCGGCGAGACGCTGTGCGACGTCGACGCGCCGATCATCCTCGAGCGGATGGAGTTCCCCGAGCCGGTCATCTCGCAGGCCGTCGAGCCGAAGACCAAGGCCGACCAGGAGAAGATGGGCATCGCGCTGGGCCGCCTCGCCCAGGAAGACCCGTCGTTCCGCGTGCGCACCGACGAGGAGTCCGGCCAGACGATCATCGCCGGCATGGGCGAGCTGCACCTCGAGATCATCGTCGACCGGATGAAGCGCGAGTTCGGCGTCGAGGCCTCGGTGGGCAAGCCGCAGGTCGCGTACCGCGAGACGATCCGCAAGACCTGCGACGAGGTCGAGGGCAAGTTCATCAAGCAGTCGGGCGGCCGCGGCCAGTACGGGCACGTGGTGCTCAAGCTCGAGCCGCTCGAGCCGGGCGGCCCGAACTTCGAGTTCGTCGACGCGATCAAGGGCGGCGTCGTGCCGCGCGAGTACATCCCGGCGGTCCAGAAGGGCATCGAGGACACGCTGCCGGCGGGCGTGCTGGCCGGTTACCCGGTCGTGAACGTCAAGGCGACGCTGTTCTTCGGCTCGTACCACGACGTCGACTCGAACGAGAACGCGTTCAAGCAGGCGGCGTCGATCGCCTTCAAGGAAGGCATGCGCCGCGCCAGCCCGGTGCTGCTCGAGCCGATGATGGCGGTCGAGGTCGAGACGCCGGAAGACTACGCGGGTACCGTGATGGGCGACCTGTCGTCGCGGCGCGGCATGGTCCAGGGCATGGAGGACATGGCCGGCGGCGGCAAGGCGATCCGTGCCGAGGTGCCGCTGTCCGAGATGTTCGGCTACGCGACGACGCTGCGCTCGCTGACGCAGGGCCGCGCGACCTACACGATGGAATTCAAGCACTACGCCGAGGCGCCGAAGAACGTGGCGGAAGCCATCATCTCCGCGCGCACCAAGTGACCGGCTCATCCATTCAACGCTAATCGGGAATCGGAGTCTCCAAATGGCCAAGGGAAAGTTCGAGCGTACGAAGCCGCACGTGAACGTTGGGACGATCGGGCACGTGGATCACGGCAAGACGACGCTGACGGCGGCGATCACGACGGTGCTGTCGAGGCAGTTCGGTGGCGAGGCGAAGGGATACGACCAGATCGACAACGCGCCGGAGGAGAAGGCGCGGGGGATCACGATCAACACGTCGCACGTGGAGTACGAGACGAAGGCGAGGCACTACGCGCACGTGGACTGCCCGGGGCACGCTGACTACGTGAAGAACATGATCACGGGTGCGGCGCAGATGGACGGGGCGATTCTGGTGGTGTCGGCGGCCGATGGCCCGATGCCGCAGACGCGCGAGCACATCCTGCTGGCGAGGCAGGTGGGGGTGCCGTACATCATCGTGTTCATGAACAAGTGCGACATGGTCGACGATGCGGAGCTGCTCGAGCTGGTGGAGATGGAGGTTCGGGAGCTGCTGAGCAAGTACGATTTTCCGGGTGACGACGTGCCGATCGTGAAGGGGTCGGCGCTGAAGGCGCTCGAGGGTGACAAGGGGGAGCTGGGCGAGCAGGCGATCATGAAGCTGGCCGATGCGCTGGACAGCTACATTCCGACGCCGCAGAGGGCGGTGGACGGGGCGTTCCTGATGCCGATCGAGGATGTGTTCTCGATTTCGGGGCGCGGCACGGTGGTGACGGGCCGGGTGGAGCGCGGGATCGTGAAGGTGGGCGACGAGATCGAGATCGTGGGCATCAAGCCGACGACGAAGACGACGTGCACGGGGGTGGAGATGTTCCGCAAGCTGCTCGACCAGGGGCAGGCTGGGGACAACGTGGGGGTGTTGCTGCGGGGCACGAAGCGCGAGGAGGTCGAGCGCGGGCAGGTGCTGGCCAAGCCGGGGTCGATCACGCCGCACACGAAGTTCGAGTGCGAGGTGTACGTGCTCTCGAAGGACGAGGGCGGGCGGCACACGCCGTTCTTCAACAACTACCGGCCGCAGTTCTACTTCCGCACGACCGACGTGACGGGGTCGGTGCAGTTGCCCGAGGGCACGGAGATGGTGATGCCCGGGGACAACGTGAAGATGGTGGTGACGCTGATCGCGCCGATCGCGATGGAGCAGGGGCTGCGCTTCGCGATCCGCGAGGGCGGGCGCACCGTCGGCGCCGGCGTCGTCGCCAAGATCGTCGAATGAGTCGCAACGTTCTTTGATTCGCGGCTTCGCCGCACCGTTCTTTGGAGCAAGACATGCAGAACCAGAAGATCCGCATCCGCCTGAAGGCATTCGACTACCGGCTGATCGACCAGTCGGCGGCCGAGATCGTCGACACGGCCAAGCGCACCGGCGCGGTGGTCCGCGGACCGGTGCCGCTTCCCACGCGCATCCAGCGCTACGACGTGCTGCGCTCGCCGCACGTCAACAAGACCTCGCGCGACCAGTTCGAGATCCGGACCCACCAGCGGCTGATGGACATCGTCGACCCGACCGACAAGACGATCGACGCGCTGACCAAGCTCGACCTGCCTGCCGGCGTGGACGTGAAGATCTACGTCCAGCAGGCCGAGGGCTGGCGCGGCTGACCGCGCCTGCCGGGCGGCGGGCCCCGTTTCTCGGGGCCGCGCGCGACCGGCGAGCGCCCGCGCCAAGGGCGGTGCTGTATGGTCTGCCGGGCACCCGGCACAGATCCGGTCGCATGCGCGTCGAGTTGCGACGTCCGGCGCGGCCTGCTATGATCGCAGTCTTTTTTCAGGGCGCCGTGCCCCGAGCAACGGCGCCCGGTGCATCACACCTGGCCAATCGCAGCCGGGATCGGAGAAAACAATGAGCCTTGGCCTTGTGGGACGCAAGGTCGGCATGATGCGCATCTTCACCGACGATGGCGACTCCATCCCGGTGACGGTGCTCGACGTGTCGGACAACCGCGTCACCCAGATCAAGACCGTCGATTCCGACGGTTACAGCGCCGTGCAGCTGACCTACGGCAAGCGCCGCGCCACCCGCGTCACCAAGCCCCAGGCCGGGCACTTCGCGAAAGCGGGCGTCGAGGCCGGCAGCATCGTGCGCGAGTTCCGCGTCGCCGCCGACGCGCTCGGCGAGCTGAAGCCGGGCGCGGTCGTGAAGGCCGAGATCTTCGCCGCGGGCCAGAAGGTCGACGTGCACGGCACCTCGATCGGCAAGGGCTTCGCCGGCACGATCAAGCGCCACAACTTCGGTTCCGGCCGCGCGTCGCACGGCAACTCGCGTTCGCACAACGTGCCCGGCTCGATCGGCATGGCGCAGGACCCGGGCCGGGTCTTCCCGGGCAAGCGCATGTCGGGGCACCTGGGCGCCGTCGCCAGCACCGTGCAGAACCTCGAGATCGCCCGGGTCGACGCCGAGCGCGGCCTGCTGATGGTTCGCGGCGCGGTTCCCGGGTCGAAGAACGGCAACGTCGTCGTGACCCCGGCCGTGCGCACGCCCGCCGCCGGCAAGCGCGCGACGAAATAGGCGCGAGGAGCGTAGCCAATGGAACTGAAACTGCTCGACGCCAAGGGCCAGGCAGCATCGAAGGTCGAGGCGCCGGACACGATCTTCGGCCGTGACTTCAACGAGCCGCTGATCCACCAGGTCGTCATCGCCTACCGGGCGAACGGCCGCAGCGCGAATCGCGCCCAGAAGGATCGCGGCGACGTCAAGCACTCGACGAAGAAACCGTTCCGCCAGAAGGGCACCGGCCGCGCGCGCGCCGGCATGACCTCGAGCCCGCTGTGGCGCGGCGGCGGCAAGATCTTCCCGAACTCGCCCGACGAGAACTTCTCGCAGAAGGTCAACCGGAAGATGTACCGGGCGGGCGTCTGCTCGATCCTGTCGCAGCTCGCGCGCGAGGACCGGGTCGCCGTCATCGAGGACCTCGCGGTCGAGGCCCCGAAGACCAAACTGCTCGCCGACAAGATCAAGGCGTTGGGCATGGGCCTGAACGGCAAGTCGGTGCTCGTGATCACCGACAACCTCGACGAGAACCTCTACCTCGCGTCGCGCAACCTGCCGCACGTGATGGTCGTCGAGCCGCGTTATGCCGACCCGGTGTCGCTGGTGCACTTCAGCAACGTGCTGATCACCAGGCCGGCGCTGGCCAAAGTCCAGGAGATGCTGGGATGAACCAGGAGCGTCTGATGACGGTGCTCGTCGCGCCCATCGTCTCCGAGAAGGCGACGATGGTCGCCGAGAAGAACGCCCAGGTGGCGTTCCGTGTCCTGCAGGACGCGACGAAGGACGAGATCCGGGCGGCGGTCGAGCTGCTGTTCAAGGTCGAAGTCGAGTCGGTGCAGGTGCTGAACCAGAAAGGCAAGCAGAAGCGCTTCGGCCGCTACACCGGCCGGCGGCGCAACGTGCGCAAGGCCTACGTGAGCCTGAAGCCGGGCCAGGAAATCAACTTCGCGGAGGCAATCTAAATGCCGGTCGTCAAGACGAAACCGACTTCGCCGGGTCGTCGCGCGATGGTGAAGATCGTGACGCCGGGCCTGCACAAGGGCGGCCCGGTCGACGCGCTGACCGAATCGAGGAAGCGCGGCTCCGGGCGCAACAACCTGGGCCACATCACGACGCGCCACAAGGGCGGCGGGCACAAGGCGCACTACCGCATCGTCGATTTCCGCCGCAACAAGGACGGGGTCCCGGCGAAGGTCGAGCGCCTCGAGTACGACCCGAACCGCAGCGCGCACCTCGCGCTGCTGTGCTACGCCGACGGCGAGCGTCGCTACATCCTGGCGCCGCGCGGCGTCACGCCGGGCACGGTGCTGATGAGCGGCGCCGAGGCGCCGATCCGTGCGGGCAACGCACTGCCGATCCGCAACATCCCGGTGGGCTCTTCGATCCACTGCATCGAGATGCTGCCGGGCAAGGGCGCGCAGCTCGCGCGCTCGGCGGGCACCTCGGTACGGCTGCTGGCGCGCGAGGGCGCGTACGCGCAGCTGCGGCTGCGCTCGGGCGAGATCCGCAAGGTGCACATCGAGTGCCGCGCCACGATCGGCGAGGTGGGCAACGAAGAGCACAGCCTGCGCACGATCGGCAAGGCCGGCGCCAACCGCTGGCGCGGCATCCGGCCGACGGTTCGCGGCATCTGCATGAACCCCGTCGACCACCCGCACGGCGGGCGTTCCAACGGCGGTGGCCACCCGGTCTCGCCGTGGGGCACCCCGACCAAGGGCTTCAAGACCCGCCGCAACAAGCGCACCGACACGATGATCGTGCAGCGCCGCGGCCGCAAGTAACAGGCGAGTGACGAGTTAGATATGGCACGTTCAGTCAAGAAAGGGCCGTTCGTCGACGCCCACCTGATGCACAAGGTCGATGTCGCGCTGGCCACCAAGGACAAGAAGCCGATCCGTACCTGGTCGCGGCGCTCGACGGTCGTCCCCGAGTTCATCGGGCTGACGATCGCCGTGCACAACGGCAAGCAGCACGTACCGGTGTTCATCAACGAGAACATGGTCGGCCACAAGCTCGGCGAGTTCGCCCTGACCCGCACGTTCAAGGGTCACGCGGCCGACAAGAAGTCGCCGGTGAAGCGCTAGGGGGAACGAGACATGGAAACCCAGGCCATCCTGCGCGGAGTGCACCTGTCGGCCCAGAAGGGGCGGCTGGTCGCTGACATGGTGCGCGGCAAGCCGGTCGAGCAGGCGCTGAACATCCTCGCCTTCTCGCCGAAGAAGGCGTCGAAGATCGTCAGGAAGGTGCTCGAGTCGGCGATCGCCAACGCCGAGCACAACGACGGCGCCGACATCGACGAGCTGAAGGTGAAGACGATCCACGTCGAGAAGGGCACCTCGATGCGGCGCTTCCACGCGCGCGCGAAGGGCCGCGGCTGCAAGATCGAGAAGCAGACCTGCCACATCTTCGTAACCGTCGGCGACAAGTAAGGGACTCGGAAGGAACGACATGGGACAGAAGATTCATCCGACCGGATTCCGACTCGCCGTCAGCCGCAACTGGTCGTCGCGCTGGTTCGCGACCGGCGAGCAGTACGCGAAGACGCTCAACGACGACCTCAAGGTGCGCGAGTACCTGCGGCGCAAGCTGCGCAGCGCGTCGGTCGGCCGCGTGCTGATCGAGCGCCCGGCGAAGAACGCGCGCATCACGATCTTCTCGGCGCGACCCGGCGTCGTGATCGGCAAGAAGGGCGAGGACATCGAGCTGCTCAAGGGCGACCTGCAGCGGCTGATGGGCGTGCCGGTGCACGTCAACATCGAGGAGATCCGCAAGCCCGAGATCGACGCGCAGCTGATCGCCGACTCGATCACGCAGCAGCTCGAGAAGCGCATCATGTTCCGCCGCGCGATGAAGCGCGCGATGCAGAACGCGATGCGGCTCGGCGCCCAGGGCATCAAGATCATGAGCTCGGGGCGGCTGAACGGCGCCGAGATCGCGCGCCGCGAGTGGTATCGCGAAGGGCGCGTGCCGCTGCACACGCTGCGCGCCGACATCGACTACGGCACGTCGCAGGCGCTGACGACCTACGGGATCATCGGCGTCAAGGTCTGGGTCTACAAGGGCGACACGCTGGGCCGCAACGAGGCGCCGCTCGGCGCCGAGAAGGAAGCGCTGCCCGCGCCCGACAGGGAAGACCGCCGCACGCGCCGCGCCCCCGGACGCCCGGGTGCGCGCGGCCCGCGCCGCCGCGCCGACGGCGAGGCGGGTGCTGCCGACAGGCCGGCCGAGCAGCCGGCCGAAGCTCCGAAGACCGCCGTCAAGCGCGTGCGCAAGGTGGCGGGTGCCTCGGCCGACGGTGAGAAGAAGGGCGAATAGGAGTGAGCGATGCTGCAACCCGCTCGACGTAAGTACAGGAAAGAACAGAAGGGCCGGAACAAGGGCATCGCCACGCGCGGCACCTCGGTGTCGTTCGGCGACTTCGGCCTGAAGGCCACCGGCCGCGGGCGCCTCACGGCGCGCCAGATCGAGGCGGCGCGCCGCGCGATGACGCGCCACATCAAGCGCGGCGGCCGGGTCTGGATCCGCATCTTCCCCGACAAGCCGGTCTCGAAGAAGCCCGCCGAAGTCCGCATGGGCAACGGCAAGGGCAATCCCGAGTACTACGTGGCCGAGATCCAGCCGGGCAAGGTCCTCTACGAAATGGACGGCGTGAACGAGACGCTGGCCCGCGAGGCGTTCGCGCTCGCGGCGGCCAAGCTGCCGATCGCCACCGTCTTCGTCTCCCGCATGGTCGGCGCCTGAGCGCTGCCGGCGACGACAAGGGCACGAACATGAAAGCGAAAGAGCTGCGCGCCAAGGATCCCGCGGCGCTCAAGAAGGAACTCGACGAGCTGCTCAAGGCGCACTTCTCGCTGCGCATGCAGATCGCCACGCAGCAACTGAACAACACCAGCCAGCTGGGCAAGACGCGGCGCGACATCGCGCGCGTGCGCACGGTGATGAACGAGAAGGCGGCCGCCAAATGACGACGACGCAAGCGACGGCGGCCACCGCCGCCACCAAACCCGCGCTCAAGCGCACGCTGGTCGGGCGCGTGGTCAGCAACAAGATGCAGAAGACGGTCACCGTCCTGGTCGAGCGCCGGGTCAAGCACCCGGTGTACGGCAAGTACATCGTCCAGAGCACCAGGTACCACGCCCACGCGGAGACCCCGTACAACGAGGGCGACCTCGTCGAGATCCAGGAGTGCCGCCCGATCTCGCGGACCAAGGCCTGGAAGGTCACGAAGCTGGTGACGCCGGCGGCGGCCTGAGCCGCCGCGCCGATCCGGCGGCGGCCGCCCGCGTCGGCGGGGGCCGGCCCGTTCCGGGCGCGCACGACCGGAACGAGGCTTGCAGAACCGTCGTGCGCGTGCAATAATGTTCGGCTCTGGTCGGCAAGCAGGATTCGCCACCGGATCACCCAAACCACGGGACCAAGACTGACCGCGAGCCGGCCCCCGGGCAGGCGGCGGATCAAGTTGGGGCAGACAAATGATTCAGATGCAATCGACGCTGGACGTCGCCGACAACACCGGCGCGCGCTCAGTCATGTGTATCAAGGTGCTCGGCGGCTCGAAGCGCCGCTATGCGGGCATCGGCGACGTCATCAAGGTCTCGGTCAAGGAGGCGCAGCCGCGCGGCCGCGTCAAGAAGGGCGAGATCTACAACGCGGTCGTCGTGCGCACGGCCAAGGGCGTGCGGCGCCAGGACGGCTCGCTGATCCGCTTCGACGGCAACGCCGCCGTGCTGCTCAACGCCAAGCTCGAGCCGATCGGCACGCGCATCTTCGGGCCGGTGACGCGCGAACTGCGCACCGAGCGCTTCATGAAGATCGTGTCGCTCGCACCGGAGGTGATCTGATGCGCAGGATCCGCAAGGGCGATGAGGTGATCGTCATCGCCGGACGTGACAAGGGCAAGCGCGGCACCGTGCTGCGCCGGGTCGACGACACGCACCTCGTGGTCGAGGGCATCAACGTCGTGAAGAAGCACGTGCGGCCCAACCCGATGAAGGGCCAGACCGGCGGGATCGTCGACAAGTCGATGCCGATCGACCAGTCGAACGTGATGCTGTTCAACCCGGCCACCGGCAAGGGCGACCGCGTCGGCGTCAGGACGCTCGAGGACGGGCGCAAGGTGCGCGTCTTCAAGTCCAACGGCGAGATGGTCAACGCATAGGGAACACATATGGCTCGCCTGCAACAGCACTACCGCGAGAAGGTCGTACCCGACCTGATGAAGCAGTTCGGCTACAAGTCGGTGATGGAGGTGCCGCGCATCACCAAGATCACGCTGAACATGGGCGTCTCCGAGGCGGTGGCGGACAAGAAGGTCCTCGACAACGCGTCGGCCGACCTGACGAAGATCGCCGGCCAGAAGGTCGTGACGACCAAGGCGAAGAAGGCGATCGCCGGCTTCAAGATCCGCGCCGGCTATCCGATCGGCTGCATGGTCACGCTGCGCGGCGAGCGCATGTTCGAGTTCCTCGACCGGCTGGTGACGGTCGCGCTGCCGCGCGTGCGCGACTTCCGCGGCGTCTCGGGCAAGGCGTTCGACGGCCGGGGGAACTACAACGTCGGGGTCAAGGAACAGATCATCTTCCCCGAGATCGAGTACGACAAGGTCGACGCGCTGCGCGGGCTGAACATCAGCATCACGACCACCGCGAAGAACGACGAGGAAGCGAAGGCGCTGCTGGCGGCCTTCAAGTTCCCGTTCCGCAACTGAATCGAGGAAGCACAAAAGTGGCCAAACTCGCCATGATCAACCGCGACCTGAAGCGCCAGGCGACGGTCCGCAAGTTCGCCGCCAAGCGCAAGGCGCTCCAGGCGATCATCGAAGACCAGTCGCTCAGCGAAGAGGAGCGCTACCAGGCGCGCCTGAAGCTGCAGGCGCTGCCGCGCGATTCCAGCCCCACCCGGCTGCGCAAGCGCTGCGAGATCACGGGCCGTCCCCGCGGCACCTTCCGCAAGTTCGGCCTCGGCCGCAACAAGCTTCGCGAGATCGCGATGCGCGGCGAAGTCCCGGGCCTGACCAAGGCGAGCTGGTAAACAAGGAATCCATCATGAGCATGAGCGATCCGGTCGCCGACATGTTCACGCGCATCCGCAACGCGCAGCGCGTCGAAAAAGAATCGGTGTCAATGCCGTCGTCCAAGCTGAAAGTGGCGATTGCGCAGGTGCTGAAGGACGAGGGCTACATCGACGGCTTCGCGGTCAAGGGCGAAGGCGCGATGCACGAGCTCGAGGTGCAGCTGAAGTACTACGCGGGCCGCCCGGTCATCGAGCGCCTCGAGCGCGTCTCGCGTCCGGGCCTGCGCGTCTATCGCGGCCGCGACGCGCTGCCGCAGGTGATGAACGGCCTCGGCGTGGCGATCGTGACCACGCCCAAGGGCGTGATGACCGACCGTCGCGCGCGCGCAAGCGGCGTGGGCGGCGAAGTCATCGGCTACGTGGCCTGACGGAGGTCGAGATGTCCCGAGTAGGCAAGAACCCGGTCTCCGTGCCGGCGGGCGTCGAGGTGACGCTCACCGACGGCGCGATCACCGTCAAGGGTCCGCTGGGCACGCTGACGCAGCGCGTCGACCCGCTGGTGCGAATCGCCCGCGACGGCGCGCAGCTCGCGTTTCCGCCGGCCGACGAGAGCCGCGAGGCGAACGCGATGAGCGGCACCTACCGCGCGATCGTCGCGAACATGGTGCACGGCGTCTCGAAGGGCTTCGAGAAGAAGCTGCAGCTGGTCGGCACCGGCTACAGGGCGCAGGCGCAGGGCGCGAGCCTGAACCTGTCCCTGGGCTTCTCGCACCCGGTGGTCTACAAGCTGCCCGGCGGCGTGAAGGCCGAGACGCCGACGCAGACCGACATCGTGATCAAGGGCGCCGACAAGCAGGTCGTCGGCCAGGTCGCCGCCGAGATCCGCGCGTTCCGCGAGCCCGAGCCGTACAAGGGCAAGGGCGTGCGCTACGCCGACGAGCGGGTGGCGTTGAAGGAAGTGAAGAAGAAGTAAGCCCACTGGCTGCTTCCGGGGAATCGACCGATGGACAAGAACCAATCCCGTCTGCGCCGTGCCCGCCAGACCCGGCTGAAGATCCGCGAACTGCGGGTCCGGCGGCTGACCGTGCACCGCACCAACCTGCACATCTACGCCAGCATCCTCGATGCGGCCGGCGAGAAAGTGCTCGTGTCGGCGTCGACCGTCGAGCAGGACGTGCGCACGCAGCTCGCGGGCAAGCAGGGCCGCGGCGGCAACGTCGACGCCGCGGCGCTGGTGGGCAAGCGGATCGCCGAGAAGGCGCTCGCCGCGGGCATCGACAGCGTCGCCTTCGACCGCAGCGGCTACCGCTTCCACGGGCGTGTCAAGGCGCTCGCCGAGGCGGCCCGTGAAGCGGGCCTGAAGTTCTAAGCGGACACGGATTCGAACATGGCAAAGATTCAAGCGAAAGTCGCCGGCAAGACCGCCGAGGAACGCGACGACGGCCTGCGCGAGAAGATGATCGCGGTCAACCGCGTCACCAAGGTCGTCAAGGGCGGCCGCATCCTGGGCTTCGCGGCGCTGACCGTCGTCGGCGACGGGGACGGCCGCATCGGCATGGGCAAGGGCAAGTCCCGCGAGGTGCCGGTCGCCGTGCAGAAGGCGATGGACGAGGCGCGGCGCAAGCTGGTCAAGATCCCGCTGCGCGGCGGCACGCTGCACCACCAGGTAATGGGGCGCCACGGCGCGTCGGTCGTGATGCTCAAGCCGGCGCCCGACGGCACCGGGATCATCGCGGGCGGCCCGATGCGCGCGATCTTCGAGGTGATGGGCGTGACCAACGTCGTCGCCAAGAGCCACGGTTCGTCGAACCCGTACAACATGGTTCGCGCGACGCTCGACGCGCTGCGCAACCTGAACACGCCGGCCGAGATCGCGGCCAAGCGCGGCAAGTCGGTCGAGGAGATCCTCGGCTGAGGGCGCGCCGGCGCATGGAGAACACGATGAGCAAGAAGACGCTGAAGGTGACCCTGGTCAAGAGCCCGAACGGGACGCGCGGCACGCACCGGGCGACCGTGCTGGGCCTGGGCCTGAAGAAGCTCAACCAGACGCGCGAGCTGGAAGACACGCCCGCGGTGCGCGGCATGATCAACAAGGTGTCGTACCTGGTCAGGGTGCAGTGAGATGAAACTGAACGAACTGAAACCCGCCGCAGGCAGCACGCACGCGCGCAAGCGCGTGGGCCGCGGCATCGGCTCGGGCCTGGGCAAGACCGCCGGCCGCGGGCACAAGGGCCAGAAGTCGCGTTCGGGCGGCTTCCACAAGGTCGGCTTCGAGGGCGGCCAGATGCCGCTGCAGCGCCGCCTGCCCAAGCGCGGCTTCAAGTCGATGAGCGCCGGCGACACGGCCGAAGTGCGGCTGTCCGACCTCGAGCGCCTCGAAGGCAGCGAAGTCGACCTGCTGGCGCTCAAGGCCGCCGGCGTGGTGCCGCAACTCGCGCTGGGTGCGAAGGTGATCCTGTCGGGCGCGCTCACCCGCGCGGTGAACCTGAAGGGCGTCGGCGCGACCAAGGGCGCCAAGGCGGCGATCGAGGCCGCCGGCGGCTCGGTGGCCTGAGGCGCGATCGAGCGATCCGGGACACGCACGTGGCAACGAACCCCGCAGCGCTGGCCAAGGCAGGCAAGTACGGCGACCTCAAGCGCCGGCTCGTCTTCCTGGTGCTCGCGCTCGTCGTCTACCGGATCGGCGCGCACATCCCGGTCCCGGGCATCGACCCGGACCAGCTGGCGCAGCTGTTCCGCGGGCAGCAGGGCGGCATCCTCGGGATGTTCAACCTGTTCTCGGGCGGCGCGCTGTCGCGGTTCACCGTGTTCGCGCTCGGGATCATGCCGTACATCTCGGCGTCGATCATCATGCAGTTGCTGACGGTGGTCGTCCCGGCGCTCGAGGCGAAGAAGAAAGAGGGCGAGGCGGGCCGGCGCGAGATCACCAAGTACACGCGCTGGTTCACCGTCGGCCTGGCGACGTTCCAGGCGATCGGGATCGCGATCGCGATCGAGGCGCAGCCGGGGCTCGTGATCGACCCGGGCCCGGCGTTCCGCTTCATGACCGTGGTGTCGCTGGTCACCGGGACGATGTTCCTGATGTGGCTGGGCGAGCAGATCACCGAGCGCGGCCTGGGCAACGGCATCTCGATCATCATCTTCGCGGGCATCGTCGCCGGCCTGCCGGGCGCATTGGGCGGAATGGGCGAGCTGATCCGCACCGGCGCGATGAGCGGCTTCATCTCGCTGGTGATCATCGCGCTGGTGGTGCTGGTGACCGCCGCGGTGGTGTTCGTCGAGCGCGGGCAGCGCAAGATCACGGTCAACTACGCCAAGCGGCAGGTCGGCAATCGCGTCTACGGCGGGCAGACCTCGCACCTGCCGCTGAAGCTGAACATGTCGGGCGTGATCCCGCCGATCTTCGCGTCGTCGATCATCCTGTTCCCGGCGACGATCGCGCAGTGGTTCACGTCGGGCGACGTCTCGAACCCGGCGGTGCGCTGGCTGCGCGACATCGCGGCGACGCTGTCGCCCGGGCAGCCCGTCTACATGCTGCTGTACGCGCTGGCGATCGTGTTCTTCTGCTTCTTCTACACCGCGCTGGTGTTCAACAGCCGCGAGACGGCGGAGAACCTGAAGAAGAGCGGCGCGTTCGTGCCGGGAATCCGGCCGGGCGAGCAGACTGCGAAGTACATCGACAAGATCCTGATGCGGCTCACGCTGGTCGGTGCGATCTACATCACCGCCGTCTGCCTGCTGCCCGAGTTCCTGGTGCTGAAGTGGAACGTGCCGTTCTACTTCGGCGGCACCTCGCTGCTGATCATCGTCGTGGTCACGATGGACTTCATGGCGCAGGTGCAGGCCTACGTGATGTCTCACCAGTACGAGAGCCTGCTGAAGAAAGCCGGCGCCAAGGGGGCCGGTGCGTAGCGGCCGGCGGGCTGGCGGCCGGGCAAGGATCGGGTGTCGGAACATCGGGCGACGCGGGAATCGATGAGCAAGGAAGACGTCATCCAGATGCAGGGCGAGGTGGTGGAGAACCTGCCCAACGCGACGTTCCGCGTGAAGCTCGAGAACGGCCACGTGGTTCTCGGGCACATCTCCGGCAAGATGCGGATGCACTACATCCGGATCCTGCCGGGCGACAAGGTCACGGTCGAGCTCACGCCGTACGACCTGTCGAGGGCGAGGATCGTCTTCAGGGCGAAGTGACGAAGTGATTTCCGGCCGGCCGCCGACAACGGGTCGATCCGGGCAACGAGGTGAACGATGAAAGTGATGGCATCAGTCAAGAAGATCTGCCGCAATTGCAAGGTGATCAAGCGCAAGGGCGTCGTTCGCGTCATCTGCACCGATCCGCGGCACAAGCAGCGCCAGGGCTGAACGAGGTATATCCATGGCACGTATTGCGGGCATCAACATCCCCGACCGTCAGCACACCGAAATCGGCCTGACGGCGATCTACGGCATCGGCCGCACGCGCGCTCGCCAGATCTGCGAGGCGGCGAACGTTCCGTTCGACAAGAAGGTCAAGGACCTGAACGACGCGGAGCTCGAGCGCATCCGCGAGCTGATCGGCAAGCTCACCATCGAGGGCGACCTGCGCCGCGAGGTGTCGATGTCGATCAAGCGGCTGATGGACCTCGGCTGCTACCGCGGCGTGCGCCATCGCCGCGGGCTGCCGGTGCGCGGCCAGCGCACGCGCACGAACGCGCGCACCCGGAAGGGGCCGCGCAAGGCCGGCGTCGCGCTGAAGAAGTAAGCGTCGCGGCTGACCAACACATCGGAGTCGATCCAGCACATGGCTACCAAGTCACAATCGGCAGCGCAGGCGGCCGCCGCGTCGCGCCTTCGCAAGAAGGCGCGCAAGAACGTGTCGGACGGCATCGCGCACGTCCACGCGTCGTTCAACAACACGATCATCACGATCACCGACCGGCAGGGCAACACGCTGTCGTGGGCGTCGTCGGGCGGCGCGGGCTTCAAGGGCTCGCGCAAGTCCACGCCGTTCGCCGCGCAGGTGGCGGCCGAGTCGGCCGGCCGCGCCGCGCAGGAGTGCGGGATCAAGAACCTCGAGGTGATGATCAGGGGCCCGGGCCCGGGCCGCGAGTCGTCGGTGCGCGCGCTGAACGCGCTGGGCATCAAGATCATGCAGATCCAGGACGTCACGCCGATTCCGCACAACGGTTGCCGTCCGCCGAAGAAGCGGCGCATCTGACGGGCAGGAGCGCCCGACGATCCAGGGGCGTGGTGGCCGCCGGACAGGTTCCGGCGCCCGCCCGGCGGCCCCGGCGGAGCAGGCTCCGCCGAACCCGAGCAATGCCGCGCGGCCCGCTGCGCGGCGCAACGGAGCCGGGCACAAGACCACCGTTCGTCACCCGCAAGGCCGCCGAGGCCGGGTTACCGAAGACGGACTGACCGCGAAGCGATTCGCGTAATTCGAAGGACTGAAGACGTGGCACGTTACACCGGACCGAAAGCCAAACTGTCCCGGCGCGAAGGGACCGACCTGTTCCTGAAGAGCGCCCGCCGGGGCCTCGACACCAAGTGCAAGCTCGACAGCAAGCCGGGCCAGCACGGGCGCACCTCGGGCTCGCGCCCGTCCGACTACGGCGTGCAGCTGCGCGAGAAGCAGAAGGTCAAGCGGATGTACGGCATCCTCGAGCGCCAGTTCCGGCGCTACTTCGCCGAGGCCGAGCGCCGCAAGGGCAACACCGGCGAGAACCTGCTGAAGCTGCTCGAGAGCCGCCTCGACAACGTCGTCTACCGGATGGGCTTCGGCTCGACCCGCGCCGAGGCGCGCCAGCTGGTCAGCCACAAGTCGGTCACGGTCAACGGCGAGGCGGTCAACATCCCGTCGATGCTGATCCGCCCGAACGACGTCATCGCGGTCCGCGAGAAGGCCCGCAAGCAGGCCCGAATCCAGGACGCGCTCAACCTCGCCGAGCAAAGCGGCTTTCCGGCCTGGGTGTCGGTCGACAAGAACAAGATGGAAGGCGTGTTCAAGAACATGCCCGACCGCACCGACCTCGCCGGCGACATCAACGAAAGCCTGATCGTCGAGTTGTACTCGCGCTAATCGAGAGGATATCTATGCAGACTGCCATGCTGAAGCCGCGCATCGTCGAGGTGGAGCAACTCGGTGCATCGCATGCCCGTGTGGTGATGGAGCCGTTCGAGCGCGGTTACGGTCACACGCTGGGCAACGCGCTGCGCCGCGTCCTGCTGTCCTCGATGGTCGGCTACGCGCCCACCGAGGTCCAGATCACCGGCGTGGTGCACGAGTACTCGGCGATCGACGGGGTCCGCGAGGACGTCGTCGACCTGCTGCTGAACCTGAAGGGCGTGACCTTCCGGCTGCACAACCGCGACGAGGTGTACCTCACGCTGCGGAAGGACACGCCGGGACCGGTCACCGCGGCCGACATCGACGTGCCGCACGACGTCGAGGTCATCAACCCCGACCACGTCATCGCGACGCTGACCCAGGGCGGCAAGATCGACATGTCGATCAAGGTCGAGCGCGGCCGCGGCTACCTGCCCGGGACGATGCGCAACATGAACGAGACGAAGACGATCGGCAAGATCGTCCTCGACGCGTCGTTCTCGCCGGTGCGCCGCGTCAGCTACCAGGTCGAGAGCGCCCGCGTCGAGCAGCGCACCGACCTCGACCGGCTGGTAGTCGACGTCGAGACCAACGGCGTGATCGCCCCCGAGGAGGCGGTGCGCCAGTCGGCGCGCATCCTGGTCGAGCAGCTGACCGTGTTCGCCGCCCTCGAGGGCGGCGCCGAGCCGGCGATCGAGCCGGCCGGAATCGGCCTGGGCGGCGGCGCGCGCGGCCCGCAGATCGACCCGATCCTGCTGCGCCCGGTCGACGACCTCGAGCTCACCGTGCGCTCGGCGAACTGCCTGAAGGCCGAGAACATCTACTACATCGGCGACCTGATCCAGCGCACCGAGAACGAGCTGCTCAAGACGCCGAACCTCGGCCGCAAGTCGCTCAACGAGATCAAGGAAGTGCTCGCGTCGCGCGGATTGACGCTGGGCATGAAGCTCGAGAACTGGCCGCCGGCCGGCCTCGAGCGCCCGTAACAGAACAAGGCGAGAACGCGAGGAAACCGTCATGCGTCACCGTCACGGACTACGCAAACTGAACCGCACCAGCGCGCACCGCGAGGCGATGCTGCGCAACATGTGCAACTCGCTGCTGCGGCACGAGCTGATCAAGACCACGCTGCCGAAAGCCAAGGAGCTGCGTCGCGTCGTCGAGCCGATCATCACGCTGGGGCGCAAGCCTTCGCTGGCGAATCGCCGGCTGGCGTTCGACCGGCTGCGCGACCGCGAGATGGTCGTCAAGCTGTTCGACGAGCTCGGCCCGCGCTACGCCAAGCGCAACGGCGGCTACCTGCGGATCCTGAAGTTCGGGTTCCGCGCGGGCGACGCGGCGCCGATGGCGCTGGTCGAGCTGATGGACCGTCCCGAGCAGACGCAGGCCGAGGGCGCGTCGAGCGCGGGCTGAGTCCCCGACCGGGCGCCGCCGCGGGCAGCGACGCGGCCGGCGGCGTTCCGGCGGGCTCGGGAGCGGGCGCCCCGCGGTGAAGTTGCCGCGCGGCGCCCTGGTTTTTTCCGGGGACGCATCCAGCCGATGTCCGAGGTTCTCAGCGTTACCGGCCTGGTCAAGCGCTTCGGCGGCGTCGAGGCGATCGACGGGCTCGATTTCGCCGTGCGGCGCGGCGAGTGCTTCGGCCTGCTCGGACCGAACGGTGCCGGCAAGAGCACGACGCTGAAGGCGGTGCTGGGGCTGGTCGAGCCCGACGCGGGCAGGATCCGGCTGCTCGGCCTGGACGTCCCGGCGCAGGCGCGCGCGGCGCGCGCGCGCGTCGGCGTCGTGCCGCAGTCCGACGCGCTCGACCCCGACTTCACGGTGGCCGAGAACCTGATCGTGTTCGGCCGCTACTTCGGCCTGCCGCGCGCGACGATCCGCGCGCGCCTGGACGCGCTGCTCGACTTCGCCGGCCTCGCCAGCAAGCGCGACGCGAAGATCCACGAGCTCTCGGGCGGGATGCGCCGGCGCCTCACGCTGGCGCGGGCGCTGGTGAACGACCCCGAAGTGCTGTTCCTCGACGAGCCGACCACCGGCCTGGACCCGCAGGCACGGCACCTGATCTGGGAGCGCCTCAGGCGGCTGCTGGCGAACGGCAAGACGATCGTGCTGACGACGCACTTCATGGAGGAGGCCGAGCGCCTGTGCAACCGGCTGGCGATCATCGACCACGGGCGGCTGATCGCGATGGACAGCCCCGCGGCGCTGATCGCGAGCCGGATCGAGCCGCACGTGGTCGAGGCGACCGGCGACGGCGTCGAGCGGTGGGCGCGCGAGCGCGCCCCCTCGTTGGCCGCCCGGGTCGAGCTCGTCGGCGAAACCGCGTTCGCCTATTGCGCGAGCCTGGAAGCGGCGACGGCGGCGGGCGCGTCGGCGGCCGCCGACGCCTCGCTGCGGGTGCTGCAGCGGCCTGCGAACCTCGAGGACGTCTTCCTCAAGCTCACCGGTCGCGACCTGCGCGACTGAACTGCACCGGGGCACCTGCGATGAACCCGTACGCCGCGCCGCGCCCGTCGACGAGATTCCTGCCGGTCTACCGGCGCAACCTGCTGGTCTGGCGCAAGCTGGCGGTCGCCAGCATCATCGGCAACATCGCCGATCCGCTGATCATTCTCGTCGCGTTCGGGTACGGCCTCGGGCGGCTGCTCCAGCAGGTCGACGGCGTGCCCTACATCGTGTTCCTGGCGGCAGGCTCGATGTGCATGAGCACGATGATGGCCGCCAGCTTCGAGTCGCTGTACTCGGCGTTCTCGCGGATGCACGTTCAGCGCACCTGGGAGTCGCTGCTGAACGCGCCGCTGGAGCTCGACGACATCGTGATCGCCGAGTGGCTGTGGGCCGCCACCAAGAGCGTGCTCTCGGGCGTGGCGATCGTCGCCGTCGTCTGGCTGCTCGGCATCTCGCGCGCGCCGACGCTGGTGCTCGCGCTGCCGGTGGTGGCGCTCACCGGCCTCGTCTTCGGGGCCATCGGGCTGTGCGTGAACGCGCTCGCGCGCGGCTACGACTTCTTCACCTACTACTTCACGCTGGTGCTCACGCCGATGATCTTCCTGTCGGGCGTCTACTACCCGGTCGCCCAGCTGCCGCACTGGCTCGCGACGATCGCCGGGGCGCTGCCGCTGGCGGCGGCCGTCGAACTGGCGCGACCGCTGGTGCTCGGGCGCCTGCCCGAGGCCCCGCTCGCGCCGCTGCTCACGCTGCTGGCCTACGCCGGCGGCGCGCTGTATCTTGCGATGATCCTGACGCGACGGCGCTTCGCCGCCTGAGCGCCGAAGACCTCCGCGCGCCCCCCGGACCCGACGCTGCGCATGGACCCCGCCGATCGACCGGTTCCAGAGCCCGTGCGGATCGCGCCGCCGGACGGCCTGCTGCTGATCCTCAGCAACGTTCCCGACCAAGGCGTGGCCGCGACGATCGCGCGGGCGCTGGTCGACGAGCGGCTCGCCGCCTGCGTGAACGTCCTCGGCGCCTGCCGCTCGGTCTACCGCTGGAAGGGAGAGGTCGAGGAGGCCGACGAGGTCACGCTGCTGGTCAAGACGACGCGCCGCCGGCACGCGGCGTGCCAGGAGCGGCTGAAGGCGCTGCATCCGTACGAAGTACCCGAGATCGTGACGATCGCGCCCGACGCGGTCTGGCCGGCCTACGCGCACTGGGCGATCGCCGAGACGCGCGCCGCTGCGCGCGGGCGCGGTCAGGACTGAGCGTCGCCCGGCCCGGCGGGCGCCTGCGTGCGGCGCGCGCGCCGGCGTCGGCGCCGGCCGAACGGGTCGGAGGCCGACAGCATCGCCCGCGCCCTCAGGAACGCGAACAGCAGCACGCCGATCAGCGCCATCGCGCCCAGCGCCCACCAGAACCCGGACCGGGAATGCAGCCCGGGGATGAATTCGAAGTTCATCCCGAACACGCCGGTGATCAGCGTCAGCGGCAGGAACACTGCGGTGATCGCGGTCAGCGTGCGCATGATCTCGTTGGTGCGGTAGGCGGTGGCCGAGAAGTGCAGCTGGACCGCGCTCTCGACCGACGACTCGAGGCGGCGCGCGTGGCTGAGCACGCGGTGGATGTGGCCGACGATGTCGCTGATGCGCACCAGCAGCGCGTCGTTCAGCGCGTGCAGGCCGCGCGCCGCCGACGCGGCGCCCTCGGTGCGCTCGAGGCGCTCGTCGCGCCACTCCTGCAGCGCGTCGAGCTGCTCTTCGCACAGGTCCTGCAACCGGCGCGCCTCGCGCCGCGCCTCCAGAAGCCCGTACCAGTCGCGGTACGGACGGCGCGGGTCGAGGAGCTCGCGCTGGCGCCGCTCGAACTGCTCGCTGAGCGGCTGGCGCAGGTCGAGGTATCGATCCACCATGCCGTTCAGGATGCGCAGCATCAGCTCCTCGGGCAGCGCGGGCAGCCGCGCCCGGGCCGATCCGGCCAGCAGTCGGTCGCGTATCGCCGGCACGAGCCGGCTGTCGGGGGCGCGCACGGTGACCAGCACCCGGGGAAAGACGAAGAACACCGCCGGCCGCGTCCTCACCCGGATCACCTCGGTCGGGTCGACCGTGTCGGTGCGGAACGCGAGCCCGCGGAACACGATCATCTCGTAGTCGTTGGTCGAATCGAAGTAGGACGGGTGGTTCGGGTTCTCGGCGTCGCGCAGGTGGTCGTCGAAGACGCCGGTGCCGGTGAGCCGCTGCACCGGCTCGGCCCAGGCGCGGCCGTCCTCGTAGACGCAGTCGCACCAGACGAAGCCCGCTTCGGGCATCTGCGGCGCCGCGTCGGAGACCGCGGCGCCGTCGGGGCGGACGATCACGAACTGCATCGCGCGCGGCTCGCGGCGGACGATGGCGGGGCGACTCGGGGCCTGCGCCGGGCCGCTCAGCGCGCGTCGCGCAGCCAGCGCGCGACGTCGCGCGCGAAATAGGTCAGGATGCCGTCGGCGCCGGCGCGGCGCATCGCAAGCAGCGACTCGGTCGCCACCGTGCGCTCATCCAGCCAGCCGTTGGCGGCGGCCGCCTTCAGCATCGCGTACTCGCCGCTCACCTGGTAGACGAAGGTCGGGCAGCGGAACGTGTCCTTCACCCTGCGAACGATGTCCAGGTACGGCATGCCCGGCTTGACCATCACCATGTCGGCGCCCTCGCGCAGGTCGAGCGCGACCTCGCGCAGCGCCTCGTCCGAATTGGCCGGGTCCATCTGGTAGGTCTTCTTGTCGCCCTTGCCGAGGTTGGCGGCCGAGCCGACCGCGTCGCGGAACGGCCCGTAGAAGCCCGACGCGTACTTGGCCGAATAGGCCATGATCCTCGTGTGGATGTGCCCGCCCGACTCGAGCGCACGCCGGATCGCGCCGATGCGCCCATCCATCATGTCGGACGGCGCGACGATGTCGACGCCCGCCCCGGCCTGCACCAGCGCCTGCCGCGCGAGGATCTCCACGGTGGGGTCGTTGAGCACGTAGCCGTCGTCGTCGATGACGCCGTCCTGCCCGTGGCTCGTGTACGGGTCGAGCGCCACGTCGGTGAGCACGCCCAGCTCGGGGAAGCGCTGCTTCAGCGCCGCGACCGCGCGCGGCACGAGCCCGGCCGGGTCGGTGGCCGCGCGGCCGTCGGGCGTCTTCAGCGAAGGCTCGATGACCGGGAACAGCGCGATCACCGGGATGCCGAGCTTCACGCAGTCCTCGGCGACGGGCAGCAGGCGATCGACGGTCATCCGCTCGACGCCCGGCATCGACGGCACCGGCTGCGACTGCCCGGCGCCGTCGAGCACGAACACCGGATAGATCAGGTCGTCGGCGTGCAGCGCGTGCTCGCGTACCAGTCGGCGCGAGAAGTCGTCGCGGCGCAGCCGGCGCATGCGCACCGCCGGGAAGTCCTGGAAGAAGTGCTCGCCTGAAGTCATGTCGGTCGATTCCTCCGATGCGGGTGTGGCGCCTCGCGCGCTCAGCGGCCACCCGCCGGAGCGTCGCCGGCGTCGGTGGGACGTGCGGCAAGCCAGTCGCCGATGAAGTCGCGCGCCTCGTCGAGCCCGATCTGGCGGGTCGCCGAGAACGATAGCAGAGCCAACGGATTCGGCATCTGCAGCGCGCGCAGGTCGGCTTCGGTCTCGCGCATCGCGGCGGCGCGCTGCGCCTGGCCGAGCTTGTCCGACTTGGTGAGCAGCACCAGCAGCGGCACGCCCGGCTGCATCCAGGTCAGCAGCGTGCGGTCTAGGTCGGTGAGGCCGCGTCGGATGTCGAGCACGAGCACCACGCCGGCGAGTGCGCGCCGCTGCGCCAGGTACCGGCCGGCCAGCTGGTCCCAGGCGCGCTTGACCTCGAGCGGAGCGGTCGCGAACCCGTAGCCCGGCGTGTCGACGATGTAGGCCTGCGGCGGCAGCTGCGACGGTCCGAGCGCGAAGTAGTTCAGCGCCTGCGTGCGCCCCGGCGTCTTGCTGGCGAAGGCGAGGCGGCGCTGCTGGCACAACGCGTTGATCGCCGAGGACTTGCCGGCGTTCGAACGGCCGACGAACGCGACCTCGGGGGCCGCGCCGTCCGCAGGCAGCTGTGCGAGCTTCGCGACGGTGGTGGCGAATCGAGCGGTCAGGAGGACAGAAGCCACGGCAGCGAAGCTCGATCCGACGCGACGATCGGAATGACCGCGCCTCGGCGGCTATTGTACAATCCATGGTTTGTACCGGGCGCGTCCCGCGGCCCGCCGTTTCCTGGGTTTGCCCCATGCTCCGAGCCAGACCGTTTGCCGCAGTCGTCGCCACCACCTTCGTGCTCGCCGGCAGCGCTTTCGCGCAGTCGCCCGCGGCAGGCAGCGCGCCCGCAGGCCCCGACCTGAAGCGCGGCGCGCAGGTCGCCCAGGAAGTCTGCGCGGCCTGCCACGGCGCCGACGGCAACAGCACCACGCCGGCCAATCCGAAACTCGCCGCCCAGCACGCCGACTACCTCGCGAAGCAGCTTTCGAACTTCAAGGTTCAGGCCGGGGCCAAGGAGGCGGAGCGCGCCAACGCGATCATGGCGGGCTTCGCCGCGATGCTCTCCGACGCCGACGTCCGCAGCGTGGCGGCTTACTTCGCGTCGCAGCCGCTGAAGCCGTCGGCCGCCAGGAACAAGGACCTCGTCGAGCTCGGCCAGCGCATCTACCGCGGCGGCATCGCGGCGAAGGGCGTGCCGGCCTGCGCCGGGTGCCACGGCCCGAGCGGCGCCGGGATTCCCGCGCAGTATCCGAGGCTGCAGGGCCAGTTCGCCGAGTACACCGAGGCGCAGCTGGTCGCGTTCCGCCAGGGCGAGCGCCGCAACAGCAGCGTGATGACCGCGGTCGCCGATCGCCTGTCCGATCGCGAAATCAAGGCGGTCTCCGACTACATCGCCGGCCTGCGCTGAGCCGTCCGGAGGCGCACGTCGACGAAGGGGTCGGCGTGGCGTGCCCGGCGCGCCGGAGGTAAGGTGCGCGAACGGCCCGGCGACTCACGGGCCGAAGGGAGCCTGCCATGCTGGTACGCCTGCGGTCCGTCGACGATCCCCAGCCATCCGAGATCACCCCGCGCGTCATTCACGAGAATCGCCGCGCGGTGCTGATGGCCGCGGCCGCGGGCCTCGCGACCTGGTCGGCATCGGCGCTCGACGCCGCCGTCGCGGCCGACGACGTCGCGCGGCCGTCCGGGGCCGCTCTCCTGCAGACGCGCCCGAGCACGCTGTCGACGATGGAGCGCCCGACGCCGTACAAGGACGTCACCGGCTACAACAACTTCTACGAGTTCGGCACCGACAAGGACGACCCGGCAGCCTACGCAGGGTCGCTGCGTGTGCGCCCCTGGACCGTCGCGGTCGAGGGCGAGGTCGCGCGGCCGCGCGTGTTCGACATCGACGAGCTGCTCAAGCTCGCCCCGCTCGAGGAGCGCGTCTACCGGATGCGCTGCGTCGAGGGCTGGTCGATGGCGATCCCCTGGGTGGGCTATTCCTTCGCCGAGCTGATCAGGCGGGTCGAGCCCACCTCGCGGGCGAAGTACGTCGAGTTCGTGACGCTCGCCGACGCGAGCCAGATGCCGGGGCTGCGCTCGTCGGTGCTGTCCTGGCCCTACGTCGAGGGCCTGCGGATCGACGAGGCCGCGCACGCGCTCACGCTGCTGACGCTGGGGCTGTACGGCGAGGTCCTGCCGAAGCAGAACGGCGCGCCGGTGCGCATCGTCGTGCCCTGGAAGTACGGGTTCAAGAGCGGCAAGTCGCTGGTGCGCATCCGCTTCGTCGAGAAGCAGCCGCAGACGAGCTGGAACCTCGCCGCTCCGCGGGAGTACGGTTTCTATTCGAACGTCAATCCGCAGGTGAGCCACCCGCGCTGGTCGCAGGCCACCGAGCGCCGCATCGGCGAGGACGGCTTCCTGCAGCGCAAGCGCCCGACGCTGATGTTCAACGGCTACGCCGAGCAGGTCGCGTCGCTGTATGCCGGCATGGACCTCCGCAAGGCCTACTGAGGCGCGCCCGCGCGTGGCCGGCACGACGACGCGCCCGCCGGCTGCGGCGTCGCTCGCGCAGCCGTCGCGCCGCGCGCTGGCCTGGATCCGCGCAGCCGTGTTCGCGGCGGCGCTGCTGCCGCTGCTCAGGCTCGTCGCGCTCGGCTACGCGGACGCGCTCGGCGCCAACCCGGTCGAGTTCGTCACGCGCTCGACCGGTACCTGGACGCTGGTGATGCTCTGCATCACGCTGTCGGTCACGCCGCTGCGGCGCCTGCTCGGCTGGCCGTGGCTGGTCCGCCTGCGGCGCATGCTCGGGCTCTACGCGTTCTTCTACGCGGTCCTGCACTTCACGACCTGGCTGTGGCTCGACCAGTGGTTCGACGTCTCGTCGATGATCGCCGACGTCGTCGATCGCCCGTTCGTCACCGTGGGGTTCACCGCCTTCGTGCTGATGCTGCCGCTGGCGGCGACCTCGACGCAGGCGATGATGCGTCGGCTCGGCCGCCGCTGGCAGGAGCTGCACCGGCTGGTCTACGCGATCGCGGTGCTCGCGGTGCTGCACTTCTGGTGGCACAAGGCCGGCAAGAACGACGTCGCCGAGCCGATGGTCTATGCGGCGATCGTCGCCGTGCTGCTGGGCTCGCGCGTGCTGTGGCAGGTCGCGCGCCGCGCACCCGCCGGCGCGTCAGCGCGGCAGGCGCCGCTCGAGCGCGAATAGCGACTCGACCGGTTCGCGTTCGCGCACCAGGTGCACGTCGCCGCCGTCGACGATCACCTCGGCCGCGCGCGGCCGGGTGTTGTAGTTCGAGGCCATCGCCATTCCGTACGCGCCGGCCGACGCGATCGCCAGCAGGTCGCCTTCGGCGAGCGCGAGCCTGCGGCCGCGGGCGAGCCAGTCGCCCGACTCGCAGACCGGGCCAACGACGTCCCAGCTCTGCGCGGACCGCTCGTCGCGCGGCTGCACCGGGAGCACGCCGTGGTAGGCGTCGTAGAGCGCCGGGCGCATCAGGTCGTTCATCGCGGCGTCGACGATCGCGAAGCCGCGCTCGGCATTGCGCTTGAGGTATTCGACGCGCGTCAGCAGCACGCCGGCGTTGCCCACGATCGAGCGCCCGAACTCGAACACCAGCTCGTACGAGGCGCCGCGCGGGTGGCGGTCGATCCGCTCGAAGATCGCGGCGAAGAGCGCCTCGCGCGAAGGCGGCTGCTCGTCGGCGTAGCGGATGCCCAACCCGCCTCCGAGGTCGAGGTGCTTCAGCGCGATGCCCTCGGCGTGCAGCGCGTCGACCAGCTCGAGCAGCTTGTCGAGCGCCGCCAGGAACGGATCGATCGCGGTGATCTGCGAGCCGATGTGGCAGTCGATGCCCTGTACGTCGACGTTCGGCAGGCGCGCAGCGGTCCGGTAGGCGGCGAGCGCCGCGTCGTGCGCGATGCCGAACTTGTTCTCGCGCAGCCCGGTCGAGATGTAGGGGTGGGTGCCGGCGTCGACGTCCGGGTTCACGCGCAGCGACACCGGCGCGCGCCGCCCGATCGCGCCGGCGACGCCGTCGAGCCGCAGCAGCTCGCTCTCCGATTCGACGTTGAAGCAGCGCACGCCCGCCTCGAGCGCCACGCGCATCTCCGCCGCGCTCTTGCCGACGCCCGAGAAGACGACCCGCGACGGGTCGCCGCCGGCCGCCAGCACCCGGGCTAGCTCGCCGCCTGAGACGATGTCGAAGCCCGCGCCCTCGCGCGCGAGCAGGTCGATCACCGCGAGGTTCGAGTTGGCCTTCAGCGCGTAGCAGACCAGCACGTTGCGCCCGGACGCCGCGCGCCGGAACTCGGCGAACGCGTCGACGATCGCGTGCCTGGAGTAGACGTAGGTCGGCGTGCCGAAGCGCTCGGCGATCGTCGCGAGCGCGACGTCCTCGACCAGCAGCGAGTTCCCGCGGTAGTGGAAGGCGTCCATCGGCAACGTGTCGTCGGTGGGGTCAGTGCTGGAGCGGCGCCGGCGCCGGCGCGGGCGCCTGCGGGCCGGCGGCGAGCTTCTTCTTCGGCTGCGAGTCGGGCAGGTAGAGCGGCCCGCGCTGGCCGCAGCCCGCGAGCAGCGCAAGCACCGCCGCGACGGCGGCGGCGTTGGCGACGAGCCGTGCGGCAGCGCCGCGCCGCACCGGGCGCTCGATGCGTCGTGCGGGCGCGCGCACTCAGAACACCTGGTTGCGGATCAGGTCGGCGTCGGCGCCCGCGGCGACCCCGTCCTCGGAGACGCCGAGCGAAGCGATCCCCTGCCCCGGCTGGGTCTCGGCGTAGTAGTACTCGCCGTCGACGCGCACGATGCCGGGTGGCGCCTGCGTCTCCTGCTCGGGGGCGCCCTTGAGCGCCGTCGCCATGTAGTCGATCCAGATCGGCAGTGCCAGCCCGCCGCCGGTCTCCCGGTCGCCGAGCTTGTGCGGCTGGTCGAAGCCGACCCACGCCACCGCCGAAATCCGCGGGTTGTACCCGGCGAACCACGCGTCGATCGAGTCGTTGGTGGTCCCGGTCTTGCCGGCCAGGTCGTTGCGCTTGAGCACCCGCGCGCGGGTCGCCGTGCCCATGCGGACCACGTCGCGCAGCATGTTGTCCATCAGGAACGCGTTGCGCGCGTCGATCGCGCGCAGCGATTCGTCGCCGGCCTGGCCCGGGTGCGCACTGGCGAGCAGCCGGCCGTTGATGTCGGTGATGCGCGCGACGACGTACGGCTCGATGCGGTAACCGCCGTTGGCGAAGACCGTGATCGCGCGCGCCATCTGCCAGGGCGTGACCGACCCCGCGCCGAGGGCCATCGTCAGGAACGGCGGAATCCGCTCGGGGTCGAAGCCGAAGCGCGACGCGTAGTCCTGCGCGTACTGCGGCCCGATCGCGTCGAGAAGCCGGATCGAGACCATGTTCTTCGACTTCGCCAGCGCGGTGCGCATCCGCATCGGGCCCTCGAACTTTCCGTCGTAGTTCTTCGGGTCCCAGAGCTGGCCGCCGGTGCGCGCCGGATCGATCAGCACCGGCGCGTCGTTGATCACCGTGCTGGTCATGAAGCCCTTTTCGAGCGCCGCCGAGTAGATGAACGGCTTGAAGCTCGAGCCCGGCTGGCGCCACGCCTGCGTGACGCGGTTGAACTTGTTGCGCTCGAAGTCGAAGCCCCCGACCAGCGCGCGCACCGAGCCGTCGGTCGTGTTCAACGCGACGAGGGCCGCCTGCACCTCGGGCAGCTGGCTGATCGCGTAGGCGCCCTTGCCGGCGTCGACGATCCGCACGACTGCGCCGCGCCGCAGCCGGCGCGCCGCCGGCGCGCGCTCGCCGAGCGCCGCAGCGACGAACTTCAGGCCGTCTCCGGTGATCTCGATCGAGCTGCCGCGGCCGCGCGAGACGACGACGCGCCTGGGCGCGGCCTCGAGCACGACCGCCGCGAGGAAGCGGCCGATGTCGTCGCTGTCGCCGATCGACGCCTCGACGACGTCTTCGGCGGCGGCCGCGTCGGCGGGCAGGTCGAGCATGCGCTCGGGGCCGCGGAAGCCGTGGCGCCGGTCGTAATCGAGCACGCCCTGCTCGAGCGCCTCGTTGGCCGCGCGCTGGTCCTCGGAGACGATCGTCGTGTAGATCTTCATCCCCGCCGAATAGATCTCCTCGCGATACAGGTCGAACGCGAGCTGGCGCGCGAGCTCGGCGACGTACGGCGCGTGCACCGGGTAGTCGGCGTGCGCCGGCATGAACACGAGCTGCTGATTCAGCGCGGCGGTGTAGTCGGCATCCGACAGCAGGCCGGTGTCGTGCATCCGGCCGAGGATGTAGCGCTGCCGCTCGATGGCCCGCTTCGGGTTCACCATCGGGTTGAAGCGCGACGGCGCCTTCGGCAGCCCGGCGAGCACCGCCGCCTCGGCCGCGGTGAGCTTCGAGATCGGCTTGCCGAAATAGGTCTGCGAGGCGGCCGCGAAGCCGTACGAGCGCTTGCCGAGGTAGATCTGGTTCAGGTACAGCTCGAAGATCTGTTCCTTGCTCAGGTTGTCCTCGATGCGCAGCGCCAGCAGGATCTCGACGATCTTGCGCGTGTAGGTGCGCTCGGACGAAAGGAAGAACTCGCGCGCCAGCTGCATCGTGATCGTGCTGGCGCCCTGCTCGGTGCCGCCGGCCACGAAGTTGACCAGCGCCGCCCGCGCGACGCCGACCAGGTCGACGCCGATGTGCTCGAAGAAGCGCGCGTCCTCGGCCGCGAGCACCGCATTCTTGACGACGGCGGGGACGTCCTCGATGTGCACGAAGGTGCGGCGCTCCTCGCCGAACTCTCCGATCAGCTGGCCGTCGGCGGTGTACACGCGCAACGGGATGCGCGGGCGGTAGTCGAGCATCGCGTCGAGCGGCGGCAGCCGGTCGTTGGCCAGGATCAGCGCCAGCGCGACCAGCAAGCCGCCGGCCAGCGCCGCGACCAGAGGAATCGCGAGCGCGGCCGCGCCCAGGCGAAACCAGTTCGTCTTCGAGGAGGACTTGCTGCGCGGGCTGCGGGTCTTGGTGTCGGTCATGCGCGCATCCGCGGGCTCGCCGCCCGCGTCGCTGTGGGCGGATTTTATACGGATCGCGCCGGGAAGCCCCGCCCGCACGGTGCGTTGCGCGCCCGCGTCGGCGGCGCCTGGCGCGCGTGCCGCGCGACGTGCCGTACGACCCCCTCGATCAACCGCCGATACCCGGCCGGTGACCCGATCCTGCCGGATGGTCGATGCCGTGCGACGGATGGAGGCGGGCGGTCGCTAACGGGCCCAGAAAAGGCTTTACAGTAAATCGAGCTTGTTGCTAGCATTTCAAGCGAATTGTAGAAATAATCTGTAAATCCTTAGATATTAAGGATTTTTTCGAAATCGAGGCGCCCCGTGCCGGTGATCCCAACGACTCTGTTTCGCCGCGCAGCCCCAACGCTGGTCGGCATCGACCTGAGCGCGTCCAGCGTCAAGGTCGTCGAGCTGCAGAAAGGGCAGCGCACCCCGATGCGACTCGAGCGCTACGCGATCGAGCCGCTGGAGCGCGGCGCGATCGTCGACGGCAACATCGAGAAGGCCGAGGCCGTCGCCGAGGCGCTGCAGCGGGCGTTGCGCAAGTGCAGCAGCCGCGCGCGCGAGGCGGCACTGGCGCTGCCCTCCGGCGCCGTGATCACCAAGAAGATCATGCTGCCGGCCGGGCTGCGCGAGGAAGACTACGAGCTGCAGGTCGAGACCGAGGCCAGCCAGTACATCCCGTTCCCGATCGAGGAAGTGAACCTCGACTTCCAGGTGCTCGGCCCTGCGGCCGGCTCCGAGGAGGAGGTCGACGTCCTGCTGGCCGCGTCGCGCAAGGAGAAGGTCGACGACCGCGTGGCCGTGGCCGAGATGGCGGGACTGCGGCCCGTGGTGATGGACGTCGAGCCGTACGCGCTGCGCGCCGCCGTCGACCACGTGGTCGACTTCCTGCCGAACAACGGCCAGGGACAGATCATCGCGGTGTTCTCGATCGGCCAGACGATGACCTACCTGACCGTGATCCTGAACCGCCAGACGATCTTCGAGCGCGAGCAGACCTTCGGCGGCCAGCAGCTTACGCAGGACCTGGTGCGGCTCTACGGGCTGACGCCCGAGGAAGCCGAGATCAAGAAGCGCACCGGCGACCTTCCCGACAACTACCAGCGCGACCTGCTGCAGCCGTTCGTCGAGCAGGCGGCGACCGACATCGGGCGCGCGCTGCAGTTCTTCTTCACCTCGACGCCGTACACGCGGGTCGACCAGATCTACCTGGCCGGTGGCTCGTCGGTCGTGCCCGGCCTGGCCGAGGCGGTGGCGCAACGCACGCAGGTGCCCGCCGAGATCCTGAGCCCGTTCCAGGGGATGGAAGTGGCCGGCACGATCCGCGAGCGGCAGCTGCGCGCCGACGCGCCGTCGCTGCTGGTCGCTACCGGCCTGGCAATGCGGAGGTTCGACGCATGAGCATGCGCATCAACCTGCTTCCGCACCGGGAGATGCGCCGGGAGCGGCGCAAGAAGGACTTCGTCGGGCTGCTCGCGTTCGTCGGCGTCGGCGCGGTCGCGGCTGCGATCGTCGTCGCGCTGGGAATCGACCAGAGAATCGAGGCGCAGCGCGCGCGCAACGACTTCATCCGCGCCGAGAACGCGAAGCTCGACGAGCAGATCAAGGAGATCGCGACGCTGCGCGCGGAGATCGACGCGCTGCGCGCGAGGAAGTACGCGGTCGAGAGCCTGCAGACCAACCGGACGATTCCGGTGCACCTGATGGACGAGCTGGTCAAGCACACGCCCGAGGGCATCTACCTGAAGTCGATGCGCCAGGACGAACGCAAGATCACGCTGATCGGCTACGCGCAGTCGAACGAGCGCGTCTCGGAGCTGCTGCACAACCTGGCGAACCGCACGCCGTGGCTCGAGCGCCCCGAGCTGATCGAGATCAAGGCGGGGCGGGTCGGCGGCGCCACGGCGCCCAAGGACGCCCGCCGCGTCTTCGAGTTCTCGCTGAACGCGCTGATCAAGACGGCCAACCCGCAGCCGCAGACGCAGGTACCGAAGACGACTTCCGCGCCGGCGCCGCTGGCCGCGGCAGGCCCGGCCGCCAACAGGTGATCCGATGGGCAAGTTCAACCCGAAAATCGACTTCAGCGGCCTGACCGCGCAGTTCGTCGGCCTGCGGGGACGCCATCCCGGCCTCTGGCCGGCGCTGCCCAAGACGGCGCTCCTCGGGGGCCTGGTCGCCGCCGTCCTCGGCGTCGCCTACCTGTCGTACTGGCGCGGCCAGCTCGAGGAGCTCGACACGCAGGTCCGGCACGAGGCGCAGCTCAAGCAGGAATTCACCTTCAAGATGAAGCAGGCGGTGAACCTCGAGGTGCTCAGGCAGCAGAAGGAGCAGGTCCTGCAGTACGTGAGCCAGCTCGAGAAGCAGTTGCCGAGCAAGGCGGAGATGGACGCGCTGCTCTCCGACATCAACCAGGCCGGCGTGGGCCGGGGCCTGCAGTTCGAGCTGTTCAGGCCCGGCCAGGTGGTCGTGAAGGACTACTACGCGGAGCTGCCGATCGCCATCAAGCTGTCGGGCAACTACCACGACTTCGGTTCGTTCACCAGCGACCTCGCGAACCTGCCGCGGATCGTCACGCTGAACAACGTGCAGATCACGATACCCGATCGGCGCGCGGACACGAGCGGCCCCGGTCCGCTCACGATGGAGGCGATCGCGAAGACCTTCCGCTACCTCGATCCCGAGGAGATCGCCGAGCAGCGCCGCCAGGCTGCCGCCGCGAAGAACGCCAACAACGCGAAGAAGGGGGCGGCGAAATGAAGCGCCTGCTCACGCTGGCGGCCGTGCTCGCGCTGGCCGGCTGCTCGAACGACCAGAGCGAACTGCGCGCGTGGATGCAACAGGTGCGCGCCGATACCAAGCCGATCCAGGAGCGCATCGAGGAGCCGAAGAAGTTCGCGCCGTTCCGCTACGACGACGTCGCCGAGGTCGATCCGTTCTCGCCCGAGAAGCTGGCGACGGTGCTCGACGGCCCGCAGCGCCCGGGTGCCGGCGGCCTGAAGCCGGACCTGAACCGCCGGCGCGAGGCGCTCGAGGCCTTTCCGCTCGACGCGATCCGGATGGTCGGCCACCTGGCCAACGGGCGCCAGAACCATGCGCTGCTGCAGGTCGACAAGACCGTCTACCAGGCGCACGTCGGCAACTACGCCGGCCAGAATTTCGGTGTGATCACCAGGATCAGCGAGAACGAGGTCCTGCTCAAGGAACTGGTCCAGGACGCCGCAGGCGACTGGGTTCAACGAGAGTCGACGCTGCGGCTTCAGGAGGGGGACGCCAAATGACAACGACATTGCGCAACGCGGGATCGGCCGCCCGAATGGCTGCCCGCGCGGCCCTCGTCGCGTTCGCGGCGTGCGCGGCGGTGCTGTTCGCCCCGCCGGCGCTCGCCCAGGCGAACTCGATCGAGTCCGTCGCCAGCGTCCAGCAGGGCAGCACCACGTACCTGCGGATCGGGCTGAAGAACCCGCCGACGACGACGCCGGCCGGGTTCTCGGTTTCGAACCCGCCGCGGATCGCGTTCGACTTCACGAACACCGACAACCGCGTCGGCAAGAACTCCATCGAGCTGCCGCAGGGCGACGTGCGCAGCGTGGCGATCGTGCAGGCGGGAGAGCGCGCGCGGGTGGTGCTCAACCTGAAGCGCCCGCTCGGCTACAACACCTCGATCGACGGCAACACGCTGGTGGTCGCGCTCGAGCCGCTCGCGACCGCCGGCAGCGCCCCGGCGCCGGCTGCCTACAGCTTCGCCAAGTCCGACGGCAAGGGCGCGCACTCGCTGCGCGACATCGACTTCCGCCGCGGCAAGGAGGGCGAGGGCCGCGTCGTCGTCGATCTGTCCGATCCCGGCGTCGGGGTCGACATCCGCCAGCAGGGGCAGTCGATCATCGTCGACTTCCTGAAGGCGACCCTGCCCGAGAACCTTCGCCGCCGGCTCGACGTCGCCGACTTCGGCACGCCAGTCACGTCGGTTCGCACGACGCAGCAGGGCGAGAACGTACGGATGGTCATCGAGCCGCACGGCGAGTGGGAGCACAACGCCTACCAGAGCGACACGCAGTTCGTCGTCGAGGTCAAGCCGGTGCGCGCCGACCCGTCGCGCCTCGCCCGCGGCACGCAGGCGGGCTACCGCGGCGAGAAACTGTCGCTGAACTTCCAGAGCATCGACATCCGCGCGCTGCTGCAGGTGATCGCGGACTTCACGAACCTGAACATCGTCACCAGCGACTCGGTGCAGGGCAACCTGACCCTGAGGCTGAAGGACGTGCCCTGGGACCAGGCGCTGGACATCATCCTGCAGTCCAAGGGCCTGGATATGCGCAAGAACGGCAACGTGATCATGGTCGCGCCGCGCGACGAGATCGCCGCCAAGGAGAAGCTCGACCTCGAGTCGCGCGCCCAGATCTCGGAGATCGAGCCGCTGCGTACCGAGACGTTCCAGCTCAACTACCAGAAGGCCGAGGCGCTGCACAAGTTGCTGGCCGACGAGAAGCAGCGCGTGCTCTCCAAGCGCGGCAGCGTCGTCGTCGACGAGCGGACCAACAAGGTGTTCGTGCAGGACACCGCCACGCGGCTCGAGGAGGTTCGCAAGATCATCGCCCAGGTCGACGTGCCGGTGCGCCAGGTGCTGATCGAGGCGCGCATCGTCGAGGCCGACGACCGCTTCTCGCGCAACCTCGGCGTGCGTCTGGGCTTCAACCGCGTCGGCTTCCCGGCCGGCGGCGTCGCGGGCCAGGGCACCATCTCGGGCAACCTGCAGGGCGTGCACGACCTCACACCGTTGCCGGGCGCAGTCGGCACCGGCAGCACGGCTCTGGCCAACACGAACTTCGTGAACCTGCCGGCCGCGAACATCTCGGGTGCGAATCCCTCGACGTTCGCGATCAGCCTGTTCAACTCGGGCATGACGCGCTTCCTGAACCTCGAGCTGTCGGCGCTCGAGGCCGACCAGCGCGGCAAGGTGGTCTCCAGCCCGCGCGTGCTGACCGCCGACCAGGGCAAGGCGATCATCGAGCAGGGCACCGAGCTGCCCTACCAGCAGGCGACCTCGAGCGGCGCGACCTCGATCCAGTTCCGCAAGGCCAACCTCAAGCTCGAGGTCACCCCGCAGATCACGCCCGAGGGGAACGTGATCCTCGCGGTCGAGGTCAACCGCGACGCGGTCGGGCAGCTGACGCCTTCGGGCTACGCGATCGACACCCGCCGCGTGCAGACGCAGGTGCTGGTCGAGAACGGCGGCACCGTCGTCATCGGCGGCATCTACGAGCAGTTCGAGCGCAACACCGTCAACAAGGTGCCGCTGCTCGGCGACCTGCCGGTCGTCGGCAACGCGTTCAAGAACACCGCCCGGACGAACGACCGCACCGAGCTGCTGGTGTTCCTCACGCCGCGCGTCGTGACCGACACCGCGATGGCGCGCTGATGGCGACGCCGGGCCGTAGCTGCCGGCGTCCTCGCTGATGGCCTCGCACGGCGCGGCGCCCGGGGGCGCCGCGTCCCGCCCGATCGTGCTGGTCGGGATGATGGGCTCGGGTAAGTCGACGGTCGGGCGCAGGCTGGCGTCGCGCCTGCAGCGTCGCTTCGTCGACGCCGACAAGGTGCTCGAGGAGCGCTGCGGGGTACCGATCTCCACGGTTTTCGAGCTCGAGGGCGAGGAGGGCTTTCGCCGGCGCGAGGCGGCGCTGCTCGACGAGCTCACGCGCGAGCCTTCGGTCGTGCTGGCCACCGGCGGCGGCGTGGTGATGCGCGACGCGAACCGCCGCCTGCTCGCCGAGCGCGGCTTCGTCGTTTTCCTGCAGGCTTCGCTCGCCGACCTCTGGCAGCGCCTTCGGCGCGACCGCGCGCGGCCGCTGCTGCAGACCGACAATCCGCGCGAGCGCATCGCGCAGCTGCTCGCGCTGCGCGAGCCGCTGTACCGCGAGATCGCCAACCTCACCGTCGTCAGCGCCCGGCAGCCGGTCGACGAGCTCGTCGCCGATATAATCGGGCGTCTACCCGAGGAACTCCGCACCGGATCCCCGGCCGGCGCCGGGCCGGATTCCGGCTCCGGCTGAAGGCTCCACCCGCCTGCCGCATGACCGTCCGTGAATTGCGCGTCTCGCTCGGCGAGCGCAGCTACCCGATCCTGATCGGCCCCGGCCTGCTCGGCCGCAGCGACGCGCTGTCGAAGCTGGCGCAGGGCCGCCAGGTGGCGGTCGTCACGAACGACACCGTGGCGGCACTCTACGAGGCGCGGCTCGCCGCCTCGCTCGCCGGGGCCACCACCCGCTTGTCGATCCGGCTGCCCGACGGCGAGGCCTACAAGAACTGGGAGTCGCTCGACCGGATCTTCGAGCGCCTGCTGCGCGAGCGCTTCGACCGGCAGTGCCTGCTGGTGGCGCTCGGCGGCGGCGTGATCGGCGACATCACCGGCTTCGCGGCGGCGGTCTACCAGCGCGGCGTCGATTTCGTGCAGGTGCCGACGACGCTGCTCGCGCAGGTCGATTCCTCGGTCGGCGGCAAGACTGCGATCAACCATCCGCTGGGCAAGAACATGATCGGCGCTTTCCACCAGCCGAAGCTGGTGCTGGCCGACGTCGAGACGCTGCGCACGCTGCCGCCGCGCGAGCTCTCGGCGGGCCTCGCCGAGATGATCAAGCACGGGGCGATCGCCGATCCCGGCTACCTCGCGCGGCTCGAGCGCGACCTCGCGGCGCTGCGCGCCTGCGATCCGGCGGCGCTCGCCGACGCGGTGCTGCGCTCGTGCGAGATCAAGGCCGCGGTCGTGGCCGCCGACGAGCGCGAGGCGGGCGTGCGCGCCACGCTGAACTTCGGGCACACGTTCGGCCACGCGATCGAGGCCGGCCTCGGCTATGGCCAGTGGCTGCACGGCGAAGCGGTCGGCGCCGGGATGGTGATGGCGAGCGACCTGTCGTGCCGGCTCGGGCTGCTCGAGGCGCCGGTCCTCGAGCGCCTGCGCGGCACGATCGCCGCGGCCGGCCTGCCGGTGCGCGGACCGGCGTGGTCGTTCGAGCGCTACGTCGAGCTGATGAGCGTCGACAAGAAGGCCGAGCAGGGCACGCCGAAGTTCGTGCTGCTCGAGCGCCTCGGGGCCGCGCGCGTGCAGCGCGTGCCCGACGCGGCGCTGCGCGCGACGCTCTCCGCCTGCAGCGGCTGAGCGCGGCGGCGATGGCCGGGCCAGCCTGGACGCGGAAGACGGCGGGGCTCGCCCCCTGGGCGGCCGATCCGGAAGCGAGCCGCGGCCGCCGCCACCCGGAACCGCCCGCGGGCACGCGCAGCGAATTCCAGCGCGACCGCGACCGCATCGTCCACTGCACCGCGTTCCGTCGGCTCGAGTACAAGACCCAGGTTTTCGTGAACCACGAGGGCGACCTGTTCCGCACGCGGCTCACGCATTCGATCGAGGTGGCGCAGATCGGCCGCTCGATCGGCCGGTGCCTGGGCCTGTCCGAGGACCTGGTCGAGGCGATCGCGCTGGCGCACGACCTGGGCCACACGCCGTTCGGGCACGCCGGGCAGGACGCGCTGCACGAGTGCATGCGCGCGCACGGCGGCTTCGAGCACAACCTGCAGTCGCTGCGCGTCGTCGACGAGCTCGAGCAGCGCTACGGGTCCTTCGACGGCCTGAACCTGTGCTTCGAGGCGCGCGAGGGCATCCTCAAGCACTGCTCGCTCGAGAACGCGCGCGGGCTGGGCGAGATCGGCGAGCGCTTCCTGCGGCGCCGCCAGCCGTCGCTGGAGGCGCAGGTGGCCAACCTCGCCGACGAGATCGCCTACAACAACCACGACGTCGACGACGGGCTGCGCTCGGGGCTGATCCGGCTCGAGCAGCTCGACGACATCGACCTGTTCGCGGGCCACCGGCGCACCGCCGAGCGGCTGTACCCCGGAATCGCCGGCAGGCGGCTCATCCACGAGACGATCCGCCGGATGATCGACGACCTGGTCGTGGACCTGCTCGCCGAGACGCGCCGCCGGATCGACGCGACGGCACCCGCGTCGCTGGAGGACGTGCGCGCGGCCGCGCCGCTGGTGGCCTTCTCGCCGCGGATGCGCGAGCGCTCGACGCAGCTGAAGCGCTTCCTGTACGCCGGCCTGTATCGTCACCCGCGGGTCGACGACGTGATGAGCCGGGCGCGCGACGTCGTGCGGCGGCTCTTCGAGGCCTACGCGACCGACCCGTCGCGCCTGCCCGGGGAGCACCGCGACCGCGTCGAGGCGATCGGGCTGCGCGCGGTCGCCGACTACATCGCCGGCATGACCGACCGCTTCGCGCTGCGCGAATACGCGCGCCTGACCGGCGAGGCGGCGCCCGGCCTCGCGCCCGAGGCGGCGGACTGGCCCCCCGCGGCCGCCGAGCCGTGATCGCCTTCAATTTCGGGCGTTGCAAGGGTATACTGACAGGTTCGTTCGCGAAGTTCGCGCTGCACTGCGGCACAACGCCGTTCGATGCGGCTCGCGACGTAAGCAAGCACTGACTTAACATAGGTTTCCGGTGGCCTTCGCCGGGCTCGCCGGGCACGGACGGCGGGTCGGCGAGGCCCCGGTGCGGCGTGCCGCGCGGAGCGGCAGGGCGCCGTGCGGACCGGATTCTGGAGCTGGCACGATGGACCTCTCGCACCGCCACCCGCCGCGCAGCGCGGCCTCGCCGTCGGCCAACGGTCTGTACGACCCGGCCAACGAGCACGACGCCTGCGGCGTCGGCTTCATCGCCCACATCAAGGGCAAGAAGAGCCACCGGATGATCGAGCAGGGGCTGCAGATCCTCTGCAACCTCGATCACCGCGGCGCGGTCGGCGCCGACCCGCTGATGGGCGACGGTGCCGGCATCCTGATCCAGATGCCCGACCAGTTCTTCCGCGAGGAGATGGCGCGGCAGGGCGTCAGGCTCCCGCCGGCCGGCGAGTACGGGGTGGGGATGGTATTCCTGCCGAAGGAGCACGCGTCCCGGCTGGCCTGCGAGCAGGAGCTCGAGCGCGCGGTGCGCGCCGAGCGCCAGGTGCTGCTCGGCTGGCGCGACGTGCCGGTCGACCGCGACATGCCGATGTCGCCGACGGTGCGGGCCAAGGAGCCGGTGATCCGCCAGATCTTCATCGGCCGCGGCCCGGACGTCATGGTCACCGACGCGCTCGAGCGCAAGCTGTACGTGATCCGCAAGACCGCCAGCCACGCGATCCAGCAGCTCGGGCTCAAGCACAGCAAGGAGTACTTCGTGCCGTCGATGTCGGCGCGCACGATCGTCTACAAGGGTCTGTTGCTGTGCGGTCAGGTCGGCCAGTACTACCGCGACCTGCAGGATCCGCGCGTGGTGTCGGCGCTCGCGCTGGTGCACCAGCGCTTCTCGACCAACACGTTCCCGGAGTGGCCGCTGGCGCACCCGTACCGGCTGATCGCGCACAACGGCGAGATCAACACGGTGAAGGGCAACTACAACTGGCTGCGCGCGCGCGAGGGCGTGATGCGCTCGCCGGTGCTCGGCGACGACCTGCACAAGCTCTACCCGATCGTCTACGCGGGACAGTCGGACACGGCGACGTTCGACAACTGCCTCGAGCTGCTGGTGATGGCAGGCTACCCGATCGCGCACGCGATGATGATGATGATCCCGGAAGCGTGGGAGCAGCACACGCTGATGGATTCGAAGCGGCGCGCGTTCTACGAGTTCCACGCCTCGATGATGGAGCCCTGGGACGGCCCGGCGGCCATCGCGTTCACCGATGGCCGCCAGATCGGCGCGACGCTCGACCGCAACGGGCTGCGCCCGGCGCGCTACTGCGTCACCGACGACGACATGGTCGTGATGGCCTCCGAAGCCGGCGTGCTGCCGTTTCCCGAGAGCAGCATCGTCAAGAAGTGGCGCCTGCAGCCGGGCAAGATGTTCCTGATCGACCTCGAGCAGGGCCGCATCATCGACGACGCCGAGCTGAAGAACCAGCTCGCCAACAGCAAGCCGTATCGCGAGTGGATCGAGGCCATCCGCATCAAGCTCGACGAGATCGACGTTCCGCGCGACGCGGCGGCGGCGGCGCGCGAAGCGCAGGGCCCGTCCGAGCAGGAGGCGCGGCTCGCCGAGAGGATCACCGACGAGGTCTCGCAGCAGACGCCGCTCGCCCCGGTCTCGACGCTGCTCGATCGCCAGCAGGCCTTCGGCTACACGCAGGAGGACCTCAAGTTCGTGATGGGGCCGATGGCGATCGCCGGCGAGGAGGCGATCGGCTCGATGGGCAACGATTCGCCGCTGGCCGTGCTGTCGAACAGGAACAAGCCGCTGTACAGCTACTTCAAGCAGCTGTTCGCGCAGGTGACCAACCCGCCGATCGACCCGATCCGCGAGCAGATGGTGATGTCGCTGGTGTCGTTCATCGGGCCGCGGCCGAACCTGCTCGACCTGAACAACATCAACCCGCCGATGCGCCTCGAGGTCGCCCAGCCGGTGCTCGACTTCGACGACATGGCGCAGATCCGCGACATCGAGCGGCTGACCGACAACAAGTTCAAGTCGTACGAGCTCGACGTCTGCTATCCGGTCGCCTGGGGCAAGGAAGGCATCGAGGCGCGGCTCGCCTCGCTCGCGGCCGAGGCCGAGGACGCGGTGCGCTCGGGATACAACATCCTGATCGTCTCCGACCGGCAGATTTCGCGCGAGCGGGTCGCGATCCCGGCGCTGCTGGCGACCAGCGCGATCCACCTGCACCTGGTCGACCGGGGCCTGCGGACCGCCACCGGCCTGGTCGTCGAGACCGGCTCGGCGCGCGAGGTGCACCACTTCGCGCTGCTCGCCGGCTACGGCGCCGAGGCGATCCACCCCTACCTGGCGATGGAGACGCTGGCCGACCTGCACCGCACGGCGCACGGCGGCATCGACCCGGAGAAGGCGGTCAAGAACTACATCAAGGCGATCGGCAAGGGGCTGATGAAGGTGATGTCCAAGATGGGCATCTCGACCTACATGAGCTACTGCGGCGCGCAGATCTTCGAGGCGATCGGACTGTCGCGCGCGCTGGTCGACAAGTACTTCACCGGCACGCCGAGCAACGTCGCCGGAATCGGGATCTTCGAGGTCGCCGAGGAGGCGATCCGCCTGCATCGCGCCGCGTTCGGCGACGACCCGACGCTGGCCGGCATGCTCGATCCGGGCGGCGACTACGCGTACCGCACGCGCGGCGACGAGCACATGTGGACGCCGGACTCGATCTCGAAGCTGCAGCACGCGACCCGCGCGAACAACTTCTCGACGTACAAGGAGTACGCGAGGCTGATCAACGACCAGACCCGGCGCCACATGACGCTGCGCGGCCTGTTCGAGTTCCGCTTCGACGCCTGCACGCCGGTGCCGATCGAGGAGGTCGAGCCGGCCGCGGAGATCGTCAAGCGCTTCGCGACCGGCGCGATGTCGCTCGGTTCGATCTCCACCGAGGCGCACACGACGCTCGCGGTGGCGATGAACCGCATCGGCGGCAAGTCGAACACCGGCGAGGGCGGCGAGGACGCGATGCGCTATCGCGCCGAAATGCGCGCCGGCAAACCGGTGATCCGCGACGGCGAGACGATCGGCGCCGTGATCGGCGCCGATCGCGTCGAGGTCGACATCCCGCTGAAGGACGGCGACTCGCTGCGCTCGCGCATCAAGCAGGTCGCGTCGGGGCGCTTCGGCGTCACCGCCGAGTACCTCGCCAGCGCCGACCAGCTGCAGATCAAGATGGCGCAGGGCGCCAAGCCGGGCGAGGGCGGCCAGCTGCCGGGGCACAAGGTGTCCGACTACATCGGGATGCTGCGCTACTCGGTGCCCGGCGTCGGCCTGATCTCGCCGCCGCCGCACCACGACATCTATTCGATCGAGGACCTCGCCCAGCTGATCCACGACCTGAAGAACGCGAACCCGCGCGCCTCGGTGTCGGTCAAGCTGGTCTCGGAGGTCGGCGTCGGCACGGTCGCGGCGGGGGTCAGCAAGGCGAAGGCCGACCACGTGGTCATCGCAGGCCACGACGGCGGCACCGGCGCCTCGCCCTGGTCGTCGATCAAGCATGCGGGTACTCCGTGGGAGCTCGGCCTGGCCGAGACGCAGCAGACGCTGGTGCTCAACGGGCTGCGCGGGCGCATCGTCGTGCAGGCCGACGGCCAGATGAAGACCGGCCGCGACGTCGTGATCGGCGCGCTGCTGGGCGCCGACGAGTTCGGCTTCGCGACCGCTCCGCTGGTGGTCGAGGGCTGCATCATGATGCGCAAGTGCCACCTGAACACCTGCCCGGTCGGCGTGGCCACGCAGGACCCGGTGCTGCGCCGCAAGTTCCAGGGCAAGCCCGAGCACGTCGTCAACTTCTTCTTCTTCGTGGCCGAAGAGGCGCGCGAGCTGATGGCACGGCTCGGCATCCGGCGCTTCGACGACCTGATCGGCCGCGCCGACCTGCTCGACACCCGCAAGGGGATCGAGCACTGGAAGGCCAGGGGGCTCGACTTCTCGCGGATCTTCCACCTCCCGGCGGTCCCGGCCGACGTGCCGCGCCACCAGGTCGAGGCGCAGGCCCACGGCCTCGCGCACGCGCTCGACAACAAGCTGATCGAGCTGGCCAGGCCCGCGCTCGAGCGGCGCGAGAAGGTCTCGTTCATCCTGCCGATCCGCAACGTCAACCGCACGGTCGGGACGATGCTCTCGGGCGAGGTCGCGCGCCGCTATGGTCACGAGGGCCTTCCCGACGACACGGTCCACGTCCAGCTCAAGGGCACGGCCGGGCAGAGCCTGGGCGCGTTCCTCGCCAGCGGCGTCACGCTCGACCTGGTCGGGCAGGCCAACGACTACGTTGGCAAGGGCCTGTCGGGCGGGCGCATCATCGTGCGGCCGACCAACGACTTCCGCGGCCAGGCCGACCAGAACATCATCGTCGGCAACACGGTGATGTACGGCGCGATCGACGGCGAGGCGTTCTTCTCGGGAGTCGCCGGCGAGCGCTTCTGCGTGCGCAACTCGGGCGCCACCGCGGTCGTCGAGGGCACCGGCGACCACGGCTGCGAGTACATGACCGGCGGCACCGTCGTCGTGCTCGGCGACACCGGGCGCAACTTCGCCGCCGGCATGTCGGGCGGCATCGCCTACGTCTTCGACCCGGATGGCGCGTTCGAGTCGCGCTGCAACCTGTCGATGGTCGGCCTCGAGCGGGTGCTGTCGACCGCCGAGCAGCTGGTCCAGACCGATCCTTCGACCTGGCACCGCGGCGAATGCGACGAGATCATCCTGAAGGGGCTGATCGAGAAGCACTTCCGCTTCACCGGCAGCGAGAAGGCGCGTTCGATCCTCGACCACTGGGACCGCAGCCGTGCGCAGTTCGTCAAGGTCTTCCCGAGCGAGTACAAGCGCGCGCTCGGCGAGATCCACGCGAAGCAGCAGGCCCGTCCGAAGCAGAAGAAGACCCCGGCCTGAGGGCCGCTGCGGACACGCGCAACCAGGCACACACCGGACGAAACAGCGACATGGGCAAAGTCACCGGGTTCCTCGAATTCCAGCGCCTCCAGGAAGCCACCGAAGACGCAAGGGCGCGCGTGCGGCACTACCGCGAGTTCGTCATGCACCTGTCCGACGAGGAAGCGTCGAGGCAGGGCGCGCGCTGCATGGACTGCGGCATCCCGTTCTGCCAGAACGGCTGCCCGGTCAACAACATCATTCCCGACTGGAACGACCTGGTCTACCGCGGGAACTGGAAGCTCGCGCTCGACACGCTGCACTCGACCAACAACTTCCCGGAGTTCACCGGCCGAATCTGCCCCGCGCCGTGCGAGGCGGCGTGCACGCTGAACATCAACAGCGACCCGGTCGGCATCAAGTCGATCGAGCACGCGATTATCGACAAGGGCTGGGAGATGGGCTGGGTGGTGCCGCAGCCGCCAGCCCGGGCCACCGGCAAGAAGGTGGCGGTCGTCGGCTCGGGTCCTGCCGGGCTCGCCTGCGCGCAGCAGCTCGCACGCGCCGGCCACGCGGTCACCGTGTTCGAGAAGAACGACCGCATCGGCGGGCTGCTGCGCTACGGAATCCCCGACTTCAAGCTCGAGAAGCGCCACATCGACCGTCGCGTCGAGCAGATGAAGGCCGAAGGGGTGCGTTTCCGCACCGGCGTGCTGGTCGGCGAGGCGGACGCGAAAGGCGTCACCGACTGGTCGCGCGAGAAGCTGCCGGCCGGGAAGCTGCTCGAGGAATTCGACGCCGTCGCGCTCACCGGCGGCGCCGAGCTTCCGCGCGACCTGCCGGTGCCGGGGCGCGAGCTGCGCGGCGTGCACTTCGCGATGGAGTTCCTTCCGCTGCAGAACCGGATCGTCGCCGGCGACAGCGTCGAAGGGCAGATCCTCGCCACCGGCAAGCGGGTGATCGTGATCGGCGGCGGCGACACCGGCTCGGACTGCGTGGGCACCAGCAATCGCCAGGGCGCGAAGTCGGTGACGCAGTTCGAGCTGATGCCGCAGCCCCCGGCGCACGAGAACAAGGCGCTCACCTGGCCGAACTGGCCCTACAAGCTGCGCACCTCGTCGTCGCACGAGGAGGGCTGCGAGCGCGACTGGGCGGTGACGACGAAGCGCTTCGTCGACGACGGCCACGGCAACGTCCGCGCGCTGCTGGCGGCTCGTGTCGAGTGGAAGAAGGACGAGGCCAGCGGCCAGATGAAGATGGCCGAGGTGCCCGGATCCGAGTTCGAGTTGCCCGCCGACCTGGTGCTGTTCGCGATGGGCTTCGTCTCGCCGGTGGCCGGGGTGCTCGACGCGTTCGGCGTGCGCAAGGACGCCCGCGGCAACGCGCAGGCGAGCACCGACGGCGAGGGCTGCTACGCGACCAGCGTGCCGAAAGTGTTCGCGGCCGGCGACATGCGCCGCGGCCAGTCGCTCGTCGTCTGGGCGATCCGCGAAGGCCGGCAGTGCGCGCGCGCGGTCGACGAGTTCCTGATGGGGTCCTCCGAGCTCCCCCGCTGAGCCCGGCGCCGCCGGCGATGGACTCGCTCGCAGACCTCGGCGCCGCCCGGCTCGCCGCAGCGTTCCGCAGCGCGCAGGCGTCGCCCGTCGACGCGCTGCGCGCGGTGCTCGAGCGCATCGACGCATGGGAGCCGCGGATCAACGCGATGTACCTGGTGCACCGCGACGCCGCGCTCGCGGCCGCGCGCGAGTCCGAGGCGCGCTGGCGCGCCGGCCGGCAGCTGTCGCCGATCGACGGCGTGCCGCTCACGCTGAAAGAGAACCTGTACACGAAGGGCGACCCGGCGCCGCTGGGCACCGCTGCGACCGAACTCGTCCCCAGGCCGGTCGACTCGCCCCCCGCGGCGCGAGCGCGCGAGGCCGGCTGCGTGATCGTCGGCAAGACCACGATGCCCGACTTCGGGATGCTGTCCTCGGGCGTGTCCTCGATCCACGGGGTGACGCGCAACCCGTGGCGCCTCGACCGCAACACCTCGGGTTCGTCGTCGGGTGCTGCGGCGGCCGCGGCCGCAGGGTACGGCCCGCTGCACGTCGGCACCGACATCGGCGGCTCGGTGCGGCTGCCGGCGACGCACTGCGGGCTGTTCGCGCTCAAGCCGAGCCTGGGCCGGGTGCCGATCGACCCGCCGTACATGGGCCGCGTGGCCGGGCCGATGACGCGCAACGTGCACGACGCGGCGCTTCTGCTGGGCGAGCTCGCCCGTCCCGACGCGCGCGACTTCATGAGCCTGCCCTACCAGCCGGTCGAGTACGCGGCGCAGCTCGACGGGCTCGACGCCAGGCGGTTGCGCATCGGCCTGCTGACCGACATGGGCGTGGGCCTGGCGCCGGATCCATCGGTGGTCGCGGCGTGCCGGGCGGCCGCGCGGGCGCTCGAGGCGGCCGGGGCGGTGGTCGAGCCGATGTCCTCGTTCCTCACCGGGGCGATGCTCGACGGCATCGACCGGTTCTTCGAGGCGCGCTCGTGCAACGACATCTCGGCGATGGCGCCGCCGGTGCGCGCGAAGGTCCTGCCGTTCATCGTCGAGTGGTGCACCTGGCGCGCAAGATCGTTCAGCGGCGCCGACGTGATGTCGGCGTACACGCAGGTGATGGCGATGCGCGAGGCGGCGGTGCGCGCCACGGCGCCCTTCGACTACGTGCTGTCGCCGACCTCGCCGATCCTGCCCTACGAGGCCGAGTCGCCCTGCCCGGGCAACGATCCGCACGACGCGCTGCCGCACATCGCGTTCACGGTCGCCTGGAACATGAGCGAGCAGCCGGCGGCGTCGATCAACTGGGACTTCACCGGCGACGGGCTGCCGGTCGGCGTGCAGTTGGTCGGCCGGCGCTTCGACGACCTCGGCGTGCTGCGCCTGGCGCGCCTCATCGAGCAGCTCAGGCCGCCGCAACGGCCCTGGCCGCGGCCGCCGCGGTGATTGCCGGGAGGCTCAGCGGATCGGGATCATCACGACGTCGCGATAGGCCTGGCGCTGCGCCAGCCGGTCGTACCAGGCGCGCAGCGCCGGCAACCCGGGCCGCTCGATCGGCAGCTCGAACCACCGATAGGCGTTGACGCCGATGCAGATGTCGGCGAGCGTGGGCGCGTCGCCGCACAGGAACGCGCGGCCGGCCAGCTCGGCGTCGACGATCCCCAGCACGGCGCCCGTCTTGCGCACGCTCTCGGCGATCACGGCGGGATCACGCTGCTGCGGCGGCGTGCGCACCAGCTGCCAGAACGCGTTGAACAGCGCCGGGCCGAAGGTCGTGCTCGACCAGTCCATCCACTTCTCGACCCGGGCGCGCGGCCGCGGCTCGACCGGATACCAGGCGCGGGCCGCCTGGCGGTTGGCGAGGTAGCGCAGGATCGTGTTCGACTCCCACAGCACGAAGTCGTCGTCCTCGAGCGTCGGCACCAGGCCGTTCGGGTTCAGCGCCAGGTAGGCGGGCTCCTGCGTGCGCCCGAACGGGCCGCCGGCGTCGATCCGCTCGTACGGAAGCGACAGCTCGGCGCAGAGCCACATCACCTTCTGGACGTTGGACGAGGTCGTGCGTCCCCACAGTCTGAGCATTCGCGCACCCCCTTCACGCCGGCGCCGGCGTGCGGCACTTCGACAGGCTCATTCCGCGCAGGCTCATCACCGTCTCGCCGCGCTGGTTGATCATTTCCTGCTGCACCCGGACGATCCCGCGGTCCGGCTTGCTCTGCGAGCGCTTCGTCTCGACGATCGTGACGCGCACGTGCAGGCGGTCGCCGGGACGCACCGGCTTGGGCCAGCGCACCTCGTCGACGCCGGGCGATCCCATGCTCGAGGCCGGCGAGATGAAGTGGTCGACGAGCAGTCGCATCATGATGCTTCCCGTCATCCACCCGCTGGCGACCAGGCCGCCGAAGATCGATTCGGCTGCCGCCTTCGGGTCGACGTGGAAAGGCTGCGGGTCGTAGCGCTTCGCGTAGTCGACGATCTCCTCCTCGGTGACGAGGTAGTCGCCGAACTCGATCACCTCGCCGGGCCGGAAGTCTTCGAGGTAACGCTCCTTGTAGGGCACGGTCATGTATGGGGCTCCGCAGTGGCCGTCGGGTCCGGCAGGCCACTAGAATAGCCGAGAACGACGCCCGTTCCGCCACCGGATCGACGATGCCGAACCGTCCCGTACCCGACGATGCGCTGCCCGGCGCAGGCGGCGGCGTGCGCATCGACAAGTGGCTCTGGGCCGCGCGCTTCTTCAGGACACGCAGCCTCGCGCAGCAGGCGATCGAAAAGGGCCGCGTGCTCGTCGCCGGCGAGCGCGTCAAGCTGGCCCGCCCGGTGCGAATCGGCGACGAGGTCAGCGTGCGCATCGACGACGTCGAGCGCACCGTGCGCGTGCTCGGGCTCAGCGAGACCCGCGGTCCTGCGCCGGTGGCGCAGGCGCTGTACCGCGAATCCGACGAGTCGATCGCGCGCCGCGCCGGGCGCCGCGAGGCGCGGCGGCTCTACGCCGAACCGGCCGCGGCGATCGAGGGCGGGCGCCCGACCAAGCGCGACCGGCGCCGCCTCGGTCGTGTCGGGGCCGCGGAAGGGCAGTGAGCGGGCTGCCGCGCGCCGATCAGCCGGCGGGCGGCTCGTTCATCCCGTGGCTGAGCAGGTAGGTGATGCCGCTGGAGCAGGCGAACAGCGCCCAGAACAGGAAGAACCCCACCGTGTAGGCCGCCTCGCGGCTGTCGGCCAGGTGCAGCCCGACGATCACGAGCTCCTGCGGATCGACCATCGAGAACAGCACGCCTTCGGCGACGATCGCCATCAGGAACGCCGGCCAGAGCACCTGCATCATGAACCGGCCGAACCTTCGGCTGCCGAACGGCCGCCGATCGTCCATCGTGTCTTCCTCCGGCGTGGGTGCGGCGTTCATCGTTTCGCCGCCCTCAACTCGATCGGCGCGTCGAAGCGCGTGACGACCGGCTTGACCAGCCGCCAGGTGCGCGCCGGATCCTCGAGCTGTACGAGCCAGTGCCCGCCGGTGGGAAGCACGCCGTCGGCGCGGTAGACGCCGTCGCCGACGTGGCGCAGCAGGTAGGTCACGTCGAGCTCGGCGCGCGTCGCGTGGATCACGCGCAGCGTCAGCTGCGCCGGCCATCCGGGGTTTCGCGCAGCGCCGAGCGACAGCGTGATCGCGGCGCGGCCGTCGCCGGACAGCGTCGCGTGCAGGCCCATCGCGCTGGCCTGCTCGTCGCGCGCGAGCTGCTGGTTGATCGCCCGCCCTTCGCGGTAGTAGTCGTCGACGACCATCGAATCGGCGCTGGTCGCCGCCAGCCAGTAGGTGAAGATGCCGCCGACGAGCGCCGCAGTCGGCGCGATCGCCAGAAGCCACGGCCAGCGGTGCCGGTACCAGGGAATGCGTGCGCCCATCGTCGTGGTGGCCATGCCGGTCATCGGGGTACGAAGAAAGTGGAGTGGGCGTCGACGGCGACCGCGGCGTCGTCGACGGCCTCGACGTGGAACGATACCTTGTTGCTGCCGCGGCCCCCGTGGCCCGGCTTGACGCGGACCGTGATCGGCACCATCCGGACGCCGGCCGGACCTACCTCGAACTGCGATTCGCCGGCGATGAAGATCGTGTCGATGCCGCTCACCGTGACCCGGAAGCTGCGCGGGCGCTCAGACGGGTTGATGATCTGCAGCCGGTAGCCGTTCTCGATCATCCCTTCGTCGACCTCGCGGCCCAGCGCGCTGTCGCGGATCACGTCGGCCTTGATCGGCGCGCGCAGCGCGAGATGCCCGAAGATCGCCAGCGTCACGGCCAGCAGGATCGCCGAGTAGACCAGCACCCGCGGCCGCAGCACGCGACGCCAGATCGCCGCGCGGTCGAGCTTGAGCGCGAGCGCGTTCGTTGTCGTATAGCGGATCAGGCCGCGCGGGTAGCCCATCCGGTCCATCACCTGGTTGCAGCCGTCGATGCAGGCGGCGCAGCCGATGCACTCGTACTGCAGGCCCTTGCGGATGTCGATGCCGGTCGGGCAGACGTGGACGCAGATCTCGCAGTCGACGCAGTCGCCCAGGGCCAGCGCCTTCGGGTCGGCCTTGCGCGAGCGCGGGCCGCGCGGCTCGCCGCGCTCGGGATCGTAGGTGATGATCAGCGTGTCCTTGTCGAACATCGCGCTCTGGAAGCGCGCGTAGGGGCACATGTACTTGCAGACCTGCTCGCGCATGAAGCCGGCGTTGCCCCAGGTCGCGAAGCCGTAGAAGAGCACCCAGAAGGTCTGCCAGGGGCCGGTGGACAGCGTCAGGATCGCGCCCAGCAGCTCGCGGATCGGCGTGAAATAGCCGACGAAGGTGATTCCGGTCCACAGCGCCACCACGACCCACAGCAGGTGCTTGGCCGCCTTGCGGCCGAGCTTGGACGCGCTCATCGGCGCGCGGTCGAGCTTCATGCGCTGCGCGCGGTCGCCCTCGATGCGCCGCTCGATCCACATGAAGATCTCGGTGTAGACGGTCTGGGGGCACGCGTAGCCGCACCAGAGCCGGCCCGCCACCGCGGTGAACAGGAACAGGCCGAGCGCCGAGATCACCAGCAGCCCGGTCAGGTAGATGAAGTCCTGCGGATAGAGGACGATGCCGAACAGGTAGAAGCGGCGCGCCTCGAGGTCGAACAGCACCGCCGGCCGATTGCCCCACTCGAGCCAGGGCAGCCCGTAGAAGACCAGCTGCGTGAGCCAGACCAGCGCCCAGCGCCAGCCCGCGAACCAGCCGCTGACCGCGCGCGGATAGATCTTGCGCCGGACTTCGTAGAGGGCGACCTCGACGTCGGGGCCGGCGCCCTGCGGGGAAGGCGCGGGAGAGCTCAACGCGGCGCGCCTTGTCCCTCGGGCCGGTTCGACAGTCCCCAGACGTAGGCGGCCAGCAAGTGCACCTTGCCCTTGCCGAGCATCTCGCCGAACGCCGGCATCTGGTTGGAGCGGCCCTTGTTGATCGTCTCGGTGATCGTCGCGATGCCGCCCCCGTACAGCCAGGTCTTGTCGGTCAGGTTCGGCGCGCCCAGCGCGGGGTTGCCCTTGCCGTCGGCGCCGTGGCAGCCGGTACAGCCGGCAGCCGCGAACTTCGGCTTGCCGAGCGCCGCACGCGCCGCGTCGTGGCCGCTGTCGGACAGCGAGAGCACGTAGTTCGCGAGGTTCTGCACGTCGTCGGCCGAGCCCACCGCCGCGCCCATCGGCGGCATCACGCCCTGGCGCCCGCCGGTGATCGTGGCGACGATCGTCTCGGGTTCGCCGCCCCAGAGCCAGTCGCGGTCGGACAGGTTCGGAAAACCGCGGCTGCCGCGCGCGTTGGAGCCGTGGCACTGCACGCAGTAGGTCAGGTACATGCGCTCGCCGATCTGGCGTGCCTGCGGGTCCGCGGCCACGGTCGGGATGTCCTGGGCCAGGTACTTCGCGAACAGCGGCTCGACGACCTCGTCGACGCGCGCGACCTCGCGCTCGTACTGGCCTTTCTGGCTCCAGCCGAGCATGCCCTGCCAGGTTCCGAGTCCCGGGTAGAGCGCGAGGTACACCAGCGCGAACACGCAGGTGATCAGGAACAGCCACAGCCACCAGCGCGGCAGCGGGTTGTTGTACTCCTGGAGCGTCTCGTCCCAGCTGTGCCCGGTGGTGTCGACCTGCGAGCCCGGCGTGCGGCCCTTGGCGAGCACCAGCGCCAGCCAGATGCAGAACGCGATCGACACCAGCGTGACGATCGAGATGTAGAGGCTCCAGCCGGAACTGGTGAAGTCGGCCATGTCCGATTGCTCCGTTTCTAGTCTTTCTCGACGAAGGGCAGGTTCGCGGCTTCCTCGAAGCGCGCCTTCTGGTGCCGGCTGTACGCCCACCAGACGATGCCGAGGAACAGCACCAGGCACACCACCGCGATCACCCCGCGCAGCACGTTGATGTCCATTGCGGCGCCCGTCGCCTCAGCGCGCAGTGCTGCGGATCGCCGTGCCCATGACCTGCAGGTAGGCGATCAGCGCGTCCATCTCGGTCTTGCCCTCGAGCGCCTTCGGCGCGCCGGCGATGTCGGCCTCGCTGTACGGGTGCCCGAGCTTGCGCAGCACTTCCATCTTGCGCTGGATCGTGCCGTCGTCGGCCTTGGCACGTGCCAGCCACGGGTAGCCGGGCATGTTCGACTCGGGCACCAGGTCGCGCGGATTGGTGAGGTGCACCCGGTGCCACTCGTCGCTGTAGCGCCCGCCGACCCGCGCCAGGTCCGGGCCGGTGCGCTTGCTGCCCCACTGGAACGGGCGGTCGTAGACGAACTCGCCGGCCACCGAGTAGTGGCCGTAGCGCTCGGTCTCGGCGCGGAACGGCCGGATCATCTGCGAGTGGCAGTTGTAGCAGCCTTCGCGGACGTAGACGTCGCGTCCGGTGAGCTCCAGCGGCCCGTAGGGTTTCCAGCCGGCGACCGGCTCGGTGGTCGACTTCTGGAAGTACAGCGGCACGATCTCGACCAGGCCGCCGAAGCTGATCGCCACGAGGATCAGCACCATCAGCAGCGGCAGGTTCTTCTCGATCAGCGAATGAGCGAATTTCATCGTCGTCTCCGGATGAGGCTCAGGCGTGGGCGACCGCGACCTTCGGAATCTCGGCGTCGACCGCCTTGCCCCCCCGGATCGTCATCAGGGTGTTGTAGAGCATGATCACCATGCCGGTCAGGTACAGCAGCCCGCCGAGCACGCGGATGTAGTAGTACGGGTAGGTGGCCTTTAGCGACTCGACGAACGCGTAGGTGAGCGTGCCGTCGGGGTTGGTCGCGCGCCACATCAGGCCCTGCGTCACGCCTGCGATCCACATCGCGGCGATGTACAGCACGACGCCGATCGTCGCGACCCAGAAGTGCACCTCGATCAGTCGCACGCTGTGCATCTGCGTGCGACCGAACAACCTCGGCACCAGGTAGTAGATCGAACCCATCGTGATGAAGCCGACCCATCCGAGCGCGCCGGAGTGCACGTGGCCGATGGTCCAGTCGGTGTAGTGGGACAGCGCGTTGACCGTCTTGATCGACATCATCGGCCCCTCGAAGGTCGACATGCCGTAGAACGACAGCGACACGACCAGGAACTTCAGGATCGGGTCCTCGCGCAGCTTGTGCCAGGCCCCCGACAGGGTCATGATCCCGTTGATCATCCCGCCCCAGGACGGCGCGAGCAGGATCAGCGAGAAGATCATCCCGATGCTCTGCGCCCAGTCGGGCAGCGCGGTGTAGTGCAGGTGGTGCGGGCCGGCCCACATGTAGGTGAAGATCAGCGCCCAGAAGTGCACGATCGACAGCCGGTAAGAGTAGACCGGGCGCTCGGCCTGCTTCGGGATGAAGTAGTACATCATCCCGAGGAAGCCGGCGGTCAGGAAGAATCCGACCGCGTTGTGGCCGTACCACCACTGCACCATCGCGTCCTGCACGCCGGCGTAGGCCGAGTACGACTTGGTCAGGGTCACCGGCAGCTCGGCGCTGTTGACGATGTGCAGCACCGCGATCGTGATGATGTACGCGCCGAAGAACCAGTTGGCGACGTAGATGTGGGGCGTCTTGCGCTTGGCGATCGTGCCGAAGAAGACGACCGCGTAGGCGACCCAGACCGCAGTGATCAGCAGGTCGATCGGCCACTCGAGCTCGGCGTATTCCTTGCTGGTCGTGATGCCCAGCGGCAGCGTCACCGCGGCGGCGACGATCACCAGTTGCCAGCCCCAGAACGTGAACGCCGCGAGCCCGGGCGCGAACAGCGGGACCTGACAGGTGCGCTGGACGACGAAGTACGAGGTCGCGAACAGCGCCGAACCGCCGAACGCGAAGATCACCGCGTTGGTGTGCAGCGGCCGCAGGCGGCTGTAGGTGATCCACGGGATGTCGAAGTTCAGCTGCGGCCACGCGAGCTGCGCCGCGATCCACACGCCGACCAGCATTCCCACCAGGCCCCAGATCACGGTCATCACCGCGAACTGGCGCACGACCTTGTAGTTGTAGGTCATTCGATCCCCCTGATTCGTCGCCCGAATTATCGTGAGCGCAGTGACGGTAGCACTTGCGCTGGATCAATTACAGGGGGGCGGCAGTGCGCGTAAGGCGCTCAATCCTCGGCGGGCGGCGCCTCCTGCTGCTTCGGCGCCACACCCTCATGGGGGATATCCGTCCGGGGAGGTCGATCGTCGTCGAGGAGGATGCTGTGAGCGGGCGCGTCCATGTCGTCGAACTGCCCGCTGTCGGACATCCGCAGGAAGATCCAGGCCGCGAGCGCGACGATCGCGAGGCTGAGCGGGATCAGCAGGTAGAGCGCTTCCATCACGGATTGCCGTGCGCGGCGGTTCCGGCGGGCGCCCGGCGACCGGCCGTCGGCACCGGCGCGACCGCGCGCCCGGCGCGCGCGGCCGGGATCAGGCGCAGCGCGTTCAGCACCACCAGCAGCGAGCTCGTCGACATGCCGATCGCCGCGAGCCAGGGCGGCACCCACCCGAGCGCGGCGGCAGGAATCGCGACCGCGTTGTAGGCGAGCGCCCAACCGAGGTTGGCGCGCACGATCGAGCGCGTGCGCAGCGCGAGCGAGCGCAGCGCCGGCAGGTCGTTCAGCGACTGGCCGAGCAGCACCACTGCGGCGGCGGTGCGCGCCAGCGACGTGGCGCGGCCGACCGCGACCGAGACGTCGGCTGCGGCGAGCACCGGCGCGTCGTTGATGCCGTCGCCGACCATCAGCACGCGGCGGCCCCGCTGCTGCAGGCTGCGCACGTACTCCAGCTTGAGCTGCGGGCTCGCGTCGGCCTGCGCGGCCTCGATCCCGAGCGCGCCCGCCACCTGGGCGACCGCGGCGCCGCGATCGCCCGAGAGCAGGTGCAGCCGCAGTCCGGCGGCGGCGAGCGTCTCGCAGACTTCGCGCGCCTCGTCGCGCAGGCGGTCGCGGAAGTGGAACCGCGCGATCGGCGCATCGGCGTCGACCAGCCAGACCGTCGTGTCGCCCGCCGCCTGCGGATCGGCGGGGTCGGCGGCTTCGGCGGTTTCGGCGAGCGCCGGATGCCAGGCGGCAACGAAGGCGGCCGAGCCCAGCCGGTAGCGCCGGCCGTCGACCACGCCCTCGACGCCCATTCCCGGCACCGTCTCGCGCTCGCCCGCCGGCAGGAGCGCTGCGATCGCGTCGCCGCCCGCGCGCCGGATCGCGTCGGCCAGTGGATGCGCCTGGCCCGACTCGAGCGACGCCGCGATCGCGATCGCCTGCGCGCTCGTCGCCGCGCCGGGCGCGTCGCCTGCCAGCGCCACGCGCACCAGTTCGGGGCGGCCGCGCGTCAAGGTGCCGGTCTTGTCGAACACGACGTCGGTGCAGGCGGCCACCTGGTCGAGTGCGTCGCCGCGGGCGACCAGCATCCCGCGCCGCATCGCCGCGCCGGTCGCGGCGGCAAGCGCCGCCGGCGTGGCCATCGAGAGCGCGCACGGGCAGGACACGACCAGCACGGCGATCGCGACCTGCGCCGCCCGCGCCGGGTCGAGCTGCATCCAGGCGAACCAGACGCCGGCGGCCAGCAGCAGCAGCGCGGCGACGAACCAGCGCGCGATCCGCTCGGTCAGCCCGGCCAGGCGCGGCTTGTCGGCGGCGGCACGATCGACCAGCCGCTCGATCGTCGAGATCGCGCTCTCGGCGCTGGTGCGCAGTACGCGCATCAGCACCGGGCTGCCGGCGTTGATCGCACCGCCGGGCACCTCGTCCCCGGGCCCGCGCGCCACGGGCAGCGATTCGCCGGTGAGCAGCGACTGGTCGATCGCGGTACGGCCCTCGACGATCGACGCGTCGACGGCGACGCGCTCGCCGACCGGCACCCTGAACAGCTCGCCCGGTGCCAGTCGCGTCGCCGGCACGCGCTCGATCGCGCCGCCGGCCGGGTCGACGCGATCGACCATGTCGGGAATCGCCGCGGCGACCGCGTCGATCGCGCGGCCGGCGCGCCGGCGCGCGATCCACTCGACGTAGCGCGCCGCAAGCAGCAGGAAGACGAACATCGTCACCGAGTCGAAGTAGACCTCGCCGTCGCCGACGACGGTGGCGCGCACGCTCGCGGCGAATGCCGCGAGCAGCCCGATGACCACCGGCACGTCCATCCCGACGGCGCGCGCGCGCAGGTCGCGCCAGGCGCCGGCGAAGAACGGGCTCGCCGAGTAGAACATCACCGGAAGCGTGAGCAGCAGGCTGGCCCAGCGCAGCAGGCTCTCGTACCGGGGTTCGATGCCGCCGGGCCCGGCGACGTAGACCGGGACCGCGTACATCATCACCTGCATCATGCCCAGCCCGGCGATGAACAGGCGCCGGAACATCGCCTTGCTGGTGCGCTGGATCTGCGCCTCGCGCTCGCGCGGGTCGAAGGGCAGCGCGCGATAGCCGAGCCGGCCGATCGCGTCGAGCAGCGCGGACAGGCGCGTCGCGGCCGGGTCCCAGCGCAGCGTCGCGCGCCCGGTGGCCAGGTTCACCGACGCCGCCTCGACGCCGGGCCGCCTGCGCAGCCCCTGCTCGAGAAGCCAGACGCAGGCGCCGCAGCGCAGGCCGTCGATCATCAGCGTCGCCTCGCAGTCGCTGTCGCGACTGCGAACGAAGCGCGCCTGGACCTCGGCGTCGTCGTAGACCTCGAGCGCGCGCAGCTCGGGCGGGACGATCGCCGCGCCGGGCGCCGGCGCCGTGCGGGCGCGGTAGTAATCGTCGAGGCCGGCCGCGACGATCGCATTGGCGACCGCCTGGCAGCCGGCGCAGCACATCTCGCGCTCGGCGCCGTCGACCCTCGCGGTCCACCGCCCCGGCCGCTCGACCGGCTCGCCGCAGTGGAAGCAGGCGATCGGCCCGGTCATCGGAACCAGCTCACGCAGGCATCGACCGCCGTGTGCAGGTGTTCGATCGGGTCGATTCGCGCCAGGCCGGCCAGGCCGAAGGCCGCGATCGCCAGGCCCGCGGCGAGCCGCGCGCGCGGGCTGGCCAGCAGGCGGGCGCTGCGCTGCGCGGCGAACCCGAGCGCGAGCAGGTTGGGCAGCGTGCCCAGCCCGAAGGCGAACAACAGCAGCGCCCCGTCGGCCGCGCTGCCGGAAACCAGCGCGGCCACCAGCACGCCATAGACCATGCCGCAGGGCACCCAGCCCCAGGCCGCGCCGGCCGCCAGCGCGCCGGGGACGCTGGTGGCGCCGAGCAGACGCGTCGCGTGCGGGCCGATTCGGCGCCACAGCGCCGCGCCGGCGCCCTCGAGCGCGGCGAGCCGGCGCAGCCCGCCGCCGACGAGCCCGGTGAGCGCGAGCCCCAGCGCGACCATCACCAGGTTGGCCGCCACGAACGCGGCCTGCTGGATCGGCAGCAGGTGGGCCGCGAGCCACGCCGCCGAGCCGACGCCGCCGGCCAGCGCGCCGGCGGCCGTGTAGCTGGCGATGCGACCGACGTTGTATGCCAGCTGCAGCGCGAGGCTCGACTGGACCGTCGCGAGCGCGCCGACGCCGCCCTGCGCGCGGATCGGGATCACGCGATGCCGCGACCCGAGCAGCGCGACGATGCCGCCGCACATGCCCGCGCAGTGCACGCCGCCGAACAGGCCGAGCAGGAACACCGAAGTCAGGGACAGGCCGGTCATGGGGGCGGGTTCGTCGATCGTGGGGTGGACAGGCGCTAGACTTGCGGCACGGCGGCGACTGCGCGCGGCCGGGCAGCGCGATGGCGAAACGGGCTGCTGCGAATGCTACTCCCGTGGCCTGCCACGGTCTTGAACGATGTCAAGAACCCTCTGGACCGACGAACAAGGCGTGGTGCGCACGATCGACCAGACCGTGCTGCCGTTCGAGCGCCGCGAGATCGCGCTGCGCTCGCCCGACGACTGCGATCGCGCGATCCGCGAGATGCAGGTCCGCGGGGCGCCGCTGATCGGCGCCGTGGGCGCCTACGGGCTGGCGCTCGCGCTGCGCGCCGATCCGTCGGATGCCTCGCTCGAGCATGCCTGCGAGCGGCTCGCCGCGGCGCGGCCGACCGCCGTGAACCTGCGCTGGGCGCTCGGCCGCGTGCGCCGGCGCGTCGCGGCCGCGCCCTCCGCGCGGCGCGCGGCGCTCGCCTGGGACGAAGCCGGCCGCATCTGCGACGAGGACGTCGCCTGCAACGAGCGGATCGGCACGCACGGCGCGCGGCTGCTGCGCGACCTGGCCGCGCGACGCAGCGGGCGCGCGGGTGCGCTCCAGCTGCTCACGCACTGCAACGCCGGGCGCATCGCGACCGTCGACTACGGCACCGCGCTGGCGCCGATCTACCGGCTGCACGCCGAAGGCTTTCCGGTGCACGTCTGGGTCGACGAGACCCGCCCGCGCAACCAGGGCGCGGCACTGACCGCCTGGGAGCTCGCCGAGCGCGGCGTCGCGCACACGGTGATCGCCGACAACGCCGGCGGCCTGCTGATGATGCAGGGACGGGTCGACGCGGTGATCGTCGGCTGCGACCGGGTGGCCGCCAACGGCGACGTCGCGAACAAGGTCGGCACCTACCTGAAGGCGCTGGCCGCGCGCGACAACGGCGTGCCGTTCTACGTCGCCTGCCCGGTGTCGACGATCGATCCGGACACGCCGGACGGCGCGTCGATCCCGATCGAGGAGCGCGCGGCGCGCGAGGTGACCCACCTCTCGGGCATCCTCGACGACGGCTCGCGCGCGACGGTTCGCGTCGTGCCCGCGGGCAGCGCCGTCGCCAACCCGGCCTTCGACATCACCCCGGCGCGACTCGTGACGGCGCTGGTGACCGAGCGCGGGGTCTGCGACGCCTCCGCGGGCGGCTTGCGCGCAGTGCTGGAGGCAGACGCGCGATGAACGTCGGTTACCGCAGCGAGGACGACGCGCGCGCTGCGATCGTCGACGCGGCGCGGCGCATGAACGCGCTGGGCATCAACAGCGGGCGCGCCGGCAACCTGTCGCTGCGCTGGCACCGCGGCGGCGCCGACGGCCTGCTGATCACGCCGAGCGCGCTCGCCTACGAGGCGATGGCGGTCGACGACCTGGTCTGGCTGCCGGTCGCAGTCCCCGCGGGCGAGGACGCCGGCGCCGAGCAGCCGCTGCGCTTCGACGGCGCCCGGCAGCCGTCGTCGGAGTGGCGGCTGCACCGCGATCTCTACGCGAGCCGTGGCGACGCCGGAGCGATCGTGCACGCGCACGCGCCGTTCGCCACCACGCTCGCCTGCCTGCCGCGGATCCACGCCGAGGGCATTCCGGCGTTCCACTACATGATCGCGGTGGCGGGCGGCGACGACATCCGCTGCGCGCCGTACGCGATGTTCGGGTCCGCGGCGCTGTCGGCCGCGGCGCGCGCGGCGCTCGAGGGGCGCCGCGCCTGCCTGCTGGCCCAGCACGGCCTGGTCGCGCTGTCGGGCACGCTCGAGGCGGCGCTCGAGCTCGCAGTCGAGGTCGAGGCGCTCGCCCGCGTCTACTGGCAGGCGCTGCAGGTCGGCGAGCCGGCGCGGCTCGACGCGGCCGCGATGGCCAGCGTGCACGCGCGCTTCGCGCGCTACCGTCCCGACCCGCAGGAAGAGGAAGGCCGAGCGCCCGGGCCGGGCGCTCAGGCCGCGCGCGCCGGCCGGCCGCGTCGGCGCGGCGCCGCGGTCGGCGCGGCGCCGGCGGCGCGCTCGCGCAGCACCCGCGCCAGGTAGCGCCCGGTGTGGCTCGCCTCGCACGCGGCGATTTCCTCGGGCGTGCCGGCGGCGACCACCGTGCCGCCGCCCTCGCCGCCCTCGGGGCCGAGGTCGATCACCCAGTCGGCGGTCTTGATCACGTCGAGGTTGTGCTCGATCACGATCACGGTGTTGCCGTGGTCGCGCAGGGCGTGGATCACCTTCAGCAGCAGCGCGATGTCGTGGAAGTGCAGCCCGGTGGTCGGCTCGTCCAGGATGTAGAGCGTGCGGCCCGTGTCGCGCTTGGACAGCTCCTCGGCGAGCTTGACGCGCTGCGCCTCGCCGCCCGACAGCGTGGTCGCGCTCTGGCCCAGGCGCACGTAGCCGAGGCCGACGTCGAGCAGGGTCTGCAGCTTGCGCCGGATCGCCGGCACCGCCGACAGCAGCTCGAACGCCTGCTCGATCGTCATGTCGAGCACCTCGGCGATGTCGTGCCCCTTGTACCGCACCTCGAGCGTCTCGCGGTTGTAGCGGCGCCCCTTGCAGACGTCGCAGGGCACGTAGACGTCGGGCAGGAAGTGCATCTCGACGCGGATGACGCCGTCGCCCTCGCAGGCTTCGCAGCGCCCTCCCTTGACGTTGAACGAGAAGCGCCCGGGGCCGTAGCCGCGCTCGCGCGCGGTGGGAGTCTCGGCGAACAGCTCGCGGATCGGCGTGAACAGGCCGGTGTAGGTGGCCGGGTTCGAGCGCGGCGTGCGCCCGATCGGGCTCTGGTCGACGTTGATCACCTTGTCGACGTGCTCGAGTCCGTCGATCGCCTCGTGCGGCGCGGGCTCGACCGACGAGCGGTTGATCGCGCGCGCGGCCGCGGCATAGAGCGTGTCGTTGACCAGCGTCGACTTGCCCGATCCCGACACGCCGGTCACGCAGACCAGCAGCCCCAGCGGGATCTCGACCGAGACGTGGCGCAGGTTGTTGCCGCTGGCGCCGCGCACCAGCAGCCGCTGCTCGCCCGGGCCCTTGCGCGAGGCGGGCACCTCGATGCGCAGCGCGCCCGCCAGGTAGCGGCCGGTCAGCGAAGCCTCGCTGGCCTCGATCGCGGCCGGCGGCCCTTCGGCGACCACGTGGCCGCCGTGCTCGCCGGCGCCGGGCCCCATGTCGATCACGTGGTCGGCGGCGCGGATCGCGTCCTCGTCGTGCTCGACCACGAGCACCGAGTTGCCGAGGTCGCGCAGGTGCTTGAGCGTCGAGATCAGCCGGTCGTTGTCGCGCTGGTGCAGGCCGATCGACGGCTCGTCGAGCACGTACATCACGCCGGTCAGGCCCGAGCCGATCTGCGAGGCGAGCCTGATGCGCTGCGACTCGCCTCCCGACAGCGTCTCGGCGGCGCGGTCGAGCGACAGGTAGTCGAGGCCGACGTTGTTCAGGAAGCGCAGCCGGTCGACGATCTCGCGCACGATGCGCTCGCCGATCACCTGCCTGGCGCCGGGCAGCGCGAGCGAAGCGAACCACTCGAACGCCTGGCGCAGCGTCAGCGCCGACAGCTCGTAGATCGGGCGGTCGGCGCCGCGCGGGCCGACGCGGACGAAGCGCGCGTCGACGCGCAGCCTGGTGCCCTCGCAGGTGGGGCAGACGCGCGAGTTCAGGTACTTCGACAACTCCTCGCGGACGTGCGCCGAGTCGGTTTCCTTGTGCCGGCGCTCCAGGTTCGGGATCACGCCCTCGAACGGGTGCTCGCGCACGGTCGGGCGGCCGCCGTCGCCGACGTAGGTGAACGGGATCTTTTCGCTGCCCGAGCCGTGCAGCACGACGTGACGGACCCGCTCGGGCAATTCCTCGAACGGCGCGTCGATGTCGAAGCCGTAGAACGCGGCGAGGTTCTGCAGCAGCTGGAAGTAGAACTGGTTGCGGCGGTCCCATCCCTTGATCGCGCCCGAGGCGAGGCTCAGGTTCGGGAACGGCACGACGCGCTTCGGGTCGAAGAACTGCACGACGCCGAGGCCGTCGCACTCGGGGCAGGCGCCGATCGGGTTGTTGAACGAGAACAGCCGCGGCTCGAGCTCGGGCAGCGAGTGGTTGCACACCGGGCACGCGAAGCGGCTCGAGAACAACTGCTCGGCGCCCGAGTCGATGTCGACCGCGGTCGCCCGGCCGTCGGCGATGCGCAGCGCCGTCTCGAACGACTCGGCCAGCCGCTGGCGGATCGACGGGGCGACCTTCACTCGATCGACGACGACGTCGATCGAGTGCTTCTGGTTGCGGTTCAGCTTCGGGGTGTCGCCGGCGCCAAGCTCGACGATGCGCGGCTCGATGCCCTCGCCACGTACCCTGACCCGCACGAAGCCCTGCGCCTGCAGGTCGGCGAAGAGATCGTGGTGCTCGCCCTTGCGGTTCGCGAGCACCGGCGCGAGGATCATCAGCCGCGTGCCCTCGGGCATCGCCAGCACCGCGTCGACCATCTGCGAGACGGTCTGCGCCTCGAGCGCGTGCTCGGGGTGGTCGGGACAGTACGGCGTGCCGACCCGCGCGAACAGCAGCCGCAGGTAGTCGTGGATCTCGGTCACGGTGCCCACGGTCGAGCGCGGGTTGTGGCTCGTCGCCTTCTGCTCGATCGAGATCGCCGGCGACAGGCCCTCGATCAGGTCGACGTCGGGCTTCTCCATCAGCTGCAGGAACTGCCGCGCGTAGGTCGATAGCGACTCGACGTAGCGCCGCTGGCCTTCTGCGTACAGCGTGTCGAACGCGAGCGAGGACTTTCCCGACCCCGACAGGCCGGTGATCACCACCAGCCGGTTGCGCGGCACGTCGAGGCTGACGTTCTTCAGGTTGTGGGTGCGTGCACCCCGGACGCGGATCGATTCCATGGGGTCGAAGGGCAATCGGCTAATATACCCGGTCGCGAATGCCCACGTGATGCACCCCCAGTCCCCCGACTCTCCGGGCGGCGCCGATCCGGCCGCCGGCCTGAGCGCGTCGCCGCCCGGGCGCGATTCCCAGCGCGCCGGGGGCGCGCAGCGCGACCCGATGACGCCGCTCGAACTGCGCTCGAGCGTGTCGCTCGCGTCGATCTTCGCGCTGCGGATGCTCGGCCTGTTCCTGATCCTGCCCGTGTTCGCGGTGCACGCGCGCGGAATGCCCGGCGGCCAGGACGCGACGATGATCGGCCTCGCGCTCGGCATCTACGGCCTCACGCAGGGCGTGCTCCAGATCCCGTTCGGAATGGCCTCCGACCGTTTCGGCCGCAAGCCGGTCATCGTGGCCGGCCTGCTGCTGTTCGCGGCGGGCAGCTTCATCGCCGCCGGTGCGCACGACCTCGCAACGACCATCGCGGGCCGCGCGGTGCAGGGCGCCGGCGCGATCTCGGCCGCGATCACCGCGTTGATCGCCGACAGCACCCGCGACGCGCAGCGGACGAAGGCGATGGCGATGGTCGGCGCGTCGATCGGGCTCACGTTCTCGCTGTCGCTGGTCGGCGCACCGCTGCTCTATGCAGCGATCGGCATGGGCGGCATCTTCGCGCTCACCGGCCTGCTCGCGCTCGCCGCGATCGCGGTCGTCACGCTGGTGACGCCGGCTGTGCCGCCCGCCGCGGCCGCGGCGGGCGCGTCGCGCACGCCGTTCGCACGCATCGTGCTCGAGCCCGACCTGCTGCGGCTGAATTTCGGCATCTTCACGCTGCACGCGGCCCAGATGGCGATGTTCGTCGTGCTGCCGACCTGGCTCGCCGACCGCGCGGGCATCGCGCTCGGCGAGCACTGGAAGCTCTACCTGCCCGTGGTGCTGCTCTCGTTCGCGCTGATGATGCCGCCGCTGATCTGGAGCGAGCGCGTCGGGCGGCTGCGCGGCCTGTTCCTCGCGGCGGTCGGGTTGCTGCTCGGCGTGCAGGTGCTGCTCGCGCTGCAGCCGAGCGGCCTAGTCCCGCTGGCGCTCTTGCTGCTCGGGTTCTTCGTCGGCTTCAATATCCTCGAGGCGAGCCTGCCGTCGCTGGTGTCGAGGCTTGCGCCGCCCGACGCCAAGGGCACCGCGCTGGGCATCTACAACACCACGCAGTCGCTCGGGCTGTTCTTCGGCGGCGTGCTCGGCGGCTGGGTCCAGCACGGCTGGGGCAAGCCGGCGGTGTTCGACGCCTGCGCGGTGCTGATGGCGCTCTGGCTACTGGTGGCGGCGCGCCAGAGGCGCTGGCCGGCGTCGGCTCGTGGTCGGGCGGCGGCGTGAAACAATCGGTCCCTGCGAATCTTCCCGGGAGGGCAGCATGGCTTCGGTGAACAAGGTGATCCTGATCGGCAATCTCGGCCGCGACCCCGAGACGCGCTACGCGCCCAGCGGCAGTGCGATCTGCAACGTGCGGATCGCGACCACGCGCAACTGGAAGGACAAGGCCACCGGCGAGAAGCGCGAGGAGACCGAGTGGCACAGCGTCGTGTTCTACGACCGCCTCGCCGAGATCGCCGGCGAATACCTGAAGAAGGGCCGCCCGGTCTACGTCGAAGGGCGGCTGAAGACCCGCAAGTGGCAGGACAAGGACGGCCAGGACCGCTACACGACCGAGATCATCGCCGAGTCGATGCAGCTGCTCGGCTCGCGCGACGGCGGTGGCGGCGGCGAGGACACCGGCTATTCGCGCGAGCCGGCGGGTTCGGGCGCGCCGGCGCGGCCCCCGGCGCGCGCCGCCGGCAGCGGCGGGGCGGCGGGCGGCGGCGCCGCAGGCGGCGGCAAGGCGCCGAACTTCGACGACATGGACGACGACATCCCGTTCTGACCCGCGCGGGCGCCGCGCTGCCCGGGATCCGGGGCCCGCGTCAGTCGCGTGACGCCGCGGCGCGCAGCGCGCGCACGCGCCGCAGCTTGCCGCTGGCCCGGTCGATCTCCGGCGGGCGGTCGTCCACCTTCACCGTCACCGGCGCTGCGCCCTGGGCCTTCAGGAACCGCGCCAGCGCACGCGCGGCGCGCCGGCCGTCGATCGCGCGCCGGCGCGCGCCGGGCGCGTCGACGCGAAGGCACAACTCGTCGCGCGCGGTCTGGATCAGCTGGAACCGGTGCACGCCGGTTTCCTCCTCGATCACCGTCTCGATCGCGAGCGGCAACAGCCGCACGCTCGAGCCGGCGATTCCGTCGAGCACCAGCACGTCGTCGCGCCGGCCCTGCACCCGCACCGACGGGCGTCGCTGGCCGCATGGGCACGGTGAGGGGTCGATCGTCACGCTGTCGCCCAGGTCGTAGCGGATCACCGGCTGGACGCGATTGGCCAGGTTGGTCAGCAGCACGGTGACCGAAGGCCGGTCGGCGGGAACCGGGCGGCCGTGCTCGTCGACGGGCTCCAGCACCACCCAGTCGTCGTTCAGGTGCAGTCGCCCGTGCCGGCACCCGAACGCGATCTGCATGCACTCCGAGGCGCCGTAGTCCTCCAGCACCGGGCAGCCGAAGCCGTCGGCGATCGAGGCACGGTCGACGGCGGTCAATGCCTCGCCGCCGCTCCACAGCGAGCGGGGCCGGATCCGCAACCGCCCTTCGCACTGCTCGCGTGCCAGCAGCGACAGCATCGTCGGGTAGCTGGCGACGAAGACCGGCTGCCACTCGTTCAGGCCCGCGACGAGCGTGTCGAGCGGCTGCAGGATCGAGAACACGCGGGTCCCCCCCGCGAGCACCGGGTGCAGCCTGCACTGGCGCTGCCACCAGACGACGCCGGCGAAGTGCCCGCCGGTCGCGGCGATCAGCGCCATCCGCGCCGGCATCCCGGGCAGCTGCCAGGGGTCGGGCAGCATCGGCCCGAACTCGAAGCGCGTGGTCAGCAGCGCCGCGTAGATCGCCAGCGCGTCGGGGTCCTGCACGTAGATGCCCGGCACGCCGGTGGTCCCCGAGCTGGTCCACACCGAGTAACGGCCGAGGTACGGCTCGGCGATCCGCGACGGGTCGCGCACGAAGGCCTCGAGGTCGCGGCGGCGCAATTGCGGGTCGGTCACCCAGTCGTCGAAGCGCGCCATCAGCTGCGCGCGCGTCACCGGCGGACAGGCTTGGAGCTCGCCGCCGGCCCCCGCGTCCCGGTGGTGTTCGCGGTAGAACGCCGAGTGCTGCCGCGCGTGCCGAAGCAGCTCGGCGATGCGCCGCTCGCGCGTCGCGTGCCGGGTCGCGTCGTCGGCGAGGTCGTCGAGCCAGATCTCGCGAACGCGCGCACCCCAGCGCCACAACTCGTCGGTGCCGCGCCACCAGTCCCAGGGGTCGGCTGCACCGGAGGGCGGTCGTTCGCCTGCGCTTGCCATGGCGGCAATCTAGCCAGTGGCTGCGGATCGGGACTTGACGTGGGTCATCCGGCCCCGGGGCGCCGCTGCGCCTGCGGTACCATTGCGGCCGCCGACGGCGCCAGGCGGCGCCTCGCACGAGGAGCGACCGTACATGCAAGTGGTTTGCCTGGACCTCGAAGGCGTGCTGGTGCCCGAGATCTGGATCGAGTTTTCCCGCCGCACCGGGGTCGCCGGGTTCTCGCGGACCACGCGCGACGAGCCCGATTACGACCGCCTGATGCGCTTCCGCCTCGACCTGCTCGCGCAGCACAGGCTCAAGCTGAGCGACATCCAGCGGGTGATCGAGGGGATGGGCCCGATGGCCGGGGCGCGCGAATTCCTCGACGACCTGCGCGCCCGCTACCAGGTGTTCATCCTGTCGGACACCTTCTACGAGTTCGCAGACCCGCTGATGCGCCAGCTCGGCCGCCCGACGCTGCTGTGCCACCGGCTCGAGGTCGACGCCGACGGCGTCGTGCGCGACTACCGGCTGCGGATGCCGGACCAGAAGCGCGCCGCGGTCAACGCGCTCAAGGGCCTGAACTTCCAGGTCATCGCCGCCGGCGACTCGTACAACGACACCGGGATGCTGATGGCCGCCGATGCCGGCTTCTTCATCCATCCGCCCGAATCGATCGTCGCGCAGTTCCCGCAGTTCCCGGTCACCCGCAGCTACGCCGAGCTGCGCGCGGCGATCGATTCGGCCGCGCAGGCGCTGCGCGGCTGAAACCCGGCGCCGCCTCCTGCGGGCGGCGATTTTCCTTTATAATTCAAGGTTTTCTTGCGTTTGCGCCGCCTGCCCGGGCGGCCCCTGCCTGCGGGATGCCTGCACCATGCCGATTTACGCCTATCGTTGCGACAGCTGCGGCGTCGAGAAGGACGTGCTGCAGAAACTCTCCGATGCGCCGTTGACCGTCTGCCCGGAATGCGGCGCCGAGGCCTTCCACAAGCGCCTGAGCGCCCCGGCGTTCCAGCTCAAGGGCAGCGGCTGGTACGTCACCGACTTCCGCGACGGCGGCAAGAAGGGCACGCCGGACGCGAAGCCGGGCGGCGCGAACGGCGACGGCAAGGCCGAGGCCGATTCGAAGAAGCCCGCGCCGGCCGCCGGCCCCGCTGCGTCGCCCGCCCCGGCACCCGCGTCGCCCGCCCCGGCATCCGCGCCCGCCGGCGCCGCAGCGCCGGCGCCGACGGCCGGCACGAAGCCGGACTGAGCGCCCTGACGGCGCGCGCACCGATGCGCAAGTACTTCGTCACCGGGCTCCTGATCTGGGTGCCCCTCGCGATCACGCTCTGGGTGCTCGACCTGATCGTGACGACGATGGACCAGACGCTGCGGCTGCTGCCGGCGCAGTGGCAGCCGCACACGCTGTTCGGGCACGACATCCCGGGCCTGGGCGTCGTGCTGACGGTGCTGGTCGTCGCGCTCACCGGGGTGCTCGCGCGCAACTTCATCGGCGAGCGGCTGGTCTCGTACTGGGAGGCGCTGCTCGGGCGCATCCCGATCGTCCGCTCGATCTACTCGAGCGTGAAGCAGGTCAGCGACACGATCCTGTCGCCGAACGGACAGGCGTTCCGCCGCGCGTTGCTGGTGCAGTACCCGCGCGCCGACGTCTGGACCATCGCGTTCCAGACCGGCACCCCCGCCGACGAGGTGCGGCGCCGGGTCGGCGTCGAGATGGTCGCGGTCTACGTCCCGACGACGCCGAACCCGACCTCGGGCTTCTTCCTGATGGTTCCGCGCGCCGAAACCATCGAACTGGACATGAGCGTCGACGAGGCGCTGAAGTACGTGGTGTCGATGGGAGTGGTCGCGCCGACCGACCGCGGCGCCGCCAACGTCGTCGCGATGCACCGCGAATGAACCGGAGAACATCGATGCGCAGTTGCTACACCGGCCAGGTTTCCACCGAGCATCTCGACCAGGTGGTGACGCTGTTCGGCTGGGTCCACCGCCGCCGCGACCACGGCGGGGTGATCTTCATCGACCTGCGCGACCGCGAAGGGCTCGCGCAGGTGGTGTGCGACCCCGACCGGGCGCAGGTGTTCGAGGTGGCCGAGCGCATCCGCAACGAGTACTGCGTCAAGGTGGTCGGCAAGGTGCGCCGGCGCCCCGAGGGAACCGCCAACGCGAACATCCGCAGCGGCGAGGTCGAGGTGCTGTGCCAGGAGATCGAGATCCTCAACCCCTCGGTGACGCCGCCGTTCCAGCTCGACGACGAGAACCTGTCCGAGACCACGCGCCTCACGCATCGCGTGCTAGACCTGCGCCGCGCGCCGATGCAGCAGAACCTGATGCTGCGCTACCGGGTGGCGATGGAGGTGCGCAAGTACCTCGACTCGCTCGGCTTCGTCGACATCGAGACGCCGATGCTCACCAAGTCCACGCCCGAGGGCGCGCGCGACTACCTCGTTCCGTCGCGCGTGAACGCGGGGCAGTTCTTCGCGTTGCCGCAGTCCCCGCAGCTGTTCAAGCAGCTGCTGATGGTCGCCGGCTTCGACCGCTACTACCAGATCACGAAGTGCTTCCGCGACGAGGACCTGCGCGCCGATCGCCAGCCCGAGTTCACGCAGATCGACTGCGAGACCTCGTTCCTGTCGGAGACCGAGATCCGCGCGATCTTCGAGGACATGATCCGCGTCGTGTTCCGCAACGCGATCGGCGTCGAGCTGCCGGCGCCGTTCCCGACGATGCCCTACGCCGAGGCGATGCGCCGCTACGGCTCGGACAAGCCCGACCTGCGCGTGAAGCTCGCGTTCACCGACCTGACCGACGCGATGAAGGACGTCGACTTCAAGGTCTTCAGCGCGGCCGCCAACGCGGAAGGCGGGCGGGTGGTGGCGCTGCGCGTGCCCGGGGGCGGGGAGATGACGCGCAGCGAGATCGACGGCTACGGCCAGTTCGTCGCGATCTACGGC
>JAMLIR010000012.1 GCA_023954045.1 Burkholderiaceae bacterium | reverse complement strand
CGCACCTCTTCGATGGCAGCGACATGGCTGCGTACCTGAGGCTGTCGGGGGTCCAGATCACGAAGGCGACGATTGGTCGGGATGGCGAAATGGTGCCGTACGACCACAGCATCGAAGCGGAGCGGATCGCGAGGATAAAGCCTCTCATCCAGATCGAAACGGACCCGAAGCTGAACGAGGTCGGCACGCGCACGGGGAGATCCCGCCCACTGTCGGTCACTTGGTTCAGGGACGACCGGGCGAAGCGCGGTGGACACTTCGCGAACAAGCTCCAGAATGCGACGCACAGGTTCTTCCGCTACCGGTGCGATACGCCCGTCGGACGCAACCTCTGGGCAACGTTTAAGGATTTCCGCAAGGACCTGAAGGGCAGCGGTTACGGTCGCTCGTTCCTGTCGTGCAACGCGCGTGCAACGAACGACTTCAGGGACCGGGTGTCGCTCGCGTATCTCGTCAATCTGTATCGCCACCCCTTCATCTCCGGGTACTTCAAGGATGCTGGCGTGCCCACGTCAGAAGACTTCTACGCGCTCGCGACGATGACGCAATGGATCTTCCGTTCAGCGATCAGGGACGGGAAACCCATCCGCCTCTTCGTGCCGTCGGATCGGATGCGAAGACTCCTGACCGAGTGGCTCGATGGGAAGTTGCCAGTCATCCCGGCCACGGTGGAAGCGGGCGCTTCAGATGATGTCGATACGGGAACACTCGATTCCGAGAGCGCGAAGGAAGCGGACGACGACAGCGGCGGGCGCATCACAGTAGTCGATCCCGAAGAGCAATACGCGTAGTTGTCGCCCGCGCGACTGTCGTGAGACAGCCAGCAGCGCCCCGCAGTACCCCCTGAAGAACACGAAGCGAATCCCTCACGGGAGGCCATGCCGTGCCCGCTCGCTTTGCAACAGCACACAAGGAAAGGAAGAGGCAATCAAATGAAACCAGAACAGCAGCACGCACCCGATGAAGAGTGGCGCGATATCCCCTCGTGTCCGGGGTATCAGGCGTCGAGTCTTGGAAGGGTCCGTTCAGTGGACCGGGAAGTGACGAGAATCTGGCGAGGGAAGCCGGTAACGCAGCCATGCAGGGGGAAGGTACTCAGACCGTATCAGGCACGCGGGGGGTACTTGGCAGTGAAGCAGGCGCAGCGCACGCGCCTCATTCACCGATGGGTATGCGCAGCCTTCCACGGCGCTCCCCAATCATCGGCCCACGAAGTCGCACACCGGAACGGAGTCCCGAACGACAACCGCGCCAGCAATCTCCGATGGTCCACCAGAACGGAGAACGAGCGGGACAAGGGCATGCACGGAACGACGGTGCGCGGCGAGCGCAGCCCTTTCGCGAAGCTCACCGTCTCCGACGTAATCGCAATCCGCAGCGCCGGGGGTACGCAACAGGCCGTTGCAGACCGCTTCGGCGTGTCGCGAACGACCGTCGGTTACATCAAGCGCGGAACCGCATGGGCGCACGTCCCGCAATGAACACCACAGCAGAGGAACCCAACATGAACACCACCAACACTGCCCCGCCCATCGAGACACCCGCCGAACGCAAGGCCCGCGTCAGCCAAGCGATCCGTGAAGGCCAGGCGCGTGCAGCGCGAATGCGCAAAAGCACAGCAGCCGGGAAAGCCGTATCGGCAGGCATGGCCCGCGCGAAGGCAGCGAGGGCAGCGAAGGCACAGCGAGCCGAAGAGCGGGCGGGGCTTGCTTCGCTCCAGACCGAAGGAACGCTCCTTGAAGGCGACGGCGACGATGGCCGCTGAAGACGACCCCTACGCACGCCCGCCCATCGGCCTCCCCGCCCGTCAATACCGAACGTGGAACCAGACGCACCGCTGCATGATCGAAGGCTGCACGCGCCCCCGAGACAAGCAAGGCCCCCGGTGCCTCTCGCATCGGAGGACCTTCACGACCTACGGCAGCGACACGAAGAAGCACGTCGACCCGGACGAAGTCTCGAAGGTGAGGCAGCGGGTACTGCTCGTCCTTCGTCACCCGGCGAATGCAGGGTCACCCGCGATCAACATGGCACAGGAGCGACTGCGGCAGATGCTCGCTCGTGCAGCCCGCAGTGACGACAGCGCGCTGGAATACGTCCGCCGGATGGCTCGCGACGGTGCGGATCCGTTCGACATCATCGCTGTGACCGCGACAGTCTGCGCGACCTTGTATCGCATCGACCGACAAGGCTATGAGGACAAGGAGTATCTCTCCGCGCAGATCACGTATCGCCTGCTGAAGCTCACCAAGCGCAAGTACGCAGGCTTCGGGGAGGAGCGCACTTGGAAGCGCACGCGCGGCTGTGCCGGGGCAGTACTCGCAGAGATCGGTGAGTTCATCGCATCGATCCTCGCGGTACTCGAGAAGCGACGCCGCAAGGCCACCCGGCGAAGGAAGCAACCATCAACCACCAACGAAGGAGAGAAGTTCCAATGATGAACAACGACGAAGACGACCAACAGCAAGACGACCAGCAGGGCGACCAGTCCACACCGTCACCCCGTAGACGTGGCCGAAGCGTGGATGTCCAGAAGCTCCGCAAGAAGCTCCTGTCGAAGGCAGAGGACTACCTGGACTCGACACCTCTGTCGGAACTGAACGCCTCGATGGTGCGCGCCATCGCTGACGTGATCGTCGCAGTCGCACCGACGTTCGAAAAGGAAGATCGCGCGCATCAGGCCCGCAAGCAGCAAGCGGCCTTCAGTAACTTCCAGATGCCCTTCCCAATCGAAGAAGACGCAGCACTGCCGCAACAGCAGCAACCGGCAGTAGCCAGCAAGCCCGCTGCGCTCCCGTACGTCCCCGTCCCGAGCGTCAAGTAACCCCGCTTCACCTCACCACACTTCAAAGAGACAACACCATGAGCACCAACGACAACACGAACGACTTCCTTTCGACCGCTACCCTTGACGGCGGCGTCACCCGCGTGACCCTCTCGCGGCCCTCACAAGGCGACTCGACCGACCACGCCGCAGCGATGGCGAAGGCAGGCGAGCGCGTGACCATCAAGCAAGGCGGCGCAGCCTCGCACCTGAGCGTAACCGTCGGGGGCGACATCGAGCACGCAGCCGGCGAGCGGATCACCGGGGCCATGAGCAAACATGGAATGCCTCGCAGCGGTTCCAGCATCACCGAGGACTCGCTCATCCACATCGAAGGCATGCCGGTGACCATCAAGGATGCTCTCGGGCTTGGACTCGTGCAGCGCGACGCAGACGGCTTCCGGATGGCAGGAGGTGCCGCTTCGGGAAAGCGGTAGCCGACGACGGTGCGTCTTCCCCCCTTCAAGCCGAGGGGGACGGGGATGCATCGGCGTCGGATTCAGATACAGGCTTCGCAGCCACCGAGCAACTGCAGGCACAGTACCCCGCTGAGCAGTGGGCCAGCGAGGAAGACGCTGCAGAGGTTGCGCGGGTCACCGCAGGGGTCGATCCGGCCTTTCTCGGGGTTGCCCTCGATCACGTCGTTCGCGGGCTGCAAGGCAGCGGTGAGATTGACGCCGAGGAAGTTGCTCGCGAGATTGGCACCACCCCTGAAGTCGCACTGGAGATGCTCGCAACGGTCCTGCAGGCCAACGTGAAGATGGTGACGACCAATCTCTTCAGTGGCGATCAGGAGACGTACGGGGAGTTTGTAGCCTGGTGCGCGAAGAACGAGCGGGCCGCGTTCGCGAAGGCGAGTGAAGCAGTAGCGCGCACGCAATCATCGAAGCCAATGGAGCCGTTACTCCAAAAGCGTATCAGCGCCCTGAAGTCCGAAGCCAAGCATGAAGAGGCGCAGCGAGCGAAAGCCGAGCGTGACGCAGTCGCTGATCCGATCCGAAAGCGAATGGCGGCACAGGCAGCCGAGGCTCGTGCGTGGCGCGAGTACCTCGATTCGGTCGATCCGTACGAATGAACAGCAGGTAGCCGAGCAAGCCTGACTGTCGCGACGACAAGCCAGCACAGCAGCACCCGACCACCAACACGACGACGACGCAGCAAGCGCATCCCTTCACCGGGAGGCGTCTGCACGTCTGCAACGAACACTGGAGCCACGTCACATGACGCAACCCATCAACGCAACCATCAGGGCACGAGAAGGCCTTCAGGTTTCTCTGGAGGAATTCCTTCAGTGCCCCGAACGAGCCGCGCACAGCAGACCTTCTCGCACGAATTCACGAGTACCGATCCGCAGTGGAGCGCGGCGTCCTGACGCTGCCCAACATCCTCAATCAACCGAGACAACGATGAACCTACCCATGAAGTTCCCACTCTTCGACCCCGTCGACGATGTAGCCCCCGAGTCGCTCGCGGCCCAAGCTCGATTTGCGATGGCACGGGGCGATATCCCGTTGTCCTACCGACTGTGGAAGAAGGCAATGAAGAACGCGGGCTTGCCCCTCGATTTCTTCTCGCGGACCGAACGCAAACCGGAAGAGGGGCTGCAGTGAACAACAACCAACCGAACGCCGCCACAGCGAGGCAACGCCTGGGCGAACTTGTATCGCAAGAGATCGCAGATTGCCTGCAGGTCCTCTTTCCGAACCACCTACCAGATGCCCCGATGGATCGCAGCGAGTTGGCTGCAAGGATCGGTGAGCAGCGGGTGATCTCGGTCCTTCGGCAGGTGGCCGAGGAAGGCGAGAAGCGAGGCTCGATCCTCACCCGATCCGTATTGCAACCGAGGCGCGCGAGATGAACGGCGACGACTGCAATCAGGTTGCAAAGAGCGATGAAGCGACAGACACGACGGAAGCGGCTGCGCTTCTGACAATCGTAGAGGCATCGATCACCGCAGCGTTTGAGCGGGCCTGTGCGGCTACGCGTCGAGTCGAGTCCAAACGCATCAGAGACCTGCGGAAGGGCTTCGCAGGGGCAGATGAGCGACACGACCGGGGCCGTAGGTGGCTCGCGGACCCGCATCCCCATGAGGAGGAGCAGAGATGAGCACACCCATCAAGAGCCGCGAGTGCGGTACGAAGAAGAAGACGACGACGAAGGTCCCACTGTCGACCGGCAGTATGAGGAATCAGTGCGGAGCTTGCGGGCTGACCTTCGGGGGACTCACCGGGTTTGACCGACACCGCACGGGCAGCTTTGCGACTCCCGGCAGTCGTCGCTGTATGACGCCTGCGGAACTTCAGGCGACTGGCATAACACAGGGACCCGATGGGTTCTGGAGTCTGCCTGCTCCCCAGATGGTGCCCACGACCTGAAGGGGTCGGGCTGCAAGCTCGCGAAACGAGGTAGAGGTATCAGAGGCCTTCCGAGAGATCGGAGGGCCTCCGTCACGACCACTTCAGCAGCAGTCGCCTGCACCGGCTTGGACTGGCGGGCACTTCTCGCTACCGAAGGAGCAGAAGACGCAGCAGTCACCCGGCTTGGGGCGCATCACGGTCTTGCAGTTGACGCACTCGTAGAACCATTGGCAGGCGTCTACGGGCATCGTCTCCTCCTTCACGAAGCCGCACTCCGGACAAGTGATGCGGGACTGAAGGACGACTTCACTCGTCACGATGCTTCCTACGGAAGGGATCGAGAGGAGGATTCGGCTGTCCCCTCACTGTCCCCTCAACGTGTCCCCTCATCGGGGATTTCAGTTCTTCAAGTGCTTGATTCTTTTACCTTTTGCGAGCACTGGAAAAACTGGTGGAGCGGAGGAGGATCGAACTCCCGACCTTCGCATTGCGAACGCGACGCTCTCCCAGCTGAGCTACCGCCCCGAAGTGCGGGAATTATACACAGGTCGTGCGGTCCCGGCCGCCGCGCCGTCGGCCGCCTCCCCGTCGGTCTCCGGCACGTACACCATCGTCCCGTTCTTCAGCCGATAGGCCGTCCCCGCCTTCGCACCCTCGCCTTCGCCGATCTGCCCCGACGAGCGGTATTCCTTCAGCTCGTTCCCTTGCTTGACCAGCATCGTCATGTCCGGCTTGCCCGGGTTGCGGATGACCACCGCGTCCTGCGTGGCGAACGGGTTCAGCGGGTTCTCGATCACCGCGATCAGCAGCACCGCGATGATCACCAGGAACACGTCGACGATGTTCACCACGCTCAGGATCGGATCGTCGCCGTCGTCGTCCGACAGGATGTCCATGCGCATTCGGCGTTCACGCATAGACGGCTCCCTGCGCCTTGCCTTCGGCTGCCGCGGGGGCGGACTCGCGCCCCTGCAGCAGGCCATCGAGCTCCTCGAGCAACCAGCGGCGCCGCACCGAGTGCACGACGAAGGTGATCGCCGCCGACAGTAGCGCCACGATCACCGCGGCGAACGCGACGACCAGGTTCTGCGCCATGCCGTGGGTGTTGCCATTGGCAACGGCCACCAGCGCCGGACCCATCGGGATCATCGTCGCCACCAGTCCCAGCATCGGCGCGATGCGACTGACGATGCGTTGCGTCTCCAGCTGCCTGAGCACCTGCAACTCCAGCGCCTCGGTACTCGCGTCTGGCTGGCGGCGCAGCCACTGCGCCAACGGTCGCCGGCCCTGTCCGCGCGCGGCGCGCAGCGCCGACTCGAACAGCAGCATGCCCAGGCAGAACAGCGCATAGACGAACATCAGCGACAGCAGCAGCAGCACCGGCGTCAGGAAGAAGCGGGAGATCTCGTAGAGGAAGCTTTCGATCGCGTTCATGGTGTCTCCGGTTGAGGTTCGGGACTGGAAGGGAGGTTGCGGATCGGCCGTCACGCCTGCAGCGCGGCGCGGCGCCGCTCGCGCCAGGCGGCCCAGGCCTGGAAACCTGCGCCACCTGCGACGACCAGTCCGATCAGCCAGGCGTAGATCCAGACCAGCTGCTCCAGGCGCGCCTGCTGTTGCACCTCGCGCAGCTCCTGCCCGCGAACGATCTCGGGCCGGCGCGGCTGCGGCGGCGGTGGCGCCGCTTGGGCCGATGCAGGCTTCGGCGTCGCGCGTGGCGGCGGGGCCGCCTGCACCGGCGCGGCCGGCTGCGTCGATGCCCGCGGTTTCGCGCCGTCCATGCCGAAGCCGCGCCCCGCGGCAGCCACGTAGGCGCGGAACGCCTCGTTCGGCGTGTAGACGTCGTGCTTCCTCGCGAGCTCGGCGTAGACGCTCGCCAGCTCGCGCCGCGTGCGCTCGTCCGCCTTCCAGTAGTCCTTGCGGATCGCCTCGAGCATCCGCTCGGCGATCTGCGCCAGCGCGGTCGGGTTGGCCTGCTCGAACCACTTGCGCATGCCGAGCCGGTAGCGGTCCCGCACGTAGACCTCGTGGAACTCCTGCCACTGGTCGTCGCGCACCACGTTGCGGTCCATCACCTGCCAGCCCCAGAAATTGTTCACCGCGTTGAGCACCTGCAGCGTGCCGGCATAACCCTCCTTCTGCATTTCGGCGACCCATCGCGGGTGCTGGTAGACCGAGCGCAGTTCGGTGGCGAGGAACTTCGCGGCCGTCTCCAGCTTCGCCCGCTGCGGGTCGCGCATGTTCGAGATGTAGAGCTGCGGGGAGCGGCCGTCGAGGTGCTTCACCGCCATCGAGATGCCGCCCAGGTACTCGAACGGATGGTCGGTGTCGAGAAGGCCGCGCAGGTTCGACGAGCGCGAGAACACTGCCGCGCTGGTGCCGCGCAGGTGTTCGGCGTACGCGTTGATCTCGGCGCCGCTGTCGTCGTGCAGCTTGCTGCTCCAGTTGGCCGGATCGGGCCCGTAGGCCCACGACATCCGCGACAGGTAGAGCTGCTCGAGCTTGCCGTCGCCGGCCTCCCACTCGTCGGAGGCGAGCGTGGCGTCGGTGAGCCGCGTGCTGTAGTCGCCACTCTCGTTGCCGAAGACGCGCGTGAGCGCGAACTCGCGCGCCTGCCCGGACCCGACGCCGCGTCGGGACAATTTCGCCTGGATCCGCTCGGTGTTGGCCCGGATGAAGTTCTGCTGCGGGGATTCGTCGAGCCCCGCCAGCATCACCACCGCCTGGTTGAATCGCTCGATCACGTTCGGGAACTGGTCGCGGTAAAGGCCGGTGAGCGAGATCACCACGTCGATGCGTGGACGGCCCAGCTCGGCCTGCGGGATCGGCTCGACGCCAGTGACGCGACCGCCCTCGTCCCAGACCGGCCTCGCACCCATCGCATGGAGCACTTGCGCCTCCAGCATGCCGAGGTGCCGCATCGTCTCGGTGCTCCACATGCTGAACGCGAGCTTCTCCGGGAATCGCCCGTGCTGCGCGCGATAGCTGTCGATCAGCTGCTGCACCGCCTGCCTGCCGGCCTCCCAGGCCGCGCGGGTCGGAATGCGCGACGGGTCGAAGCCGTACATGTTTCGGCCGGTGGGCAGCGCGTCGGGGTTGCGGATCGGGTCGCCGCCGTAGGAAGGGTCGATCCAGCGCGCGGCCAGCCCGCGCAGCACGCCGTCGATCTCCCGATCGGCGCGCAGCGCGTCGCGGAACTGGCGGCCGCGCTGCGCGAGGCGCCGCAGCCCGGGGTCGGCGATCCGGTCGAGCGCATCGTCCGCGAACACCACCTCGTCGACGAAACGGTACGGCGCGCTGGCCTGCAACTTGCGGAAGTCGGCCGCGAACGCAGCGCGCGCGCTGCCGGCGCCGATGCGCTCGTACAGGGGTTGGCCCAGCATCTGCATCACGGTACTGACCTGGTGCGCCCGCTCGGCGTCGCGCCCCAGGGTGTGCAGTCCCAGCGGCTGCATCGACGCGCCGACGTCTTCCAGATAGTCCTCGATCTCGCGCAGGAAGCCGTCGAAGTCGCGCTCCAGGTCGACCGCCGTCCGGCCGAGGTCGCGGTGAATGTTCATCTTCACCGCCTGGGCAATGATCAGCCTGCGGTCGTTGTCCTTCACCAGGCCCTGGTCGAGCGACGCGTACTCGCGGATCAGGTCGACGATGCGAACGAATTCTTCCGACAGGCCGGCCGGCGCGAAGGCCGGCGTCTGGTGGCTGACGATCACGCCGCGGCCGCGCCGCTTGACGTGCACCGCCTCGCCGATGTTGTCGACGATGTACGGGTACACCACCGGCGTATTGCCCACCAGGATGTTCGGGTCGTCCCAGGCCCACAGGCCGCGTTCCTTGCCCGGCGTCCACTCCTGCGTGCCGTGGGTGCCGAAATGCACGATCGCGTCCGCCCGATGCCGGGTGCGCACCCACAGGTAGGCGGCCATGTAGAAATGGTTCAGCGGCATCTTCGTGTCGTGGAACAGCTTCTTCTCGTTGCGATGCGCGGCCGCGCTTTCGCTGCGCATCGGCTGCGGCATCACCACCATGCGGCCCAGCTGCATGCGCGGAATCACGAAGCCCGCCACCCCGCCGCGCTGCGCGACCCACGGGCTCGCTTCCGGCTCGCCCCAGGCGTCGGTCACCGCGCGGCGTACGCCCCAGGGCAGCGTGGCGAACCAGCGTCGGTATTCGACGAGCGGCAGGAAATCCCAGTGCTGCGTCTTCATCAGCGCGGGCAGCGTGCCGGGACGATAGCCGGGCTGCAGCATCGCAGCCGCGGCCGCGACGAGCTCGCGCTCGCTGGTCGCGTCGACCGCGTAGCCGTGCTCGCGCAGCCGCTCGACCAGGTGCTCGATCGAGCGCGGCACGTTCAGGTTCGATGCGCCCTGGTTCTTCTCGCCCGGAGGATGGTTCCAGAAGAACAGCGCCAGCCGCTTCTCGGCGTTCGGCATCGCCTGCAGCCGCGCCAGGTTCAGCGCCTTGCCGACGAGCAGCTCCATCTGCTCGGGAATCGGCACCAGTTCGCCGCCCTCGTTGGCGGCCACGACCACCGGGTCCTGAAGGCCGATGTACTCGGCGTTGACCAGCGTGAACGGCAGGTTGAAGGTGCTGATCCCGGCGGCATCGCGCAGGTAGTCCTCGCGCGTGCCATTGCGGTAGGCGAGCAGGTTGATCGCCGGGATGCCGAGTGCCCGGTGCCAGGCCCTGCGCGCGTCCGGATTCACGCCCAGGAACGTGTTCACCAGCAGCACCTGAACGATCGGCCTGCCGTCGAGCGAGATCATCGGCTCCTGAGCGGTCGCCTGCGCCGGCGGCGCCGACGTCGCTGCCGCGCCGCGCGCCCGCGCCACTCGCGAGGCGCGATAGAACACCAGCGGCAACGCCCCGGCGGCTTCGAGCGAACGCGCGGTCTCGTCGAGCATCCGGGTCTGGCCATCGGAGATGTAGCTCGACGAGATCTCCATGCCGATCACCGGCCGGCGCTCCCAGGGCACACCGCTGCGCCGCGTCCACCAGGCCAGGTAGGCGGGAAGGTCGGCGAACACGACCGACTCGTGATCAGGGTGGTAGATGCCGCCATCGGGCAGCGCCACCGGGGGCGGCACGGAAGCGGGGTCTTCCCCCGACAGCAGCGCGCGCAGGTATCCGAACAGACGCTCGTGGTTGATCCGCGTCCCGCCCACGTAGTAGTCGAACACGCGCTGCGCGCGCGCCGGGTCGAGGTCGATCGCGCGCAGCCGCACCGGAGGGCTCATCACGTTGATGCTCACGCCGGGAAGGCCGGCCGCGCGCAGACGCTGGCCGCCGATGCGTTCGACCAGCGCCTGGTCGTCGACGCGCGGAGCGTCGATCAGCACGAAACCGGCGCCGTCGAGCACCCGCTCGACGCCGGCGGCGCCTTCGGCGTCCACCTGCGTCCACGCGAGCTCGATGCCCTGCGCGCGCGCAGCCGCCTCGAGCAGCGCGAACTTGCGCTCCAGCACCATCCGCGTGGAGATCAGCGCGACCTTCTCGAGCGGGGACGACCAGGTCGATGTGACCGGGAGCACCAGCAACGCCAGGCAGCAGATCAGTCTCTTCATCTTCAGGATCCGGACAATTCGTAGGCGATCGGAATGCGCAGCTCGGCCAGCTCGCCCGGCGCGTGGTGCGCGCGAAGCAACTCGGCGGCGGTGCGCACCAGCTTCAGCGCGGCCTCGTCCAGGCTCCTGAAGCCCGAACTGCCTGCCACGTCGCAGCGCAGGAGGTCGCCTTCTGCGGAAAAGCGGGCCTCGACGGTGACCACGCCCTGCTGGCGCATGCGCCGCGCCTGCATCGGGTAATGCTTGTGCTCGCGCATCAGCCGCTCGAGATGGTTGTGCCAGCGCTGTCTCGCACCGGGGTCGGGCGCGATGGGGCGCATCGGCGCGGCCGCCACGGCGCTGGCCGCGACTGCCGGCGCCGGTTGCGCCACGACGGACGGCTCGCCGATCGCCGCCGATTCGGTATCGGGGGTACCGCGAGGCGGCTGCGCGTCAACGCTGCGAGTCGCTGGCCGCTCGACAGAGCCGGACGACGCCGCCTCGGCGCGGGTCGAAGCTTGCGGCGACGCGATGACCGGCGCCTCTGCCGGTTTCCTCGATGCAGCGCGCATCGCGGATTCGGGCGCAGGCGCGACGGGGCGGCGACGCACCGGCGCGCGGTCGGCCGGCTGCTCGGCCTCGCGCGGCCGCCTTGCTTCGACCGGCCGCGCCGGCTCGGCCGGCTGCGGTGTCGGCGCCGCGGGCGCCACGGCCGCAGCCTCGCCGGGCTTCAGCCGCTCGTCGGCAACGATGGCTTCGGCGGCCCAACGGATCGGCAGCTCGATGCGTTGCAGCGCCGGCAACGCAGGGCCGACGCTCGCGGCAAGCTGCCACAGCGCGAGCGCCGCCGCGACGTGAAGCGCGGCCGAGACCACCCAGTCGGTGAGGCTCGGTCCCGGCGCGGACACGCCGGCGATGTTCGCGAGCGCAGTCATGCCCGCCGCACCTCGAGGCTCACCCGCTCGAATCCCATCGCCCTGACGCGGTCCACCAGTTCGACGAACTGCGACAGCGCGAGCCTGCCGTCGCCGCGCACCACGACCGGCTGGCCGCGCGGCTGGCTTCCGAGCGCCGCGGCGAGGTCGTCCACCGGCACGTCGTTCAGGTACAGGCGCTGCTCGTGCGTGAGGCTCAGCACGAGCGGCGCCGCCTGCGCGGGCTCCACCGCGCCGGCCCGCGCGAGCTCGACCGGGATGCGTCCGTTGACCACGAAGGTGGCGGTCGTCAGCACGATGGTCAGCAATACGAGCATTACGTCGACCAGCGGCACGACGTTGATCTCGCCGATCTCGCCGTCGTCCATCGTCACGCTCCGCGCATTTCGTCGAAGTCGACCAGCCGCTCGCGCACGCGGCGCCGCAGCAGGTTGTTCATCGCCACGCAGGGAATCGCGACGCCGATGCCCACCGCGGTGGCCTTCAGCGCGAGCGCGAGCCCGGTCATGATCGTCTTCACGTCCATGTCGCCGCTGGCGCCCAGGCTCTGGAAGGTGAGCATGATCCCGAGCACGGTTCCGAGCAGGCCCAGGTACGGCGCGTTGGCCGCGACCGTGCCCACCCAGTTCAGGCGTCGCGTCAGGTCGGCCTCGAGCCGTACCCGGCTCGCGTAGCGGCCGACGTCGACACCTCCGATGAAGCGCCACCGCTCGATGCCGACCGCGAACACGCCGACGCTCAGCCCGAGCAGCACGCCGATCACGCCCCATTCGACCAGGTTCTTCAGCTGTTCCATGGTTGCGCTCCCTAGAACTGCATCGACATGCCGATCCGCACGATTCGACCCGGATCGGGAACGATCGAGAGGTCCTCGGCGTCGTAGCGGCCGTCGTAGTTGGCGTCGTTGGTGCCCCGCGCGGTGAGGTAGTAGCGCTTGTCGAACAGGTTGTCGACGCGCGCGAAGACGCGCAGCTTCGCGCCGCCCAGGCCGGCCAGCTTCGTCTCGAATTGCGCCATCACGCCGAACAACGTGCGCCCCGGCCAGACTTCCCTGTTGATCTCGTCGGCGTACGCCTTCGAGCGGAAGTCGATCTCGCCGGCCAGCGTCCACCCGGGCGCGGGCACGTACCACGACCGCAGGTTGAAGACGTGCGGCGAGGCGCGGGGCACCTTGTTGCCGGTGTTGTCGAACGCCTGGACCGTGTAGTTGTTGCGCCAGAACGCCGCGTCGGCGCGCTGCGCCGCGCTCGGCGCGGCCACGAAGGTACCGTACGGGTTGCCCAGCGACTGGTAGAAGTTGTCGTAGCGGGTGAAGCGGGCGTCGAGCCAGGTGTAGGCCGCGGCGAACGACCAGCCGCCGCGCACCGTCGTCTGCGCCTCGAGCTCCAGGCCGCGGCTGCGCGCCCCGCCGATGTTGCGGAACTGGGACCCGCCGCCCACCGGGATGCCGGTCGAAGCGTACTGGCCGTTGCTGTCGAGGATGAAGTCGTCGCGGTCGACCTGGAACAGCGACGCGTTCAGCGTCGCGGGCCGGCCCAGCACCTCGACACGGCTCTTCATGCCCACCTCGAAGCCCAACGCCCTCTCGGGCTTCAGGTCGGGATTGCTCAGCACCAGTGCGCTGGTAGTGGTCTCGCCGCGGTACAGCTGCTCGGCCGTCGGCGCCCGGAAGCCGGTCGACACCGCGCCGTAGACCGACACCGCGGCGCCGAGTTCGTGCGTGAGGCCGGCCCGGAAGCTGTTCACGTCGAACGACCTGCCTTCGTCGACCAGCCGCTGGCCGTTGCTGGCGACCGGCTGCGCGTCGTAGTCGGCGCGGATGCGGTCGCGGCGCAGGTTGAAGGTCGCCGCGGTCCTGTCGGTCAGTCCGTACTTCAGCTCGCCGTACAGCGCCTTCGTGGTTTCGGTGGCCACGTCGTCGGACAGCACCGTTCCGGCGGCGACGACCGGGCTGCGGGGCGCGTTGCGGTAGCTGTTCAGCACCGTGTTGTAGTTGTCGAAGTGGTTGCGCCGCAGCTCGAGCCCGCCCATCAGCGCGAGTCGGTCGAGACGGGTCCGGTATTCGGCCTTCAGGCCGCGCTGCACCTGGTGATAGTCGTTGTGCGTGCTGTAGTCGCTCACGTCGCCGGTCGCGGCGCCGGTGGCGTCGAAGCGCATCGGCGCAGACCAGAACGTGGTGTCGTCCTCGTACTGGTACAGCACGGCGAGCAGGTTGCTGCGCTCGTCGATGTCGTTCGAATAGGTGAGGTTGTAGCGGGTCAGGTCGACGTCGAACATCCTCGTGTAGCCGCGCCCTTCGAGCACGCCTGCCGGGTCGAGCCTGGCGGCGGTGACGCCGGTGACCGTGCCTTCGCGGTCCCTGAATCGGGCAGATTTCTCGAAGCCGAAGCTCAGGTCGCTGCGGCCGTCGAGCGCGTACTTCAGGTTGCCGGACCAGGTCCGCGCCCAGGTGTTCGACAGGTGATAGAAGCCGTCCTGCTCGCGGTCGCTGTATTGAAGGTGGCCCGAGACGTCGTCGCTCGCGAAGCCTCCGCGCAGCAGGTAGCGCGCGTAGCCGAAAGAGCCCCGGTCGGCTTCCAGCTTCAGGCCCTTGTAGCCGGCGCCGCGCCGGGTCGTGACGAGCACCGCGCCAGCCAGCGCGTCGTCGCCATAGAGGTACGAGGCTCCGCCCTTGATGACCTTGACGCTCTCGATGTTGTCGAGGTCGATGTTGACCTTGCCGGTGCGCTCGAACACCGGCACTCCGTCGACGACGATCGCCACGCCGGGCTTCTCGCCCATGTAGCGCTGGTTCTCGACGCCGCGCAGCTTGATCTTGATCGTCTCGCCGTCGCCGTTGAGGTCGGCGGTGATGCCGCTCACCGAGCGCAGCACCTCGACCAGGTTCTTCACGTGCTGGTCGTCGACCTGCTCGCCGCTGAACGCGGTGGAGGAGACGGGATCGGTGGCTGTGGAACTGAACCGGTCGTCGATGGCCGAACCGGTGACGGTGATCGTGTTCAGGGTGGCGCCGTCGGTCGCGGTCTGGGCCCACGACGACGCGGCGACCAGGCTTGCGAGCGCGGCGCAAGGCAGGCTGTAACGAATCTGCACGATGATGCTCTTTCCCGATGCAGTGACGCAGGCGCGTGCGGCGCGAGCGCGCGCGCATGCCGATACCCGCCCGGCGGGCGGGCAGCACTTGCCGGATCAGGAAAGGACTGGAGGGGCCCTGGGCTGGGCCGGATGGATCGGTCGGGACGCGACGGGCGCGGCGGCCAGGCGCGCGATGGGCGCGGGGGAAAGCCGGGGCGACGGTACGAAGCCCTGCCCGCCGGAGGGAAGCGCCGCGAAATGGGCGAGCAGGCAGAACGGGCAGTCGGCCGGCCCGGCGACGGTCGGGCGCTCCGACGATCCGTCGTCGCCCGCATCGGCCTTCACGAACTTCAGGCCGGTGGACGTGCAGACCGCGGTGAGTTGCGAATCGGCCGACGGGTCGCCGGGAAACGCGTGACCGAGCGTGGGCGCGAGCGCGCCGAAGAGCATCGCCGCGACGACGATCCAGTTCAGCATTCGCGCCAACCCGGCGCGCATACCCGGCATCCTCATAAGATTTATTCTACATGATGGTATGGTGCCTGACGCAAGTGCGCCGGGGTCGACGCCCGCCGCGCCTGCTGCGACGCTGGCGCGGCGCAGGCGAAGTCCGGCGCCGCACGTCGGCAACGTAGAATTCCCGCGATGAGAAGAACGCCCGCGCCGCCGCTTCGCGACCCCGTGTGGCTCGATCGCGAGTACAACGCCCGCGCGGCGATTCCCGAGTCCGCCGCGATCTTCCGGCGCTGGGCCGACGAGGCGGCGGCGGTGCGACGCCGCTCAGCCGGCCTGTACGACATCGCCTACGGCGAAACGCCCGCCGAGCGGCTCGATTTCTTCCCGTCGGCCGCGCCGCGGGCGCCGTTGTTCGTGTTCCTGCACGGCGGCTACTGGAGATCGCTCGACAAGTCGGACTTCTCGTGGATCGCGCCGCCGCTGGTCGCGGCCGGCATCAGCGTCGCGATTCCCAACTACGCGCTGGCGCCGTCGGTCACGGTCGAGGCCATCGTTCGACAGGTGCTGGACGCGCACGCCTGGCTGTACCGGCACGCGTCGCGCTACGAGTTCGATCGCGAGCGCATCGTCACCGGCGGCCACTCGGCCGGCGGCCACCTCGCCGCGATGATGCTGTGCGCCCGCTGGAACGAGTGGGCCGGCGACCTGCCCGGGCGCATGGTGCGCAGCGGGCTGTCGATCAGCGGCCTGCACGACCTGCGTCCGGTGGCCGCTACGCCGTTCCTGGCCGGCGACCTGCGGCTCGACGCCGCTTCGGTGCGGCGGCTGAGTCCGGTCGGGATGCCGCCGGTCGCCGGCGCGCGCCTGGTCGCCGCGGTCGGCGCGCTCGAGAGCAGCGAATTCCACCGGCAGGCGGCGGCGCTGGTCGCCGCCTGGCCCGCGGGCGCCGTCGAGGTGCTCGAGGTGCCTGGACGCCATCACCTGTCGGTGCTGGAGGCGCTGGCGGAGCCGGGCCAACCGCTGCACGCGGCAGCGCTCGCGCTGTGCGCGGCGCCGGGTGCCTGACCGCCTACTCGTCGTTCGCGGCGCGGCTGCGATTGGCGCCCTCGAGCACGCGCAGCAGCGACGAAGTGTCGTCGCGCCCCCAGCCGTTGCCGACCAGCGCGTTCAATTGCTGCGAGACGATCGCGGCCGCGGGCAGCGACAGGCCGAGCGCCTGCGTCATCTGGACGACGAGCCCGAAGTCCTTCTGGTGCAGCCGCGCCTCGATGCCGGCCGCGAAGTCCCGCGCGACCATCTTCGGACCCATCAGGTCGAGCATCCTGCTGCCCGCCATCCCGGCCTGAAGCGCCGGCAGCATCCGCGACGGATCGACGCCGTTGGCCGCCGCGAACAGCATCGCCTCCGCGATGCCCTCGATGTTGACCACCTGGACGATCTGGTTGCAGGCCTTCACGACCTGCCCCGCGCCGTGGCCGCCGACGTGCGTGATCGTGCGCCCGAGCTTCTCCAGCAGCGGGCGGGCGCGTTCGAGCACCGCCGCTTCGCCGCCGACGATGATCGACAGCGACGCTTGCTGCGCCCCGACCGCGCCGCCCGACACCGGGCAGTCGAGCATGTCGACGCCCCGCTGCGCGAGGCGGCGCGCGAACTCGCGCGTGGCCACCGCGGAGATGGTCGAGAAGTCGATCACGACGCTCCCGGGTGCGGTCGCGCCCGCCGCGCCGTTCTCGCCGAACAGCACCGACTCGACGTCGGCCGTGTTGGTCACGTTGGTGCAGATGAATTCGGCGCCGTTCGCCGCCTCCGCGGGTGTCGCCGCGTAGCGCGCGCCGCGCGCGAGCAATGTGCTCGCCGCCTCGCGGCGGCGAACGTGCACGGCCACCTCGTGGCCCGCGCCGAGCAGGTGCCCGATCATCGGCGCGCCCATCGCGCCCGCTCCGATGAATCCGATCTTCGACATCGCCGTGTTCTCCGGGGTGGACTCGTTCGGCGCAGGATACCGCGCGCCGCGAGCCGCGCGATCGTCTACCGCAGCTTCGCGACCTCGGCCCGGAACTCCCGGAGCACCTGCTCCGGATTGGCCAGGCCGCGCGCCCTCGCGTCGACGATCCACTTGCGATCGAGCGGCGCCACCTTCGCGCGCACCTCGTCGACGAAAGCCTTGCCGGCGACCGTGGTGCGCAAGCCGGTCGCCTGCATCAGCGCAATGCCGCGCCGATCGGCCTGGTCCCAGGCGCGGCCGAACAGCGTCGCGGCGTACTCGCCCGAGAGCCGCTCGATCGCCGCCTGGTCGGTCTTCGAGATCCGGTCCCAGGCGGCCTGGTTCATCACGAACGCGAAACTGGTGTTGTACAGCCCACCCGGCACGACCGTGCGGTAGTGGATCGCCTTCTCGAGCCGCAGCGACGAGAACGACTCGGCGGGCGAGAAGCTGCCGTCGATCGCGCCCGAGGCGAGCAGGTCCAGCGTCTCGGAGGCCGGCTTCATGACCACCGTCGCGCCGATCGCCTTGCCGATGTCGCTCACCGTGCCGCCGTCGACGCGAAAGCGCAGTCCGCGCAGGTCGGCGAGCGACGCGATCGGGCGGCGCGCGCCATAGATCTGCCCGGGGCCGTGCGTGAACACGGTGATCACCTTCAGGCCGCGGTGCTCGTTGAGCGCGGCCAGGTGGCGCGCGAAGACCCGCTGGTAGGCCACCGACGCGATCTCGGCCGTGTCGCCGGCGAACGGCAACTCCGCGATCTGCGCGAGCGGGTAGCGTCCCGGCGTGTAGCCGTGCACCGAAAAGGACAGGTCGGCCAGCCCGTCGCGCACCGCATCGAAGGTGCCCGGCGGCGGGCTCACGGCCCGCGGCAGGGGCGTGCAGCGCACGCGCTCGGACGTGGCGCGCTCGACGTCGGCGCACCACTTCGCCTGCGACTGCGACAGCGGGTGCGTCGCCGGCAGCCAGCTCGAGGTGCGCAGCGTGAGTGGCTGCGCGCGCGCCGCCGCCGACCACGCGGCGAGCAGTACGACGGCGGACGCCGCCGCGAGCACCGACGCGCAGCGCACGAAGGCCTGCGCGAGGAACCCGACGGCCGGCGCGACGCTCGACTCGACGACCGGCGTGGCGGCGCCGATGATGCCGTGGGCGCTCGAGCGCATGCGACCTGTCCCCCTCCTCGATCCGGATCCAGTGACGATCGGGGAAGGATAAGCGGAGCAGGCAGGCGAGTGCCCGGGCAGAGGGCTTTCGGCGCATCGGGATTTTCCCGAGGCTCGCGGCGCGCGGCCGCGGCGCGAAGGTCAGCGGTGGCAGGCGCGCTCGGGAAAGTACCGATCGCAGAAGTAGCACGGACCCGAGGGCAGCCAGCGCGGCAGCGCGTAGTAGCGCTGGCGCACCGCGTCGAGCACGCGATCGCGATATGCGGGGTACCGGAAGCCGTGGCCCTCGATCAGGTGGAACACTGCGCCGCGGATCTCGATGTCGCGGACGCTCACCCTCTCGAAGTAGGGCTCGTAGTCGCCGCGCGAATAGTCCCTGCGCTTCACGATCAGGATGTCGCGGCCGTCGAGCTCGCGGAAGTCGGTCAGGATGTCGTCGTGGCGCGCGTGGCTGGTGCCCGGACCGAACACCAGCACGTGCTCGCCGAGCGCGTAGCCGATCGTGACCGCCGGCGAGTATCCGTCGGAGGCGATCGCGTAGCGCCCGCGCCAGGGCGCCAGCGCGCGCGCGAGTTCGTCGGCGTGGACCGTCATCACCAGCCCCTGGTAGTTGCTCCAGGACTTGAAGGCTTCCGTGGGCACAAGCGCCAGCGCGCCGATCACGAGCCAGTGCGCGACGGCGATCAGGCCGGCCGTACCGATCGCGGCCGCGCGCGCACGCGCGGACGACGACAGCAGGTACCAGGCGACCGCCGGCAGCACGAAGCTCGCGAGCCAGTGCAGGCCGATCGTCTTGACCAGCGACAGCACAGCGAAGATGGCCAGCGGCGCCAGCGCGAGCCAGCGCAGCGAGCTGCGCTCGTCACCCGCCGTGATCGCGGCCGCCGTCCCGGCAGCCAGCCGCCAGGCCACGGCCGGCGTGAACACGTAGGCCACGCTCAGCAGGTACAGCAGCGGCGTGCGCCACGACAGGCCGGCGTCGCCGTGCCGGTTGACCAGGTTGAACATCACGTTGGGCCAGCAATGCTGCGCGTTCCAGGCGATCTGGATCGCGGCCGCGGGCAGCGACCCGGCGACCACCCAGGCGAGCCCGGCGAGCGAGCGGCGATCGGGCCTGCGCATCGTGTCGAGGAATATCGCGATCGCGAGCATTCCGGCGAAGTACTTCGACAGCAGCGCGCCGCCCAGCGCGAGTCCGGCGAGCAGGAAGTCGGCCATGCGCCCGGTGCGCCGCGCGCGCAGGTACAGCCCCAGCGTCAGCGCGCTGAACATCATCAGCGGAATGTCGGTGGTGATCGCGACGTTCCACGCGTTCAGCGGCACGAGCAGCAGCAGCGTGGCGCCCGACCAGGCCAGCGCTTCGCCCTGGCGACGCAGCAGCCGCCAGCCGACCGCGGCGACCAGCGGCGGCGCGAGCAGCGCAGGCAGCCGCAGCACGAAGCGATGGCCCGAGATCGCGTCGAGCGCGGCGAGCATCCAGCCGATCAGCGGGGGATGGTCGTAGAAGCCCCAATCGAGGTTGCGCCCCCACATCAGGAAGTAGGCCTCGTCGCTGGTGAACGGAAGCGCGGCCGCGAACCACGCCCGCAGCAGCGTCAGAACCACCAGCACTACGAGGAAACTGCGCCGCGCGGCCGCAACGTCGGCGAACGCGCGCTCGATCCAGGCGATCATCGGCAAACGGCCGGCCGTCCGCGACCGGGCAAAAAAAACGGCGCACATCGCTGTGCGCCCCGAAACGGCAGCATCGCTGCCCCTCCTCCTCCTCGGTTCCGGCCAGCCAGGCGCGCCGCGCCCCCGAAGGGCCGGCGCGCCCGCCGGATTGCGCCACATGCTAATTCAGCCGGGGCCCGCGCGTCCACGGGAATCTTGTCCATGACAGGCGCCAGCGCGTCGTCGGACCGGCCTCGCGGGGCATCCGCACCCACGGCTCAGCGCGTCCGGTCGACCCAGGCGAGCATGCCGAGCGCCAGCACGAAAGCGCCCAGGCTCGGGATGCTGACCGACAGCAGCGGGGGCCAGGTGTTCAGCAGGCCGAGGTGCGAGAACAGCCCGTTCAGGAAGTGGAAGGCGATGCCGAGCATGATCCCGGCGAACACCTTGTAGCCGATGCCGCCGGCGCGCGCCTGCAGGTACGCGAACGGCAGTGCGAGCGCCATCATCACGATCACCGCCAGCGGATAGACGAGCTTCTTCGCAAGCGCGATCTCGTACTGGCTCGAGTTCTGGCGATTCTCCTGCAGGTGGCGCACGTACCTGTAGAGGCTCACCGCCGACATGCGGTCGGGCTGCACCAGCAGCACGCCGAGCAGCGCCGGGGTCAGGTCGCTCTTCCAGAGCCGCTCGGCAGGGCGGAGTTGCTCGGCGCGCAGCACTGGCGCGTCGTCCCCCGCGCGCGCCTCGACGAAGCGCGTCGCGTCGACCCCGGTGAGCCGCCACGCATCGGGGGGCGCGTAGTGCGCGGAATCGGCGTGGACGATCTCGGAGAGCCGCATCTCGACGTCGAACTCGAAGACGCGCACGTCCCGCAGCGTGCCGTCGGGCAGCAACTCGCCGATGTTGACGAAGCGAAGCCGCTCGACTTCGCCGCCCGAACCTCGTACCGAATCCTTCAGCCACAGGCCCGAGCGGAATTGCCCGGCGACCGAAGCGCCGATCGCCGACAGCCTGAGTTGCTGGGCGAGCCGCTCGGCGGCCGGCGAAAGGATCTCGCCGACCAGCGCGGTGAGGACCGCGACGAACAGCCCGATGCGCGCGACGGTCGCCAGCGCCTGGCGGCGGCTGAGCCCGGCGGCGCGCATCGCCGTGAACTCGGAGTTCGCCGCGAACTGCGCCAGCGCGTAGATGGTGCCGATCAGCGCGACGATGGGCATCAGCTCGTAGACGTGGGCAGGCAGGCCGAGCAGCACGAATGCAAGCGCGTGCTGGAGGCGGTAGCCGCCGCGGCCGACGTCGTCGAGCTCGTTGATGAAGTCGAAGAACGCGAACAGCGCCAGGAAGCCGAACAGCACGAACACCAGCGCGGCCAGGATCTGCCGGCCGAGGTAGGAGCGCAGCGTCTTCATCCGCGCAGCACCAGGCGGCGCAGCGGCCAGCGCGGCAGCGTCGTGCGTCGCCAGAACAGGACGCCGGCCAGCGCCAGCACGATGACGTGAAGCGCCCAGGCGCCGATCGAGAACGGCAGTTTCTCGCCGGCGATCCAGGCCTGCACCAGCGAGATCAGGTTGCTGTAGGTGACGTAGAGCAGCAACGCCACGAGGAGGTTGATCGAACGCCCGACGCGCGGATTGATCGCCGACAACGGGATCGCAAGCAGCGCCATCAGCAGCGCCGACACCGGCAGGCTGATCCGCCACGACAGCTCGCCCAGGTGCCGCGGCGTCGGGTCCTGCAGCAGCTCCAGCGTCGACTTCACCTTTGCGCGCTGGTCGGCCAGCGGGGGGTTGCGGGGCTCGAGTCGCAGACCGTAGCGCTCGAATTCCATCAGGCGGAAGTCGGGCCGACCCTCGGCGCCGTCGTATCGGCGGCCGTCCTCGAGCACGAGGAAGCGCGTGCCGTCGCGCTCGTTCTCGATGCGCCCGGCCCGCGAGACCACGACGGTGACGAGGTCGCCACGCCGCTGCGTGACGAACACGTTGCGCACCTCGGTCTGGGCCTCGTTCAGTTCCTCGACGAAGAACACGCGGTTGGCCGACACCGACTCGCGAAAGCGCCCGGCCGACACCTGCGAGACGTCCTCGCGCTGCGCGAAGCGCTGCTGGTACTCGCTCGCCTGCCGCTCGGCCCACGGCGATACGAAGAACGCGATCAGCGCGATCAGCAACGCGATCGGAGCGGCGAATCCGAGCACCGGCCGCACCCAGGCCGCGAGGCTCTGCCCGCTGGCGAACCAGATGACCATCTCGGAATCGCGATAGGCGCGCGTGAGCGACATCAGCACCGCGATGTAGATCGTGAGCACCAGCAGCACCGGGAGGATCGTGATCGCGTTGAACGCGATCAGCGGCAGCACGCTACCGGTGTCGACGCGGCCGCCGGCCGCGCGCCCGAGGAGCCGGATCAGCGACGTCGTCAGCATGATGACGAACAGGGTCGCGAAGACGGTGCCGGCGAGATTGACGAGGTCGCGCCGAAGCGCCTTCTTGAAGAGCATAGCCTCGTATAATCGACCGGATCGACACGGGAAAGAGCGAGCGATGCAATTTAGCACACGAACGACGGCCCCCGGACGCATGCGCGCAGGCTGCGCGCTGGTGCCGGTTCTTGCGGGCAAGGAACTCACCGCCGGCGGCAAGGAGATCGACGCCGTGCACGGCGGCCGTCTCGCGAAGGCGATCCGCTCGGGCGACCTGCCCGCGAAGGCGGGATCCACGCTGCTGGTGCAGCTCGACGGCCACCTGCCGCGCGTGCTGCTCGTCGCGATGGGCGATGCGCGCGAGGCGACCGAGAAGTCGTTCGGCGAGGCAGTGCGCGGCGGCCTGAGGGCCGCCGGCCCGCTCGCCGCCGACGAGGCGATCTCGCTGCTGCACGAGGCGCCGGTCGCGGGTCGCGACACCGGGTGGAAGCTGCGCGCGCAGGTGCTGATCGGCCGCGAGATCGCCTATCGCTTCGAGACGCTGAAGACCAGGCGCGAGACCCAGCCGGTGCGTCCCAGGCGGGTCGTGCTGCCGGTGCAGTCCGCCGGCATGTCGGCTGCGGTCGCGCAGGCGACGGCGATCGCCAACGGCGTCGACATGGCGAAGGACCTCGGCAACCTGCCGGGCAATCACTGCACGCCGACCTACCTCGCCGAAACCGCGCGGAAGATGGCGCGCGAGCTCGGTCTCAAGGTCGAGGTGCTCGACACGCGCCAGATGCAGGCCCTGAAGATGGGCGCCCTGTTGTCGGTGGCGCGCGGCTCCGACCAGCCGCCGAAGCTGATCGTGCTGCGCTACCAGGGCGCTGGCGCGAAGCAGCCCCCGATCGCGCTGGTCGGCAAGGGGATCACGTTCGACACCGGCGGCATCTCGCTGAAGCCCGCCGCCGAGATGGACGAGATGAAGTTCGACATGTGCGGCGCCGCGTCGGTCCTGGGCACGATGCGCGCCGTCGCCGAGCTCGGGCTGAAAATCAACCTCGTCGTGGTCGTCCCCACCACCGAGAACATGCCGAGCGGTCGCGCGACCAAGCCCGGAGACATCGTCACGAGCATGTCGGGCCAGACCGTCGAGATCCTGAACACCGATGCCGAGGGCCGGCTGATCCTGTGCGACGCGCTCACCTACGTGCAGCGCTTCAAGCCGAGCACCGTGGTCGACGTCGCGACGCTCACCGGCGCCTGCGTGATCGCGCTCGGGCATCACCACTCGGGGCTGTTCTCGCCGAGCGACGCGCTCGCCGCCGAACTGCAGGACGCCGGACGCGAGATCGGCGACAGCTGCTGGCGCATGCCGCTGGACGACGAGTACCAGGAGCAGCTGAAGTCGCCGTTCGCCGACGTGGCCAACATCGGCGGCCGCCCGGCCGGCTCGGTCACCGCCGCCTGCTTCCTGTCGCGCTTCGCCAAGGGCTACGACTGGGCGCACCTGGACATCGCGGGCACCGCGTGGAAGTCGGGAGCCAACAAGGGCGCCAGCGGGCGGCCGGTTCCGCTGCTGGCGAATTTCCTGCTGGCGCGCGCGAAAGGCTGAGCCCTTGACCCGCGTCGACTTCCATTTCAACGCGCCGGACAAGCTGCGGTACGGGTGCCGACTGGTGCGCAAGATCTATCGGGCGCACCACAAGGTGCTCGTCTGGTGCGACGACGCGGTGCGACTGGCGGAGTTCGACCGGATGCTCTGGACCTTCTCCCAGCACGACTTCATTCCGCACGTGGGCGCGGCCGATCCGCTGGCGCCCGAAACGCCCGTGCTGCTCGCGGCCGAGCCGACCGAGACGCCGTTCCACGAGGTGCTGGTCAATCTCGGCAGCGCGACGCCGCCGATGTTCAGCCGCTTCGATCGCCTGATCGAGGTGGTGGCCTCGGACGAGGGGGACCGCGAAGCGGCGCGCGGGCGCTGGCGCTTTTACCGCGACCGCGGCTACCCGCTCGAGCGCCACGACCTGGCGTCGGAAGCCCAGGGGGCCGGATGAACATGGACGACGACCTCGAACGACTGGCCGGAAAGCTGCGCGCCGCGGCATCCGGCGCCGACGCGGGCGACGAGGCGATCCCGATGCTCACGGAGGTCGTCGAGGTGCCGCGCTACGACCGTAGCGAACTGCCGAGCACGCTCGTCGAGATCGACTGGGCGCAACTCGCGATGCGGGTTCGCGAGAACGTGCTCGCAGGCCTGCTCGGCCGCGCCGACGCGCTGCTCGATGCCCAGCTGCGCGCGAGCCTCCAGGCCGTGATCGGGCGTGCCACCGAGTCGCTGGCCGCGGACCTCGGCACCACGCTCGAGCAGTTGATCCGCGACCTGGTCGCGCGCGCGGTCGCCGAGGAGATCACCCGGGTGCACGACGAAGTGATCCGCGCGCGCGGCGGCGCCGGCCCCGGCGCGGGCTGAACCGCCGCACGCGTGCGCCGGCCCCGCCCGGCCGACGCGAGGCAGCGTGTCCCCGTCCAGCCCGAGGCGCGGATATAATTTCGCGTTTAATCAAAGACTTGCGAACATGACCGCTGCGACCCCCTCGGCAGGCTCGCCGAACGCCGCTGCGGGCGCTCCCGAAGCGCTCGCCAAGAGCTTCGAGCCCGCCGACATCGAAGCGCGCTGGTACCCGATCTGGGAGTCGCGCGGTTACTTCGCCGCCGGCAACGAACCGGGCGCCGAAGCGTTCTCGATCCAGCTGCCGCCGCCGAACGTCACCGGCACGCTGCACATGGGCCACGCGTTCAACCAGACGGTGATGGACACGCTGACCCGCTATCACCGGATGCGCGGCGCCAACACGCTCTGGCTGCCGGGCACCGACCACGCCGGCATCGCGACGCAGATCGTCGTCGAGCGCCAGCTCGACGCGCAGGGCATCTCGCGCCACGACCTGGGCCGCGAGCAGTTCGTCGAGCGCGTCTGGGCGTGGAAGCAGCAGTCCGGCTCGACGATCACCGGCCAGATGCGGCGCATGGGCACCTCCACCGACTGGTCGCTCGAGTACTTCACGATGGACGCGAAGCTGTCCGAGGTCGTGAAGGAAGTGTTCGTGCGACTGCACGAGCAGGGGCTGATCTACCGCGGCAAGCGGCTGGTGAACTGGGACCCGGACCTGCTCACTGCGGTCTCCGACCTCGAAGTCGTCAGCGAGGAGGAGGACGGGCAGCTCTGGCAGATCCGCTATCCGCTCGCCGACGGCAGCGGCTCGATCACGGTCGCGACGACGCGCCCCGAGACGATGCTCGGCGACACGGCGGTGATGGTGCACCCCGACGACGAGCGCTATGCGTCGCTGGTCGGCAAGTCGGTGCTGCTGCCTCTTTCGGGCGAAGCCGAAGATCCGGCCTTCGAGGGCGCGGGGCTCGCGCTCGCCGAGGTCGCCCGGCGCGGCAAGGCGCTCGGCTGGCGCGAGATTCCGGTCATTGCCGACGCCTACGTCGAGCGCGAGTTCGGCACCGGCGCGGTCAAGGTCACCCCCGCCCACGACTTCAACGACTACGCGGTCGGCCAGCGCCACGGCCTGCCGACGATCGGCGTGCTGACGCTGGACGCCCGCATCAACGAGAACGCGCCGCCGAAGTACCGCAGCCACGGCCGCTTCGACGCGCGCCGCATGATCGTCGCCGACCTCGAGGCGCTCGGACTGCTCGACTCGGTCAAGGCGCACAGGATGATGGTGCCGCGCGGCGACCGGACGAACGCGGTCATCGAGCCGATGCTCACCGACCAGTGGTTCGTCGCGATGAGCAAGCCCGCGCCCGCCGACTCGCTGCTGGCCGGCAAGAGCATCGCGCAACGCTCGCTCGAGGTCGTCGCCGACGGCTCGATCCGCTTCGTGCCCGAGAACTGGACCGCCACCTACAACCACTGGCTGACCAACATCCAGGACTGGTGCATCTCGCGCCAGTTGTGGTGGGGCCACCAGATCCCGGCCTGGTACAAGGCCGACGCCGAGGGCCAGCCGATCCACGACGGCACGGTGTTCGTCGCGCGCAACGACGCCGACGCGCGCGCGCAGGCCGACGCCGCCGGCTGGAGCGGCCCGCTGGTGCGCGACGCCGACGTCCTCGACACCTGGTTCTCGTCGGCGCTGGTGCCGTTCTCGAGCCTGGTGGACCCGCAGCAGCCGTTTCGCGCCGGGCGCCCGAACCTGCTGCCGCGGCTGGCGCAGTTCCTGCCCTCGTCGGTGCTGGTCACCGGCTTCGACATCATCTTCTTCTGGGTCGCGCGAATGGTCATGATGACCCTCGCGTTCACCGGGCAGGTGCCGTTCCGGCACGTCTACGTGCACGCGCTGGTGCGCGACGCCGAAGGCCAGAAGATGTCCAAGAGCAAGGGGAACACGCTCGACCCGATCGACCTGATCGACGGCATCGCGCTCGACGCGCTCGTGGCCAAGCGCACTTACGGCCTGATGAACCCGAAGCAGGCCGCGTCGATCGAGAAGCGCACCCGCAAGGAGTACCCGGGAGGCATCCCGGCTTTCGGCACCGACGCGCTGCGCTTCACGTTCGCGTCGCTGGCCGGACCCGGGCGCAACATCAACTTCGACCTGAATCGCTGCGAGGGCTATCGCAATTTCTGCAACAAGCTGTGGAATGCGACGCGGTTCGTGTTGATGAACTGCGAAGGCCACGACTGCGGCTTCGCGCCGCATCGCGCCGACGAGTGCGCACCAGGCGGCTACCTCGAGTTCAGCGCCGCCGATCGATGGATCGTCTCGCAACTGCAGCGCACCGAGGCCGAGGTGGCGAAGCACTTCGACGACTACCGGTTCGACCTCGCCGCCCGCGCGATCTACGAGTTCGTCTGGAACGAGTACTGCGACTGGTACCTCGAGCTGGCGAAGGTACAGGTCCAGGAGGCGGGCAGCGACGCGGCCGGCGTCGCACGCGCTCGCGCGACGCGGCGCACGCTGCTGCGCGTGCTCGAGACGGTGCTGCGGCTCGCGCACCCGATCATCCCGTTCATCACCGAAGAGCTGTGGCAGAAGGTCGCGCCGCTGGCGATGCGCTACGGCGAGCGCGGCGTGCAGACGCTCTCCGGCGCCGCGCTCGACGAGGCGCTCGCGGCCCGTCGCCACTCGATCATGACGCAGCGCTATCCGCAGCCCGAACCCGGGCGCGTCGACGAAGCCGCCGAGCGCTGGGTGTCCGAGCTGAAGTCGATGGTCGACGCGTGCCGGGCGCTGCGCGGCGAAATGGGCGTGTCGCCGGCGCAGAAGCTGCCGCTGGTCGCGGCCGGCGACGCCGCGCGGCTGGCCGGCCACGCGCCGTACCTGCGCGCGCTCGCACGCCTCGAAGCGGTCGAGATCGTGGCGGAGCTTCCTTCGGGGTCCGTGGCGCCGGTGCAGATCGTGGGCGACACGCGGCTGATGCTCAAGATCGAGATCGACCTCGCGGCGGAGCGCCAGCGGCTCGAAAAGGAGATCGCGCGCATCGAGGGCGAGATCGGGAAAGCGCAAGCCAAGCTGGGTAACGCGAGCTTCGTCGAGCGGGCGCCCGCGGCCGTCGTCGAGCAGGAGCGCGGGCGCGTCGCGGCCTTTGCGGCCACGCTCGATCGGCTGCGCGAGCAGAAGGCCAGGCTCGGCTAGCCGCGTGGCGCGACGACGATCGTCGTCGCGCCGGCCGCCCCGCAGCGGGTCCCCGTCAGGCCCTCGGTCGGCGCGATTGGCCGGTGCTAACATCCGCTCCCATGCCTCGCGACACGAAACACTGGATGCGCTTCAGGCGCGACGGGCGCGTCGGCTTCGGCCTGCTCGAGGCCGACCAGGTGGTGGTCCACGACGGCGACCTGTTCGGCGAGCGCGCACCGACCGGAGAGCGGCTGCGCGTCGACGCGATCGAGTGGCTCCCGCCGTGCCGGCCGTCGAAGTTCGTCTGCGTCTGGAACAACTTCCACGCGGCCGCGTCGAAGCAGGGGCTCGCGATTCCCGCCGAGCCGCTGTACGTGATCAAGGGCGCGAACGCGTATTGCGCCCACGGGCAGCCGATCCGCGTGCCGGTCTCGTACGACGGCCGCGTCGTCTACGAAGGCGAGCTCGGCGTCGTGATCGGCCGGCGCTGCGCGAACGTCGCACCTGACGAGGCCGCGCGGAGCATCTTCGGCTACACCTGCGTCAACGACGTCACCGCGATCGAGATCGTCGGCCGCGACGCGGCGTTCGCGCAGTGGACGCGCGCGAAGAGCTTCGACACCTTCGGCGTGTTCGGGCCGGTGATCGCGACCGGCATCGACCCGACGGGGCTGTCGGTGCGCACGCTGCTCGGCGGGCGGGAGCGCCAGAACTTCCCGGTGGCCGACATGATCTTCGCGCCGGCACAGCTGGTGAGCCTGATCTCGCGCGACATGACGCTCGAGCCCGGCGACCTTATCGCCTGCGGGACCTCGCTGGGCGTGCTGCCGATGAAGGCCGGAAGCATCGTCGAGGTGTCGATCGAGGGCATCGGCACGTTGCGCAACGAATACCGGCAGCAATGAGGCGGAACCGATGAGGATCGCGGTGGTGGGAGCCGGCTCGATCGGCGGTTACCTGGGGGCGCGACTGGCCCTCGCAGGCGAGGAGGTGACGTTCATCGCGCGCGGCGCGAACCTGCAGGCGATCAACGCGCAGGGCTTCCGGCTGATCGAGGAGGACGGCACCGAGCACGTCGCGCGCAGCGTGCGCGCGGTGCAGAAGACCGGCGAAGCCGGGCCGCAGGATTTCGTCCTTCTCGCTCTGAAGGCGCAGCAGGTCGGCGCGCTGGCCGCCGACGTGCCGGCGATGTTCGGCGCCGAAACGGCGGTGGTCACGCTGCAGAACGGCATTCCGTGGTGGTACTTCCACAAGCTGGGCGGCGAGTTCGACGGGCGCCCGGTGATGTCGGTCGACCCCGACGGAGCGATCGCGGCCGCGATCCCCGGGGAGCGGATCATCGGATCGGTCGTCTACCCGGCCGCCGAGCTGGTCGCGCCGGGCGTCGTCAGGGTCATCGAAGGCAACCGCTTCTCGCTGGGCGAACCCGACAACGGCAAGTCCGCGCGGGTTCAGCGGATATCCGACGCGCTGGCGCGGGCGGGCTTCAAGGCGCCGGTGTCGTCGGACCTGCGCTCCGAGATCTGGCTCAAGCTGTGGGGCAACCTGACCTTCAATCCGGTGAGCGCGCTCACGCACGCGTCGCTGGCGGCGATCTGCCGCTTTCCGGCCACGCGGGCGCTGGCTGCGGAGATGATGGCCGAGGCCCGGACCGTCGCCGAGAAGCTCGGGGTGCGCATTCGCATCACGATCGACAAGCGCATCGCCGGCGCCGAGTCGGTGGGCGAACACAAGACCTCGATGCTGCAGGACGTCGAGCACGGACGCCCGCTCGAACTCGACGCGCTGCTCGGCTCGGTGATCGAACTGGCGCGCCTGACCGGCACGCCGACGCCGCACTGCGACGCGGTCTACGCTTGCGCATCGCTGCTCGGGGCGACGCTGGCCGCGCAGAAGGGACGGCTGCAGCTGCGGCCGCAGGGCTGAACCCGGCTGCGGTCCGGGGGGCCACCGGCCCGCCCGCGGCCTGCCCCCTCGGCCGACGTCGCGGCCGACTCCTCAGCCTGCCGCTTCGGCGGGCCGCCGGACCCACAGGCGCGAGACCTGCTGCCAGAACAGCATCAGCAGCCCCAGCGACATCAGCACCGCGGCGAGCGGGCTCGACCAGAAGATCGCGAGGCTGCCCTGCGACAGCAGCAGCGCCTGGCGGAAGCTCGACTCGGCCATGTCGCCCAGCACCAGCGCCAGCACCAGCGGCGCGAGCGGATAGTCGAGCTTCTTGAACACGTAGCCGACGATGCCGAACACGACCATCATCGCGACGTCGAACATCGAGTTGTGCACCGTGTAGGCGCCCACCGCGCAGACGACGACGATCACCGGCGCGATGATGGAGAACGGGATGCGCAGGATCGCCGCCCACCACGGGACGGTGGTGAGCACGATCGCGAGCCCGACGACGTTGCCGAGATACATGCTGGCGATCAGGCCCCAGACGAACTCCTTCTGCTCGACGAAGAGAAGCGGCCCGGGCTGCAGGCCCCAGATCAGCAGCCCCCCGAGCAGCACCGCTGCGGTCGGCGAGCCCGGGATGCCCAGCGTGAGCATCGGCAGCAGCGCGCTGGTGCCGGCCGCGTGCGCCGCCGTCTCGGGCGCGACGACGCCTTCGATCTCGCCGGATCCGAACTTGTCGCCGTTCTTCGACGAGCGCTTCGCGATCCCGTAGCTCATGAACGACGCGGGCGTGGCGCCGCCGGGCGTGATCCCCATCCAGCAGCCGATGACGGTCGAGCGCAGCGAGGTTGCCCAGTAGCGCGGCAGCCGCTTCCAGGTGTCGAGCACGACGCGGGCATTGATGCCCGCCTTACCGCCCTTGAACGACATCCCCTCCTCCATCGTGAGCAGGATCTCGCCGATTCCGAACAGGCCGATCACCGCGGTGAGGAAGTCGAAGCCCTTGAGCAGCGGGGTCGCGCCGAACGTCATCCTCAGCTGGCCGGTCACGCTGTCGAGCCCGACCGCCGCCAGCGCGAAGCCGAGCATCATCGCGCCCAGCGTCTTGAACCGCGGGGACCTCGTCATCCCGATGAAGCTCGCGAAGGTCAGGAACTGCACGCCGAAGAACTCGGCCGGGCCGAACTTCAGCGCGAACTTCGCAACCAGCGGCGCGAGGAACGTGATCATCAGCACCGCGAAGAACGCGCCGACGAACGACGAGGTGAACGCCGCGGTCAGCGCCTCGCCCGCGCGCCCCTTCTGCGCCAGCGGATAGCCGTCGAAGGTCGTCGCCACCGACCACGGCTCGCCGGGGATGTTGAACAGGATCGACGTGATCGCGCCTCCGAACAGCGCGCCCCAGTAGATGCACGAGAGCATGATGATCGCGCTGGTCGGCGGCATGCTGAACGTGAGCGGCAGCAGGATCGCCACCCCGTTGGCGCCGCCCAGGCCGGGGAGCACGCCGATCAGCACGCCCAGCAGGATGCCGACCAGCATGAACCCGAGGTTCGGCAGCGTGAGCGCCACCGCGAAGCCGTGGAACAGGTTGCCGATTTCGTCCATCGCCCGACCCTGGAACCGCTAAAGACCGAGCATCGCCTCGAGCGGCCCCTTGGGCAGCGGCACGAGAAACCAGCGCTCGAACACCATGAACAGCACCACCGGCACGCCGAGCGCGACCGCGGCCGCGGCCGCCCAGCGGAAGCGGCCGTGCCACAGCATGAACCAGGCGATGAAGATCGCCGCCGCCACGTACATGCCCACGAGCGCGATCAGCACCGCGAGGATCGCGGTGGGAACGAGGACGTGCAGCACGTGGCCGAGTTCGACGCGCGACACGAACGGCCCGCTGAGGAGCCAGCGCCTGCGCATCGCGATCAGCAGGTTCGCGACGCCTGCGACGACCATCAGCGCGCCGACGTAGAACGGGAAGTAGCCCGCCTGTGGACCGTCGTCGGCCCATCCGGCGCCGACGCGCACGCTGTCGACGATCACCACGGCGCCCAGCGCGACGAACAGCAGCGCGACGGCGACCTCGGCGGTCAGCACCCGGATGGCGGCGCGGTGGCCGCCCGTGTCGTCGCCGCTCACTTGGCGAGGAAGCCGGCGTCGCGCATCAGCGTGCGATGCAGCTCCTCGGCCTTCGCCACCCAGTCGACGTACTCCTTGCCGGTCATGAAGCGGTCCTTGAACGCGCCCTTCTCCATGAACTCCTTCCAGTCGGGCGTCGCGCGCACTTTCCTGAAGAGCTCGATGTACCACTCGACCTGCTCGGGGGTGGCGCCGGGGGGCATGAAGATGCCGCGCATCATCAGGTAGTCGACCGGCACGCCGGCTTCGCGGCACGACGGAATGTCGTGCCAGGACATCGTGTCGGCGATCTTCGCGTTGTACGGCATGCGCTCGTCGTCGAACACGCACAGCGGCCGCAGCTTGCCGCCGCGCCAGTGCGCGATCGCCTCGATCGGGTTGTTGACCGTGGAGTCGACGTGCTTGCCGACCAGCTGCACCGCGACGTCGCCGCCGCCCTTGAACGGGATGTAGGTGATCTTGCGGCCGGCGGCCTTCTCGAGGGCGACCGTGATGATCTGGTCTTCCTGCTTCGAGCCGGTGCCCGCCATCTTGAAGGTGTTGTTCGGCGCGGCCTTGATCGCGTCGAGGTAGGCCTGCGCGGTCTTGTACGGCGACTCGGCGTTGACCCAGAGCACGAACTGGTCGAGCGCCAGCATCGCCACCGGCGTCAAGTCGCGCCAGTTGACGGGCACCCCGGTGCCCAGCGGCGTCGTGAACAGGTTCGAGAGCGTGATCACGAGCTTGTGAGGGTCGCCCTTGGCGCCCTTGATCTCGAGGAAGCCCTCGGCGCCGGCGCCACCCGACTTGTTGACCACGACGATCGGCTGCTTCATCAGCGAGTGCTTGGTGACGACGCCCTGGATGAAGCGCGCCATCTGGTCGGCGCCCCCGCCAGTGCCGGCCGGAACGACGAACTCGACCGGCTTGCCCGGCTCCCAGGCCGCGAGCGCCGGCGCGCTCATGGAAAACCCGAACAGCACGGCGGCGGCCGCGAACCCTGCGCGCGCGCGCGACAGCGAATACGCAAGCAATCGATGGCGCATCTGTGTCTCCCCCTCTCGACGGCCTTGGGATCGGCCGTTCTGTCCCTACAAAAAACGGACCGCACGCGGTCCGCCGATACGGTGCATGGTACCCGAGCCCCGGGCGTCGTACAATCCGACGCCGATCAAGGGACGAGGACAGCATGAGCCAGACACTGAGGGACCTGCTCGCCGCCGGCGCCGACGATTCGACCGCGCTGACCGCGCCGGGCGGCGTGCCGCTCGGTTTCGGGGCGCTGCGCGAGTTGGTCGCGACGACGGTGGCGACGCTCAACGCGATGGGAATCGGCCGCAACGAGCGCGTCGGGATCGTGCTGTCGAACGGGCCCGAGATGGCGACCGCGTTCGTCTCGATCGCCTCGGGCGCGACGTCGGCGCCTTTGAATCCGGCGTATCGCGCCGACGAATTCGAGTTCTACCTGAGCGACCTCGGTGCGCGCGCGCTGATCGTCGAAGCGGGCAGCACCTCGCCCGCGATCGAGGTCGCGCGCAAGCTCGGCGTGCGCATCGTCGAGCTCCGTGCACGCCCGGAGCGCGGCGCCGGAAGCTTCGAGCTGCGCGACACCTCGGGAGCCGCGCCCGCGGCGCCGGCGCAGGGCGGATTCGCCCAGCCCGACGACGTGGCGCTGGTGCTGCACACCTCGGGCACCACGTCGCGCCCGAAGATCGTGCCGCTGTCGCAGCGCAATGTCTGCGCGTCGGCGCGCAACATCCGCGAGTTCCTGTCGCTGTCGGCGGCCGACCGCGGGCTGAACATCATGCCGCTGTTCCACATCCACGGGCTGATCGCCGGCGTCCTCGCGCCGCTCTCGGCCGGCGGCCAGGTCTGCTGCACGCCCGGCTTCAACGCGCTGAAGTTCTTCGGCTGGATGGAGGAAGCGCATCCGACCTGGTACACGGCGGTGCCGACGATGCACCAGGCGATCCTGGGCCGCGCGGCGAACAACAAGGCGGTGATCGCCGCCAACCCGCTGCGCTTCATCCGCTCGTCGTCGTCGGCGATGCCGCCGCAGGTGATCCGCGAGATCGAGGAGGTGTTCGGCGCTCCGCTGGTCGAAGCCTACGGCATGACCGAGGCGGCGCACCAGATGGCGGCCAATCCGCTGCCGCCGCGCGTTCGCAAGCCGGGAACGGTCGGCGTCGCGGCGGGCCCCGAGGTCGCGATCATGGACGAGGCGGGCGAGCTGCTGCCGCGCGGCAGCGTGGGCGAGGTCGTGATCCGCGGCGAGAACGTGACGCGCGGCTACGAGAACAATCCGAAGGCCAACGCCGAGGCGTTCACCAACGGCTGGTTCCGCACCGGCGACCAGGGCGTGATGGACGCCGAAGGGTACCTGTCGATCACCGGCCGGTTGAAGGAGATCATCAACCGCGGCGGCGAGAAGGTTTCGCCGCGCGAGGTCGACGAAGTCCTGATGGACCACCCGGCGGTGGCGCAGGTCGTCACGTTCGCGATCCCGCACGACAAGCTCGGCGAGGAGGTCGGCGCCGTCGTCGTGCTGCGCGAAGGCGCGAGCCTCACCGAGAAGGAATTGCGCGAGTTCGCCGCCACGCGGCTGGCCGACTTCAAGGTGCCGCGCAAGGTGCTGTTCATGGCCGAGATCCCGAAGGGCGCGACCGGCAAGCTGCAGCGCATCGGCCTCGCGAAGAAGCTCGGCCTGGCCTGAGCGGCTCGCCCCCCGCCGCTTCGTTCGCAGCCGGCGGCGACGCCGGTCAGGAGGCGCCCTGCGCCGGCCGGGGTCGCGGCTGGAAGTCGACGAACTCGAACGGCAGGCTGCGCGCGCGCATCCAGTCGGCGACCGCGAGCCCGGTGCCGGCGCGCCACGGCCTGAGCCGCTCGGGCGCGACCATCCGGTACTCGACCAGCTCTTCCGAGAGCCGCACCTCGCCGGTCGCGATCACGTGGTACGCGACGATCAGCTCGTTCTTGCGGGTGAAATCGTAGACGCCGATCAGCGTGCTGCGCTGGACGTCGAGGTTCGTCTCCTCCTTGACCTCGCGCGCGATCCCCTCTTCCGGCGTCTCGCCGGCCTCGAGGAACCCGGTGATCAGCGCGAACGTCTTCGGCGGCCATGCCGCGTTGCGCGCCAGCAGGATCAGGTCGCCGACCTGGACCAGCCCGGCCACCACCGGCGCCGGGTTGTTCCAGTGCGTGAAGCCGCAGGCCGGGCAGGCCCTGCGCTCGCGGCCGGCGATGGCGCTCACCGCGAGCTCGGTCGCGCAGCGCGGGCAGAAGCGGTAGTCCGGGTGCAGCATCCCGCGAGTATAGGCGCCGGACGCGCGCCGCCTCAGGCCAGCCCGAGCGCGCCGGCGATCGCCCCGGCGCCGATCAGCCAGAGCGGGTTGCGCCGGCTGAACAGGAAGAACACGGTCGCGGCAGCGGTGAGCGACACGAGCTTCCAGTCGGTGTCGTTGGCCACAGCGATGATCCAGCCCGCCGACAGCGTGAGGCCGATCGCGATCGGCGACAGGCCACGACGGATCGCGCGCACCAGTCTCGAGTCGCGGTGCGCCGCCTGAAGGCGGTTGCCGTACAGGCAGATCAGGCTCGACGGCAACAGGATGCCGACGGTGGAGACCAGCGCGCCGAGGCCGCCAGCCGCCTGCCAGCCGAGCAGCGTCACGAACAGGATGTTCGGCCCCGGCGCCGCCTGCGCGAGCGCGATCGAGTCGACGAACTGGGTGTGCGACAACCAGCCGCGCTCGTCGACCAGGTAGCGGTGCATCTCGGGCGAGGTGCCCAATGCGCCGCCGATCGCCAGCGGCGACAGCGAGGCGAAGTGCATGAACAGCGCCAGCAGGTCGGCGTGGCTCATCGCGGGGCCTCGTTCGAGGCCGCGCCGCTCGCGCGCCAGCCCAGGACGATCGCCAGCGGCAGCAACGCCGCGAGCACCGAGACCAGCGGCCAGCGCAGCACCCCGACCGCAACGAACGCGAGCGCGCCGAGCGCGAGCCAGCGCGCCGGCTGGGTCCGCGCGAGCTTCACCGCCGTGGCGATCAGCAGGCCTGCCGCGACCGCGGCCATCCCCGCGACCGCGCGCTGCACCCACGGCACCTGCGCGAGCTGTCCGTGCACGATCGCCAGGGCCAGCACGAGCGCGCCCGGCACCGCGAGCATCGCGGTGAGCGCGACCGCGCCGCCGCGCCAGCCGAAGTGCCGGTCGCCGAACATGATCGCGAGATTGCAGACGTTGGGGCCCGGCGCGAGTTGCGCGAACGCCAGCATCTCGACGAACTCCTCGCGGCTGAGCCAGCGGCGCTCCTCGACCAGCACCCGCTGCGCCCAGGGCAGCACGCCGCCGAAACCGTGCAGCGCGAGGCGGTTGAACACCCTGAACAGCTCGAGCAGTGAAGCCGGGCCGGCCGCCGTGCCGGCATCGCCGCCGCCGGGCGCGGCCCGCCCGCGCGACGGCGGCCCCGACCCCGCCCGAGCGCTCAGGCGCGCTCCCGGACCCAGTCGGCGACGCCGGCCAGCGCTGCCGGCAGCTGCGCCGGCTCGCTGCCTCCGGCCTGCGCCATGTCCGCGCGCCCGCCGCCCTTGCCGCCGACCTGCCGCGCGACGAAGTTGACCAGCTCGCCGGCCTTGACCTTCGCAGTGGCGTCGGGCGTCACGCCGGCGATCAGGCTCACCTTCGCACCGTCGACCGCCGCGAGCACGATCGCGGCGCTCTTGAGCCGGTCCTTCAATTTGTCCATCGTCTCGCGAAGGCTCGCCACGTCGGCCCCCTCGAGCGTCGCGGCGAGCACCTTCAGCCCCTTGACGTCGACCGCCTGCCCCGCGAGATCTTCGCCCTGCGAAGTCGCGAGCTTCGACTTCAGCCGCGCCAGCTCCTTCTCGAGCGACTTCGCGTGGTCGAGCACCTGGCCGATCTTCGCGCCGAGCTCGACCGCCGGCGCCTTCAGCGCGGCCGCCGCCTCGGCGACCCGCTGGTCGAGTTCCTGCACCCAGGCGAGCGCGTTCTCGCCGGTGACCGCCTCGACGCGGCGCACCCCGGCGGCGACGCCGCCCTCGGAGACGATCTTGAACAGCCCGATGTCGCCGGTGCGCGCGACGTGCGTGCCGCCGCACAGCTCGCGCGACGAGCCGATGTCGAGCACGCGCACCGTGTCGCCGTACTTCTCGCCGAACAGCGCCATCGCGCCGGCCTTGACCGCGTCGTCGAACGTCATCAGGCGTGCCCCGGTCGCGACGTTGGCGAGGATCTCGCGATTCACGATCTCCTCGACGCGGCGGATCTCGTCGGCGCTCATCGGCGCGTCGTGCGCGAAGTCGAAGCGCGTCTTCGCGGCGTCGACCAGAGAGCCCTTCTGCTGCACGTGCGGGCCGAGCACCTCGCGCAGCGCCTTGTGCATCAGGTGCGTCGCCGAGTGGTTGCGCACCGTCCGCGCCCGGCGTCCGGCGTCGACGATCGCGTCGACCGCGTCGCCGACCTCGAGCGTGCCGTGCACGAGCCTGCCGTGGTGGCCGAACACCTCGGCCTGGATCTTCTGCGTGTCCGACACGGTGAAGCGGACAGCGCCGTCGGCAGCGACCAGCTCGCCGGCGTCGCCGACCTGCCCGCCCGATTCGGCGTAGAACGGCGTGTTGTCGAGGACGACGACGCCTTCCTGCCCGGCGTGGATCGCGGCGACCGAGGTGCCGCCGACGTACAGCGCGACGACGCGGGCCTGCGGCACTTCGAGCCGCTCGTAGCCGTGGAACACGGTCGCCGCGCCCTCGTAGTCGAGGCCGGCGGCGGCGCGGAACTTGCCCGCGGCGCGCGCCTGCTCGCGCTGGCGGTTCATCGCGGCCTCGAACCCGGCCTCGTCGACCGCGACGTCGCGCTCGCGGCAGACGTCGGCGGTGAGGTCGAGCGGAAACCCGAAGGTGTCGTAGAGCCGGAACGCGGTCTCGCCGTCCAGTTGCGTGCCGCCGCCGGCCAGCGCCTGCTCGAGGATCGCCATTCCGTGCTCCAGCGTCTCGCCGAAGCGCTCCTCTTCCTGCGCGAGCACCGCCGCGACGCGCTCGCGCGCCGCCGCGAGCTCGGGATAGGCGTCGCCCATCGCGCGCGCCAGGTCCGACACCAGCCGGTGAAAGAACGGTTCCCTGCGCCCGAGCTTGTAGCCGTGGCGCAGCGCGCGGCGGATGATCCGGCGCAGCACGTAGCCGCGGCCCTCGTTGCCGGGAATCACGCCGTCGACGATCAGGAACGCGCAGGCGCGGATGTGGTCGGCGATCACGCGCAGCGACGGATTCGCGAGGTCGGCGACGCGGGTCTCGCGCGCGGCCGCGCGGATCAGGTCCTGGAACAGGTCGATCTCGTAGTTGCTGTGCACATGCTGCAGCACGGCCGCGATCCGCTCCAGGCCCATCCCGGTGTCGACGCAGGGATGCGGCAGCGGCGTCAGCGTGCCGGACGCGTCGCGGTCGTACTGCATGAAGACCAGGTTCCAGATCTCGATGTAGCGGTCGCCGTCGGCCTCGGGGGAGCCCGGCGGCCCGCCTTCGACGTCGGGGCCGTGGTCGTAGAAGATCTCGCTGCACGGCCCGCACGGGCCGGTGTCGGCCATCTGCCAGAAGTTGTCCGACGCGTAGCGCGCGCCCTTGTTGTCGCCGATCCGCACGATGCGCTCGCGCGGCACGCCGATCTCGTCGGCCCAGATCTCGTAGGCCGCGTCGTCCTCCTGGTAGACGGTGACCCAGAGGCGCTCGGGCGGAAGCCGGTAGACCTGGGTGAGCAGCTCCCAGGCGAAGCCGATCGCCTCGCGCTTGAAGTAGTCGCCGAACGAGAAGTTGCCGAGCATCTCGAAGAACGTGTGGTGGCGCGCGGTGTAGCCGACGTTTTCGAGGTCGTTGTGCTTGCCGCCGGCGCGCAGGCTGCGCTGCGAGCTGGTCGCGCGCTTGTACGGCCGATGCTCGCGCCCGGTGAACACGTCCTTGAACTGCACCATCCCGCTGTTCGTGAACAGCAGCGTCGGATCGTTGGCCGGCACCAGCGGACTCGACGGGACGATCGTGTGGCCCTTCGACTCGAAGAAGCGCAGGAATTTCTCTCTGATCTCGGCCGACTTCATGGAGTGCCCGGTCAAGCTCTTGGTTGTGCAGCGGTTTGATTTTTCAGCGGAATTCGCGATTCTACCGAAATGCGGGCGGAAAAATGGCACGCGCCGGGCGGCCGCGCGACGAATCGGCCGACCGTACAATCACGTAAGGTTGCGCCCATGAAATCGGCCCTGCACGGAATCCGCGTCCTCGACCTCAGCCGCGTTCTCGCCGGGCCGTGGTGCTCGCAGAACCTCGCCGACCTCGGCGCCGACGTAATCAAGGTCGAGCGCCCGGGCGCCGGCGACGACACGCGCGCCTGGGGCCCGCCGTTCCTGAAGGACCGCGACGGGCGCGACACCGCCGACGCGGCCTACTTCCTCGCAACCAACCGCAACAAGCGCTCGGTGGAGATCGACCTCGCCTCGGCCGCCGGCCAGCAGGCCGTGCGCGAACTGGCGCGGCGCAGCGACGTCGTGCTCGAGAACTACAAGGTCGGCCAGCTGAAGAAATACGGCCTCGACTACGCGAGCCTCGCCGCGATCAATCCCCGGCTCGTCTACTGCTCGGTGACCGGTTTCGGGCAGACCGGGCCCTGGGCGCACCGCGCCGGCTACGACTTCATCATCCAGGCCCTCGGCGGCCTGATGTCGATCACCGGCGAGGCCGACGACCGACCCGGCGGCGGGCCGCAGAAGGTCGGGGTCGCGGTGTCCGACCTGATGACCGGCATGTACGCGACGCAGGCGGTGCTCGCCGCGCTGCTGCACCGCGAACGCACCGGCGAGGGGCAGTACATCGACGTCGCGCTGCTCGACGTGCAGGTCGCGATGCTGGCGAACATGAACACCAACTTCCTGGTGAGCGGCCGGCCGCCGAAGCGCTGGGGCAATGCGCACCCGAACATCGTGCCTTACCAGGCGTTCCTCGCGGCCGACCAGTGGATCGTCGTCGCCGTCGGCAACGACGACCAGTACCGGCGCTTCTGCGAGCTGGCCGGACGCAGCGACCTGTACGAAGACGAGCGATTCGCGCGCAACCGGGACCGGGTGCGCAATCGCGAGGCGCTGGTGCCGCTGATCGCCGCGATGATCGCGCAGCACCCGGCCGCGTGGTGGATCGAGGGGCTCGAGCGCGCCGGCGTGCCCTGCGGGCCGATCAACGACCTGGCACAGGTCTTCGAGAACGAGCAGGTGCGCGCGCGCGAACTTCGGATCGACATCGAGCGCGAGGACGCCGGGCCGGTGCCGCTGGTCGGCAGCCCGCTGAAGATGAGCGCGACGCCGCCCAGCTACCGGCTGCCGCCGCCCCGGCTGGGCGCGCACACCGCCGAGGTGTTGCGCGAGCTGCTCGGCTACGACGACGCCGCGATCGCCGCGGCACGCGGCGCGCGCGCCGACTGAGCAGCCTGCGACGACGGCTCGCCGGGGGCGCGCCCGCCGGAGTCGGCGCGGGGCCTGCGGGTATCATCGGCGCCCGAACGATTCGAAGGAGAACCCCGATGACCGAGCATCCCGCCATCGACGCGCCGCGCCGGCGCTTCGCCGCCCTCGCCGGCCTCGTCGCCGCGCTGGCCTGCGCGGGCGCCGCTCCGGCGCTCGCCCAGCAGTGGCCGACCCGGCCGATCCGCTTCGTCGTTCCGTATCCGCCCGGCGGGCCGCTCGACCAGGTCGCCCGCGCGCTGGCCGAGAAGCTGCGCGATCCGCTCGGGCAGCCGGTGGTCGTGGAGAACCGGCCCGGCGCGGGCGGCAACATCGGCGCCGATCTCGTCGCCAAGGCGGCGCCCGACGGCTACTCGATCGTGATGGGCGCGGTCGCGACCCACGCGATCAACCCTTACCTCTACGCGAAGATGCCGTACGACGCCAACCGCGACTTCACGCCGGTCACGCGCGTCGCCACCGTGCCGAACGTGCTCGTGATGAACCCGCAGACCGCGGAGCGGCTCGGCGTGCGCAGCCTCGGCGACCTGATCGCCTACGCGCGGAAGAACCCGGGCAAGCTCAACTACGCGTCGGGCGGCAACGGCAGCGCGGGCCACCTCGCCGGCGAGCTGCTCGAGGCACAGGCCGGGATCAGCATGGTGCACATCCCGTACGGCGGCGCCGCCCCGGCCCAGCTCGGCCTGCTTGCCGGACAGACCGACCTGATGTTCGACAACCTCGCATCGGCGACGCCGCAGATCCGGGCGGGCAAGCTGAAGGCGTTCGCGGTCACGACGTCGCAGCGCAGCGGCTTCTTCCCCGAGCTGCCGACGGTCGCCGAGAGCGGCCTGAAGGGGTTCGACATCAGCACCTGGTTCGGCGTGTTCGCGCCGGCGAATACGCCCCGGCCCATCGTCGATCGGCTCAACGCCGAGTTCACGCGGGCGCTCGCCGCGCCCGACATCCGCGAGCGGCTGGCGAGGATGGGCGCCGAGCCATCGCCGATGAGTCCCGAGGCGTTCGCGAACTTCGTGCGGGCCGAGCAGGCGAAGTACGAGCGTGTCGTCAAGTCGTCGGGAGCGCGGGTCGAGTAGACGCGGCGAATCGCCAGGGCGGCAACCGGCCGCGGCGATTGTGGAATGCACGCATGGTCGGGCGTCGGCGACCGCACTATGATGAGGGGCTTTCGCGCAACGCACCCGGGGGCACACCGGCGGCGCGAGGGCCTGTGACGTAGAACGACGGAGACGGCGCCGATGCGCATACGCAACCACCGCGACTTCTGGTCCGGGATCATGTTCCTGGTGCTGGGGGTCCTGTTCACGATCTTCTCGCAGGCCTACCAGCTGGGCACGCCGGCGCGCATGGGCCCCGGCTTCTTCCCGACGATGCTGGGCGTGCTGATGGCGCTGCTCGGTGCGGCGATCGCCTGGCGCGCGAGCGCCCCCTCGAGCGGCTCGGCGCGACTCGAGGGCGTCGGCTGGCGCGAGCTGTTCCTGGTGCTGGCCTCGGTCGCGGTCTTCTCGGCCACGCTCCCGTACCTCGGCATGGTGGTAGCCGTGACGCTGCTGATCGCGATCTCGGCGATCGCCAGCCACGAGTTCAGCTGGAAGGAGACGGCGATCTCGATCGTCGTGCTGCTCGTGATGTCCGATCTCGTCTTCGTCCGGGGCCTGGAGCTTCAGTTCCCGGTCTTCCCGCCTTTCCTCTCCAGGTAGCCCGGAGCCGCATCGATGGACCTGCTGTCGAATCTCGCGCTGGGCTTCGGGACGGCGCTCACGCTCACCAACATCTTCTACTGCTTCATCGGCGTGCTGCTGGGTACGCTGATCGGGGTGCTGCCCGGGATCGGGCCGCTGGCCACGATCGCGATGCTGCTGCCGATCACCTACAAGCTCAGCGACCCGACGACGGCGCTGATCATGCTCGCCGGCATCTACTACGGCGCCCAGTACGGCGGCTCGACCACCGCGATCCTGGTGAACCTGCCCGGCGAGATCTCGTCGGTGGTCACCACGCTCGACGGCTACCAGATGGCGCGACAGGGCCGGCCCGGCGCGGCGCTGTCGATCGCGGCGATCGGCTCGTTCGTCGCCGGATCGGTGGCCACGCTGCTGATCGCCGGCTTCGCGCCGCCGCTGGCCGAGGTGGCGTTCAAGTTCGGGCCGGCCGAGTATTTCTCGCTGATGGTGCTGGGCCTGATCGCCGCGGTCGTGCTCGCGCACGGCTCGATCCTCAAGGCGCTGGCGATGGTCGTGCTCGGGCTGCTGATCGGCATGGTCGGCACCGACGTGAACTCGGGCGTGGCGCGCTTCTCGTTCGACATTCCCGAACTCACCGACGGCATCGAGCTCGCCGCAGTCGCGATGGGCATCTTCGGCTTCGGCGAGATCATCGTGAACCTCGAGCAGCGGGACAACCGCGAGGTGTTCACCCGGAGCGTCGGCCGCCTGCTGCCCAGCATGGCCGAGTTCAAGGCGTCGATCGCGCCGATCATCCGCGGCACGGCGCTGGGCTCTTTCCTGGGCATCCTGCCCGGCGGCGGCGCGGTGCTCGCGTCGTTCACCTCGTACGCGGTCGAGAAGAAGATCTCGAAGACGCCCGAGCGCTTCGGCAAGGGTGCGATCGAAGGCGTGGCCGGCCCCGAGTCGGCCAACAACGCCGGCGCGCAGACCTCGTTCATCCCGATGCTCACGCTGGGCATCCCGACCAACGCGGTGATGGCGCTGATGGTCGCGGGCATGATGATCCACAACATCCAGCCCGGCCCGCAGGTGATGACCAGCAACCCGACGCTGTTCTGGGGGCTGATCGCGTCGATGTGGATCGGCAACCTGATGCTGGTGATCCTGAACCTGCCGCTGATCGGCATCTGGATCAAGCTGCTCACCGTGCCGTACCGCATCCTGTACCCGGCGATCCTGCTGTTCTGCTGCGTGGGCGCCTACTCGATCAACAACAACGTCTTCGACGTGTTCGTGACGATCCCGTTCGCGATCCTCGGCTACGTGTTCCGCAAGCTCGACTGCGAGCCCGCACCGCTGCTGCTCGGGCTCGTGCTGGGCAAGCTGATGGAGGAGTACCTGCGCCGCGCGATGACGATCTCGCGCGGCGACTGGTCGGTGTTCGTCACCCGTCCGCTGTCGGCCACGCTGCTGGCGATCGCCGCGGTGCTGCTGGTCATCGTCTTCATGCCGACGATCGCGAAGAAGCGCAACGAGGCGTTCGCCGAGGAAGAGACCTGAGTCCCGCCCGGCCGCGCCGCGCGGCCCTCGCCGGGCTCCGGTGCCCGCGATGCCTGCCATGACCGATCCCGCCGCCCCCATCGCCCACCTCGATCCGCTGCCCGTCGTGCTCGCCTTCGACGTGTTCGGCACCGTCGTCGACTGGTACGGCTCGATCGAGCGCGAGGTCGCTGCGCTCGGGCTCGGCATCGACGCAGGCGCGTTCGCGCTGGCCTGGCGAGCCGGCTACCAGCCGGCGATGGCGCGGGTGCGCAGCGGCGAGCTCGGCTGGACGAAGATCGACGCGCTGCACCGGATGATCCTCGACGACGTCGTCGAGCGGTTCGGCGTCGCCGACCGGCTCGACCAAGCGGCACGGCGCTCGCTGAACCTCGCCTGGCACCGGCTCGATCCCTGGCCCGACGCGGTCGAGGGCTTGGGCCGCCTGCGCCGGCGGTTCACGCTGTGCACGCTTTCCAACGGCAACCTCGCGCTGCTGGCCGACATGGCCAAGCGCGCCGCGCTCCCCTGGGACCTGATCCTCTCGGCCGAAGTGTTCCGGCACTACAAGCCCGACCCCGAGGCCTACCTCGGCGTCTGCGAGGTCTTCGACGTCGAGCCGGCGCGGATGATGCTGGTCGCCGCGCACCACGACGACCTGGCGGCCGCGCGCGCCTGCGGCTGCCGCACCGCGCACGTCGCGCGCCCGCTCGAATTCGGCCCGAAGGTCGCCGCCGACGTCGCGCCGCGCCCGGGCAACGACCTGCACGCGCGCGACTTCCGCGATCTCGCGCGGCAACTGGGCTGCTGAACCGATGGGTGCGCCGTTCGACTGGTCGGCCCGCTACGACAGCGTGCGCACGCCGCTGTTCGCGCGCAACGTCGTCGCGACCTCGCAGCCGCTCGCCGCGCAGGCCGGGCTGCGGATGCTGCTGGGCGGCGGCAACGCGGTCGACGCGGCGATCGCGACGGCGGCCGCGCTCACGATCGTCGAGCCGGTGTCCTGCGGGCTGGGCAGCGACGCGTTCGCGATCGTCTGGGACGGCGCTGCGCTGCACGGACTGAACGCGTCGGGCCCGGCGCCCGCGGCCTGGGACGTCGCGTACTTCCGCCGGCGCCACGGCGACGCGGTGCCGATGCGCGGCTGGGACAGCGTGACCGTGCCGGGCGCGGTCGCGGGGTGGGCCGCGCTGCACGCGAAGTTCGGCCGGCTGCCATTCGACGCGCTGTTCGGGCCCGCGGTGGAGCTGGCCGAGCGCGGTTTCGCGGTCACCCCGGTCGTGCAGCGCAAGTGGGCCGCGCAGGCGCCGCAGCTGCAAGAGTTCCCCGGCTTCGCACAGGCGTTCCTGCCGCGCGGTCGCGTGCCGCAGGTCGGCGAGCGCTTCGTCTTCGCCGACGCCGCGCGCACGCTGCGCCGCGTCGCGCAGAGCCTGGGGCGCGACTTCTACGAGGGCGAGACTGCCGAGGCGCTGGTCGCGCACGCGAAGGCGCACGGCGGCGCGATGACGCTGGCCGACCTGCGCGGCTTCGCGCCCGCGTGGTGCGGCACGATCGCGAAGGACTACCGCGGGTACACGCTGCACGAGATCCCGCCGAACGGCCAGGGCATCGCCGCGCTGATGGCCCTCGGCATCCTGTCGCACTTCGACCTCGCGTCGCTCGAGGCCGACTCGGCCGATTGCCGGCACCTGCAGATCGAAGCGATGAAGGCCGCCTTCGCCGACGTCTATCGCTGGGTCGGCGATCCGCGCTCGATGACCGGGGTGAGCGCCGCGCAGCTGCTCGACGACGGCTACCTCGCGCAGCGCGCCGCGCGAATCCGGCTCGACCGGGCCTCGGAGTTCGACCACGGCCTGCCGCCGGCCGGCGGCACGATCTACCTGAGCGCGGCGGACGAGCGCGGCATGATGGTCTCGTTCATCCAGTCGAACTACATGGGATTCGGGTCGGGCGTCGTGGTGCCCGGCGTCGGCGTGTCGCTGCAGAACCGCGGCCGCGGGTTCACGCTGCAGGCCGGCCACCCGAACTGCGTCGCGCCCGGCAAGCAGCCGTTCCACACGATCGTCCCGGCGTTCCTGACGAAGGACGGGCGGCCGCAGATGAGCTTCGGCGTCATGGGCGGCAACATGCAGCCGCAGGGGCACGTCCAGGCGCTGTCGAGGATGATCGACCATCGGCAGCACCCGCAGGCGGCCTGCGACGCGCCGCGCTGGAAGGTCGGGCACGGGCTGTCGCTCGACGTCGAGCCGACGATGCCGTCCGCCGTCGTCGACGAACTGCGCCGTCGCGGCCACCGGATCGAGGCGATGGCCGACTCGTACATGGACTTCGGCGCGGGCCAGTTCGTCTGGCGCCTCGGCGACGACGCGAGCCGCGATGCGGACCGCGACGGCGGCGACTGCGACGGCTACGTGGCCGCGAGCGACCCCCGGCGCGACGGCGCGGCGGTCGGCTACTGACGGGCGGATCGGATCGAAGGCGCCCCTGCGCCTGCGGATCGGCGAAGGCCGATGCCGACGTCCGCGGGCGATATCCATTATCGTCACGTCTGCCGCGTATCGGCGCGCACGCACCGACACCCGCAACACCCGATCGAGGACTCCGAAGATGACGAACAAGCAATACGAGCCGGTCGCGCCGCACAGGGTCGCCTTCCTGGGGCTCGGCGTCATGGGCTACCCGATGGCCGGCCACCTGAAGCGCGCCGGTCATTCGGTGACGGTCTACAACCGCACGGCAGCGAAGGCCGACCAGTGGGCCGGTGAGTACCCGGGCGGCTCGGCCGCGCCGACGCCGAGGCAGGCCGCGCACGAGGCCGACATCGTGTTCGCCTGCGTCGGCAACGACGACGACCTGCGCTCGGTCGTGCTCGGCGAGCACGGCGCGTTCGCGGGGATGAGGCCCGGTTCGGTGTTCGTCGACCACACGACCGCATCGGCGGCGGTCGCGCGCGAGCTCCACGCCGCGGCGGGCAGCCGTGGCCTCGATTTCGTGGACGCGCCGGTGTCGGGCGGACAGGCCGGCGCGGTCAACGGCCTGCTCACCGTGATGTGCGGCGGGGGCCAGGCCGTGTTCGACCGCATCCGGCCGGTGGCGATGGCGTACTCGCGCGCCTGCACGCTGGTCGGCGGACCGGGCGCCGGGCAGCTCGCGAAGATGGTCAACCAGATCTGCATCGCCGGACTGGTGCAGGGCCTGTCGGAAGGGATCGCCTTCGGCCTCGCTGCGGGCCTCGACATGAAGCTCGTGCTCGAAGTGATCGGCAAGGGCGCCGCCCAGTCCTGGCAGATGGACAACCGCGGCACGACGATGGTCGACGACAGGTTCGACTTCGGCTTCGCGGTCGACTGGATGCGCAAGGACCTCGGGCTCTGCCTCGACGAGGCCACGCGCAACGGCGCCCCGCTGCCGGTCACCGCGCTGGTCGACCAGTTCTACGGCGACGTCCAGCGCATGGGCGGGGGGCGCTGGGACACCTCCAGCCTGATCAGGCGCCTGCGACGCGCCGCGACCTGAACCGGGCGGCACGTTCCGCGCCGCCACAAGCGTCTCCTTCAACCGACATCCAGCGAGGAAATCCAATGCCCTACCAGACCACCGCCACCGGGCTGCAGTACGACGACGTGACGCCGGGAAGCGGCGAGGAAGCCAGGACCGGCCAGCACGTTCGCGTGCACTACACCGGCTGGCTCTACGAAAACGGCCAGGCGGGCCGCAAGTTCGACTCGAGCAAGGATCGCGGCGAGCCGTTCTCGTTCCCGCTGGGCGCCGGTCACGTGATCCGGGGCTGGGACGAAGGCGTCGCCGGCATGAAGGTCGGCGGCACGCGCCGGCTCGTGATTCCGCCGCAACTCGGCTACGGCGCGCGGGGCGCGGGCGGGGTGATTCCGCCGAACGCCACGCTGCTCTTCGAAGTGGAGCTGCTGGGGGTCTGAACCCCTCGCGCCGTCGCCGCACCCGGGCGCGGCGACGCGGGCGAGTTGCGCATGCGGCGCGCGGCCGGGATCGCCCGCGCCCCTTTACAATCGACGATTCGCCATCCAGATCCGGCTCCATGACTGATCCCGCATCCGGCCGCCACACACTCCCGAGTCCGGGCAACTTCATCCGCGCGGTCATCGAAGAAGACCTGCGCACCGGCAAGTACGCCGACCGGCGATGGAGTGGCGAGCCCGGAACCGCCGAGCGGCATCGCGACGCGCTTCCGGATCCGGCGGCGATCCGCACGCGCTTTCCGCCCGAGCCCAACGGCTACCTGCACATCGGCCACGCCAAGTCGATCTGCCTGAACTTCGGCCTCGCCCGCGACTACGGTGGCCGCTGCCACCTGCGCTTCGACGACACGAACCCGGAGAAGGAGGAGCAGGAGTACGTCGACTCGATCGTCGACGCGGTGCGCTGGCTCGGCTTCGAGTGGCGCGACGAGCAGGAGGACAACCTGTACTACGCGAGCGACTACTTCGACCAGTTCTACCGGATGGCCGAGTGGCTGGTCGAGGCGGGGCACGCCTACGTCGACTCGCAGACCGCCGAGCAGATGCGCGAGATGCGCGGCACGCTCACCGAGCCGGGACGCGACTCGCCGTTCCGCGATCGCAGCCCGCAGGAGAACCTGCGCCTGCTGCGCGAGATGCGCGACGGCAGGCACGCCGAAGGCACGCAGGTGCTGCGCGCGAAGATCGACATGCGCTCGGCGAACATGAACCTGCGCGACCCGGCCCTGTACCGGATCCGCTTCGCAACGCACCATCGCACCGGCGACAGGTGGTGCATCTATCCGATGTACGACTACGCGCACCCGATCGAGGATGCGATCGAGAACGTCACGCACTCGATCTGCACGCTCGAGTTCGAGGATCATCGCCCGCTGTACGACTGGCTGCTCGAGCGGCTCGCCGAGGGAGGCTTCTTCACGCGGCCGCTGCCGCAGCAGATCGAGTTCGCGCGACTGAACCTCACCTACACGATCACCAGCAAGCGCAAGCTGCAGCAGCTGGTCGAACTCGGCCTCGTCGACGGCTGGGACGACCCGCGGATGCCGACGCTCGTCGGGCTGCGCCGGCGCGGCTACACGCCCGAGGCGATCCAGCTGTTCGCGGAGCGCACCGGCGTCTCGAAGGCCAATTCGTGGATCGACATGGGCGCGCTCGAGCAGGCGTTGCGCGACGACCTGGAGGGCAAGGCCTCGCGCGCGATCGCGGTCCTCGATCCGCTGAAGCTGGTCGTCACGAACTGGCCGGCCGACCGCACCGAGCCCTGCGAGGCGCCGGTGCACCCGCAGCGCCCCGAGCTCGGTCGCCGCCGGTTCCCGTTCGCGCGCGAGCTGTGGATCGAGCGCGAGGACTTCGCCGAGCAGCCGCCGAAGGGTTTCTTCCGTCTGTTCCCGGGCAACCGGGTGCGGCTGCGCTACGGGTACGTGGTCGAGTGCACCGGCTTCGAGAAGGACGCGGACGGCCGGGTGGTCGAGGTCCGGGCAGAGGTGCTCGAAGACTCGAAGTCGGGCACGCCCGGCGCCGACGCGTACAAGGTCAAGGGCAACCTTCACTGGGTGGCCGCGCAGGCCGCAGTCGACGCCGAAGTGCGCCTGTACGACCGCCTGTTCGACCAGCCGCATCCCGACGCCGGCGGGCGCGACTACCGCGAGGCGTTGAACGACGCCTCGCGGCGCGTGGTGCGTGCCAAGCTCGAACCATCGCTCGCGGGCACGCCGCCCGAAGCGCGCTACCAGTTCGAGCGGCACGGCTACTTCGTCGCCGACCGCTTCGATACGAAGCCCGGCACGCCGGTGTTCAACCGGGTGGTGACGCTGAAGGATTCCTGGGGCGGCGGGCGCTGAGCGATCAGCGCCCGAGCGCCGCGTCGCCGACGAAGGGGTTGCTCGCGCGCTCGTCGCCGAAGGTCGACATCGGACCGTGCCCCGGCACGAAGGCGACGTCGTCGCCGAGCGGCCACAGCTTGCCGGTGATCGAGGCGATCAGCGTCGCGAGGTCGCCGCGCGGAAAGTCGGTGCGCCCGATCGACCCCTGGAACAGCACGTCGCCGACGATCGCGAGCCGGCTCGGCGCGTGAAAGAAGATCACGTGGCCGGGCGTGTGGCCGGGGCAATGGCGCACCTCGAGCGTCTGCTCGCCGAACGACACGGTGTCGCCGTCCTCGAGCCAGCGGTCGGGCTCGAACGCGGCGAGGCGCGGAAAGCCGAACATCTTGCCCTGGCTCGGCAGCTGCTCGATCCAGAACCGGTCATCGCGCTGCGGACCCTCGATCGGCACGCGGTGGCGCTGCGCGAACTCGCCGGCCTGCCCGCAGTGGTCGATGTGGCCGTGCGTGAGGAGCACCTTCTCCAGCGTCGCACCCTCGCTGCGCAGCGCGGCGTCGACGCGGTCGAGGTCGCCGCCGGGATCGATCGCCGCGGCTTTGCCGGTGCGCTCGCAGACCAGCACCGAGCAGTTCTGCATGAAGGGGGTCACGGGAACGATCAGCAGCTTCATCGGCGCATTATCGCTCGGCCGGCCCGGTCTTCTTCGCGCTCCAGGCGCAACCGAGAAAGGCCTCGAGCGGCACGACGCGCAGCGCCGCCTCGTGGGTCGCCTCGAGCACCACCGGCGGCGCGACGCCGGCCTCCCACGCCTCGAGCCAGCGCGCCGCGCACAGGCACCAGCGGTCGCCCGGCCTCAGGCCCGCGAACCGCCACTGCGGCTGCGGCGTGACCAGGTCGTTGCCGCGCGCCAGCGAGAACGCGAGGAATTCCTCGGTGACGCGCGCGCAGACCGTGTGCTGCCCGACGTCGTCGGGGCCGGTCTCGCAGCATCCGGTGCGCTCGAATCCGGTCAGGGGGTCGAACGAGCAGGCCTGCAGCGGGCCGCCCAGCACGTTTCTCGATGGCTCGTTGTCTTTCATGGCGAAAGGATCGTGCGACCTGCGGTGAATCGGCCTTCTCTTATACCATCGCGAGCGAAACCCCTTGCCCCGATGACGACCTCGTTCGCGCCCCATCCTCCGATCGTCGACCTGCAGCTGGTCGGGCAGTACGGCCGCGACGACGCACTGCTCGACGTCGGCGAACGGGTCGAGGCACTGCTCGCGCCGCTGGCGGCCGAGCGGCCCGCACTCGCGGCGTAGCGCCCCGGCTCGGGGCCCGACGCGCGGGCCCGCCGGCGCGGGCGACCATGGCGTCTAGAGGATCGCAGGCCGGTTCGGCAATTCGTTCGCGTCGCCGGCCGTGGCCGGAAACGCTTCGATCATCAACGCATGGATCCGCTCGATCGCCACGAGCGTGCCCGGCTCGAATTCGCCGCGGCGATACGCCGCAGACAGCGCGTCGCAGACTTCGCGCCAGCGCTGCGGCGGAATCGACGCGGCAGCCGCGCGGTCGGCCACGATCTCGACCGCGCGGTCGGCCCACAGCACGTAGAGCAGCACGCCGTTGTTGGCCTCGGTGTCCCAGACGCGCAGCGACCCGAACACCTCGAGCGCGCGCTCGCGCGGCGAGCGCCCGCGCCAGACCTCGCGCAGCGGCAGCGAGGCCTCGAACGCGATGCGCAGTTCCGCGGTATGCGCACGCTCGCTGCGCGCGATCGCTGCCTCGATCCGCGTGAGCACCTCGTCGTCGAACACGCGCCGCACCGAGCGCGCCTCGTTGACCAGGTGCGTCCAGGTGCGCGCGAGCCTGCCGGCAACCATCACCACCCCCCCGAGGCGCCGCCGCCGCCGAAACCGCCCCCGCCTCCGCGGAAACCGCCCCCGCCGCCCCCGCCGAATCCCCCGCCGCCACCGAAACCCCCGCCGCCGAAGCCGCCCGGAAAGCCTCCCGGACCCGTCCGCCAGGTGTGCCGTCCGACCTGCCCCATCGTTCCACCCGACATCGACAGCAGCAGCAGGAACAGCAGGAAGCCGCCGATGCCGGCCAGCAGCAACGGGGCTCCGAGCATCCATCCGGCAGCGCCGCCGAGCGCGCCGCCCAGCGTGGAACCGAGGGCGCGCCCGAGCACCTGGCGAACGATCACCGCGGCGACGAACACGCCGAGCAGGATTGCCAGCCAGTCGTCCGGTGCCCCCTTGGGCTCCCCGCCAGGTCCGCTCCAGGCCGGCGGCAGCGCCTCGCCTTCGATCAGCCGGCCGATGTCGACGACCGCGGCCTGCAGGCCGCCGGCGAAATCGCCCTGCCGGAAGTGCGGCGCGATCGTCTCGGCGATGATCCGGCGCGCGTACGCATCGGGGATCGCGCCTTCGAGGCCGTAGCCGACCTCGATGCGTACCTTGCGGTCGTCCTTCGCGACCAGCAGCAGCACGCCGTCGTCGACGCGCTTGCCGTCGACCTCGCCGCGGCCGAGCTTCCAGGCCTCGGCGACGCGAATGCCGAACTGCTCGATCGCCTCGGGCTGGGTCGTCGCCACGATCAGGATCGCCACCTGCGATCCCTTGCGCTGCTCGATCGCCTCGAGCTCGCGCTCGAGCGCCTGCCGCTGCGCGACCGCCAGCGTGCCGGTCAGGTCGACGACCCGTCCGGTCAGCGGCGGCACCGGCTGCAGCGCCTGCGCGAAGCCGGCCGCCGCCATCGCGAGCCACAGCAGCAGCCCGGCGGCGGCGCGAAGCGCAGCGTTCACGCGGCCGGTCTCGCGATGACGCGCGCGCCGTCGCTCCGACGCGACCGCGCGCTCATTTCGGCGTGCTTGCCGGCCGGTCGAAGTTCACCGCCGGCGGCTTCGCGATCGCCGCCTCGTTCTCGACCGTGAACTGCGGCTTGGCCGAATAGCCGAACACCATCGCGGTCAGGTTCACGGGGAACTGCCGCACCAGCACGTTGTACTGCTGGACCGAATCGATGTAGCGCTTGCGCGCGACCGAGATGCGGTTCTCGGTGCCCTCGAGCTGCGCCTGCAGGTCGCGGAAATTGGCGTCGGACTTCAGCTGCGGGTAGTTCTCGGTGACGACCAGCAGCCGCGACAGCGCGCTGCCCAGCCCCGCCTGCGCCTGCTCGAACTGCTTCAGCGACTCGGGATTGGCCGGATCGACCTTGATCTGGCCGACGCGCGAGCGCGCCTCGGTGACCGCCGTCAGCACCTCGCGCTCCTGGTCCGCGAAGCCCTTGACCGTGTTGACGAGGTTCGGAATCAGGTCGGCGCGGCGCTGGTACTGGTTGATCACCTCGGACCACGCCGACTTGGTGGCCTCGTCGGCCGACTGGATCTGGTTGTAGCCGCATCCCGACAGGCCGATCGCCAGCAGGATCGCACCCAGGATCTCGATGATTCGACGCATGGCAAGTGCCCCCCCGAACGATGACCCGACGAGTCTAACCGAGGCCGGCTTCGCGCGGGCCCGCGCGAGGGAATCAGCCGCGCAGCGCGGCGAAGCGCTGCCGGAACTTCGCCACCTTCGGCGCGACGACCGCCCGGCAATAGCCGTGGTCCGGATTGCGCTCGAAGTAACGCTGGTGGTACGGCTCGGCCGGGTACCAGCGCTCGAGCGCCACGACCTGGGTGACGATCGGCGCGTCGAAGACGCTCTCGCGCTCGAGCTGCGCGATCGTCTCCTGCGCCTCGCGCCGCTGGGCGTCGTCGACGAAGAAGATCGCCGAGCGGTATTGCGAGCCGACGTCGTGCCCCTGGCGATCCGGCGTCGTCGGATCGTGGATTCCGAAGAAGATGCCGAGCAGCTCGCGGTAGGCGATCTGCCCGGGATCGAACTCGATGCGCACCGCCTCGGCGTGGCCGGTGCGGCCGCTGCACACCTCCTCGTAGAGCGGGTCGGCCAGCGTGCCGCCGCAATAGCCGGATTCGACCGACAGCACGCCCTTCACCTCGAGGAACACCGCCTCGAGGCACCAGAAGCAGCCTCCGGCGAGCACCGCGACCTGCTTGTCCATCGAAGCGTCCTCCGGGCGTTCGGCGCGCGCTCAGCCGCGCGCGAGCTTCTCGAGAAAGACCTGCCGGTACTCGAGCGCCGCGCCGGTGGTCAGTTGCGCACCACGCTGCTCGAGCGCGATCGCCAGCGCGACCATGCGCCGGGCCCGGTGGTCGCCTGCCGGCGCATCGCTCTCGTCGCTCCCGCCGCGATCGCGGCGCGCGGGCGCGGGCGCCGCGTCGTCGAGCGCACGGCCGAGCAGCGCGTCGAGGTCGCGCAGCGCCTCGACCTCCGGCGGCACGAAGCCGGCGTTCTTCAGGATGCGCCAGGCAACGCGCAGTTCCTCGGGAACCAGGCGGTCGTCGTCGAGCTCGAGCGGACGGCCGGTACCCGGCAGGTCGTCGAACGCGCCCTGCCGGCGTGCCTCGTCGATGCGACGCTCTATCAGGTCGTTGAAGGCCGCGAACATCCGCGAATCTTACGTCCTGCGCGCCGGCACCGCTCAATGCCCGCGTTGCGCCAGCAGCTCGGCCTTGCGCGTCGCCTCCTCCTTCGCGCGGCGCACGGTGGTGTGCAGTTGCGTGGCGCCGGTGTGGTACTGAACCGGCCAGCCGACGCCGCGGAAGTCGTAGTCGGCCGCCGCGTGCAGCGTGAAGTACGGATCCGCGAGGTGCGGCCGGGCCAGCGCGACCAGGTCCGCGCGGCCGGAGATCAGCAGCGTGTTGACCTGGTCGGCCGAGGTGATCGCGCCGACCGCCATCGTCGCGATGCCCGCCTCGAGCCGGACCTGCTCGGAGAAAGTCGCCTGGTACATCCGACCGTAGACCGGCTTCGAAGCGGGATCGGTCTGGCCGGTGGAGACGTCGATCAGGTCGCAGCCGGCCGCCTTCATCGCCCGGGCGATCCCGACCGTGTCCGCGCCGGTGGTTCCGCCCGGGATCCAGTCGGTGGCCGAGACGCGCACGCTCATCGGCTTCGCGCGGGGCCAGACGGCGCGCACCGCCTCGAACAGCTCGAGCGGGAAGCGCATCCGGTTCGCGAGCGAGCCGCCATAGGCGTCGCGGCGGCGGTTCGTGATCGGCGACAGGAAGCTCGCGAGCAGGTAACCGTGCGCCATGTGCAGCTCGAGCATGTCGAAGCCGGCGCGGTCGGCGAGGATCGCCGAGCGGCAGAACTGCTCGATCACCTCGTCCATGTCCTCGCGACTCATCTCGCGCGGGACCTGGTTGACGCCCTCGCGGTACGGAAGCGGCGACGGCGAAAGCAGCGGCCAGTTGCGCTGGCCGACCGACTCGTCGATCGGCCAGTCGGCCTGCTCCCAGCCGACCTGCGTCGAGCCCTTGCGCCCTGCGTGGCCGATCTGCATGCAGATCTTCGACTCGGTGTTCGCGTGCACGAACCCGGCGATCCGCGCGAACGCCTCGGCCTGCTCGTCGTTCCACAGGCCCGTGCATCCGGGCGTGATCCGCCCCTCCGGCGACACGCAGGTCATCTCGACGAACACCAGCCCCGCGCCGCCGAGCGCGCGCGAGCCGTAATGGACCATGTGCCAGTCGTTCGGCACGCCGTCGACGGCCGAGTACTGCGCCATCGGCGACACCACGACGCGGTTCGGGACCCACATTTCGCGCAGCCGGAACGGCGCGAACATCGGCGGCGCGTCCAGCCAGGCCGGGCGACCGGCGGTGGGGATGCCGAGCCGCTTCGCCTGGTCGCGGTTCCACCATTCGGTGGCGTCCTTGACGACCGCGGCGTCGCGCAACCGCAGGTTCTCGTAGGTGATCTGCTTGCTGCGGGTGAGCAGCGACACGTGGAACTGCGTCGGCTCCATGTGCCAGAAGCGGCGGACGTTCTCGAACCAGACCAGCGACACGTTGGCCGAGTGCTGGATGCGCCCGACCTCGTCGCGGCGCGCTTCCTCGTAGGCCGCCAGTGCCGCGTCGACCTGCGCGGCGCGCCCGGCCGCGCCGCCGCGGACGTGCTCGACCATCGCCTTGTTCAGCGCGATCGCGTCCTCGAGCGCGAGCTTGGTGCCCGAGCCGATCGTGAAGTGCGCGGTGTGCGCGGCGTCGCCCAGCAGCACGAACGGCGTATCGCCGTCGCGGTGGCGCCAGCTGCGGCAGGTGATCGTCGGGAACTGGCGCCAGAACGAGCGGTTCGCGAGCACGCGCGCGCCGTTCAGGTCGTCGGCGAAGATCTTCTCGACCAGCGCGACGGTCGCCGCCTCGTCCTGGATGCCCAGTCCGGACGCGAGGAACGCGTCGTTCGTGGTCTCGATGACGATCGTGCTCTCGCCGGGGGTGTACTGGTAAGCGTGCATGTTCCAGATGCCGCCCACCCCCTCGCGGAAGCTGTAGTAGAAGCCCGGAAGGTCCATCTTCGCACCGAGCCAGACGAAGCGGTTGCTGCGCAGGTCGACGCTCGGCTCGAAGTACGACTTCCAGCCTTCGCGGACCGCGCTGTTGATGCCGTCGGCCGCGACGACCAGGTCGGCGCCGCGGTGCGTGTGCACGCCGGGATCCTCGGTCTCGTAACGCACCTCGATGCCGAGCGCGTCGGCGCGCCGCTGCAGGATCTGCAGCAGGGTCAGCCGCCGGATGCCCGAGAAGCCGTGCCCCGAGGACTTGAGCACCTGCCCCTTGTACTGGACGTAGATGTCGTCCCAGTAGGCGAAGTTGGCCGCGATCTCGCGGTGCGTCGGCTCGTCGGCCTCGCGCAGGTTGCCCAGCGTCTCGTCCGAGAGCACGATACCGAAGCCGAAGGTGTCGTCGGGCCGGTTGCGCTCGACGACCTGGATCGTCGCGCCCGGGAACGACTTCTTCAGGAGGATCGCCGAGTACAGTCCCGCGGCCCCGCCGCCGATCACGTCGATGCGCATCTCGATGCCCCTTCGCCTGGTTGGATCCGCGACCGCTTGCCGCGGAATTACTTTAAGTCTAAAGTATTTCGGACGCCGACGCACATCGCCACTTCCCTGGACCGGGCCCCGAGACCTTGATCTACGACATCAGCCCTGCGATCCACGCCGGCACGCCGGTGTGGCCCGGCGACACGCGGTTCTCGCTCGAGCGCGTCTGGTCGATCGGCGCCGGCTCGCCGGTCAACGTCTCGCGGCTCACGCTGTCGACGCACACCGGCGCTCATGCGGACGCGCCGCTGCACTACGATCCCGACGGCGCCGACAGCGCGACGCGCTCGCTTGCGCCCTACCTGGGCGATTGCCGGGTGATCGACCTCTCCGCGGGAGCAGGCCGCGGGGCGATCGTCCCCGATGAGCTCGTCGCCGCGCTCGACGACGTTCGGGCGGGCCCCTGCCCCTCGCGCGTGCTGCTGCGCACCTGGCGGCGCGCTCCGCTCGATCGCTGGGTCAGCGACTTCCGGCCGGTGGCCGCGGCGAGCATCGACCTGCTGGCCGCGCGCGGCGTCGTCCTGATCGGCGTCGACACGCCGTCGCTGGACCCGGAAGCGTCGAAGACGATGGACGCGCACCAGCGCGTCCGCGCCCACGACATGGCGATCCTGGAAGGAATCGTGCTCGACGCGGTGCCTGCGGGCGACTACGAGCTGATCGCGCTGCCGCTGCCCATCGCCGGCGCCGATGCGAGTCCCGTGCGCGCCGTCCTGCGCACGCGCAAGCCGCCGGAGCCGGCCACGCGGAGATCCCCGACATGAGCGCCGCCGCACCCCGCAGCGCGACCGATCCGCCCGCCGCGACGCGCGCGCAGTGCGAGGCGCTCGACGCCGCCGACCCGCTCGCGCCGCTTCGCGCGCTGTTCGCGCTGCCCCCCGGCGTCGTCTACCTCGACGGCAATTCGCTGGGCGCACTTCCGGCGGCCACGCCGGCGCGACTCGCCGACGCGGTCGAGCGGCAATGGGGCCGCGACCTGATCCGCAGCTGGAACACGGCCGGATGGGTCGACCTGCCGCAGCGCGTCGGCGCGAAGATCGCGCGGCTCGTCGGCGCCGATTCCGACGAGGTCATCGCCGCCGACGCGACTTCGGTGAACCTGTTCAAGGTCCTGTCGGCGGCGCTGAGGCTGCGCGCCGACCGCAGGGTGATCGTGTCCGAGCGCGGCAACTTCCCGACCGACCTGTACGTCGCCCAGGGATTGGCCGACCAGCTCGGCAAGGGGCACGTGCTGCGGCTCGTCGAGCGCGAGGAGCTCCCGGCGGCGATCGACGAATCGGCCGCGGTCGTGATGCTCACGCAGGTCGACTACCGGACCGGCTCGCGGCTCGACATGCAGGCGCTGACCGAGGCCGCGCACGGCGCCGGGGCGCTGGCGCTCTGGGATCTCGCGCACTCGGCCGGCGCGTTCCCGGTCGAGCTGGACGCCGCGCGCGCCGACTTCGCGGTCGGCTGCGGCTACAAGTATTTGAACGGCGGCCCCGGCGCGCCGGCATTCCTGTTCGTGGCGCGACGCCACCAGGCGGCCTTCTCGCAACCGCTGTCCGGATGGATGGGGCACGCGGCGCCGTTCGCTTTCGAGACCGGCTACCGGCCCGCCGAAGGCGTCGCGCGCTACCTGTGCGGCACGCCGCCGGTGCTCTCGATGATCGCGCTCGACGCGGGCCTGGACACGCTGCTGGCCGCCGACGCGCACGGCGGGCTGCCGGCGCTCTGGCGCAAGTCGCTGCAGCTCACCACGATCTTCGCCGCGCGCGCGCAGGCGCTCGCCGAGCGGCACGGCCTGCGCTGCGTGACGCCGATGGACGGCGAGCGGCGCGGCAGCCAGGTCAGCTTCACGCTGCCCGACGGCGACCAGGCCTACGCGGTGGTGCAGGCACTGATCGCACGCGGGGTGGTCGGCGACTTCCGTGCACCCGACATCCTGCGCTTCGGCTTCGCGCCGATCTACCTGCGCCACGTCGACGCCTGGGACGCCGCCGGGCAGCTCGCGGCGGTGCTCGATTCCGGCGAATGGCGGCGCGGCGAGTTCCTGGCCCGCGCGGCGGTCACCTGAGCGGCCGGCCGCGCGCCCCACTGTCCCACACGGAGCGTCCATGAGCGACGAGCGTTTCGAAGGTGCCCGGCTCGACTACCGGGACACGATGACCTACGGCGACTACCTGTGCCTCGATGCCGTCCTCGACGCCCAACGGCCGCGCTCGGGCGACCACAACGAGATGCTGTTCATCGTCCAGCACCAGACCAGCGAATTGTGGATGAAGCTGGCGCTGCACGAGCTGCGCGCGGCGCGCGCGCGGCTGGCGGCCGACGACCTGCCCCCGGCGTTCAAGATGCTCGCGCGCGTCTCGCGGATCATGGAGCAGCTGGTGCACGCGTGGGACGTGCTCGCGACGATGACGCCGTCGGAGTACAGCGCGATGCGGCCGCACCTGGGCTCGTCCTCGGGCTTCCAGTCGTACCAGTACCGGCAGATCGAGTTCATGCTCGGCAACAAGAACCCGGTGATGCTGAGGCCCCACGCGCACCGCCCGGACCTGCACGCGCAGGTTGCCCGGGCGCTCGCCGAACCCTCGCTGTACGACGAGGCGATCCGCCTGCTCGCGCGACGCGGCTTCGCACTCGCGCCCGGCGACGTCGAGCGCGACTGGTCGCAGCCGCGTGGGTTCTCCGAGCCGCTCGAGGCGGCCTGGCTCGCCGTCTACCGCGAGCCCGAGCGCCACTGGGGCCTGTACGAACTCGCCGAGGAACTGATCGACCTCGAGGACGCGTTCCGGCAGTGGCGCTTCCGCCACGTGACGACGGTCGAGCGGATCATCGGCTTCAAGCCCGGCACCGGCGGCACCGCCGGCGTCGCCTACCTGCGCAGGATGCTCGACGTGGTGCTGTTTCCCGAACTGTGGAAGGTACGCACCGATCTCTGAACGAACGGAGTCCGAAGATGCACAAGACCGTCCTGCAGCCCAAGGGCTGGACAGCGCCGCGCGGCTACGCCAACGGCATCGCCGCGCGCGGCACCGTGGTGTCGATCGCCGGCCAGATCGGCTGGAACGAACGCTGCGAGTTCGAGACCGACGACTTCGTCGGCCAGGCCCGGCAGGCACTCGCCAACGTGCGCGCGGTGCTGGCCGAGGCGGGCGGCGGCCCCGAGCACATCGTGCGGATGACCTGGTACGTGACCGACCGCCGCGAGTACCTCGGAGCCGGCAAGCCGCTGGGCGCCGCCTACCGCGAGTTCATGACCGACGCCGAGGGCCGGATCCACTATCCCGCGATGACCGCCGTGCAGGTCGTCGCGTTGATGGAGGAGCGCGCGAAGCTCGAGATCGAGGTGACCGCAGTCGTGCCGATCCCGATGTAACGGGGGCCGCTACTGGACCAGCGGCGTCCCGGCGGCGTCGAGATCGACGCCTTCGAGGCGCGCCTGCGCGGCGAGCAGCCGCAGATACTGGCGCAGCGCGGTCGTCCAGGCCTGCTGGCGCAACGCGAGCGCGACCGCGCCGGCTACCGTCTCGTAGGGCTGCGCGACGCCGGGCTCGCGCTCGAGCACTTCGACGACGTGCAGCCCGAATCGGGTCCGCACCAGCCGCGGCAGCACCCCGACGACCGGCTGGCCGAACAGCTCGCGCGCGAACTCCGGCACGCAGTCGGCGCTGCGCAGCCAGCCGAGCGCCCCGCCGTCTGCGCCGCTGGGGCAGTTCGACCATTCGCGCGCGGCCGCTGCAAACGCGTCCCCGGCCGTGCTGCCCGCGCCACCCGCGTCGTCCGCGTCGCCGGCGGCGCGCCGATCACGCGCCCCGTCATCGCAACGCAGCTTCAGCAACAGCTGCTCGGCGCGCGGCAGCAACGCGTTCACATCGACGCCCGGCGTCACCGCGAACAGCACGTGGCGCGCGAGCACCCGCTCGCCGGTCGCGTAGCGCGCCGGGTTCGCGGCATGGTGCCGGCGGCAGTCTTCGTCCGACGGCCCGGGTACGCGCAGTTCGCGTTCGAGCAGCGCCTCGATCGCGCTCGCGGCAGCCTCGCTGACGACGCCGTCGTCGCCCGCCGCGTCGTCGGCCGCGAGCAGGCCCGCACGCTGCGCGGCCTGCCGCAGCAACTCGGTGCAAGCGCGCTGGCGCAACTCCGCCGGATCGAGCAACTCGCCGGCGACGTGCAGCGCTATTCCGTCGACCCGCGCCACCGCGCCCGCCGCAGGGCTGCGCGCCCCGGACTCCGCCTGCGCATCGCTGTCCGGCCGCCGCGCTGGCGCCGCCCGCTGCCTGTGCACCTCGACGATCGTCATCGCTTCCTCGCCCGACTTCACCGGATTCATCGCCGCTCCTCCCTCGAGCACCTCAGGCGCCGCCGACGCGGCGCGCCGCCGGCTCGTTGTGCCCCGCCGGCAGGTTCAGCCGCCGGCTTCGCACGACCTGGTACGGGCGGAACAGGTAGGCCAGCGACGCGAAGCCGCTCCAGACGTGCACCAGCCGCGTGAACGGGAAGACCAGGAATACCGTCATCCCCAGCACCATGTGCAGCTTGAAGACCGTGTTCACGTCGGCCATCAGTTCGGCAGCGCCGGGCCGGAACGTGACGATCCGCTGCGCCCACTCGGCCAGCACGAGCATCATGCTGCCGTCCAGGTGCCGGCCGGACAGCGGGATCGTCGCGAGCCCGAGCGCGAGCTGCGCCCAGAACAGCCACAGCAGCATGACGTCGCTGGGCTTCGAGATCGCGCGGATCCGGGGATCGCTGATCCGCCGGTACAGCAGCAGCGTCAGCCCGGCCAGCCCCAGCACGCCGGCGATGCCGCCGGAAACCATCGCCAGGACCTGCTTGGCGCCGGCCCCGATGAACGGCTCGTAGACGAAGTGCGGCGTCAGCATGCCGACGAAGTGCCCGAAGAACAGGAACAGCACGCCGACGTGGAACAGGTTGCTGCCCCAACGCAGCTGACCGGCGCGCAGCAGTTGCGACGAGTCGCTCTTCCACGTGTACTGGTCGCGGTCGAACCGGATCAGGCTGCCGACGAGGAACACCGTCAGGCAGACGTACGGGTAGATGCCGAAGAAGAAGGTGTTGGCGACGTTCATCGCAGGGCTCCCTGGCGAAGCGACGCGGCGGGCAGGCTGACGCCGCGGGTTGCCCCCGCGTCGGGGGTCTTGCGGACGATTTGGACCGGCTGCGCGCCGTCCGGGCGCGCCTGTCCTCGCGTGGAGCAGCCGTCGAACGCGGGCGGCTCGGCCCACGCTTCGTCGATCGGCTCCTCGGGTGGCAGGGCAACGTGGCGGACCCGCTCGCCGGCGAGCTCGAGCACGCTCGCGATCACCGCCGCGTAGCGGCTGCGCCGCGCCACGAGCGCGCTGTGCAGTTCGTTGAGGATCTGCGACAGCTCGCCGAGGAACTCGCGCGCCACCTTCGGCGGCTGCGTCGAGGCGAACTCGAGCACGGCCGGCAGGTAGTCGGGCAGCTCGCCGGGCGCCAGCCGCAGCCCCGCGCTCTCGTAGGTGGCCAGCAGGTCGATCATCGCCTGCCCACGCTCGCGCGAGTCGCCGTGGACGTGCTCGAACAGCAGCAGCGAGGTCGAGCGCCCGCGGTCGAAACAGTCCACGTAGGCGGCCTCGACTTCGTAGGGCTCGCCGTCGCGCAACTCGGCCACCAGCGCCGCGAGCCCCTCGCGCGCCGCCGCGCTCAACGATCGGTCGGCAGCGAGGAACTCCGCCATTCGCGGCAGCAGCGCGCGCAGCCGCGCGTCCGGGTAGGTCAGCAGCAGCGCCAGCGCCCGGCAGGTGTCGTTCATGTGCGGCTCCATCACAGCGTGGCCTTGATCGGGATCGTCCGCTTCTTGCCGGCGCCGAACAGGCTGGTGCGGGTCGCCCCGTCCGAGCAGCCGTTGCCGAACGAGAAGCCGCAACCGCCGCGCACGTCGAACGCGTTCTCGGCGTACTCGCGGTGCGTCGTCGGGATCACGAAGCGGTCCTCGTAGTTCGCGATCGCCATCACCTGGTACATCTTCCCGACCTCGGCCGCGCTCAGCCCGACCTGCTCGAGCACGGCCAGGTTCTCGCGTCCCTCGACGTGACGGTCGCGCTGGTACGCGCGCATCGCCAGCATCCGCTCGAGTGCGCGCACCACCGGCTCGGTGTCGCCGGCGGTCAGCAGGTTCGCCAGGTAGCGGATCGGGATGCGCAGCTGCTCGACGTCGGGGATCTGGCCGTTGATGCCGATCTCGCCGGCGTTGGCCGCGGCCGAGATCGGCGACAGCGGCGGCACGTACCAGACCATCGGCAGCGTGCGGTACTCCGGGTGCAGCGGCAGGGCCACCTTCCAGTCGACCGCCATCCGGTAGACCGGGCTGTTGCGCGCCGCCTCCAGCCACGCGTCGGGCACCCCGTCGGCGCGCGCCTGCGCGATCACCTGCGGGTCGTTCGGGTCGAGAAAGAGCTCGAGCTGCGCCTGGTACAGGTCGCGGTCGTGCTCGACGCTGGCCGCGGCCTCGATGCGGTCGGCGTCGTACAGCAGCACGCCGAGATAGCGGATCCGCCCGACGCAGGTCTCCGAGCAGACGGTGGGCTGGCCCGCCTCGATCCGCGGGTAGCAGAAGATGCACTTCTCGGCCTTGCCGGTCTGCCAGTTGTAGTAGATCTTCTTGTACGGGCAGCCCGAGACGCACATCCGCCAGCCCCGGCACTTGTCCTGGTCGATCAGCACGATCCCGTCCTCCTCGCGCTTGTAGATCGACCCCGACGGGCACGACGCGACGCAGGCCGGGTTCAGGCAGTGCTCGCACAGCCGCGGCAGGTACATCATGAAGGTGTTCTCGAACTGCCCGTAGATGTCCTTCTGCACGTCGTCGAAGTTGCGGTCCTTCGAGCGCTTCGAGAACTCGCCGCCCAGGATCTCCTCCCAGTTCGGGCCCCACTCGATCTTCTCGATCCGCTCGCCGGTGATCAGGCTGCGCGGCCGCGCCGTCGGCGCCGCCTTCATCTCGGGCGCCGAGTGCAGGTGGTCGTAGTCGAACGTGAACGGCTCGTAGTAGTCGTCGATCTGCGGCAGGTCGGGGTTCGCGAAGATGCGCATCAGCAGCTTCCACTTCGCCCCCTGGCGCGGGCGGATCGAGCCGTCGGCGCGGCGCACCCAGCCGCCGTTCCAGCGGTCCTGGTTCTCCCACTCCTTCGGGTAGCCGATGCCCGGCTTCGTCTCGACGTTGTTGAACCACGCGTACTCCATCCCGGAGCGGTTGGTCCAGACGTTCTTGCAGGTGACCGAGCAGGTGTGGCAGCCGATGCACTTGTCCAGGTTCAGCACCATGCCGATCTGTGCGCGGATTCTCATTGGTGCCCCCCCGAGGTCGTCGTCGCAGGTTCGTCCAGCCAGTCCACCTTCGCCATCTTGCGCACGACGACGAACTCGTCGCGGTTGGTGCCGATGGTGCCGTAGTAGTTGAAGCCGTAGCTGTACTGCGCGTAGCCGCCGATCATGTGCGTGGGCTTGAGCACCACGCGCGTGACCGAGTTGTGGATGCCGCCGCGCATGCCGGTGATCTCCGATCCCGGCGTGTTGATGATCTTCTCCTGGGCGTGGTACATCATGACCATGCCGGGCTTGACGCGCTGGCTGACCACGGCGCGCGCAGCGATCGCGCCGTTCGCGTTGAACAGCTCCACCCAGTCGTTGTCGACGATTCCCGCACGGCGCGCGTCGTCCTCGGAGAGCCAGATCACCGGCCCGCCGCGATTCAGCGTCAGCATGATCAGGTTGTCGGTGTAGGTGGAGTGGATGCCCCACTTCTGGTGCGGCGTGATGAAGTTCAGCGCGATCTCCGTGTTGCCGTTCGGCTTGCGTCCCATCACCGTCGCCACCGCCTTCAGGTCGACCGGCGGCCGGTAGCTGGCGAAGCCCTCGCCGAAATCGCGCATCCACGGATGGTCCTGGTAGAACTGCTGGCGCCCCGACAGCGTGCGCCACGGGATCAGCTCGTGGACGTTGGTGTAGCCGGCGTTGTAGGAGACCTTCTCGCTCTCGAGCCCCGACCAGGTCGGCGACGAGATGATCTTGCGCGGCTGCGCCTGGATGTCGCGGAAGCGGATCTTCTCGTCCTCGCGGTGCAGCGCCAGGTGCGCGTGCTCGCGGCCGGTGATCTTCGACAGCGCCTCCCAGGCCTTGACCGCGACGTGGCCGTTGGTCTCGGGGGCGAGCATCATCACCGTCTCGGCCGCGTCGATGTCGGTGACGATTCGCGGCAGCCCCTTCGTCGTGCCCTCGTCGGCGACCGCGCCGTTGAGCTCCGCCAGCGCCCGCACCTCGTCCTCGGTGTTCCACGCGATGCCCTTGCCGCCGTTGCCGATGCGGCTCATCAGCGGGCCGAGGGCGGTGAACCGCCGGAAGGTGTTCGGGTAGTCGCGCTCGACGACCGTCACCTGCGGCGCCGTTCGCCCCGGTTCGAGCTCGCACTCGCCGCGCCTCCAGTCGCGCACGTCGAGCGCCTGCGCGAGTTCGCCCGGCGTGTCGTGCATCATCGGCGTGAGCACGACCTCCTTCTCGACGCCGAGGTGCCCGACGCAGACCTCGCTGAATTTCTTCGCGAAGCCCTTGTAGATCTCCCAGTCGCTGCGCGCCTGCCAGGCCGGATCGACCGCGGTCGACAGCGGATGGATGAACGGGTGCATGTCGCTGGTGTTCAGGTCGTTCTTCTCGTACCAGGTGGCCGTCGGCAGCACGACGTCCGAGTACAGGCAGGTCGTGCTCATCCGGAAGTCGAGCGTCACCAGCAGGTCGAGCTTGCCTTCCGGGGCCTGCGCGTGCCAGCGCACCTCCTGCGGCTTGGCGTCGCCGGGCCCGAGGTCGCTGCCCTGCACGCCGTGGCTCGTGCCGAGCAGGTGGCGCAGGAAGTACTCGTGGCCCTTGCCCGAGGAGCCGAGCAGGTTCGAGCGCCAGACGAACAGGTTGCGCGGCCAGTTGGCCGGATCGTCGGGATCCTCGCAGCTCATCTGCAGCGAGCCGTCCTTCAGCGCACGCTTCACGTAGTCCTTCGGGTCGACGCCCGCGGCCTGCGCGTCGCGCACCACCTGCAGCGGATTGGTCTTCAGCTGCGGCGCCGACGGCAGCCAGCCCATCCGCTCGGCGCGCACGTTGCAGTCGATCATCGATCCCTGGTAGCGACTGCGGTCGGCCAGCGGCGAGAGGATCTCGTCGACCCCCAGGCGCTCGTAGCGCCACTGGTCGGTGTGCGCGTAGAAGAAGCTCGTCGAGTTCTGCTGGCGCGGCGGCCGGATCCAGTCGAGCGCGAACGCCAGCGCCGTCCATCCGGTCTGCGGGCGCAATTTCTCCTGGCCCACGTAGTGCGCCCAGCCGCCCCCGGTCTGCCCGACGCACCCGCACAGCATCAGCATGTTGATGATGCCGCGGTAGTTCATGTCGCTGTGGTACCAGTGGTTCATCGCCGCGCCGATGATCACCATCGACCGCCCGCGGGTCTTGTCCGCGTTGTCGGCGAACTGGCGCGCGACCGCGATCGCCTGCGCCCGCGGCACCCCGGTGATCCGCTCCTGCCACGCGGGCGTGTACGGGCGGTCGCTGTCGTAGTCGTCGGCCGCGTTCTCCGCGGGCAGTCCGCGCGCGACCCCGTAGTTGGCCGCGAGCAGGTCGAACACCGTCGCCACCAGCACCTCGCGCCGCTCGCCGCCCTCGACCAGCGCCAGCCGGGCCGCCGGCACCTGACGCTTCAGCACCGCGCCGCCCTGGTCGTTGCGCTCGAAGTGCGGGGTCTCGATGCCGCCGAAGTACGGGAACCCGACCGTGACCACCTCGTGCGCCGGCGCAGCGTCGTCGAGCAGCGAAAGCGAGAGCTTCACCTCCCTGCCGCCGCGCGCCTCGCGATTCTCCAGGTTCCACTTGCCCGCGTCGGCCCGCCCTTCCTTGCCCCAGCGGAACCCGATCGAACCGTTCGGCACGACGATCGCGCCGGTCTGGTCGAACGCCGCCGTCTTCCACTCGGGATTGTTGTCCTGGCCGAGCGCGTCGCCGAAGTCGCTGGCCCGCAGGTAGCGATCGGGCGCGAGCACCTTCGTGCCGTCGGCGAGCGTTGTCTCGCGCAGCTGCACCAGCATCGGCAGGTCGGTGTAGCGGCGCGCGTAGTCGTCGAAGTAGGACGAGCGCCGGTCGAAGTAGAACTCCTTCAGGATCACGTGGCCCATCGCCATCGCCAGCGCCGCGTCGGTGCCCTGCTTCGGGTGCAGCCAGAGGTCGGCGAGCTTCGAGACTTCCGCGTAGTCGGGCGTGACCGCCACCACCTTGGCGCCCTTGTAGCGCACCTCGGTGAAGAAGTGCGCGTCGGGCGTGCGCGTCTGCGGGACGTTCGACCCCCAGGCGATCAGGAACGTCGAGTTGTACCAGTCGGCCGACTCGGGAACGTCGGTCTGCTCGCCCCAGGTCTGCGGGCTCGAGGGCGGCAGGTCGCAGTACCAGTCGTAGAAGCTCAGGCAGGTGCCGCCGATCAGCGACAGGTAGCGCGCACCGGCGGCGTAGGAGATCATCGACATCGCCGGAATCGGCGAGAACCCGACGACCCGGTCGGGCCCGTAGCGCTCGATCGTGTAGACGTTGGCCGCGGCGATCAGCTCGTCGACCTCGTCCCAGTCGGCGCGCACGAAACCGCCCATCCCGCGCTGCTGCTGGTAGTCGCGCCGCACCGCGTCGTTCTCGACGATCGCCGCCCACGCGTCGACCGGGGACTTCGCCACCGCCCGGGCCGCGCGCCAGGCCTTCATCAGGCGCCCGCGCACCATCGGGTACTTCACGCGGTTCGCGCTGTACAGGTACCAGCTGTAACTCGCGCCACGGGCGCACCCGCGCGGTTCGTGGTTCGGCAGGTCGGGCCGGGTGCGCGGGTAATCGGTCTGCTGCGTCTCCCAGGTGACGATGCCGCCCTTCACGTAGATCTTCCACGAGCACGATCCGGTGCAGTTCGTGCCGTGCGTCGAGCGCACGATCTTGTCGTGCTGCCAGCGGTTGCGGTAGGCGTCCTCCCAGGTCCGGTCTTCGCCGGTGGTGACGCCGTGGCCGTCGGAGAACGCTTCTTTCGGCTGGTTGAAGAAGGTGAGGCGGTCGAGGAAGTGGCTCATCGGGGGCTCCCGGGGTCGTTCGATGGCCGTGCGCTCAGCACGGCATCTCCGCGTTCCTGCGCGCGTAGTACCACCACGTCAGGACGATGCACAGGCCGTAGAAGACGGTGAAGATCCACAGCGCGGCCTCGGGCCCGCCGGTGGCGGCGATCGAGCTGCCGTAGCTCTTCGGGATGAAGAAGCCGCCGTAGGCGCCGAGCGCGCCGGCGAAGCCCAGCGCGGCGGCACCCTCCGTGTTGCCCTCCCGGGTCGCTCTCGCGCGCTCGGCCTCGTCGTCGCTGCGCAGCTCGGCGAGCTTCTGGTTCAGGAAGATCACCGGGATCATCCGGAACGTCGACCCGTTGCCGATGCCGGTGGTCAGGAACAGCAGCAGGAACATCAGGAAGAAGCCGGTGAAGCTGCCCTCGGCGGGCCCGAACGGCAGCGCGAAGCCGCCGGTGCCCTTGGGCAGGAAGAAGAGCACGCCGATCACCGCGAGCGCCATCACGACGAAGTTCCAGAACGTGACGCGCGCGCCGCCGAGGTGGTCCGAGAGCCAGCCGCCGACCGGCCGGATCAGGGCGCCGACGAGCGGGCCGAGCCACGCGAAGGCGAGCGGGTTGACGCCCGGGAACTGGCTGCGGATCAACAGCGGGAAGCCGGCGGCGAAGCCGATGAACGAACCGAAGGTGCCGAGGTAGAGGATGCACATCAGCCAGTTGTGCTTGCGCCGGAAGATCGCCGCCTGCGCGGCGAACGACGCCTTCGCGTCGGCGATGTCGTTCATGAAGAACCAGGCCGCGACCGCCGCGACCGCGATCCACGGCACCCAGATGAACGCGGCGTTCTGCGTCCAGACGTGGACGTGCTCGCCTTCCTTGTTGACGATGCCCTGCGGATCGCCGCCGAAGATGCCCAGGATGCCGACCGAAACGACCAGCGGGGCCAGGAACTGCACCACCGACACGCCGAGGTTGCCCAGCCCCGCGTTGACCCCGAGCGCCGAACCCTTGCGCTCCTTCGGGAAGAAGAAGCTGATGTTGGCCATGCTCGAGCTGAAGTTGCCGCCGCCCAGCCCGCACAGCAGCGCGAGCACCAGCATCGTCGGGTAGCTGGTGGTCGGATCCTGGACCGCGACGCCGATCCCGATCGCCGGGATCAGCAGCGACGCGGTGGAGATCGCCGTCCAGCGCCGGCCGCCGACCAGCGGGATCATGAACGAGTAGAAGATCCGCAGCGTGGCGCCCGAGAGCGCGGGCGCCGCGGCGAGCCAGAACAGCTGGTTGGTCGAGTACTTGAAGCCGAGTGCGGGCAGGCTCACCGCCACCACGCTCCACAGCTGCCAGATCGCGAACGCCAGGAACAGCGCCGGCACCGAGATCCAGAGATTGAGCGTGGCGATCGCCTCGCCTTCACGGACCCAGAAAGCCCTGTCCTCGGGCGTCCAGACGTGCAGCACCCTGCCGGGCCTGGTGCGCCCGGCGTCAGCCGCGGTCGCATTCATTTCGGAACCTCCGTCGCGCGGCCGTCAGGCGCGCGTTGCCTCGACCGCGCCGCGCGGCCCCATGACCTCGGTGCGACGCACCTCGGTGAAGTACATCCAGATCAGCGACACCCAGACCACGCCGTACATCAGCATGAACGCGCTCGAGCGGATCCCGGTCAGGTCGAGCAGCGCGCCGAACATGATCGGCAGCACGAACCCGCCCATTCCGCCCGCCAGGCCGACGATTCCCGAGATCGTGCCGATGTTGTGCGGATACTCGTCGCTGATGTACTTGAACACGCTCGCCTTGCCGAAGGCCCAGGCGATGCCGAGCACGAACATCAGCAGCGTGAACGCGTAGACGTTCAGGCCGATCGTGAAGCTGCGCGTTCCCTCGACGGTGGCCACCGTGAACTGGGTCTGCGGATAGCTGAGCAGGAACAGGCAGATCCAGCTGACCCACATCACCCACCAGGTCACGCTGTGCGCGCCGTAGCGATCGGACAGCCAGCCGCCGACCGCGCGCAGCACGCCGCCGGGCAGCGAGAAGCAGGCGGCCAGCAACGCGGCGACCCGGATGTCGAGCCCGTATTCGCCGACGTAGTACTGGACCATCCACAGGCTCAACGCCACGTAGCCGCCGAACACGATGCTGTAGTACTGGCAGTACTTCAGGACCCGGGGATCCTTCAGCGCCTTGAGCTGGTCGGCGAAGCGCACGTGGCTCGGGACCAGGTGCGCCGGATCGCTGTGGCTGAGCAGCCAGAACAGCACCAGCGTGCCCAGCATGATCGCCGCGTAGACCTTCGGCACCATCGTCCAGCCGAACGCGACGACGAGCGCGGGCGCGACGAACTTGTTCACCGCCGCGCCCGAATTGCCCGCGCCGTAGACCCCCATCGCGAAACCCTGCCGGTTGCGCGGGAACCAGCGCGCCACGTACGGCGTGCCCACCGAGAACGAGCCGCCCGCCAGGCCGACGAACAGCCCGATCACGATGAAGTGCCAGAACTCGGTCGCGTACGACATCAGCCAGATCGCCGGGACCGTGATCGCCATCAGCACCGCCATCACGATGCGTCCGCCGTAGCGGTCGGTCCAGATGCCGAGCGGCACGCGCACCAGCGACCCCGTGAGCACCGGCGTCGCGGTCAGCAGGCCGAACTCGGTGGCGTTGAGGTCCAGCGCCTTGCGGATCGGTATCCCGATCACGCCGAACATCATCCAGACCATGAAGCAGACCGTGAAGGCGAGCGTGCTGGCGATCAGCACCGACAGCGCCTGCCGCGCCCGCGGCCCCTCGAGCGAAGTGGAATTCATGATCGGCTCTCCATGGCGGCACTGTAGGCATCGCGCCGCCTGGCGAACATCCTTCGGGACGGTGCCGACCCCATTCGCCGGAAGAACGACGGGTAGCCGCCGGCCATCGTTCGAAAGGAGTACTACCCGGCCGTCGCGCCGGGCGTCGCGTGCCGGATCAGGCCGAGCCGCGCCCGGTCAGGTAGACGGCCGCCTGCACGCGCGAACTGAGCCCGAGCTTGCGCAGGATGTGCTGGACGTGGATCTTGACGGTGGTCTCGGCGATGTCGAGCGAGCGCGCGATCGCCTTGTTGCTCGCGCCGCGCGCGATGTGCTCGAGTATCTCGCGCTCGCGCGGCGACAGCGTCGCGAGCTGATCCGCCGGCGCCGCAGCGCCGGCCGGCGCGGCGCTGCCGGTGATCGACCGCAGCGCCTGCACCAGCTTGCCGGTCATCTCGGGACTGACCACCGACTCGCCGCGCGCGGTGCGCCGGATCGCCTGTGCCAGGACGTCGCCGTCGATCGTCTTCAGCACGTAGCCTTGCGCGCCCGCGCGCAGCGCCGCGGACAGGTCGGTCTCGTCTTCGCTGACCGTGAGCATCAGCACGCGCGCCCCGGGAGCCGCCTCCTTCAGGCCGGCCAGCGCGGCGATGCCCGTCACGCCGGGCAGGTGGTTGTCCAGCAGGATCACGTCGGGCTGCAACTCGGCCGCGCGTCGCGTCGCCTCCCCGGCGTCCGCCGCCTCGCCGACGACGTCGAGATCGGACTCGGTCGCGAGCAGCGCCACCAGCCCGCGCCGGAACAGCGTGTGGTCGTCGACCACGAGCACCCGGATCGCGCCGCTCACGCGCGCTCCCGCCGTCGCACGAGTCGAACCGCGCGCATCAGGCGGCCGCCTCGTCGGCCCGGGTCGCTGCGCCCGCCTGAGGCGGGAGCGCGAGGACCATCCGGGTGCCCTCGCCCGGCGCGGACTCGACCGACACCTGCGCGCCGATCCGCTGCGCGCGCTCGCGCATGATCCGCAACCCGACGTGCGTCTCGTCGCTCGCCATCGCCGCGGCGTCGTAGCCGTGTCCGTCGTCGAGCACCTCGAAGCGCCACGCCGGCGCCTGCCGCACGCGCAGCCAGACCTGCGTGGCCCGGGCGTGCTTGCGCACGTTCGACAGCGCCTCCTGAACGACGTGCAGCACCTGCACCTGCACCGCGGGATCCAGCGGCAGGCCGTGACCCTCGATGCTCAGGTGCGTGCGCAGCCCGGTCTGGTGCTCGAACTTCGACAGCGTCGTGCGCAGTGCCGGCTCGATGTCCTCGTCGCGCGTCCGCGTGCGGAAGTGCACCAGCAGCTCGCGCACGTCGCTGTAGCTCTCGCGCACTCCCGCGTCGAGCTCGCCGATGATCCGCTCGACGGCCGGTGCGTCCGCGCGGGCGACCGCGTCGCGCAGCAGCCTCACCTGGATCTTCAGGAACGCGAGCGACTGCGCGATCGAGTCGTGCAGTTCCTGCGCCAGCAGCCCGCGCTCCTGCGCGACCGCCGCCTCGACGTCGAGCGCCGCGGCGCGCAGCCCTTCCATCGCGGTCGCGAGGTGGCTGGCCAGCGCCTCGAGCAGCGTCCGGTCCTCGCCCGTGATCGCCGCCTCGCCGTAGTAGAACAGGTCGATCTCGCCCAGCACCCTCTGCTGCAGCACGACCGGCACCGAAACCAGCGTGCGGTAACCGGCGGCCGCGCAGTGATCGAAGCTCATCGCGGGGTCGGGGCGGATCGCGATCACGCGCACCCCGGCCTGCGGCTGCAGCCGGCCGCAGTGGCAGGTGCCGGCGTCCACGCACTGCTCCTTGCGCGCCATCGCTTCGGGCAGGCTGTCGCCGGCGAGCATCAGGTAGCGCTGGTTCGCCTCGTCGGACCAGCGCAGCGCGGCCGCGTCGGCGCGCGCGATCTCGCGCACCTTGCGCGCGAAGCCGCGCGCGAGTTCGTCGAGCGACCCGGCGGCGCCGATCAGCGCACTCGCGTCGTAGAGTGCCGCGAGGCGCTGCCGCTTCTGCTCGAGCCCGGCGGTCTTCTCGCGGACCTTGTCCTCGAGGCCCTGGTACAGCGCCTGCAGGTTCGCGGTCATCCGGTTGAACCCGTCGGCCAGTTGCCCGAACTCGTCCTTCGAATCGACGGCGACGCGCGCGTCCAGTTCGCCCTTCTCGACCCGCGCGAGCCCGCGCTGCAGCTGCGCCACCGGGTCGACCACGAAGATGTAGCCCGCGTACAGCAGCGCGACGGCGCCGCCGATCGCAAGCGCCAGCATCGCGAACTGCACCGCGTTGAGGATCGCGGTCGAGCGCGACATCTGCCGCTCGATCGCGCCGACGAACGCGTCGATCGCCGCCACGAACTCGTCGACCCGGGCGAGCGGTACCCGCGTCGAATCAGCCAGCCAGGACGCGCGAAGCGCGTCCCAGTCGGCGCGCACCTCGGCGAAGCGCTCGCGGGTCGCGTCGTTCCACGGGACGAACAGCGGGCGCGCCGGCTCGCCGGTGCTCAGCGCCCCGATGCTCTCGTCGAAGACCGCGATGCGGCGGGTGACTTCGTCGCGCGCCCCGAGTTCTCCCTCGAGTGCGAGCCGGTACGCCTGCATCCGCATGCGCCCGGCCTCGTTGACCGCGGCGGCGCCGCCCTCGAGGTGCCAGGTCATCCACAGCGTGAGCCCGATCGCGCCCACCGCCACGACGAGCAGCGAGAAGCCGATGACGACCAGCTTGGCAGCCAGTGTCCACGGTGAGGCGCGCATCGCCGCACTCTACCCTTCACCGCTGCCCGTCGTGAACCGACACCTCGTCTTTGGTCAGGCCGCCGAGCCGCGAGTGCACGCGCCCGCCGGTTGCCATGACCAGCCCGTAGAGGATCTCGCGCGGGCGCGGCGCGTCCTGCATTCCGATCTCCATGGCGTTGTAGTGGCTTCTCACGTAGCAGGCGTGGATGTAGTGCAGCGGCACCATGAGCCGGTAGCCGGTCGCCGCCACCGCCTTCGCGGCGGGCACCAGCGCCTTGGGCTCGCCCAGCACGGCACGCATCGCCCAGCCGCCGGCCTCGTGCCATGCGGCGCCGTGTTCGAGCTCGCCGTCGACGCCGACGATCGCCGCCTTGCCGTAGGCCTCGACCTTGTCGCGACCCAGCGCATCGGCGAGCTCTTGAGCCAGATCATGGCCGAGGGTGCGCAGCTCGGCCATAAAGGGCGTCAGATCGGGTTCGTAGCGACCCGCATAGGGGTTGCGTATCACGGCGATCGCCGAGCCCATCCGCAGCGGCGGATTCGCGGGCGGGCCGCCTTCGTGAAACACGGTCTCGATATTCAGCGCACGCTTGCGGATTTCGATCAGCGACATCGGTGCCTCGTGGGGTCCGGTGCCGGCGGCGACGGGCGGATCCCGCGACTGCCGGCCCGAGTCCGGCATGGTACCGCGCGGAACGCGAGCCGGTTTGTGCCGCCCGGAGCGCCACGCTACGATGTCCGCCGACCCGCGAAGCCCCGGATGCAGGATTGACAGGAGAGATCGATGAAGGCCGCATTCAAATGGGACGACCCGCTGCTGCTCGACGCGCAGCTCAGCGAAGACGAGCGCATGGTGCGCGAGGCCGCGATGGCCTACTGCCAGGACAGGCTGGCGCCGCGCGTGCTCGAGGCGTTCCGCAACGAGAAGACCGACCCCGCGATCTTCCGCGAGATGGGCGAGCTCGGCCTGCTGGGCCCGACGATCCCGACCGAGTACGGCGGACCGGGCCTGAACTACGTCGCCTACGGGCTGATCGCCCGCGAAGTCGAGCGCGTCGACTCCGGCTACCGCTCGATGATGAGCGTGCAGAGCTCGCTGGTCATGGTGCCGATCCACGAGTTCGGCACCGAGGCGCAGAAGCGCAAGTACCTTCCGAAGCTCGCCACCGGCGAGTGGATCGGCTGCTTCGGGCTGACCGAGCCGAACCACGGCTCCGACCCGGGCTCGATGGAGACACGCGCGAAACGCATCGACGGCGGCTACCAGCTCACCGGCAACAAGATGTGGATCTCGAACTCGCCGATCGCCGACGTGTTCGTCGTCTGGGCCAAGTGCGTCGGCGGCGACCACGACGGCCGCATCAAGGGCTTCATCCTCGAGAAGGGGATGAAGGGGCTGTCGGCGCCGGCGATCCACGGCAAGGTCGGGCTGCGCGCGTCGATCACCGGCGAGATCGTCATGGACGAGGTGGCCGTCTCCGACGCGCAGCTGATGCCCGGCGTCGAGGGACTGAAGGGACCGTTCACCTGCCTGAACAGCGCGCGCTACGGCATCGCGTGGGGCGCGCTCGGCGCCGCCGAAGACTGCTGGCACCGCGCGCGCCAGTACGTGCTCGACCGCAAGCAGTTCGGGCGGCCGCTGGCGGCCAACCAGCTGATCCAGAAGAAGCTCGCCGACATGCAGACCGAGATCACGCTCGGGCTGCAGGGCTGCCTGCGGCTCGGGCGCATGAAGGACGAAGGCACGGCCGCGGTCGAGATCACTTCGATCATGAAGCGCAATTCCTGCGGCAAGTCGCTCGAGATCGCGCGGATGGCGCGCGACATGATGGGCGGCAACGGCATCTCCGACGAATTCGGCGTCGCGCGCCACCTGGTGAACCTCGAGGTGGTGAACACCTACGAGGGAACGCACGACATCCACGCGCTGATCCTCGGGCGCGCGCAGACGGGGATCCAGGCGTTCTCCTGATCGCGATTGCATCGGCTCCGCGGGGCGCCTGTTGCGTGCGCCGCGGAAACCGATGCCCGCGCGGGGCCCGTCACGGGACACGCTTCCTCCGAGGGGCCTGAATCAATGCGAATCGCTAGCGTTCTCACAGCAGCGCCCCTTCGAGGCGCCGCTTGCGTTGTTCCCAGTCCGGCATCACCTGCCCCAGCAGCTTGAAGAACCGTGCATCGTGATTGCGGTGCCTGGTGTGGCAAAGTTCGTGGATCACCACGTACTCGATGCAGGGACGGGGAGCGCGCACCAGGTTGACGTTCAAGGTCATGGTGCCGGCACGCGACAGACTGCCCCAACGGGATTGCATGGCCCGCACGATCAGACGCGGATGCTCGACGTGCTTGAAGTGAAGTAGGCTGGCGCCCAGCACGTCGCTGAACACAGCTCGCGCGCGGTCGCGATACCAGCGATGCAGCAGCGCTTTGACACGGTCCGGTTCGGGGTCGCCGGGCAGGCTCAGGAGCAGCTGGCCGCGCGCGAGTCTCACGCTTGCCGACTCGCCTTGCCGCAGCTTCAGCCGGTATTGCCGGCCCAGGTACAGATGCGATTCGCCGCTCACGTACTGCCGCGCAGGGGTGCGGGGGCGATAGCGCTCGAATTCGGCCAGTTGCCGACTGATCCACCCGGCGCGCTTCTGCACCCTCTCTGCGATCAAGGTCTCCGGGCAGCCCAGCGGTGCGCGCACCAACACGCGACTGTCGGGGTGCACCTCGATAGTCAGCGTCTGTCGCGATGCCAGAAAGCGTACCTGGTAGCGGATCGTGTCTCGGCCGTAGGTCAGGGTGCCAACCACGGGCTTCACCCTTCCATCCGGTGGCGAGCGAGCTGCATGGTCTTCTCGATGATCTCGTCCATCTCGTCGGTCGATAGCGCGATACCCCGTGCGGCCTTCACCTCGTCGTAGAGGTAGTCGTCGATCTCGTTCATGGTGCGGCGCTGGGCGTCGAGGTCGTCCCAGTAGCCCACCTTGCGGTTACGCCGGAAGATGTTCCACACCGCGACGGCTGCCTCGGCGGCGGCAGTGCGGGCTTGCGCGGCGTCACTCAGGTGGTTCGCCACGAATGGGCGCAGCAGGCCATAGACGGCGGCCGCGTCGGCGTCGCCGTTCAGTGCCGGTGGCAGGTCATCGCCCTTGCGCGACACTACGGCGTCCCTGATCTCGGTGACACGCTGCAGGTATTCCAGATCGGACAGACGCTTCGCGCGGTAGTCGTCGATGGCCTGCTGGATCAGCCTGGAGAACTTCTCGTAGAACGCCGGATCCTGTTCCAGCCGCTCATGGATGGCGCGCCTGGTGGCGTGAGCGATCATGTCGGCCTTGGCACCCAGATTCTTTTCACTGCCGGCGCCTTGCTCCTCGACCACCTTCCGGAACGCAGCCTCGTCGAAGATATTCACCGGCGCATTGAGCTGCACCACCTCGGAGGCCGAGATGTGCGTGTCCAGCAGTTTCTGGATGCGCGGCTCGAAATCGCGGTAATCGACCGACTCGGCATAACGCAGCTTCACCGCAGCCTTGAGATTGACGAAGCGTTTCAAGTCGCCCTTGTAGGCGCGCAGCTTCTGCTCGGGCGTGTCGGTGATGAAGCGTTCGCTGGACAGCGCAATGGCCAGCGTCTTGGCGTAGGCCGACAGCCGTTCGTAGAAGCCGGCGCGCAGCCTTTCATCGGCCAGCAGCAGTTCGAAACCTTCCTCATCCTGGCGGTTCTTCACTGTCTTGAAGACGTCCCACAGTTCAGCATGACGCTGCGGCAGTGCCTGGGTCTCCACGTGGATCGAGGCCAATGCGCCCTTCAGGTCCGCCTCCTCGAAGCCCTCCAGCGCGCTGTAGGTGGTAAGCGCCTGGTCCAGTTCGCCGAGCACGCCTACATAGTCGATGACGTAGCCGAAATCCTTGGTGCGGCTGCCGGTGTCATCCTCGTACAGTCGGTTGACCCGGGCGATAGCCTGCAGCAGAGCGTGATCCTTCAGGCGCCGGGCCAGATAGAGCACCGTGTTGCGCGGCGCGTCGAAGCCGGTGAGCAGCTTGTCCACCACGATCAGGATTTCGGGCTCGTCGCCGAACTTGAAGGCGTTGACGATCTGCTTGACGTAGTCCTCCTCCGAACCGTAGCGCTTCATCATGCGCTGCCAGAAGGCCACCACCGCATCGGCGGATTCCTCCGCGTCAATCTCGTCGAAGCCCTCTCGCTCGTCGGGCGGGGAGATGATCACCTCGCTGGTCACGGCGCCCAACTCGTCCAGAAACGCCTTGTAGCGAAGCGCCGCGGCCTTGTTGGGCGCCACCAGCTGTGCCTTGAATCGGGTGCCCTGCCAGTTCTGGCGGTAATGCTCGCTGATGTCGAAGGCGCGCATGTAGATCACCTGCTCGGCCTTGTTCAGCATCTCTGCGCGGGCGTACTTCTTCTTCAGGTCCGCCTTCTGCTGGTCGGTCAGCCCCTGGGTGTGGCGTTCGAACCAGATGTCGATGGCGGCCTGGTTCTGTTCCAGCTCCACCATGCGGCCTTCGTAGAGCAGCGGCACGATGGCGCCATCGGCTACCGCCTGGTCGATGGCGTAGGTGTGGATCACGCCGCCGAACCTGGCGACGTCGCTCTTCTCGCGAGTGAGCAGCGGCGTGCCGGTAAAGCCGATGTAGCAGGCATTGGGAAACATCTGGCGCATACGCGCCGAGTAGCCGCCCAGCTGGGTGCGCTGGGTCTCGTCCACCAGCACGAAGATGTCGGGCGAGGCATCGCTGAACTTCTTGTAGGCCAGCGCCTTGTCGAACTTGTGCACCAGGGTGGTGACGATGTGTGCCTTTCCGTCGGACATCAGCTCCACCAGGTGGCGGCCGCTCTCGGCGCGATCGGGCGACAGACCGCAGGCGGCGAAGGTGTTGCCGAGCTGTTTGTCCAGATCCACCCGGTCCGTCACCAGCACGATGCGCGGGTTGCGGATAGCCGGCTCCAGCGCCAGAGCGCGGGCTAACATCACCATGGTCAGCGACTTGCCCGATCCCTGGGTGTGCCAGACGATACCGCCCCGGCGCTTGCCGCTGTCGTCCGTCTGCCTGACCCGCCGCAATACCTCCTGGATGGCGAACACCTGCTGGTAACGCGCGATCTTGCGCACTCCGCCGTCGAACACCGTGAACGCCCAGGCCATCTCCAGCAGGCGCTCCGGGCGGCACAGGGCATAGATCGCCCGGTCCTGCTCGGTCACCTGTCGGCCCACCACATAGGGCGCGATCTCCTCGCGCACACCAAGCTCGACAAAGGCCAGATCGAACAATGAGGCCTTCACCGATTCCGGCAGGGGGCGCTCCAGCAGAGGCGCAAGCTCGGCGTCAGCCACGTCCTCCTTCCACTTCGACCAGAACTTGGCCGGCGTGCCGGTGGTGGCGTAGCGGGCCTCGTTCTTGTTCACCGCCAGCACGGTCTGCACGTAGGTGAACAGGCGCGGGATGTACTCGTCACGCTGGTTCCGGATCGTCTGCGAGATCGCCTGGGCCACCTCGACCTTGGGCGACTTGCACTCGATTACCGCGAAGGGGATGCCGTTGACGAACAACACGATGTCGGGCCGGCAGGTTTCGACGCTGCGTGTGCGCTCCACCGCGAACTCGGCGGCCACGTGCCAGACGTTGTTGGCCGGGTTGCGCCAGTCCACATAGTTGAGCGTGAAGCTCTTCAGATCGCCCTCGATGGATTGCTCCAGCGCTACGCCTAGCGTGAGCAGGTCGTACACCGTCTCGTTGGTCTTGAGCAGGCCGTCGTACTTGACGTTCTTCAGCCGCTGGATGGCACTCTGGATGTTCTCCTCGCTGAAGAGATAGCTGCCGCCTTTGTGCTGGATGCGGTTCAGCTTCTTCAACTGCTCGCGCAGGATCTCTTCCAGCAGCACGTTGCCGGCCTTACCGCCGCGCGCGGCCAGCGCTTCGGCAGGCGTCAGGTACCGGTAGCCCAAGTTGACCAGCACCTGCAGGGCCGGGATCTGGGAAAGGTACTTTTCGTCGAAGCGGAAGCTGTCCATGTCAGCTCCCTCGATGATGCCAGTCATAGCCACTGAGTTTGGCATTCAGCAGGCCGCTTAAGCACTCACTGAGCTGATGGCTACTGCCTTCTCCCCGGCCGAGGAGGTCGATCAGCTCTGTGGTTTCCATAGGTTGTAAACCTCTTTGCGTCGGTTGAAGGCCTCCTGGCCTCCTTCCATGATTCTGATGATTGCGTCCTGCACCGGGCGGGCGTCGATACTGCCGCTTTGCACGGCGACTTTCTCGTCCTGGTAGCGACAGGCGTGCACTTGCTCCGCGTCGCCCAGCACGGGGAAATTGGCATTGTGGGTGGCGAAGATGAATTGGGCGTGAGGCTTCATCTCACGCAGCAACTTGATCACGTCGTCGTAGATGGTCTGGTTGTCGAGATCGTCTTCCGGCTGGTCGATGATGATCACGTCGTTCTGGCGCTGGCTGAGCACGTAAAGCAGCAGGGCGGAAGCGCGCTGCCCGAGCGAGTGGTGCTTCAGCTCCTTGCCGCGATAGCGGATGACGAAGCGGTTGGGCACCTGCCAGGTGACAACCTCCATCAGGTTCTGCATGAAGGTCTTTTCGAAGACCTCTGGGGTGCTGCCCGCTTTGGCCAGGGCACCCGGCAGGGCACGCAACAGGCCGCCGAAATCAGCGTAATCCTCCATCACCGCGCGCAGGGTGGTCTCGCGGATGTTGCTACCCTTGAAGATCTGCTGCATGAAGCTGATGGCCGATTCCTTGTCACCCTTGAAATCAGCTTCGATCTGCAAGGCGGTGTGGCCTGCGTTCACGCGGTCCAGCTCGGCCTTGATGGTGTTGAACTCGAGCAGCCAAAGCTCGTTGAGCTTGTCGATCTCGGCAAACAACGCGTCACGAATGCTGCTTTGCTGGCTTTCCTGCTTGGCGAGGCCCTCCAGCATTTGCTCCGCCTTGGTTTTGCGCTGCTGCTGGGCCAGGAAGTCATCTGGCTGGATCGCCGTCATGCCAGTCTGTTTGAGTTCCTGAGCTAGTTGTCGCTCGACCTGGGCGAACTCTTCCTGAAGGCTCAAGCGCGCACCGTCGAACTCGCCTTGTTTGGCTTGGAGCCGGGCGGTAGTGGCACGGGCCTCTTGCTCGATTCTCTTGAGCTGATCGAGCTTGGCAACGAGTTTGGAAAACTCAGCGTAGTAGGCCGTGAAGAAGTCGGGGTTCTGCTTGGACACGTAGCTAGTGGCGTTACGCAACTCGTCCTCGTGCTCGGCGATCAACTGCTCTAGGGCGAGGACGAAGTTCTCGGCCCGCTCCTTCATGCGTACCAGTTCAGCTGCGTCCTGCTGAAAGCCAAGGCGCTTCTGCAGCTTGTCGGCAACCCCATATTCTTCAAATTTCTTCAGTCGGAAATTTGCATCGGTGAGCTGGGCCTCAGAATCTCGCTTGAGCTCGGCGGTATTGCTGAGCTTGAGCCAGCGCCGAGCAGCATCGCGCACATGCTCGCGTTGGATTTTGATTTCGTCCCGCAGCACACGGAGCTTTGCGCCCACCAGCTTTTCCACCAGATCGGTCTCGAAGCCTTCTCCTGTGCTGGAAAGGTCTTTCTGACCGAAGTAGATCGGCCGACGCAGCACGGTTTCCCGGATCGACACGCCGGGCTGCAATTTGCCGTCCAAGTAGACGTTCGGTGATTCGCGGAAGATGCGGGAGATGGTGAATTCTTGCCCGTACATATCGCAGGCTTTCAGCGTCACTTTGCCGCCGCTGCCAAGGGTGTGGCGGATCAGTTCATCCTTGTACTTGGTGTCCTGCGCCTTCTCGCCTCGAGGAATGTCGAGGGCGTAGCGCACGGCCTCCAGGATGGATGATTTGCCGCTGCCGCGGATGCCGATCAGCGTGTTCAATTCGGGAGAGAAATGCAGCGTCTTCCCGTCGAGGATGCCGCCGTCGAAGTGAATACTGCAGATATGCGACGCCTGATGCTTGGGCGGCTCCGTGGCGACCCGCGCAGCGGGATCGCTCAAGGCAAACTTTGCCGCCTCAAAGGACAGCTCACCCAATTTGAGATAACAGGCTTTACCGTGACCGATGTCGTCTATGCCTTTGGCGTCGCACCCTTCAAGTTCAGCGGGATACCAGTCGCCAAGATGCTGCTGAACTTTAGTTCGACAGGGTTTGTTTCTCTCTTGCAGCTTGTTGTAAGTGCGCACCTTCTGGAAGCCAAGCGTGCGGCGGCGGAAGAATTCGTTTTGAGCCAATTCAGAGAGGCGTCCCCCATCCAGCTCAGCCCAAAGCCCACTCGGCGCTTCGACATGGGCAAAGACAAGGAAAAAGTCGCGGTGGTAACTCTCTAGCTTCTTGATGGTTTCCAGCAGTGACAGAGAAGAGCGTCCGTTTTCCTGCTCATACTGGGCGGGGACTTTCCCTTCGAATGCAACGCCCAAGAAGGGGTTGATATGGTCGTGACTATCCGCCAACCATTCGTCGGAGAAAACAACCAACGTGTGAATGCCGTTGGCTCCATCGTTGACTGAGAGCTCTACACCTGGAAGCAGCGCAATTCCCTTCTTCTGGGCCGTCTTGCGTAGCGCCTTGAACTCATCAAAGTCGAACTTGTTGTGATTGGTGATCACGCCCAGTCGGATGCCCGCTTTCTCCAACGCATCCAGATAGTCGCTGTTGTAGAAGTTGTCATCGCCCGAGAACTTGAACTCGCGGTCTGCGCGGGTGTGCAGATGAAAGTCTGCGCGGACCCATTGTGCAGCTTGTTCGAAAACGATAGGCATCGGTCTCTCTCCTCAACGACTGCCATGCTGTGACTGAGGCGCAGAGACGGGCACACGCCGCTGCTCTGTGAGCAGCTTCTGCATCAGGCCGCGCTTCTGGGTCTTCAGGGATTCGAGCAGGCGTTTCGAGATGTCGATGTCACCTTGCGAGGAGGTCAATATCTCTGCAATTCGATCCTGGTGGTCGCGCGGAGGGACTCGAAGGATCGACGCCAGCAGGTCGGATGGGTGGACGCGCCGGGCTTTTCGCTGGCCCCGGGCCAAGCCCACTTGCCGTGTGTAGTAGGTCGGACGGGTCAGATAGCCCAGCAGCCAGACGGGATTGACGTTTGGCGCAATGTCGAACGCAGGGAGATCGAGAGTGGATTCAAACCCATCGAGTTCCGGTGGGACGATTCCGAATGCGCCGTTGAGGAAATCGAGCTTGCTGTAGATAAGTTGCCCTGCACGACGTATGAAATATTGGGTCTGTTCGCTGCCTTGCCGCTTCTCCTCTTTGGCGAGCAAGCCTTTGCCATAGAGCTTTACGGTGATTTTCTTCGCGTGGCGGCCACAGTTGCCGGCGACCATTGATTCGGTGAGCAGTTTGCTAAAGTGCTGTGGCTCGCCTCGACGGTCACTAAGTGCATAGAGTCGTTGAATGAGCGCGGCTCGACGCCGCTCCTTCGCTGCGATCAGTTGCTCGGTTGTCTGGATGGCGGTGTCCCAGCGTCCAAGGACTGTGGCCACTGCTTCTTGTTCATGCTCGCCCGGCAGTGAGATCCGTGCACCGGTGATGTCAGCCTTGCGGACATGGACCAAGCTCGTCTTGAACCCGTGAGCTTTACTCTCGATCTCGGCGGTGACTTTCAGGAGAGCGTAATAGAGCCACCGCTTATTGATTCCTTTCTTCGGGCGGATTCGGTAGATGTGTTGATTCAGAACGCCCTTGGGTCCATTCCATATGGTTGGCCCGAAGGAAACGCCCTTTACACCGGCCCACGCGAACAGAAGATCATTCGGTTCAACAATCCAGGCGGGATCAGGCTCGCCATCGAAATAGTTGAATGAGTCAGAACCGTTGAGATTCTGAATGCGGATGATGGGTAGGCCTTTCGTTTTCCAGTCCTGTGGCCTGAACCCGTTACCGCTCTCGAAATCACAGACGTCGCCAATCGTGCAAGTTGATGCGTCGGGTCGAAGTGTCATTTCTTCTTTCCCCGACCCTTGCCTTCAACAGCTCGCTCGGCCTTTTCAAGTGCCGCCAGGTTTTCGGCATCCGCTGCCAGCCGCGCCGCCTCGCGTCGGGCAGCGTCGAAACTGTCGTAGCGTTCCAGCGCCAGCTTCTCGACCACGTCGGCGCGCAGCTTGCCGGCGTGGGTCAGCACCTCGCGTTCGTTGAAGTGCAGGAAGGCGTCGAGCTTGTCTTCCCAGTCGCGCATGGTCAGGGTGCGGCGACGCTGGGCCTGGTCTTCGGCGTAGTCGAGGTACATGACGACGATGCGGTCCAACGCCTCGATCTCGTCCTGGCTCAGGTAGTTCTTGGCGATGGTGACGTCCTGCTTGCGCACCCGGCCGCCGGCCCAGGTGGTCAGGCCCATGTTGGGGAGGGCGGGGTCGGCGCGGCCGACGATGAGCTCGGGTGCGGTGTGGCCGGTGACGGCCCAGAGCATCTTGTTTTGTACCTTCTTGAAGAACAGCTGGGCGGCCTCGGACTTGCTGTCGTAATCCACGGCGGTGGCGTAGATATCGCGGATCTTCTGGTAGAAGCGCTTCTCCGAGGCGCGGATGTCGCGGATGCGCGCCAGGAGCTCGTCGAAGTAGTCCCACCCGCCGGGTTCCTTCAGCCGGGCGTCGTCCAGCACGAAGCCCTTGACCAGGTATTCGCGCAGGTGGGTGGTCGCCCACTGGCGGAACTGGGTGCCGCGCAGGGAGCGCACCCGGTAACCGACGGCCAGGATCATGTCCAGGCTGTAGAGCAAGTTGGTTCGACGCACCCGGCGCTTGCCCTCGGTTTGAACTGTCAAGGATTCTTTGACAGTTGCCGCCTCGGCCAGCTCGCCCTCGGACAGTATGTTCTTGATGTGCAGACTGACGTTCTGCTTGGAGGTGTCGAACAGGGCGGCGATCTGCGCCTGCGTGAGCCAGACCGTGCCGCCCTCGGCGCGCATCTGGATGACGGCGCTGCCATCCTCGGCCGTGTAGAGGATCAGCTCGCCGCCGTTCATACGCCCAGTTCCTTCAGGTACTGCTTCATCCGCGCGCGCACCTCAGCCAGTTCGCCCTCCAGGCGCTCGATCTCCTGCTCGACGGCGGCAACGTCGATCTCCTCCTCTTCCTCGAAGGTGTCCACGTAGCGCGGGATGTTGAGGTTGTAGTCGTTGTCGGCGATCTCCTGCAGGCTTGCCACGTGGGCGTACTTGTCCACCGGCTGGCGGGCGCGGAAGGTGGCGAGCACCTTCGCCATGTGCTCGTCGAGCAGGGCGTTCTGGTTCTTGCCGCTCTGGTAGTCGCGGCTGGCGTCGACGAACAGGACGTCCTGGCAGTCTTCGCGGGCGCCGCCCTTTTCACGGGCACGATCGAACACCAGGATGGCGACCGGGATCGAGGTGGTGGGGAAGAGGTTGCCCGGCAGCCCGATCACGGCATCGAGGAGGTTCTCTTCGATCAGGGCCCGGCGGATGCGGCCCTCGGCGCCGCCCCGGAACAGCACGCCGTGGGGCACCACCACGGCCACGCGGCCTTCTTGCGGCAGTGCGGTTTCGATCATGTGGGTGATGAAGGCGTAGTCGCCCTTGGACTTGGGCGGCAGGCCGCGCCAGAAGCGGCTGTAGCGGTCGGCCTCGATCTCGGTGCTGCCCCATTTGTCGAGGCTGAAGGGCGGGTTGGCGACCACCACGTTGAAGCGCATCAGGCGGTCGGCCTCCACCAACGCCGGGCTGTTGAGGGTGTCGCCCCATTCGATGCGGGCGGCGTCCTTGCTGTGGAGGAACATGTTCATGCGCGCCAGCGCCCAGGTGCTGCCGTTGACCTCCTGGCCGAACAGCGCAAAGTCGCGACTGCCTTGCGCCTCCACCAGCGCCGCGGCCTCGATCAGCAGGCCGCCGGAGCCGCAGGTGGGGTCGCAGATGCGGTCGCCGGGCTGGGGCGCGGCCAGTTGCGCCAGCAGCTTCGACACCTGCTTGGGCGTGTAGAACTCGCCGGCCTTCTTGCCGGCGTCGGAGGCGAAGCGCTCGATCAGGTAGATGTAGGTGTTGCCGATCACGTCCTCGGAGACACGCGACGGGCGAAGATCCAGCCTGGCGAAATCGCCCAGCAGGTTTTCCAATCGGCGGTTTCGGTCCTTGGTCTTGCCGAGGTTGGCTTCGGAGTTGAAGTCGATATTGCGGAACACGCCTTCGAGCTTCGCCTTGTTGGCTTCCTCGATGTGGTCGAGCACGATGTTGATCAGCTCGCCGAGGTTGGCGGCCTTGCGCCGCTCGTAGAGAGAGTGGAAGTCGGCAAGGAAACGGTCGGTGACCTTGCCGGTCTTTTCGTCCTTGAACTCGACGTAGGGCAGGATGAAGCGCTCGCGCTCCAGCTTGCGGCGGATGCGCTCCTCGTTGTCGCCGTACTCCTTCTTGTACTCGGCGTAGTGGTCGGCCCACAGATCGCTGATGTACTTGAGGAACAGCATCACCAGGATGTAGTCCTTGTACTGCGCCGGATCGACGACGCCCCGGAACGTGTCGCAGGCGGCCCAGGCGGTGTTGTTGACGTCTTGTTGGGTGAGTTGGTCGGTCATGGGGTGGCCTCGTGGGCGAACTTCATCAGGATGTGGGCGGTCAGACGCTGGCGCAGCGTGGCGATCCGGGCCAGCAGCGCTTGTTCTTGTTCGGCGAGCGCCGCGGCCTGCACGATCTGCTGCTGCCTGGCCAGCGAGGGCAGCGGCACGTCCAGCGCCTTCAGGGCTTCGGCGCTGATCATCCGCACCGACGTGCCTTCGGCCAGCGCCGCCAGCTGGGCCTGAGTGGCCGGCGCGTTGAGGTGCCAGCAGAGATAGGCGGGCAGCACGCCGTGGGGCCGGATCAGCAGCATCGGCGCCGACAGTACCGCTGGCCCGACGCCTTCCAGCACCAGGGCCGCGCCATTGCTGCGGCCGCGCGAGCGGAACAGCAGATCGCCCGCGCGCAGCAGGTGGTGGGTCTTCCCCTTGGGTAGGGTTACTCGGACGGTCTCCTCGGCATGCAGCAGGTTGGCGTCGTCGATGTCCTTCATCTGCACGACCGCGACATCGCCCTCCGGGTCGTGCTCGAGGCGCGACCGGAAGGGGAAGCCCATCTGTACCTCTGCAAGCTCACCTAGGCGCATTTATGCAAAAACGCTGTTACGACATCTGTAATGTTCGCCATCGTAGGCTGGCGATCTGGCTGTGTCAATACGGCGTAACGGCATTTCTACAAAACTCCGCGTGCCGCCATGATCCCGCGCGCTGGATCGTCTGGAATGCGGTACCTAGAGGCGTCATTACCTCATTTGCGCCAGATTTTCCCGGTTTCAGGCTGGCCGCCCGACCGGCCGCCACGCTGCATCACGCCGCTACGTGTAGGGCCCCGACGGGGGCGCCTGGCTGCGCCCGGCCCGCGCCTTGGGGCCGAGCCGCAGGGGCGGCGTTTGGGCCGGCCGGCGTCGGCGCCGGGTGGCCGTGGGGATCAGCCCGCGTAGGCGCTGGCGCGGGAGCGAAGCGGAGACCGGACGCGCGAAGCGCGAGTCGGCCCCTGTCTGAGGGAGCGAAGCGACCGAGTTGGGGCCGACGGTCCGGGCTCCGCGTGAGCGACCAAGCGTTTCCGTAGGACAGCGCCTTCGCGGGCTGACCCCCACGGCCACCCGGCGCCGACGCCGGCCGGCCCAAACGCCGCCCCTGCGGCTCGGCCCCGAGGCGCGGGCCGGGCGCAGCCAGGCGCCCCCGTCGGGGCCCTACGCGTAGCGGCGCGCGATGGACTCGGCGACGCAGACGGGCCGGTCGCTGCCCTTGCGCTCGATCGTGACCTCGGTCGTCACCTGCACGCCGTCGTCCGCGATGTCGTCGACCGCGACCAGCCTGAAGCGGGCGCGCAGTTCGCTGCCCACCGGCACCGGCGACGTGAAGCGCACGCGATTCAGTCCGTAGTTGACGCTCATCCGCACGTTGCGGAACTCGATCGCGCTCTCCGCGAACATCGGGAGCATCGACAGCGTCAGGAACCCGTGGGCGATCGTCGCGCCGAACGGGCCGGCGGCGGCGCGCTGCGGATCGACGTGGATCCACTGGTGGTCGCCGGTCGCCTCGGCGAACTGGTCGATGCGCTGCTGGGTCATCTCGACCCAGTCGCTGACGGCGATCTCCTGTCCCACCAGCGGCTTCAGCTCGGTCAGGCTTTCGAACACGCGCATCCTCGTTCTCCAGGGGGAAATCAGTTCCGGGTGCCGAAGATCCGGTCGCCCGCGTCGCCCAGGCCGGGCACGATGTAGTCGCGCTCGTCCAGGTGGCTGTCGAGCGCCGCGACGTACACCGGCACGCCGGGGTGGGCCTGCTGGAAGACCGCCATCCCTTCGGGTGCCGCCACCAGCGCCAGGAAGCGGATCGACGAGGGCGCGACGCCCCGCTCGAGAAGCAATCGCACCGCATGCGCGGCCGACCGGCCGGTCGCCAGCATCGGATCGCAGACGATGAACAGGCGGCCCTCGACCTCGGGAAGCCTCGCGTAGTACTCGACGGGCCGGTGGCCCTCGCCGCGGTAAAGCCCGATGTGCCCCACGCGCGCCGACGGAACCAGCTCGAGCAGCCCGTCGGCCATGCCGAGGCCGGCGCGAAGCACCGGAACGATCGCGACCTTCTTGCCGGCGATCACCGGCGCGTCCATCGACGCCAGCGGGGTCTGGATCGAGCGTGTCGCCAGCGGCAGGTCGCGCGTGACCTCGTAGCCCATCAGCATCGCGATCTCGCGCAGCAGCTCGCGGAAGGTCCGCGTCGACGCGCCGCGGTCGCGCATGTGCGTCAGCTTGTGCTGCACCAGCGGATGGTCGACGATGCGCAGGCCCGGAAAGCGCGGGTCGGTTCGCATGGGTCGCCCGATCCGCGGCGCGTCAGGCGCGCAGCTTGAAGCGCTGGATCTTGCCCGTGGCCGTCTTCGGCAATTCGTCGACGAACTCGACCCAGCGCGGATACTTGAACGGCGCGAGCCGGTCCTTCACGTACGAGCGCAGCTCCTCGGCCAGGGCCGGCGACGCCTTCGCCGGCTCCTTCAGCACCACGTAGGCCTTCGGCTTGATCAGGCGGTCGTCGTCGGGGGCGCCGACCACGGCCGCCTCGAGCACCTCGGGATGCGAGGCGATCGCCGACTCGACCTCGAACGGCGAGACGTACTGGCCGCTGACCTTCAGCATGTCGTCGGAGCGCCCGGCGTAGGTGTAGTAGCCGTCCGCGTCGCGCACGTACTTGTCGCCGCTGCGGGTCCACTCGCCCTGGAACGTCTGTCGCGTCTTCTCGCGCTGGTTCCAGTACATCGCCGCCGCCGACGGCCCGCCGATGTAGAGGTCGCCGACCTCGCCGTCGTCGACTTCCTGGCCGTCGTCGCCGAGCAGCTTCAGCGCATAGCCGGGCACCGGCTTGCCGGTCGTGCCGTAGCGCACCTCGCCGGCGCGGTTCGACAGGAACACGTGAAGCATCTCGGTCGATCCGATGCCGTCGAGGATCTCGACGCCGGTGCGCTCGGTGAACGTCGTGCCGACGCGCGCCGGCAGTGCTTCGCCCGCCGATGTCGCGACGCGCAGGCCGAGTCGCTCGCGGGCCGGGAACGACGGGCTCGCGAGCATGCTCGCGAACAGCGTGGGCACTCCGTAGTGGACGGTGGGCCGCGCGCGCAACCCGGCCAGCGCCTGCGGCGCCTCCCCGGTGAGCCGCAGGAACACCGCCTCGGGCGTCGGCCGCTCGGCCATCAGCACCGCGGTCGCGCCCACCGACATCGGGAACGTCAGGCCGTTGCCCAGCCCGTAGGCGAAGAACAGCTTCGCCGCGCTGAACACGATGTCCGACTCGCGGATCCCGATCACCGGGCGCGCGAACAGCTCCGCGGTCTGGATCAGGCTCGAGTGGACGTGCACGGTGCCCTTCGGGGCGCCGGTCGATCCCGACGAGTACAGCCAGAAGCACGGCTCGTCGGCGACCGTGTCGGCCGGCTCGAAGTCGTCGCTGCCGCCGGCCAGCAGTGCGTCGAAGTCGCCTGCGTGGCCGGGTCGCGCCGCGCCAGGCGCGGCCGAGACGACCGTGTGGACGAGCGTCGGCACCTTGCCGGCCAGGCCCTCGAACGAAGGCAGCAGCGCCTGGGAGACGAACAGCACCCGCGCGCGCGAGTCGCGCAGCATGTACTCGTAGTCCTGCGGCTTGAGCAGCGTGTTGACCGCGACCGGCACGACGCCGGCCTTGATCGCGCCGAGGAACGCCACCGGCCAGTCGATCGTGTCGAGCATGCAGACCATCGCGCGATCTTCCGGGCGCAGGCCCAGCCCCGCGAGCGACGACGCGAATCGGTTGACGCGCCGCGCCAGCTCGGCGTAGGTGTAGGCCCCCCGGTCGTCGATGAACGCCAGGCGCTCGCCGCGCCCGGCCCTGAGGTTGCGCTCGATGAGATCGTGCGCCGCGTTGTAGCGGCGCGGGATCGACACCCGCGGCGGGCTCACCGAATGGTCGGCACTCGACAGCTGGGCCACGGCAGTTCTCCTGGGTCCTCGGTGGTGGTGCGGATTATCGCGCGGATGCGCGCGCGGCGGGCGCGTGCGCGGCACCCCGGCGCCGCAAGCACTCGCGGCGAGCAGGGACGTTAGCCGAGGCGCCCTCGCAATGCAATAAACTGCCCCAACCCGACATTGCGCGGCATTATCCTGCATCAAGAACGGACGAGGCGATCGGCATGCACGTGGAGATCCTGGTCGGCACGATGACCGGCAACGCGCAACTGGTGGCGCAGGAGCTCGAGCTCGGTTTCGGCGACGAAGACACGCTGATCACCGTCACGCCGATGGACGACCTCGGTCCGGAGGTCTTCCGGCGCGACGCGGTCTTCCTCGTCTGCACGTCGACCTACGGCCACGGCGACGTCCCCGACAACGCGCGCGAGCTGTTCGAGGCGCTGCAGGCGCGGCGCCCCGACCTGTCGGCGGTGCGCTACGGCGTGATCGCGCTCGGCGACAGCACGTTCGCCGACACGTTCGCCCACGGCGGCCTGCGCTTCGACCAGCTGCTGGCCGAACTCGGCGCGCGCCGCATCGGCGAGCGCGCGACGATCGACTCCGCTGGAAGCGAATTGCCCGAGGAAGCGGCGGTCGCGTGGATGCGCGGCTGGCTCGAACAGGCGCGCGCGGCCGCGGTCGAGGCCTGAACGTCAGTCCTGGGCGGCGGGCGCCTCGCGCGCCGAAGACCCGGCCAGCGGGCTGGCGGCCGCGATCACCTGGACCAGGCGCTTCAGGCTTTCGGCCTCGCCGGTGCCGGTGGTGTCGACCGCCGCATCGGCCAGCGCGTAGAGCCGGTCGCGCTGCTTCAGGATCGTGCGCAGCTCGGCCATCGCGTGGTCGCGTCCCCGGATCGGCCGCAGGTCGCCCTGCGCGATCACCCGGTCCATGTGCTCCTCGGGCGAGGCCTTCAGCCAGATCGTCAGGCAGCGCTCGCGCAGCAGCTCGTAGGTGCGCGGCTCGAGCACCAGCGATCCGCCGGTGGCGATGACGCAGCGGCGATGGGTCCGCGTGAGGCGATCGAGCACGCGGCGCTCGGCCTCGCGATAGGTGTCCTGCCCGTACATCGAGAAGATGCTCTCGAGGCCGGCGCCGAGCTCGCGCTCGATCTGCTGGTCGAGCTCGAAGAACGGCACCTTGAGCCGCGCGGCGAGCTTCGCGCCGAGCGTCGACTTTCCGGCACCGCGCAGGCCGACCAGCGCGATGCGCCGCGCGCGCTCGCGGCTCATCTCGCCGAAACGCTGCTGCAGCGTCGCGACCGCCTGGTGCCGCTGCCCGGGCTCGAGCGTGCGCAACACCTCGAGCGCCGTCGCGATCTCGGGGTCGACGGCCTGGTCGCTGAGCAGCTGCTCGAGCGAGCAGTGCAGCGCCTCGGCGACGCGCCGGATCAGCAGGATCGAGATGTTGCCGTCACCGGATTCGAGCTGCGCGAGGTAGCGCTCGGACAGGCCCGAGAGCTCCGACAGGCGCCTGCGCGTGAGCGCGGCTTCCTCGCGGCGCTCGCGCACGCGCCGCCCGAGCGCGGCCAGGAAACCGGCCTCGTCCTGTGATTTGCCCAGCGGCGCCGATGCCATGCAAGATAAGGCCATGTTGGACGACGAACTGCAATATAACTCATGAAACGCTCCGCGACCGAACGCGGGCTCGCGACCGTCGACGGTCGGCGGATCGAGTGCCGGACGATCGGCACGATCGCCGCTGGCGAGCCGGCGCTGGTGTTCCTGCACGAAGGGCTCGGCAGCGTGAGCATGTGGCGCGGCTTTCCCGACCGGCTCTGCGCCGAAGCCGCAATGCCGGGGCTCGTCTATTCGCGCCCCGGCCATGGCGCCTCCGACCCGCCCGCGGGCCCGTTCTCGCCGCGCTTCATGCACGACGAGGCCGTCGGCACGCTGCCCTCCGTGCTCGGCGCATTCGGAGTCGACCAGCCGGTGCTCTTCGGCCACAGCGACGGTGCGTCGATCGCGTTGATCCACGCCGGCCGCTTTCCGGAAGTGGCGCGCGCCGTGGTCGCGCTGGCGCCGCACCTCTTCGTCGAGCCGGTCTGCGTCGAGTCGATCGCGGCCGTCACGCGCGACTTCCGCGACGCCGGATTGCGCGAGCGCCTGGCCCGCCATCACGGCGACGTCGACGCGATGTTCCGCCGCTGGAGCGATGTCTGGCTCTCCGACGCATTCGCGTCGTGGAACATCGAGGCCGAGGTCTCGGCATCGCGCTGTCCGATCCTCGCCGTTCAGGGCGAGGACGATCAGTACGGGACGATGCGCCAGATCGAGCGGATCGCCGAGTTGCGCCCCGGCACCCGCCTGCTGAAGCTGCCTGGTTGCCGCCACAGCCCGCACCTCGACCGTCCCGACGAAGTGATCTCGGCGAGCGTGGACTTCCTGCGCCGGCTCGGCCTCGCGGCGGATCTGCCGCGACCTTGACCCAATCGCGGTCGGCGCGGCGACGGCCGGCCTAGAATTGCCCGAACGACGAAGAAGGGGACGGCGCGATGCGGGTTCTTTGCGGCACCGATTTCAGCGAGCGATCCGAGGCTGCCGGCGTGCTCGGCGCGTTGCTAGCGCAACGAAGTGGCGGCGATCTCACGCTGGTCCACGTGCTCGACACGCGCAGCATGGCGATCGGGCCGGCAGCGGTGCTCGAAGCGCTGGACCAGTCGGCGCGCGAGAAGCTCGCGCAGGCGGCCGAGCGCCTGCGCGCGCTCGGCGCGAAGGTGACCGTCGAGCTTCCCGCCGGCTGGCCCGACGAAGCGCTGCTGGCCGAGGCGAAGCGCCTCGGCAACGCGCTGCTCGTGCTGCCGGCGATCGGACGCCGCGACGGCGCGGGCGTGCGGCTCGGCAAGACCTGCGAACGTACGCTGCGCGGCGCCGAGTCGCCGATGCTGGTGCTGCGCGACCCGGCACCGCTCGTCGCCTGGCTGCGCGGCGAGCGCCCGCTGCGGATGCTGATTGCCTACGACTTCACGCCGCAGGCCGACGCGGCCGTGCTGTTCGCCGAGCGCCTCGCCGAGCTCGGCGCCTGCAAGCCGATGGCCGCCTACGTCGACGACCCCCGGCGCGAAGCCGCGCGGATGGGCCTGCTCGACGAGCCCGGCCGGTCTCAGGAGCACCTGCGCGAGGAGATCGCGCGCCGACTCGCCCGGGCCGTGCCCGCGCTGCCGATCGACGTCGTCGTCTCGGCGCACGGCGGCGACCCCGCCGCGCGGCTGGCTCACCTGGCCGAGCGCGAGCAGGCCGACCTCGTCATCGTCGGCTCGCACCAGCGCGGCGCGATCGAGCGGCTGTTCGCGGGTTCGGTCTCGCTCGACCTGCTGCGCGACGCACCGACCAACGTGCTGGTCGTTCCGGGCGGCGCCACCGCCGCGGTCTCGCAGCTTGCGCCCGCGGTGCGGCGGATCCTCGTCGCCACCGACCTGTCGCCGGTCGGAAACCGGGCGGTCGCCTACGCGCTGGCGATCGCGCCCCCCGGCGGCGAAGTGATCGTCGTGCACGCGGTGAGCCCGAACCTGATGCGCGACGGCCAGTACGGGCGGCCGTCGTACCCGACGTTCGCGGCCGAGCACCACGCGGTCCTCGAAGAGCGGCGCGCCGAGCTCGCGGCGCTGCTCCCGGGCGACGCGGGAGGACGCACGCTTCGGGTCGAGCTCCTCGAGCACGATCGCACCGAGCGCGCGATCCTCGAGGCGATCGAGCGCGAGGCGCCCGACGTGGTCTGCGTCGGCACGCTGGGCCGCACCGGCGCGAGCGCCGCGTTGCTCGGCTCGACGGCGCAGGCACTGGTGCGTGGCTGCCGGCGCCCGCTGCTGCTCGTGCAGCCCCAGGATCGCTGAGCGCGGGCGAGCTATCGCCGGTCCGCCGAGCCGGCGACCGCGCGGCGCAGGCGATCGGCGACCGCGTGCCAGGCGTCGTCGTCGGGCACCTGCTCGACGAGGATGCGCTGGCAATGCGAGCGATCGAGCGCGCGCAGCGCGTCGTACAGGGCGCGCGCCGCGTCGGCCGGATCGGCCGGCATCTCGAGTCTCACCTCGGCGTCGCCGCCGGCACCGGAGCGCGCCCACAGCGCGACGCGCTCGCCGCGCGCGCGCAATTGCGCGACGCGCGCCTCGATCTGGCCGGGGCTCACCAGCTCGATCGGCGTGGCCGGCGCGTAGTGCGCCTCCAGCGTCCCCGACGCGCGTGGTGCGCCGGCGTCGCGCGGGAGCAGGCGCTCGCCGAGCACCGCCTCGAGCTGCGCGGTCGCGATGCCGCCGGGCCGCAGCAGCACCGGTCGCTCGCGCGTGAGGTCGACGATCGTCGACTCGACGCCGACCTCGCAGGGGCCACCGTCGAGCACCATCGGCGCTTCGTCGCCGAGGTCGTCGATCACGTGCCCGGCGCGCGTCGGGCTCACGCGCCCGAACCGGTTCGCCGACGGCGCGGCCACGCCGTGGCCGCCGCGCGCGGCGAACGCGGCGAGCAACGCGCGCGCCACCGGATGCGAAGGCGCGCGCAGCCCGATCGACGGCTGCCCGCCGCAGGCGTGGCCAGGCGCTGCGTCGCGGCGCGTCAGGATCAGCGTCAGCGGCCCGGGCCAGAACGCGTCGGCCAGGCGTTGCGCGCGCGCCGGCCAGTGCGCCCACCAGGCGGCCTGCGCAGCGTCGAGCACGTGCACGATCAGCGGATGGCCGGGCGGGCGACCCTTGAGCCGGTAGACCTCGGCCACCGCGCGCTCGTTGGCGGCGTCGGCGCCGAGCCCGTAGACGGTCTCGGTCGGGAACGCGACCAGCTCGCCGTCGGCGAGCCGACGCGCGGCCTCGTCGATCGCCTGCGCGTCGGCCGGGCGCGGATTCGTGTTCACGGGCCGCGGGCGCCGGGTCAGGACCCGACCGGGACGCCGTGCTGGCCGATGCCGAGCTCGCGCTCGATCTGAACGGCGACGCGCACCGCCTCGTCGACCGCATCGGCGAGCACCGTCACGTGCCCCATCTTGCGGCCGGGCCGCGCCTCGCGCTTGCCGTAGAGGTGCAGCTTCGCGGACGGGTGCCGCAGGACGACGGTCCAGTCGGGCTCGCGCGGGGCCCCGCTGGGCCGGGCGTCGCCGAGCGGCCGGAACCAGCAGTCGCCGAGGATGTTGAGCATCACCGCCGCCTGGTGCTGGCGCGTCGAACCCAGCGGCAGGCCCGCCAGCACGCGTGCCTGCTGCTCGAACTGGCTGGTGATGCAGGCGTCGATCGTGTAGTGGCCCGAGTTGTGCGGCCGCGGCGCCATCTCGTTGACGCACAGGCCGCCGTCGGCGAGCACGAAGAACTCGACGCACAGCACGCCCACGTAGTCCATCGCATCGGCGATCCTTCGCGTCGCGTCGACCGCGCGCATCGCCAGGTCCTGGGAGATCCGCGCGGGCACGGTCGAGACCGCGAGGATGCCGCCGCGGTGTACGTTCTCGGCGACCGGGTACGCGACGCTGCGGCCGTCGAAGCCGCGTGCGACGACCACCGAGACCTCGAGCTCGAGCGGCAGGCGCTTCTCGAGCACGCACGGCACGCCCCCGAACGCGTCGAACGCCGCGAGCGCCTCGGCGATCGACGCGACGCGCGCCTGCCCCTTGCCGTCGTAGCCGAGCCGCGCGACCTTCAGGATTCCGGGCAACAGCTCCGCGGGCGCCGCGCGCAGGTCGTCGGCAGAGTTCACGTCGACGTAGGGTGCGGTGTCCAGGCCGCACTCGCGGACGAACGCCTTCTCGGCACGGCGGTCCTGCGCGACGGCGACGCTTTCGGCGGCCGGGCTGACGATGCCGTGCAGCGCGAGGAACTCGAGCGCGCGCGCCGGAACGTTCTCGAACTCGGTCGTCGTCGCGCGACACGTCGCGGCGATCTCGCGCAGGGCCTGCTCGTCGAGGTAGTCGGCCCGCAGGTGCCGGTCGGCCACCGAGCCGGCCGGGCTGTCGGCGCCGGGATCGAGCACGCAGACGCGATACCCCATGCTCTGCGCGGCCATGCAGAACATCCGGCCGAGCTGGCCCCCGCCGAGCAGGCCGAGCCAGCTGCCCGGCGGCAGCGGCGGCAGGGGTCGGTGCCGCCGCGGCGCGCGCGAGATGGCGGGGGAATCCGGCGCGGCGCCGTCCATCACGCGCCCGGCAGCGTCATCGCGCGCGCGGACTCGGTCTGGCGCGCGCGCCAGGCCGCGAGCCGCTCGGCGAGCGCGGCGTCGGTGCCCGCGAGCATCGCCACCGCGCACAGCGCGGCGTTCGCCGCGCCGGCCTCGCCGATCGCGAACGTGGCCACCGGGATGCCGCGCGGCATCTGGACGATCGACAGCAGCGAGTCCTCGCCGCGCAGGTACTTCGACGGAACCGGCACGCCGAGCACCGGGACGATCGTCTTCGAGGCCAGCATTCCCGGCAGGTGCGCGGCGCCGCCCGCTCCCGCGATGATCGCCCGAAGCCCGCGCCCGCGCGCCTGCTCGGCGTAGCGGAACATCTCGTCGGGCATCCGGTGCGCCGACACGACGCGCGCCTCGAACGGCACGTGGAACTCGCGCAACACCGCGACCGCGTGCTGCATCACTTCCCAGTCGTTGCTCGACCCCATCAACACGCCCACCAGCGCGGTGCTCATCGTCGATCCTCCGTCGGCCATCGAGTCGGGTCCGCGCCGCCTCAGCCCGCGAGTTCCTGGCCGGTGAGCCGGCGCAGCGCCTCGCGATACTTCGCGGCGGTCTGCTCGATCACCTCGCGCGGAAGCGGCGGCGGCGGCGGGCGCTTGTTCCAGCCCGGCACGGTCTCGAGGTAGTCGCGCACGAACTGCTTGTCGAACGACGGCGGCGAAATGCCGGGTCGCCACTCGTCGGCAGGCCAGAAGCGCGACGAATCGGCGGTCAGTACCTCGTCCATCAGGTGCAGCGTGCCCTGCGCGTCGAGGCCGAACTCGAACTTGGTGTCGGCGATGATGATGCCGCGGGTGGCCGCGTATTCGCTGGCGCGCCGGTACAGCTCGAGGCTGATTTCGCGGATCCGGCCCGCGAGCTGTGCGCCGATGCGCGCGGACATCTCGTCGAAGCCGATGTTCTCGTCGTGCTCGCCGAGCTCCGCCTTCGCCGCGGGGGTGAAGATCGGCTCGGGCAGCCGGTCGGCCATCCGCAGTCCCGCAGGCAGCGCGATGCCGCAGACCGCGCCGCCCGCCTGGTAGTCCTTCCAGCCGGAGCCGATCAGGTAGCCGCGCACGACCGCCTCGACGAGGATCGGCTTCAGGCGCTTGACGACCATCGAGCGGCCGCGCACCTGTTCGCGCTCGTCGGCAGCGACCACCGACTCGGGGTCGACCCCGGTCAGGTGGTTCGGCACGACGTCGGCCAGTCGCCCGAACCAGAACAGCGCCATCTGGTTGAGCACGCGCCCCTTGTCCGGGATCGGGTCGGCCATGATCACGTCGAACGCCGACAGCCGGTCGGTCGTCACGATCAGCAGCCGGTCTTCGCCGACCGCGTAGTTGTCGCGCACCTTGCCGCGCGACAGCAGCGGCAGCGAGTGCAGGTTCGAGTGGTAGACGGCGGCCATCGGGTGTGCCCCGGCAAAACCGTCATTTTGCCTGATCGCCGGGCGGTCGCCGCCCGCCGCCGCAGCGCTGCCCGGTTCGCCGCGACCCGCGCCCGCAGGCGGCGCGCGCGAGTCGTCAGCGCCAGCGCTCGATCCAGCCGAGCCCGTCGCGTGTCGCGCCGCGCGGCCGGTATTCGCAGCCGATCCACCCCTCGTAGCCCAGCTCGTCGATCAGCGCGAACAGGTACGCGTAGTTCAGCTCGCCGGTGTCCGGCTCGTGGCGCTCGGGGACGCCCGCGATCTGCATGTGGCCGACACCGGCCAGGTAGCGGCGGATCTTCGTCGCGACGTCGCCCTCGACGATCTGGCAGTGGTAGAGGTCCATCTGGACCTTCAGGTTGGGCTCGCCGACCTCGGCGACGATCGCGTGCGCGTCGGCCTGCGTGTTCAGCAGGTAGCCAGGCACGTCGCGCGTGTTGATCGGCTCGATCAGTGCGGTGATGCCCTCGCGCGCGAGCCGCCGGGCTGCCCAGCGCAGGTTGGCGACGTAGGTCGCGCGCTGGCGGGCACGTTGCGTCGGGTCGCCCGCATCGCCGGCCAGGCCCGCCATCAGGTGCAGCCGCGGGCATCCGAGCGCGGCCGCATAGCCGATCGCGCGCTCGACGCCGGCGCGGAATTCGTCCTCGCGGCCGGGCACGCCGCAGGTGCCGCGATCGCCGGCGGCCATGTCGCCCGGGGGCGCGTTGAACAGCACCTGCCGCAGGCCGCTGGCGCGCAGCGCGCCAGCGACCTCGGCCTCGGCGAACTCGTACGGGAACAGGAACTCGGCCGCGCGAAAGCCGTCGGCCGCCGCGGCTTCGAAACGCCGCAGGAACGGCAGTTCGGTGTACATCAGCGACAGGTTGGCGGCGAATCTCGGCATCGCGACTCCTCGAGCGGGCGCACGTCGGCCCGACGCGGATGATAGACGCGCGAGCGCGCGGTGCCGCACGCAGACACCCCACGCGACGCTCGCCCTGTCCACCGCTGCCGCCGCAGTTCCGCTATCGTGCACCGCATGGCGCGCACTGCAAGGAGGCACACGATGGCGACCGACCCCTTTGCCGACCGGCGGCGACGGCGCGCCGGCGCTCCCGCCGGCTGGGCGCTGGCCGCCGCGATCGTCGTTGCGCCGCCCGTGGCCCGCAGCGACGTCGAGGCGCTGCCGATCTTCGACGCGCACGTCCACTACAGCCACGACGCCTGGGAGGTCGCGCCCACCGCCGACGTGATCGCCCTGATGCGCAAGGCCGGGCTGCGCCATGCGCTGGTGTCCAGCTCCGACGACGAGGGCACGCAGCGGCTTTTCGCCGCCGCGCCCGACCTGATCGTGCCGAGCCTCAGGCCCTACCGCAAGCGCGGCGAGATCTCGACCTGGATGCGCGACGACTCGATCGTCGCGCACCTCGAGGATCGCCTGCGCCGCTACCGCTACGCGGCGATCGGCGAATTCCACCTGTACGGTGCCGATGCCGACCTGCCGGTGCCCCGTCGCCTGGTGCAGCTCGCGAAGCGGCACGGCCTGATCCTTCACGCGCACTCGGACGCCGACGCGATCGAGCGGCTGTTCGCCCAGGACCCCGATGCGCGCGTGATCTGGGCGCACGCCGGCTTCGATCGTCCCGAGCGCGTCCGCGAGCTGCTCCGCAAGTACCCGCGGCTCTGGGCCGACCTCGCGTTCCGTTCGGATCACGCCGCGGCCGGCCGGCCCGACCCCGAATGGCGCGCCGCCTTCGACGAATTTCCCGATCGCTTCATGGTCGGCACCGACACCTTCACGCCGGAGCGCCTGTTCTACATCCCCGAGCACGCGTCGTGGACGCGCGGCTGGCTCGCGTCGCTGCCACCCGCGCTCGCCGAGCGGATCGCCTGGCGCAATGCCGACGCGCTGATCGCGCCGGTCTGGAAGGCGAACCGCGAACGCCCGCCCGTTGCGGCCGGCGCGCCGCCCGACACGCCGGGCGACGCGGCGCACTGCCTGCGCGCCGCGCAGGCCCCGGGCGCGCGGACGCTCGAGTCGGCCGGCCTGGTGCTCGTGTTCAGGACGCGGCCGCAACCGGTGCGCGTCGGCGAGCGCTTCTCGGTCGACGCGGCGTTGTGCCCCCGCGCCGGCGCCGCATCCGTCGAGGGCCTGGCGATCGACGCAGCGATGCCCGCGCACCGGCACGGGATGAACTACGCGCCGGTGCTGCGCGCCGGGGGGGCGCAGGCCTGGGTCGCCGACGGGCTGCTGTTCCACATGCCCGGACGCTGGCAGCTGAGCTTCGACGTCCGGCTGGCCGGACGCACCGAACGGCTCGCTGCCGACCTCGACGTGCGTTGACCCGAAGCGCGTTCCCGAGGTGAAGCGCTTGCGCATCGGCGCCGCGATCGCGGTGGGCCGGCTCGTGGCTGCCGGGACACGCAGCGCCGCGGCCGCGACATCCGCGGCGCTGGTCGCGGCGGCGGCGCTGGCCGCCCCGGCCGTCTCCGCCCAGGCTGCATCCGCCGCCGGGTCGACCGCCGCGCCGGTGCTCGAGGAGCTGAGCGCAGACGAGGTCGCGCTCGTCGTCTCGCACGGGCCCTGGCCGCCCGCGCCGATTCCCGACCCGACCAATCGCGCGTCCGGGGATCCGGCTGCGATCGCGGTGGGCCGCCGCCTGTTCGGCGAGCCGGCGCTCTCCGGAAGCGGCGGCATCAGTTGCGCCAGCTGCCACGACCCGGCCCGCGGATTCACCGACGGCCGGCCGCGCGCGCTCGGCGCCGCGCCGCTCGATCGCAACACCCAGGGGCTGCTCGACGTGGCCGGCTGGCGCTGGTTCGGCTGGGACGGCGGCGCCGACAGTCTGTGGGCCGCGACGCTGCGCCCGCTGCTGTCGCCGTCGGAGATGGCCTCGCAACCGGCGCGGATCGCTGCGCACCTGCGCCGCGACGCGAACGCGATGGACGTCCTGGGCCGGTTGTTCGGCCCCGAGCCCGGCGACGAACTGCTCGCCGTCGCGGCGGCCAAGTCGATCGCCGCCTGGCTCGAGACGCTGCGCTCGCCGCGTACCGCTTTCGACGATTTCCGCGACGCGCTCGCCCGCGGCGACGTCGCGCAGGCGGCGCGATACCCGGCCGCCGCGCGGCGCGGGCTGAAGTTGTTCGTGGGGCGCGGCAATTGCCGCCTCTGCCACGTCGGACCGTCGTTCAGCAACGGCGAGTTCCACGACGTCGGCCGCCCGTTCGTCGTCGCGCCCGGCCGCGTGGACCCGGGACGGCATGCCGGCGTGCGACGCGTGCGCGCCGACCGCTACAACCTGCTCGGGCCGTTCAACGACGAGGGCGCCGCCGCGCCGGAGTCGGGGCGCGCGCTGCAGACCCGCACGGTGGTCCTGCAGCATCGCAATTGGGGCGAATGGCGCACGCCGTCGCTGCGCGGCCTGCTCGCGACGGCGCCCTACATGCACGACGGCAGCCTCGCGACGCTGCGCGACGTGGTCCGGCACTACTCGGAGCTGGACCTCGATCGCCTGCACGCCGACGGCGAGAACCTGTTGCGCCCGCTCCAGCTCGCGCCGCGCGAGATCGACGACCTGATCGCGTTCCTCGAGACGCTGTCGCCGCCGCCGCCCGGGCCCCGCGCCGCGCGTGGCAAGATGCGGGCCGACGACGAGGAGGGCGCACGATGATCAGCGAACTGGTGATGTTCGACCTGCCCGCGGGAATGAGCCGCGACGAGGTGGTTCAGGGCATGCGCGAGGTCGCGCCCGCCTGGCGTCGCAATCCCGACCTGATCCGCAAGACCTTCCTCTACGACGCGGCGAATTCGCGGACCGGCGCGCTCTACCTGTGGAAGACCCGCGCCGCCGCCGAAGCCGCGCACGACGCCGCCTGGCGCCAGCGCGTGATGGACAGGTACGGCAGCGTGCCGACGCTGCAGTACTTCGAGACACCGCTGGTCGTCGACAACGCGCTCGGCGCGACGATCGAAGGCTGAGCCCGCCGCGGCGCTGCCCCCACGGCCACCGGCCGGGCGCGGGCCGTCAGCGCCGATCCCCGGGCAGCGGGATGAACTCGCCGGCGTCGTTGGGCGGCAGCGGGATGCGCCCGGCCTTCCAGTCGGCACTGGCCTGCTCGATGCGCTCGCGGCGCGAGGAGACGAAGTTCCACCAGATGTGGCGTTCGCCGAGCGGCTCGCCGCCGAGCAGCATCAGGGTCGACGCATCGCGCGCCTCGATCTGCGCCGCGCCGGATGCGCCGAACACGAGCATCTGGCCGGTCCGGTAGTCGCTGCCTTCGTGCCCGACGCGGCCGGCGACCACGTACGCTGCGCGCTCCGCGTGGCCGCGCGGCATCTCGATCCGGGCCCCGGCGTCCAGCGTCGAGTGCAGGCAGAACAGCGGCGAGTGCGTCTTCACCGGGCTCCTCATCCCGTAGGCCTCGCCGGCGATCAGCCGCATCCAGACGCCGGCGTCGCGCGCCTCGGGCAGCACGCGCGCCGGATAGTGGTCGAAGGCGGGCTCGGTTTCCTCGTCGGCCTCGGGCAGCGCCACCCAGGACTGCAGCAGTTCGATGCCCGGCTCGACGAACACCGACGGGTCCTCGAAGCGCTCGGAGTGGGAAATCCCGCGGCCTGCGGTCATCCAGTTGACGTCACCCGGCCGGATCACCTGCTCGACGCCGAGGCTGTCGCGATGCGTGATCGCGCCGCTCAGCAGGTAGCTGACCGTCGACAGCCCGATGTGGGGATGCGGGCGCACGTCCGCCTTGCGCCCGACCGTCGGCTCGAACGTCACCGGGCCCGCGTGATCCAGGAAGATGAACGGCCCGACCATGCGCCGCCTGGCGAACGGCAGCACGCGCCGCACGGCAAGGCCATGGCCGAGGTCGGCCTGGCGCGCGTCGATGACGACGTCCGGCACGGCCGGTCCGATCTTCAGGTGACGACCTGCGCGAGCTCGCCCTTGCGATAGCGCTCGATCATCACCGACAGCGCCGCCGGCTTGATGCGGCTGCCCTGCCCCTCGCATCCGAACTGCCGGTAGCGTGCCAGGCAGATCGCCTTGGCCGCCTCGCGCGCCGGCTTCAGGTATTCGCGCGGATCGAACTTCGACGGGTTCTCGACGAAGAAGCGACGGATCGCCGCGGTCATCGCAAGCCGGATGTCGGTGTCGATGTTGACCTTGCGCACGCCGTACTTGATCGCCTCCTGGATCTCCTCGACCGGCACGCCGTAGGTTTCCTTCATGTCGCCGCCGTACTTGCGGATCTCGGCCAGCAGCTCCTGCGGCACCGACGACGAGCCGTGCATCACCAGGTGGGTGTTCGGGATGCGGGCGTGGATCTCCTTGATGCGCGAGATCGCGAGGATGTCGCCGGTCGGCTTGCGCGAGAACTTGTAGGCGCCGTGGCTGGTGCCGATCGCGATCGCCAGCGCGTCGACCTGCGTCCTGCGAACGAAATCGGCGGCCTGCTCGGGGTCGGTGAGAAGCTGCTCGCGCGTCATCGTGCCCTCGGCGCCGTGGCCGTCCTCCTTGTCGCCCTTCATCGTCTCGAGCGAGCCGAGGCAGCCGAGTTCGCCCTCGACCGTGACCCCGACCGCGTGAGCCATGTCGACCACCTTGCGGGTCACGTCGACGTTGTATTCGTAGCTGGAGATCGTCTTGCCGTCTTCCTGCAGCGAGCCGTCCATCATCACCGACGAGAAGCCGAGGTCGATCGCACCCTTGCAGATCGCCGGCGACTGGCCGTGGTCCTGGTGCATCACCACCGGCACCTTCGGATACGACTCGACCGCCGCCTCGATCAGCCGGCGCAGGAACTGTTCGCCCGCGTACTTTCGGGCGCCGGCCGACGCCTGCATGATGACCGGCGCATCGAGCTCGCTGGCCGCCGACATGATCGCCTGGACCTGCTCGAGGTTGTTGACGTTGAACGCCGGAATCCCGTAGCCGTTCCCGGCGGCGTGGTCCAGCAGCTGGCGCATCGAAACGAGGGGCATGACGACCTCCACAAGTGAAACCTGGCACGGCCCCGCGCAGGCGTCGGACGCCCCCGTTTGCCGCGAAGCCCGGCGAATTTCCCGCAGCCCGTCATTATCGCCCACCCCGGCGACGCGACGAGGAAATACGCCCTTCGCGGCGCGCCGTCGACCGGGCCGCCTGCCCGGTCAGCCGCCGTGCTCGCCGACGCGGACGATCTTCAGCGTGTTGGTTCCGCCCGACTTCCCGATCGGCTCGCCGATGGTCAGCGCGATCAGGTCGCCCCTCTCGACGATGCCGGCGTCGACCAGACGCTGCTCGGCCTCGAGCAGCAGGGCCTCGCGCTCCTGCGCGTGGTACGTCATCACGATCGGGTGCACCTCGCGGTACAGGCACATCCGGCGCCGGCTCGCCTCCTCGGGCGTGAGCGCGTAGATCGGCACGCCCGAGTCGATCCGCGACATCCACAATGCGGTCGACCCGGACTGCGTGAGCGACACCACCGCCTTCACCTTCATGTGGTGCGCGACGAACAGCGCGCTCATCGCGATCGTCTGGTCGATGCGCGTGAACGTCCGGCTCAGGAACGCGGCGTCCAACGGCTTGACCTCGGAGCGATCGGCCTCGACGCACACGCGTGCCATCGCCTCGATCGTCTCGACCGGGTACTTGCCGGCCGCGGTCTCGGCCGACAGCATCACCGCGTCGGTACCGTCGAGCACGGCATTGGCCACGTCGGAAACCTCGGCGCGGGTGGGCACCGGCGACTCGATCATCGATTCCATCATCTGCGTGGCGGTGATCGTGACCTTGTTGAGCTCCTTGGCCATGCGGATCATGCGCTTCTGCAGCGCCGGCACCGCCGCGTCGCCGACCTCGACCGCGAGGTCACCGCGCGCGACCATGATCCCGTCCGAGGCCTTCAGGATCTCCTCGAGGTTGCCGATCGCCTCGTAGCGCTCGATCTTCGCGATCATCAGTGCGCGCCCGCCGCTGGCGCGCATCAGCTCGCGCGCCATGTACATGTCGGCTGCGTTCTTGGGGAACGACACTGCGATGAAGTCGGCCTCGAAGCCGATCGCGGTCTTGATGTCCTCCATGTCCTTCGAGGTCAGCGCCGGCGCCGACAGCCCGCCGCCCTGCCGGTTGATCCCCTTGCGGTTCGAGAGCACGCCGCCCTGGATCACCGTGCACTCGATCTCCCGCGGCGTGGTGCGGTCGACGCGCATCATCATCCGGCCGTCGTCGAGCAGCAGCGTGTCCCCGGGCTTCACGTCGTTGACGAGCTCCGGGTAGTCGAGCCCGACCCGCGTCTGGTCGCCGGGCGCGCCGTCGACGTCGAATTTGAAGCGATCGCCGGCCGCGAGCGTGATCCGCCCGTCGGCGAACTTGCCGATGCGGATCTTCGGGCCCTGCAGGTCGGCGAGCACGCCGACGCTCTGGCGCAGGCGCTCGGCGAGCTCGCGCACGCGGCGCACCGTCTCCGCATGTTCGGCGGCGGTGCCGTGCGAGAAGTTCACCCTGACCACGTTGACCCCGGCGCGCAGCATCCGCTCGAGGATCCCGGGGTCGCTCGACGCAGGGCCCAGGGTGGCGACGATCTTGGTGGCTCGGGGGGCGGGGTGGAACATGGCGGGAAGCGCGAAGCGGCGGTCGGGGAGGGTCGTCCATCCTACCCGACTGGCGCAGCGGCGCGCGTCGCGCCCGGCGCGTCGAGCCGGTCCGGGCCGCAGGCGCAGGCCGCCGCGCCTGCCGCCGGCCAGGCCATCAGCGCCGTGGTCGCCCTGGCGACGGCCCGACGACGGTCAGGCCCGCTCCGCCAGCGCCGCCACCGCCGGCAGCGCCTTGCCTTCGAGGAACTCGAGGAACGCGCCCCCGCCGGTCGAGATGTAGCCGACCCGGTCGGTGATGCCGAACCTGGCGATCGCCGCCAGCGTGTCGCCGCCGCCGGCGATCGAGAACGCCGGCGACTCGGCGATCGCCTTCGCGATCGCCCGGGTGCCGCCGGCGAACGCGTCGAACTCGAACACGCCGACCGGCCCGTTCCAGACGATCGTGCCGGCCTGCTTCAGCTGCGCGGCCAGCGCCTGGGCCGTCTTCGGGCCGATGTCGAGGATCAGGTCGTCTTCGGCGACTCCGGAGGCCGGCTTCACGGTGGCCGCGGCCGTCGCCGAGAATTCCTTCGCGCAGACGACGTCGACCGGAATCGGCACCTGCGCGCCGCGCGAGGCCATCAGGTCGATGATCGCCTTCGCCTCGCCGACCAGCTCGCGTTCGGCCAGCGACTTGCCGATCGGCAGGCCCGACGCCAGCATGAACGTGTTGGCGATGCCGCCGCCGACGATCAGCTGGTCGACCTTCTCCGCCAGCGACTTCAGGATCGTGAGCTTGGTCGACACCTTCGAGCCCGCCACGATCGCCACCAGCGGCCGTTTCGGGTCGCCCAGGGCCTTGCCCAGCGCGTCGAGCTCGGCGGCCAGCAGCGGCCCCGCGCAGGCCACGGGCGCGAAGCGCGCGATCCCGTGCGTGGTCGCCTCGGCGCGGTGAGCGGTGCCGAACGCGTCGTTCACGTAGACGTCGCACAGCGCCGCCATCTTGCGCGACAGCGCCTCGTCGTTCTTCTTCTCGCCGCGGTTGACGCGGCAGTTCTCGAGCAGCACCACCTCGCCGGGAGCGACCTCGAAGCCACCGTCGACCCAGTCGGCGACGAGCCGCACCGGGCGGCCGAGCAGTTCGCCCAGCCGCGCGGCGATCGGCGCAAGCGAATCGGCAGGCTCGAGCTTGCCTTCGGTCGGGCGGCCGAGGTGCGAGGTGACCATGACCGCCGCGCCCGCCTTCAGGCAGTGCTCGATCGCAGGCACCGACGCGCGGATCCGCGTGTCGTCGGTGATCGCGCCGCTGTCGTCCTGCGGCACGTTCAGGTCGGCGCGGATGAACACGCGCTTGCCGCGCAGGTCGAGATCGGTCATGCGTCGGAATCGCATCGAAGCCTCCGGTGTCAGCCCGCCTCGTGCAGGCGATGTTCGAGCTCGATCCGCTCGCTCTCGTCGAGCAGGTCGAGCGGGTTCAGTCCGTCGTGGAGCAGCCAGTCGGCGAACGCGCCCGCGCGCCCGTCGGCGACGCGCATCGTCGCGACGTGGTCCAGCGACGCGCTGTCGGCGAAGAACACGACCTGCGCGTCGCCGGCAGTCACCGCGCATTCGCCGACCGCGATGCGCACCCAAGGGCGCTTCGCGTCGCGCAGCCGCAGGCCGCGCTCCCCGGCGAGGATTTCCCTCAGCAGCGCCGCGGCTTCCGCGGCGGTGATCCGGCTGCTCATCGACGCACGGCGTCGCGCCGCACGGCGGGCGCGCGGACGCGCGTCCGCGGCACCGTCACTTCGCGTTGACCAGCGCGACGGTGGTGTCGAGCATCCGGTTCGAGAAGCCCCACTCGTTGTCGTACCAGCTGCTGACCTTGACCAGGCGGCCCGAGACTTTCGTCAGCGTCGCGTCGAAGGTGCTCGAAGCCGGGTTGTGGTTGAAGTCGACCGACACCAGCGGCTCGGTGGTGTACGCGAGGATACCCTTCATCGGGCCCTCGGCCGCCTCCTTCATGATCGCGTTGATCTCGTCGACCGTCGTGTCGCGTGCGGCGACGAACGACAGGTCGACGATCGACACGTTGATCGTGGGCACGCGCATCGCGTAGCCGTCGAGCTTGCCGTTCAATTCGGGCAGCACCAGGCCGACCGCAGCCGCCGCGCCGGTCTTGGTCGGGATCATCGACATCGTCGCCGAGCGCGCCCGGCGCAGGTCCTCGTGGTAGACGTCGGTGAGCACCTGGTCGTTGGTGTAGGCGTGGATCGTGGTCATCAGGCCGTTGAGCACGCCGATGCGCTCGTGCAGCGGCTTGACCATCGGCGCCAGGCAGTTGGTCGTGCACGACGCGTTCGAGATGACCGTGTGCGAAGCCTTCAGCACGCCGTGGTTCACCCCGTAGACGACCGTCGCATCGACGTCCTTGCCGCCGGGCGCCGAGATGATGACCTTCTTCGCGCCGCCCTTCAGGTGCGCCGACGCCTTCTCCTTGCTGGTGAAGAAGCCGGTGCATTCGAGCACCACGTCGACGCCGAGCTGTCCCCAGGGCAGCTCCGCCGGATTCCGGTTCGACAGCACCTTGATCCGGTCGCCGTTGACGACGATCGAGTCTCCGTCGACCTTCACCGTTCCCGGAAAGCGCCCGTGCGCGGTGTCGTGCTGGGTCAGGTGCGCGTTGATCTTCGCGTCGCCGAGGTCGTTGATCGCGACGAACTCGATCGGGTGCTTCTTGCCGCCCTCGTAGTGGGCCCGCAGCACGTTGCGGCCGATCCGGCCGTATCCGTTGATCGCTACTCGAATCGTCATGGTTTGCTTTCCGTGGAGTTGCGTGGAGTTACGTGGTGTTGAATGGGTTGCGTCCGGCCTCAGGCGCGGGCGGCGCGGCGCCGCAAGGCCTCGCGGACCGTGTCGGCGACGTTCTCGGGGGTGAATCCGAACAGCCGGAACAGCACGCCGGCCGGCGCGGACTCACCGAAGGTGTCCAGCCCCACGACCGCGTCGCAGCCGTACTTCCACCAGCCGTCGGTCACGCCGGCCTCGACCGCGATGCGCGGAAGGCGGTCGGGCAGCACGTAGCGCCGGTACGAGGTGTCCTGGCGGTCGAACACCGTCGAGGACGGCATCGAGACGACGCGCACCGCGATCCCTTCGGCCGCGAGCAGTTCGCGCGCGGCCATCGCGAGCGACACCTCGGACCCCGTCGCGATGATCGCCGCGTGCGCCTCCTCGGCATCGCGCAGGATGTACGCGCCGCGGCCGATCGCGTCGATCTGGCGCGCCGAGCGCGTGACGAACGGCACCGCCTGGCGCGAGAACAGCAGCGCGCTGGGGCCCTCGCGCCGCGCGATCGCCGCGCCCCAGGCGATCGCCGATTCGACCGGATCGCACGGGCGCCAGACGTCGAGGCGCGGGATCAGCCGCAGCGACGCCGCGTGCTCGACCGCCTGGTGCGTCGGCCCGTCCTCGCCGAGCCCGATCGAATCGTGCGTGAAGACGAAGATCACGCGCTGCTTCATCAGCGCCGCCATCCGCAGCGCGTTTCGCGAGTAGTCGGAGAAGGTGAGGAACGTTCCGCCGTACGGGATGAAGCCGCCGTGCAGCGCCAGCCCGTTGAGGATTGCGCTCATCCCGAACTCGCGCACCCCGAAATTGACGTGGCGGCCGGGCACGAACGAATCGTCGACGCGCAGCGCGCCCGATCCTTTGAAGTCGGTCAGGTTGCTGCCGGTGAGGTCGGCCGAGCCGCCGATCAGCTCGGGCAGCGCCGGGCCGAAGTGGTTCAGCGCGTTCTGCGACGCCTTGCGGGTGGCGATCGTCTCGGCGCGCGCGGTGGCCTCCTCGATCGCGGCGTCGAACGCCTCGTCGTAGGCCGCCGGCAGGTCGCCGCGCATCCGCCGCTCGAGTTCGTGCGCCTCGTCGGGATGGCGCTCGCTGTAGCGCTCGAACATCGCGCGCCATGCCGACTCGGCGCTGGCACCGCGCTCGCGCGCGTCCCAGGCCGCGCGGATGTCGCCGGGGATCTCGAACGGGGCGTAGGGCCAGCCGATCGCCGCACGGGCCGCCGCGATCTCGTCCTTGCCCAGCGGCTCGCCGTGCGCCTTCGCGGTGTTGACGCGCCCCGGCGATCCCTTGCCGATCATCGTGCGGCACTGGATCAGCGTCGGAGCGAACACGCCGTCGCGACCGTGCACGCCCCAGTCGCGCGCCATCGCGATCGCGCGGTCGAGCGCGGCCACGTCGTGGCCGTCGACGTCCGGGATCACGTGCCAGCCGTAGGCCTCGAAGCGCCGCACCGTGTCGTCGCGGAACCAGTGCTCGACCTGCCCGTCGATCGAGATGCCGTTGTCGTCGTAGAAGGCGACCAGCTTCGAGAGCTTCAGCGTGCCGGCCAGCGAGCAGGCCTCGTGCGAGATGCCCTCCATCATGCAGCCGTCGCCCGCGAACACCCAGGTGAAGTGGTCGACGACCGGGAAGCCGTCCCGGTTGAAGCGCGCAGCGAGCAGCCGCTCGGCCAGCGCCATCCCCACCGCGTTCGACAGCCCCTGCCCGAGCGGGCCGGTCGTCGTCTCGACGCCCGGGGTCACGCCGGTCTCGGGATGGCCCGGCGTCTTCGAGTGCAGTTGCCGGAAATTGCGCAGCTCCTCGATCGGCAGGTCGTAGCCGGTCAGGTGCAGCACCGAGTACAGCAGCATCGAGCCGTGGCCGTTCGACAGCACGAAGCGGTCGCGATCGGCCCAGTGCGGATTGGCGGGGTTGTGCTTCAGGTGCCGCGACCACAGCGCCACCGCGATCTCGGCCATGCCCATCGGCATGCCAGGGTGCCCGGAATTGGCCTGCTGCACCGCGTCCATCGACAGCGCGCGGATCGCGTCGGCCATCCGCTTCAGCGTCGCCGGCGGCGGCAGCGGTGCCTCGCCTCGGTCGCCGCTCGCGGCAGGTTGCGCGCTATGTCCCAGGAGAGCCTCCATCGCGGTCCTCGCAGCTCGGATCCAGGTCGGCGCTCCGGCGCCGGTTCGCCCGACAGCGCTGCCGGCGCGTCGCCGGCAGCGACCTCATTCTAACAAACGGTCGCCCGCATCTGGCGCGGGATGTCACGGTTCCTATATAATGGCGGGCTCCTTTCGCGCGGTTGCTTCGCGGCCTCGCGGCTTTCCACTGATCTGGATCCCCCCGAATCAAGACCAAGGGGATGCTCAGGAACTGGTTGAACAGGCGGGCGCGAGCCGGCCTGAACCGATCGGGCCCGGCGATGCGCGGTACCGCGTCACCGGGCACTTGGGGTCTTCAATCCAGGGCCCCTCGCCTTCCAGGGCGGGGGTCCGCAGAATGGTCCACGCCGGAACGGGTAGGGACTGGGTTGGAACGGAATGCAGGGACTGCACCTTACCGCTGATCTGTACGGATGCCAGTGCGACACCGCACTGCTCACCGACGCCGCCGCGCTCGAGCGACTGTGCCGCGGCGCGGTCGACGCGGCCGGGCTCACGGTCGTCGACGAGAAATTCTTCACCTTCCCCGACTACCAGGGACAGCCCGGCGGCGTCACCGGCGCGGTGCTTCTCGCCGAGTCGCACCTCGCGGTCCACACCTGGCCCGAGCGCGCCGGCGTCACGCTCGACGTCTACGTCTGCAACTTCTCGACCGACAACTCGTCGAAGGCCGAGAAGCTGCTCGACGACCTGATCGTCGCGTTCGCGCCGCGCCAGCAGGGCACCAACCGGATCCTGCGCGGGTCGGAAGACCCGGTGTCGCAATCGGGCGAGCTGCTGCTCGAGTGGCTCAACGACGACAGCGCGTTCGGCTTCCGCGCCGCGCGCCGGATCGAGACGGTGCGCACCCCGTACCAGACGCTCGAGGTGTTCGAGACGCCGCAGTGGGGCCGCCTGTTCCGCCTCGACGGCTTCTACATGACCTCGGAACGCGACGAGTTCTTCTACCACGAGGCGATCACGCATCCGGCGGCGATCGCGCATCCGCGGCCGGCTCGCGCGCTGGTGATCGGCGGCGGCGATGGCGGTTCGAGCGAGGAGCTGCTCAAGCACCCTTCGATCGAGCGCGTGGTGATGGCCGAACTCGACGCCGAGGTGGTGCGCGTCGCGCGCGAGCACCTGGGCAAGGTGCACCGCGGCGTCTTCGACGACCCGCGGCTCGAGGTCCGCATCGGCGACGGCTGGGCGCTGGTCGAGGCGATGGCCACCCGCGGCACCGAGCGCTTCGACCTCGTGGTGCTCGACCTGACCGATCCCGACACGCCCGCGCACCGGCTGTACACGGCCGACTTCTTTCGCCTCCTCAAGCGCGTGATGAACCCGGGCGCGGCCGTGATGCTGCACATCGGCTCGCCGGTCTACAAGCCGGATCTGGTGCGCAGGCTGCTCGCCGAGCTGTCGTCGGTGTTCGCGATCGTGCGCCCGCTCGGCCTGTACGTGCCGCTGTACGGCGCGTACTGGGGCATGTGCTGCGCGTCCGACACGCTCGATCCGCTCGCGGTCGATCCGGCTGCTGCCGAGCGCCGGCTCGCCGAGCGCGGCATCCGCGACCTGCGCTACTACAACGGCGACGTCCACCGCGCGCTGTTCGCGCTGCCGAACTTCTTCCGCGCACTCGTGCCGGCTGCCGGCAGCGGCGCGGCGGCCCGCCCGCTCGAGCACGCGGCGCGCTGACGCGCGCGCGAGCCGGCGACTCCGCGCCGTCTCGATGCGCCCGCGCATCCTGGTCGCGGCGGCGGCCGAAGCCGTCGCCGATGGCGACCGGCTTTATCAGCTGGACGCGCGCCAGTCGCACCATCTGGTCCGCGTGCTGCGTTTGGCCGCGGGCGCGCCGCTCGAGTGCTTCGACGGCCGGGGCCGACGGTTCGATGCCCGGATCGAGAGGGCCGACGCGAAGGCCTGCACCGTGCGGCTGCTCGCGCCGATCGACGCCGCGACCGAGAGCCCGCTGTCGATCACGCTCGTGCAGTGCATCAGCGCCGCCGAGCGCATGGACTGGACCGTCGAGAAGGCCGTCGAACTGGGCGTTCACGCGATCCAGCCGGTGGTATCGGCGCGCACCCAGGCGAGGCTGGACGCACCGCGGCTGCAGAGCCGGCACGAGCACTGGGCGCGCATCGTCGAGGCCGCCTGCATGCAGTGCGGCCGCGACCGCCTGCCCGCCCTCGCCCCGCCGCTGGACTTCGACCGCTGGCTCGCTGCCGCGGGCCCGAGCGCCGGCCGCACGCGCATCGTCCTGGCTCCGGACGGCGCGGCGCGGCTCGCCGAGTTGCGCATCGACGCCTCGCGCGGCGTCGACCTGCTGGTGGGGCCCGAATCGGGGCTGAGCGCCGCGGAACTGGAGCGAGCCCGCACGGCCGGCTTCCGGCCGGTGCGCATCGGCCCGCGCGTGCTGCGCACCGAGACGGCAGGGCTCGCGGCGATCGCCGCGCTGCAGGCGCTCGCCGGCGACTTCTAGGGCCCGTTCCCCTGGCCGCGGCGGGGCGGGCCGGCCGCCCGGCGGCCCGTCCCTTCGGCGCGCACGGAGTAGAAGACGCGGAACGCGGTCTTGCGGTCGAAGAAGAAGTCGGCCGCGTCGCGGAACACGTCGAGCAGCGCGTCGCGCTGTTCGCGCCCGAAAGCGGCGGTGTCCGGCAGGTTCTCGAGGATGACGAGGAAGCCGGGCTGCTCGGCCTCGCCGCGCGGCCTCAGGTCGGTCACGCAGTCGTACAGCGCGTCGAGGTTGTGACCGAAGTGCGCGGGCAGCGAGAACGCCTCCGCGATCGCCGCCATCACCCCGCGCTTGTCGGTCGCGCGCGCGAAGTCGGCCCGCAACAGGCGCTGGTCGGCGCGCTCGGCGGCGCGCGCGAGCGCATCCCGGTCGTAGGCGGACAGCGGCAGCACGGCCTGCGGCGGGATGTTGCTCAGCGTGCCCATTGCCCTCACTCCCTGATGCGGCGGAAGCTGCGGTAGTGATCGCCGGTGTAGTAGTACTCGCCCGAAGTACGCGGTTCGCCCCCCGCCACGATACGCCGGGCGCCGCGGTCGCGCGCGCCCGGCGTCGGCACCGTGTACTCGGTGTAGTAGCCGCGCTCGCGCCGCGGGAGCAGCCGTTCGCGGTTGAAGAATACGGTGCCGTCCTTGTCGTAGCGGAACGGCCCCCCGCTGCGGATGCGGGCGAGCGTCTCCCGGGCCTCGGGCGGCAGCTCGTCGATCGCGACCGGGCCCGGCACCGGCGTGCGCGCCATGCACGCCTGGGTCGCCGGCAGCACCACCAGCGCCACCAGCAGCAGCCATTGCGAGACGGACAGGCAGCGGCGCCAGTTCATGCGCCCTATGCTAGTGGAGAAGCGTCGGGCTGGATACGTGCGCCGGCGCCGCCGCGTCCGGCCGCGCCGGCGGCCGCACGGCCCCGAGAGCGACTCAGGCGGCTTCGGGCTGGGCGACCGCCTCGATCGCCCGATCCAGCGTGCTCGCGCTGGTGGCGCGCCGCGCGCAACCGGAGTCGAACAGGCGGATCAGCTCGCCGCGGCTCAGCGACCGGCCTACGTCCGGGAAGCGCGTGAGCACGAAGAGCTTGCGCGTCGGCCCGATCCAGGCGAGGCGGAACACGCGGCGCGAACCGTCCTCGTCGAGTTCGATCAGGTCGCCTCGCTGCAACGCGTCGATGCGCGAGTCGCCCTCCCCCGGCGTGCCCGGCAGGCCGCTGCCCGTCGCAGCGCCTGCGGCGGCATCGTCCTGCAACGGCCGAGGCGCGGGCGGCTGCGCGCGAGCGCCCGCCTCCGCGCCGCCGCGCGCAGTCGCCGCCGCGGGCTGCGCAGGCCGGCCGGCGCTCAGCTTGGCGTCACGGACCGCCCGCGTGTGCCACTGCAGCAACTCGTTGAAGAATCGTTCCCGTTCGGCGCACTCCATGCCGACCGGTTCCAGGCCCTTCATCAGCGCGCTGATCAGCTTGGGCAGCACGGCCGCGAGCCGGCCGATCTCGTCGGGGGCCTTCGGGGCGACGCTCCAGATCAGCAGCTCGGCGGCGCGCAAACCGCCGGCCCACGACGCGTCGGGGTCGTCCGCGTCGACCCGCGCGTGCGCGAGCGCCCGCGACCAGCGCCGATAGAGGAACTCCCGCACGAAGACCGGCGTGACCGGATCGATGCGAAGCGCGATCTCCGCACTGGCCGCCTCCTGGGCATGCGCGAGCGCCTCGAGGCGCTCCGCCTCGCGCGCGATCTGCGCGACGCGCGCGGCCCGGCGCTCGGCCTCGGCGTGCATCAGGAGATCCAGCCGGCGCACGGCCTCCTCGAAGGTGGCCAGGTCCGACTCGAAGTGCTCGATGATCCAGTCCACGAGGTCGGCAATGCCCGCGACGAGCGGCGACTCGGCGCCGACGTCGACGTCGGGGTCCGTGGCGATCTCGGAGATCCGGTCGATCAGGCGCCGCATCGGGTGCTGCCTGCGCGCGAAGAAGCTGCGGTCGATCAGGGCGGCCTTCATCGCCACCACCTGCAGGCGCAGCAGCTGCTGCTTGATCGTGTCTGGGACCGACCGGTCGGAGTAGATGTAGTCGAAGACCAGCGACACGATCTCGATCGTCACCTGATCGAGCGCGGAGCCCTTCTGCCGCGCCTGGTCGATCAGCTGCGACATGTTCGGTGCGCCGCCCGCGGCCGCCGTCTCCGGCATCGCCTGCAGCGCGTTCAACGCCTCGATCAGCGGCGGCTCGGCCGACGGGATCGGCAGGTCCGCCATCCCGAACGTCGATGGATCGCTCAGCATCCGCGCGGCCGAGCGCCGCGCCGATGGCTGGCCAGCCGCGATCTGTCGCATCAGCGCTTCGAACGCGTCCAGCGCGGCGGCCGGTTGCGCCCCGCGATCCGGCTGCGCGGCGATCGGGGAAGCCGCGGCCGCTTGTTCGGCGACCCGGCCGTCGTCCTTGCCGCGCGCCCGCGACTCGGCGGAACCCACCACCCGCGGCCTGATCGTCGGGAGGATCCGGTTGCTCTTGAGCCGTTCGTTGACGAACGAATAGACGTTGTTGAGGCCGACCGAAACGTGCGGCTCGAACGCCTGCAGCAGCGCGGAGCGCACCTCGGCCGCCGGAGCGAGCGCGTCGAGGGCGCAGCGCAACGCGTCGAAGACCGCCTCGGGCGACGCCGGGTGATCGTTCTCCTCGAACCATTCCCGATCGAGCAGCGCAGCGAGCCTCGCGCGCATGCCGAGCACCTGGTCCGGATCGAGCCGGTTGCGGGCGCGTTGCGCGAGCCGCTCCATCGCAATGCGCTCCTCGACCGCGTCGTCGTCGACCAGGGCCAGCTCCAGCCCACCGGCCGGCTCGGCCGCTGCCGCGCCGCCACGCTTGAACATGCGTCGCCGGAGCACGTCGGCGAAGGATTCCCTGAACCGGAACTCGATGTCGCTGCGATGCTTGCGCACCACCGAGACCGCCTCGAGGAGCACCTGCTGGTTCTCGCGGCGCGCCTCGGTCATCGCCCGGGCGACCATCTCGTCGCTCAGCTTGTCGAGCGCCTCGCCGATGACGCGCGAGAGTTCCGACACGACGAGCTTGCTGCAGTCCTCGAGCAGCTCGAAACGGCGGCGCGGATCGACCGCCGGCTCGTCTGCGCCCGGCCCCGCTTCAAGGACTTTCTCGGAGGTTTCGACTGACATGTGCTGGCCCCGCCCAATTCGCCGCCGGACCCGCGGGTTGCGATGGCGGCCTTCGATGCTAGGGCGCGCCGGTGGCGAGGGTCAATGCGTCGACCCCCGCCCGACCGTCGCGAACGTGTGTTTTCGGGGCAAGCGCCGACGAGCGGCGGATCGCAGCGAACGGATGGTCGCGCGTTCCGCAGCCCGCGGTCGGGCGATTCAGCGATCGCCGCTCGCGTCGATCACCGTCCAGGCGACCATGTTGACGATGCGGCGCACCGTCGCCGACGCGGTCAGGATGTGCACCGGCCGCGCCGCGCCGAGCAGCACCGGGCCGATCGCGACGTTGTGCCCGGCCGCGGTCTTCAGCAGGTTGTAGGCGATGTTGGCCGCGTCGATGCCCGGCAGCACCAGCAGGTTCGCGTCGCCGCTGAGCGTCGAGCGCGGCATGATCCGGCGGCGCAACTCGGCGTCGAGCGCGACGTCGCCGTGCATCTCGCCGTCGACCTCGAGCGCGGGCGCGCGCTCGCGGATCAGCGCCAGCGCCTCGCGCATCTTCACGGCATCGGGGTGGTTCGAGGTGCCGAAGTTCGAGTGCGACAGAAGCGCCGCCTTCGGCATGATGCCGAAGCGGCGCAGCTCGTCGGCGGCCATCAGCGTGATCTCGGCGATCTGTTGCGCGTCGGGGTTGGTGTTGACGTGCGTGTCGACCAGCGTCACCTGCCGGTTCGGCAGCATCAGCGTGTTCATCGCCGCGTAGACGCTCGCGCCCGGGCGCCTTCCGATGACCTGGTCGACGTAGTTCAGGTGCAGCGGGAAAGTGCCGAAGGTGCCGCAGATCAGCCCGTCGGCGTCGCCCATGTGCACCATCATCGCGCCGATCAGCGTGAGGCGGCGGCGCATCTCGATCTGCGCGTATTCCTCGGTAATCCCGCGGCGGTCGGTGAGGCGGTGGTACTCCTGCCAGTAGCTGCGATAGCGCTCGTCCCACTCGGGGTTGACGATCTCGAAGTCCACGCCCGGCTTCATCCGCAGGCCGAAGCGCTCGAGGCGGCGCTCGATGACGGCTGGGCGTCCGACCAGGATCGGCCGCGCCAGACGCTCGTCGGCGACCACCTGCACCGCGCGCAGCACGCGCTCGTCCTCGCCCTCGGCGAAGACGATCCGTCGGCCCGACGCGCGCCGCGCAGCCGTGAAGATCGGCCGCATGAAGTGGCCCGAGTGGTAGACGAACTGCTCGAGCTCGGTGTGATAGGCGTCGAAGTCGGCGATCGGCCGCGTCGCCACGCCCGAATCCATCGCGGCCTTCGCCACCGCGGGCGCGATCTTCACGATCAACCGCGGGTCGAACGGCTTCGGGATCAGGTACTCGGGCCCGAACGCCATGTTCGGCGCGCCGTAGGCGGTGGCCACGATGTCCGACATCTCGGCGCGCGCGAGCTCGGCCACCGCGTTGACTGCCGCGATCTCCATCTCGCGCGTGATCGTCGTCGCGCCGACGTCGAGCGTGCCCCGGAACACGAACGGGAAGCACAGCACGTTGTTGACCTGGTTCGGGTAGTCGGTACGGCCGGTGGCGATCACCGCGTCGTCGCGGACTTCCTTGACCTCCTCGGGCATGATCTCCGGGATCGGGTTCGCCAGCGCGAAGACGAGCGGACGCGGAGCCATCTTCGCGACCATCTCCTTCTTGAGCACGCCGCCGGCCGACAGGCCGAGGAACACGTCGGCGTCGACGATGATCTCGGCCAGGCTGCGCTGCGCGGTGTCCTGCGCGAAGCGCTCCTTCGCCGGGTCCATCAGTTCCTTGCGGCCGCGGTAGACGACGCCCGCGATGTCCACCACCCAGATGCAGGACAGCGGCAGCCCGAGGTCGACCAGCAGGTCGAGGCACGCGAGCGCCGCGGCGCCCGCGCCGCTGCAGACCAGCTTGACCTGCCCGATCTCCTTGCCGACCACCTTCAGGCCGTTGAGGATCGCGGCGCCGACGACGATCGCCGTGCCGTGCTGGTCGTCGTGGAACACCGGGATCTTCATCCGCTCGCGCAGCCGCCGCTCGACGTAGAAGCAGTCGGGCGCCTTGATGTCCTCGAGGTTGATCCCGCCGAAGGTCGGCTCGAGCGCGGCGATGATGTCGACCAGGCGATCGAGGTCGCGCTCGTTCAGCTCGATGTCGAAGACGTCGATGCCGGCGAACTTCTTGAACAGCACCGCCTTGCCTTCCATGACCGGCTTGGCCGCCAGCGCGCCGATGTCGCCCAGGCCGAGTACCGCGGTGCCGTTGGTCACGACGCCGACGAGGTTGCCGCGACTCGTGTAGCGGAACACCTTCGCCGGGTCCGCGACGATCTCCTCGCAGGCCGCAGCGACGCCGGGCGAGTAGGCCAGCGCCAGGTCGCGCTGCGTGAGCAGTTGCTTGGTCGGCGTGACCGAGATCTTTCCGGGGCTGCCCTGCTCGTGGTACTCGAGCGCGGCCTTGCGCAGGTCCTGGGGAGTCGAATTCGGCATCGGATTACAGCGCCTCGCTGCGCGTGAGAGGGTCGGATTATCCGTCCGGGCCGGAACGATGACAATCGCGGGGCACGCCGCGAGCCCGGCTCACGGAGCGCGATCGACGAGCGCCCGCGCAAGCACGCAAGCAACGTGCTCCGCCCGGCGGCCCGCACCGTCGGCAATCTGGTGCCTGCAGCTGGTCCCGTCGGCGACGACGAGGTCGTCCGGGCCGGCCGCGCGGACCGCCGGCAGCAGCGCCGCCTCGCCCATCTTCATCGAGATCTCGTGGTGTTCGGCCTCGTAGCCGAAGGCACCCGCCATTCCACAGCAGCTCGACTCGATCAGCTCGACCTTCAGCGACGGGATCAGGCCCAGCACCGTGCGCACCGCACCGACGGCGTCGAAGGCCTTCTGGTGGCAGTGGCCGTGCAGCAGCGCGCGCGCCTGGGGCAACGGCTGCAGCGCGAGCGCCAGGCGGCCCGCCTCGTGCTCGCGGGCGAGGAACTCCTCGAACAGCATCGCGCGCGACGCGAGTGCGACGGCCGCCTCGCCCAGCCCCAGCGCGAGGAACTCGTCGCGCATCGTCAGCAGGCAGGAAGGCTCGAGGCCGACGACCGGCACGCCGCGCTCGACCCAGGGGGCCAGTGCCGCGAGCGTGCGTCGCGCCTCGGTCCGCGCCTCGTCGACCATGCCGGTCGACAGGAACGTGCGACCGCAGCACAGCGGCCGGGCGGGATTCGCGTCGTCCTCGCACGCGCGCGCGACGTGGACCCGATAGCCCGCGGCCTGCAGCACCCGGCGCGCCGCCCGCAGGTTGTCGGGCTCGAAATAGTTGTCGAAGGTGTCGGCCCAGAGCACGACGTCGCGGCCGTCGTCGCGAGGCGCCGACGCTGCGCGTTGCGGCCGCGACCCGGGGTCACGCGTGAATACGTCGCGGCGCCAGGCGGGCAGCCTGCGCTGCGCCGACAGGCCGACGAGCCGCTCGCCCAGCCAGGCCGCTCCCGGCACCAGGTCGCGCAGGTTCGCCAGCCACGGCAGGTATGCCATCCAGCGAGCGTAGTGCGGCAGGTAAGCGACCATCCGGTCGCGCAGCCGCGGCGCATGGTGCTTGCGGAACTGGTAGAGGAACTCGGTCTTCATCCGCGCCATGTCGACGCCGGTCGGGCATTCGCGCTTGCAGCCCTTGCAGCCCACGCATAGCGACATCGTGTCGTGCATCGCCTGCGACGCGAGCGCGTCCTCGCCGAGCTGCCCCGACAACGCGAGCCGCAGCGTGTTCGCGCGCCCGCGGGTCAGGTCGCGCTCGTCGCGCGTGACGCGGTAGCTCGGGCACATCGTGCCGGCGTCGAACTTGCGGCAGTGCCCGTTGTTGTTGCACATCTCGACCGCCTTCGCGAAGCCGCGCGCGGGATCGCCGCCGCTGCCCGGGGCGGTCGTGCGCTCGGTGAGCGGATCGTTCTGCACGTCCCAGGCCGACCAGTCGAGCGCGGTCTCGAGCGCCCGCGGCGCGTAGCCGGGCCGGAAGCGGAACAGCGACGCGTCGTCCATCCGCGGCGGCCGGACGATCTTGCCCGGGTTCATCAGCCCGAGCGGGTCGAACAGTTCCTTCACCTCCTCGAAGGCCCGCGTGAGCCTCGGGCCGAACTGCCAGGCGACCCACTCGCTGCGCACCAGGCCGTCGCCGTGCTCGCCGGAATACGCGCCCTTGAACTGCCGCACCATCGCCGAGGCCTCCTCGGCGATCGCGCGCATCCTGGCCGCGCCGCCGTCGGGCCCCTGTCGGCGCATGTCGAGGATCGGACGCACGTGCAACGTGCCGACCGATGCGTGGGCGTACCAGGTGCCGCGCGTGCCGTGACGCGTGAACACTTCGGTGAGCCGCGCGGTGTACTCGGCCAGGTGCTCGAGCGGCACCGCGCAGTCCTCGATGAAGCTCACGGGCTTGCCGTCGCCCTTCAGCGACATCATGATGTTCAGGCCGGCCTTGCGCACTTCCCACAGCGCCTTCTGGCGGCCCTCGTCGGGCATCTCGACGACCGAGCCGGGCAGGCCCAGGTCGCCCATCAGCTCGACGAGCCGCGCCAGCCGCCCGAGCAGTGCCGCGCGATCGTCGCCGCTGAACTCGACCAGCAGGATCGCCTCGGGCGCGCGCCCGTCGCGCTCGATCAGCGCCGACTCGATCGTCGGGCGGAACACCGGGTTGGCGCGCGACAGGTCGATCATCGTGCGGTCGACGAGTTCGACCGCAGACGGGCCGAGCTTCACGATGTGCTGCGCGCTGTCCATCGCCGCGTGGAAGCTCGGGAAGTTCACGACCCCGAGCACCTTCGCCGCCGGCAGTCGCGACAGCTTCAGCACCAGGCGGCGGAAGTACGCGAGCGTTCCTTCCGAGCCCACCAGCAGGTGCGACAGGTTCACCGAGCCGTCGCCGGTGTACGGCCGCTCCGACTGCGGGTGGAACACGTCGAGGTTGTAGCCGCCGACCCGCCGCAGCACCCTGGGCCAGAGGCGCTCGATCTCGTCGCGCTCGCGCGCGGCGATCGCGAACAGCCGCGAGACGAGCTCGCTGCTGCGCGGCGCCCCCAACGGCCGCTTCGCGTCGACACCGAACGGTCCGAAGTACTCGCTCGTGCCATCGGAGAGGATCGCTTCGATCCCCTGCACGTTGTGCACCATGTTTCCGTAGGCGATCGAGCGCGATCCGCACGAATTGTTGCCCGCCATCCCGCCCAGCGTGGCCTGCGCCGAAGTGGAGACGTCGACCGGGAACCACAGTCCGTGCGGCTTGAGCCACGCGTTGAGCGCGTCGAGCACGATGCCGGGCTGCACCTCGACGGTCATCGCGTCGCGGTCGAACGCGGTCACCTTGTTCAGGTGCCGGCTGTTGTCGATCACCAGCGCCTCGCCGACGGTCTGGCCGCACTGGCTGGTGCCGCCGCCCCGTGGCAGCAGCGGCACCCGCGACTCGCGTGCCAGCTCGATCGCGGCGACGACGTCCGCTTCGTCGGCCGGCACCACGACGCCCACCGGGTCGACCTGGTAGATCGATGCGTCGGTCGCGTAGCGCCCGCGCGAGAACGCATCGAACAGCACCTCGCCCCTGAGCACCCGGCGCAGCCGTTGCGCGAGCCGGCTGCGCTCGAGCGGCGCTGCGCGCGACGCGCGGGACGATGCCGGGGCGTTCATGCTGCAGCCCGCCGTGCGACGCCGGCGTCAGCCGGCGTCGCGTCCGTCCGGCGCGGGCCAATGCTCGAGCACCGCGTCGCGCTTGTGGCGCAGATGATCCTCGAGCAGCCGGCGCAGCCCCGCGCCGTCGCGGGCGTCGAGCGCCTCGAGCATGCGCTGGTGTTCGCGCACCGCCGCATCCCACTTGTCGCGGTTGAAGTTCGAGCGGAACCGCAGGTTCTGGATGCGGGTGTTGATGCTGTCATAGGTCTCGGTGAGCACGGCGTTGCGCGCGCAGCGGTTGATCGCCCGGTGGATCTGCCGGTTCAGCGCGTAGTAGGCCGGCAGGTCGCGACGCGCGTGCGCCGCGAGCATCTCGAAGTGCAGCGCGCGAATCTCGTCGAGCTCGGCGTCGGTACGCCGCGCGGCGGCGAGCTCGCCCGAGAGCGCCTCGAGCGCGCCCATCAGCTCGAACAGCTGCTCGACGTCGCCGCGCGACAGCGCGGCCACGCTTGCCCCGCGGTTCGGGCTGAGCTCGATCAGGCGCTCGGCCGCGAGCACCTTGAACGCCTCGCGCAGCGGCGTTCGCGAGACGCCGATCTCCTCGCACAGAACGCGCTCGTTCAGCCGCGCCCCGGGAGCGAGCCGCCCCTCGGTGATCAGTTCCCGCAGTCGCTCCGCCACTTCCTCGTGCAACGGGCGGCGGTCGCCGGCGAACCCGGGTTCGACTGAGTTTTGCATACAAACGTCAGGGGCAGATCGAAATTACGGGTATTTCCCCGGCTTGCAGGGCTGCAATTTTGCATACAAAATGCCGCGAAGCAAGTTTCCGAGGGCCCCGCCGGGCTCGATCCGAGGCATCCGATGAGACTCTCCCACGGTCTTTCGCTCAACGGCCACCCTTCCGGCCGGCACTTCCTGCAGATCCCCGGCCCGACCAACGTGCCCGACCGGATCCTGCGCGCGATGGACTATCCCACGATCGACCACCGCGGTCCCGAATTCCAGCAACTGGGCAAGTCGGTCCTCGGCGGCATCCGCAGGATCTTCCAGACCGAAGGACCGGTGGTCATCTTCCCGGCCTCGGGCACCGGCGCCTGGGAGGCCGCGCTGGTGAACACGCTGTCGCCGGGCGATGCGGTGCTGATGTACGAGACCGGGCACTTCGCATCGCTGTGGAAGCGGATGGCCGAGCGGCTCGGCCTCGCGGTCGAGTTCGTTCCCGGCGACTGGCGCCACGGTGCCGACCCGGCCGCGATCGAGGCGCGCCTGGCGGCCGACGCGGGCCACCGCTACCGCGCCGTGTGCGTCGTCCACAACGAGACCTCGACCGGCGTGACCAGCCGGATCGACGAAGTGCGTCGCGCGATCGACCGCGCCGGGCACCCGGCGCTGCTGATGGTCGACACGATCTCGTCGCTAGGCTCGATCGACTACCGCCACGACGAGTGGGGCGTCGACGTCAGCGTCGCCGGCTCGCAGAAGGGGTTGATGCTGCCGCCCGGCCTTTCGTTCAACGCGATCAGCGCGAAGGCGCTCGAGGCGTCGAAGCAGGCCCGGCTCGCGCGCTCGTACTGGGACTGGGCGGAGATGCTCGGCCCGAACGCGAGCGGCTTCTTCCCGTACACGCCCGCGACCAACCTGCTCTACGGGCTGCACGAGGCGATCTCGATGCTGCTCGAAGAGGGATTGCCCAACGTCTTCGCGCGCCACCGTCGCCACGCCGAGGCGACCCGCGCCGCGGTGCGCGGCTGGGACCTCGACGTCCTGTGCCAGGATCCCGACGGCCACAGCCCCGCGTTGACCGCGGTCGTGATGCCCGACGGCCACAGCGCCGACGCGCTGCGCAAGGCGGCGCTGGAGAACTTCAACCTGTCGCTGGGCCAGGGGCTGGGCAAGCTGGCCGGCCGCGTGTTCCGCATCGGGCACCTCGGCGACTTCAACGACCTCACGCTGCTCGGCACGCTGGGCGGCGTCGAGATGGCACTCGGCCTGGCCGGCGCGCCGCACCGCAAGGGCGGCGTGCAGGCCGCCATGGACAGCCTTGCAGCCTCGGCCCCGAAGGCCGCGCGCCCCGAGCGCCAGGCCGCCTGAAGAACGACCCCGACAGAAGGAGGAGACCATGAAGCACCCAGCGAAGACGCGTGCCGCGACCGGCGGCAATCCGGCGATGGCGCGGCGCGCGCGCCGCCTCGTGATCGGCGGCGCCCTCGGCGCCGCGCTCGGCATGGGCGTGGCCCTCGGCGCCTTCGCGCCGGCCGCCAGCGCGCAGGAGATCGAGCTCAAGCTCGGCCACGTCGGAGAGCCCGGCTCGCTGTTCCAGATGAGCGCCGACGAGTTCGCGCGCCGCGCCAACGCGAAGCTCGCGGGCAAGGCGAAGGTCGTCGTGTTCGGCTCGAGCCAGCTGGGCGGCGACAAGGAGATGCTGCAGAAGCTCAAGCTCGGCACGATCGACATGGCGGTGCCTTCGACGGTGATGAGCAGCGAGGTCGACACCTTCGGCGTCTTCGAGATGCCCTACCTCGTGAAGGACCGCAAGCACATGGCCCTGATCGAGAAGGAGATCGTGTGGCCGAAGCTCGCGCCGGCCGCCGAGGCCAAGGGCCTGAAGATCATCGGCGTCTGGGAGAACGGCTACCGGCACATCACGAACAATCGCAGGCCGATCCGCAAGCCCGAGGACCTCGCCGGCATCAAGCTGCGCGTGCCCGAGGGCAAGTGGCGCGTCGCGATGTTCAAGGCCTACGGCGCCAACCCGAGCCCGATGAAGTTCTCGGAGCTGTTCACCGCGCTGCAGACCGGCGTGATGGACGGACAGGAGAACCCGTTCACGCAGATCTACAGCGCGAAACTGCACGAGGTGCAGAAGTACCTGTCGCTGTCGGGCCACGTCTACACGCCGGCCTACCTGACGGTGGGCGCGCGCAAGTGGGCGACGCTGCCGGCCGACGTGCGCAGCGTCCTCGAGCAGACCGCGAAGGAGACGCAGGCCTACGTCTACGAGACCGCGCAGAGGCAGGAGACCGAGCTGCTCGAGAAGATCAAGGCGAGCGGCATCCAGGTCAACGAGGTCGACAAGAACGCGTTCATCGCGGCCAGCAAGCCGACCTACGACGAGTTCGGCAAGGCGGTTCCGGGCGCGAAGGAGCTGATCGAGCGCGCGATCGAGCTCGGCAAGTGAGCCGGGCGGCCAGGCGGGAGACCGGGCGATGCTGAAGTTGCGCAAGCTCTACGAGGGCGCGCTCGAGTGGATCGTCATCGCGCTGATGACGGTCCTGGCGATCGAGGTGACGGTCGGCGTCGTCTTCCGCACGATCGGCCACTCGCTGGTCTGGTACGACGAGGTCGCGTCGATCCTGCTCGCCTGGCTGACCTTCTACGGCTCGGCCTACGCGGCGGCCAGGCGCGGGCACATCAGCTGCCCCGAGCTGGTCGCGATGATGCCGCCGCGGCCGCGGCTCGCGGTCACGATCGCGGTCGAGGCGGTCGTGATCGGCTTCTTCGCATTGCTCGGCGTGATCGGCTGGCAGGTGCTCGACGTGCTCGCGACCGACACGCTGGTGAGCCTGCCGACGGTGCCGGTGTCGGTGGTGCAGTCGGTGATCCCGATCTCCTCGGTGCTGGTCATCGTCGCCGAGCTGCTGACGCTGCCCGAGGCGCTGGCCTGGGCGCGCGCCGAGCGCGCGCACGGCGCCACCGCCGAGGGCGCAGCGCGGGAAGCCTCGCACTGAGCTCGCACTGAGCGCCGCGGCGCCCCCCGAAGAACCGACACGACGAGATCGCGAGGAGTCCCGAGCGTGGAGATGCTGCTGCTGTTCGCCTGCGTGCTGGGGCTGGTCCTGCTGAACGTGCCGATCGCGGTCGCGCTCGGCGTGGTAGCGATCGCCGCGATCTGGCTGGTCCAGGGCACCGGCGCGCTGCCCAACCTGCCGATCGTGGTCTACAACGCGGCGACCAACTTCCCGCTGCTGGCGATTCCGCTGTTCATCCTGGCCGGCGCGATCATGAACGCGTCGGGCATCTCGTCGCGCCTGATCGCGTTCGCGACCGCGCTGCTCGGCTTCATTCGCGGCGGGCTGGCGATGGTCTCGATCGGCGCGTCGCTGTTCTTCGCCGAGATCTCCGGCTCGGCGGTCGCCGACGTCGCGGCGCTCGGCTCGATCACGATTCCGGCGATGAAGAAGAAGGGCTACCCACCCGCACTTGCCGCCGCGGTGATGTCGTCGGCGGCGACGCTGGCGGTGATCATCCCGCCGTCGATCCCGATGATCCTGTACGCCGTGATGGCCGAGACCTCGGTCGTGCAGCTGTTCGTCGCCGGCATCGTGCCCGGAATCGTCGGCGGCATCGGGCTGATGGCGGTGGCCTACTGGTTCGCGCGCCGCTACGACCTGCCGATCGAGCAGAGATTCCAGTGGAGCGAGGTGCGGCGCACCGCGCGCGAGGCGCTGTGGGCGTTCACGCTGCCGATGATCATCCTCGGCGGGATCTTCGGCGGCATCGTCACCGCGACCGAGGGCGCCGCGCTCGCGGTCGTCGCGGCGCTGTTCATCGGCCTGGTCGTCTACCGGGAACTCGACCTTGCCCACCTGCGCGCGGCGGTGATCGAGGGCGGCGCACAGACCGCCGTCGTGATGCTGCTGGTCGCCACGTCGGCGCTGCTCGGCGTCTACCTGACCGAAGTCCAGGCCCCGCAGAAGCTGGCGCAGGCGGTGACGGCCCTGACCGCCAGCAAGTGGGCGATCCTCGCCCTGCTGAACCTGCTGTTCCTGCTGCTGGGCATGTTCCTGCATTCGGCGGCCGCGATCATCCTGGTCGTGCCGGTCGTGATGCCGCTGGTCAAGGCGGCCGGGATCGACCCGGTGCACTTCGGCCTGATCGTCACGATCAACCTCGGCATCGGCCAGCAGACGCCGCCGGTGGCCAGCGTGCTGATGGTGGCCTGCTCGATCGCGAAGGAGAGCGTCTGGGCCGTCACGAAGACCAACGTCTGGTTCGTCGCCGTCCTGCTCGCCGTGCTGCTGATGGTGACCTACGTGCCGGTCAGCGGCATGGGTCTGGTCGAGCTGTTCTACCGGTAGGCCCGCACGCGCCGCGGCCGCCCCGCGGGCGGCCGGCTAGAATGTCGGCCCGATGGACATCCGCTATCCGCTCGCGCGGCGCACCGCGCTGATCGATCCGTTCCACGTGATGGAGCTGACCAAGCGGGCGGCCGCCCTCGAGGCGGCCGGCCATCCGGTCATCCACCTGAACATCGGCGAGCCCGACTTCACCGCGCCTGCGCCGGTGGTCGCGGCGCTCGGGCGCGCCGCGCGCGCCGGCCACACCCAGTACACCGCCGCGACCGGCCTGGCGCCGCTGCGCGAGGCGATTGCGCGCGACTACGGCGAGCGATACGGACTGGACATCGCGCCGTCGCGGATCGTCGTGACTGCCGGCGCGTCGGCCGCGCTGTCGCTCGCCTGCTGCGCGCTGGTCGACCCGGGCGCGTCGGTGCTGATGACCGACCCGGGCTATCCGTGCAACCGCCACTTCGTCACCGCTTTCGACGGCGTGCCGCAGATGGTCGCGGTCGGGCCGCAGACCCGCTTCCAGCTCACGCGCGCACTGCTCGAGTCGCACTGGCACGCGCGCACGCGCGGCGTGCTCGTCGCATCGCCTGCCAATCCCACCGGCACCTCGATCCCTTACGACGAGCTCGGCGGCATCGTCGAGGCGGCGCGCGCGCGCGGCGGCTTCACGATCGTCGACGAGATCTACCTGGGCCTGTCGTACGACCGCGCGCCGCGCTCGGCGCTGGCATTGGGCGACGACCTCGTGGTCACCAACAGCTTCTCGAAGTACTTCCACATGACCGGCTGGCGCCTCGGGTGGCTGGTCGTGCCCGAAGCGCTCGCGCCGACGTTCGAGAAGCTCGCGCAGAACCTGTACATCTGCGCGTCGACGCTCGCGCAGCACGCGGCGATCGCCTGCTTCGACCAGGAGTCGCTCGCCGAGTACGAGGCGCGCCGCCGCGAGTTCGAGCGGCGTCGCGACTACATCGTGCCGGCCCTGCGAGCCGCAGGCCTGCCCGTGCCGGTCACGCCCGACGGCGCGTTCTACGCCTACGCCGATTGCAGCGCGCACAGCGACGACAGTTCGGCGTTCGCGCTCGAGCTGCTCGAGCGCATCCACGTGTCGGTCGTGCCGGGGAAGGACTTCGGCCGCCACGAGCCCTCGCGCTACCTCAGGCTGTCGTACGCGAACTCGATGGAGCGGCTTCGGGAGGCGATCGCGCGGCTCGGGCACTACCTGCCGGCTCGGGAGCGGCACCACCGCTGACGCGCCGGCCGCGACAACGCGCGGCGCGCGATTCAGAGCGTGGCGAACTCGCTGGAAGCGTGAGCCAGCGGCTCGCCGGCAGCAGGGGCGGCCGGAGGCGCGTCGAACAAGGCGTCGAACATCTGCGCGCCGCCCGGCTGGGCCGGCGCCGCATCACGCGCCCCGCCGTCAGGCGCCGTGTCGTGCGGGCGCTCGATCGACGACGCGGGCCGCTCCGGCGGGCGCAACGCAGCCGGAACGATGGCCCGGTTCTCGCCCGGCACGGCGAGCGCCGGGGTCGCAGCCACCTCCGCGCCCTCGTCGCCGGCCACGGCCGGCGGCTTCGGCGGCAGCACCGGGATCGGCCGACCCGCCGCGGCCGCGGCGATGCGCTCGCGCTCCGAGAGCACCTTGTAGCCATAGCCGGAATCGTGGGCCTGCAGCGCGGCGCCCACGTACGACTTCAGCGCACCCTCGACGCTGCCTTCGCGCACGAGGTACTCCTTCAGGATGCGCGACCCGACGCTGATGTTGGCCACCGGGTCGAACGCGGCCGTTGCGCCGCCGAACGGCGCGAACTTGTCGGCGTGCACGCGCGTGAGCACCTGCATCAGTCCCTGCGCACCCGCGGGGCTGCGCGCGTTCGGATTGAAGCTCGACTCGATCGACATCACCGCGAGCACGAGGTACGGATCGAGGCGGAACTCCCTGGCCGCGCCATACGCGTACGCGACCAGGTGCTGCACGTCGCCGACGGCGATCCGGTATTTCTTCGCGACGAACTGCGCGACCTTCTGCTGCTCGGGCGTGAGCTTCAGCGGCGAGCGCAAAGCGCGCTGCGATCCCTCGGGCAGCGATGCGACGCCGCCCGCATTCGCCGCGTGCGACGCCGAGGCCTCCCACGGCAGGGACAGCGCCTGCAACGCGAACTTCGGCCCGAACGCGTTCGCGAACACGCCCGCACCATTCGCCGGGGCGTCGACCCCGGACAGGGTATCGGCCGCGACGACGCGACCGTCGTCGCGCAACGGCAGCGCGGCTGCGACCAGCAACACCGTGAGCGGTATCGCCACCATCGAGAAGCGATCAGCGCCGACGGCGCGAACGCACAGATCGAACAACGCCCCGACCTGACGCTGACTTGGCATCGAGCCTCCTTCCGGCTTGCGCCGTACGGTTCGCCTAACAGGCGATCGGTCCTTGCTGTGCCCGCCGGTAACCGGGAATGCGGGCCCCATCTCTCTCGCACAGGCGATGCTTCGCCGCCTGCTGATGATTGAATGCGACTCTTGCCGCATGATCCCGGTCTGCGCCGGGACTCGTCAGGGGCTTCGACCGCTGGCCGTCACATGACGGCACATCGAAAACCCGGCGCGATTCTAGGGACGCGACCGCCGGAGGTCAAATTTCTGCATCCCGTGATGCGCAATCGATTCGATGCGACAATTCGCATCGCGAAATCGCGGTGACATAGTTCCGTGAAATACAAAGACCTGCGTGACTTCCTTCAGCAACTCGATGCGATCGGCGAGTTGAAGCGAGTCTCTATTCCGCTCTCGCCGCGCCTCGAAATGACCGAGGTGTCGGATCGGGTTCTGCGTCACGCGGGCCCGGCGTTGCTGTTCGAGAGCCCGCGCGACGCATCGCGCGCCTACGCGATGCCGGTGCTCGCGAACCTGTTCGGCACGCCGCGGCGCGTCGCGCTCGCGATGGGCGCGGAGTCGGTCGACGCGCTGCGTGGGGTCGGCGAACTGCTGGCGTATCTGAAGGAGCCCGAGCCGCCGAAGGGCCTGCGCGACGCCTGGGACAAGTGGCCGGTGCTACGCCAGGTGATGAACATGGCGCCGCGCGAAGTCTCCGGGGCGCCGTGCCAGCAGATCGTGCGCGAAGGCGACGAGGTGGACCTTGCGCAGCTTCCGGTGCAGACCTGCTGGCCCGGCGACGCTGCGCCGCTGATCACCTGGGGACTGGTCGTGACGCGCGGCCCCACGGCGCCGCGGCAGAACCTCGGCATCTACCGGCAGCAGGTGATCGGCCCGAACCGCACGATCATGCGCTGGCTCGCGCATCGCGGCGGCGCGCTCGACTTCCGCGCGCACGCGGCACGCCATCCCGGCGAGCCGTTCCCGATCGCGGTCGCGCTGGGCGCCGATCCGGCGACGACCCTCGCCGCGGTGACGCCGGTGCCCGACACCTTGTCCGAGTACCAGTTCGCCGGCCTGCTGCGCGGCGTGAAGACCGAGCTCGCCGCCTGCGTCGGCAACGACCTGCGCGTGCCCGCGTCGGCCGAGATCGTCCTGGAAGGCTCGATCCGCCCCGACCCGGACGCGAGCGCGACGCTGGCCAATGCACGAAACCTCGGGTGGACGCAGGACCTGCCGCCGGCGGCACGCAACGGCTGGGAGATGGCGATCGAGGGGCCGTTCGGCGACCACACCGGCTACTACAACGAGCAGGACTGGTTCCCGGTCTTCACGATCGATCGCATCACGATGCGCCGCGACCCGATCTACCACTCGACCTACACCGGCAAGCCGCCCGACGAGCCCGCGGTGCTGGGGGTTGCGCTGAACGAGCTGTTCGTGCCGATCCTGCGCAAGCAGTTCCCGGAGATCGTCGACTTCTACCTGCCGCCGGAAGGGTGCTCGTACCGGATGGCCGTGGTCTCGATGCGCAAGCAGTACCCGGGGCACGCGAAGCGCGTGATGTTCGGGATCTGGAGCTTCCTGCGCCAGTTCATGTACACCAAGTTCATCGTCGTCACCGACGACGACGTCGACGTCCGCGACTGGAAGGAAGTGATCTGGGCGATCACCACGCGGGTGGACCCCGCGCGCGACACGACGCTGGTCGAGCGCACGCCGATCGACTACCTCGATTTCGCGTCGCCGGTCTCGGGCCTTGGCTCGAAGATGGGCATCGACGCGACCGGCAAGTGGCCGGGCGAGACGACGCGCGAGTGGGGCCGCCCGATCGCGATGGACGAGGCAGTCAGGAAGCGGGTCGACGCGATCTGGACGGAGCTCGGTCTCTGAACCCCGGGCCGCCCAACATCGCCCCTGTACCGCTCGACAGCGAACACGGTTACTCAGCCGTGGGCGTACACCCAGCGCAGGAACTCGTCCTGCAGCGCGCGGCTCGAGGCGGCGTTGGGGCCGTTGACGATCATCGCGACCGCGTATCGCCGGCCTGACGCGGCCTGCACGTAGCCGGCAATCGAACGCACGCCGTCGAGGCTGCCGGTCTTGATCCACGCACGCCCGGCGATCGGCTCGCCGGCGAGCCGCGCCTTCATCGTGCCGTCGATGCCTGCGACGGGCAGCGACTCGCGGATCAGGTCGGCGAAAGGCCCGGCGGCCGCGTGCCGCAACAACCGCGCGAGCTGGGCCGCGCTCGCCCGCGAATCGCGCGACAGCCCCGAACCGTTGTCGAGCGCCAGCCCGCGCGTCGGGAGGCCCTGCGCGTTGAGCCAGCCGCGGATCACGCTGCGCCCGTCGGCCGTCGTCGCCGGGCGCAAGCCGGACTCGGCGGCCAACTGAAGCATCAGCTGGCGAGTCATCACGTTGTTGCTGAACTTGTTGATGTCGTGCACGACGTCGGCAAGCGTGCGCGGCGAGTCCCAGACGAGCCAGGGCTCGCCGGTGGACGCGCCGCGCTCGATCCGCGTGCCGCCGGCCCAGCGGCCGCCCGCCGCCTGCCACGCGGCCTTGAAGAGCGCGTGAACGAAGTGACGGTGATCGAGCATCGCGGCGAAGACGCCCTGCTCGCCACAGGCGCGCGAGTAGCTGCCCGCGACGCGGACGACCGGAGTATCGCCGCGCATGCCGTCGCGCACGCGCAGGCCGCTGGCGCCGAAGCGGCACGGACCCCCGATCAGCCGAACTCGGTTGTCCACCGCAACGCCGGCGAGCGCGGGGTCGAAGGCGATTTCGGCGCCACCACGGCCGGGACGCACGACGATCCGCGCGGACTTGAAGTTCATCAGCGCCGCGAACGGACGCACGTTGTACGGCTGCGAAGGCTCGCCGTCGAAGTCCTCGACGCTGCGCGGCCCGGTGTCGAAGATCGCGTCGTCGAGCACCAGGTCGCCGTCGATCTCCTCGAGACCGGCTGCGCGCATCCGCGCGACGAACTCGGCGAGGTCCTCGATCACGAGTTTCGGGTCGCCGCCGCCGCGCAGCACCAGGTCGCCGTGCAGCACCCCTTCGCGCAGCACGCCGCGCAGCCTCGCCTCGGTGCGCCAGCGGTAGTCGGGCCCGAGCAGCGCCAGCCCGGCGTAGGTGGTCACCAGTTTGATCGTCGACGCGGGGTTCAGCGGTTCGTCGGCCCCGTACGCCAGCAGTGCCGGGCCACGATCGAGCGGCAGCGCGATCGCCCCGAGCTGCTGCGGTGCGACGCGGGCCTCGGCCAGCCACGCCGCGATCGGCGCGCCCAGCGGCGCGTCGGCGGCCGCGGCCTGCGCCCATGCGCCGGCGCCGGGCGACGCGGCCAGAGCCACCGCAGCGATTGCGGCGAGGACCGCAGGGCGTCGTAAGATTCCCCACCACTTCATCGATTCGATTATCCATCACACCGCGACTGCGGCGTGCCTGCGGAGTCAAGCCCATGCGCCTCGACGGAAAGACCGCCCTCGTGACGGGCGGAGCGAAGGGGATCGGCGCGGCGATCGTCCGGCGCTTCGCCGCGGAAGGCGCCAGCGTCGCGTTCGTCGACGCCGACGAGCAGGCCGGGCAAGCGCTGTCGGGCGACACCGGGGCGCTGTTCGTTCCGGGCGACGTGACGCGCCGCGGCCTGGCCGCGCAGGCGGTGGCGGCAACCGTCGCACGCTTCGGCCGGCTCGACATCCTCGTCAACAACGCGGGGATCACGCACGCGGCGCCGTTCCTGGAGCTCGACGAGAACGACTTCGACCGCGTGCTCGCGGTCAACCTGCGCTCGTACTTCACGATGGGACAGGCGGCCGCGCGGCAGATGACGGCCCAGGGCGCGGGCGGCGCGATCGTGAACATGTCGAGCGTCAACGCGGTGCTGGCGATTCCCGACCAGGTGCCCTACGTGGTTTCGAAGGGCGCGGTCAACCAGCTCACCCGCGTCATGGCGCTGTCGCTGGCGCCTCACCGCATCCGGGTCAACGCGATCGGTCCGGGCACCATCGCGACCGAGCTCGCCCGGAAAGCGGTCATGGCCTCCGACGAGGCGCGCCGCCGGCTGCTGTCGCGCACGCCGATGAAGCGGCTCGGCGAGCCCGAGGAGGTCGCCGCCGTGGCGGTCTTCCTCGCCAGCGACGACGCGTCCTACATGACCGGGCAGGTCGTCTATCCGGACGGCGGGCGGATGGCGCTGAACTACACCGTCGACGTCGACTAGACGCAGCAGCGCGAACGGGCGGACGTCGACTGCGCTCGCGCTGGCTGCGCCAGCCGACGCGGGACAGGACCGTCGAGGACATTCGCCCGGCCCGGGCCCGGTAGCGCGGGGCAGGCCCGGCCCCGGGCGACCGGCAGCGAGGTCGGCGCCGCGACTCAGCGGTAGCGATAGCGGCCGTCGCCGCGATGCCAGTGCCGGTAGGGGCGATGGCGCGGCACCACCCACACCGGTGCCGGCGCATACGCGTACGCCGGCGCGTAGTAGACCGGCGGCGGCGCGTAATAGTACGAATAGGCCGGCGGCGCGACGACGACCGGCGGCGCATACACGGGGGCCGGCGCGTAGACGCCGAACCCCGGCACGCCGATCGACAACGACCAGTTCACGCCGCCGTGCGCCTGCGCCGCGCCGGCCAGCAGCCCCGCGGCAGCCAGTCCGATTCCGAAGCGGACGATCCTGCTCACGACGTCCCTCCCGCAGTGTCGACAATGGGTGCAGATTAGACCTTGGCGGCCGGCAATGCGACAATGATTACAAAGACTTACGCGCAAAGCTGCAATGAGTGCCCAGGCCAGTGAGCCACTGATCATCGACGAGGACCTGCTGCGCCGCTTCGGCGGCCGCGGTCCGCGCTACACCTCCTACCCCACCGCCGACCGCTTCGACGACCGGGTGGGCGCCGAGCGCTATGGCCAGGCCCTGTCCGCGCGCGCCGGCCGGCGCGGCGAGCCGCTGGGCCTGTACGTCCACATCCCGTTCTGCCGGTCGATCTGCTACTACTGCGGCTGCAACAAGATCGGCACCCGGCACGTCGAGCAGAGCACGCCGTACCTGGCCGCGCTCGAGCGCGAAGTGGCGCTGGTCACGGCGCTCGCCGGGCGCGGCCAGGCGATCAGCCACCTGCATTTCGGCGGCGGCACGCCGACCTTCATGCCCGACGCCGAGCTGGGCGCGCTGATCGACATGCTGCGGCGCGCGTTCGACTTCAGCGACGACGGCGAGTATTCGATCGAAATCGACCCGCGCACCGTCAGTCCGCAGCGGGTGCGCACGCTGCGCTCGATGGGCCTGAACCGCGTCAGCCTCGGCGTGCAGGACTTCGACCCGGTCGTGCAGGCGGCGGTCAACCGGATCCAGCCGTACGAGCAGACGGTCGAGCTGATCGAGGCGGCGCGCGAAGCGGGATTCAAGTCGATCAACGTCGACCTGATCTACGGGCTTCCGAAGCAACACCACGCCGGCTTCGAGGAGACGCTGCGCAAGACGATCGCCGCCGCGCCGGGCCGCATCGCGCTCTACCACTACGCGCACTTGCCGGCGCTGTTCAAGCCGCAGCGGCGCATCGCCGAGGCCGACCTGCCGTCGTCCGAGGAGAAGGCGCGGATGTTCCAGACGGCGGTCACGATGTTCGCGCGCGCGGGCTACCGGCACCTCGGGCTCGACCACTTCGCGCTCGAGGACGACGAGCTCTCGGTCGCGCAGCGCGAGGGGCGGCTGCATCGCAATTTCCAGGGGTATTGCTCGCACGACGCCGGCGACCTGATCGCGCTGGGCGTCTCGTCGATCTCGTCGGTCGGCGACGTCTATGCGCAGAACGACAAGCTGCTCGACGGCTACTACCGGCGCATCGAGCGCGGCGAACTGCCGGCGGTGCGCGGCATCGTGCTCGACGCCGACGACTTCGTTCGCCGCGACGCGATCAACGCGCTGATGAGCGAATTCAGGCTCGACTGGGCGGAACTCGATGCGCGCCGCGGCATCGACAGCCGCCGCTGGCTCGCGGGCTCGGTCGAGGCGCTCGCGCCGCTGGCCGACGCGGGCGTCGTGCGCATCGACGATCGCGGCGTCGAGGTCACGCCCCGTGGCCGGCTGCTGGTGCGCGCGGTCGCAATGGCCTTCGATCGTCATCTGGCCGAGTCTTCCAGCGGCGCCTCGTACTCCCGAATCGCCTGATCCGGGCTGCGTGCCCGCTTCCCACCCACGGAGCCCTCGATGCCCCGCGTCCCGTATGTTCCCGCCGACCTGACCGAACCGAAGGCGATCGTCGCCGCGGTGCGCGCGCGCCGCGGCGGCACGCTGCTCAACCTCGACCGCATGCTGCTGCACAGTCCGGAGATGGCGGCGGGCTGGAACACCTACCTCAGCGCGATCCGCACGCAGCTGCAGCTGTCGCCGAAATTGCGCGAGCTCGCGATGTGCGTGGTGGCAGTGCTCAACCGCGCCGACTACGAGTTCGGCCATCACGCGCCCGAGTTCCTCGAGGCGGGCGGCACTCCGGCCCAACTCGAGGCGCTGCGCGACCCCCAGCGCGCGCGAGGAAACGACGCGCTGTTCGACGCGACCGACCGCGCGGCGCTGGCGGTGGCCGTCGAGATGACTCTCTCGGTCGACGTGTCCGACGCGAGCTTCGAGGCGCTGGCCCGGGCGCTGCCGACGCGAGAGCTGATCGAGTTCGTCGGCACCGTCGCGACCTACAACATGGTGTCGCGCTTCCTGGTGGCCCTGGGCGTCGAGCCCGAATAGCGGGTGGCGCCGCGCGGCGGCGACTAGTGGGCGGCCTCCAGCGGCGTCACCGAAATCGCTCGACAAAGCCGCCGCGATCGGTTACTGTGCGCGGGCATTCAGTTCAAGTAGATCATCTTTGCGTGTCAAGCCGGCCTGCCCCACGGGCAGCGCGTCTCGAATACCTGGTTGTGCCTCTTGATTCGTCTGCCGCCGCGGCGGGTTCGCCTGCGGTGTATTGTCCCAACGCGTAACGAATGGAGCGCAACATGAGCAATCGAGTGACCGGCGTGGTCAAGTGGTTCAACGAGTCCAAGGGTTTCGGCTTCATCGCCCCCGATGACGGCAGCGCGGACCTCTTCGCGCACTTCTCCGAGATCCAGGGCAACGGATTCAAGACGCTGCAGGAAGCGCAGCGCGTCGAATTCGCGGTCAAGCAAGGCCCGAAAGGCCTGCAGGCCTCGGCGATCCGCCCGCTGTAAAGCGACTCGCGCGCCAAGCCGGCCTCCCATGCGGGAACGCCGGCACCTGACGGAACGGCCGCCCTCGGGCGGCCGTTTTGCTTCTGCCTTCCCAGCCACGGCCCCCCCGGGATCGATCCTGGCCGCCGCCGGGGCGATCATCGGCCCGTCGGCCCCGGTTCCACTTGAAATCCGGGCGCCGAGTTCCTACAATCAGCACTCGCCAGCGGTGAGTGCTAACAAGAACGTGACCGGACTCCGCCGGAACGTGCGGCACTCACCCGCGGGGATACCGGAAGCCAGCCTACTGACCTCCAGATTTTCTCAGCATTTTCAATCACTTGGGAGCTACCACGCATGAAACTCCGTCCGCTGCATGATCGCGTGATCATCAAACGTCTGGACAACGAGCGCAAGACTGCGTCGGGCATCGTGATCCCCGACAACGTCGCCGAGAAGCCGGACCAGGGCGAAGTCCTCGCCGTGGGCGGTGGCAAGGTCGGCGACGACGGCAAGGTCCGCCCGCTCGGCGTGAAGGTCGGCGACAAGGTGCTCTTCGGCAAGTACAGCGGCCAGACCGTCAAGGTCGACGGCGACGAGCTGCTGGTGATGCGCGAAGAAGACATCATGGCCGTGGTCGAATAAGCCAAACGAATCAACAGGTTCCAGGAGAAAAAGCAGATGGCAGCCAAGCAGGTATTCTTTTCCGACGACGCCCGCAGCCGCATGGTGAACGGGGTCAATCTCCTCGCGAACGCGGTCCGCGTGACGCTCGGCCCGAAAGGCCGCAACGTCGTGCTCGAGCGCTCGTTCGGCGCCCCGACCGTCACCAAGGACGGCGTCTCGGTCGCCAAGGAAATCGAACTGAAGGACAAGTTCGAGAACATGGGCGCGCAGATGGTCAAGGAAGTCGCTTCCAAGACCTCGGATCTCGCCGGTGACGGCACGACGACCGCGACCGTGCTGGCCCAGGCGATCGTCCGCGAGGGCATGAAGTACGTCGCTGCCGGCATGAACCCGATGGACCTCAAGCGCGGCATCGACAAGGCCGTTCACGCGCTGACCGACGAGCTGAAGAAGATCAGCAAGCCGTGCACGACCAGCAAGGAAATCGCCCAGGTCGGCGCGATCTCGGCGAACTCCGACGAGGAGATCGGCCGC
>JAMLIR010000011.1 GCA_023954045.1 Burkholderiaceae bacterium | reverse complement strand
GAGATCCGGCGGCTGCGCGCGCTCCACCCGAATACGCCGCTCTATGCGGTGGTCGAGGAGGTCTGCGCGTCGGGCGGCTATTACGTGGCGGCCGCAGCCGATCGCATCTACGTCGACAAGGCCAGCCTGGTGGGTTCGATCGGCGTGCTGATGGAGGGCTTCGGCTTCGTCGGCGCGATGGAGAAGCTCGGCGTCGAGCGCCGGCTGCTGACGGCCGGCACGAACAAGGGGTTTCTCGACAGTTTCTCGCCGCTGCCCGAAGACCAGCGACGCCACGCCCAGCAGATGCTCGACGAGATCCACAAGCAGTTCATCGACGTCGTCCGCGCCGGACGCGGAAGTCGCCTGAAGGATTCGCCGGACCTGTTCTCGGGGCTGGTCTGGACCGGCGCGCACAGCGTCGAGATGGGCCTGGCCGACGGCATGGGCACTGTCGACTCGGTCGCCCGAGACGTGATCAAGGCCGAGGACGTCGTCGATTTCTCCACTCGCAAGAACCTCGCCGAACGGCTGGCGCGGCGCCTGGGAGCGACGGCCGGGGAGACCATGGCTCGCGCGCTGGGCATCGCGGTGCAGACGCCGGTGCTGCGCTGAGGTCGAGACTGCGCTGAGTTCGCCATTGCGCCGGGTGGCTCCAGGGTGCGAGCCGACCGCGCCGGGTCAGGCAGGCCAGAGCAGCGGCGCGGCGTCCTCGAGCGCCTGGCGGGCGGCGCGGTAGCCGGCCTCGACGATCTCTTCGGCGCGATCGAACGCCATGAAGCGCACCGCGCCGAGCGCGGGCTGGACCAGGATCTCGGGCCGGTCGCGTTCGAGCGTCGCCTGCGTGATGCGCGCCTGCATGATGTAGATCGACGCGAGCAGCACGTCGAAGATCCCGGGCAGCGGCTCGCGCTCGAGCCACTCGCGAAACTGCGCCAGCGCCGGGCTGCGCAGCGAGTCCAGGCTCGAGAGCACCTGGGTGACGACCTGGGCGAGCGCGCCCGGGGCGGATTCCTGCGCGACGCGCGCCGAGCGCTCGGGCACGATGTCGTGGTTCAGGTCGACCGCGATCACCAGTTCCGCGCCGAGCGCGCGCGCGGCGCTCACCGGCACCGGCTCGACCAGCCCGCCGTCGACCAGGATGCGGCCGTCGCTGCGCACCGGCGTGAAGATCCCCGGCACCGCGATGCTCGCGCGCACCGCCTCGATCAGGTCGCCACGGCCGATCGCCACCGCCTCGCCGCTGCCGATGTCGGTGGCGATCGCGCGGAACGGGACCGGCAGGTCTTCGACGCGCTCGATGCCGACCTGCGAGCGCATGAAGTCGCCGATCCTGCGGCCGTCGATCAGCCCCGAACGCGGGAACACCGGGTCGAGCAGCGCGGCGATGCTGCCCCAGTCCAAGCCGCGGAATTCCGCCTCGAGCCGGTCGAGCTTGCCCGCGGCGAAGATCGCGCCGACGAAGGCGCCCATGCTGGTGCCTGCGACGACGTCGACCTCGATGCCGGCTTCGACGATCGCCCGCATCACGCCGATGTGCGCGAGCCCGCGTGCCGAGCCGCTGCCGAGCGCGACGCCGATCCGTCGTCGCGTGCCGGAGCTGCGCGACCGGTCAGCGGCGCCGGGTCCGCCGCTCATGGTGCGGTGACGAAGCGCCGGGCGCCGCGCGCGCGGAGGCGTCGCCGCGCGACGGCGGCTGCGCGGTCGGGGCCTGCAGTCCGAAGACGGCTGGCGCCTTCGGCAACTCGCGCGCGGCGGCGCGCCAGCCGGCGATCGTGTCGACGACGATGCGCTGGGACGCGAGGCTGAGGTCGCTCGCCACCATCAGGCAGGTCGCGGGCGCGAGCGCCTGGATCGCCGCCTCGAGCAGCGCCTGGTTGCGGTACGGCGTCTCGATGACGAGGATCGTCTCGTCGTAGCGCGCCGAGCGGCGCTCGAGTTCGCGCAGCCGCTCGAGCCGCTCGGTCGCGTGCGTGGGCACGTAGCCGGCGAAGGCGAAGCGCTGTCCGTTCAGTCCCGAGGCCATCAGTGCGAGCACGAGCGCGCTCGGGCCGATCAGCGGGCACACGGTGACGCCCGACGCGTGCGCCGCCGCCACGAGCGCGGCACCGGGGTCGGCAACCGCGGGCGCTCCGGCTTCGGAGAGCAGGCCGCCGTCGCGTCCCGCGAGGATCGGCGCGAGCAGCTCGGGAATCCGCGACGGCGGGGTGTGCTCGCTCAGCTCGCGCAGCTCGAGCGCCTGCAACGGCGCGCGCGTGCCGGCCGCCTTCAGGAACGCGCGGGCGGTCTTCGCGTTCTCGACCACGAAGTAGTCGAGCGGCTCGATCGCGGCCAGGGTGTCGGCCGGCAACACGCGGCGCGGGTCGCTGTCGGCGCCCAGCGGCGTCGGGATCAGCCAGAGACGGCCTGCGGGCATCGGCGCGGTCTCAGCCCAGCGGCGGCATGCCGGCGTGACGCAGCATCCGCGTCAGCGCGATCAGCGGCAGGCCCACCAGCGCGGTGGGGTCGTCGCCCTCGATCGCCTCGAGCAGCGCGATGCCGAGCCCTTCGGCCTTCGCGGCTCCGGCGCAATCCCAGGGCTGCTCGCGCAGCAGGTAGCGCTCGATCTCCGCTTCGTCGAGGCGCCGGAAGCGCACGCGGGTCGCGACGCTGGCGCGTTCGTCGAATCCGTCGCTGGCCCGCGCGACGCACAGCGCGGTGTGGAAGTCCATGGTGCGTCCCGACGCGGCGCGCAGCTGCTCGCGCGCTCGTTCGTGGTTACCGGGCTTGCCGATCGCAATCGCGCCGTCGAGCGTCGCCGCCTGGTCCGAGCCGATGACCAGCGCCGCGGGGTGGCGCCGCGCCACCGCGTGGGCCTTTTCGGCCGCGAGCCGCAGCGCCAGCGCGTCGGGGCGCTCTCCGGGACGCGCGGACTCGTCGATGCCGGGCGCTTCGACCGTGAACGGCAGGCCCAGCCGGGCCAGCAGGTCGCGGCGGTACCGGGAGGTCGAGGCGAGGATCAGCGATGTGGCGGCGGTCGGCAAGCGGGATCCCGATCGGTTGTGCAGGCGGCGACGCGAGACGTCGATGCGCCCCGGCCGCTATGATACGGAAGCACCCATCATGCAACGCACGATCGACACATCCGAGCTGGCGCGCACGGGCGGCGAGATCTCCGGCGAGTACCCGCTCGACGCGATGGAGCGGCTCGGCTCGCTGCTGTCCGACCGGCAGGGCTGCGTCGCCTGGGGGCTGCGCGGCTGGCGCACGCGGCGCGCCGATGGCGTGGCCGAAGACTTCATGACGCTGATCCTGTCCGCGACGGTGCGCGTGCCTTGCGTGCGCTGCCTGGGCCCGGTCGCGGTCGAGCTCTCGGCCGAGCGCTCGTTTCGCCTGGTGGGCAGCGAACAGGAGGCCGAACGGCTCGACCTCGACGATCAGCAGTACGACGTGCTGGCCGGGGGCAGCCGCTTCGACCTGGCGGCCCTGGTCGAGGACGAGGCGATCATGGCGCTGCCGGCGACGGCGCGCCACGAGCGCTGCGAAATCCCGCTCGCCGCGGCTTCGGCGGCGCCGGTCGACGAGGCAGCGCCGCGCCCGGGTCCTTTCGCCGCCCTCGAGCGGCTGAAGAACGGCGCGCAAAATACTGATATAATTGAAGATTAGTCTTTTGGGGAGCCTCGCATGGCCGTCCAGCAGAACAAGAAGTCGCCGTCGAAGCGCGGAATGCACCGCGCGCACGACTTCCTCTCGAACCCGCCGCTCGCCGTCGAGCCGACCACGGGCGAGGTGCACCTGCGCCACCACGTGAGCCCGAACGGCTTCTATCGCGGCAAGAAAGTCGTCAAGACCAAAGCCGACGAATAACGCGCCACGCCGCGGCACCTGGCGCGAGCGTGACGGTTCGCATCGCCATCGACTGCATGGGCGGTGATCACGGCTTGCCGGTCACCGTTCCCGCAGCGCTCGATTTCCTGCGCCAGGTCGACGACGTCCGCCTGCTGCTGGTCGGTCCGAAGGACGCGATCGGGCAGGCGCTGGCGAAGTCCCGCACCGTCGACTCGACGCGCATCGAGGTCCGCCACGCCTCCGAGGTCGTGGCGATGGACGACCCGCCTGCCGCAGCCCTGCGCAGCAAGCGCGACTCGTCGATGCGGGTCGCCGTCGAACTGGTCAAGTCCGGCGAGGCGGATGCCTGCGTGAGCGCCGGGAACACCGGCGCGCTGATGGCGATCTCGCGTTTCGTGCTGAAGATGCAGCCCGGCATCGACCGGCCCGCGATCGCGACCCAGCTGCCGAACCAGACCGGTGGCACCACGACGATGCTCGACCTCGGCGCCAACGTCGATTGCGAGCCCAGGCACCTGCTGCAGTTCGCGGTGATGGGCGCCGCGCTGGTCACGGCCCTGGAAGGCAAGGAGCGCCCGAGCGTCGGCCTGCTGAACATCGGCGAGGAAGTGATCAAGGGCAACGACACGGTCAAGCAGGCGGCCGAGCTGCTGCGCGCGAGCGCGCTCGACTTCCGCGGCAACGTCGAGGGCAACGACATCTACGAGGGGACGACCGACGTGGTCGTCTGCGACGGCTTCGTCGGCAACATCGCGCTGAAGACCTCGGAGGGGCTGGCCCGGATGCTCGGCGGCTTCATCCGCGAGGAATACAAGCGCCACGTCTTCACGCGCATGATGGCGCTGCTGTCGTTTCCGGTGCTGATGCGTTTCCGCAAGCGCCTCGATCACCGCCGCTACAACGGCGCGAGCCTGGTCGGGCTGCGCGGCGTCGTCATCAAGAGCCATGGCTCGGCCGACGCCTACGCGTTCGAGTTCGCCCTGCGCCGCGCCTACGACGCGGTCCGCAACGGGCTCGTGCAGCGCATCGAGCAGGCGCTTCCGCGGATCCAGGGCCCCGAAGCGGGCATGGCCGATAGCGCCGGGACCGGATGAGCCCGCGCCGCGCCCGGATCCTCGGCCCCCTGCACGCTCCCCACGAAACGCCGCTTACGCCCCCATGCCAGCAATGAGCTTTCGCCACTCACGCATCATCGGCACCGGCAGCTACCTGCCGCCGCGCACGGTCGCCAACGAGGCGCTGGTTCGCGAGCTGGCCGCGCGCGGCATCGAGACCTCCGACGAGTGGATCGTCGAGCGCACCGGCATCCGGCAGCGCCACCTCGCCGAGCCGGGCGTGGCGTGCAGCGAGCTCGCCACCGAGGCCTCGCGACGCGCGCTCGACGCCGCCGCACTTCAGCCGACCGACATCGACCTGATCATCGTCGCGACCTCGACGCCCGACTACGTGTTCCCGAGCACCGCGTGCCTGGTGCAGAAGGCGCTCGGGGCGCCGGGCGGCGCGGCGTTCGACGTGCAGGCGGTCTGCAGCGGCTTCACCTACGCAATGGCGGTTGCCGACTCGATGATCCGCACCGGCCTGGCCAGCCGCGCGCTGGTGATCGGCGCCGAGGTCTTTTCGCGGATCCTCGACTGGAACGACCGCGGTACCTGCGTGCTGTTCGGCGACGGCGCGGGTGCCGTCGTGCTGGCCGGCGACGAGCGGCCCGGCGTGCTGGCCGCGCGGCTGCACGCCGACGGCCGTCACGAATCGATCCTGCGCACGGCAGGCAACGTCTGCGGCGGCAAGGTGCTCGGCCACCCCTACCTGACGATGGACGGTCCGGCGGTGTTCAAGCTCGCCGTCTCGGTGCTCGACGCGGTCGCGCGCGAGGCGCTGGCGGACGCAGGCATGACGACGGCCGACGTCGACTGGTTCATCCCCCACCAGGCCAACGTGCGGATCATGCAGGCCGCGGCGAAGAGGATCGGCATCGCGCTCGAGAAGGTCGTCGTGACCGTCGACCGCCACGCGAACACCTCGGCCGCGTCGATTCCGCTTGCTCTCGACGTGGCGGTGCGCGACGGCCGCATCCGCCCGGGGCAGAACGTGCTGATGGAGGGCGTCGGCGGCGGCTTCACCTGGGGCGCGGTGCTGGTGCGGATGTGAGGTCGCGGACCGGTTGCGCGACGCGGCGACCGCGGCAGGGAGATCGATCGATGAAACTGGCATTCGTGTTTCCAGGGCAGGGGTCGCAGGCGGTCGGCATGCTCGACGGCTTCGGCGGATCGCCGGCGGTCCGGGCGCTGCTCGCCCAGGCCGACGCGGCGCTCGGCGAGCCGCTGTCCCGGCTGATCGCGCAGGGGCCTGCCGAGACGCTCGCGCTCACCGTGAACACCCAGCCGGCGATGCTGGCGGCCGGCTATGCGTGCTGGCTCGCGTGGCGCGAGGCTGGCGGCCCGGCGCCAATCGCCGTCGCCGGGCACAGCCTGGGCGAGTACACGGCGCTCACCGTGGCCGGCACGTTCGACGTGGCCGACGCGCTGCGGCTGGTGCGGCTGCGCGCCCGGGCGATGCAGGAGGCCGTTCCGGTCGGGCAGGGCGGGATGGCGGCGATCCTCGGGCTGGACGACGACAAGGTGCGCCAGGCGTGCAGCGAGGCTGCCGGCCAGGTGCCCGGCGAGGTGGTCGAGCCGGCCAACTACAACGCGCCCGCGCAGGTCGTCATCGCCGGCCACAAGGCAGCCGTCGAGCGGGCCTGCGAGCGGGCCAAGGCACTGGGCGCCAAGCGCGCGATGCCGCTGGCGGTCTCGGCGCCGTTTCACTCGTCGCTGCTGCGGCCGGCCGGCGACCGCCTGGCCACTGCGCTCGCCGCCGTCGACATGCGGCCGCCGCAGGTGCAGCTGGTGAACAACGTCGACGTCGCGATCGAGACCGATCCGGCGCGGATCCGCGACGCGCTGGTCCGGCAGTCCTACGGCCCGGTGCGCTGGGTCGAGGTGGTGCAGAAGATGAAGGCGCTGGGCGTCACGCGGGTGATCGAGTTCGGGCCGGGCAAGGTGCTGTCGGGCCTGGTCTCGCGAATCGACCGCACGCTCCCGGTGGCGGCGGTCTACGATCCGGCCTCGCTCGACGAAGCGCTGAAGCAGACGGCATGAGGGTGGCACTGCCATGGAAACGATGAACCTGTCCGACCAGCTCGCGCTGGTCACCGGAGCCTCCCGTGGCATCGGGCGCGCGATCGCGCTCGAACTGGGCCGGCAGGGCGCGACCGTGATCGGCACCGCGACCACCGAGGCCGGCGCGCAGGCGATCTCGGCGGCGCTGGCCGAGGCCGGCGTCACCGGGCGCGGCGAGGTCCTCGACGTGACCGACGCGGCGCGCTGCGAGGCGCTGGTCGACGCCGTCCAGAAGGAGGGCAACGGCGTGTCGATCCTGGTCAACAACGCCGGCATCACGCGCGACAACCTCGCGATGCGGATGAAGGACGACGAGTGGAACTCGGTGATCGAGACCAACCTCGGCGCGGTATTCCGCATGTCGCGGCTGGTGCTGCGCGCGATGATGCGCGCCCGCTTCGGCCGCATCGTCAACATCACCTCGGTGGTCGGCGCCAGCGGCAACGCCGGCCAGGCGAACTACGCCGCCGCGAAGGCGGGCGTCGCGGGGATGAGCCGGGCGCTCGCCCGCGAGATCGCCAGCCGCGGCATCACGGTGAACTGCGTGGCGCCCGGCTTCATAGAGACCGACATGACGCGCGCGCTCAACGAGCAGCAGACCGCGGCCCTGATCCAGCAGGTGCCCGCCGGGCGCTTCGGCCAGCCCCAGGACGTGGCGGCGGCGGTGGCGTTCCTGGCATCGCCGCAGGCCGGGTACATCACCGGCGTGACGCTGCACGTGAACGGCGGGATGTACATGGAATGAGCCGGCGCCGGCGGGTCGCTGCCGCGCCGGGCCGCCGGAATCGGCCCCGCGGACTAGGCGGTCGGCGCCCGACGTCGCGAAGCGCGAAGTGCTATACAATCCGCCCGCGCCGACACGCAGTTGTGCCGGTTCGCGTGGCCACGTGAGAGCAGAGCGAAAGGGGAGCCCCGAATGGAAAACATCGAACAGCGCGTCAAGAAGATCGTGGCTGAGCAACTCGGCGTCAACGAGGCCGACATCAAGAACGAGTCCTCGTTCGTCGACGATCTCGGCGCCGACTCGCTCGACACCGTCGAGCTCGTGATGGCCCTCGAGGACGAATTCGAGACCGAGATCCCGGACGAAGAGGCCGAGAAGATCACGACGGTCCAGCAGGCCATCGACTACGTGAAGTCGCACTCGAAGGGCTGATGGCAGGCCGCGCAGCGGCCCGGCCGCCAGCGCCCGCCGACCACCCCGCCGAGCACCTTCGTCGCAGCCAGGGAGCATCCCAGTGAGCCGGCGCCGCGTCGTCATCACCGGAATGGGCATCGTCAGCCCGGTCGGCAACGATGTCCCGACCGCCTGGGCCAACCTGGTTGCCGGCCGCTCGGGAGTCTCGGCCATCACCCGCTTCGACGCGTCGGCGTTCCCGACCCGCATCGCCGGCGAGGTGCGCGACTTCGACGTCGGGCAGTACATGGCGCCGAAGGAAGCGCGTCACTTCGACACCTTCGTCCACTACGGCATCGCGGCCGGCCTGCAGGCGCTGCGCGACAGCGGCATCGAGGTCACCGAGGCCAACGCCGAGCGCATCGGGGTCATCATCGGCTCCGGGATCGGCGGCCTGCCGCTGATCGAGGACACGCACACCGAACTGGTCGATCGCGGCCCGCGCCGCGTGTCGCCGTTCTTCGTGCCCGGCTCGATCATCAACATGATCTCGGGCCAGATGTCGATCATGGCGGGCCTGAAGGGGCCCAACTACGCGATCGTCAGCGCCTGCACCACCGGGCTGCACTGCGTGGGCGACGCGGCGCGGATGATCGCCTACGCCGACGCCGACGCGATCCTGGCCGGGGGATCCGAGGCGACGATCTCGCCGCTCGGCCTCGGCGGCTTCTGTGCCGCGCGCGCGCTGTCGGTGCGCAACGACGACCCCGCCACGGCGAGCCGGCCCTGGGACCGAGACCGCGACGGTTTCGTGCTCGGCGAGGGCGCCGGCGTGATGATGCTCGAGGAGTACGAGCAGGCGAAGCGCCGCGGCGCGCGCATCTACGCCGAGGTCGCCGGGTTCGGGATGAGCGCCGACGCGCACCACATCACCGCCCCGAACATGGACGGCCCGCGGCGTTGCATGCTGGCGGCGCTGCGCGACGCGGGCGTGGCGCCCGACCAGGTCGACTACCTGAACGCGCACGGTACCTCGACGCCGCTGGGCGACAAGAACGAAACCGACGCGATCAAGGCGGCGCTCGGCGAAGCGGCGGCGCGCAAGGTGGTCGTCAACTCCACCAAGTCGATGACCGGCCACCTGCTCGGCGGAGCGGGCGGCATCGAGACCGTCTTCACCGCGCTGGCGATCCACCACCAGGTCTCGCCGCCGACGATCAACCTGTTCGCGCAGGACCCGGAGTGCGACCTGGATTACTGCGCCAACACGGCTCGCGACCTCCCGATCGGCGTGGCGCTGAAGAACTCGTTCGGCTTCGGCGGCACGAACGGCACGCTGGTCCTGCGCCGGGTCTGAGCGCGGCGCCGGCGGTTCCGGCGCCAGGGCCCACCGATGTCGATCGCCTTCCAGGTTCACGCGGTTCGCACCGGGGCGGTGCGGCTGCTGCACGCGGCGACGCTCGCCCTGGCTGCCTGTGGCTTCGCCCTCGCAGCCTGGATCGCGCCCGCGTCCCGGGGCGGCGCCTGGCTCGCCGCCGGCATCGCGGCCTGCTGGCTGGCCTGGCGCGGCGGCGCCCGGGGCCTGTCCTGGGGCCGGCTCGCCGTCGACGCCCAGGGGCAAGGCTGCTGGCAGCCGGACGGCGCCCCGGCGGCGACCGCACGGCCGGCAAGGATCGAGTGCTGGTGCGCGACCGAGCGGCTGGTCTGGCTGCGCTGGCGCGACGCGGGCGACGGGCGGCGCCGCGACACGCTGATCGCGCGCGACGCCTGCGACGCCGGACAGTGGCGCAGCCTGCGAGCCTGGCTCTGCTGGCTCGGGCGCGGTCCGGCTTGAATTTGCAGCCCCGGCGTCCCATGTCCTCTGCTAACTTTCGAACCGGGGCGAACTGCCGATGACTCGGACGTCGATGAAAAAGCTGCTGCTGGCCTGGATCCTGGCGCTGGGCGCGCTCGCGGGTGGCTGGGCGCCGCAACAGGCGCTCGCGCAGGCCTCCCGCAATCTCCCCGACTTCGCGGACCTGGTCGAGCGGGCGGCGCCGGCGGTGGTCAACATCCGCACGACCGAACGCGCGCGCAGCGACCGCGGGCAGCTCCCGCAGTTTCCGATGCCCGAGGGGCTCGACGAGAACGATCCTTTCTACGAGTTCTTCCGCCGCTTCTTCCCGCCGCGCCAGGGGCCGTCGCCGGCGCCGCGCGGGCAGGGCGAGGAGGTGCCGCGCGGCGTCGGCTCCGGCTTCGTCATCGCCGGCGACGGCTACGTGATGACCAATCACCACGTGGTCGATGGCGCCGACGAGATCTACGTCACGCTCGCCGACAAGCGCGAGTTCCGCGGCAAGCTGATCGGCTCGGATCGTCGCACCGACGTGGCGCTGGTCAAGATCGACGTGACCGACCTGCCGAAGCTTCCGATCGGCGACTCGCGCAAGCTTCGCGTGGGCGAGTGGGTGATCGCGATCGGCTCGCCGTTCGGCCTCGACAGCACGGTGACCGCAGGGATCGTATCGGCCAAGAGCCGTGACACCGGCGACTACCTGCCGTTCATCCAGACCGACGTCGCGGTCAACCCGGGGAACTCGGGCGGCCCGCTGCTGAACATGACCGGAGAAGTGGTCGGCATCAATTCGCAGATCTACAGCCGCACCGGCGGCTTCATGGGGATCTCGTTCGCGATTCCGATCGACGAGGCGATGCGGGTGGTCGAGCAGCTGCGCACGACCGGGCGCGTGATCCGCGGCCGCATCGGCGTCGGCATCGCCGAGGTCACCCGCGAGGTGGCCGTCCCGCTCGGCCTGCCGAAGGCAGGCGGTGCGCTCGTGCGCAGCGTCGAAGGCGGGGGGCCCGCGGACAAGGCCGGGATCGAGGTGGGCGACATCATCCAGCGCTTCGACGGCAAGCCGATCGAGCGTTCCAGCGACCTGCCCCGGCTGGTCGGCGGCACGGCGCCCGGCTCGAAGGTGCCGGTGCAGGTCTGGCGGCGCGGCCAGTCGAAGACGCTGACGATCACGGTCGCCGAGATGGAGCCCGACCAGGTCGCGAGCGAGAACGGGCAGCGCCCGCCGCAGCCGCGCGGCGGCAGCGCGCCGCCGAAGCCGGTCGACGCGCTCGGGCTCGCGGTGGCCGACATCCCGGCCGAGCGCAAGCAGCAGCTGCGCCTGCGCAACGGCGTGCTGGTCGAATCCGCCGAGGGGGCGGCGGCGCGCGCGGGCATCCGCCCCGGGGACATCGTCATGGCCCTGAACAACCACGAGGTGACGAGCGCGCGCCAGTTCGCCGAGCTGGCTGCGAAGCTCGACGCCTCGAAGACGGCGGTGCTGCTGATCCGGCGCGGCGACAACGCCCAGTTCGTCCCGGTGCGGCCCGCGCGGCGCTGAGCCGACCGGCGGGCCGCGGGGCGGCGCCCCGCGGCTGGTAAAATGCCGGTTTCTGCGCGCCCCCGGCGCGCTTTTCGTTTGCCGCGCGACTCGACCGGCATTCTCCCGGCCTCCCGATGCAGCTCATCCGCAACTTCTCGATCATCGCGCACATCGACCACGGCAAGTCCACGCTGGCGGATCGGCTGATCCAGCGCTGCGGCGGGCTGACCGATCGCGAGATGGCCGAGCAGGTGCTCGACTCGATGGCGCTCGAGCGCGAGCGCGGCATCACGATCAAGGCGCAGACCGCCGCGCTGCAATACGCGGCCGCCGACGGTCAGGTCTACAGCCTGAACCTGATCGACACGCCCGGCCACGTCGACTTCTCCTACGAGGTGAGCCGCTCGCTGTCGGCCTGCGAAGGGGCGCTGCTGGTGGTCGACGCCTCGCAGGGCGTCGAGGCGCAGACGGTGGCCAATTGCTACACCGCGATCGAACTCGGCGTCGAGGTCGTGCCGGTGCTCAACAAGATGGACCTGCCGCAGGCCGATCCCGACTCGGCGGCCGCCGAGATCGAGGACGTGATCGGGATCGACGCGAGCCACGCCATCCGCGCCTCCGCGAAGACCGGGATGGGCATCGACGAGATCCTCGAGGCGATCGTCGCCCGTATCCCGCCTCCGAAGGGCGATCCGACGGCCCCGTTGCAGGCGCTGATCATCGACTCGTGGTTCGACAACTACGTCGGCGTCGTGATGCTGGTGCGCGTGTTCAACGGCACGCTGCGGCCCCGGGACCGCATCCGCCTGATGGCCACCAACGCGACCTACACCTGCGAGCAGGTCGGCGTGTTCACCCCGAAGTCCGCGCAACGCGAGGCCTTGGGCGCCGGGATGGTGGGATTCGTGATCACCGGGATGAAGGAGCTGAAGGCGGCGAAGGTCGGCGACACGATCACGCTGGTCAGCCCGTCGGCCGAGGCGCCGCTGCCCGGCTTCCGCGAGATCAAGCCCTCGGTGTTCGCCGGGCTGTATCCGGTCGAGGCGAACCAGTTCGAGGCGATGCGCGAGGCGCTCGAGAAGCTGCAGCTGAACGACGCCTCGCTGCAGTTCGAGCCCGAGGTGTCGCAGGCGCTCGGCTTCGGCTTTCGCTGCGGCTTCCTCGGGCTGCTGCACATGGACATCGTCCAGGAGCGGCTCGAGCGCGAGTTCGACATGGACCTCGTCACCACGGCGCCGACCGTGGTCTACGAGGTGCTGCTGCGCGACGGCACCGTGCTTCGCGTGGAGAACCCGTCGAAGATGCCCGAGCCGTCGAAGATCGAGGAGATCCGCGAGCCGGTCGTCACGGTCACGATCTTCACGCCGCAGGAATACGTCGGGAACGTGATCACGCTGTGCACCAACAAGCGCGGGGTGCAGGTCAACATGGCCTACCACGGCCGGCAGGTCCACCTGACCTACGAGCTGCCGATGAACGAGATCGTCCTCGATTTCTTCGACAAGCTGAAGTCCACCTCGCGCGGCTACGCGTCGATGGACTACGAGTTCAAGGAGTACCGGGCCTCGGACGTGGTGAAGCTCGACATCCTCGTGAACAACGAGAAGGTCGACGCGCTGTCGCTGATCGTGCACCGCACGGTCGCCCAGAGCCGGGGCCGCGAGGTCGCCGCGAAGATGCGCGAGCTGATCCCCCGGCAGATGTACGACGTCGCGATCCAGGCGGCGATCGGCAGCAACATCGTCGCGCGCGAGAACGTGAAGGCGCTACGCAAGAACGTGCTCGCCAAGTGCTACGGCGGCGACATCACCCGCAAGAAGAAGCTGCTCGAGAAACAGAAGGCCGGCAAGAAGCGGATGAAGCAGGTGGGCTGCGTCGAGATTCCGCAAGAGGCATTCCTCGCCGTGCTGAAAGTGGACGAGCGCTGAACGCGATCACTGGACCGACCTGAAAGCCACGACGATGAACTTCGCACTGATCCTGTTCCTGCTGCTGGTCGTGACCTTCGCCGCCTGGCTGGCCGACCGGTTCGTCTTCCAGCGACGGCGCCTGCGCGCCGCCGACGCGGCGGTGGCCGAGTTCGAGCGCGATGCGGCCGCGCGGCTGCGCGCGTCGGCGGGCGAGCCGGCGGTGGCCACCGAGCGCGAGCGACTGCGCGCCACCCACGAGAAGCAGCCGCTCTGGCTCGAATACACCGCGGGGCTGTTCCCGGTCATCGCGGTGGTGTTCCTGCTGCGCTCGTTCGTCGCCGAGCCGTTCAAGATCCCGTCCGAGTCGATGCTGCCGACGCTGTTCGTCGGCGACCTGATCCTGGTGAACAAGTACAGCTACGGCGTGCGCCTGCCGGTCGTCCACACGAAGGTGCTGGACGTCGGCTCGCCGCGGCGCGGCGACGTGATGGTCTTCCGCTTCCCACAGGATCCCTCGGTCGACTACATCAAACGCGTCATCGGCCTGCCGGGTGACAAAATATCCTATGAAAACAAGCGCTTGGCGATCAACGGCATGGAAGTTCCGCTGGCTCCAGCCGGGGAATTCGAGGATCGCAGGCGCCTGGCGATCTACCCGCAATATTCAGAAAAGATCGGAGATATCGCGCATAAGGTGTTGACAGAATTGGATAAACCGTCTGACATTCAGCCTGTGCTGCGCTTTCCCCACTTCGACCAGTGCCGCTATCTGAGCCGGGGCGTCACCTGCACGGTCCCACCGGGGCACTACTTCGTGATGGGAGACAATCGCGAGAACAGCCTGGACAGCCGGTTCTGGGGTTTCGTTCCCGACCGGAACATCGTCGGCAGGGCGTTCTTCATCTGGATGAATTTCGGCGACCTCAGCCGCATCGGAAGGTTCCAATGACCGCGATCCGCATCCCGCATTCCCCGGCAGCCCGGCGCAGCCGACAGCGCGGATTGTCGCTGTTCGGCCTGCTGGTCGTCGGCGCGGTCGTGGTCTTCGGGGCGCTGCTGGCGATGAAGGTCGTGCCCTCGGCGCTCGAGTACCAGGCGATCCGCAGCGCGATCACGAAGGTCGTATCCGCGGGCGGCAGCACGGCACGCGACTACCAGGTGGCATTCGACCGCTATGCGGCGATCGACGACATCACGTCGATCAGCGGCAAGGACCTGGTGATCGAAAGGCGCGGCGACGGCCAGATGACGGTGTCGTTCCAGTACGAGAAGCGCATTCCGCTGTTCGGCCCGGTTTCGCTGGTCATCGACTACCAGGGCAGCGCCCAATGAGGCTGCCGACCCAATGACGCTCGACGACCTGCAGCGGCAACTCGGGCATCGCTTTGCCGATGCCTCGCTGCTGCGGCAGGCGCTCACCCATCGCAGCCACGGCCAGCCCAACAACGAGCGGCTCGAATTCCTCGGCGACTCGGTGCTCAACTGCGTGGTCGCCGCGATGCTGTACCGGCACTTCGGGCGCATCGACGAGGGCGACCTGTCGCGGTTGCGCGCGAACCTGGTCAAGCAGCAGTCGCTCTACGAGATCGCCCAGCGGCTCGGCCTGAGCCAGCACCTGCTGCTCGGCGAGGGCGAGTTGAAGAGCGGCGGCTTCCGCCGGCCGTCGATCCTCGGTGACACGCTCGAGGCCATCGTCGGCGCGGTGTTCCTCGACGCGGGGTTCGAGGCGGCACAGTCGGTGATCGTCGCGCTGTACGAACCGGTGCTCAGGACCGTCGATCCGAAGACGCTGGGCAAGGACGCCAAGACCTTGCTGCAGGAGTACCTGCAGGGCAAGAAACTGCCGCTGCCGGTCTACGCGGTGGTGGCCACGCACGGGGCCGCCCACAGCCAGGTGTTCGAGGTCGAGTGCTCGATCCCGAAGCTGAAGATCCAGGTCCTGGGCAGCGGCGCGAGCCGGCGCGCGGCCGAGCAGGCGGCCGCGCGCGGGGCGCTCGACGCCGCCCAGGCGCTGGTGCCGGCGACCGGGCGGCGCACGCGGGCCCGCGCCGAGCGTACGGAAGCCGCCGAGCGCGGTGCGCGCGGCGCCCGCGCTGCAGGCGCGCCTGCCGGAGCCGGAAAGCCGGAAGGCGCGACCGAGCCGCATTCGGGGGCTCACGGCGACGACGCCGGGCGCGACGAGGCCTCGGGCCTCGGGCCGCTTCCGGCCAGCCTCGAGGAATCGCGTCCGGCCCGCGCTGCCTGAGCAGCGGCCAGCCATGCACCGCTGCGGGCACGTCGCGATCGTCGGCCGTCCCAACGTCGGGAAGTCGACGCTGCTGAACCGGTTGGTCGGGCAGAAGCTGTCGATCACCTCGGACCGTCCGCAGACGACGCGCCACCGGATCGTCGGCGTCGTCACCCGGCCCGACGCCCAGCTGTTGTTCCTCGACAGCCCCGGTTACCAGGTGCGCGCCGCGGGCGCGCTCGACCGTTTGCTGAACCGCACCGCGCTGCAGGCGGCCGGCGACGCCGACGTGATCGTCATGCTCTGCGACGGCCGCAAGTGGACGCAGGTCGACGAGCAGATCGCCCGGCTGCTTCCCGCCGACCGGCCGGTGCTGCTGGCGGTGAACAAGATCGACGCGGTCGCCGACAAGGCGCGGCTGGTGGCGCTAGTCGAGCGCGCGCGGCGCTGCCGGGAATTCGACGAGATCGTGCCGATCAGCGCGCGCACCGGGCGCCAGGTCGACCTGCTGCTCGACCTGTGCGCGGCGCGGCTGCCCGAGGGGCCGGCGCAGTACGACGCCGACGCCCTGACCGACCGCAGCGAACGCTTCCTGGCGGGCGAGCTGATCCGCGAGAAGCTGTTCCGGCAGCTCGGCGACGAGCTTCCTTACGCGAGCACCGTCGAGATCGAGCGCTTCGAGGAGACGCCGAAGCTGCGCCGGATCCACGCCGCGATCCTCGTCGACCGCGAGAGCCAGAGGCCGATCGTGCTGGGCGCCGGCGGCGAGCGGATCAAGCGCATCGCGACCGAGGCGCGGCTCGACCTCGAAAAGCTGTTCGGCGGCAAGGTCTTCCTGGAGCTGTTCGTGAAGGTGAAATCGGGCTGGGCGAGCAGCGAGCAGAGCCTGCGGGCGTATGGCTACGAGTAGGACGCAGGAACCCGCCTGGCTGCTGCACTCGACGCCGTACCGGGAAACCAGCCTGATCGTGGACCTGTTCACCCGCGAGCACGGCCGGGTCGCGGCGGTCGCCAAGGGCGCCAAGCGGCCGCGCTCCGCGCTGCGCGCGGTGCTGCTGCAGTTCCAGCCGCTGCTGGTCGCCTACACCGGGCAGCGCGAGCTGCGCACGCTGACCGGCGTCGAGTGGATGGGCGGACAGTCGGCCCCCGAGGGCGACGCGCTGCTCTGCGCGTTCTACCTGAACGAATTGCTGCTCCGGCTGCTGCCGCGCGAGGATCCCCATCCGCCGCTGTTCGACGCCTACGCCGCGGCGATCGCCGGGCTCGCGGACGGCGCAGCGCTGGACGAGACCTTGCGCCGCTTCGAGTGGCAGCTGCTGCGCGAGATCGGCTACGCGCCCGACCTCGGGCACGACGCGGCCGGCAGGCCGATCGAGGCCGATCGGCGCTATCGCTGGAGCCCGTCCGACGGCTTCGTCGCCGAGGAGCCCGAGGCCGGTCGCGGCGGCGAGGGCTCGATCAGCGGCTCGACGCTGGAGGCGCTCGCCGCCGGGCGATTCGTCTCCGCCGCGGGCCGCCAGCAGGCAAAATACCTGATGCGCGCGATCCTCTCGCACCACCTGGACGGCGCGCCGCTGAACACCCGGCAGATCCTGATCGACCTGCAGAAGCTCTGAACCGGCCCATCGACCCAGCCCGGATGCGTCCTCGATGATCGAACTCGGCGTCAACATCGACCACGTCGCCACCGTGCGGCAGGCGCGGCGCACCTACGAACCCGACCCGGTCTGGGCGGCAGTCGAAGCCCACCTCGGCGGCGCCGACGGCATCACCGTGCACCTGCGCGAGGACCGGCGCCACATCCAGGACTCCGATGTGCGACGGCTTCGCGAGCTCACCCACATCAAGCTGAACCTGGAGATGGCCGCCACCGACGAGATGGTCGGCATCGCCCTGCAGCTGCGCCCCGAGATGGCGATGCTGGTTCCCGAGGGCCGCCACGAGATCACGACCGAAGGGGGGCTGGACATCGCCGCGCAGGCCGGGCGGCTCGCGACGGTGGTGGCGAAGCTCGCCGACGCGGGGATCGTCAGCAGCGTGTTCATCGACGCCGAACTGCGCCAGGTCGAGGCCGCGGCGCGGATCGGCGCGCGCGTCTGCGAGCTGCACACCGGGCCCTATGCGCACGCGTTTCACGGGCGAGGGCGTGACGCCGAGAGCGCGCCGGTCCTCGACGAACTCGAGCGGCTGCGCGAGGCCGGCGCGGCGGTCCGCGCGCTGGGGATGCGGTTCAACGCCGGCCACGCGCTCAACTATTTCAACGTGCAGCCGGTGGCCGCGCTGCCCGGGGTGCGCGAGCTGCACATCGGCCACGCGATCGTCTCGCGCGCGCTGTTCGTGGGCATGCGCGAGGCGGTGCGCGAGATGAAGCGGCTGATCCGCGAAGGCGCCGCGGGCCGCACCGAATGATCTACGGCATCGGCACCGACATCGTGGTGGTCGAGCGGGTGCAGGGCATGCTCGACCGATACGGCGAGCGCTTCGCGCGCCGGGTGCTCGGGCCCGACGAGCTGGCCGAGTACCGGCGCCGGCTGGGGAAGGCCGGGCACGGCAACGGCTACGCGGCGCGCTATCTCGCCAAGCGCTTCGCCGCGAAGGAGGCGTTCAGCAAGGCGCTGGGACTGGGATTGCGCGGGCCGATGACCTTGCTGTCGCTGCAGGTGCTCAACGACGCCCGGGGGCGCCCCGTCGCGCGCGCCCGAAACGCGCTCGAACCCTACCTGGTCGAGCGCCGGCTCGTCGCCCACGTCTCGCTGTCGGACGAGGTCGACAGCGCGGTCGCGTTCGTGATCCTCGAGCAGAAGGAGCAGTGATGGAGCAGGCGGTGCAGGCAGGCGCGCAGGCCGCGCGAGAGGCGCGCGCGAAGCTGCCGCGCGGGCCGGTCGTCGTCGACGTGAAGGGACTCGCACTCGACGACGCCGAGCGCGCCCGGCTGATGCACCCGCTGGTGGGCGGGGTGATCCTGTTCGCGCGCAACTTCGAGTCGCGCAAGCAGGTGGCGCGCCTGTGCGACGAGATCCACGCGCTGCGCCGCCCGAAACTCCTGGTCTGCGTCGATCACGAAGGCGGGCGGGTGCAGCGCTTCGGCAAGGGGTTCACCCGGGTGCCGCCGATGCGCGAGCTCGGCCGCCTGTGGGACCGCGACGTGCTCGGCGCCTGCCGGCGTGCGACCGAACTCGGCCAGACGATCGGCCGGGAATTGCGCGAAGTCGGGGTCGACCTGAGCTTCACGCCGGTGCTCGACCTGGACTGGGGTCGCTCGGGGGTGATCGGCGACCGGGCGTTTCACCCCGATCCGCGCGTGGTCGCGATGCTCGCGCGCTGCCTGACCCACGGGCTGCTGCTCGCCGGCATGGCCAACTGCGGCAAGCATTTCCCCGGCCACGGGTGGGCGCAGGCCGATTCGCACGTGGCGTTGCCGCGCGACGAGCGCGACCTGCAGACGCTGCTGTCGCAGGACGCGGCGCCGTACGGCTGGCTGGGCGACACGCTGCTCGCGGTGATGCCGGCCCACGTCGTCTATCCGCAGGTCGACGCGCAGCCGGCGGGCTTCTCCCGGCGCTGGCTGCGCGACGTCCTGCGGCGCAAGCTCGGGTTCCAGGGGCTGATCTTCAGCGACGACCTGACGATGGAAGGGGCGACCGTGGCCGGCGACATCGTCGCGCGTGGCCGCGCGGCGCTCGCGGCAGGCTGCGACATGGTGCTGGTGTGCAACCGGCCCGACCTGGCCGACCAGTTGCTGGCCGGGCTCGACTGGAGCCCGTCGGCGCGCTTCGCCAGGCGGCTGAAGGCGCTGTTCCGCGACTGACGGGCCGCAAGGCGCGCGAGGCACAGGTGGCGAGCGGACCGGATCCGCAGGCGCAAGCCCCGCAGGCGGAGCCGTTCGACCTGCGCGACTTCCTCGCGCGGCTGCCGAATCGGCCCGGCGTCTACCTGATGATCGGCGCGGGCGACACCGTGCTCTACGTCGGCAAGGCGCGCGACCTGAAGAAGCGCGTCTCCTCGTACTTCACGCGCAGCCAGCAGAGCCCGCGCATCGCGCACATGCTCGAGCGCGTCTTGCGCGTCGAGACGACGGTGACGCGCTCCGAGGCCGAGGCGCTGCTGCTCGAGAACAACCTGATCAAGACCGCGGCGCCGCGCTACAACATCCTGTTTCGCGACGACAAGTCGTACCCGTACCTGAAGCTGACCGGCCACGCGTTCCCGCGCATCGTCTACTACCGCGGCGCGGTGGACAAGCGCAGCCGCTATTTCGGGCCGTACCCGAACGCGTGGTCGGTGCGCGAGGCGATCCAGGCGCTGCAGAAGGTGTTCCGGCTGCGCACCTGCGAGGACTCGGTGTTCGCGAACCGGTCGCGGCCGTGCCTGCTCTACCAGATCGGCCGCTGCAGCGCGCCGTGCGTGGGGCTGATCGACGAGCGCGGCTACGCCGAGGACGTCGAGGCCGCGGCGCGCTTCCTCAGGGGCGGGCAGCGCGAGGTGCTCGCCGACATCGAGGCGAAGATGCACGCCGCGGCGGCCGACTTGCGCTTCGAGGAGGCCGCGCAGCTGCGCGACCGGCTCAGCGCGCTGGCGCGGATGCAGTCGCGCCAGTCGATGGAGGCGGCGCAGGACGTCGACGCCGACATCATCGCCGCGGTCGCGCGCGGCGGCCGCGCCTGCGTCAACCTGGCGATGGTGCGCGGCGGCCGCCACCTCGGCGACAAGGCCTGGTTCCCGGCGCACGTCGCCGAGGGCGGCGAGGCGGCGACGCCGGCGGAGATCGTCGAGGCTTTCGTCGCCCAGCACTACGACGGCGTGCCGGTGCCGCCGGTGCTGGTGGTCGATGGCATCGAGGCCGACGAGGCGCTGCTCGAGTGGCTCGAGCAGCAGGCCGGGCACCCGGTGCAGTGGATCCGCCAGCCGCAGGGGATGCGGCGCGAGTGGCTGGAGCTGGCGCGGCAGAACGCCCAGCTCGCGATCGCGAGGTTGCTCTCGGAGGAGGGCTCGCAGAAGGAGCGCACGCGCGCGCTGGCCCGCGTGCTCGGGCTCGACGACGGCGGCGACCTCGATCGGCTGCGCGTCGAGTGCTTCGACGTGAGCCACACGATGGGCGAGGCGACGCAGGCCTCGTGCGTGGTCTACCAGCACCACGCGATGCAGCGCGGCGAGTACCGCCGCTTCAACATCGAGGGCGTCGTCGGCGGCGACGACCCGGCGGCGATGCGGCAGGTGCTCGCGCGGCGCTACGCGGACGTGCCGGTTCCCGACGTCGTGCTGATCGACGGCGGCGCGGCGCAGGTCGGCGCGGCGCGCCAGGTGTTCGAGGACCTCGGCGCCGACGTCTCGTCGCTGGTCGGCGTCGCCAAGGGCGAGGGGCGCAAGGTCGGCCTCGAGACGCTGGTGTTCGCCGACGGCCGCGCCCCGATCGCGCCCGGGCGCGATTCGGCCGCGCTGATGCTGGTCGCGCAGATCCGGGACGAGGCGCACCGCTTCGCGATCACCGGGATGCGCTCGCGCCGCGCGAAGGCGCGCAAGGCCTCGCGCCTGGACGAGATCGACGGGATCGGCCCGAAGCGCCGGCAGCGCCTGCTCGCGCGTTTCGGCGGGCTGCGTGGCATCATGGCGGCGAGCGTCGAGGACCTCGCCTCGGTCGAAGGGGTGTCCCGGGCGCTCGCGGAAGAGATCTATCGACGACTGCACTGATGCCGGCGCGAACGCGGCCGCCCGCGGCGGGCCGCGATCGCCGGCGCACGCGACCATGCCCTGGAACCTTCCAACCCTGCTCACCTGGACGCGCGTGGTCGCGATACCGCTGCTGGTCGCGGTGTTCTTCCTGCCGGTTGCGCCGTTCACGCAGAACGTGCTGGCCACCGTGCTGTTCGTCGCCGCCGCGATCACCGACTGGCTCGACGGCTGGCTCGCGCGCCGCTGGGGCCAGACCTCGGCGTTCGGCGCTTTTCTCGACCCGGTCGCCGACAAGCTGATCGTCTGCGTCGCGCTGGTGATGCTGGTCGATCACGGCCGCGTCGACGCGATCGTCGCGGCGATCATCGTCGGGCGCGAGCTGACGATTTCGGCGCTGCGCGAGTGGATGGCGCAGATGGGGGCGCGCGCCAGCGTCGCGGTCCACTCGGTCGGCAAGTTCAAGACCGTCGCCCAGCTGGTCGCGATCCCGATGCTGCTCTACGACGGGCGCATCGACGGGCTGTTCCACACGCGGCCGCTCGGCACCTGGCTGATCTGGGCCGCCGCGGTGCTCACGGTCTGGTCGATGCTCTACTACCTGCGCCGCGCGTGGCCGGTGCTGCGCGACGGCGGCAATCGGGCCGATCCCCAGCGCTGAGGGCCGCGGCCGGGCGTGTCGTTTGACAGTGCACAGTGCCGAGCTATAATTGCGGGCTTCCGAGCGCGGGAGTAGCTCAGTTGGTAGAGCGCAACCTTGCCAAGGTTGAGGTCGCGAGTTCGAGACTCGTCTCCCGCTCCAGTTGCCGAAGGGAAGCCCGAGCTTCCCTTTTTCTTTCCCGCCGCCCCGGCCAGCGCCGGCGCGGCGCACCCGGCGGGGTGGCAGAGTGGTTATGCAGCGGCCTGCAAAGCCGTGTACGCCGGTTCGATTCCGACCTCCGCCTCCAGACTGTCCTGTAGATTCCTCCTCGCCCCGGCTGGCGCCGGCCGCGGCGCTCGCGCTTGCCGGCCCCGGGGGCCGTGCTAAGCTGCCGCGCACCCCCGGCCCCGGGGTCGAAGCGTCGGCCGGGAACCGCGGCCTGCGGCGCGGAGATCGCACCCGTCTGGAGACAACGATGCAAGAGAAGCGAATCACCCTGCGACGGCTCGCGGCCGTCGCCATTGCGGCCGGCCTGCCGGTCGGCGCCACGGCGCCGGCCTTCGCGCAGTCCGATCCGATCCGCATCGGCCTGATCCTGCCGATGACGGGCCCCTTCGCGTCCACCGGCCGGCAGGTCGAGGCAGCCGCGAAGCTCTACATGGCGCAACACGGCGGCACGGTCGCCGGGCGCAAGGTCGAGCTGATCGTCAAGGACGACGGCGGTACCGCCGACGTCACGCGTCGACTGGCACAGGAACTCGTCGTCAACGACAAGGTGGCGGTGCTCGCGGGCTTCGGTCTCACGCCGCTGGCGCTCGCGACCGCGCCGATCGCCACGCAATCGAAGACGCCGATGGTGGTGATGGCCGCGGCGACCTCCAGCATCATCGAAGCGTCGCCGTTCATCGTCCGCACCAGCTTCACGCTGCCGCAGGCCACGCTCGGCATCGCCGAATGGGCGCCGAAGAACGGCATCCGCAAGGTCGTCACGCTGGTGAGCGACTACGGTCCCGGCATCGACGCCGAGAAAGTGTTCGTCGCCCGCTTCACGCGCGGCGGCGGCCAGGTCACCGACTCGCTGCGGGTGCCGCTGCGCAACCCCGACTTCGCGCCGTTCCTGCAGAAGGTGCGCGACGAGAAGCCCGACGCGGTGTTCGTGTTCCTGCCCTCTGGCGTGGGCGCGCAGCTGATGAAGCAGTTCACCGAGCGCGGCCTGGACAAGGCCGGCGTTCGGCTCATCGGCACCGGCGACGTGACCGACGACGACATCCTGAACGACATGGGCGACGCAGCACTCGGCGTCGTCACCTCGCACCACTACTCGGCGGCGCACGGCTCGGCGGCGAACAAGGCGTTCGTCGCGGCATTCGGCAAGGCCAACAACGGCATGCGGCCGAACTTCATGGCGGTGGGTGGCTACGACGGGATGCGCGTGATCTACACGGCGCTCGAGGCCACCAAGGGCGCCGGCGGCGAGGCGCTGGTCGCGGCGATGAAGGGCCAGTCGTTCGAGAGCCCGCGCGGCCCGGTGACGATCGACGCGCAGACGCGCGACATCGTGCAGGACATCTACATCCGCAAGGTCGAGCGTGTCGGCGGCCAGCTCTACAACGTCGAGTTCGACTCGCTGAAGGCGGTGAAGGACCCGGGCCGGGGCCAGTGATGTGCTGACGCTGCTGTTCGACGGCATCGCGTACGGGATGCTGTTGTTCGTGCTGGCCGTCGGGCTGGCCGTGACGATGGGGTTGATGAACTTCATCAACCTCGCGCACGGCGCGTTCGCGATGGCCGGCGGCTACCTGCTGGTGGTGCTCACGCAGCGCTGGGGCTGGCCGTTCCTCGCCTGCCTGCCGGTCGCGTTCGTCGTGACCGCCGCGCTGGGCGCCGCACTCGAGCGCACGCTGTACCGGCCGATGTACGCGAAGCCGCACCTGGACCAGGTGCTGTTCTCGATCGGGCTCACGTTCATGGCGGTGGCCGCCGTCGACTGGTTCATGGGCTCGTCGATGCAGATCGTCCAGCTGCCGGAGTTCCTGCGCGGGCGCAGCGAGTTCTTCGGCGGGGCGCTGGGCGTCGGGCACTACCGGCTGTTCATCGTCGTCGTCTGCGTGGCGCTGACCTTCGGGCTGCAGGCGATCCTGATGCGCACGCGCTTCGGCTCGAGGCTGCGCGCGGCGGTCGACGATCCGCGCGTCGCCGGGGGCCTGGGCATCCCGGTGAACCGGGTGTTCCTCGCGACCTTCGCCGCCGGGTCGGGCCTGGCCGGACTGGGCGGCGCGCTCGGCGCCGAGGTGCTGGGGATGGATCCGACCTTCCCGCTGAAGTTCATGGTCTACTTCCTGATCGTGGTCGCGGTCGGCGGCACGAGCTCGATCACCGGGCCGCTGCTGGCGGCGCTGCTGCTGGGCATTGCCGACGTGTTCGGCAAGTACTACGTGCCCAAGCTCGGCGCCTTCGTCGTGTACCTGCTGATGATCGCGCTGCTGCTGTACCGACCCCAGGGGCTGTTCGCGCGGGAGCGCGGGCGGTGACGCCGGCTCAAGGCGCGGCAGGGGCGACAGGGGCGACGCTCGCGCGTTCGGCGCGCGTACGCGGCTGGGAGATCGCCCTGTGGGCGGCGATCGCGGTCGGCGCCGCATCGCTGCCGCAGCATGCGCTGCTGGTCAACGAGATCGCGATCCTCGCGCTGTTCGCGCTGTCGCTCGACCTGGTGCTCGGCTACGCCGGCATCGTCTCGCTCGGCCACGCAGCCTTTTTCGGGCTGGGCGCCTATGCCGCGGCGCTGTTCGCCAAGCACGTCGACGCCGATCCGATCGCCGGGCTCGCGCTGGCGACGGTGCTGGCGGCCGCGCTGGGCGCCGCGTGCAGCCCGATGATCGTGCGCGGCACCGACCTGACGCGGCTGATGGTGACGATGGGCGTGGCGCTGGTGCTCTACGAGCTGGCCAACCGCCTGGACGGCCTCACCGGCGGCGCCGACGGCCTGCAGGGCGTGGTGATGGGGCCGCTGCTCGGGCGCTTCGATTTCGACCTCGTCGGGCGAGTCGCCAGCGTCTACAGCCTCGTCGTGCTCTTCGTCGCCTTCGCGGTCGTGCGTCGCGTCGTGCATTCGCCGTTCGGCTGGTCGCTGCAGGCGCTGCGCGACAACCGGCTGCGCGTGAGCGCGATCGGGCTGTCGGTCAACGCGCGGCTGGCGGCCGCCTACACGCTGGGCGCCGCGCTGGCCGGCGCGGCCGGGGCGCTGCTCGCGCAGACGACCGGCTTCGCGTCGCTCGACGTACTCGACTTCCATCGCAGCGCCGACGTGCTGATGGTGCTGGTCATCGGCGGAGCAGGCTGGCTGTACGGCGGCCTGGTCGGCGCGATCGCTTTCAAGCTGATGCACGACGTGCTGTCGTCGATCACGCCGCAGTACTGGACGTTCTGGATCGGCGCGATGCTGGTCGTGCTGATGCTGGTCGGCCGCGACCGCATCGCGCGGCCGTGGACCTGGCTGCGCCGCCCGGGAGCGACTCCGTGAGCGAGCTGGTGCTGCGCACGCACGAGCTCACGCGCCGCTTCGGCGCGCTGGTGGCGACCGACGGCGTGTCGCTCGCGATCGAGCGGGGCGCGCGTCACGCGCTGATCGGCCCCAACGGCGCTGGCAAGACCACGCTGGTCAACCTGCTGACCGGCGTGCTCGCGCCCAGCAGCGGGCGCATCGAACTGCTCGGCGACGACGTGACCGGGCTCGCCGCGCACCAGCGCGCGCGCCGAGGCCTGGTGCGCACGTTCCAGATCAACCAGCTGTTCCCGACCTTCACGCCGCTGCAGAGCCTGGCGCTCGCGGTCTCGGCGCGCCTGGGCGTCGCCGGGCGCTGGTGGAGGCGGCTGGGCGCCGATCGTCGCGTCGCGCAGCGTTGCGACGAGCTGCTCGGGCGGTTTCGCCTCGCCGACGTCGCCGCCCGGAAGGTGAGGGAGCTCCCCTACGGCAAGCAGCGGCTGCTCGAGATCGCGATGGCGCTGGCCTGCGAACCTCGCGTGCTGCTGCTCGACGAGCCGGTGGCCGGCGTGCCCGGCGCCGAGCGTCGCGAGATCCTCGAAGCCGTCGCCGCGCTGCCCGGCGACGTGTCGGTGCTGCTGATCGAGCACGACATGGACGTCGTGTTCGGGTTCGCGCGGCGGATGACGGTGCTGGTGTCGGGCGGCGTATTCGCCGAAGGCACGCCCGACGAGATCGCCCGCGATCCGCGGGTCAAGGCGGTCTACCTCGGCAGCGGCACGCATGGCTGAGCGGCGCGACGCGGCACAGCCGCTGCTCCGGGTCGAAGGCCTCGCCTGCGGCCACGGCGACGCCGTCGTGCTGTCGGGCATCACGTTCGGGCTGCAGGCCGGCCGCTCGCTGGCGCTGCTCGGGCGCAACGGCGCGGGCAAGACCACGCTGATCGACACGCTGGTCGGCGTGGCGCGGCTGAACCCGGCGCGTGCCACGGGCACCATCGCGCTGGCCGGACGCCCGATCGAGCGGCTCGCTCCGTACGAGCGCGCGGCGCCGCGCGACGGCGGCGGCATCGGCTGGGTGCCGCAGGAGCGAAACATCTTCCGCTCGCTGACCGTGCACGAGAACCTCGACGCGGTGGCGCGGCCCGGGGCCTGGGACGTCGAGCGCGCCTACCGGATGTTCCCGCGGCTCGCCGAGCGGCGCGAGCACCTGGGCAGCCAGCTCTCCGGCGGCGAGCAGCAGATGCTGGCCGTGGCCCGCGCGCTGGTGCTCAACCCGCGGCTGCTGCTGCTCGACGAGCCGCTCGAGGGGCTGGCGCCGATCATCGTCGAGGAGCTGCTCGCGGCGCTGCGGCGCATCGTGCGCGAGGAAGGGATGTCGGCGATCGTCGTCGAGCAGCATCCGGCGCTCGTGCTGGGGATCACCGACGAGGCGATCGTGCTCGAGCGCGGCGGCATCGCGCTGCACGAGCGCAGCGAGGCGCTTCGCGCCGAGCCGCAACGCCTCGAGCGCTTCCTTTCGGCCGCGGCGGTGACCTGAGATGACCGATTTCCGGGATCGCAGGGTGCTGGTCACCGGGGCCGGCAACGGCATCGGCCTGCTGATGGCGGAGCGGATCGCGATGCGTGGCGGCAGGCTGATCCTTTGGGACGTCGACGCCGCCGCGCTGGAGAAGGCGCGCGCGCGTGTCGCCTCCCTGGGCGACGTGCTGGCCGTGCACGCCTGCGACCTGTCCGACCGGGCGTCGATCGAGGAAGCAGCCGGCCGGGTGATCGCCGAGCACGGCGGGGTCGACGTGCTGATCAACAACGCCGGCATCGTCAGCGGCAAGCGCCTGCTCGAGGACAGCGACGACTCGATCGTGAAGACCTTCTCGGTGAACGCGCTGGCGCTGTTCCGCACGGTGCGCGCCTTCCTGCCGGGAATGATCGAGGCGCGGTCGGGCCACATCGTGACGATCGCCTCGGCCTCGGGGATCGCCGCGGCGCCGAGGCTCACCGCCTACTCGGCGAGCAAGGCGGCCGCGGTCGGCTTCGACGAGGCGTTGCGCCTGGAACTCGGGCGCGACGGCACGCCGATCCGCACGACGGTGGTCTGTCCGTTCTACATCGCCACCGGCATGTTCGAGGGCGTGCGCACGCGCTTTCCGGCGCTGTTGCCGATCCTCGAGCCCGGCTACGTCGCCGACCGCGTCGTCGCGGCGATCGAGGGCGACCGCGCGCGGCTGGTGCTGCCGCGCTTCGTGATGACGACCTACCTGTTGCGCGTGCTGCCCGTCGCCTGGTTCGACAGGCTGCTCGACTTCTTCGGCGTCACGCACAGCATGGACGATTTCACCGGACACGGCGACCGCGTTCGCCGCAGGGCGCGCTGATCGCGGCGGCCCGACACGACGAGCAACCTCCACTCCGACGACGTCATGAACACACCGTATCCGCACCTGCTCGCTCCGCTCGACCTCGGCTTCACCACGTTGAGGAACCGCGTCCTGATGGGCTCGATGCACACCGGCCTCGAGGACGTCGGCAACGCGCACGAGCGGCTCGCGGCCTTCTACGGCGCCCGCGCGAGGGGCGGCGTCGGCCTGATCGTGACCGGCGGATTCGCCCCGAACCAGGACAGCATCGTGATGCGCGGCGCGTCGATCCTCGACAACGAGGCCGAGGCGGAGAAGCACCGGGTGATCACGAACGCGGTCCACGAGCACGGCGGCAAGATCTGCGTGCAGATCCTGCACACCGGGCGCTACGCGTACACGAAGCAACCGGTCGCGCCGTCGCCGATCAAGGCACCGATCAATCCGGCGACCCCGCGCGAGATGACCGAGGCCGACATCGCGCAGACGATCGCCGACTTCGCGCAGTGCGCGGCGATGGCCCGGCACGCCGGCTACGACGGCGTCGAGATCATGGGTTCGGAGGGGTACCTGATCAACGAGTTCGTCGCGCCGCGCACCAACCACCGCACCGACCGGTGGGGCGGGGCGTTCGAGAACCGGATCCGCTTCGGGCTCGAGGTGGTACGCGCGGTGCGCGAGCGGGTCGGTCGCGAGTTCATCGTGATCTTCCGCGTCTCGATGCTCGACCTGGTCGACGACGGCAGCACCTGGGACGAGGTGGTCGGGTTCGCGAAGGCGCTCGAGAAGGCGGGCGTCGACATCATCAACACCGGGATCGGCTGGCACGAGGCGCGCATTCCGACGATCATGACCGCGGTGCCGCGCGGCGCGTTCACGTCGGTGACGCGCCGCCTGATGGGCGAGGTGAAGATCCCGCTGATCACGTCGAACCGGATCAACGACCCGCAGGTCGCCGAAGACATCATCGCCCGCGGTGACGCCGACATGGTGTCGATGGCGCGACCGTTCCTCGCCGACGCTGACTTCGTCAACAAGGCGGCCGCGGGTCGCGCCGACACGATCAACACCTGCATCGCCTGCAACCAGGCCTGCCTGGACCACATCTTCTCGATGCAGGTGGCCTCGTGTCTGGTGAACCCGTTCGCCTGCCACGAGCTCGACGTCACGGTCGAGCCGACCAACGCGCCGAAGCGCGTGGCGGTGGTCGGCGCGGGGCCGGCCGGTCTGGCCGCGGCGACGTTGCTGGCCGAGCGCGGGCACCGCGTGACGCTGTTCGACGAGGCTTCCGGGATCGGTGGGCAGTTCAACTACGCGAAGCGCATCCCGGGCAAGGAGGAGTTCGGCGAGACGCTGCGATACTTCGGCACGCGGCTGAAGGATCTGCAGGTCGACGTGCAGCTGGGGCGGCGCGTCGCGGCAGGCGAACTGACGGGGTTCGACCACGTGGTGGTCGCCACCGGCGTCGTGCCGCGTACGCCGCCGATCCCCGGTATCGATCATCCGAAGGTGGTCGGCTACGTCGACGCGATCACGGGGCGCAAGCCGGTCGGCACGAAGGTGGCCCTGATCGGGGCCGGAGGCATCGGTTTCGACGTCGCCGAACTGCTGACCCACGCCGATGCCGGTGGCCACCTGGCGACCTATCGGAAGGAATGGGGCATCGACGTCGGCTACACGGCGAACCGCGGCGGGCTCGCCGAGCCCGAGATGCCGGCGTCGCCGCGCGAGGTCTGGCTGCTGCAGCGCAAGCCGACGAAGCTCGGCGAGGGCCTCGCGAAGACCACCGGCTGGGCGCGCCGGCTGCTGCTGCAGAAGCGCGGCGTGCACATGCTGGGCGGCTGCCAGTACCTGCGGATCGACGACGCGGGCCTGCACCTGCGGGTCGGCGACGACGAGCGGGTGCTCGACGTGGACACGGTGGTCGTCTGCGCGGGCCAGGAGCCGCGGCGCGAGCTCGTCGCTGGACTGGAGGCCGCGGGCAAGCCGTACACGCTGGTCGGCGGGGCCGACGTCGCCGCCGAACTCGACGCGAAGCGCGCGATCTTCCAGGCGACCGAGTTCGCGGTCGAGTTCTGAGGACGCCGGCCGGCTTGGTGCGCGGGGCGGGACTCGAACCCGCACGCCTTGCGGCCGCGGATTTTAAGTCCGCTACGTCTACCGGTTTCGTCACCCGCGCCGGGCGCTCCGCATGATACTGCGCCAGCCCGGCCGCGGGCCTACAGCCTGATCCACCCCCGCTTCGCCGCGTGGTGGACGAGGACGCCGAACAGCACCGCGAGCCCCGCGTGCCAGACCGCGATGCCCGCGGTCGCGAGCACGACGAATCGCTCGGCTTTCTCGCCGCCCTCGGCGCGGCTGCCCAGCGCGAGCTGCAGCCCGGCCAGGAACAGGATGCTGCCCAGCACCGCCGCCGGCACCAGCGCGAACAGCAACGACACCGCATCGGCGAAGAAGAGGCCGATCGCGAGCATCGTCGCGCCGAAAATCAACGGCGCGCGGCCGCTGCGCGCGCCGAAGCGGACCTGCGCCGCCATGCCGCCGGTGCCGTGGCACAGCGGAATGCCGCCCAGCGCGCTCGACACGAGGTTCATCAGGCCGGTGGACAGCGCGACCGTGCGCTCGCGGGTCGGCCGTGCGGGAAATCGCCGGTTGTTCTCGTCGACGACCGCGAACAGCGCGTTGCCGAAGGTCAGCGGCAGCTGCGGCAGCGCGAGCAGCAGCAGGCCGGTCTCGATCGCGCGCCAGGACAGTTGCGGCCAGGCCGGGGCCGGCAGCGTCAGCGAGGGAACCAGCCGCGAAGCGTCGAATGCCGCCGCGCCCCCCGCGAGCAGGCTCGCCGCCGCGCCGCCGAGCAGCAGCACGAGCATCGTCGGAATCGTCGGCCGCGACAGCAGCACCATCGCGACCGCGAGGGTCAGCGCCGACGCGACCGGCATCGACGACATCGTGCGCAGGCCCTCGAGCATGAAGCCGAAGCCGAGGCCCATGACGACACCGAGCATGGCCTCGCGCGGGATCAACGCGCTCAGTCGCGCGGCCAGTCCGGTGAGGCCCAGCGCGAGCCAGATCAGCGCGGTGCACAGCCCCGCCGCGACGACGACCTGCGGCGTCATCTGGACGCCCGAGCCGGCGTAGAGGATCACGGACGCGCCAATCAGCTTCATCGGCTGGACCGGGAACGGCGTGCGGTACCACAGCCCCGCCGCGATCGACGCCAGGCCGATCGGCACCAGCACGCCGGCCGGCGCCATGCCGATGACGCCCAGATAGGCGGTGACGAACGGGATCAGGACCCCCAGGTCGCCGAACGCGCCCGAAGCTTCGGCGAGCCAGGACGCCCGCCCGGCGCCCGGCCCGGCTTCGTGCGACCGGATCGGCGCTTCCGAAGATGCCGGTGCCGCGTCGGGTTGGCTGCGCGCGTCGGGCGGGCTCATCGCGGCTTCAGCCCAGAAGGGGCCGCAACGCCGGCCAGACGTTGTCGAGCATCCGTTGCTGCGCCGACTCGTTCGGATGGATCCGGTCGGCCTGGAACAGCTCGGGCCGATCGGCGACGCCGTCGAGGAAGAACGGCAGCAGCGATGCCTTCTCGCGCTGGGCGACGTTGCGGAACAGCGCCGCGAACGCATCGGTGTACGCGCGTCCGTAGTTCGGCGGCACCTGCATCCCCAGCAGCAGCGCGCGCGCGCCGGCCTGGCGCGCGGCCTGCGTCATCGCCGCGAGGTTGGCCTCGGTGGCGCCGAGGTCGAGCCCGCGCAGCGCGTCGTTGCCGCCCAGTTCGATCACGACGATGGCGGGCCGGTGGCGTTCGAGCAGCGCCGCGATCCGGGTGCGCCCGCCGGCCGTGGTCTCGCCGCTGATGCTCGCGTTGACGACCCGCCACGCCGGGCGCCGCCCCGCGAGCCTGCGCGAGAGCAGCTCGACCCAGCCCGAGCCGCGCCGCAGCCCGTATTCGGCCGACAGGCTGTCGCCCAGCACCAGCAGCGTGCGCGCCGATCCGGGGGTTCCCGGGTCCGCGCGGCCGACTCCCGGTAGACTCGCCCCGGTCGCACAGGCGGCAAGCAGGCGCAGCAGCGCGCGACGAACCGATCGGGTCGGGCGCGCGGCCGCGCCGCGGGCGAACGAGGGTGAGGGCCGCGCGCGGCCCGTCGGGAAGGATCGATCAGGCATGGACGCGATTATCGTCGAGCATCTGGGCAAGCGCGTCAGGGACGCGGATGGCTGGCTCACCATTCTCGACGATCTGTCGTTTCGCGTCCCGGCAGGGCAGACGGTGGCGATCGTCGGCGCCTCGGGTTCCGGCAAGTCGACGCTGCTCGGTCTGCTGGCAGGCCTCGACCTGCCGAGCGAGGGAACCGTGACGATGTTCGGCGAGTCGCTGTTCGAGCTCGACGAGGACGCACGCGCGGCCTGGCGCGCGCGCAACCTGGGCTTCGTGTTCCAGTCGTTCCAGCTGCTGCCGCAGATGACCGCGCTCGAGAACGTGATGCTGCCGCTCGAGCTGGCCGGCGAACGCAGGCCGGCCGAGCGCGCGCGACGGCTGCTCGAGCGGGTGGGGCTGGGCGGGCGCCTCGGGCACTATCCGAAGACCCTGTCGGGCGGCGAGCAGCAGCGCGTGGCGCTCGCGCGCGCGTTCGCGCCGCAACCGAAATTGCTGTTCGCCGACGAGCCGACCGGCAGCCTCGATGCCGCGACCGGTGCGCGCGTGATCGACCTGCTGTTCGAGCTCAACCGCGAGGCCGGTGCGACGCTGGTGCTCGTGACCCACGACCCGGACCTCGCCGGTCGCTGCGGGCAGCGGCTGACGCTGCACGCGGGCCGTCTGGAGGCGCCGGCCGGCGCCTGAGCGCCGGGACGGGGGCGGGCGCCCGCGCTGCAGCCGGTGCCTAGCCGCGATCTGCGCGGGCCGCGCGGATGCGCGCGAGCAGCGCCCGCAGGTCGGGCGCCAGCTCCGCGGGAAGTTCGCGGCCCGGATCGAGCAGCGGCTCGATGTCGCCCGCCAGCAGCTTGCCGAGTTCGACGCCCCACTGGTCGAACGAGTCGATGTCCCACAGCCAGCCGAGCGTCGCGGTCTTGTGCTCGTAGAGCGCGAGCAGCGCGCCGAAGCGCGCCGGGTCGAGGCGGTCGAGCAGCACGAGGCTCGAGGGGCGGTTGCCGGGGCAGGCGCGATGCGCGGCGAGCCACGCCCGCCCGTCGCGGTCCGCCGCCTCGCCGGCCTCGTCGCCGCTGCGCCCGCGTAGCAGGGCCTCGCGCTGCGCCAGCGCGTTGGCCAGCAGCGCGTCGCCCCGGCCCTCGGGATCGCGGTGCGAGGGCACGACGACGATGAAGTCGACCGGATGCACGCCGGTGCCCTGGTGCAGCGCCTGGAAGAACGAGTGCTGGACGTCGGTGCCCGGGCCGCCCCAGACGACCGGCGCGGTCGGCCAGGCCACCTGCGCGCCGTCGCGCCCGACGCGCTTGCCGTTGCTCTCCATCTGCAACTGCTGCAGCCAGGCGGTCAGGCTGCGCAGCGCGTCGCTGTAGGGGACGACGACCTCGGTCGAACCGGGCAGCGCCAGCGTGTTCCACAGCGAGACGAGCGCGAGCAGCACCGGCGCGTTCGAGGCGAGCGGCGCCTCGGAGAAGTGGCGGTCCATCGCGTGGGCGCCGGCGAGCATCGCGCGGAAATTCGCGGGGCCGATCGACAGCATCGCGGGCAGCCCGATCGCCGACCACAGCGAGTAGCGCCCGCCGACCCAGTCGCGGAACGGGAAGATCGACCCGGGCGCGATCCCGAACGCGACCGCCGCGTCGACGTTGGCGGTGACACCGACGAGATGGCGCGCCAGCGCGTCGCCGGCGATGCCGCCGTCGGCGAACCAGCGCCTGAGCGCCTGGGCGTTGCGCGCGGTCTCCAGCGTGTGCCAGGACTTCGAGGCGACGATCGCCAGCGTGGTCGATGGCTCGAGCTCGCGGACCGCGCGATCGAAGGCGTGCGGGTCGACGTTGGACAGGAAGCGGCAGTGAAGCCGCGGATGCGCGTATTCGGCGAGCGCCTCGCAGGCGAGCTGGGGCCCCAGATGCGAGCCCCCGATGCCGACGTGGACGACGTCGCTGATCGGCCGCCCGGTTGCGCCGCGCCAGGCGCCGTCACGCACCGCCTCGCTGAAGCGGGACATCTGCTCGAGCGTCTCGGCAACCTCGACGGCCACGTCCGCGCCGGCGCCGTTGGCGGCGCCGTCGGGCCGCGGGGCGCGCAACGCCACGTGCAGCGCGGGCCGGCCTTCGGTGAAATTGACGGGCGCGCCCGCGTACATCGCGTCGCGCCGCTGCACGATCGACGCGGCCTCGGCGAGCGCGAGCAGCGCGTCGAGCGCGTCGCCCGGCAGCCGGTGCCGCGTGAGGTCCAGGTGCAGGCCGGCCGCGTCGAGGCTCAGCCGCTGCGCGCGGTCGGGTTCGCCGCGCAGCATCGCCTCGATCTCGGCTTCGCCCGACGAGCGCGCGCGCCGCGCGACGTCGTGCCAGGCCTGGGCCAGTCTCGGGTCAGTCATTCGGGACTCCTTTGCGTGCGATCGCCCCCGACAATGCCGCGCGGACGAGTTCAGGCAGTTCGGCAGCCGACAGCCCCTCGGCGTGCCCGTGCGCGGCCTCGAAGCGTGCTCCGGCGTCGCCGTGCAGCCAGGCGGCCAGGCAGGCGGCCTCCTCGGCCTCGTGGCCGCGCGCGAGCAGCGCGGCGACCATTCCGGCCAGCACGTCGCCGGTGCCCGCGCTGGCCAGCGCGGGGCTGCCCGCGTCGATGATCGACCAGCGCCCCTCGGGCGTGGCGACGACGCTGCCCGCGCCCTTCAGCAGCACCACCATCCGGTAGCGCTGCGCCAGCAGCACGGCCGCTGCGCGGCGGTCGGCCTGCACCTGCGCGGCCTCGCAGCCGAGCAGGCGCGCCGCCTCGAGCGGGTGCGGCGTCATCACGCGGGGCTGCGGCGCTTGCTGGTGCGCCGAAGGCGCGCTGGCCAGCGCCGGCTCGGCGGCGAGCAGGTTCAGCGCGTCGGCGTCCAGTACCAGCGCGCGCGCGTCGCTCAATGCCGCGGCGACGCGCTCGCGCGCGAGCCCGGAGCGCCCGAGCCCGCAGCCGATCGCGACCGCGTCGTAGGCGCCGAACGCGGCGTCGGCGGGCGCGGTCATCAGCTGCGGCTGGCCGGGGTCGAACAGCGCGTCGGCGGGGGTTCCGACGAACACCTTGCCCGCGCCGAGCGCCTGCGCACCGCGGGCGGCGAGCAGCACCGCGCCGCGCATGCCGTCAGCGCCGCCATAGGCGAGCACGGTGCCGTAGCTGCCCTTGTTGCTGTCGCGCGCGCGGCCCCGCCATCCGGCGGCAGCGCGCGTCGCGTCGTACAGCACGCCCGCTTCCAGCCCCGCCGCGGCGGCGAACTGCGCGCGCCCGGCCTCGAGCCCGAGCGCCGCGACTTCGAGCCGCCCGACGTGGTCCAGCGCGGCACCGGTGTGCAGGCCGGGCTTGTCGGCGATCATCGTCACCGTGATCGTCGCGCGCATGGCGCAGGCCTGCGCGCCGCCGACGATCGCGCCGCTGTTCGCGTCGATGCCGCTGGGCACGTCGACCGCGACCACCGGAAGCCTCGCCTGCGCGACCGCTTCGCAGATCCGGCGCCCGTCGCCGTCGAGGGGGCGGGCGAGCCCGATGCCGAACAGTCCGTCGACGACGATCGGCGCAGCGCCGAGCAGGGCCGGCAACGCGTCCGGACCGGCGATCGGCAATCCGGCTTCCCGCGCAGCGCGCCACGCGTCGGCGGCATCGCCCGCCGCCGGACCGCCGGGGTCCAGTGCGAGCGCGCTGCAGGCATAGCCGCGCTCGCGCAGCACGAGCGCGGCGAGCACGGCGTCGCCGCCGTTGTTGCCCGGCCCGACCAGGGCCAGGACCGGGCGTCCCGGGGCCAGCGTGCGCGCCAGCTTGCCGGTGGCGGCGGCCACCGCGGAACCCGCGCGCTGCATCAGCGTGCCGGCCGGCAGCGCCGCGAGCGATGCCGCCTCGAGGCGACGCAGCACGGCGGCGAGAAGCAACTGCGTCATCACCGCCCCGGCCGCATCTTCCCCGGCAGCCAGGTGACCAGGTCGGGGAACAGATAGATCAGCAACACTGCGATCACCATCAGCCCGAACATCGGCATCGCCTGCCGGGCGATCCACGTCAGCTGCCGCCCGGTCATCCCCTGCAGAACGAACAGGTTGAAGCCCACCGGCGGCGTGATCTGCGCCATCTCGACGACCAGCACCACGAAGATGCCGAACCACAGCAGGTCGATGCCGGCGGCCTGCACCGTGGGAAGGATGACGCCCATCGTCAGCACCACCATCGAGATGCCGTCGAGGAAGCAGCCGAGCAGGACGTAGAACAGCGCCAGCGCGACGATCAGCTGGAACCGCGACAGGCCCAGCGAGGCGATCCACTCGGCGAGGTGGCGCGGCAGCCCGATGTAGCCCATCGCGAGCGTGAGGAACGCGGCGCCCGACAGGATCAGCGCGATCATGCAGTAGAGGCGCGTCGCGCCGAGCAGCGACTCGGCGAACGTGCGGCGGTCGAGCGAGCCCTGCAGCGCCGAGAGCAGCAGCGCGCCGACGACGCCGATCGCCGCCGCCTCGGTCGCCGTCGCGATCCCCGCGTAGATCGCGCCCAGCACCGCGGTGATCAGCAGCACGACCGGGATCAGGCTGCGCGAGGCCCACAGCTTCTCGCGCAGGCTCGTCGGGCGCTCGGCCGGCGGCACGCTGGCGCGGTTCCACAGCGCCCAGCCGGCCACGTAGCCCATGAACAGCGTCGCCAGCAGGGCGCCGGGCACGACGCCCGCGACGAACAGCTGCGCGATCGAGACGTCGGCGCTCACGCCGTAGACGATCATGATGATCGAGGGCGGGATCAGCAGGCCGAGCGTGCCGGCGCCGGCCAGCGTGCCGACGACGATCCCGTCCGGGTAGCCGCGCCGCGCCAGTTCTGGCAGCGTCATCTTGCCGATCGTCGCGCAGGTCGCCGCCGAGGAGCCCGACACCGCTGCGAAGATCGCGCACCCGATGATGTTGGTGTGCAGCAGGCGCCCGGGGAGCCGGTTCATCCACGGCGCGAGCCCCTGGAACATGTCGGCCGACAGCCGCGTGCGGAACAGGATCTCGCCCATCCAGACGAACAGCGGCAGCGCGGTCAGAGTCCAGCTCGACGCCGACCCCCAGATCGTCACCGCCATCGCGTCGCCGGCCGGCCGGGACGAGAACAGCTCCATCGCGACCCAGGCGACACCGGACAGCGCGAGCCCGATCCACACGCCGCTGCCCAGCAGCGCGAACAGCGCGAGCACCAGCAGCGCGGTGACGGCCAGGTCGCTCATTCGACGTGCTGCATCCCGCCCGCTTCGGCGCCCGCGCGCCGGCCGCGCAACTCGAGCACCAGCTCGTCGACGAACGCGACCAGCAGGATTACCGAGCCGATCGCCATCGACAGCTGCGGCAGCCACAGCGGCGTGGCGTCGTTGCCGGTTGAGATGTCGTTGAAGGCGTGCGACTGCCAGGCGAGCCGCACGCTGTAGAAGGCCAGCAGCGCGGACAGCAGCAGCGCGACCCCGAGCGCCCAGCGCTCGAGCGCGCGCCGCCCGCGCGGCCCCGCGAGGCTCAGCAGCAGCGTCACGCGGATGTGTTCGTTGCGCTTGAGCGTGTGTGCCAGCGAAAGGAAGGCGGCCCCTGCCATCAGGTAGCCGGCATAGGCGTCGGTGCCCGGCAGGTAGAAGCCGAACTGGCGTCCGGCGATGCCGATCAGCACCATCGCGAGCAGCCCGACCATGAACGCCGCCGCGATCCACGCGGCGGCGTCGTAGAGGCGGTCGAGCGCGGCGCGCATCACATCTTGCCGTAGGCGTCCAGGATCGCCTTGCCCTCGGGTCCGGCCTTCTTCAGCCAGTCGTCGACCAGCGCCTCGCCGACCTTCTTGAACTCGGCGCTCATCTTCGCCGAGGGCGGCAGGACCTGCATGCCGTTCTTCTTCAGCTGCTCGAGGTACCAGGCGGTCTTGTCCTCGGAGCTCTTCCATCCGCGCGCCTCGGCGTCTGCCGCGGCCTTGAGCACCGCGGCCTGCGTGGCCTTGTCGAGCGCGTCGAACGCCTTCTGGTTGACGATCACCGCGTTCTTCGGCAGCCAGGCCTGCGTGTCGTAGAAGTACTTGATGTGCTCGTAGGCCTTGGTGTCGTAGCCGGTGGAGCCCGACGTGATGAACGACTCGACTGCGCCGGTGGCCATCGCCTGCGACAGTTCCGCCGCCTGGATCGTCACCGGCTGCGCGCCGAACATCTCGGCGATCTTGGCGGTGGCCGGGTTGTACGAGCGGAACTTTACGCCCTTCAGGTCGCCGGCCGCCTCGAGCGGCTTCTTCGAGTACAGGCCCTGCGGCGGCCAGGCCACCGTGTACAGCAGCTTCATCCCCTGCGAAGCGAGCAGCCTGTCCAGCGCCGGGCGCGCGGCCTTGTCGAGCTTGTGCGCGGCCGCGTAGCTGGTCGCGACGAAGGGCAGCACGTCGACGCCGTACAGCGGATGCTCGTTGGCGAAGTTCGACAGCAGGATCTCGCCGATCTGCGCCTGGTTGCCCTGGACCGCACGCTTGATCTCGGGCGCCTTGAACAGCGACGCGTTCGCGTGCACGGTGATCTTCAGCTTGCCGCCGGTGGCCTTCTCGACGTCGGAGGCGAATTGCACCAGGTTCTCGGTGTGGAAGTTGTTGGCCGGGTAGGCGGCCGGCAGGTCCCATTTGACCTGGGCGAGCGCGCTGCCCGCCGCGGCGGCGAGCATCAGGGGCAGGAATCGGCTGAGCTTCATCGGACCTCCGTGGTTCGTTGGGGATTCGTCGCGGGAACGGACCGGCCGCGCGGGGGATGCGCATGACGAGGATAACCGGGCTTGAAGCTTAGGAGCCATACAGATAAATTGTCAACGTTTCGTGAACGTTTCGGAGATGTGTATGGCCACCCGACGCCGCGCCGCGCGGTCCGGCGCCGCGATCGTGCCCCCGCCCGAGGCGCCGCTGCGCATCCTGTCCTCGGCGCACCTCGCCGACGGCGACTGGGGAGAATTGTCGGAGTTCGAATTCGGGCTGATCGTCGCGACGCACGCGTTCGACCGCTGGGCCGTGCGCTGCATGGCGGCGGCCGGCATGCCCGACCTGACGATCACGGACGTTCTCGTCCTGCATCACGTCCATCACCGCGGGAAAGGCAAGAAGCTCGCCGACATCTGCTTCACGCTGAACTACGAGGACGCGCACGTCGTGGCCTACGCGCTGCGCAAGCTCGGCAGCCTCGGCCTGGTGCGCGGCGAGAAAATCGGCAAGGAGGTATTCCACTCGACGACGCCGGCCGGCGCGGCGCTGGTCGCGCGCTATCGCGAGGTGCGCGATCGCTGCCTGGTCGCCAGCGTGCCCGACCGGCTCGGCAGCCCGCCGGGCGCCGCGGCGCGCGAGGCCGGTCCCGGCCGCGACGGCCGCTCCGATCTCGCGCATCTGGCCCGGATGCTGCGCACGCTGTCCGGCCTCTACGACCAGGCCGCGCGCGCCGCGGCATCGCTGTGACCGCCGCGGTCCGGGAGGGCTTCCGATGAACGCCTGGCAATTCTGGATCGATCGCGGCGGCACGTTCACCGACGTCGTCGCGCGCCGCCCCGACGGCACGTTGGCGACGGCCAAGCTGCTCTCGGAGAACCCGGGGCGCTACGACGACGCAGCGGTCGAGGGAATCCGCCGGCTGCTCGGCCTCGCGCCCGGCGAGCCGATCGACGCGGCGCGCGTCGAAGTGGTGAAGATGGGCACCACGGTGGCGACCAACGCGCTGCTCGAGCGCAAGGGCGAGCCGCTGGTGCTGGCGGTCACGCGGGGCTTTCGCGACGCACTGCGCATCGCCTACCAGAACCGCCCGAAGCTGTTCGAGCGGCAGGTCGTGCTGCCCGAGCTGTTGTACCGTGAGGTGATCGAGATCGACGAGCGGCTCGCCGCCGACGGCGGCGTCGTGCGCCCGCTCGACGAGGTGTCGACGCGCGCGTCGCTGCAGCGCGCCTTCGACGCCGGGCTGCGCGCGGTCGCGATCGTGCTGATGCACGGCTACCGGCACGGTGCCCACGAGGCGCGCGTGGCCGCGATCGCCCGCGAGATCGGCTTCGCGCAGGTCTCGGTCTCGCACCGGGTCTCGCCGCTGGTGCGCTTCGTCCCCCGCGGGGACACGACCGTGGTCGACGCGTACCTGTCGCCGGTGCTGCGCCGCTACGTCGAGCGGGTCGCGGCGGCGATGCAAGGCGTGCGGCTTCAGTTCATGCAGTCCAACGGCGGCCTGACCGACGCGCACGCGTTCCAGGGCAAGGACTCGATCCTCTCGGGCCCGGCGGGCGGCATCGTCGGCATGGCGCGCGTGAGCGCAGCGGCCGGCTTCGACAGCGTGATCGGGTTCGACATGGGCGGCACCTCGACCGACGTCTCGCACTACGCCGGCGAGTTCGAGCGCGAGTTCGAGACGCTGGTCGCCGGCGTCCGGATGCGCGCCCCGATGATGAGCATCCACACGGTGGCCGCCGGCGGCGGCTCGATCCTGCACTTCGACGGCGCGCGGATGCGGGTCGGCCCCGACTCGGCCGGGGCCGACCCCGGGCCGGCCTGCTACCGGCGCGGCGGGCCGCTGACGGTGACCGACGCCAACGTGATGCTCGGCAAGCTGCAGCCGGCGTTCTTCCCGGCCGTATTCGGCCCGGACGGCGACGCGCCGCTCGACGCCGACGTCGTGCGCGAGCGCTTCGCCGCGCTCGCGGCGCGCATCGGCGCCGAGACCGGCCGCGCGATGACGCCCGAGGAAGTGGCCCAGGGGTTCGTCGACATCGCGATCGCCAACATGGCCAACGCGATCAAGAAGATCTCGGTGCAGCGGGGCTACGACGTGACCCGCTACACGTTGACCACCTTCGGCGGCGCCGGCGGGCAGCACGCGTGCGGCGTGGCCGACGCGCTGGCGATGCCGCGCGTGCTCGCGCATCCGCTCGCCGGGGTGCTCTCGGCCTACGGGATGGGGCTGGCCGAACAGGTCGCGATTCGCGAGCGGTCGATCGAGCGCCGGCTCGACTCGACCGGCATCGCCGAGGCGCAGCGCGCGCTCTCCGAGCTCGAGGCGCAGGCACGACGCGAACTCCTCGCGCAGGGCGAGGGCGCGCAGTCGCTGAGGGTGCGCCGGCGGCTGCACCTGCGCTACGAAGGCACCGACACCGCGCTGCCGGTCGACGCCGGCGACGAGCCCGCGATGCGCGAGCACTTCGAGGCGGCGTACCGGCAGCGCTTCGCGTTCCTGATGCCCGAGCGGCCGCTGGTGATCGAGTCCGCGGTGGTCGAGGCGCTCGGCGCGTCGGGGCAGGGCGCAGCGCTCGCGCCGCTCGCTCGGCGCGACGGCCCGCTCGAGGCGCAGGCGCAGGTGCGGGTGTTCTCGCAGGGGGCCTGGCACGAGACGCCGCTGTACCGGCGCGAGGCGATGATCGCCGGCGATACGGTCGACGGGCCGGCGGTGATCGCCGAGGCGACCGCGACGACGGTGGTCGAGCCGGGCTGGCGCGCGCAGATGACGGCGCGCGGCGACCTCGTGCTCGAGCGACACCTGCCGCGGCCGCGGCGCGTGGCGGTCGGCACCGAGGCCGACCCGGTGATGCTCGAGATCTTCAACAACCTGTTCATGTCGATCGCCGAGCAGATGGGCTACCGGCTGCAGAACACCGCGCACTCGGTCAACATCAAGGAGCGGCTCGACTTCTCCTGCGCGGTGTTCGACAGCGAAGGCAACCTGGTGGCCAACGCGCCGCACATGCCGGTGCACCTGGGCTCGATGGGCGCGAGCGTGCGCGCGATCATCGACGCGCACGCTGGCGCGCAGGCGCGCGCGCGCGGCGCGGCGCCGCTCGAGCCGGGCGACGTCTACGTGCTGAACGACCCCTACGCCGGGGGCACGCACCTGCCCGACGTCACGGTGATCACGCCGGTCTTCGACGCCAAGGGCAGCGAGATCCTGTTCTACGTGGGCTCGCGCGGCCATCACGCCGACATCGGCGGCACGACGCCGGGCTCGATGCCGCCGGGCAGCGCGCACATCGAGGAGGAGGGCGTGCTGCTGACGGATTTCCCGCTGGTGCGAGCCGGCCGCCTGCGCGAGGCCGGGATGCGCGAGGCGCTCGCGTCGGCGCGCCACCCGGCGCGCAATCCCGACCAGAACCTGGCGGACCTGCGCGCGCAGGTCGCGGCCAACGAGAAGGGGCGCGAGGAGCTGCTGAAGATGGTGCAGCACTTCGGGCTCGACGTGGTGCGCGCCTACATGAAGCACGTGCAGGACAACGCCGAGGCGTCGGTGCGGCGGGTCATCGGGGCGCTGAAGGACGGCGCGTTCGAGATGTCGCTGGACAACGGCGCGGTGATCCGCGTGCGGATCACCGTCGACCGGGAGCGCCGATCGGCGCGGATCGACTTCGGCGGCACTTCGGCGCAGCAGCCGAACAATTTCAACGCGCCGCACGCGGTGACGATGGCCGCCGTCCTCTACGTGTTCCGCACGCTGGTCGACGACGAGATCCCGATGAACGCCGGCTGCCTGAAGCCGCTCGAGGTCGTCGTTCCGGAAGGGTCGATGCTGAACCCGCGCTATCCCGCGGCGGTGGTCGCGGGCAACGTCGAGACCTCGCAGTGCATCACCAACTGCCTTTACGGCGCGCTGGGCGTCATGGCGTCGGGCGCGCCGACGATGAGCAACTTCACCTTCGGCAACACGCGCTACCAGTACTACGAGACGATCTCGGGCGGCTCCGGCGCGGGCGGGCGCTTCGACGCGGACGGCCGGCTGGTCGGTGGCTTCGACGGCACCGCGCTGGTGCAGACGCACATGACCAATTCGCGGCTGACCGACCCCGAGATCCTGGAGCTTCGCTTCCCGGTGCGGCTCGACAGCTACGAGATCCGCGCAGGCTCCGGCGGCGCCGGGCGGTGGCGCGGCGGCGATGGCGGGATCCGGCGCATCCGCTTCCTCGAGCCGATGACCGCGTCGATCCTCGCCAACGGGCGGGTCCATCCGGCGTTCGGCGCCGCCGGAGGGCGGCCGGGCGCGCCGGGTGCCGACTACGTGGTGCGCGCCGACGGTCGTGTCGAGCGCCTGCGCCACGCCGATCGCGCCGAGCTCGCGGCCGGCGACGTCTTCGTCGTCGAGACGCCGGGAGGCGGCGGCTTCGGCGCGCCCTGAACGGGGCTCGCCGGGCGCCGCGGCCGCGCCGCGAGTGCCCCTCGCCTTATAATGACGGGTTCTACCAGCGCGTGCGGCCGCCCATCGCGCCGTGCGCGTCACCCACACCGCGACCGCCCCATGCCCGCGTACCTGATGCTTGCTGGACAGCCCGCGCTGTCCGAGTTCCGCCTTGGGCGCCTGCTCGAGCAACTGCGACGCATCGACGTGCGCGCGGTCGGGCTCGCAGCGCGCTTCGTCTACGCGGTCTGGAGCGACAAGCCGCTGTCGCCCGACGAGCAGGCGCGGCTCGCCGCGCTGCTCGAAGTCGCCGACGGGGCGCCGCCCGCGGCCGGACAGCCGATCTGGGTCGTGCCGCGGATCGGAACGGTTTCGCCGTGGGCCAGCAAGGCGACCGACATCGCCCACAGCTGCGGGATGGCCGGGGTGCGCCGCATCGAGCGCGGCGTCGAGTTCCGCGTCGAGGCGCGCAGTGGCCTGCTTGCCGGGCTGGTGGGGCGCGCGCAGCTCGAATCGGAGGCGCTGGGCGCTCTCGCAGGCCCGCTGCACGACCGGATGACCGAGACGGCGCTGCTCGAGCCGCCGGACCCGGCGGCGATCTTCGCGTCGCTGCCCGGCAAGCCGATGCAGCACGTCCCGGTGAGCCGCGACGGGCGCGCCGCGCTCGAGTCGGCGAACCGGGAGCTGGGCCTGGCACTTTCGGACGACGAGGTCGACTACCTGCTCGACGCGTTCCTGCGCTCCGGCCGCGACCCGACCGACGTCGAGTTGATGATGTTCGCGCAGGCCAACTCCGAGCATTGCCGGCACAAGATCTTCAACGCCAGCTGGACGATCGACGACGAACGGCGCGACGAAACCCTGTTCGGGATGATCCGCACCACTCATGCGGCGCATCCTGCCGGAACGATCGTCGCCTACGCCGACAATGCGGCGATCCTCGAGGGCGGCGCGGCGCAGCGCTTTCACCCGAGGCTGGACGGCGACAGCGTCTATCGCGCCGGCGACCGGCTCACGCACGCCCTGCTCAAGGTCGAGACGCACAACCACCCGACGGCGATCTCGCCGTTTCCCGGGGCCGCGACCGGCGCCGGCGGCGAGATCCGCGACGAGGGTGCCACCGGGCGTGGCGCCAGGCCGCGCTTCGGCCTGACCGGCTTCACCGTCTCGAACCTGCGCATCGAGGGCTTCGAGCAGCCGTGGGAGAACGCCCGCGACGTCGCCGCGCCGGTCGATCCGGCGGCCGATGCGCAGCCGTACGGGATGCCGTCGCGGATTGCCTCGCCGCTGCAGATCATGATCGAGGGGCCGATCGGCGGCGCCGCGTTCAACAACGAGTTCGGCCGGCCGAACCTGCTCGGCTACTTCCGCACCTACGAGCAGAACGTCGCGGGATTGGTGCGTGGCTACCACAAGCCGATCATGATCGCCGGCGGCGTCGGCAGCGTCGACGCCGCGCACACCGCGAAGCTCGACCTTCCTCCGGGCACGCTGCTGATCCAGCTCGGTGGGCCCGGGATGCGCATCGGGGTCGGCGGCGGCGCCGCCTCGAGCATGGGAGCGGGTACCAATGCCGCCGAGCTCGACTTCGACTCGGTCCAGCGCGGCAATCCCGAGATGCAGCGTCGTGCGCAGGAGGTGCTCGACCGCTGCTGGGCGATGCAGGAAGCCAATCCGGTGCGCTCGATCCACGACGTCGGCGCGGGCGGGCTGTCCAACGCGTTCCCCGAGCTGGTCCACGGCGCGGGTCGCTCGGGCCGCTTCGACCTCTCGAGGGTGCCGCTGGAGGCCTCCGGGCTGTCGCCGGCCGAGATCTGGTGCAACGAGTCGCAGGAGCGCTACGTGCTGGCGATCGCGGCTGAATCGCTGCCGACCTTCGACGCGCTGTGCCGCCGCGAGCGCTGCCCGTACGCGATCGTCGGAACGGTGTCGGACGACCAGCAGCTCGTCGTCGAGGCCGTCGACCCGGACGGCAAGCCGTTGCGTCCCGTCGACATGCCGATCGAGGTGCTGCTGGGCAAGCCGCCGCGGATGCACCGCGAGGGACGGCGCCGCGCGCGCGCGCTGCCGCCGGTCGACGTGGCCGACCTCGACGTGGCCGATGTCGCCGGGCGCGTGCTGCGGCTTCCTGCGGTCGCGAGCAAGTCGTTCCTGATCACGATCGGCGACCGCACGGTCGGCGGCCTGAGCGCACGCGACCAGATGGTCGGGCCGTGGCAGGTACCGGTGGCCGACTGCGCCGTGGGCCTCGTCGACTTCGCGGGATACCGCGGCGACGCGCTGTCGATGGGTGAGCGCACGCCGCTCGCGGTGATCGACCCGCGCGCGGCGTCGCGGATGGCCGTGGCCGAGGCGGTGACCAACCTGGCCGGCGCCCCGATCGATTCGATCGACACCATCAAGCTGTCGGCCAACTGGATGGCGGCCTGCGGCGACCCGGCCGAGGACGCTGACCTGTTCGATGCGGTCGACGCCTGCGCGACGCTGTGCCGGCAGCTCGGCCTGTCGATTCCCGTCGGCAAGGATTCGCTGTCGATGCGCACGGTCTGGCAGGAGCGCGTCCAGGGCCGGCTCGCCGAGACGACGCTCGACAAGGCCGTTCTTGCGCCGACCTCTCTCGTCGTCACCGCGTTCGCGCCGGTCGCCGACGCGCGCCGCGTGCTCACGCCGCAACTCGTTCGCGGCGTCGACTCGGTGCTGATCCTCGTGGACCTCGGGTTGGGCCGCCGGCGGCTCGGCGGCTCGGCGCTCGCGCAGGTGACGCAGCAGGTGGGCAACGAGGCGCCCGACCTCGACGACCCGGACGCGCTCGCGCGCTTCTTCGCGGTCATCCAGCGACTGAACCGCGAGGGCCTGCTGCTCGCCTATCACGACCGGTCCGACGGCGGGCTGTTCGCCACGATCTGCGAGATGGCCTTCGCCGGACGCTGCGGCGTGGCCGTCAACCTCGACCTGCTGACGATCGACCCGCACGCGGAGGACTGGGGCGACTACAAGATCCGCCCCGAGCAGGTGTCGGTGCAGCGCAACGAACTCACTCTCGAGGCGCTGTTCAACGAGGAGCTCGGTGCCGTCGTCCAGGTGCGCGCCGCCGACCGCGACGCCGTGCTGGGCGTGCTGCGCGAGGCCGGGCTGTCGAAGCATTCGCACGTGATCGGCAAGCCGCAGGCGAAGGAGACGATCGAGTTCCACCGCGACGCGAAGCTGGTCTACGCCGGGTCGCGGGCGGCGCTGCAGCAGGGCTGGAGCGAGACCAGCTACCGGATCGCGGCGTTGCGCGACCACCCCGAATGCGCGGCCCAGGAGTTCGAGCGCATCGCGCGCGAGGACGACCCCGGGTTGCACCTGCGGCTCGGCTTCGATCCGTCCGAGGACGTCGCCGCGCCGTTCCTCGCGCGCGGCGCGCGGCCGCGCGTCGCGATCCTGCGCGAGCAGGGCGTGAACAGCCAGACCGAGATGGCGGCCGCCTTCGATCGCGCCGGCTTCGACGCGTTCGACGTGCACATGACCGATCTCGCCGAGGGGCGGCACCGGCTCGCCGACTTCCGTGGACTGGTCGCCTGCGGCGGCTTCTCGTACGGCGACGTGCTCGGCGCGGGCAGCGGCTGGGCCAAGTCGATCCTGTTCAACGCGGCGCTGGCCGAGCAGTTCGCGGCGTTCTTCGCGCGCGCCGACACGTTCAGCCTCGGCGTGTGCAACGGCTGCCAGATGATGTCGCAACTCAAGGCGATCATCCCGGGCGCCGAGCACTGGCCGCGGTTCCTGCGCAACCGCTCCGAGCAGTACGAGGCGCGGCTGTCGATGGTCGAGGTGCTCGATTCGCCGTCGGTGCTGTTCGCCGGCATGGCCGGCAGCCGGATGCCGATCGTGGTCGCGCACGGCGAAGGCCGCGTCGACTTCGCCTCCGGCGAGCAGCAGCGCCACGCCGCGGCGGTGCTGCGCTTCGTCGAGCATGACGGGTCGCCGGCCGAGGCCTACCCGGCCAACCCCAACGGATCGCCGGCCGGCCTGACCGGCTTCGCCAGCGCCGACGGGCGCGCGACGATCCTGATGCCGCATCCCGAACGCGTTTTCCGCTCGGTCCAGATGAGCTGGCGCGACGCGTCGCTCGGCGAGGACTCACCCTGGATGCGCCTGTTCCGCAACGCCCGCGCCTGGGTCGCCTGATCGAATGCTCTCCACCGTCAACGTCACGATGCAGTTCGGGGCCAAGCCCCTGTTCGAGAACGTCTCCGTCAAGTTCGGCGACGGCAACCGCTACGGCCTGATCGGCGCCAACGGCTCGGGCAAGTCCACCTTCATGAAGATCCTCGGCGGCGACCTCGAGCCGAGCTCGGGCCAGGTGATGCTCGACCCGAACGAGCGGCTCGGCAAGCTGCGCCAGGACCAGTTCGCGTTCGAGGATCAGCGGGTGCTCGACGTCGTGATGATGGGCCACGCCGAGATGTGGCAGGCGATGAGCGAGCGCGACGCGATCTACGCCAATCCGGACGCCAGCGAGGACGACTACATGCACGCGGCCGAGCTCGAGGCGCGCTTCGCCGAGTACGGCGGCTACACCGCCGAGGCGCGCGCCGGCGAGCTGCTGCTGGGGCTGGGCATCCCGGCCGAGCAGCACAACGGGCCGATGCGCGAGGTCGCCCCGGGCTGGAAGGTGCGGGTGCTGCTGGCGCAGGCGCTGTTCGCCGACCCGGACGTCATGCTGCTCGACGAGCCGACCAACAACCTCGACATCGACACCATCCGCTGGCTCGAGTCGGTGCTCAACGAGCGCGATTCGACGATGGTGATCATCTCGCACGACCGCCACTTTCTGAATGCCGTGTGCACGCACATGGCGGACCTCGACTACGGCGAGTTGCGCGTCTATCCGGGCAACTACGACGATTACATGCTGGCCTCGGCGCAGGCGCGCCAGCGCCAGCTCTCGGCCAACGAGCGCGCGAAGGACCGGATCGCCGAGCTGCAGGAGTTCGTCCAGCGCTTCGCCGCCAACAAGGCGAAGGCGCGCCAGGCGACCTCGCGGCAGAAGCTGATCGCCAAGATTCGCAGCGAGGCGGTCGAGGTCAAGCCGTCGTCGCGGCAGAACCCGTACATCCGCTTCGAGCAGGCCAGGGCGTTGCATCGCCAGGCCGTGGAGGTCGAAGGGCTCGAGTACCGGTACGAGGGCGCGCAGCGGCCCGTGTTCAGCGGCTTTTCCACCATCGTCGAGGCCGGCGACCGGGTCGCGATCGTCGGCGCCAACGGCGCCGGCAAGACCACGCTGCTGCGCTGCCTCGCGGGCGCGGCGCTCGGGGGACTTGCGCCCACGCGCGGAACGGTCAAGTGGTCGGAGAACGCCGACATCGGCTACATGGCGCAGGACGTGCACCCGGACTTCGACAGCGACGACACGGTCACCGACTGGATCGGCCGCTACACGAAGGCCGGCGACGACGACCAGATGGTGCGCAGCGTGCTGGGGCGCCTGCTGTTCTCCGGCGACGACGTGCGCAAGCCGGTGCGGGTGCTCTCGGGCGGCGAGAAGCACCGGATGAGCTTCGGCCGGCTGATGCTCGGGCGGCACAACGTGCTGATGCTCGACGAGCCCACCAACCACCTCGACATGGAGTCGATCGAGTCGCTGCAGCTCGCGCTGGAGAAGTATCCGGGCACGCTGTTCGTCGTCTCGCACGACCGCCAGTTCGTCGACGCGGTGGCGACCCGCGTGCTCGAAGTGCGCGCGGGCGGCGTCATCGTCGACTATCGCGGCGATTACGAGGAATACCTGGCGAGCCAGGGTATCGCCTGAGGCGGGCGAGCGGGCTCTCGCGGAGGATCGGGGCGTGGCGCGAATCCTGGTGATCGAGGACGACCCGGAGATCGGCGGCAATCTCTGCGACTTCCTGCACGGGCGTCGTCACGACTGCCACTGGGCGGCCGACGGGTTCATCGGGCTGGCACTGGCCTCGGGCGAGAAGCCCGAGCTGGTCGTTCTCGACCTGAACCTTCCCCGGATGGACGGCCTGACCTGGTGCCGGCGCTACCGGGAGGAACTGCGGGGCGAGGCGCCCGTGATCATGCTCACGGCGCGCGACGAGCTCGCCGACAAGCTTGCCGGCTTCGACGCCGGGGCCGACGACTACCTGGTCAAGCCGTTCGAGCTGGCCGAGCTGGCGGTGCGCGTCGACGCGCTGCTGCGCAGGGCGCAGGGCCGCGCGCTGACCGGCGTGCTGCGTCACGGCCGGATCGAGGTCGATCGCGATGCACGCGGTGTGCGCGTGGACGGCCGGCCCGTTCGCCTGCCGCCGAAACCGTTCAGGCTGGTCGAACTGCTGGCCGAGCGGCCCGACAAGGTGTTCGGGCGCGAAGAGCTCGAGCGCGCCATCTGGGGCGACGAGGGGCTGCGCGGCGAAGCATTGCGCACGCTGGTGGCCGCGACGCGACGCCTGTTCGCCGAGACAAGCTGCGACCTCGACCCGATCGAGACGCTGCACGGGCACGGCTACCGGTTGCGCGCGCGATGAGCGGGCGACGCCCGTCGCTGCGCCGCCATCTCGCGTCGACCTTCACGGTGCTGGCGCTGGTGGTGGCGATCGCGCAGGCGGCGCTCGTCTACGTCACGGGCGACCAGGCCGAGGAAGCGATGATCAACGACCTCGCCGCCGAGCAGTTGCGGCTGAGCATCGCGCAGTACCGGCGCGACCCGGCGCTGGCCCAGCCGAACACACCGTCGCTGCGCCTCTACGTCGTCGGCGACGGCGACACGGCGCCGTTGCCAGCGTTCCTTCGCGGGCTGCCGCGCGCGGCCGGCACGCACGAGATCCACCCCGACGAGGACATCGAGTACCACGTCGCGGTCGATCGCGACGGCGACCGCTGGTTCTACCTGGTCTACGACGTCGCCGAGCACGAGCGGCGGCAACGCAACGTGCTGGCCGTGCTGGCGATCTCGGTGGTCGCGATCGTGCTCGTCGTACTGGCCACCGCCGATCGCGTCGCGCGGCGCCTGACTGCCGACCTCGAGCGGCTCTCGGCGGCCGTGCACGGCGAGAGCGAGGCGCGGGGGATCTCCGGCCCGCCCGGGACGCAATTCGTGGGGCTGGCCCGCCATGCCGAATCCGCCCGCCTGGCCGAGGCGCTCGACGAGTACCGCCAACGGCTCGCCGAGGCGCTCGCTCGCGAGCGCGCCTTCTCGGCCGCGGCGAGCCACGAACTGCGCACGCCGTTGATGCGCGCGACCAGCACCATCGAGTTGCTGCAGGCGAGCGATGCGTCGCCGCAGCAGCGCGAGAAGCTCGAGCGGCTGCACGCGAGCCTGACCGAGATCACCATGCTCACTGGCGGGCTGCTGCGCGTGGCGCGGGGAACCACGCGCGGCGCGTTCGAGTCGATCGACCTGGGGCGGCTAGTCGGCGAGGTCGCCGAGCATCTTCGCAACGAAGCGCGCGCCCGCGGCGTCGAGATCGAGATCGGCGTCACGCGCGATGCGGTGGCGCAGGGCGACCGCAGCGCCCTGTGGATCGTCCTGGTCAACCTGCTGCGCAACGCGATCCGCCACGGCGGCGCGACGCGGGTGCGCGTCGAGTGGACCGACGGCCGCCTGCGGGTGCGTGACGACGGGCGCGGCTTCGACGCGGGGCGCGGGCCGGGCCTGCGCAGCCTCGCCGCCGCTTCGTCCGAGGCAGACACGGCCGGCCGCGACGGCAGCCTCGGGCTCGGGCTGAGCATCGTGGAGCGGGTCTGCGAAGCGGCGGGCTGGCGGCTCACGATCGACAGCGACGCGGCGACCGGCACCCGCGTCGAGCTGGACCTTCGCTCCGGCGATGCGGCGGCTCCAGGCCGCTGACGCACGCCCTCACGGATTTCTCACGCGCCGGACGCACGACGCTCACGGCGGGGTCGGCATCGTGTCGGGCCATGAAAGCAAGCCCGTCTCCTTCGCCCGCCCGCACCGCGCCGCCCGAACCCACCGTTCGCACCCGATCTTCGTGGCTGGGGCAGCGCGCCTCGCACCAGGCCGCCGCCACAGCGGTTGCGGTCTTCGTCGCGCTGTGGTCGGTGTCGGCCCTCACGCGCATCGTGCTCGCGGCCATCGGCTGGCGCGAGCTCGACCGGGACCCCGCGGCACTGCTGGCGGCGTTCGGGCGCGGGGCGCTGATCGACGCACTCCTCGCGGCGTCGACCGCGGCTGCGATCCTGGCGTTCGGCGCGCTCGCGCACCGCGCGGCGCCCGACGGCCGGATCCGCCGCGCCCGGCGCGCGCTCGGGTTCGCGATCGCCGCGGCGGCGATCGGCTTCGTCGCGGTCGCCGAAGTGCTGTTCTGGGACGAATTCGGGGCGCGCTTCAACTTCATCGCCGTCGACTACCTGATCTACACGGTCGAGGTGATCGGCAACATCCGCGAGTCGTATCCGTTGCCGTTGCTGCTCGGTGCCGTGGCGGCGTTCGGGCTGGCGGCGGCCTGGCTGCGCGAGCGTGCCTGGCCGGTCCGCGCGCAGGCCGGCTGGACGCTGCGCCGGCGCGGGATCGTCGCGCTTCTGGCCGCATTGGCCAGCGTGATCGCGTGGCGCGCGGGAATGAGCCTGAACGACGGCGTCGAGTCCGCGGCGGGCCTGCGCGACAACGTCGGCAATCAGGAACTGGCCCGCAACGGGTTCGCGAGCTTCGTCGCGGCACTGCGCGACAACGAGCTGTCGTTCCGCCGCTTCTACGCGACCATCGGCGAGGCGCGCGTCGCCGCGCTGGCCGGCCCATGGCCGCGGTCGCCGGCGCCGCAGGACAGGACGGCCGGGGGCGCGGCGGGCGCGCTGCGTCGCGTCGCCGCGCGCGCCGAATCCGGTTCGACGGCGCTCGCGCCCGGGCACCCGCGGCACGTCGTGATCGTGGAGGTGGAGAGCCTCAGCGCCGCCTTCCTGGGGGCATTCGGAAATCGGGACGGGCTCACCCCGAACCTGGACCGGCTGGCGCGCGAGGGCGTGCTGTTCACCGAGCTGTTCGCGACCGGCACACGCACGGTGCGCGGGCTGGAGGCGCTGTCCGCCGGGCTGCCGCCGCTGCCGGGGCAGTCGCTGGTGCGCCGGCCCGGCAACGGCGACCTGCAGACGCTGGGCTCGGCGCTGCGCGAGCACGGATTCGACACCGAGTTCCTGTACGGGGGCTACGGATACTTCGACAACATGAACGCCTACTTCGCGGCCAACGGCTACCGGGTCCGCGATCGCCGCGACATCCCCAGCGAGCGGATCGGTTTCGAGAACATCTGGGGCATCTCCGACGAATACCTGTTCGACGACGCGATCGCCGAGATGGATCGGGCGGCGAGCGACGGCCGACGGCACCTTCTGCACCTGATGACGACCTCGAACCATCGTCCGTACACCTACCCGGACGGGCGCATCGACATCCCTTCGAAGACGGGGCGCCTCGGCGCGGTCAAGTACACCGACTGGGCGATCGGGCACTTCATCGAACTCGCCAGCAAGCGGCCCTGGTTCGACGACACGCTGTTCGTGATCGTCGCCGACCACTGCGCGTCGGTGGCGGGCAAGACGCGGATCCCGCCGGCGCGCTACCGGATCCCGGCGATCTTCTATTCGCCGAAGCATCTCGCGCCGGGCACGGTGTCGACGCTGGCGAGCCAGATCGACCTGCCCCCGACGATCGTCGGCTGGCTGGGGCTGGACGACGGCGGGCGCTTCTTCGGGCAGAACCTGTTCGGCGCGACGGTGCGCGAGCGCGCGTTCCTCGGCAACTATCAGGAGATCGGCATGCTGACCCCGGGCGAGGGCGGCGTCCGCGATCTCGTCGTCCTGTCGCCGCGACGACGCGTCGCGCAATACCGGATCGAGGCCAATGGCAGCGAACGGCCGGTGCCGCCGGACGCCGCGAAGGTCGAGCAGGCGATCGCCGAGTACCAGCTGGCCGACGACCTGGTGCAGTCGCATCGCTATCGCGCCGCTCCGGCGCCCGTTGCGACCCCGCCCGCACGCGCGCGGTCCGGCCAGGTCACGGGCTAGCGGCGGACCGGCGACCGCGCTACGCTGCCGGCGCCGCGCCGCGCGCGCGGCGCGCAGGCCAGGCGCTGCGGATCTCGTTGCGCAGCGCTGCTGCGGCGGCCGAAGGGTCGGCGCGCTGCAGCAACCGGACCGGGACGCTTCCGAGCGCCGGCAGACCCTCGACGCGCACTGCCTCGAGCATGTGACGCCGGGCCGCCGGCTCGGGCAGGGCGATCACGCCCAACCCGCGGCGTGCGGCCTCGATGCCGATCGCCAGGCTGTCGGCCTCGAACACGGTGCGGTGGGGCGTCGCGCTGCCGTCGAGGGCGCGCTCGACGCGCGCCCGCAGCTCGCCGCCGCGAGGCAGGCCGACGATCGGCCACCGCGGGTCCGACGCCGGCACGGCGGCGTTGCCGTACCAGCGAAGGCGATCGCGGCCGAGCTCGGCGGTGACCCGGGGCCGTCCGGCAGTCTCGCCTGGCGCCTCCGCGCATCCGTGCACGACAGCGACGTCCACCAGGCCCGCAGCGAAGCGCTCGAGCAGCGCCGGGGCCGGGGCGACTTCGACCCGCAGGTCCACGTCCGGCCACACCTGATTGAAGCCGCGAGCCAGCTCGATCAGGCCGTGGCCCAGCGCGGCCGATTCGTCCGCGGCGAACACCACCATTCCCGACAACGGGCGCGCATCGAGGCGACTCAGCGCGATCCGCTGCAGCCGCAGGATGTCGCGGGCGATCGGCAGCAGGCGCTGTGCCGCCGCCGTGGTTTCGACCGAGCGTGTGGTGCGCTCGATCAGCGTCGTTCCGACCCGTTGCTCCAGTCGCAGGATCTGCGAGCTGATCGTCGACTGGCTGATGCCGAGCGCGCGAGCGGCGCGCGAGAAGCTGCGCGCTTCGGCGACGGCGATCAGTGCGCGGAGCAGCGGCAGCGGCAGTTCGTCCATCGGTAAAATCGATAAATGGCTGGATTAATCGAAATCGATGACTCGAACTTTATTCGCTAACCTGCTGTTTTGTCGAGATCTGATTCCGACGGACGCAGCCGGAATCGGCCGTCAGCTTGCGCACGGTTTGGCCGGGAATGCGGTGAGTTTCGCGCCATCTCGCGGACCGCCTGGCCCGGGATGCAGCACGCGTCGCGCGATCGCGTGCGGCGTCGACGTCGTCGGCGTGCGCCAGCGCAGCGCCTGTCCGGCGCTTCGGAGACGACTCCGGCTCGCCGAACGGGCGCGGTTCGGCCCGAGGCTCAGGCCGACGGGATGAAGTCCGGATCGTCCTGGTGCTTGCGCTCGAAGCGCAGGAAATCGTAGTAGCCGCACTTGCGGCCGTTCGGGTATTGCCGGCAGACAGCGGGCCGCGCCTCGTAGATGGTGCAGCGGCGGGCATCGGTGTCGAAGAAGCGGCAGATCGATCCGTAGATCTCGTCCTTGCGGTGGCGCAGGATCCGCTCGTCGTCGTCCTCGTCGCGGTAGCGGCGGGTGAAGCGCGTCTCGGCTTCCTCGATCGAGAGCCCGAAGTGCCGCGCGAGCCGGGCGAGGTCCCGGTCGCGGACCTCGATGCGCGGATAGCTGCAGCAGTACCCCGGGCACCTGGAACAGTCGTAAGTGATCTTTTCGGGCTTGGTCTTGGGCATTGGACGGCGACGGGGAGCAGCGGGAGCGCAAGTGTAGCGCGGCCGCAGGCCGTTCCGCGGCGCGCGGGCCGCGCGCGAGCGCTGCCCTCAGTCGCTGCGCCGCCGGCGCAGCATTCGCCTGACGAAGCGGCCGGGATCGACTGCGCGCAGCAGGTCCGATTCGAGCGGAAGCGGGTCGCCTTCGGCGAGAGCGGGCAGCAACGCGGCGGCCAGCGTCGCCCACAGCAGGCCGCGCGAGCCGAAGGCGAACGCCCCGTAGAGGCCATGCGCGCGCGGCAGCGCCAGCCGGTCGTTGCGCAACAGTGCCGCGGCCTCGCGAACGGCCGCCGACTCGTCGGGAAGCGCGCCGATCGCCGGCATGCGGTCCGCGCTGGCGTAGCGATGGCCGACCGGTCCCGAACGTGCACCGGCGAGCCAGTGGCGGGGCTCGCCGCCGATCATCCGCGCGAGCCGGCCGACATTGCCGGCGTCGACGTCGGCCGAAGGCTCGAGCGACTCGCCGTCGTCGAAGCTGGCCCCGATCAGGATCGCGTCGCCGAGCGGCGCGGCATAGGCGTCGCCGCCCAGCACGACGCGCAGCGCGCCGATCCGTCCGCGCTCGACCAGCGTGCTCTGGCCGCGCACGCGGCGCAGCGGCATCGAATCGAGCGCCGCCAGCCGGGGCGCGTCGCCGGCGTTGGCCAGCACCGCGACCGCCGCAGCGCCGAGCTCGCGCCCGGACGCGTCGCGCGCGACCCAGCCGCCGGGTCCGTCTTCGAGCGCCGCGGCCGCGGCGCCGGCGCGCACGTCGACGCCCGGTATGTCCAGCCAGGCGCGCGCGAGCGCCGCGGGATCCAGCGCGTCGCAGCGGGGCAGCCAAAGGCCGCCGCGCGGCAGGCGCAGTCCGGCCGTGTCCGAGGCTTCGTCCGGGGGCAGGTAGCGGGCGAATTCGCCCGGGAAGCCGAGGCGCTCGAGCATCGCGTGCCGGCTCGCAGCTTCGCGATCGTCGGCGTCGACCAGCAGTTTGCCCAGCGGGGCGTGCCCCTTCAGCACGGGATCGAGTGCGCGCGCGCCGAGCGCGGCGCGGGTGAGTCGCGCGAGCGGGTTGTCGTCCGGCGACAGGTGCAGGTGGTCGGCGCACAGCGGCTGCGCCGAGCCGCCGCGCAGCGGCGCCGGCGCCGATTCGACCACGGTCGCGCGCCAGCCGCGGCGCGCGAACCCCGCGGCGACCGCGGCGCCCGCGAGTCCGGCTCCGACCACCAGCACGCTGCGCTCCGGCCAGCGCGGCGGCGGCTCCGGGGGCGGCGCGCCGCGCCACCGCGGCGCGTGGCGGGCGCGCAGCCGGTGCCGCTTGTCGGCGTGGCCCGCGACGCGTTCGGCTTCGAAGCCTGCCCCGAGCAGCGCCTCGCGAACCGCGCCGGCCACCGACCAGGTGGCCAGCGCGGCTCCGGGGCGCGCGAGCCGCCCGAGCGCGCGCAACAGCGCGGGCTCCCACATCCGCGGATTGCGGGCAGGCGCGAAGCCGTCGAGGAAGAACGCGTCGGCGGCCAGGCGCAGCTTCGGGACGAGCGCGGCGGCGTCGCCGAAGCACAGGGTCAGCGTGACGTCGTCGGCATCGAACGCCAGCCGGTGCAGGCCGGGCAGGGCGAGCGGCCATTGCGCGAGCAGCCGCTGCGAGTCGGACGCGGGGGCACCGAACGCTTCGAGCGCGCGCCGCAGGTCGCCCGCTTCCAGCGGGTGGGCCTCGATCGACACGAAGTGCAGCCGGGCCGGCGGCCCCCGGCGCTCGCGCCAGGCCTGCAGCGTCGCGAGGAAGTTCACGCCGAGCCCGAATCCGAGCTCGAGGATCGTGAACGACGCGTCGGCGCCCTGGCCGGCGAGCGCTGTCCAGCGCCGCGGCAGCTCGCAGCCTTCGACGAACACGGTGCGCGCCTCGGACCAGGCGCCCGCGCGGCTGCGGAACACGTCGCCGTAGAGCGTACTGACCGGCGTTCCCGACTCGTCGAAGGCGAGCGGCGGATGGGGGCGCAGCGCGGGCATGGGGTTGATGGCCGTCAACGGTCGGGCAAGGGGCGCCGGGGCACCGGTCCGCCGGATGTTAAGTTACAGTGGGATCAACACCGAGGGCGAAGCGAATGATCAGGGCTCACTGGCAGGACCGGATCGAGGTGGCACTGGGCTTGTGGCTGGTGGCCTCGCCCTTCGTGCTGGGCGTAGCGCGCCAGCCCGCCGCCTGGGCGGCGATCCTCGCCGGAGTCGCCGTCGTCACGCTCGCGGTCGACGCCTTCTACTACCCCGAGATCGTCGAGGAGTGGGGCAACCTCGCGGTCGGCATCGGGCTGGCGGCTTCGCCGTGGCTGCTGGGCTACGACGGCGAACGCGCGCCGATGATCAACGCGATCGTCTGCGGCATCGCGATCGCGGCGCTGTCGTTCTGGACCGCCGAGGACATCCAGCGCGAGCAACGTGACGCCCGGTGAGTCCCGGCGCGCGCAGGCCCCGATGAGCGGGCTCGCGCGCATGGCGCACTGGTTCGACGACAACGTCCTGTCCCTCGGCCGCGACATGCGGCTGTCGTACCTGCCGCCATTGATGGTCTACATGGCGGCGGGGATCTCCGGCCTGACGGCGATCGTCGGCACCTTCTTCGTCAAGGAATACCTGGGTCTGTCGGCCGAGTTCCTCGCCGCGCTCGGCTTCTGGGCCGGGCTGCCCTGGGCGCTGAAGATGCCGCTGGGACACCTGGTGGACCTGGTCTGGCGCTACAAGGCCTGGCTGGTCTATCTCGGGGCTTCGCTGATCGCGGCGAGCCTTCTGATCATGATCGGGCTGCTCGCCGACCCGGCGGCGATGGCGACCGTGATGCGCGCCGAGGCCTGGTACGTGCTGTCCTCGCTGCTGGCCCCGATCGGCTACGTCACCCAGGACGTGGTCGCCGACGCGATGACGGTCGAGGCCGTGCCGCACCACGACGAGCGCGGGCAGCCGATCGGCGAGGCGCGGCGGCGCGCGATGCACACGACGATGCAGACGCTCGGGCGCGTCGCGATCATCGGCGGCGGGGTGCTGGTCGCGCTGGCGAACGTGTTCCTGCTGCGCGGCGCGGCGACGATGCCCGAGGCGCAGAAGGTGGCCGTCTACGTGCTCGTTCACGAGCTGGCGCTGCTGATCCCGGTGGTGTCGGTCGCCGGCGTGGCGTTCGCCGCGTGGCTGCAGCGGCGCACGCGCAGCCGCCTGCGCGCGCAGGGGCTCGGCGAGGCCGAGATCTCGGCGCGCCTCGACGTCCACGTCCAGCGCCCGCCGGTCAACTGGTGGGTGCTCGGCGGCGGGATCGTGTTCGCGGTGGTTTCGGTGACGGTGGGCCTGAGCGACTTCCGCTGGAGCGAGGAACTGATCTTCGGCGCCTCGATGGCGATCATCGTCGCGCTGATGTGGCGCCTGCTGCGCGAGCTCGATCCGGCGGCGCGCGCGACGCTGCTGGGCACGGCGCTGGTCGTGTTCGTGTTCCGCGCGACGCCCACCGCCGGGGCCGGGCAGACCTGGTGGATGATCGACGAGCTCGGCTTCGACCAGCAGTTCCTGTCGGTGCTCTCGGTGATCGGCAGCGCGCTGACGCTGGCCGGCCTGTTCGTGTTCCGCCGCTTCATGGCCGAGCGCTCGATCTACTACATCGTCGGGTTCCTGACCGTCGTCGGCATGCTGCTGATGCTGCCGATCGTCGGCATGTACTACGGGCTGCACCACTGGACCGCCGCGCACACCGCAGGCCTGGTCGACGCGCGCTTCATCGCTCTGGTCGACACCGCGATCGAGTCGCCGCTGGGGCAGATCGCGATGGTGCCGATGCTCGCCTGGATCGCCAACTCGGCGCCCGAGAAGCTGAAGGCGACCTACTTCGCGGTGATGGCGTCGTTCACCAACCTCGCGCTGTCGGCGTCGCAACTGGGCACCAAGTGGCTGAACCAGGCCTTCGTCGTGACCCGCCAGGTGAAGGATCCAACGAGCGGCGCCATCGTCGTGCCGGCCGACTATGGCCAGCTCGGCGAGCTGATGCTGGTGGTGCTGCTGATCGCGCTGGTCGTGCCGCTGGCGACGATCGCGCTGGTGCGGATGGCCCGACTCCGCAGCGCCTGAGCGCGGTTGGCGGGGACGACAGGCGGAATCGAGGCAGCGACGGATAGAATCGGCCGATGCGTGCCCTCGCGCGATCGGCCGGACGCGCGCCGGCGGTCATCGCCTTCCTGCTGCTGTCGCTCGCGGCGCACCTCGCGGTGCTGCGCGGCGCGAGCGTGTCCGGGTGGTTCTCGCCGTCGGTGCCGGCCGCCGCGCCGGTCACGGTGAGCCTGATCGAGTTCGCGCCGCCGCCCACGCTGGCGCCGCCCGCCGCCGAAGCGAAGGCGAGCCCGCCCCCCAGGCCGAAACCCCGGCCGCGCACCAGACCGCGCCCGGCACCACGTGCTGCGCCCGAGGCGGCGCCCGCCGCGACGGCCGAGGCGTCCGCATCGGCGCCCGCAGCCGCGTTCGATGCGGATTCGTTCTGGGCGCCGATCGTGCCCGCGTCCTCGGCCCAGGAAGGCGAGGCGGCGACGGTCGACGCGTCACCGGCCGGGCGCGAAGCCGAGGCCGCGCCGGCGCGGCAGGCCGAGCCCGGGGCGGCGCCGCCGGCCGCCGAGGCCGCGGCAGCGCCGACACCCGAACCGCCGATCGTCGTCGCGCCCCAGTCCGGGTCGGTCCGCTATCGCGTCCACTACGGCGATCCGGCCGACGGCAACGTGGTCGCGACGCTCGAGCAGTCGTTCGACATCGGTGCGGACCGCTACCGGCTGCACAGCGAAGGCCGGGCGAAGGGGCTGATCGCCTGGTTCTATCGCGGATCGCTGGTGCAGGACAGCGTCGGCACCGTGTCGGCGCAAGGACTCGCGCCGTCCAGCTATCGCGAGCAGCGCGGCGACCGGCCGCCGCGTTCGGCCGCGATCGACGTCGCGCGCGGCGAGGTCGTCTTCGGTTCGGGCGTGAAGCGCGAGGCACCTCCCGGCGTGCAGGACCGCCTGTCGGCGGCAGTGCAGCTGGCACTGATGCGCCAGTCGCGGCCGGCGCTGTTCGAGGCCGGCGCCACGATCCGCCTGCCGATGCTCGGCAGCTCGAGCGTCGAGTCCGTGGGCTGGCGGGTGCTCGGCGAAGAGCCGGTGACGACCGACGCCGGCGTCGTGCAGGCGGTGCGCCTGAGCCGCACCGGCAGCAGCGAGGACGATCCGGCGATCGACGTCTGGCTGGCCCTGGACGCGCGCATCGTGCCGGTGCGCATGCGCATTACCGAGCCCAGCGGGCGCGCGCTCGACCAGGTCCTCGCTACGCAGTGACTACGCTATCCTGCGCGCCATGACACGCGTATTCCACCGCACGCTCGGACGCCAGTTCCCGGTCGCCGTCTCGGGCAGCGGCGTGTGGCTGCGCGACGCCGAGGGCAAGGCCTACCTCGACGCATCGGGCGGCGCGGCCGTCTCGTGCCTCGGTCACGGCCATCCCGACGTCGTTGCCGCGATGCACGCCCAGATCGACCGGCTCTCGTACACGCATACCAGCTTCTTCACGACCGAGGTCGCCGAGGAACTGGCCGGGACGCTGGTGGCCGATGCGCCGCAGGGGATCGGCCAGGTCTACTTCGTGTCGGGCGGTTCCGAGGCGATCGAGGCGGCGCTGAAGATGGCGCGCCAGTATTTCGTCGAGATCGGCCAGCCCGAGCGGCGCCACTTCATCGCGCGCCGCCAGAGCTACCACGGCAACACGCTCGGGGCGCTGGCCGTCGGCGGCAACGCCTGGCGCCGCGCGCAGTTCGCGCCGTTGCTGATCGACGTCGCGCACGTGTCGCCGTGCTACGAGTACCGTGACCGCGGTGCGGACGAGACGCCCGAGGCCTACGGGCAGCGCCTGGTCGCCGAGCTCGCGGCCGAGATCGAGCGGCTCGGGCCGCGCAGCGTGATCGCCTTCGTCGCCGAGACCGTCGGCGGGGCCACGTCGGGCGCGCCCACCCCGGTGCCCGGCTACTTCCGCGGCGTTCGCGAGCTGTGCGATCGCCACGGCATCCTGCTGATCCTCGACGAGGTGATGTGCGGCATGGGCCGCACCGGCACGCTGCACGCCTGCGAGCAGGAGGGCGTCGCGCCCGACCTGATGACGATCGCCAAGGGGCTCGGGGGCGGCTACCAGCCGATCGGGGCCGTGCTGGTGCAGCAGCGCGTGGTCGACGCGTTCGCGCGCGGCAGCGGCTTCTTCCAGCACGGGCACACGTACCTCGGCCACGCCGTCGCGTGCTCGGCGGCGCTCGCGGTGCAGAGGGTCATCCGGCGCGACCGCCTGCTCGATGCCTGCGTGCAGCGCGGCGAAGACCTGCGCGCCGGGCTCGTGCAGCGCTTCGGCACCCACCCGCACGTCGGCGACATCCGTGGCCGCGGCCTGTTCATGGCGATCGAACTGGTGGCCGACCGCGAGGCGAAGACGCCGTTCGACCCCGCGCTGAAGCTGCACGCGCGCATCAGGCAGGAGTCGATGGCGCGCGGCCTGATGGTCTACCCGATGGGCGGCACGATCGACGGACGCCTGGGCGACCACGTGTTGCTGGCGCCGCCATTCATCGTCGCGCCCCAGGAGGTCGAGCAGATCGTCGAACGGCTCGGCGAGGCCGTCGACGCGTCGATCGCGGCGCTGGCGGGTGCGCCGCGCTGAGCGGCGTCGAGGCCGACCGGCGCGCGCGCGCGTCGCGCGGGCGAGCCACGCTTTCCCGACTTGCCTCGGGCAGCGCGATCGGCATAATGAGCCGGTTCCAACAAGGCAAAGACAGGGAGCCCTCCGCATGAAGAAGACCATCCGAGCCGCGCGCCTCGCCGCGATCGTCGGTGCCGCGCTGTCGGCGGCCGCGTTCACGGCGCCGGTGGCGGCGCAGTCGAAATTCATCACCATCGGCACCGGCGGCGTCACCGGGGTCTACTACGCGGCCGGTGGCGCGATCTGCAGGCTGGTCAACAAGGACCGCGCCAAACATGGCATTCGCTGCTCGGTCGAGTCGACCGGCGGCTCGGTGTTCAACGTCAACACGATCAAGGCGGGCGAGCTCGACCTCGGCTTCGCGCAATCCGACGTCCAGTACAACGCGGTCAAGGGCGTCGGGCAGTTCAAGGACGCCGGCGCCTGGTCCGACGAGCGGGCGGTGTTCTCGGTGCACCCCGAGCCGTTCACGGTGGTGGCGCGCAAGGAAGCCAACGTGCAGAGCTTCACCGACTTCAGGGGCAAGCGCTTCAACGTCGGCAATCCGGGCTCCGGCACGCGCTCGTCGATGGAGGAGCTGCTCGGCGCGCTCGGCTGGAAGATGGGCGACTTCGGCCTGGCCTCCGAGCTGAAGGCCGACGAGCACGGCCCGGCGCTGTGCGACGGCAAGATCGACGGCTTCTTCTACGCGGTCGGCCACCCGTCGGCGAACATCCAGGATCCGACGACGACCTGTGGCGCGAAGCTGGTCTCGCTGACCGGCCCGGCGGTCGACAAGCTGGTGGCCGACAAGCCGTACTACGCGAAGGCGACGATCCCGGCCGGCCTGTACCCCGGCAACCCGCAGCCCACGCAGACCTACGGCGTGCTCGCGACGGTGGTCACGTCGGCGAAGGTGCCGGCCGACACCGTCTACCAGGTCGTCAAGGCGGTGTTCGACAACTTCGACGAGTTCAAGAAGCTGCATCCGGCGCTCGCCAGCCTCACGCCGCAGAACATGGTCAAGGACGGCCTGTCGGCACCGCTGCACGAGGGTGCGCTGCGCTACTACCGCGAGAAGGGCTGGGTGAAGTAGGCACCCGTCTCCGAGCCAGCGAAGAAGCGGGCCCAGCGCCCGCTTTTTCGTGCGCGCCACCGAACCGGAGATCCGCATGAGCGAGACCGGCAAGCCGTCGGCCGAACTCCAGCAACTCGTCGCCGACGCCGATACCGGTGGCCGCGCCGCGTCGGGCGTCTCCGGGGCGATCATCACCGCGGTGGCGCTCGCCTGGTCGGCATTCCAGCTCTGGTACGCGTCGCCGCTGCCGTTCTCGCTCGGCCTCGGGCTGCTGAACGACACCGAGGCGCGCGCGCTGCACCTGGGCCTCGCGCTGTTCCTCGCGTTTCTCGCGTACCCGGGTTCGCGGCGGCCCGCCGTGCGCGACCGCGTGCCGCTGCTGGACTGGGCGTTCGCGCTGGTCGGCGCCTTCGCCGGCGCGTACCTGCTGCTGTTCTACAACCAGCTCGCGACGCGGCCCGGCGTGCCGATCGCAATGGACATCGTCGTCGCCACGATCGGCATGCTGCTGCTGCTCGAGGCGACGCGCCGCGCGGTCGGCGCGCCGATGGCGGTGCTGGCGCTGGTGTTCATCGGCTACGTCTTCCTCGGCCCGCACCTGCCCGACGTCGTCTCGCACAAGGGCGCCTCGCTCGAGCGGATGCTCTCGCACATGTGGCTCACGACCGAGGGCGTCTACGGCGTCGCGCTCGGCGTGTCGGTGACGTTCATCTTCATCTACGTGCTGTTCGGCTCGCTGCTCGATCGCGCCGGCGCCGGCAACTACATGATGCAGGTGTCGTTCGCGATGCTCGGCCACCTGCGCGGCGGCCCGGCCAAGGTGGCGGTGGTCTCCTCGGCGCTCAACGGCCTGATTTCCGGCTCCTCGGTGTCCAATGTGGTGTCGGGCGGCATCTTCACGATCCCGCTGATGAAGAAGGCCGGCTACGGCGGCATCAAGGCCGGCGCGATCGAGACCGCGTCGTCGGTCAACGGGCAGATCATGCCGCCGGTGATGGGCGCGGCGGCGTTCCTGATGGTCGAGTACGTCGGCATTCCCTACAGCGACATCGTCCGGCACGCGTTCCTGCCGGCGGCGATCTCGTACATCTCGCTCTTCTACATCGTGCACCTCGAGGCGCTGAAGATGGGGCTGCGCGCGAGCGCCTCGCAGCGCCCGCGCAGCCTGCGCGAGAAGGCGATCGGCTGGGCGCTGGGCGTCTCGGGCACGATCGCCGTCTGCGGCCTCGTCTACTGGATCGCGATCGGCGCGCAGGCGCTGCTCGGCGCGGCCGCGCCGTGGGTGCTCGCGGCGCTGCTGCTCGCGCTGCACGTCGTGCTGCTGCGCGTGGCGAGCCGCCACCCGGACCTGCCGCAGGAAATCGACATCGACAACCCGGTGCTGCCCGACACCTGGCCGACGGTGCGGGCCGGGCTGCATTTCCTGATCCCGATCGGCGTCCTGATCTGGTGCCTGATGATCGAGGAGATGAGCCCGGCGCTGAGCGCGTTCTGGGCGACCGTCACGCTGGTGACGCTGATGCTGACGCAGCGCCCGCTGATCGCGCTGTTTCGCGGTGCCGGGATGGACGGCGCGTGGCGCAAGGGCTTCGACGAGGTCGTGCAGGGACTGAACGACGGCGCGCGCAACATGATCGGCATCGGCATCGCGACGGCGACGGCGGGCATCATCGTCGGCGGCATCACGCTGACCGGCCTGGGCTTCCGGATGACCGACTTCGTCGAGGTCGTCTCGCAGGGCAACGTGATCGTGATGCTGCTGTTCACCGCGTTCGTCTGCCTGGTGCTGGGCCTCGGCGTGCCGACCACGGCCAACTACATCCTGGTCGCGTCGCTGATGGCGCCGGTGATCGTCGAGCTGGGGGCCCAGAGCGGGTTGATCATTCCGCTCGTCGCGGTGCACCTGTTCGTCTTCTACTTCGGCATCATGGGCGACATCACGCCACCGGTCGGCCTCGCGTCGTTCGCAGCGGCGGCGATCTCCGGCGAGGACCCGATCCGCACCGGCCTGCAGGGCTCGGTCTACGCGCTGCGAACCGTGGTGCTGCCGTTCGTCTTCATCTTCAACCCGGCGTTGCTGCTGATCGACGTCAGCGGCTGGTTCGAGCTCGCGAGCGTGGCAGTCGCGTCCACCGTCGCGTCGCTGGCGTTCGCCGCGGCCTCCATGGCCTGGTTCCGCGAGCGCTGTCGCTGGTGGGAGGTCGTGCTGCTGCTGCTGGCCTCGTTCGCGCTGTTCCGACCCGACTTCTTCATGGACCGGATCGCGGCTCCGTATGCCGAGGTGCCGCCCGCGAAAATCTTCGAGGTGGCCCGGCAGCTCGGCGAGGACGAGCGGCTGGCGATGATCATCGAAGGCACCAACATCGAAGGCGAGGAGATCCGCAAGACCGTCGGCGTGCAGCTCGGCGCGCCCGGCGACGGCCGCAAGCGGCTGCAGGATGCGGGGCTGACGGTCGTCGCGCTCGGCGACCAGGTGCAGGTGGGCAACGTGCGCTTCGGCAGCCGCGCGAAGAAGTCGGGCTTCGAACCGGGGTGGCAGATCGGCGGCGTGCTGGTCCCGACCGAGCGCCCGTCGGCGCACTGGGTCTACCTGCCGGCGCTGCTGCTGGTCGGGCTGGTCTGGTGGGGGCAGGGGCGCAGGACGGCGCGGGCGCGCGACGCTGCCGCCTGAGCGACGCGCCTGGCGTGGTCTGCGCCTGTGCCGTGATCGCGATGGCGCGCCTCAGCGCGCGCCGATCCAGCCCGCGCAGGCGGCCAGGTCGACGTTGCCGCCGCTGACGATCACGCCGACGCGCCGCCCGCGCCACTGCGGCGCCGACGCGAACGCGCCGGCCGCCGCGAGACAGCCGGTCGGCTCGACGACCATCTTCATCCGCTCGGCGAAGAAGCGCATCACGGCGACCAGCTGCTCGTCGGTCACCGTCAGGACGTCGCGGACCCGCTCGCGGATGATCGGGAAGGTCAATTCGCCCAGGTGCGTCGTCATCGCCCCGTCGGCGATCGTCTTCGGCACGGCGATCGTGACGATGCGGCCGGCCCGCAGCGACTGGCGGCCGTCGTCGCCGGCCTCGGGTTCGACGCCGAAGACCGCGCAGTCGGGCGCGAGCGCACCGGCCGCGAGCGCACAGCCGGCGAGCAATCCGCCGCCTCCGAGGCAGACGAACAGCGCGTCGAGTGCGCCGACCTCCTCGAAGAGCTCGAGCGCGGCGGTGCCCTGGCCGGCGATGACGTCGGCATGGTCGTACGGCGGGATGATCGTCAGGCCGCGCTCCTCGGCGATGCGCCGTGTCAGCGCCTCGCGATCTTCCGAGAAGCGGTCGTAGGCGACGATCTCGCCGCCGTAGTCACGGGTCGCGGCCAGCTTCGCCGCGGGGGCGTCGGTGGGCATCACGATCGTCGCGGCGACGCCGAGCTCGCGCGCCGCGAGCGCGATCGCCTGCGCGTGGTTGCCCGACGAGAACGCGATCACGCCGGCCCGCTGCTGCGCGGGCGACAGTTTCGCGATTGCGTTGAAGGCACCGCGGAACTTGAACGCGCCCATCCGCTGGAAGTTCTCGCACTTGAAGAAGAGCGCGGCGCCAGCGCGCGCGTCGGCGGTCGCTGAACGCAGCACCGGCGTGTGATGGGCGTGGCCGCGCAGCCGTTCGGCGGCGGCCTGGACGTCGGCGAACACGGGCGGGCGCATCAGGCGAATCAGGCGCATCGGGCCAATCCGGGGGGAGTCGCGAAGCCGACAGGATACCGTCCGATCCGCAGCCTGCCGTTCGGCCGGTGCCGCAGGCGGCACGCGGGACGCGGCGGCCGGTTCGATGCGGTATCGTCGCGCGGATGCGAGAGAGCTCGAGAGCCGGCAGCCCGCGCGAGGTCTTCGGGGCGTTCCTGAGGCTGGGCCTCACCTCGTTCGGGGGGCCGGTCGCGCACCTGGGCTATTTCCGACGCGAGTTCGTCGAGCGCCGCCGCTGGCTCGACGAGCACGACTACGCGGACCTCGTCGCGCTGTGCCAGTTCCTTCCCGGGCCGGCCAGCAGCCAGGTCGGCTTCGCGCTCGGGCTGCGCCGTGCGGGGTGGCCGGGCGCGATCGCTGCATGGCTGGGGTTCACGCTGCCTTCGGCACTGCTGCTGGCGCTGTTTGCGCTCGGCTTCGCGCGCGAAGGCGGCAACGGCGCGCTATTCGCCGCGATCGTGCATTCGCTGAAGATCGTCGCGGTCGCGGTGGTCGCCCAGGCGGTGTGGTCGATGGCGAGGTCGCTGCTGCCGGACTGGCCGCGCCGAGTGCTCGCGCTTCTGGCCGCGGCGGTGGCGTTGGCCGTGCCCGGCGCGGCAGCCCAGTTGCTGGCGCTCGCAGCCTGTGCGCTCGTCGGCGCGCGCCTGCTCGTGAGCGCGCCGATCGCGCTCGGGGGCGGCGACGAGTATCCCGTCGGCCGCCGATCGGGCGTGCTGGCCCTGGCGCTGTTCGTTGCGTTGCTCGCGGCCCTGCCGCTCGCAGCGAGCGTTTCGGGGAACCCTGCGCTGCGGCTCTTCGAAGCCTTCTACCGCGCCGGCGCGCTGGTCTTCGGCGGCGGTCACGTCGTGCTGCCGCTGCTGCAGGCGAGCGTTGTCGAACCCGGATGGGTCTCCGAGTCGACGTTCCTCGCCGGCTACGGGGCCGCGCAGGCGGTGCCGGGCCCGTTGTTCACGTTCGCCGCCTACCTCGGCGCGGTGATCGCCGGCGCGGGGGGGAGTGCGGGGCAGGCCGCTGTCGGGCAGGCCGGCTTGGCGGCGGCGGGCGTCCAGGGCGCGTGGCTCGGCGCGGGTGCCTGCCTCGTTGCCGTGTTCCTGCCAGGCATCCTGGTGCTGGTCGGCGCGCTGCCGTTCTGGGAGCGGCTGCGCCAGCGCGCCGCGCTGCGCTCGGCGGTCGCGGGCGTCAATGCGGGCGTGGTCGGCGTGCTGCTGGCCGCGCTGATCGACCCGGTTTCGACCGCGGCGCTGCGCTCGGCGGCCGACGCGATCGTCGCGGCGATCCTCGTCGTCCTGCTGATGCGCCTGCGCTGGCCACCGCTCGCGGTGGTCGCGATCGCCGTCGCGCTGGGTGCGCTGCGGGCGCTCGTCGGCGCCTGAACGGCCGAGTGCCGCCCCGGCCGGGCGCCCGCCCGGCTCAGAGGCGGATGCGCGCCGCCATCGCCTGCAACTGCTCGAACGGCGGGTCGCGGCGCGGCCATCCGAGCGTCACCGAGTCGCCGTTGCGCCGCGGCAGCACGTGCAGGTGCAGGTGCGGCACGGTCTGCCAGCCGGCCACCCGGTTCGCCTGCAGGATCGTCACGCCGTCGGCGGCGAACTCGCGCTCGACGGCGATCGCGATTCGGCGCGCCGCGCGCATCATCGCCGCTGCGGTCTCCTCGTCGGCATCCATCAGGGTCTCGTACGGGCGGATCGAAGCGACGATCACGTGGCCGTCGTTGACCTGGCCGGCGTCCATGAAGGCGAACACGTGCGCGTCCTCGTGGACGCGCGCGCACGGCAATTCGCCGGCGTGCAGTCTCTCGAATATCGTGGGCATCGTCGCTTCTCCGGGGCGGGCGCCCGCGCGGGACGCAAGCGGGCGCGAAGCGGGTTCAATACCCGCACTCGAAGAATACCCGAGCACGTAACTCTACAATTCGCGGATGACCCCGCCCCCCGCCCGCCTCTCCGTCCCGAAGGAAAAGCTCAGGTTCGTCCTGCTCGAAGGCATCCACGCCTCGGCGGTCGAGACGCTGCGCGCCGACGGCTACACGAACGTCGAATCGCATCGCCAGTCGCTGTCCGGGGACGACCTGGTGCGCGCGATCGAGGGTGCGCACTTCGTCGGCATCCGGTCGCGCACCCAGCTCACCGAAGCGGTGCTCGCACGGGCGCCGAAGCTCATCGCGATCGGCTGCTTCTGCATCGGCACCAACCAGGTCGACCTCGATGCGGCGGCGCGCCGCGGCATCCCGGTGTTCAACGCACCGTTCTCGAACACGCGCAGCGTCGCCGAGCTGGTCCTGGGCGAAATCATCATGCTGATGCGCGGGATCCCCGCGAAGAACGCGAAGCTGCACCGCGGCGGCTGGGAGAAGAGCGCGGCGGGCTCGTACGAGGTCCGCGGCAAGACGCTCGGCATCGTCGGCTACGGGCACATCGGCACCCAGACCGGCATCCTCGCCGAGCAGCTCGGGATGTCGGTGCTGTTCCACGACATCGAGAAGAAGCTGCCGCTGGGCAACGCCCGGCAGGCCGCCTCGCTCGACGCGCTGCTCGCGGAGTCCGACGTGGTGACCCTTCACGTCCCGGCGACCGCGGCCACGAAGAACATGATCGCGGCGCCCCGGTTCGCGAAGATGAAGCGCGGCAGCCACCTGATCAACGCCTCGCGCGGCAACGTCGTCGACATCGACGCGCTCGCCGGGGCGCTCGAGAGCGGGCACCTGCGCGGCGCCGCGATCGACGTGTTCCCGGTCGAACCGAAGGGCAACGAGGGCGCGTTCGAGTCGCCGCTGACCCGCTTCGACAACGTGATCCTGACCCCGCACATCGGCGGCTCGACCTCCGAGGCGCAGGCGAACATCGGCGGCGAGGTCGCCGCCAAGCTGCTTCGCTACAGCGACAACGGCTCGACGGTCTCGGCCGTCAACTTCCCCGAGGTGTCGCTTCCCGAGCACACCGGCAAGTGCCGGCTGCTGCACATCCATCGCAACGTGCCGGGTATCATCGCCGGGATCAACGAGCGCTTCTCGCGTGCCGGCATCAACGTCGCCGCCCAGTACCTGCAGACCGACGCGACGCTGGGTTACGTGGTGATCGACGTCGACGCGTCGGCCAGCCAGGTCGCGCTCGACGAGATCAGCGCGATCGAGGGCACGATCCGCTGCCGTATCCTGTACTGAGGCTCACGATGCGCGAGCGGACATGGACGAACTGCAGCTGAAGCGACCGGGCAGGGCGGGGACGCCGGCGCCCGCAGTCCCCGGTTTCGCGCTGTGGCAACTCGGCTTCCGGCCGTTCTACCTGCTCGCCAGCATCTTCAGCGCGGGCAGCGTCGCGCTGTGGGCGCTGCAGTACTCGGGCTGGCTGGGCGGCGCATACCTGAAGGGGCCGCTGTGGCACGGGCACGAGATGCTGTTCGGCTACACCGTGGCCGTCATCGCGGGGTTCCTGCTCACCGCGGTGCGCAACTGGACCGGCCTGCCCACGCCCTCCGGCGCGCCGCTGGCCGCGCTGTCCGCACTGTGGGTCGCCGGGCGCATCCTGGTGCTCACGCCCTGGAGCCTGGCCGCCGCGCTGGTCAACGCCGCGTTTCCGATCGCGGTCGCCGTCGCGATCGCCAGACCGATCGTGCGCTCGCGCAACCGGCGCAACTATTTCTTCATCGCGCTGCTGGTGCTGCTCGGCGTGATCACGCTGGCGACCCACGCTGCGCTGAACGGGGTGGTCGACGTGTCGCCGCGCTTCGCGCTGCAGCTGGCGATCGACGTGGTCCTGTTCGTCATGACGGTGATGGCCGGGCGCGTCGTACCGATGTTCACCAACAACGGCGTGCCGGGTACCAACGCCACGCGCCGCCCCTGGCTCGAGCGGCTGGCGCTCGGCTCGGTCATCGCGCTGTTCCTCGCCGACCACGTGCAGGCGATGCCGGCGCTCGCCGCGGCGGTGGCGCTGTTCGCGGCGATCGTCCATGCGGCGCGGCTGGCCCTGTGGCAAGGCTGGCGCACGCTGCGGACGCCGCTCGTCTGGGTGCTGCACCTGGCCTACGCCTGGATCGTGATTCACCTGCTGCTGCGCGCGCTGGCCGTCGCCGGCTGGGTCGCCGAGCCGCTGGCGTTGCACGCGCTCACGCTCGGGGCGATCGGAGGCCTGACGATCGGCATGATCACCCGCACCGCACGCGGGCATACCGGGCGCCCGCTGAAGGCCGACGGCTACGAGACGACCGCCTACCTGCTGGTATTCGCCGCGGCGCTCGCGCGCGTGTTCGGTCCGATGCTGCTGCCCGCGCACTACATGGCCTGCGTGCAGGTCTCGGCCGTGCTCTGGGTCGCGGCGTTCGGGCTCTACGCGGTGCGGTACTGGCCGGTGCTCACGCGCCCGCGGCTGGACGGCAAACCGGGCTGACGGGGCCGGACTCATGGGCACGCGCCGCACCCGCGTCGAACACGACCTGCTCGGCGACTGCGCCGTCCCCGACGAGGCCTACTACGGGGTGCACACGCTGCGCGCGCTCGAGAACTTCCCGATCACGGGCACGCCGATCTCCATCTATCCGGCGCTGGTGCGGGCGCTCGCCTGCATCAAGCAGGCCGCGGCGATGGCCAACAACGAGCTGGACCTGCTCGACGACGAGCGTGCGCGCGCCATCGTGCGCGCCTGCGAAGAGATCCGCGAAGGCGGCTTGCATCAACAGTTCGTCGTCGACGTGATCCAGGGCGGGGCCGGCACCTCGACGAACATGAATGCGAACGAGGTGATCTGCAACCGCGCGCTCGAACTGATCGGGCGCGCGCGCGGCGACTACGCGGCGCTGCATCCGATCGAGCACGTCAACATGAGCCAGAGCACCAACGACGTCTATCCGACGGCGCTCAAGCTGGCCACCTGGTTCGGGATCGCCGGGCTGGTCGATGCGATGGAGACGTTGCGCGGCGCGTTCGCCGACAAGGCGGTCGAGTTCGCCGACGTGCTGAAGATGGGGCGCACCCAGCTGCAGGACGCCGTCCCCATGACGCTCGGGCAGGAATTCGCCACCTATGCGACGATGCTCGGCGAAGACCAGCAGCGGCTGCGCGAGGCGGCCGACCTGATCCGCGAGATCAACCTCGGCGCCACCGCCATCGGCACCGGCATTACCGCGCACCCCGACTACGCGGCGCTCGTCTGTCGGCGGCTCTCGGAGATCTCGGGCGTGCAGCTCGTCACCGCGCCCGACCTGATCGAGGCGACGCAGGATTGCGGCGCCTTCGTGCAGATCTCCGGCGTGCTCAAGCGCGTCGCGGTCAAGCTGTCGAAGACCTGCAGCGACCTCAGGCTGCTCTCGTCGGGGCCGCGCGCAGGGCTGAACGAAATCGACCTTCCCGCAGTGCAGGCTGGCTCCTCGATCATGCCCGGAAAGGTCAATCCGGTGATTCCGGAAGTCGTCAACCAGATCGCCTACGAGGTGATCGGCAACGACGTCACCGTCACGTTCGCCGCGGAAGCCGGTCAGTTGCAGCTCAACGCCTTCGAGCCGATCATCGCGCACAGCCTGTTCAAGAGCATCACGCACTTGCGCAACGGTTGCCTCACGCTGGCCGAGCGCTGCGTGCGCGGCATCACCGCTAACCGCGAGCGGCTGCGCGCGATGGTCGAGAATTCGATCGGCATCGTCACCGCGCTCAACCCGTACATCGGCTACGCAAACGCCACGGCGGTGGCGGCCGAAGCCCATGCGACCGGCGGCTCGGTCTACGAGATCGTCCTCGAGCGCGGACTGATGTCGCGCGAGGAGCTCGACCGGGTCATGCGCCCCGACGAGCTGACGCGGCCGCGACCGATCCGCGCGCCGGCGAAGTGAGCACGGCGCGCGCCGCCGAACCTACTTCAGCTGCGCGCCCTCCGAGTCGAATACCTGGACCGTCACCGGGATGCCGGCCGCGACGCTCTGCGTGACGGTGCAGAACTGCTCGAACTGGCCGAGGACGCGGTCGAGGTGCGCGAGCGAGGCGCCGGGGACGCCGACCGTCAGGCGCGCGCGCAGCGCGAGCACGCGCAAGCGGTTCTCGGCGTTGCGCCCGATCTCGGCGGTGACCTCGGCCGACAGCGGCTCGGGTTGCTGCTTGAACTTGCGCAGCGCGAACAGCAGCGAGCTGGACAGGCAGTTGCCCACCGCCGAAGCCAGCAGCTGGATCGGCGAGGGGCCCGCGCCCTGGCCGAGCGGCGGCGGCTCGTCGCCGACGACCGCCGGCACGCCGGCGCCGTACTGAACCTCGAACTGGTAGTCGTGGCGCTGCGCCAGGCGCACGGTCACGTTGTCGGCACTCATCCCGGCCCCTCCGATGTCGGATCGTTCACCGGCCCGATCTTACGCGCGCCCGAGCGCCCTCTCGCCGGCCGTGGGAATGCGATGGATGTCGCCATTCGCGGCCGGCCGCGCTATGCTCGCGCGCCATGAGGCCTCCGGACGACTCGCGCACCCAGACCTGGCCGACCGAGCGCGCCGCGGCGTTGAGCGACGGGCTCTTCTCGATCGCCGCGACGCTGCTGGTCATCGACGTGCGGCTGCCCCCCGGCGAGGGGGCGTTCCACTGGGCGATGCTCGGGCAGATCGCGCCGAGGATCCTGGGCTACCTGATCAGCTTCGTCGTCATCGGCCAGCTCTGGATCGCGCATCACCGCAAGCTGCGCGTGGTCGAGCGGATCGACGCGCGCGGGCTGTGGCTGAACCTGCTGTTCCTGATGTTCGTCGCGTTCATTCCCTTTCCGACGGCAGTGCTGAGCGAGCACGGCAACCGCGATGCGGTCGTGCTCTACGCGCTGACGATCGTCGCGGCCTCGTCGATGCTGGTGTTGCTGTGGCTGCACCTGGGCCGGCATCGCGCGTGGCTCGTGCAGGGGCCGACGCAGGCGGCCGACCACCGGCGCGAGCTGCAGCGAACCCTGCTGGTGCCGGCGGTGTTCCTGCTGTCGATGCCGCTCGCGTGGGTCGATCCCGCCTGTGCGATGTACTCGTGGCTGCTGCTGGTGCCGGCCGCGCTGGTGCTGGGTCGGCGCTGAAGCCCGCGGCTCAGCCGGGCGGTGCGCTACGGTAGGGCTCTTCGGACGCGACGAAATCCTTCTCGGCGAGCGCCGCGTCGATCCACTCGCGCACGGCCACGCACTCGACGACGCGTCGCGCATAGCCGACGCAGGCCGCGTCGAGGGGCACCCCGTAGGTCCGGAAGCGCAGCACGATCGGCGCGTAGAACGCGTCGGCAATGCCGAAGCCGCCGAACAGGAACGGTCCGCCCGATGCTGCGAGGCACTGGTTCCAGAGCTGCGTGATCCGCGCGACGTCGGCGCGCAGCGCCGGCTGCCCGGCCAGCGCCCGCTGGCCGACCTGCGGCAGGTTCGCCTCGACGTTGAACGCGAAGTGGGTGCGCAGCGCGGCGAAGCCCGAGTGCATCTCGGCCGTGACCGAGCGCGCCCGCGCCCGCGACGCCGGCTGCGTCGGCCACAGGTGCAGGGCAGGGAAGCGCTCGGCCAGGTACTCGGCGATCGCGAGTGTGTCCCAGATCGTCGTCGGCGTGCCGTCGACGCTCGTCTGCAGCACCGGCACCTGGCCGGTGGGGCTCACGCCGGCCAGGCGCCGCTTGAATTCGGAGTCGGGTCCGAACGAGTCGAACGGGACCATCACTTCGTCGAATTCGATGCCGGCCTGGCGCATCAGCACCCAGGGGCGCATCGACCACGACGAGTAGTTCCGGTTCCCGATGTAGAGCGTGAACTCCTTGCCCATCTCGTGCGTGCCCCCGCGTCTGCTCCGATATGATCGCATCGACCCGCGGCGCGGGCGGTCCGCCCGCGCCGCGCGCCGTCCGCCTATCCTAGCCCGGCCGTTGCCGGCATCGGCCATTGTCCATGAGCACCTCGCGTCGAACGCCCCGTACCCGAAAGAACATCGACCTCGCGCTCCAGGGCGGTGGCGCCCACGGCGCCTTCACCTGGGGGGTGCTGCACCGGTTGCTCGAGGACGATCGCATCGAGATCGGCGCCATCAGCGGCTCGAGTGGCGGCGCGATCAACGCGGTGGTCATGGCGGCGGGCCTGATGGCGGGCGGGCGCACCGCCGCACGCGAGGCGCTGCGCGAATTCTGGGCGAGCGTCGGCGCGTCGGCGCGGCTCAACCCGCTGAACGGCGGCATGTTCGGCGCCATGTTCGGCAGCGCGGCCGCGGCCTGGTCGCCGCTGGGGCTCTATCTCGACATGGCGAGCCACGTGTTCTCGCCGTACCAGTTCAATCCGCTGAACGTCAATCCGCTGCGCCAGGTGATCGCCGACGCGGTCGATTTCGACGCGGTGCGGCGCTGCGACAAGATCGACCTGTTCATCGGCGCGACGAACGTGCGCACCGGCCGGCTGCGGGTCTTTCGCAACGCCGAGTTGAGCGTCGACGCGGTGCTGGCGTCGGCGTGCCTGCCGATGCTGTTCCAGGCGGTCGAGATCGACGGCGAGGCCTACTGGGACGGCGGCTACAGCGGCAACCCGACGCTGCTGCCGCTGATCGCCGAGGCGAGCGCCGACGACGTACTGCTGGTGCAGATCAACCCGACCGAGCGCGACGAGGTGCCGACCCGCGCCCCGGACATCCTCGCGCGCATCGACGAGATCACGTTCAACGGCAGCCTGCTGAAGGAGCTGCGCTCGATCGCGCTGGTCAAATGGATGCTGCGCGAGGAGGGCAGGCCGATCGAGCGCTACCGGGCGCCGCTGTTCCGGCGGCTGCACGACCTTCGCCTGCACCGGCTCGACGGGGGCGTCGACCTGGCCCGGCTCGGCAATTCGAGCCGGCTCGCCGCCGACCCGGCGACGCTGTCGCAACTGCACCGTCTCGGCTACGACGCGGCCGACGACTGGCTGGCGCGCAACTTCATGCACCTCGGGCGGCGCGCGACCGTCGACCTCGAGCGCGACTTTCCCCGCGATTCGCTGGCCGGCGGCGCGCGGGCGAGCACGCCCCCGGCACCCCAGCGACGGCGCCCGCGGTAGCCGAGCGGCGGCGTCGCCCGGCTCCGATCACTGCGCCAGGTAGCCCCCGTCGATCGGGTAGTAGCTGCTGGTGACGAACGAAGCCTTGTCGGAGCTCAGCCACAGCACCAGTTCGGCCACCTCGGAGGCCTTGCCGAGGCGGGCGATCGGATGCAGGGCGACGAGCCCCGCGCGTGCCTCCGCGGGCAGGTTGGCCAGCAGCGGAGTGTCGACGAACGCGGGGCCGATCGCGTTGATGCGGATCCCGCGCGCCGCGTACTCGAGTGCGGCGGTGCGGGTGAGCCCGATCACGCCGTGCTTGGACGCCACGTAGGCCGAGTGTCCGCGAAACCCGACCTGGCCGAGGATCGAGGCCATGTTCACGATCGCGCCGCCGCCGGCCGCCAGCATCGCGGGGATCTGGTAGCGCATTCCGTAGAACACGCCGGACAGGTTGATGCCGATGATCCGTTGCCACTCGTCGAGCGCGTAGTCGCCGACGTCGGCGCCGGTTCCCCCTACGCCAGCGTTGTTGCACGCGACGTGCAGCGCGCCGTAGCGCTTCACCGCCTCGGCCACCAGCTTCTCGTTGTCGGTCGCGTTCGACGTGTCGGCGCGCACGAAGCAGGCCTCGCCTCCGCCGGCAGCGATCTGCGCGACGGTCTCACGGCCGCCGTCCTCGCCGATGTCCGAGACGACGACCCGGGCGCCGGCTTGCGCATAGGCGAGGGCGACTGCGCGCCCGATCCCGGAACCCCCGCCGGTGACGATGGCGACCCGCTGTTCCAGTTGTTTCGACATCCCGAACCCTCCCTGTTGCACGGCGATCGAGTGTAATGTCGCAGAACCGGGCGTGCTTCGATCCGCGTCAAGGTGCGCGTCGGGGCCGCTCGGTCGAACGAGGAGGTCGAAGTGGCCAGACGCGCGCTCTCCCTGTCGAAGGTCTACCAGCTGCTCGAGCCCGGACCGGTCGTGCTGCTCACCACGGCCCGCAATGGGCGCCCGAACGTGATGACGATGTCGTGGCACACGATGATGGAGTTCGAGCCGCCGCTGGTGGGCTGCGTCGTGAGCGACCGCAACTACAGTTTCGCGGCGCTGAAGGCCACGCGCGAGTGCGCGATCAACGTCCCGGAGCGCGACATCGCCGACAAGGTGGTCGCATGCGGGAATGCCTCGGGCCGCGACATCGACAAGTTCGCGGCGTTCGGGCTGTCGACCGCGCCCGCGAGCCGCGTCGCCGCGCCGCTGATCCGCGAGTGCTTCGCCAACCTCGAGTGCCGCGTCGTCGACACCCGGATGGTCGCGAAGTACGGATTCTTCGTCCTCGAGGTCGTCGCGGCCTGGGCGGACCGGTCGCGCAAGGCGCCGCAGACGCTCCACCATCGCGGCTACGGCACGTTCATGGTGGCTGGCGAGACGGTCCGCCTGACCTCCCGGATGCCCTGAACGGCGGCTCGCCTGCTGCAAGAAGGTAAGATCGCTGCCGGACGCCCGCCGGACCGCGACGGGCATCGCAACCGGTGGAGTCCCCGATCTTGAGCCGCCTGAACGACCGCCTTCGCCTGCTGCCGCTCGAGTTGCTGGGGGCGCTGGCGCGTGGTATCGAGAAGGAGAGCCTGCGCGCCCGTGCCGACGGCATGCTGGCCGACACCCCGCATCCGCGGGCGCTCGGGTCGGCGTTGACCCACCCGCACATCACCACCGACTTCAGCGAGTCGCAGCTCGAGCTGATCACCGGCGTGCACCGCGACGCAGAGCCGTGTCTCGCAGAATTGACCCGGATCCACCAGGCGGTGCACCGCGGGATCGGCGACGAGATCCTGTGGGCGGCGAGCATGCCCTGCGGGCTGCCGGCCGACGACGCGATCCCGCTCGCGCGCTACGGCACCTCGAACGTCGGCCGCGCGAAGACCGTCTACCGCCAGGGTTTGTCGCACCGCTACGGGCGGCGGATGCAGACGATCTCGGGCATCCACTACAACTTCTCGATGCCGGAGGCCGCCTGGCCGATCCTGCAGCAGGCCGACGGCGACGCGGGATCCGAGCAGGACTACCGCACCGCCGCCTACTTCGCCCTGATCCGCAACTTCCGCCGCCGCTCGTGGCTGCTGCTTTACCTGTTCGGCGCCTCGCCCGCCGCGTGCAGCACGTTCCTGGCCGGGCATCCTCACAACCTGCAAAAGCTCGACGGTGGCACGCTGCACCTGCCTCACGCGACTTCGCTGCGGATGGGCCCGCTCGGATACCAGAGCGACGCGCAGGCCGCGTTGGCGGTCAGCTTCAATTGCCTGGACAGCTACTCGAAGTCGCTGTCGCGCGCGTTGAGCGAGCCGTATCCGCCGTACGAGCGGATCGGCATCCACGACGGCAACGGTCTTTACCGCCAGCTGGCCGCGTCGCTGCTGCAGATCGAGAACGAGTTCTACGGAACGATCCGGCCCAAGCGCAGCATCCGCTCCGGCGAGCGGCCGTTGCGCGCGCTCGCCGAGCGCGGTGTCGAATACGTCGAGGTGCGCTGCCTCGATCTCGATCCGTTCAGTCCGATCGGCATCGAGGCCGGCACCTTGCACTTCCTCGACGTGTTCCTGCTGCACTGCCTGCTCGAGGAGAGCCCCCGCGACACGCCCGAGGAGATCGCGGCGATGTCGCACAACCAGCACGAGGTGGCGCAGAGCGGCCGCGAGCCCGGGCTGCGCCTGCAGCGCGGTGAGCGGGAAGTCGGCCTGGTCGAGTGGGGCCGCGAGCTGCTGCGGGAATGCGCTCCGATCGCCGAGGCGCTGGACGCCGCGACCGGCGCTCGCGCGCCAGGCGCCGCCCCGCATCGCGCGGCGCTGGCCGCCGCCGAGGCGCTGCTCGCCGATCCGTCGCTCACACCGTCGGCGCGCTGCCTGCGCGAGATGGCGCAGGGCTTCGACAATTCGTTCTCGCGCTTCGCGCTGGCGCAGTCGATCCGGCACCACCGGACGCTGCTCGACCTGCCGTTCGACGAGGCGGCGCAGGTCCGGTTCGCGCGGATGGCCGAGGAGTCGCTCGCGGAGCAACGGCGCATCGAGGCCGACGACGACATGCCGTTCGAGACCTATCGGCAGCGCTACCTGGCCGGCGAACTGCCGTTGCCCGATGCCCGCTGACGCTGGGCTATCCGCGCTTCTCGGGCGCTTCGCCCGTGCGGTCGCGGCACACGACACCGAGGGTTTCGCCGCGCTGTTCACGCCCGACGGGCGCTACCACGACGGCTTCTTCGGTGTCCACGAGGGCCGCGACGCGATCGCCGCGATGCTCGACCGCTTCTTCGTCGGCGGGGAGGCGTTCTTCTGGCAGTTCCGCGACGTCGCGGCGAACGACGACCTGGGCTACGCGCGCTACGTCTTCAGCTACCGCTCGCGCGAGCCCGAGAGCGCCGGGCAGCTCGTCGTGTTCGAAGGGATCGCGCAGCTGCGGCTGCGTGACGGGCTGATCGCCGGGTACGACGAGGCGTTCGACCGCGGGATCGCCTTCACGCAGCTGGGCTACGAGCTGCCACGCATCGGCAAGCTGCTGGGTCGCTACGCGCGGGAGTTCACGGCCTCGTCGGCCGCGCGCGAACATCTGGCGGCGCGTCCGGACCAGGCTGGGCGGCCGCCAGGCGGCGCTTGAGGCCGCCGAAGCGGCGACGGTACTGCGCCGGCGTCAGCGCGACGCGGCGGCGGAACAGGCGCGAGAAGAAGCTCGCGTCCTGGTCGCCGGCTTCGAGCGCGACGGCTTCGACCGGCTCGTCGCCCGCCGCGAATTCAGGAACCTGGCTCGGCGTTCGCGCTTCGATCGGTCGGGACTGTCGAGTATTCCGACACCACCGCCTTCAGCCGCTGCCAGTGCGAGCCCGGCCAGTAGACCCGACCGCAGCCGGTGCACAGCGTGAACTCCGTCTGCTCGGCGGCCACGCGCGGCGGCAGGCGACCGGCGATGTCGCCCCGTTCGGCGGGCCGCAGCAGGGCATTGCACTCGAGGCAGCGGCTGAACGGGCGGATGCCCTCGCGCAGGCCGAAGTGCGCGACGACCTCGCGTAACTGCTCTTCAGTCGTGCGTGCCCGCACGTAGCGCCCGCGCGCCACCCGCCGGTGCTTGAGCAGCTCGCGATCGCGGCTCAGCACGATGCGCCCGTCGCCGTCGGCGAGGTGGGCGAGCGAGCGATCCGGCGCGTCGCGCGCCAGCTCGGTGTCGAAGCCGAGCAGCCGGAGCCGCCGGGCCAGGCCGCCCAGGTGCGCGTCGGCGAGGAAGCGCGGCGCCGGATCGCCCGGGGCGGGCCGCATCGCTTCGGTCGGGAATACGTCGAGCGAATCGGTCGCCTGCAGCAGGTGCCCGAGTCCGGCGGGGCGGCCGTCGACCAGGACCCGGCCGACCTCGGTGTGCGGCACGCCGAGCGCCTCGATCGCGTGCTTGGCGGTCGCGCGCTCGGCGCAGGGCCATTCGAAGACGCGATCGCGCAGCTCCGGTCGAAGGAGGTCGTTGAGCTCGTCGTGAAAGCAGAAGTGCGGCATCGGCCAAGGCTGTGGCAAGCTGATCGAAAGGCAAATGCACCAGCATGGACGATAACGCGGCCGCGACTCCGGCGCCGAGCCCGTCGGAGTGGCTCGCGTTCGCGTTCATCCGCGACGCGCCGTGCATGCCCAACGGCCAGTACCTGGGCATCGAGACCGCGCCGGTCGAACCCTGGCCGCACCAGCGCGTCGTCGCGCGGCGGCTGGTCGACGGCTGGCCGCTGTCGTGGATGCTCTGCGACGAAGTGGGGCTGGGCAAGACCATCGAAGCCGGGCTGGCGCTGCGCGCGTTGCGGATGTCCGGCTACGTCGGGCGCGCGCTGATCGCGGTGCCCGCGAGCATCGCCGCGCAGTGGCAGCGCGAGCTGGCGGACAAGTGCCTGCTGCCGGTCGCCCGCGCGCTCGGCGGGGCGCACCCGCGTCACCGGCTGCTGCTGCCGCGCGAGCACGAGCGTGCCGCCGCCTCGCTGTTCGAGCCCGAGCTGCTCGTCGTCTCGACCGGGCTGCTCACGCGGCGCGAGCGACAGCTCGAACTGAAGGGCGCCGACGGCTGGGATCTGGTGCTGCTCGACGAGGCGCACTGCGCGCGCCGATCGAACCCGACAGCCGCTCCCGAGAGCCCGCCGCGCTGGACCCGGCTCTACCGGATCGCGCGCGACGTGCTGCGCCCGAAGGCCGCCGCGCTGTGGCTCGCCACCGCGACGCCGATGCAGCTCGAGCCGATCGAGGCGATCGATCTCGCGACGCTCACGCGACGGCTCGGTCCCTTCGCACTCGAACCCCGGGTCGCGCTCGCCTACTACGGCCTGCTCGCAAGGCTGCGCGCGGGTGCCGGGCTCGAGCCACTGGAATGGCGCTTCGTCGCGCGCGCGGCGAGGCACGTATTGCGCTTCGACCCCGCGGCCGCCCGCTTCGTCGAGCGGTCGGTGATGCGCGGACGCGCGGGCGCGGCGCTGCAGCGCTGGCTCGACGCCCCCGACGCGGCGAATGCCGCGCCGGCGCCGCCGCTGCGCAAGGCGGTGCTGCGGCTGCTGTTCGCGGTGGCGCCGCTGTCGCGGGCGATGATGCGGCACGACCGCGGCCTGCTGCGCCGCTACCAGCGCGAGGGGCGCCTGGCTGCGCCGCTGCCCACCCGCAAGGTCCACTTGCCCGCGATCCGGCTCACCGCCGCGGAGCGGGAGGTCTACGACCGGTTCGCGCCATATTGCCGCACCCTCGCCGAGCAGGTCAGGGCGCACAGCCGGCAGCGCATCGCCGTCGGCTTCATGCTGAGTTTCTTCGGCCTGCGCTTCGCGTCGAGCTACAAGGCGATCCACGACACGCTGGCGCGACGGCGCGACAAGGTCGCCGCCGCGCTGGAGGGCCGGCTTTCTCGGTCGCCTGGCGAGACGCTCGGCTGGAGCGAACGCGATTGGGACGAACGCGACTGGGAGGATCACGAGTGGGAACGGCGCGACCTGGAGGGGCGCGCCCACGACGAAGCCGATACGCCGGACGACGAACTGCTGACGGCCGGCCTGCACTGGCGCAGCCGGGTCGACCTCGGCTGGGAGGTCGAGCAGTTGACGGCGCTGCTCGAGCGGCTCGCGCCGCTTGCGCAGCTACGCTCGCCGAAGGTGCGTGCACTGCTGAAGGCGCTGCGCGCGCGCCGCGGCGCGGACGGGCGCCTGCGGCAGGCCGTCGTCTTCACGCGCTTCTACGACACGCTGGTCGACCTGCAGGGCTGGGTCGAGCACGACGAGCCGTCGGTGCGCCTGGGCGTCTTCTCGGGGCCGCGCTGTGCGTGGATGGACGAGGCGGGCGGCTGGCACGGGGCCAGCCGCGAGGAGGTGAAGCGGCGCTTCGTCCGTGGCGACATCGACCTGCTGTTGTGCACCGACGCGGCCGCCGAGGGGCTGAATCTGCAGTCGGCCGACCTGCTGGTCAATTTCGACCTGCCGTGGAATCCGATGAAGCTCGAGCAGCGGATCGGCCGGATCGATCGCATCGGCCAGCGCCATCGCACGGTCCACGTGATCAACCTCGCCTACCCCGGCACGGTGGAAGAGGAGGTGTACGTGCGGCTGCTGCGGCGAATCCAGGGCGCGGCAGGCACCGTGGGGGCGCAGCCGCTGGTCGTGCTGCCGGTCGATCCGGCCGACCTGCGGCGCCTGTCGACGGGCGAGCTCGAGCCGGAGCGTCTCGAGGCGATCGTGCGCGAACGGCTGCGGCTGGCGCGCGAGCGCGCCGAGTCGATGTCGCCGACCGCGGCCGAACTGCACGCGCTGTACCGCGAGCTCGGCGACGAACTGGCGGCGGCGAAGCTGCCGATGACGCTCGGGGAGGTCTTCGAGACGCTGGCCGCCTCGGCAACGCTGAAGGCGCTGGGCAGCGAACGGATCGAGACGACGCACGGGGCGGCGCTGCTGGTCCGCGGGATTCCCGGCTGCGAGCCGTGCCTGCTCACCGTATCGCGCGCGCTATACGAGCGCGGTTTGCCGGGGCGCGACGAGCCGCTGCGTTTCGCGACGTGGGGCGAGCCGGTATTCGACGCGCTGGTGGCGCACGTGCTCGCGCGCGGCCACGCGCCCGCCGGCTTCGCACGCGCCTGCGCCGACGTGTCCGGGACGCGCGCGAGCGTCGTGTCCTGGGTCGTGTCGACGAACAACGGCCCGGTCGTCGTCGAGGAATTCGGACAGCTTGCGACGCTGCAGCCGGGGGGCGCGCGCCGGCCCGACGCCGCGGCGCTCGAACGGGCCAAGCAACGCGCCGCTGCCCGAGCCGAAGCCGTCGCGAGCCTGCGGCAGGTCGAGCGCGACGCGTCGCTGGCCGCCGTGACGCACCACCGGATTCACCGCGCGCTGGCCGCGAAGCTGGTCGCGGCCGCGCCGAAGGGAAGCCGGCTTCGCGAACTGGAGGCGCATCTTCCCGATTGCACGCGCACGCTGCGGATTCCGAAGCTGGACCCGGCGCTGGTCGCCGCCGAGGCGGAGTACGGCCTGCTCGAAGCAAAGCGCGACGCGATCGACCTGCCGGCCTTCTACCAGCGCTGCCTGGTGGCGACGATCGAGCGCGAGCGCCTGGCGCTCAGGCGCGCTCGCCGCGGCGAAGGCGAGGAGGAGATCGCGCTGGCCGAGCTGGCCGAGCGCCTGCTGCGCGGAACGAGCCCGATCCGGTAACGACCGACCCCGCAGCCGACGGGGGCCCCGCTGCGATGGGAACACCTCGTACCGCTTCGATTGCGATGCCGGCTGAGTGGGGGCATAATCGGGGGCATTGCATCCTTGGATGAGACAAATGCCCCTGACCGACGCCGCCATTCGCCGCGCCATGCCTGCCGCCAAACCCGTGCGCATGTTCGACGGCGGTGGGCTCTACATCGAGATCTCGCCCGCCGGTGGAAAGCTCTGGCGTTTCAAGTATCGATTCGGCGGCAAGGAAAAGAGGTTGGCGCTGGGAGCCTATCCGGCCGTTCCGCTCGAGGGCTGCCGGGACGCAGTCACGGGGGAATGGATTCCAGGCGCCAGGGAGAAACGCGACGAAGCGCGGCGACTGCTGGCCAGCGGGGTCGACCCCGCCGAAAGCCGCAAGGCGCAAAGAGCGGAAGGCCGCGCGCGTGCGTCGCAAGCGACGGCTGGCAGTCTTCCCGACGAGACGGCGTGGGGCAGTCGCGTTCCGGGGCGCAGGGCGCAGCGGGAACTGAGGGAAGAGGTGCTCTATGAGACCGCCGCCCGGTGGTTCAACAACCACGGCTATCACGGCACGTCGCTGAGCGACCTGGCGAAGGAACTGGGGATCACCAAGGCCGCGCTGTACAACTACGTCGCGAACAAGAGGGAGTTGCTCTACAACATCCACGTGCGCTCGCTTCAGGCGGCGCGGGCCGCCCAGGACAGTGCGGCCACCGAGAGCACCGGCCTCGGCAGGGTCCGGAAGATGATCTTCAACTATGTCGCCGCGATCACCGAGTCGCCGACGGTGACGTTCATCCTGCTGGAAGACGGGGCTCTGGCTCCCGAGCAGGCCGAGGAAATACTCGTCGCCCGGCGCGCGCTCGATCATGAGTTCCGGAGCTGGGTCGCAGCGGGAATACGCGACGGGTCGATCCTGCCGTGCGATCCCCAGCTGGTGTCGTTGCTGGTGACCGGGAGCATGGCGTGGGTGACGAAGTGGTACGACCCGAAAGGCCCCTGGACCGGCGAACAGGTGGCTGAAGCGACGAGCGCGCTGTACGCGCGAATGCTGGGCAGCGCGCCGATCGGCCCGCTGCCGGACAGCGTCGGCGAGATCGTCCCGGAAGGCGGGCTCTGGATGCCGCCGCCCGCGCGACCGGTCGGCGGCAACTCCCGATCGGGCCGGTCGGCCCGTTCCCGGCTCGTTGACAGGTAACCGATCGGTAACTAGACTGATCGGACGGTTAACCTTGCCACGACCGATCGCCGCTCGCGAGCCGATCGTTCACTCACGAGAGGGAGAGGGGTATGCGCTGGACACTGGTGACGCTGGGGGCTGCGCTGGCGCTCGTGGCGGGGGCGGCGTCGGGCCAGACCCAGGGCGTGAGCAGGACCGAGATCGTGGTCGGTTCGCTGCAGGACCTGTCCGGCCCGATCGCCAGCCTCGGCAAGGCGAGCCGCAACGGCATGCAGATGAGGATCGACGAGCAGAACGAGAAGGGCGGCATTCACGGCCGCAAGATCCGCTTCGTCGTCGAGGACCACGCCTACGATCCCAAGCGCGCAGTCCTCGCGACGCACAAGCTGCTCGAGCAGGACAGGATCTTCCTGATGCTGGGACACATCGGCACGCCGACGAACGTCGCGGTGATGCCGCTGCTGTTCGAGCGCAACGTGATCAACCTGTTTCCCTTCAGCCCGGGCAGGCAGATGTTCGATCCGGTGCATCGCCTGAAGTTCGCGTCTTTCACTCCCTATTACGACCAGGCGCGCCAGTCCGTCCCCGTGCTCGTCAAGCAGAGGGCGCTGAAGAAACCCTGCATCATCTACCAGGACGACGACTACGGCATCGAGCACCTCAAGGGTGCCGAGGACGGCCTGAAGACGATCGACCTGCAGTGGGTCGAGAAGACGTCGTACAAGCGCGGCGCCACCGACTTCTCGTCACAGGTGGCACGCATGAGAAGCGCGGGGTGCGACCTGGTCGTCCTCGGCACCCTCATCCGCGAGACGATCGGAACCGTGGCCGAGGCTCGCAAGACGGGCTTCAATCCGGTATTCCTGGGCACGACCGGGATCTACTACGACCAGATCCACAAGCTCGGCGGCTCCGCGATGGATGGCATCGTCGCCACCCACACGGCCGCGGTTCCCTACCCGGATAGCGGGTCGGAACAGGTGCGCGCCTGGATCCAGCGCTACAAGAGCAAGTTCGGCGAAGACCCGTGGATGCACTCGGTCTACGGGTACGCAAACGCCGAGGCCATGATCATCGCGCTGCAGAAGGCCGGGCCCGACCTGAGCACCGAGTCGCTCATCAGGGCGATCGAAGCGACCAGGTTCCCCACGGACATCTTCGGCAGCGCGGAGATGACCTTCAGCCCCACCAAGCGCCTCGGGTCGAGCCTCTATCGGTTCGCCGAAATTCGCGGCGGTCGCTGGGTGACGACGTCGGACTACTTCGGCGAGCGCTGAGCCGCCTGCCGCGGCGCCGGCGCGCCGCGGCTCTTCAACGAGCCCGGCATCCTGGGGATGGCCGGGGCACGCCAGGACGGACCATGGATCTGGAATTCACGCCGGAAGAGCGGGACTTCCGCGCCATCGTGCGCGAGTTCATCGACGGCAACCTGCCGGCCGACATCGCGGCCAGGGTCCACGCGCGCAGGCCGCTGGGCAAGGACGACTTCACGCGCTGGCAGAAGATCCTTCACGACAGGGGTTGGGGCGTCCCGGCATGGCCGCGGGAATTCGGCGGCGCGGGATGGACCCCTATACAGCAGTACATCTTCGAGGAGGAATGCGCCGACGCCGGCGCGCCGATGCAACTTCCGTTCGGCCCGAAGATGGTCGGCCCGGTCATCATGACCTTCGGGAGCGATTTCCAGCTCGAGCGGTTCCTGCCCGGCATCGCTTCGGGCGAAGACTGGTGGTGCCAGGGCTTCTCCGAGCCCGGCGCGGGTTCCGACCTGGCCTCGCTGAAGATGCGCGCCGAACGTGTTTCGGGCCGGGACGGCGGGCACTACCTGGTCAACGGGCAGAAGACCTGGACCACCTATGCACAATACGCCGACTGGATCTTCTGCCTGGTGCGCACCCGAAGCGACGGTCGCCCGCAAGAGGGGATTTCGTTTCTCCTGGTCGACATGAAGACGCCCGGCGTGAGCGTCCGACCCATCGTCATGCTCGACGGCGGGCACGAGATCAACGAAGTGTGGTTCGAGAACGTCGAAGTTCCGGCGCGCAACCTGGTGGGCGACGAAAACAGGGGCTGGACGTACGCCAAGTTCCTGCTCGACCAGGAACGTACCGACATCGCCCGCGTGGGCCGCTCCAAGGCCGCACTCAAGTACCTGAAGACGATCGCGCGACGTGAACTCGACGGCGGGCGCCCGCTGATCGAGAACCAGCGCTTTCGCGACAGGATCGCCCAGGTGGAAATCGAGTTGATGGCCCTCGAGATCACGAACCTGCGCGCGCTGTGCACCATGGCCAGGAAGCGCGCACCGGGTCCCGAGCCGTCGCTGCTGAAGCTCAAAGGCTCGGAAATCGAGCAGATGCTGAGCGAGCTGATGATGCAGGCACTGGGCCATCGCTCGATACCCAGGGCCGAGGGATCGATCGATGCGAAGCGGCGCGGCGAGCCGATCCACTCCGATTTCGCTGCGCCACTCGCCGGCAACTATTTCAATGGCCGCAAGACGTCGATCTACGGCGGCTCCAACGAGATCCAGAAGAACATCATCTCCAGGATGATCCTCGGGCTCTGAGCATCCCGACGAGGCGAGACGACGGTGAATTTCGACTACGACGAAGAACAACTGGCGTTGCAGGAAACCCTGCGCCGCTTCATCGGCAGGGAATACGGGTTCGAGAAGCGCCGGGCATTCATCGCGTCCGCCGACGGATTCAGTCGCAGTGTGTGGTCGAAGTTCGCCGACCTGGGCGTTCTCGCCATGCCCTTTCCGGGCCACCTCGACGGTGCCGACGGCACTGCGGTCGACACCATGCTCGTCATGGAGATGCTCGGGCGCGGCCTGGTCGTCGAACCGTATCTGACGACGATCGTCCTGTGCGGTGGCCTGATCCGCGACGCCGGCAGCGACTTGCAGCAAAGGGCCGTGTTGCCGCTCATCGCCGGAGGGGCCCTGTTGATGGCCCTCGCTCACCACGAGCCCGGCACGCGCTACGAGTCGAACCATGTCGCGACGACGGCGAGGCGTGAGGGCAGCGGCTACGTGATCGACGGTGCCAAGGCTGTCGTGCTCGGCGGAGACACCGCAGACAAGCTGATCGTCTCCGCACGCACGAGCGGCGACCTGCGCGACGACGCCGGCCTCTCGCTCTTCATCGTGGATTCGAAGGCGCCCGGAGTCCGCGTCATCGGCTACCCGACGCAGGATGACAGGCGTGCTGCCGACGTCGAACTCGCCGAAGTGCGGGTAGGGGCCGATGCCCTGGTGGGGGAGAGGGATCGCGCGCTACCGATCGTCGAGCGCGCCATCGATCGATCGATCGCGGCCCTGTGCGCAGAGGCCGTGGGCATCATGTCCGCCCTCAACGAGGCGACGCTCGAATACCTGAAGGTGCGCAAGCAGTTCGGCCAGCCGATCGGCAGTTTCCAGGCGCTGCAACACCGGATGGTCGACATGGTGGTCGCGACGGAGCAGGCTCGCTCGATGGCGACGCTGGCGGCGGTTCGCGCCGATTCGGACGATGCGGCCGAGCGGCGATTGGCGATCTCGGCGGCCAAGGCCCACGTCGGGCAGGCGTCGCGTCGCGTGGGCCAGGAGGCCGTGCAGCTGCATGGCGGGATGGGTGTGGTCGACGCGCTCGGCGTCAGCCACTACTTCAAGCGCCTCACGACGATCAACGCCACGTTCGGCGACGCCGACCACCACCTCGGGTACGTCAGCGACCGCATGCTGGTCGCATGACCGGACACTGACCGCGGCCGCCTCGGCCCCGGACCGTCGTCCGCGCACCTCGATTCGCGCTTTCCGGCGACCCCTCGACCGTGGTCGAATGGCGCCAGACGGGAGGGGAGCGATGCCGGTCCGGAATCTGGCGGTGGCGGCGGTTTTCGAAGAACTGGCGGACAGGCTCGCCATCCAGGGGGCCAACGTCTTTCGCATCAATGCCTACCGCAATGCCGCCCGCACGCTGCAGGAACTCAGCGGGGACGTCGGGCAGATGATCGAGCAGGGCCGCGACCTCACGGAATTGCGCGGCATCGGGGCCGACCTGGCCGGCAAGATCCACGAGATCGTCACCACGGGCACCTGCGAACTGCTCGAACGCCTGCGCCGCGAGATGCCGCCGGCGGTCACCGAATTGCTGCAGGTGCCGGGGCTGGGCCCGAAGCGCGTCGCGAGCCTGTGGCACGACCTTCAAGTGCAGACGCCCGAGCAGGTGCTGCGCGCCGCGCGCGACGGGCGGATCCGCGCGTTGCCGGGGTTCGGCGAGAAGACCGAGCGCAGGATCGAGTCTGCCGTGGCGGCGCACCTGTCGAAGGAGCGCCGCTTCAAGCTCGCGGTGGCCGGCCAGTACGCCGACGCGCTGGTGGCGCACTTGCAGCGGGCAAGGGGCGTCGAGCGCGTGGTGGTCGCCGGCAGCTTTCGGCGCATGCGGGAGACCGTCGGCGACCTCGACGTGCTGGTCACGGCGCGCAAGGCGAACCAGGCCATCGAGCAGTTCACCGGCTTTGCCGAGGTCGAGGAGGTGCTGTCCCGCGGCGGCACGCGCGCCAGCGTGCGGCTGCGCGGCGGCCTGCAGGTCGACCTGCGCCTGCTCGCTCCGGAGAGCTTCGGCTCGGCGTTGCAGTACTTCACCGGCTCGAAGGCGCACAACGTCGCGTTGCGGCGCCTGGCCCAGGAGCGGGGCCTGAAGGTCAACGAGTACGGCGTCTTTCGCGGCGACACGCGCATCGCCGGGGACACCGAGGAGTCCGTCTACGCGGCGCTCGAGCTCCCCTGGATCCCTCCGGAGCTGCGCGAGGATCGCGGCGAGATCGACGCGGCGAGGGCGGGTCGCCTGCCGAAGCTGATCGAGCTGGGCGACCTGCGCGGCGACCTGCACGCGCACACGACCGCCACCGACGGCCACCAGACGATCGACGAGATGGCGGCGGCGGCGCGCGCGCTCGGGCTGGAGTACCTGGCGATCACCGAGCACTCGCGCCGCCAGGGAATGGCGCACGGCCTCGACGAGAAGCGGCTGCGCGAGCAGGGCGAGGCGATCGACCGGTTCAACGCGCGCGCAAAGGGAATCCGCGTGCTCAAGGGCATCGAGGTCGACATCCTGGACGACGGCACGCTGGACCTGCCCGACCGCGCGCTGGCCGGGCTCGACCTCGTGATCGCGGCCGTGCACAGCCGGTTCGACCTGAGCCGCGCGCAGCAGACCCAGCGCATCTTGCGCGCGCTCGAGAATCCCAACGTGAGCCTGCTTGCGCACCCGACCGGAAGGCTGATCGGTGAGCGGGAGCCCTACGACGTGGACATGCTGCAGGTGATGCGCAAGGCGAAGGAAAGGCGCGTCTGCCTGGAGCTCAATGCGCACCCGGAGCGGCTCGACCTCATCGACACGCACTGCCGGATGGCGAAGGACGAGGGCGTGCTGGTCGCGATCACGTCCGATGCGCACGACGTCGCGCAGTTCGCGAACCTTCGCTTCGGCGTGGGGCAGGCGCGCCGCGGGTGGCTCGAACGGCGCGACGTCGCAAATGCGCGGCCGCTGCGGGAGCTGATGCGCCTCCTGGCTCGGCGGTAACGCGGCGTCCGGCGCTGTGCGGCCGGATGCTTCGATCTAGCAGTTGACATAATATACATTATGCGCAGTTAGGGCGAGACCAGACCCACGACCTCGAACCCGCCACACCGCCGACCAGGACGCTGAACCAGTTGCCCCCCCATCGCGTGAAGCGACCGCGGTTCACCGGGGTTTAAAGTGGCGCGCATCGCAGCCAAGGAAGCGGGACATGGCGGACAAGCAGCGGATCGGCATGATCGGCGTGGGCCTGATGGGCCACGGCATTGCGACGAACGTCCTGCGGCGTGGATATCCGCTGGCGTTCCTCGAGCACCCGGGCAACCAGCCGACGCAGGACCTCGTGGCCGCCGGCGCACGCCCGGTGTCGGGATGCGCCGAACTGGCTGCCGGCTCCGACGTGGTGATCCTGTGCGTCACCGGCTCGCCGGAGGTCGAGAACGTGCTGCTGCGCGAGGATGGCGTGCTCGCCGGCCTGCGGCCTGGAGGCATCGTCATCGACTGCTCGACCGCGATTCCCTCGTCGACATTGCGCCTCGCCGAGGCGGTCGCGGCGGCCGGCGGCCGGTTCATGGATGCGCCGATGACGCGCACGCCGAAGGAAGCCGCCGAGGGACGATTGAACCTGATCGTGGGTGCCGAGCCGACACTCTTCGCGCAGTGCCGCCCGCTGCTCGCAAGTTTCGCCGAGAACGTCGTCCACGCCGGCCCGGTCGGCGCCGGGCACCAGCTCAAGCTGCTGCACAACTACGTGTCGCTCGGCTTCGCGACCGTGCTGGCCGAAGCGGCGGCCTGCGCGCAACGCGCCGGTGTCGACACCGCAGTCTTCGTGCAGGTACTGGCCAACGGCGGCGGCGGTGGCGTGGTGCTCGAGCGGATGCGCCCCTATCTCGAAGCGCGCGACGCCTCGGGCTTCCGGTTCACGATCGCCAACGCGTCGAAGGACATGGGTTACTACACCGCGATGGCGGACGAACTCGGCGCTGCGCGCGCGACGGCCGGGGCCGTGCGCCAGACCTACGCGCACGCGGCGCGTGCCCACGGGCAATCGGCGGTCCCCTCGCTAATCGACCTGCTCGCGGCGAACGCCTGAGCGCTCAGCCACGTCTGGCCAGCGCGAGTTGGCCGGCGATCAGCAGCGACAGCCCCGCGACGCCGAGAACGGCGCGCAGTTCGTGCCAACGCCACCAGCGGTCCCGCAAGACAGCCCAGTCGGGCGGCGGCGACGACGGCGACCAGCCCAGGACGAGCGCGTTTATCGGCTGGTTCTCGAACCGCGTGACGAGCGCGACCGCGACGAAGCAGGCGCAGGCGCACAGCAGCAACGCGAACGCGCGGCGATCGCCGCGGGCGACCACGGCCGATGCGAGCGTGAGCGCGATCGTGACGGCACCCAGTGCCGGCAGGCTCGTGTTCAGCGCCGCGATCGCGTGCTGCTGCTGCTCGACCCACGCGGCGGCCGAGAGGCCGCTCGGGTCGTATCCGAGCCAGATGCCGAACGCGGTGCCGATGACCAGTGCCGCAACCAGCAGGTTGGCGAAGCCGAGGATCGACCGGTTCATGCGCCCTCCCGATAGCGGCCGTCGAAGCGTCGCGGCGGTTCGGCGTCGAGTATGGCACTTCCCGCGTGATCAGGCGCCGCCGGCGTGACGCTGGCGATGGCCTGCCGCGAATGCGGTAGGCCGCAGGCCACTCGGGCCGCATCGGCGGGATTTTTTCCGCCTCCACGCCTTCCTACCATCATCCCTGCCCCGGGCGCCGTGCCGGCCTTCCCCATCTGCTTCCCCGACAGGAGGTTCGCATGAACACCATCGCCAGCGATCACGACAACTCCGGCCTCCGGGACGCCTTCCGGGTGGCCGTCGCCGGCATCGTCGCCCTCTGGCTGCGCGAACCGGCGCGCCAGGGCAATGCGCGCGCGCAGGAGATGCTCGGCTTCATGCATGCGCTGGGCACCTCGATGTTTCCAGGCGTCAACCGCGACGGCCGCGAAGCGATCCACTGGTTCGACCTCGCGGCGCGCCAGGGCGAACCGGTGTCCCTGCGCATGTACTGCGCGCTGCGCCGGCAGTTCGTGAGCAACGTCCCACCGGCTGCACGGTGCCTGACCCGCGCCGGAGTCACCGGCGGACGTGATTGGCTCCCCCTCGCGCCCGCCCCGACGGCCAGGTCCGAACCCGACTGATGCGCCCTATCGAGGACCGACTCCAGGGCATTGCCCCTGCCCCGCTCCGCTTCGCAGGGGCCTTCACCGACCCACCCGGGATCGCGGGACAACCGGGAGGCGCTCAACGCAGGAGGGAACCACCATGCGTCTCGATCATCGACTCGTCCGATCGGCCGGCTGCATCGTGGCCGCATTCGCCATCGCTGTCCCGGCTACCGCCCAGACCTGCTCAGGCGGACCCGACGGCGGCATGGACGCCACCGGCAACCAGTGCAACGCCTGGGTGGCCGCCAGCCTGCCGACGAGCACCGAGGACGTGCCCGGCGCGGCGCTGAGGCCGATCTCGGGTAGCGCGGCCGACGACGGCGCGATTCGCCGCGCTTCGCTGCAAATCGAAGAGTCGTCCGCGAGCGCTGCGCCTGCAGAACCCTCAGGCGGCTCGCACGGGTTGTCTTCGCGACGGGCGCGCCGATCGACCGGGCGGTAAGCGGCGCGACGTGCAGGAGGCCGGCGAACGGACAGCCGCCGCGAAGCTGCGACCGCGCACTAGAATCGCGCGGTGGATCCGCTCGCCTTCCTGCACGACGCTTCGCCATTCACGCTCGCCTTGCTGGCCAGCCTGGTCGGTGGAACGATCGCGACCACCATCGGGGCCATGCCGGTGCTCGTCGTCGGCCGGCTGTCGCCACGCACCAGTAACGCGATGCTCGCTTTCGCCGCAGGCGTGATGCTGGCGGCGACCGTCTTTTCGCTGCTGTTGCCCGGATTCGCACTGGCCGAGCCGCTGTTCGGCGATCGCCGGACGGCCGCGGCGGCGATGGTCGCGGCGATGGCCGCGGGCGGGCTGGCGATGGCCGCAATCCACCGCCTGCTGCCGCACGAGCACTTCGAGAAAGGCCCCGAAGGACCCGGCGCGCGACGCCTCGCGCGCGTCTGGCTGTTCGTCCTGGCGATTGCGGTCCACAACTTTCCCGAAGGGCTGTCGATGGGCGTCGGCGCCGCCAGCGGCGACGCGGCCATCGGCATCGGCGTCACCCTCGGGATCGGGCTGCAGAACCTGCCCGAGGGGCTCGCGGTCGCGATGTCGCTGGCGGGCCTCGGCTACGGCCGCGTGCATGCGCTCGGCGTCGCGGCCCTGACGGGCGCGGTCGAACTGATCGGCGGGTTGGCCGGCGCCGGCCTGCTGGCCATTTCGCAGGCGCTGCTGCCGCTCGCGCTGGGGTTCGCGGCCGGCACGATGCTGTTCGTGATCAGCGACGAGGTGATTCCGGAGACCCACCGCGCGGGCTTCGGCGACAGCGCGACGGCGGCGCTGTTCACGGGCTTCGGACTGACGTTCTTCCTGGACGTCGCGCTCGGCTGAGAGGACAGCCGCTGCGCGCCGTGCCGTCGCCGCTCAATCGCGCGCGCCGGGCAACCGGGGCGCGTCCAGGCGCTCGGAACGGCGTTTCTCCTGCTCGATCGCCTCGACGGTACGCGGCCGCTCGAGCGTGCCGTAGCGCCGCGCGTAGTCGGCTGCGCGTTCGCGCACCCATGCGGCCAGTTCGGGCTCGCCCTGGCGCTGCAGGTAGCCGGCCGCGTCGATGCCGGCTTCGTTGCGTGCCGTCGGATCGGCACCGGCTTCGATCAGCAGCCTGACCACGTCGGGATGCTTGTGGCGGGCGGCCATCATCAGCGGCGTGGTCCGGTTCGGCGACTGGGCGTCGATGTACGCGTTCTCGTCGAGCAGGTAGCGGACGACCGCCACGTGGCCGTTGGTCGCCGCGTAGTGAAGCGGCGTCCAGCCCGGCCGGTTGACTTCGGCGCCGCGCTTGACCAGCAGCTGGACGATGTCGAGCTGTCCGTGCAGCGCCGCGATCATCAGCGCGGTCTCGCCGCGCTTGTTCGGGGCGTCGATCTTCGTGCCCGCGAGGCCGGCGAGCAGCCTGAGGGTCTTCCACGCCTTCTCGCGTGCGGCCGCGACGATCGCGGGGCCCAGTTCCGGGTGCGCGGCGTTGGTGTCGGTACCGCGCAGCAGCAGGGTCTGCACCCGGTCGACGTCGTCGCGCCCCAGAGCCTCCCAGAACTCCTGCGGCGCTCCCGCGCTGCGCGCGGATGCGGCGCCGGCAGGCGGCACGAGCGCACCGAACGCCAGCACGACGGCGAGCGACTCGGCGATCCGGCGCCGAATGTTTCCTCGTAACTTGAAGTTACGCATTCAAAGGATTCTGCAATTTACTGAAAAGTCGGAAGAAATTGTCGGTAGTTATCTCGGCGATCCGTTCCGGGCTCTGCTGCCGGACTTCCGCCAGGCAGCCCGCGACGAAGCGCACGAACGCCGGCTCGTTGGTCTTGCCGCGAAAAGGCACCGGCGCCAGATACGGCGCGTCGGTTTCGACGAGCAGCCGGTCCTCGGGGACGCGCGCGGCGACCTCGCGCAACGCCGCCGCATTCCTGAACGTGACGATCCCGGAGAGCGAAATGTGAAAACCGAGGTCGAGCGCCGCGCGGGCCGTCTCCCAGTCTTCGGTGAAGCAGTGCATGACGCCGCCGGCGTCGTCGGCGCCTTCCTCGCGCATCAGGCGCAGCGTGTCGGCGGATGCGGCGCGGGTGTGCACGATCAGCGGCTTGCGCGCCTGCCGCGCGGCACGGATGTGCACGCGGAAGCGCTCGCGCTGCCACTCGGTGTCGCCCTGCGTCCGGTAGTAGTCGAGCCCGGTCTCCCCGATCGCGACGACCTTCGGGTGATCGGCCAGGCGCACCAGCGTCGCGACGTCCGGTTCGACCGTGTCCGGATAGTCGGGATGGACGCCCACCGAGGCGCTGAGGCGATCGTCGCGCGCCGCGACTTCGAGCACGCGATCGAACTCGGTCAGCGTCACGCAGACGCACAGCGCGTGCCCGACGTCGTGCGACGACATCGCGGCAAGCACCTCGTCCAGGCGCCCCGAGAGCTCGGGGAAATCGAGATGGCAGTGGGAATCGACGAGCATGGCCGCGTTCGCGGGGTTGACCTGCCATTGTATCGGCAGGCGCTGCAGCCCCTCGCCGCGGTCGGCTCTCCTGGCGGGACGCGTTGCGACCCGATGCCGCGCGCCGCCCGGGCTCAGATCGTGTGCGTCGGCCGGCTGGCCTTCAGCGTGCCGCCCAGCAGGGTCTCGATGCGATTGCGGGCCTGGGCGCCCGAATCGTCTTTCGAGAACTGCACCCCGAGTCCCTGCTGCCTGCCGGGCGTCCCGGCGGGGGTGATCCAGATCACCTTGCCGGTGACCGGCAGCTTGTTCGGCTCGTCCATCAGCGACAGGATCAGGTACAGCTCGTCGCCGAGGCTCACCGTGCGCGTCGTCGGCACGAACAGCCCTCCGCCTTCGACGAACGGCATGTAGGCCGCGTACAGCGCGGCCTTCTCACGGATCGCCAGCTGCACGACGCCGGGTCGCGCGCCGGCACGCGCCGGCTCGCCGCCCGGCGCCGGGGTGCCCGGCACGCTCGTCACCTCGACCGCGCCCGCACCCGGCATCGTGGAGGGTTCGAGCGCAGCTGCGAGCGCCGTCCCGGTGGTCGGCTCGCCCAGCGCCGCATTCGAGGTCTCGTACATCGCCTGCACTCCTGCTCGTTCCCGGCAATGCCGGGGTCTGTCGGCGCTCAGGCCGTCAGTGCGGCGCGAACGTCCAGCAACGCATCCTCGATCACCAGCCGCGGGTTCAGCGGATGATCGACCGCGCGGGCCACCCGGTCGAGCCGGACGGCGAGGCGATCCAGCGCAGCCAGGTCGGTGCGCCGCGCCAGCGACCCGAGACGTCGGGCCTGCTCCGGGAAGTAGCGCGGCTCGGCGCCGACGCACACCCGTTGCAGGTCGACCACCCAGGACTGCAGTGTCCCGACCCAGGTCGCGGGCTCGATGTCGGCCAGCGCATCGGCTGCCTGCGCGATGCCAGTCTCGGGAATACCGGCCAGCGTCTCCACGACCAGCCGATGGATGGCGGCCTGCGCGGGATCGGCGAATCGGCGGGCGCGCAGCGGCGCACCACCGGCCGCGGCGAGCCAGGCGCGCGCCTGGGCGAGATCCACCCCGGCATCGGCGGCCAGCCATGCTGCGGCCACCTCGGGGGCCGGCAGCGGCAGGCCGAGCGCCCGGCAGCGCGAGCGCACGGTGGCGGGCAGCACGTCGGGCCGGTCGGTGACCAGCACGAAGCGGGTCTGGCCGCTCGGCTCCTCGAGTGTCTTCAACAGCGCGTTGGCTGCCGCGGTATTCATCGCATCGGCCGGCTCGATCAGCACGACCTTCGCGGCGCCGCGATGTCCGCCGATCCCGGTGAATCGCTCGAGCGCGCGCACCTGGTCGATGCGGATGTCGCGCGGCGGCCTCGCGCTGCCCTTGCCAGTCGCCTTGCGCGGCGCCTCGTCGCCTGGCCCGGCCTCGCCTTCGCGCGCCTCGTCGGCCGCGGCCGGTGCCAGCAACCGGAAATCGGGATGGTTGCCCTGCGCGAACCAGCCGCAGGCGCTGCAGGAGCCGCAGGCCGCGCCGTCGGGCAACGGCGACTCGCACAGCAGCGATCGCGCCAGTTCCGCGGCGAACGCGGACTTCCCGATGCCCGCCGGGCCGTGGATCAGCAGCGCGTGGTGCAGCCGGTCGCGCTGCGCGAGCAGCCGCGTCCAGGCGGGTTCCAGCCAAGGATAAATCATGTATTACAAAGCTCTGCGATATCTTCTTCGAGTATCACACGAATTTCAGGGATGGCTCGCTGGCCGTCGAGCACGACGAAGCGCTCGGGATCGGCGGCGGCGCGCGCGCGGTAGCCTTCGCTGACGCGCTCGAAGAAGGCGACGTCCTCCGACTCGAAACGGTCGGGAGCCCGGGCCGAGGCCCGGCGCTGCGCGGCAAGTCGGGGTGCGAGATCGAACAGGTAGCTTCGGTACGGCTGAAATCCGCCGTGGACCCAGGCCTCGAGCCACGCGATGCGCTCGAGCGGCGCCCCGCGGCCGCCGCCCTGGTAGGCGTAGGTCGAGTCGGTGAAGCGATCGCAGACGACCCATTGCCCGGCCGCCAGCGCCGGGCGGATCAGCCGCTCGAGGTGGTCGCGTCGCGCGGCGAACATCAGCAGGAGCTCGGTGTCCATCGACATGCGCCGGTGCAGCAGCAACTCGCGCAGCGACTCGGCCAGCTCCGAGCCGCCCGGCTCGCGCGTCTGGACGACGTCGATGCCGCGGTTGCGCAGGCGCTCGACGTACCACTCGATGTGGGTGCTCTTGCCGGCACCGTCGATCCCCTCGAAGGTGACGAAGCGCCCGCTCATCGGCCGTTGCGCTGGTAGCGGGACACCGCCCGGTTGTGGCTCGCCAGGTCCTCGGAGAATTCGCTGGTGCCGTCGCCCCGCGAAACGAAGTACAGCGCCGGCACGTCGGCCGGCTTCAGCGCCGCCTCGATCGACGCCTTGCCCGGCAGGGCGATCGGCGTCGGCGGCAGCCCGGCGCGTGTGTAGGTGTTGTACGCGGAGTCGGCCTGCAGGTCGCGCTTGCGCAGATTGCCGTCGAAGCGCTCGCCCATCCCGTAGATCGTGGTCGGATCGCTCTGCAGCATCATGCCGCGCTTGAGCCGGTTCACGAACACGGCCGCGACCTTGTCGCGGTCCACGGGATGCCCGGTCTCCTTCTCGACGATCGAGGCCATGATCAGCGCCTCGTAGGGGCTGCGGTACGGCAGCGACGGGTCGCGCGCCTCCCAGGCCGCGCGCAGCGCCTGCTGCTGCCGCCGGTAGGCCTGACGGTAGATCTCGACGTCGCTCGCCCCTGGCGAGAACGTGTAGGTGTCGGGGAAGAACAGGCCCTCGGCGCGCCGTTCTTCGGCTCCGATCCGCGACAGCAGGGCCGCCTCGTCGATCCCCCTGGTGTCGTGCGCGAGGTCCGGATGGTCGTCGATCGCGTCGCGCATCTGCCGGAACGTCCAGCCCTCGATGAAGCGGATGTCGGTCACCAGCACGTCGCCGCGCACCAGCTTGTCGAGCAGCGCATCGATCGTCAGCGGCGGCGCGAAGCCGTAGGTGCCGGCCTTCAGGCGGCCGTCGTAGCGGCGCAGCTTGTACCAGATCCAGAGCCGCGTCGGCGAGACGTCGATCCCCTGCGCACGCAGCCCGGCCGCCACGGTGCGCACGGTGGCGCCCTTGGGCACCGTGTAGCGCACCGGCGAGGATTCGAATGCGAGCGGCGCGGCGGTAAAGCCGTGCCACGCCCAGGCGAGCCCGCCCGCGGCCGCGAGCAGCAGCAGGATCAGCAGGGCGGTGATTCGGCCTTTCGGCACAGCGGTCATGGCCTCGGGGGGCGAAGGGGGTGCCTATAATAATCCCGACCCCTTCCGGATCAGCCATGCTCGCCGCTCCCCCCACTCTCACCGACGACAGCGCCGCCCGTGCCTCGGTCGAAGCCTCCGGCGCCCGCTTCGCGCTCGACGCCTACGGCCCGCAGGCCGTGCGCGACGAGCCGCCCTTCGAGGCGCTCGAGTCCGGCGCGGTCGCGCTGCTGCCCGATCACGGGCTTCTCGCGCTGACCGGCGAAGAGCGGGTGCGTTTCCTGCACTCGATGACGACCAACGACGTCGAGCACCAGCCTGCCTCGCAGGCGCGCTGGCACGGCCTGTGCACGCCCAAGGGCCGCCTGCTCGCGACGATGCTCGCCTGGCGCGATCCGCAGGCGATCTGGCTGCTGCTGCCGCGACTGCAGGCAGAACCGGTTCGCAAGCGGCTGTCGATGTACGTGTTGCGCGCGAAAGTGCGCATCGAGGACCGCTCGGATGCCCACTCGGTGCTTGGCGTCTGCGGCGAGCGGGCGCTCGGCGCGCTGGCCTCGCTCGGGCTGCCGGCGCCTGCTGCCTTCGAAGTGGCGCACGCTTCGCCCGGCACCGATCCGTCGGCGCAGGCCGTGGTGATCGGGCTCGCCGAGGTCGGCCGCGGCGCGGCGGGCGACGCCGCGGCGCTGCGGCGCTGGCTCGTCGTCGTGCCGGCCGGTTCGCTGCCGGCCGTCTGGTCCTCGCTCGCCGCGCGCCTGCAGCCGGTGGGGAGCGCAGCCTGGCGCTGGACCGACGTGCGCAGCGGGGTCGCCCGGGTCGTGCCCGCCACGGTCGAGCAATTCGTCCCGCAGATGATCAATTTCGACGCCGTCGGCGGGGTCAGCTTCGACAAGGGCTGCTATCCGGGGCAGGAGATCGTCGCCCGCAGCCACTACCTCGGCAAGGTCAAGCGGCGCGTGTTCCTCGCGCACCTCGACGGCCCCGAGCCGGCGCCGGGCACCGAGGTCGTCGCCCAGGCTGCGGACCCGGTCGGCATCGTCGCGTTCGCGGCGCCGGCGCCCGGCGGCGGCACCGACCTGCTCGTCGAGCTGCAGGCCGCTGCCGCGACCGGAACCAGCGCATTGCGCATCGGCGACCGGCCTTTGCGCATCGAACCCCTGCCCTACGCGCTGCCGTCGGGCGACTGAACGGACCGCCTCGATGAGCCGCGTCATGATGGTCTGGTTTCGCGCCGACCGTGCGCACGACGACGCCTGCGGCGAGCGCCTGGCGGCGCTCGCGCGAAGGATGACCGACGCCCACGGGATCTCGGCGCGGTGGGGCTGGCGCGACGAGGCAGGCGCCGGCTATCGCACCTGGCTCGAAACCTACGAGCCGCTCGCGGCCGAGCGCTGCGATGCGTTCGTCGACTCGCTGCAGGCGGCCGCCCGGGAGCTGGGGCTCGACGCGCTGGCCCTGAACGGCCGCCACGTCGAGGCGTTCGAGTGGAGCGCCTGATTCCCTTCGCCGGCACGCGCCGATGTGCCTGATCGGTTTTGCGCTCGACGCGCACGACGACTTCGTGCTGCTGCTGGCGGCCAATCGCGACGAGTACTACGCGCGCGCCGCCGCGCCTGCCGCGTGGTGGGCCGACCGCGGGCCGGCCTGGGGAGGGCGCGACCTCGAGGCCGGCGGGAGCTGGCTCGCGATCGACCGTCACGGGCGTCTGGCCGCGGTCACCAACGTTCGCGACCCCTCGTCGCCGGCGGGCCGACGCTCGCGCGGCGAGCTCGTCGCCGACTTCGTCGGCGGCGACGCGTCGCTCGAAGCCTATGCGGAGCGCGTCGCGGCGCGCGGCGACGACTACGCCGGCTTCAACCTGCTGCTGTTCGACCCCGCTGCATCGAGCCCTGCGCTGTACGTGTCGAACCGCCACCCGCAGCGCGTGCTCGAGGTGCCCGCGGGTGTCCATGGCCTGTCCAACGACCTGCTCGACAGCGACTGGCCGAAGGTGCGCAGCCTGACCGGCCGGCTCGGCGGCGCGCTCGCCGATCCGCATGCCCCGATCGATACGGTGCTGCTCGACGCGCTCGCCGATCGCTCGCAGCCGCCCGACGAGGCGCTGCCCGACACCGGCGTCGGGTTGCCGCGCGAGCGGATCCTCGCGCCGGCGATGATCGTCGCCCCGGCGCTGGGCTACGGTACGCGCGCCTCCACGCTGGTGGCGGTCCGGCGCGACGGGCGCATCGAGGCGATCGAGCGCAGCTGGGCGCCCGACGGCACCTCGGTGCGCATCGCCGGCGAGCGGCGCACGCGCTTCAGCGCAGCGCGCCGAACACCCGCTCGATGACCTTCGAGCCGGCCTTCAGCGGATCCTTGCGGATCGCGCGCTCCTCCTCGGCGATCATCAGGTACAGGCCGTCGAGCGCGCGCGTCGTGACGTAGCGCTCGACCGACGCGTCGCGCTCCTTCAGCAGGCCGAGCTTCCCGGCCTGGCCGGCCAGCGCGTTGTAGCGCTTCGCGAGCCCGAGACGGGAAACCTGCTTCGTCACGACCGGAAGGAAGCGCTCGGTGAGCGGCGCCTGGGTGCGCGACTTGAAGAACTTCGTGACCGAGTCGTCGCCGCCGGTCAGGATCGACTTGGCATCCGACACGCTCATCGACTTCACCGCGGCGACCAGCAGCTGCTTCGCCTCGGGGACCGCCTGCTCCGCGGCGCGGTTCATCGAGGCGACCAGTTCGTCGAGCTCGCGACCGCGCCCCATCGTGCGCAGCAGCCCTTCGGCCTGGCGCAGCCCGTCGGGAAGCGGTATCCGGACCTTCGGGTCGTCGAGGAAGCCGCCTGGCTTGCCGAGCCGCGCGACCGCCTGCCCGGCGCCGCGCTCGAGGGCCACGCGCAGCGCGCTGGCGGCATCCGCGTTGGACACCGCGTCGAGCGCGCCGGCGCGCACCGGGGAAGCGCCGAGTCCGGCGACGATCGCCAAGCAAGCCGAGACGCCCACGCCGAGCAGGTTGCGTCGCATCTTCACGTGCGCGATGCCGACTTCGTCGTAGGGTTCGCCGACCGGCACGAAGCCCTGCGCGCGATAGAACGGCTCGACCTGGCGCTGCGCGCTGAGCTCGATGCGCGTGTCGCCTCGCTCGCGGGCGATCGCCACCAGCGCTTCGAGCACCCGGCGCCCGATGCCCCGGCCGCGCCGGTCCGCGCGCACGGCCATCCGGCCGATGCGCCCGTCGGGGAGCAGGCGGCCGGTGCCCACGGGCTCGCCGTCGAGCCAGGCGACGCAGTGCACCGAGCGCGCGTCCCATTCGTCCCATTCGAACTCGGCCGGAATCCCCTGCTCGCGCACGAACACCGCGGTGCGCAGCGCGCCCGCGTCCGCGCCGAGCGTGGCCCAGTCCCCGGTGCGCAGCTCGGCGGCCTGCGCGCCGACGTTGTCGTTGCGGTTCATCTCGTCGCCCCCGGTTGCTCGCCCTGCCCGAACCCCTCGCGCAGCGCCGCGCAGGCGTCCTCGTGCGCGCGCCGCGCCGCCTGCACGAAGCCGGCGTGCTGGAAGAACGAGTGGATCATGCCATCGTACTGGACGAAGCGCACCGCGACGCCGGCTTCGCGCAGCCGCTCGGCGTAGGCGCGGTCTTCGTCGATCAGCGGATCGTATTCGGCCCCGGCGATCCACGCCGGCGCGACGCCGCGCAGATCCGGCGCGCGAAGCGGCGCGAAGCGCCAGTCGAGCCGATCTTCGTCGTCGCGCAGCGTCTGCGCGAAGAACCACTGCACCGTCTGCGCGTCGAGCAGGTAGCCGCTGGCGAAGCGCCGGTACGAATCGGTGTCCTGGTGGCTCGACACGCCGGGGTAGATGAGCAGCTGCAGCGCGAGCGGCCAGCCGCGGTCGCGCGCGTGGATCGCGCTGGCCGCCGCGAGGGTTCCCCCGGCGCTGTCGCCGCCGACCGCGATCCGCGAGGAATCGACGCCCAGCGCGGTCGATTCGTTGCGCAGCCACGCCAGGCTCTCGAACGCGTCGTCCTGCGCGCTCGGAAAGCGATGCTCGGGTGCGAGCCGGTAGTCGACCGAGTACACCAGGCAGTCGCCGCCGAGCGCGAGCACCCGGCAGACGCGATCGTGCGTGTCGACCGAGCCGATCGTGAACCCGCCGCCGTGGAAATACAGCAAGGCCGGCCGCGGCTCGGCCCAGCTGTGCGGCCACGGCGCATACTGGCGCACCCGCAGCACGCGCCCGGGCAGCTCGACGTCGATGTCTTCCACCGCGTGCAGCGGCGGGGGCACGATGTCCAGCGTCGCCGACGCCTTCGCGTAGTGCTCGCGCGCCTGCACCGCGCCGAGTTCCGGATAGGGCGGCACCGACGAGCGCTGCGCCCAGTAGAGGATCTTCTCGACCTGCGGGTCAAGCGGCATCGTCGACGAACCCGGAGATCTCCCGGATGATCCGTTGCGGCTGCTCGTGCACGAGCCAGTGCGTCGCGTCGGCCAGGCGCACGATGCGCAGGTCGGGCACCAGCCGGTCCAGGCCGTCGAGCAGTACCGGCAGCAGCGCGGTGTCGCCGTCGCCCCAGATCACCAGCGTCTTCGCGCGCACGACGAAGTCGTCTTCGGCGAGCGCCAGCCGCGCGGCGCCGGGGTCGTCGCCGACCGGCGGATACAGCGGCGAGGCACGATAGTAGTTCACGCCGCCGGCGATCGCGCCAGGCTGCGCCCACGCTGCGTGATACGCGTCGCGCACCTCGCCGTGGAACCAGGCCGCGCCGCCCAGCCGCAGGAAGAATTCGTCGAGTCGCGCGAAGTCGTCGCGCGCGAGCACCGCCTCCGAGCCGGGCCGGCGCAGCCAGTTCATGTACTGGCTCGCCGCCTGCTGGGCGGCGTCGTGCGCCAGCGCGCGCGCGAACGGCACCGGGTGCGGCGAGTTCAGGATCACCAGCTTCGCGACCCGCTGCGGGTGCGCGATCGCGTACGACCACGCCGCCGCGCCGCCCCAGTCGTGCGCGACCAGCACGCAGCGCTCGTGCCCGAGGCCGCGCACCAGCGCGTCGATGTCGGCCACCAGCGCCGAGGCCCGGTACGCCCGCACGTCCGCAGGCTTGTCCGACAGGTTGTATCCGCGCAGGTCCGGCGCCACCGCGTGGAACCGGTCGCCGAACGCGGGCAGCAGCGCGCGCCACGCGTACCAGAACTCGGGAAAGCCGTGCAGGAAGACCATCAGCGGCGCCCCGGGCGCGCCGCACGACGCGTAGTGCAGCCGGACGTCGGGCGCGACCTGGACGAAGTGGCCCGACGTGACGACGGGGGGCGCGGAGGCACTCATGCGGCGCGGCCTCGCTTCAGCCGGGACGGTGCGCCACGTCGGGCTTGAAGCTGAACGGGTCGCTCGGATTGCGTTGCGCGATCACGTCCTGCAGGCGCAACTCGACCGACGCGAGGATCTTCGGGTGCGTGATCACGTAGAAGCGATCCTCGCCGATCGCGTCGAAAGTCATCCGGGCCACTTCGGCGGCGCTGATCCGACCCGACGACACGGCCTTCTCCGACGCCTTCTGCGATGCGATCATCGACGCGGTCGGTGCAGCGTCGTCCTGCAGCCCTGCCGGCCGGTTGCGGTGCGACTGCGCGATGCCGGTCGGCACGAACGCCGGGCACAGCAGGCTCACGCCGATCCGCGCGCCGGTCACGCGCAGGTCCTGGTACAGCGTCTCGGTCAGCGTCACGACGCCGTGCTTGCTGACGTTGTAGACCCCCATCAATTGCGGAGACAGCAGGCCGGCCACCGACGCGGTATTGACCACGTGGCATTCGTCGCCCTGGGCCAGCATGATCGGCACGAACGTGCGCACGCCGTGGATCACGCCCCAGAGGTTGACGCCCAGCACCCACTCCCAGTCCTTGACGCTGTTCTCCCAGACGAGCCCTCCGGATGCGACCCCGGCGTTGTTGAACAGCAGGTGCACCGCGCCGTAGGCGTCGAGCGTGCGTTGCGCCAGCCGCTCGACGTCCGCGCCGCGGCTCACGTCGACCGTCTCGCCGATCACCTGCGCGCCCTGCCCGCGCAGCTCGTCCACCGTCGCGGCGAGCGCCTCGGGCTGGATGTCGGCCAGCGAGAGCTTCATGCCGAGCCGCGCGCCGATGCGCGCGAACTCGCGTCCGAAGCCGCTGCCGGCGCCGGTAACGACGGCGACCTTGCCCGCGAAGTCCTTCATGGTCAGACGAGCCTCACCAGTTGCTTGCCGACGTTGCGTCCTTTGAGCAGGCCGATGAACGCCTCCGGAGCGCTCTCCAGGCCCTGCGCGATCGTCTCGCGATACTTCAGTTCGCGGGCCCCCACGAGTCCGACGAGCTCGCGCAGCGCGTCCGGCCACAGCTCCATGTGCTCGGACACGATGAAGCCCTCGATCCGCAGCCGGTTGACCAGCACCGAGCGGAAGTTCTGCAGCGGCATGGCCTGCCCGTCGTAGCCCGAAATCAGCCCGCAGATCGCGATTCGCCCGAACGCGTTCATCCGGCGCAGCACCGCGTCGAGCGTCTCGCCGCCGACGTTGTCGAAGTAGCCGTCGATGCCGTCCGGCGTGGCCGCCCGCAGGTCCGCGTAGATCTGTCCCGCCTTGTAGTCGACGCAGGCGTCGAAGCCGTACTCGTCGACCACGATGGCGCACTTCTGCGCTCCGCCCGCGACGCCCACCACGCGGCAGCCCTTGCGCTTCGCGAGCTGCCCGACGACCGAGCCCACCGCGCCGCTGGCCGCGGACACCACGACCGTCTCGCCCTCCTTCGGCGCGATGATCCGGTTCAGGCCGTACCACGCGGTGATGCCGGGCATCCCGGCCGCGCCGAGCCAGGCCGACAGCGGCACGTGCGTCGCGTCCACCTTGCGGATCGCGGATCCGTCGGTCTTGCCGTACAGCTGCCAGCCGAACATGCCGATCACCTTGTCGCCGACCGCGAACTTCGGGTTGCGGCTCTCGATTACCTCGCCGGCCGTGCCGCCGATCATCACCTCGTCGAGCGGCTGCGAGGCCGCGTACGACTTCGCGTCGTCCATCCGGCCGCGCATGTACGGGTCGAGCGACAGGAAATGATTGCGCACCAGCACTTCGCCGGGGCCGATCTCCGGGATCGCGGTCTCGACCAGCCTGAAGTTGGCGGGCGTGACTTCGCCCTTCGGGCGGCTGGCCAGCAGGATCTGCAGGTTCTTTTCGCTCATGGTCCGGCCTTTCTCAGTCGGAGGTACTTGAAGGTGCCCGAGGCACGCGCCACCAGCCGTCCGGCCGCGTCGACCACGTCGGCCTCGCAGAATGCCATCGTACGCGTTCGATGCACGCAGCGCCCGTGACCCGCGAGGCGACCCTGTCCCGGCTGCAGGAACGAGGTTTTCATCTCGATCGTCACGACGCCGCTTCGGTCGTCGTCCGGATGGTGCGGACGCGAACGCGCGGCCATCGCCATCGTGACGTCGAGCAGCGTCATCAGCACGCCGCCGTGCGCGGCCCCGAACGAATTGCAGTGATGCGGCGCGAGGTCCAGCTCGGTGTGCGCCATTCCCTCGTCGCGCGCGATCAGCCGTGCGCCGAGGTGCTCGGCGAACGGAATCTCGACGGGAAAGCCTCCAGCGAGGTCCCTGCGCGGCGTGGCCATCGGAGCCGCGACGTCGACTCAGACCGCGGTGACGCCGCCGTCGACCGCGAGGATCTGCCCGGTGATGTGCTTTCCGGCGTTCGAGCAGAACAGCACGGCCGCGCCCTTCAGGTCCTCGTCGTCGCCGAGGCGGTGCAGCGGCGTGCGCTCCTTCACGCGGTCCTCGATGGCCGCCAGCGTGGCCCGGGTCATCTTCGACGGGAAGAAGCCCGGTGCGACAGCGTTCACGGTGATCCCGTGCTCGCCCCACTCGCCCGCGAGCGCGCGGGTGAAGTTCACCAGCCCGCCCTTGGTCGTGTTGTAGGCGATCGTGTGGTTGGTGCCCGGCGGGTTGCCGCGCAGCCCGGCGATCGACGCGACGATCAGGATCCGGCCGTACTTGCGCGGAATCATCGAGCGCCTGCCGATCTCCTGTGTCAGCAGGAAGACGCCGGTCAGGTTCAGGTTGACCAGCTTCTGCCACGCGTCGAGCGGGTGCTCCGCCGCAGGGGCGCCCCAGGTGGCCCCCGCGTTGTTGACGAGGATGTCGCAATGCCCCAGCTTCCCGAGCGCCGCGTCGGCGAACGCGTGTACCGATTCCGGCTTGCCCAGGTCGGCCGCGACCGCGTGCGCCTTCACCCCCATCTTCGCGAGGTGCGCGACCGCCTCGTCGAGCTCGTCCTGCCTGCGCGCGGCGAGCAGCACCTCGGCGCCCATCTCGCCGAGCGCCTCGGCGATCTGCAGCCCGAGACCGCGCGAGCCGCCGGTGACGATGGCCTTGCGGCCTCCGAGATCGAGCGCCTGCTTCAACGACATGGTGGTCTCCAGAGGTTGGGGGTTCAGAACCACGCGTCGCGCATCTCGAGCGTGGTGGTGTCGAACGATTCGAGCAGGTCGAGCATCGGCACGATCCTGGGGAGCTCCCAGCGCTCGAAGTAGCGCGCCGCCTGCAGCTTGCCGCGGTAGAAGTCGCGGTCCGCATCGGGCACTGCGGTCCGAGCGAGGGCCTGGCGCGCGCAGAGCGCCTGCTCGAGCCAGATCCAGGCGACCACGTAGTGGCCGAACGCCTCGAGGAAGACGGTCGAATTGGCCAGTGTGCGCTTCGCGTCGGCGACCGCGTGCAGGCGCTCCACGCAGCCGGCGAGACGGCGGCCCAGGTCGCCGAGCCGCGCGGCGGCCGCGGACCACTCGTCGTCGCCCGCGCGCGCCCGCTCGACGGTCGCGGCCACGCGCGCGCCCAACTCGGCGAGCGCCCGACCACCCTGCATCCTCACCTTGCGCCCGAGCAGGTCCATCGCCTGGATGCCGTGCGTACCCTCGTGGATCGGGTTCAGCCGGTTGTCGCGGTAGAACTGCTCGACCGGGTAGTCGCGCGTGTAGCCGTAGCCGCCGTGCACCTGGATCGCCAGGCTGTTGGCCTCCAGGCACCACTGCGACGGCCAGCTCTTGGCAACCGGCGTGAGCAACTCGAGCAGCCGGTGGGCGGCCTCGCGCGAGGCCTCGTCGGGGTGCGTGCGCTCGTCGTCGACCAGCTTCGCGCAGAAGAGGTTCAGCGCAAGCCCGCCCTCGACGTACGACTTCTGCGCGAGCAGCATGCGCCGCACGTCGGCGTGCTCGACGATCGGCACCTGCGGCGTCGTCGGATCCTTCCCGCCGGGTGGGCGGCCCTGCGGCCGGTTGCGGGCATAGTCGAGTGCGTGCAGGTAGCCGGTGTAGCCGAGCATCACCGCGCCCATGCCGACGCCGATGCGCGCCTCGTTCATCATGTGGAACATCAGCGCGAGGCCCTGCCCCGGCTGGCCGACCATCCAGCCGACCGCGCCCGCCTCGCCGCCAGGACGGAATCGCCCTTCGCCGAAGTTGAGCAGGCAATTCGTCGTGCCGCGGTAGCCCATCTTGTGGTTCAGCCCGGCCAGCGCGACGTCGTTGCGCTCGCCGACCGCGCCGTCGGCGGCGAGCAGCTTCTTCGGCACGATGAACAGCGACAGACCCTTGACGCCCGGCACCGGGTTGCCGTCGGGCCCCGGCGTGCGCGCCAGCACCAGGTGCACGATGTTCTCGGCGAGCTCGTGTTCGCCGCCGGAGATCCACATCTTGTTGCCGAAGAGCCGCCAGCTGCCGTCGCCGCGCGCTTCGGCGCGGGTGCGGATGTCGGCCAGCGACGACCCGGCCTGCGGCTCGGACAGGCACATCGTGCCGAAGAAGCGCCCCGCGAGCATCGGCCGCACCCAGGCATCGACCTGTGCGGGGGTGCCGTGCGCGAGAAGCAGGTTCGCGTTGCCGATCGTGAGCATCGGATACGCCGCCGCGCCGACGCTCGCCGCGTTGAAGCAAGCGAAGCAGGCGCGCTCGACCGTGTACGGCAGCTGCATGCCGCCGAATCCGTAGTCGTGGCCGGCCGCCATCAGGCCGGCCTCGCAGAAGACCCGCAACGCCGCTCCGAGCGGCTCCGGAAGGTGGACGCGCTCGCCGTCGAAACGTGGCTCCTGCGCGTCGAGCAAGCGGTTGATCGGCGCGAAGTGCGCAGTGGCGATCCGCTCGCAGGTGTCGAGCGCCGCGTCGAAGGTCTCGCGCGAGTGCTCGGCGAAGCGCTCGCGCGCGGTGAGCGACGGCGCGTCGAGCCACTCGTAGAGCAGGAACGCAAGGTCGCGGCGCGAGACGAGCTTCGAGTCCATCGTGTGCGCCGCCCGCATCAGTGCCGCAGGCCGCGCAGGTCGAACTCCGCCAGCGCGGCGCGCGCGACCGGTCCGCCCCATTCCGGCACGAAGTGGCCGGCGTCGGCGAGCCGCATCGGTTCGGGGCAGCCCCGGATGATCGAACGCAGCGGCAGCATCGATTCCTCGCCGAGCACCGGATCGCGCAGGCCGATCGCCATGAAGCTGCGCCCGCTCCAGGATTCGCGCCACCACTGGCTGGCCCGCCCGGAGAGCTCGGCGCCGGGCGCGTCGGGCTCATCGGGAACCAGGTTGGGAAACGCCCGCAGCGCGGCCTTGTAGCGCGCATCCGGGAACGGCGCGTCGTAACCCGCGGCCTCCGCCGCGCTCATGTCGGGCTTGCCCCGCATCAGCATCTTGCCCACGGCCAGATCGGGCGTGCGATTCGAGTAGGCGCGCCACTCGGCGAAGCCGCGGGTGGGCGGCGTGCCGACCGCCAGCGCGGTGTTCATCGCCAGCAGCCGCGTGAAGCGCCCCGGCATGTCGGGAGGCAGCGTCAGGCCGAGCAACCCACCCCAGTCCTGGCAGACCAGCATCACGTCGCGCAGGTCGAGTCGCTCGACCAGGCGAATCAGCATCGAGCGGTGGAACGCGAAGCCGTGCGCCGACTCCTCGACCGGCTTGTCGGATCGCCCGAAACCGATCAGGTCCGGCGCGACGACCCTCAGCCCGGCCTCGGCGAAGATCGGGATCATGCGCCGGTACAGATAGCTCCAGGTGGGATTGCCGTGCAGGCACAGCGCCGTGCCGTGATGGGCGGCGCCTTCGTCGACGTAGTGGACGCGGATTCCCTCGTAGCCGGGCAGATCGTCGACATAGTGCGGCGCGAACGGAAAGTCGAGCAGTCCGTCGAACCGGTCATCGGGCGTGCGCAGCAGTTCCATCGTCGGCCGGGCGTCGAGCGCGCAGTGGAGACCTCAGTGGACGTATCGCGGTGCGCCGCTTCGCCGCCCGCTCAGGCGATCTCGAACAGCCCGGCCGCGCCCATGCCGCCGCCGATGCACATCGTGACCACCGCGCGCTTCGCGCCGCGGCGCTTGCCCTCGATCAGCGCGTGCCCGGTGAGCCGCTGGCCGCTGACGCCGTAGGGATGCCCGACCGCGATCGCGCCGCCGCTCACGTTGAGCCGATCGTTCGGAATGCCGAGCCGGTCGCGGCAGTAGAGGACCTGTACCGCGAAGGCTTCGTTGAGCTCCCAGAGGTCGATGTCGTCGACCTTCAGGCCTGCGCGCGCGAGCAGCTTCGGCACCGCGAACACCGGACCGATCCCCATCTCGTCGGGCTCGCAGCCGGCGACCGCGAAGCCGCGAAAGTATCCGAGCGGCTTCAGGCCGCGCTTCTCGGCCAGCTTCGCGTCCATCACGACGCACGCGCCCGCGCCGTCGGAATACTGGCTCGCGTTGCCGGCCGAAATCACGCCGCCGGGCAGCGCCGGCCTGATCTTCGAGACCCCCTCCAGGGTCGTGTCGGGTCGTCGCCCCTCGTCGTCGGACAGCGTGACCTCGCGGGTGCCGAGCTGGCCGGTCGCCTTGTCGGCCACCGCCATCCGCACGGTGATCGGGACGATCTCGTCGGTGAACTTGCCCGCGGCGGCGGCCGCGCAGGCGCGCATCTGGCTCTGCACACCGTACTCGTCCTGCCGCTCGCGCGAGATGTTGTAGCGCTTGGCGACCATCTCGGCCGTCTGCAGCATCGGCCAGTAGATCTCGGGCTTGGTTCTCAGCAGCCCCGCTTCGGTGATCATGTGCGTGTTCGCCTCGTTCTGCACGCACGAGATCGATTCGACGCCGCCCGCCACGAAGACGTCGCCTTCGCCGGCAATGATCCGCTGGGCGGCCATCGCGATGGTCTGCAGCCCCGACGAGCAGAAGCGGTTGATCGTGACGCCCGAGACGGTCACCGGGCAGCCTGCCGCGAGCGCGATCTGCCGCGCGATGTTGGAGCCGGTCGCGCCTTCGGGCGTGGCGCACCCCATCAGCACGTCCTCGACCTCGCCGGGCTCGATGCCGGCGCGCTCGATCGCGGCGCGCACGACGTGCCCGCCCATCGTCGCGCCGTGGGTCATGTTCAGGGCGCCGCGCCAGGACTTCGCCAGGCCCGTCCGCGCGGTCGATACGATGACAGCTTCACGCATGATTCGATGTCCCCTGAAGTCTCAACCGTTGAATCCCTTGCCCTCGGCCGCCAGCTTCGCGAGCAGCGGGGCGGGCGTCCAGAACGAGGCGTCGCCGTGCGGATTCGCAGCGAAGTCCACCATCCGGTTGACCACGTTGTAGAGCCCCGTCATGTCCGCATACAGCATCGGGCCGCCGCGCCACAACGGGAAGCCGTAGCCGGTCAGGTAGATCATGTCGATGTCCGAAGCGCGCAGCGCGATGCCCTCCTCGAGGATCTTCGCACCTTCGTTGACCAGTGCGAAAACGAGTCGATGCACGATCTCGTCGTCGGAGATCTTGCGCGAGGCCACGCCGATCTCCTTGCGGTGCGCGGCGATCAGCTCTTCGACCGCCGGATCTGGCAGCGCATCGCGCTTGCCCGGCGCGTAGCGGTACCACCCCGCGCCGGTCTTCTGCCCGAAGCGGCCGAGCTCGCACAGCTTGTCGGCGATCTTCGGGTACTGCAGGTTCGGGCGCTCCAGATAGCGGCGCTTGCGGATGTACCAACCGACGTCGTTGCCGGCCAGGTCGCTCATCCGGAACGGGCCCATCGCGAAACCGAACTTCTCGATTGCCCGGTCGACCTGCTGGGGGCTGGCGCCCTCTTCCAGCATGTACAGGCCCTGGCGGATGTACTGCTCGAGCATCCGGTTGCCGATGAAACCGTCGCAGACCCCCGACACCACGCCGGTCTTGCGGATCTTCTTCGACAGCTGCATCGTCGTCGCCAGGACGTCCTTGGCCGTCTTCTCGCCGCGCACGATCTCGAGCAGTTTCATCACGTTGGCAGGCGAGAAGAAGTGCGTGCCAATCACGTCCTGCGGTCGCTTCGTGAACGACGCGATCCGGTTCACGTCGAGCGTCGAGGTGTTCGTCGCGAGGATCGCGCCCGGCTTCATTACCTCGTCGAGCTTGCGGAACACGGCCTCCTTGACCGGCATGTCCTCGAAGACCGCCTCGATCACGATGTCGGCCGAACCGATGTCCTCGTAGCCGAGCGTCGGCTGGATCAGCGCCATCCGCTTCTCCACGTCCTCGGCGCTCATCCGTCCCTTCTTCGCCGAGTTCTCGTAGTTCTTGCGGATCGTCGCCAGCCCGCGATCGAGCGCCTCCTGCTTGACCTCGAGCAGCTTCACCGGGATGCCGGCGTTGGCGAAGTTCATCGCGATACCGCCGCCCATCGTGCCCGCGCCGATCACGGCCGCCGAGGCGATCGGGCGCGTCGGCGTGTCGTCGGGGACGTCGGGAATCCTGCTGGCCGCGCGCTCGGCGAAGAACGCGTGCCGCAGGGCCTTCGACTCGGGCGTCTGCACCATCTCGAGGAACATTGCCCGCTCGCGCGCAAGCCCCTCTTCGAACGAGTCGCCGAGCGCGCCGGCGATCGCATCGATGCAGCGCGCGCGCGCGGGGAAATTCTTCGCGACCGACTTCACGGTGTTTCGCGCGAACTGCAGGAACGCCTCTGCGTTGTCGTACTCGACCTTCAGGTCGCGCACCTTCGGCAATCCGCGGTTCTCGGCGACTACCTTGTGCGCGAACGCCACGGCCCCCGCCAGCAGGTCGCCCTCGACGATCTCGTCGAAGAGCCGCGTGCCCTTGAACTTCTCCGACTTCACCGGATTGCCCGAGACGATCATGTTGACCGCCATCTCCAGCGGCACCAGCCTGGGCAGCCGCTGCGTGCCGCCCGCGCCGGGGATGACGCCGAGCTTGACCTCGGGCAGCGCGATCTGCGCGCCCGGCGCTGCCACCCGGAAGTGGCAGCCCATCGCCAGTTCGAGCCCGCCCCCCATCGCCACGCTGTGGATCGCGGCCACGACCGGCTTCGTGCACTGCTCGACCGTGCGGATCACGGTGAACAGCGCCGGCTCCGCGAGCGCCTTCGGCGTGTTGAACTCGCGGATGTCGGCGCCGCCCGAGAAGGCCTTGCCTGCGCCGGTGAGCACGATCGCCTTGATCGCCGGATCGGCCACCGCACGGCGGACCCCCTCGACGATGCCGGTTCTCAGCGCGTGGCCGAGCCCGTTGACCGGCGGGTTGTCCATCGTGATGACCGCGACGTCGCCCTGCGTCGCGTAGTGGGCCTGGCTCATGGAAGGTTCCCGATGTGCATTGAAGTGAAGGCGCCCGGATGCGAACGCCCGTTCGATTCATTGAGTCGCCGTCGCTCCGGTCCTTGCGTGCAGTTTACCGTGGAAGGCCCGCGCCTTTGCCGATACCGCTGTGGTGTCCGCGAGCGTCCTCCGAAAGCCTGCGACGATGGCCCGGCTTTCCATCCGTGCACCACCGACGTTTCCAGAGCGGCATTCGGCGGCTGGGCGGGGTGCGCCCAAGGGGCCCCGAGGGCCGAGGCCAGGCCCGCCGCGGCGATGTCGGCGGCGCCGAGCAGCGCAGCCTCGCGGTCGGCGCGCGAAGCGCGCATCGTACTTCTGACTTGCGGCGCCTTGTCTGAGCGGAGCTCGCGCAGCGTGCGCAGCGAGTTGCGCCGCACGACCCCGAGGCGAGCAGCGGAGGGAAGTCGGTGCGAAGCACCGACCGCCGTCGTCATCGCCGCAGCGGGCTTGGCCTCGGCCCTCGGGGCCCCGTGGGCGCACCCCGCCCAGCCGTCGAATGCCGCGAACGCCGCCTCTCAGACCTCGAGCCACTCGCGCCGAACCTGCGCATTCGCGCCCAGTTGCTGCGGCGTCCCTTCGAACACGATGTGCCCGTGCCCCATCACGTAGACGCGCTGCGAGATCTTCATCGCGATCGCCAGCTTCTGCTCGACCAGCAGCACCGATATGCCCCGGTTCTTCAGCTCGTTCAGGTAGTCGGCGACCAGCTCGACGATCTTCGGCGCGAGTCCCTCGGTCGGCTCGTCGATCATGATCAGGTCCGGATCGCCCATCAGCGTGCGGCACAGCGTGAGCATCTGCTGCTCGCCGCCCGAGAGCACGCCGGCCTGCGTGTGCTGTCGCTCGCGCAGCCGCGGGAACATCCGGTACATGTCCTCGAACGACCAGCGCCCGGGGCGCTTGCCCTTCATCCCGAGGAGCAGGTTCTGCTCGACGGTGAGCGTCGGGAAGATGTCGCGACTCTCCGGCACGTAGCCCAGCCCGCGATGCGCGATCCGGTACGCCTCGAGTCCGCGGATCGGCTGGCCCTTGAACTCCACGCGCCCGGTCGCGTCGACCAGCCCCATGATCGCCTTGACGGTGGTCGAGCGCCCGACGCCGTTGCGGCCGAGCAGGCTGACGATCTCGCCGGTGCCGATCGAGAGGTCCACGCCGTGCAGCACGTGGCTCTTGCCGTAGTAGGCGTGCAGGTTCTCGACTTCGAGGATCGGTGCGGCCATGCGTCTTCCGTCTCGCGCTCAGGACTCGGTGGCCGACGTGCCGAGGTAGGCCTCCTGCACCGCGCGGTTTCCGCGGATGCCGGCCGGCGTGTCGGTCGCGATGACCTCGCCGTACACCAGCACCGAAATGCGGTCGGCCAGCCCGAAGACGACGCTCATGTCGTGCTCCACCATCACCAGCGTCTTGCCCTCGGTGACGCGCCGGATCAGCTCGACCGCGCGATCGCTCTCCGAACGGCTCATGCCGGCAGTGGGCTCGTCGAGCAGGATCACGTCCGCGCCGCCCGCGATCGTGATGCCGATCTCGAGCGCGCGCTGCTCGGCGTAGGTGAGCGTTCCGGCCGGCGTGTCGCGCCGGTTGCGCAGGCCGATTCGCTGCAGCACGTCCTCGGCGCGCTCGGCCGCGTCGGCGAGCTTCGCCAGCCGGTGCCAGCACGAATAGCGGTAACCCAGCGCGTACAGCGTCGCGCAGCGGACGTTCTCGTAGACCGACATCCTCGGGAAGATGTTGGTGATCTGGAAGCTGCGCGAGAGCCCCTTGCGGTTGATCTCGAACGGGCGCCGGCCGGTGATGTCCTCGCCGTTGAGCTCGATCCGGCCGCTCGTGGGCGGAAAACGTCCCGAGACCAGGTTGAACAGCGTCGACTTGCCGGCCCCGTTCGGGCCGATGATCGCGTGACGCTCGCCACGCGGGATCGACAGGCTCACGCCGCGGATGATCTCGGTCTTGCCGAAGCTCTTGCGCAGGTCGCGCAGGTCGAGGGCGGCGGCCGCCATCACAGCCCCGCCTCGCGCCGCACGCGTTCCTCGATCTCGGCCTGCACCGCTCCCCACTCGCGCGCGAAATAGCGCCGCATCGCCTCGAAGCTCGCCGCGCCGGCGACGACCACCCCGATCGCCAGCAACCAGATCTCCGGCGCGGCGCTGTCGATCGGGAACCCGAACAGGCGCATCTTCGAACCCGACGCGAAATTCAGCGTCAGGTGATAGCTCATCTCGACCACCATCACCACGCCGACCAGCAGGATCAGGCCCGAGAGCAGCACGCCGGCGTAGGGGTCGCGCAGCCGCGCGAACAACCGGTGCTTCATCACCCTCAGGTTCATCAGGATCAGCGAGGCCACTCCACCCGGCGCGAACATCACCATCGCGACGAAGAACACGCCGAGATAGAACTGCCAGGCCTTCGTATAGTCGGACAGCGCGACCGCGAAGAAGACGAAGATGACAGCCCCGAGGATGGGCCCGAAGAAGAACATCGCGCCGCCGATGAACGTCGCGAGCAGCACCCCGGCGGACCGGAGCGCCGAGACGTTCTCGGCCGTGACGATCTCGAAGTTGATCGCCGAAAGTCCCCCGGCGATGCCGGCGAAGAACGCCGACGCGATCAGCACGAAGAAACGAACCCGCTGGATGTTGTAGCCGATGAACTCGGCGCGCTCCGGGTTGTCGCGCACGGCGTTGGCGATGCGCCCGAGCGGCGTGTGGGTGAACGCGAACATCGCGACCATGCAGGCGAAGCACCAGGCCGCGATCAAATAGTACACCTGGATGCCCGGGCCGAAGGTGATCCCGAGGAAGGGCTCGCCGACCACGCGGTTGCTCGAGATGCCTCCTTCGCCGCCGAAGAAGCCGGGGAACATCAGCGACGCGGCGAACACCATCTCGCCGATGCCCAGCGTGATCATCGCGAACGGGGTGCCGGCCTTCTTGGTGGTCACGTAGCCGAACACGATGCCGAACAGCGCGCCGAACACGCCGCCGACCAGCGGCACCAGCGACACCGGCAACCACAGGTGTCCCTGGCCGATCCAGTTCAGCGCATGGATGGCGAAGAACGCGCCGAGCCCCGAATAGACCGCGTGGCCGAACGACAGCATGCCGCCCTGCCCGAAGATCATGTTGTACGACAGGGCGAAGATGATCATGATCCCCATCTGCGAGAGCAGCGTGATCGCGAAGCCGCTCGAGAACACGAGCGGCAGCAGCGCGAACACGACGGCCGTCGCGCCCCAGACGAACCAGCGCCCGACGTCGATCGGCGCGAAACGGATCGTCGTGCCCACGTCAGTTCTCGCGGGTGCCCATCAGGCCCTTGGGCCGGAAGATCAGGATCAGCACCAGCAGCAGGTACGGCAGCACCGGAGCGACCTGCGACAGCTTCAGCGACCACAGGCTGTAGAGCGGCGTGTCGGGACCGGCCTGGAGCCCGATCGACCGCAGCAGAGAGAGCGTCGTCCAGTCGATGCCGATCGCGAAGGTCTGCATCAGGCCGATCAGCAGCGACGCGATGAACGCGCCGCCCAGCGACCCCATTCCGCCGACGACGACGACGACGAAGATGATCGAGCCCACCAGCGCCGCCATCGACGGCTCGGTCACGTAGGCGTTGCCCCCGATGACGCCGGCCAGCCCGGCCAGCGCGGTGCCGCCGCCGAAGGTGAGCATGAACACCCGCGGGACGTTGTGACCGAGCGCCTCGACCGTCTCGGGATGCGTGAGCGCCGCCTGGATCACCAGCCCGATGCGCGTGCGCGTAAGCATCAGCCAGATCGCGAACAGCATCAGCGCCGCGACCAGCATCATGAAGCCGCGATAGGCCGGAAAGTGCGTCGAATAGACGATGAACAGCGAGCCGCCGAGCGCCGGCGGCACCTGGTACGGCACCGCCGCGCGCCCCCAGATGATCTGCACCAGCTCGACGACGATGAACGAGAGCCCGAACGTGAACAGCAACTCGGGCACGTGCCCCCACCTGTGCACCCGGCGCAACCCGTAGCGTTCGACCACCGCGCCGATCGCGCCGACGACCAGTGGCGCGACGACCAGCGCGATCCAGTAGCCGGTGCCCGGCAGCAATTCGTCGAGCCAGGTGCTGATCTGGTAGGCCACGTACGCGCCGATCATGTAGAACGACGCGTGCGCGAAATTCAGCACGCCCATCATGCTGAAGATCAGCGTGAGCCCGGAGGCGAGCATGAACAGCAGCAGCCCGTAGCTGATGCCGTTCAGCAGCGAGATGACGACGAATTCCAAGCGACGAGGATCGCTGCGCGCGGGCGCGCCGGGCCGGCCGGCACACCCGCGTGACCGCCGCCTAGCGGGCGGCGGGGCGCTTCATCTGGCACGAGGTCGGCTGCGACGCGACGTAGCTGTCGAGCGTCGCTTCGGTGCGCCAGCCGAATCCGGTGTTCTCCTGGTCGAACTTCACCTTCTTGCCGTCGACCTTCTGCCAGGACGCGATGTTGACCGCCTGCTGCAGCTGGTGGTCCGAGGCGCGCATCTCGACCTCGCCGTTGAGCGACTGGAACTTCAGGCCCTCCATCGCCAGGGCGACCTTCAGCGGATCGGTGGACTTGGCCTTCTTCATGCCCTCGGACAGCATCCTGAACGCGGTGTACGTCGCCATCGTGTAGTAGTCGTCGTTGAACTTCTTCTTGAAGTTCGTGACGATCGCCTGCTCCTTCGGCGGCAGGTCGTTCACGTTCCAGTAGGACACCATCCGCACGTGGTCGACGCCCGAGGCGCCCATCGCGGTCGGCACGCCGGTCGTTCCGGCGTAGTAGGTGTAGAAGTTGGCCTTGAGGCCGGCATCGTTGGCGGCCTTGACCAGCAGCGCCAGGTCGGCGCCCCAGTTGCCGGTGATGATCGTGTCGGCGCCGGCCGCCTTGATCTTCGCCACGTACGGCGCGAAGTCGCGGATCTGCGCGAGCGGGTGGCGGTCCTTGCCGACGACCTGGACGTCGGGGCGCTTGCGCTTCAGGTATTCCTCGGCTGCCTTCTCGACGGAGTGGCCGAACGCGTAGTCCTGGTTGATCAGGTAGACCTTCTTGATCTCGGGGCGCTTGGCCATGTAGCTGGTCAGCGCCTCCATCTTCATGTCGGCGTTGATGTCGAGCCTGAAGTGCCAGAAGTTGCAGCGCTCGTTGGTGAGCGACGGGTCGACCGCCGCGTAGTTCAGGTAGACGATCTCCTTGCCCGGGTTGCGCTCGTTGTGCTTGGCCACGGCGTCGGCCAGTGCGATGGCCACGCCCGAGCCGTTGCCCTGCGTGATGTAGCGGATGCCCTGGTCGACGATCGACTTCAGCACCGTGAGGCTCTCCTGCGGGCTGAGCTTGTTGTCGAAGGTCACGACCTCGAACTTGACGTCGCCGGCCCACTTCTCGCGGTTGGCGATGTCGGCGGCGTACTGCCAGCTGCGCACCATGTTCTGGCCGACCGGCGCCATCATTCCTGACAGCGGGTCGATCCAGGCGACCTTTACGGTGCCCGACTGGGCGAAGGCTGCGGGGGACGCAAGGACGACGGCGGCGGCGAACGCGGCCGCCGCGGAACGGAATCCGGTCATGGGTGTCTCCTCGTTGTGGTCGGCCGTCCCCGATCGAATGCCGCTCGGGCCGCCGGGTGCCGGAGGATCATAACCGAACGGTTGGCCGCCGCAACGGGGGGAAATACCCCCCGGGCCGGCCGCCTCAGGCGCCCGGGAGCTTGTAGTCGCGGAACTGCTCGCGCAGCTTCGTCTTCAGGATCTTGCCGGTGGCCCCGAGCGGGATCGCGTCGACGAACTGGACGTCGTCGGGCGTCCACCACTTGGCGATCTTGCCCTCGTAGAACGCCAGCAACTGCTCCTTCGTGACCTCGGCGCCGGGCTTCTTCACGACGATCAGGAGCGGGCGCTCGTCCCACTTCGGATGCGGCACGCCGATGACCGCCGCGTTGGCGACGGCCGGGTGCCCGATCGCCAGGTTCTCCAGGTCGATCGTGCTGATCCACTCGCCACCGGACTTGATCACGTCCTTGCTGCGGTCGGTGATCTGCATGTAGCCATCCGCGTCGATCGTCGCCACGTCGCCGGTCGGGAACCAGCCGCGGCCGTCGGCGTCGTACTTCAGCGGATCGCCGCCCTCGCCGCGGAAGTACTCGCGGATCACCCAGGGCCCGCGCACCAGCAGGTTGCCGAAGGTCTTGCCGTCCCAGGGCAACTCGATGCCGTCGTCGCCGACGATCTTCATGTCGACCCCGAAGATCACGTGCCCCTGCTTCTCCAGCAGCTTCTGCTGCGCCGCCTCCGGCTGCCTCAGGTGCTTGTTCTGCAGCTTGCACAGCGTGCCGAGCGGCGACATCTCGGTCATGCCCCAGGCGTGGATGACCTCGACGCCGTACTGTTCCTTGAACGTGCGGATCATCGCCGGCGGGCAGGCCGATCCGCCGATGACCGTGCGGGTGAGCGTGCTGAACTTCGCGCCGGCCTGCGCGACGTGCTGCAGCAGCCCCAGCCAGACGGTCGGCACGCCGGCCGAATAGGTCACGCCCTCGGACTCGAACAGCTCGAACAGCGACTTGCCGTCGAGGTGCGCGCCCGGGAACACGATCTTCGCGCCCACCAGCGGGCAGGTGTACGGCAGCCCCCACGCGTTGACGTGGAACATCGGCACCACCGGCAGGATGCAGTCGCGCGACGACGCGCCCATCGCGTCGGGCAGCGCGGCGGCGTAGGCGTGCAGCACGGTCGAGCGATGCGTGTACATCGCTCCCTTCGGATTGCCGGTAGTGCCCGAGGTGTAGCAAAGACCGACCGCGGTGCGCTCGTCGATCTCGGGCCAGCGATAGCCGTCCGAGCCGTTCGCGAGCAGCTTCTCGTAGTTGACCAGGTTCGCGACCTTGGCCGAGGCCGGCTGGCGATCCTCGTCGACCATCGCGATCCAGCTCTTCACGTTCGGGCAGTGCGCGGCGATCGCTTCGACGATCGGAAGAAAGGTCAGGTCGAACGCCAGGTGCACGTCGCCGGCGTGGTTGACGATCCAGGCGATCTGCTCCGGGTGCAGCCGCGGGTTGATCGTGTGGATCACGGCGCCCATGCCGCCGACCGCGTAGTACAGCTCCATGTGCCGGTAGCCGTTCCAGGCCAGCGTCGCGACCCGGTCGCCGATGCCGACGCCCTCGCGCGTCAGCGCGTCGGCGAGCCGCCGGGCGCGGCCCTCGCAATCGCGATAGGTGTAGCGATGGATGTCGCCCTCGACGCGGCGCGAGACGACCTCGGTGTCCCCGTAGTGGCGCGCCGCGTGCTGCAGGATGCTCGAGACGAGCAGCGGCATGTCCATCATCAGTCCTTGCATGGGGTGTCTCCGGCGTTGTGGGCACGCGCGCGTGCGGATGGCGTGAATTCTAGCGAGTCCGCCGGGGTGATGGCCTGCAACCCCGCCGGCCAGCGCCTAGAATCCCGGTTCGTCCCGACCGCTTGCCCCCCTTGCGAACCCCTCGCCCCGCGCCCCGCTTGAACGCCCCTGCCGCCCCCGCCATCGAAGACGCTTCGCGTGCCGCAGGCGTGGCCTGGCCCGAGCTTCGGTTCGACAACAGCTACGCTCGGCTGCCCGCCGCGTTCCACACCCGCCTCGTCGCCGCGCCGCTGCCGGCCCCACGGCTCGCGGCGGTTTCCCGGTCGGCGCTGGAGCTGGCCGGCATCGATTCGGCGCGGATCGGCACCCCCGAGTTCGTCGACGTCTTCGCTGGCAACCGGGTGCCGCTGGGCGCCGAGCCGCTCGCCGCCGTCTATTCGGGGCACCAGTTCGGCGTCTGGGCCGGACAGCTCGGCGACGGGCGCGCGCTGCTGCTGGGCGAGCTCGTCACCCCGGGCGGCCCCCAGGAGATCCAGCTGAAGGGGTCGGGTCGCACGCCCTACTCGCGCGGCGCCGACGGCCGTGCGGTGCTGCGCTCGTCGATCCGCGAATTCCTCTGCTCGGAGGCGATGGCCGCGCTCGGCATACCGACCACCCGCGCGCTGGCGATCGTCGCGTCCGACCTTCCGGTGATCCGCGAGACGGTGGAAACGGCCGCCGTCGTCACCCGGATGGCGCCAAGCTTCCTGAGGTTCGGTTCGTTCGAGCACTTCTACGCGACCGGCCAGGTCGACGAGCTGCGCCGGCTGGCCGACTACCTGATCGCGAAGTTCCGCCCCGAGTTGGCCGGCGAGCCCGATCCGTACCTGGCGCTGCTGGACGACGTCGTGCGACGCACCGCGGCGCTCGTCGCGCGCTGGCAGTCGGTGGGTTTCTGCCACGGCGTGATGAACACCGACAACATGTCGGTGCTCGGCCTGACGATCGATTACGGCCCGTTCGGGTTCCTGGACGGCTTCGACTTCAATCACGTCTGCAACCACTCCGACCACGCCGGCCGCTACAGCTACGCGATGCAGCCGCGCATCGCCGAGTGGAACTGCTGGTGCCTGGGCCAGGCGCTGATGCCGCTGGTCGCCGAGCGCGGCGGCGGCCCCGACGACGCGAAGGCGGTGCTGGGGCAGTGGGGCGCGCTGTTCGACGAGGCGCTCCAGGCGGCGCTGCGCGCGAAGCTCGGCCTGGCCCGGCCGCATGCCGACGACGCGGCGCTGATCGACGACCTGTTCGGCCTGCTGCACGCCAACCGGAGCGACTTCACGCTGTTCTTCCGACGGCTCTCGGCGGTGCGTGCCGAACCGGCGACCGGCCCGCTGGCCGACGACGCCGCGGGCTGCCGCGACCTGTTCGCCGACCGCGCCGCGTTCGACGGCTGGCTCGCGCGCTACCGGCGACGGCTGGCGATCGAGGCACGCGGCGACGCCGAGCGCGCCGCGGCGATGAACCGCGTCAACCCCAAGTACGTGCTGCGCAACCACCTGGCCGAGGTCGCGATCCGCCGGGCGCGCGAAGGCGACTACGGCGAGGTCGAGCGCCTGCTGAAAGTCCTGGAACGACCCTGCGACGAACAGCCGGAATCGGAGGCGTACGCCGCGCTTCCGCCCGACTGGGCGTCGGGCCTGCAACTGAGCTGCTCCTCATGACCACCGGAAAAGACCCCACGCTGCGCCCTGCACGCGTCGAGAAGTCCGACGACGAGTGGCGCGCCCTGCTCACCGAGAAGCAATACCAGGTCGCGCGCCGTCACGGCACCGAGCGCGCCTTCACCGGCTGCTTCTGGGACCACCACGAGGAAGGACGCTACCTGTGCGTGTGCTGCGGCACGCCGCTGTTCGAGTCGGGCCGGAAGTTCGAGTCCGGAAGCGGATGGCCGAGCTTCTGGCAGCCGATCGACGAGGCGAGCCTCGCGCTGCGGCGCGACACCAGCCACGGGATGCTTCGCACCGAGGTGCTGTGCGCCGTCTGCGACGCCCACCTCGGCCACGTCTTCGAGGACGGCCCGCCGCCGACCGGCCTGCGCTACTGCATCAACTCGGCGTCGTTGCGCTTCGAGCCGAAGGGCTGAGGCGGGCGGCGCCTCGGCCCGCGCAGGAATCAGGCCTTCTTGATTTTTTCAAGCATCCGGAACACCGGGCGCGACGACCCCTTGAACAGCCGCTTGAGCGACTTGGGCAGGCAGCGGCGCTCGAGCGTATTGCGGCGGTTGCGGGTGCGTTCGGCCATCGGGGAACTCCAGGATCGGGGGATTCGAAACCCCCATTTTATACTGGTGCCATGAAGCTGCTCTTCGACCTGTTCCCGATCCTGCTGTTCTTCGTCGCCTACAAGGTGGCCGACATCTACGCCGCGACCGCCGTGGCGATCGCGGCGAGCGTCGTGCAGATCCTCTGGCTGAAATTGCGCAGCCGGCCGGTCGAGGGCATGCAGTGGGCGAGCCTGGCGATCGTCGTGGTGTTCGGCGGGATGACGCTGTTCTTCCACGACGAGACGTTCATCAAGTGGAAGCCGACCGTGCTCTACGGCCTCTTCGCGGCCGTCCTGGCGGGCGGCCGGATGTTCTTCGGCCGCAACCTGATCAGGTCGGTGATGGGCAAGCAGCTGGCGCTTCCCGAGCCGATCTGGCACCGGCTGAGCGTCGCCTGGATCGTGTTCTTCGTCGCAATGGCAGGGCTGAACCTGCTGGTCGCCTACCGCTTCCCGACCGACGTCTGGGTCAACTTCAAGCTGTTCGGCACGATGGGGCTGACGATCGCGTTCGTGATCGCGCAGGCTCTCTACCTCGGCCGCTACGTGCAGGAGGAAGGCTGATGCGGCCCGATGTCGACGAACTGCAGACGCGGCTCGCCGAGCGGTTTCCCGGGGCGGCGATCGAGGTCGGCGACGACAGCCACCTGCACGCCGGGCACGCCGGGGCGGCCGGCGGTGCCGGACATTTTCGCGTCCGTCTGGTCAGCGAGCGCTTCGCCGGGCTGGGCACCGTGGCCCGACATCGGCTCGTGTATGATGCCGTGCACGACTGGATGCCGCAGCGCATACACGCGCTCGTGATCGATGCCCGTACCCCGGCCGAGGCGTCCTGACGCCAGGCCTGCCGGCCGTCACCGTATCGCGCCGGTCACTCCACGATTGCCACAAGGACCCACGATGTCGCACCCCTCCCTGTCGCTCCGGCTGGCGAAACTCGCGGCCGTTGCATTGCTGCCGATCGCGTCTGCCGCCCTTGCGCAGAACGCCGCGGTGGTCAACAACAAGCCGATTCCGAAACAGAAGGTCGACGACTTCGTTGCGGCCCTGACGGCGCAGGGGCGCCCCGACACGCCGGAGTTGCGCGCCGCGGTCCGCGAGGAACTGATCGCGCGCGAGCTCTTCGTCCAGGAAGCCGAGAAGAAGGGTTTGGCGCGCAACGCCGACGTGCAGCGCCAGCTCGACAACGTGCGCCAGGACATCCTGATCCGCGCGCTGATCCGCGACCACCTGAAGGCCAACCCGATCAAGGACGACGAGATCAAGGCCGAGTACGACAAGGTCCGCCAGCAGGCCGGCGACAAGGAGTACCGCGCCCGCCACATCCTGGTCGAGAAGGAAGACGAAGCGAAACAGATCATCGAGCAGCTGAAGAAGGGGGCGAAGTTCGAGGACCTCGCGAAGAAGTCGAAGGACACCGGCTCGGCGCAGTCCGGCGGCGACCTCGACTGGAACACGCCCCAGACCTTCGTCAAGGAGTTCTCCGACGCGATGGTGAATCTGGAGAAAGGCAAGTTCACCGAGACGCCGGTCAAGACGCAGTTCGGCTACCACGTGATCCGCCTCGACGACGTCCGCGAAGCCAAGGCGCCGCCGCTCGAGCAGGTGCGCCCGCAGATCCAGCAGGAAATCGAGCGCCACCGGATCCAGGAGCTGCAGAAGAGCCTGCGCGCAAAGGCGAAGATCCAGTGACGACGGGCTGCCCGGCGGCGCCGTGAACGCGCAGTCGTCGCCAGCGAACTCCGGAGGGCCGCTCGTCGAGCGGCCCTCTTCGTTTCAGCGCTGCGCCGCCTCGTCGTCGAAGCGCACTTCGATCCCGCCATCGTCCGCAGCCGCGGCCGTCCCGGCGCTCGCCTCGCCGCCGGCGCGCCCGCCGCGCCGCTCGGCGAAGAACGACGACAGCAGCGCGCCGCACTCGTCGGCCAGCACGCCGGCCACGACCTCGGTATGGTGGTTCAGCCGCGTCTCGGCGAACAGGTCGACGACGCTGCCGGCGGCGCCGGTCTTCGGGTCGCGCGCGCCGTAGACGACGCGCCGCAGCCGGGCGTGCATGATCGCGCCGGCGCACATCGCGCAGGGCTCCAGCGTGACGTACAGGTCGCAGTCGACGAGCCGGTAGTTGGCCAGCAACTCGCTGGCGGCGCGCATCGCGCAGATCTCGGCGTGCGCGGTCGGGTCGTGGCTGCCGATCGGCTGGTTGTAGCCGGTGGCGAGCACCCTGCCCTCGCGCACCACGACCGCGCCCACCGGCACTTCACCGACCGCCCAGGCGTTGCGCGCCTGGTCGATCGCGAGGCGCATCATCGCGCGGTCGAACTGCGAGGAGTCGCCGCTACCTGCTGCTTCGTCGTCGGCCATTGCGCTCCCGATCGGTGCCACGTGCCCGGCCGAGCCGAGCCGGACCGCGGCCCGAGCGTAACCGATCGCACCGCTGCGCGCCAACCGGGCCCTGCCGGCGACGACCCGCGCCGGCACGCGACCGCAGCCGCCAAGCCCCCTCCTCGACGTGCGTAATCCTTGACAGACATCATGGCGCCCGAATACTGTCGCGCCCATGCCGAACCACCCCGCCGATGGGCAAGCTGGCTGAGCGCCTGGCCGACGAGCGCCGCTCGGGCGTGTATCGGCTCGAAGTGACCGATGCGCTCGAGGAGGCCGCCGCGATCGACGGCTTTCCGATCGTTCGCGTCGCGCTCGACGACGCCGAGGGCGGCCAACTCCTGGCGGCCTGCGCCCGCGCCCTGGCCCTGCGGGTCGATGGAGACTGGGCAGGCCTCGCGACGGCGCTCGCCGACCCCGCCTGGTCGCCGGCAGCGGGACACGTGCTGCTCTTCAGTGGCTTCGAGGCGCTGGTGCGCCGCGAACCGGATGCGCTCGCGCCCCTGCTGGCGACGCTGCGGGCCGCAGCCGCACGAAGGCGCATGCAGGGACTGAGGTTTTTCGCCGCGTTTCTCGACCCGACCCGAACGCTGTCGCTCGATCCGCTCTACGATCGGCGCCGGCATTCGGCGATCACCGTTGCCCGCGAAACAGACCAAGGAGGAGCAGCATGAAGGAGACAGCACTTCAGGTGGACATCGCTCGACGCTGGTGGCTGGCCGCGAGCGCTGGTGGCGCCGCTGCCGGACTGGCCGGCTGGAGCCCCGCGAGCCTCGCACAGGCCAAGCCGCTTCCGCCGGTCGCGTCGTTCAAGGACGCGAGCCGCGTGATCGTGCACAGCGCGAGCGGGATCGAGACCCAGCGCAGCGCGTTCGGTTCGAGCGGCGTCACCGACGTCGACATCCTGTTCCTGCGCAACAACATCGCGGCTCCCGACGCGGCGATCGTCGGCAACGCCGACGCCTGGCAGGTCCAGATCGACGGCGTGACGAGCCCGCGCACCCTGACCGTCGCCGAGCTCAAGCGGATGGGACTGGCCAACGTCGCGATGGTGCTCCAGTGCTCGGGCAACGGGCGCGGATTCTTCAGCCACAAGGCGGCCGGCTCGCAGTGGAAGGTCGGCGCCGCGGGCAACACGCTGTGGAGCGGCGTTCCCCTGAAGGACGTCGTGACCGCGCTGGGCGGGGTGCGCCAGGGCATGCGGTACATGACCAGCACCGGCGGCGAGACGATCCCGCCCGGCATCGACCCGCAGAAAGTGATCGTCGAGCGCTCGGTCCCGTGGACCGCGATGGAGGACGCGATCCTCGCCTGGGAGCTGAACGGCAGGCCGATTCCGCTGGCGCACGGCGGCCCGCTGCGGCTGATCATCCCGGGCTACTACGGCGTCAACAACATCAAGTACGTCAAGCGCGTGGCGTTCACGCCGACGGAAACGCCCGCGAACATCCAGCAGTCCGGATACCGTGTCCGGGACATCGGCAAGAAGGGCGACGCGACGCAACCGTCGATGTGGCAGATGAACCTGAAGTCCTTCGTGACCTCGCCGTCGGGCGGCGAATCGCTTCGCGCCGGCACGCTGCAGGTGCACGGCGTGGCCTTCACCGGCGGCAGCCCGGTCAAGGGGGTCGAGGTTTCGGTGGACGGCGGGAAATCCTGGCGTGCGGCGGAGTTCATCGGACCACACATGGGCAAGCACGCCTGGCGGCACTTCGTGGCCGAGGTGAACCTCGCGCCCGGCTCTCACCTGATCACCAGCCGGGCGATCGCGATCGACGGCACGGTGCAGCCGGAGCTGCGCGTCGAAAACGAGCGCGGCTACGCGCACAACGGCTGGCGCGACCACGCCGTCGCGGTGACCGTAGCGTGACGAGGCTCCACGCCGCAGGGCTGGCCCTCGGGCTGGCCCTGCCCCTGGCTGCATTTGCCGACGAGCTCGGCCGCAAGGTCTTCACCGAGGCCGCCCAGCCGCCCTGCGCCTTGTGTCACACGCTCGAGGCGGCAGGCGCGACCGGCACGATCGGCCCGTCGCTGGACGAGCTGAAGCCGGACAAGGCGCGCGTTCTCGAAGTGGTGCGTACCGGAATCGGCGTGATGCCGAGGTTTGCCGGCCAGTTGAGCGACCAGCAGATCGAGGCGGTCGCCGATTTCGTGTCCAAGGCCGTTTCGGGGCGTTGACGAGCGGGCGGCTTCGCCCTATTCCCGCTCCGCGGGGCAGCGATTGATCTCGATGGTCGAGTGCACGATCTCCTCGTGCACCGACAGCCACTCGCGCACCTGCTTCGGCGTCAGCCCTTCGTCGTGCGTGACGAGGCTCAGCGCGCACGAATACGAGCCCTTGCCGACGCGCCAGACGTGCAGGTCCGCGATCATCGTCTCGCTGTCGGCGCCCCGCTCGGCAATGACCTCGCGGATCTCCTCCACGACGGGAGCGTCCATTTCCCGGTCCAGCAGCACCTTGCCGGTGTCCCCGATGAGGCCCCTGGCCCGGACAGCCACCACTGCGGCACCGACGATTCCGATCGCCGGGTCCAGCCACGACCAGCCCAGCCACCAAGCGCCGGCGAGCGACTCGTCCGTGCGACCGGCCGATCGTCTGCGTACCGACAATGTACAATGAGTACGAACTATTCGCATTTGCGCCCTGGCGCGAATTCACCGCACCCATTCTCACCGTGACGGGCACCCCGACTTCGCTGGCCGAGCTCCCGCCGGGCGCACAGGCGCTCGTGTCGGGCCTGTGTCGCGACGGCGTCGACCCGGCCGTCGTCGATCGACTGGCAGAACTCGGTTTCCTGCCGGGCGAACCGGTGGAAGTCGTCCAGAAGGGTCCGGGCGGGCGCGAGCCTCTGGCGGTGCGCGTGGGCGAGACGATGTTCGCACTGCGGCTCGTCGAGGCGCGCTGCGTCCTGATCGAGCCGCACGCCGAGCCGAACCAGGAAGCGACGTGAACCCCGCCTCGCGCGCCCTGCCCCGCATCGCCCTGGTCGGCAACCCGAACTGCGGCAAGACCGCGCTGTTCAACCTGCTGACCGGCGCGCGCCAGAAGGTGGCCAACTACGCCGGCGTCACCGTGGAGCGCAAGGAGGGGGTGGCACGCCTTCGCGACGGCCACGCCCTGCAGATCATCGACCTGCCGGGCACCTACAGCCTGACGCCGACCACGGCCGACGAGCAGGTCACGCTGGAGGTGATCGAGGGTCGCCGCGAAGGCGAGGCAGCGCCGGCACTGATCGTCGCCGTCGTCGACGCCACGAACCTGCGCATGAACCTGCGCCTGGTACTCGAACTCGCGCGACGCGGCCAGCCGATGCTGGTGGCGCTGAACATGGCCGACGAGGCCCGCGCGCTCGGCCTGGACATCGACGTCGGCAGGTTGTCGAGGCGGCTGGGCTGCCCGGTGGTCCCGACGGTGGCCGTCAGGCACGACGGACACGCCGGGTTGCTGGCCCAGTTGCAGCGCATGCTGCCGACGCTGCCGGTTGCTCCGGGGGTTCCGGCCGCTTCCGCGCCCGCCGCCTCCGCCGACGCCGCCAGAACCGACCCGGCCGACCTGCTCGCCGAGGTGCGCGGCATCCTCGCCGACGCGGCGCCGACGGCACTGCGGGCACGCCGCTTCCAGCCGGGACTGGACCGCTGGGCAATGCATCCGGTCTGGGGGCTGATCATCCTGGCCGCCATCCTGTTCGTCGTGTTCCAGGCGGTCTTCGCGTGGGCTCAGTGGCCGATGGATGCCATCAAGGCAGGCATGGGCGCGATGGGCGAGTGGCTGTCGCAGCACATGGCCGAAGGCCCCCTGCGCAGCCTGCTGGTGGACGGCGTGATCGCCGGCGCGGGCAGCGTGCTGGTGTTCCTGCCGCAGATCCTGATCCTCTTCCTGTTCATCCTGCTGCTCGAGGACTCGGGCTACCTGCCGCGTGCGGCGTTCCTGCTGGACAACGTGATGGGCCGTGTCGGCCTGTCGGGGCGCGCGTTCATTCCGCTGCTGTCGAGCTTCGCCTGTGCGGTGCCGGGCATCATGGCCACGCGCACGATCGCCAACTGGCGCGACCGGCTGGCCACCATCATGATCGCCCCGCTGATGACCTGTTCGGCGCGGCTGCCGGTCTATGCGCTGCTGATCGGTGCCTTCGTTCCGGACCGGGCCTTCGGGCCGGTCGGCCTGCGTGGGCTGACCCTGTTCGCGCTGTACGTCGCCGGGGTGGCCAGCGCGATGGCGGTGGCCTGGGTTTTCAAGCGCGTCTGGCTCAAGAGCGGCTACCAGCCGCTGATGCTCGAGTTGCCGCCCTACCGAGTGCCGGGGGTGCGCAACCTCGTGCTCGGCTTGTGGGAACGGGCGCGCGTCTTCCTGCGCCGCGTCGGCACGATCATCTTCGCGCTGATGGTGCTGCTGTGGTTCCTGTCGACGTGGCCCGCGCCGCCGGATGGTGCGACCGAGCAGGCCATCCGCTACAGCCTCGCCGGGCAGCTCGGCCAGGCGCTGCAGCCGCTCGTGGCGCCGATCGGATTCAACTGGCAGATCGCGATCGCGCTGGTGCCCGGCATGGCTGCGCGCGAGGTGGCCGTCGGCGCGCTCGGCACCGTTTATGCGCTGTCCGCCGCCGACGAGAACGTGGCCGAGCAACTCGCGCCGGTGCTCGCGCACAGCTGGTCGCTCGCCACCGCGTATGCGATGCTGGCATGGTACGTGTTCGCACCGCAGTGCCTCAGCACGCTTGCGGTCGTACGGCGCGAGACCAACTCGTGGCGCTACCCGCTCGCGATGCTGGTCTACCTCTTCGTGCTGGCGTACGTGGCGGCCTTCGTCACCTACCGCGTCGCCGTTTGGCTGGGAGGATGAGCATGCAGGAATCGATCGTCGCCGTCCTCGTCGTCGCGTGCGGGATCTACGCCGTCTGGACGTTCATGCCCACGTCCGCACGGAACTGGCTGCGAAGGGTCGTGCTGCGTCGCCCACCGCAGGTCGCCGACGGCTGCGGCGCCTGCGGAGGCTGTGCGACGCCGCACGAGCCGTCGCGCGACGCCGAATCGGAGCACGTGGTGCGGGTGGTGCGTCGCTGATCGCCGAGGCGGCGCGGATCGCCAGTCGCGCTTCGGCAGGTTCGTCAGGTCAGCCCGCGCCGAGCACCGCGGACTCCGGCCGCGCGAGCAGCTCGCGCAGCAGCGGCGGCGCGAAGTGGCGCGGCACCGAGATCGCGTAGAAGTTCTCGACCAGGTCGGGCACGACCGCGTGCTCGACGAGCACGCCGTTCTTCAGCTCGTCGCGCACGACGACGCTGGGCACGAGCGCGATGGCACCGGCGTCGCGTGCGAGCAGGCGCAGCAGCGCCATGTCGTCGACCTCGGCCTTCAGCGTGTAGCGCACACCGAGCTGCTCGCACAGCAGGTCGAAGCCGGCGCGGATCTCGCTGTCGCGGCCCGGCAGCAATAGCGGCAGCGCGGCGAGATCCTCCGGAAAGCGAAACGCCCGCCGACGCTTCCACGGCCGGCCGACCAGGCTCACCGGCTGGTGCGCGATGCGCCGGCAGCGCCACGGCTCGTCCGCGCTGCCGTGCACGCGCTTGTTCGACAGCACCAGGTCCAGCGTGTGCACGCGCAGTCGCGTCAGCAAGTCGGCGAGGCCGCCCGACTGCAGCACGAGTTCGACGTCGTCGCGGCCGAGCATCGGCGCGAGGAAACTCTCCTGGAAGTTGCGCGACAGCGTAGCCACCGCGCCGATGCGCAGCACCTGCCGCTGTGCACGCTGTCCCCCGCGCAGCACCGACATCAGCTCGGTTCCGCTGGCAAAGATCGATTCGGCGTAGCCGAGCGCCACCCGACCCGCCTCGGTCAGCTTCAGCGTGCGCGCCCGGCGCTCGAACAACGGCTGGCCGAGCGCGTCCTCGAGCTGGCGGATCTGCGTCGACAAGGCAGACGGCGAGACGTGCAGACGCTCGGCCGCGCGCGTCAGGTGACCCTCCTTCGCGACGGCCCAGAAGCAATGCAGGTGGTGGTAGTTCAGGCGTGCCATGTTCTGTTAAAGAGAATGAATCGTGCAGAACATTGAATTTTACAGATGATCCCCCAGTCGTCACCATCGCGGCCATGAACACCTCGACCCTTCCCCTCATACCCCTTGTGCTTCTCTTCCTCCCCGCCGTTCCTGTCCTGCTGCATGGGCTGGCCGCCGCAGGGGCCGGTGCGGGCAGCCGCGATGCCGCCTGGCGGCGGGCCGAAGCGGGCGCCCTCGGTGCGACGATCGCCGCCTCGGCGGCACTGGTGGCGGTGCTGGCCACCGGACCGCTCGCCGGCTTCGGGCTGCGGCTGGACACCGTCGGCGCGGTCGTCGCGCTGCTGGTCGGTTTCGTCGGCTGGGTCATCGTGTGCTTCTCGCATCGCTATCTGCAGGGCGAGGCGCACGAGCGCCGCTACCTGCGCCTGCTTTCGCTGACGCTGGCTGCGGTGTCCCTGGTGCTCGCGGCCGACCATCTGCTTCTGCTGGCCGGGGCGTGGATCGGCACCAGCCTGACGCTGCACCGGTTGCTTCGCTTCTACCCCGACCGGCCGGCGGCGCGGCTGGCCGCGCACAAGAAGTTCCTGTCCGCTCGCGCGGCCGATGCGTCGCTGGTGGGCGCCGTGGCGCTGCTCGGCGCCGCCTACGGCACGCTGTCGCTGGAGTCGGTGCTGGCTGCTGCGGCGGGGCACGGCGTGCCGCCGCTGGCGCAGGCGGGACTCGCGCTGCTCGTCGTCACCGCGGCACTGAAGTGCGCGCAGGTGCCGCTCCACGGATGGCTGATCCAGGTGATGGAGGCGCCGACGCCGGTGTCGGCGCTGCTGCACGCCGGTGTCGTCAACCTGGGCGGCCTGGTGCTGGCGCGCGTATCGCCGCTGCTGGCGCAGGCGCCGGCGGCGCTCGGGCTCCTGGCTGCCGTCGCCACGGTGTCCGTGGTCGTCGCCACGCTGGTGATGGGCACGCGCATCAGCATCAAGGTCGCGCTGGCCTGGTCGACCGTGGCGCAGATGGGCTTCATGCTGCTGCAGGTGGCGCTCGGGCTGCCGGCGATGGCGCTGCTGCACCTGGTCGCGCATTCGCTGTACAAGGCGCACGCGTTCCTCGCCGCCGGCGGCGCCGTGCAGCGGCAGCAGGCGCTGCGCCTGGCCGGGCCGGCCGCCCCCCTGGCCGGGCGCCGGGTGGCCGCGGCGCTCGTCGTGCCGGCCGTGATCGTCGGCGCCGGTGTCGCGAGCGGCGCGCTGTCAACGCCGTCGGCCGGGCTGGCCGGCGCGGTGCTGGGTCTCGCGCTCGTGCCGCTCGCTGCCTCGGGCAGGATCGTCGGCACGCTGGCGGTGGCGCTCGGCTGGTTCGTCGCGCACGCGGTCGCGTCGCGGCTCGTCGTGCCGGCCGCGTTCGACGTGCCGCTGGCGTTGGTGACGATCGTCGCGGTGGCGATGGCGACGCTGTTCGCCACGCAGGCGGCGATCGCGCTCCGGCCTGCCTGGCCCGCCGTGCGGCGGCTCTATCCGTGGGCCTACGGAGGCTTCTACCTCGACGAGCCGGTCAGCCGCGCGCTGCTCGCCCGCTGGCCGGTGCCCGATGGCCCTGCACCCGCGCGATCCCTGACGTCCCCCCTCGCCGGAGTCCGCTGATGAACGCCCCGCTTTCCGTCGTCGACCACCAGGCCCACGCGCTCGCCGACGCCGTGGCCCAGGCCTGCGACCGCATCGCGCCGAGCTGGCCGCTCGACCGCTTCATCGCCGTCAACCCGCACTGGGGCTGGATCGACCGTCCGATCGAGGAGGCCGCGGCCGCGGTCGGCGTGCTGGCAGGGATGCGGCTGCTGCCGGATGCGGCCGTGCAGCGGCGCGCCTTGCTGGCCGATCTCGCCGGGCGGCGCGACACTGTCGTGCACCAGATCAGCCGGCACTGCGCGGCGCACTTCGATGCGGGCCAGGCGCGCTGGCACATGCCGGTGGACGGCGAGGACGGCGGCCTGTACCGCAGCTGGCTCGCGCGCCTGGCGGCCGACCGCGGGCTCGACTGGCCGCAGGGGCGACGGGCGGCACTGGCGGCGATCGCCCGGCTGGACGACGACGCGATGACCGCGATCGGCCATGCGCTCGCACGCCTCGGCGTGCCGGCCGACGGCCACGTGGCATGCCTGACGGCATGGGTGCTCGACCTCAACGGGTGGGCCGCCGCCTGCGCGTGGCCGCGCTGGCAGGCGCGGCTGGCCGGCGGCGACGACGCGCGACTCACCGAGTTGCTCGCGATCCGCGCCTGCTGGGACGCGCTGCTCGCCGACGCCTTGCCCGCGGCCACGGTGCGCGAATGGGCGCAGGGGTGGGTCGGCATCGAAGCGGCGATCACCGCCGAGCGCGCGCGCCAGCATGCCGGCTGGCAGCGGATGCAGGCGCAGGAGGGGCAGCTGCAGGCCGAGGTGATTGCGGCGATGTCGCGCCCCAGCGCACGCGCGCCGGTGGCGCCGACCGTGCAGGCGGTGTTCTGCATCGACGTGCGCAGCGAAGTCTTGCGTCGCGCGCTCGAAGGCGCCGACCCGACGATTGCCACGCGCGGCTTCGCCGGCTTCTTCGGGCTGCCGATCGCCCATCGGCCGCTCGGGACCGGGTGGCGCCAGCCGCAGCTGCCGGGGCTGCTCGCACCTGCGCTCACGGTCGACGAGGAACCCGAGGAGCGCTCTCTTTCGCAAGCACTGGCCGGACGCCGACGCGGTCGGCTCGCCGCAGCCGCGTCGTGGGACGGCTGGCGCGGCACGCCGGCGACTGGGTTCTCGTTCGTCGAGGCGTGCGGCGTGCTCTATGCCGGATCGCTGCTGCGCGCGAGCCTGCCGCGGACCGACGCCGAACCGGACTGGTCGCAGGCCGGCCTCGAGCGCGACGAGGCATGCGCGCTTCGCCCGCGGCTGGCGCTCGATGCCGAGGCGGGCGCAGGGCTGGCGGCCGGCATCCTGCGCGCGATGGGGCTCGTCGAGGGCTTCGCGCCGCTCGTTCTGCTGTGCGGCCACGGCGGGCAGAGCGCGAACAACGCGCATGCCGCCGGACTGGACTGCGGCGCCTGCGGCGGCCGCAGCGGCGAGGTCAACGCCCGTGCGCTGGCCGCGCTGCTGAACGACCCTGCAGTGCGCAAGGCGCTGGCTGCGCAAGGCCTCGCGATCCCGGACGGCACCTGGTTTCTCGCCGGTCTGCACAACACCACCACCGACGAAGTCCGGTTGTTCGACACCGACGTGCTGCCGCCGTCACATGCCGGCGCGCTGGGGGCGCTGCGCAGTGCGCTCGCCCGGGCCGGCGACGCGGCGCGCGCCGAGCGCGCCCCGGGCCTCGGCCTGCCCGCGCTGCCGGCACCGGCGCTGCTGACCCGCCTGCGCGAGCGCGCCGCGCACTGGGCCGAGACGCGCCCGGAATGGGCGCTGGCCGACAACGCCGCATTCGTCGCCGCCCCACGCGCGCGCACGCGGGGCGCGAACCTCGGCGGCCGCGTCTTCCTGCACGACTACGACCATCGGCTCGATGCCGACCGCAGCGTGCTGACGCTCATCCTGACCGCGCCGGTCGTCGTCGCGCACTGGATCAACCTGCAGTACCTCGCTTCGAGCGTCGATCCGCAGCGCCAGGGCGCCGGCAACAAGCTGCTGCACAACGTGGTCGGCGGCGGCATCGGCGTGTTCGAAGGCAACGGCGGCGACCTGCGAATCGGGCTGCCATGGCAATCGGTGCACGATGGCGAGCGGCTGCGCCACACGCCGCGGCGGCTGTCGGTCTTCGTCGAAGCCCCGCGCGAGGCGATCGACGAGGTGCTCGCTGCCCACGAGACGGTGCGCCGGCTCGTTGACCACGGATGGCTGCACTTGCTGGCGATCGAGGGCGATGCAGTACCGGTCGTTCATCGGCGGTGCCGCGGCGGCGGTTGGGAGAGCGCTGGCTGACCCCGGCGGGACCGCCCGACCGACGACGAGCGCTTCGAATCATGGACGTGATCGCGTCGCTTCCCGCGATCGTCCTCGGGTGCAGGCAGCATGGCGGAAGCCGGCCCGATCAGAGCTTCGGCGCCCTCCCCTTGCTCTCGCGCAGCTTGCGCGCAGCATCTTCCCGCGCCTGCACCTCGCGATTCGCGGCCTCGTTCGAGGTCGCATACGCGGGCACGTCGATCAGCACCGCGTAGTAGTTGCTGATGACCCCGCCGTTCGAGCCGAGCACGTAGTGCAGGCGCGACGCGCAGGTGGTCAGGTCGGCAGGCACGAGCTTGCGCTGTCGCCAGAGGTCGAGCAGGAAGCCGAGGTCCTCTCGGCCGCTGGGCCGGAACGCCGGAAATCCGGCCCGATCCGGTGGCCGCACGATGCAGTTCGGCCGCCCCGCCGGGAAATCCCAGGCGAGATGCGCGCCCCCAGGGGAAACCGCGGTCGGTGCCCCGTATTTCTGCCCGAGTGCCGCCACGTACTGCTGCAACGTGGGCGGGTTCCCGTTGATCCGTTCGTCGCGCTCGATTGCCCAGACCCTCCCTCCCTTGGGCGGCGGAGTGAAGTAGACGACCAGTTCCGGCCCGGTCGAGGCTCCCGAACCCGCCACGATGCGCGACAGGAAGGCATCGGTCTGGAACTGCTGGACGCCGTCGGAGTACGGGAAGGCACTCTGCACCGAAGTGATCTTCAGGGCGCCGTTGTAGGCCCTGATGGCGCTGACCACCTCACGTTCGGTCATGCCGAGCTTCAGTCCGACGATGTCGAACGACGGCTGCTGGGCATGGACGCCCCCGGCAAGCAAGAGTGAACACACCGAAAGGATCGGAAGTAACCTGCGGATCATTGAATGCTTCTCCTTCGTTCGATCGTCGCGGCGATCGCGATCTCCCCGGCGGCCGCTGCGCCCGGACGATGCCTTCGCCCGACACTCCGACGGATCGTCGCCTGGCCTGTCCGTGCCCGGCACACGGTCGGTCAGGCGTCGGCCGCGGCCCCGTCCGTCCGGGATCCCGAGTCTCCACGCGTGGGGCGCACCGGCGCGAAGCTAACCTGGCGCCGGGGCCGACGTCGTCCCTCAAACAGGGGACAAGGCACGGTGTCCCGGCCCGAGTGTCTTCAGGCAGAATCAATCCGGCCCGATCCGGATGCGCGGGGCATCCGGGGCGCATCCGAGGCATTTGACACGACGTGCAGCCAACAGACTTCGACGAAGCCCGGCTCTCGCGACTGATCGGGCATCTCTACGACGCCGCGCTCGACGAGACCCTTTGGCCGGGAACGGCGACCCGGATCGCCCAGGTGCTCGGATCCGAAAGCGCCGTCGTGAAGTTGCACCATGACGATGCCCGTGTGAGCCTGCTCGAGTGCACCGACAACCTCGTCGTCTCCGAACGACAGCGGGCGTGGGCCGACGAGTGGCACCGCAGGGATCTCTGGGTCGAACGCTCGGTCGCCTGCGGGATGTCGCGCGTGATCACCGACGAGGACCTGGTGACGCCCGAAGAGCAGGAGCGCAGCGGCTTCTACCAGGAGTGGCTGCGTCACCTCGCCATCCATCATCTGCTGGGTGCGGTGTTTCCAGCCGCCGAGGGCGCTGTCGGCGTCCTGGGGATCCATCGTTCACGTCGTGCCGGCGCCTACACGCGCGCGGAGCGACGTCTGGCGAGCGCTCTGCTGCCTCATCTGCAGCGAGCACTGCGACTCGGGCAGCGACTCGCCGCGGCCTCCCGCAGCAATGCGGCCGCACTGGAGGCGCTCGACCGTCTCGACGCGGGCGCCCTCGTCGTCGACGGCTCCTGCCGGATCGTCCGCGCGAGCGCGGTGGCGGAACGCATGCTGCGCGAGAACACGGAACTCGGCGTCGTCGGCGGATGCCTGGTCCTGCGGCCCGCCGCGCTCCAGAACCGGTTGCTGTCGCTCGTCGACGCCGCGCTGAGCACTGCACGCGGCAGGGCGTCCTGGTCCGCAGCGGCCCTCTCGGTCCCGCGTACGCATCGCCTGCCGCTGGCGATCGAGGTCTCTCCCCTGCGCCCGTCCGCAAACCGGTTCGGAGACGAACGCCCGTGCGCGCTGCTCTTCGTTCTGGACCCCGAAACGCCCGTCGCGGTGGAACGTTTGCGCGAACTCTTCGGCCTGACGCCCACCGAAGGTGCCGTCGCTACCGCCCTCGTGCGGGGCGGATCGCTCGAGGACATCGCAGTGCAGATGGGCGTCGGCCTCGCCACGGTCCGCACCCATCTCAAGCGCATCCTCTCCAAGACCGGTACACACCGGCAAGCGCAGGCGGTGGCCTTGATGGCGCGCAGCAGCGCCTCGAACCCCGACACCTAGCGACGACGCCGGTTCGGCGCTTCGCCCCTAGCCGATCGTCCTGAGGTCTTCACGCATGCCCGGCCTTCCTCGTGCATTCTGGCTGTGTCTCGCCGTTGCAGGCTTCAGTGTTCGCGCCGACGGGCCGCTCGCCACGCCGGCCGCGTCCACCGATAGGCCGCCGAGCGCGGCCGAGCTGACGTTGCGGAGGGGCTTCTACGTCGCCAGCGACACGACCTGCGGCGAGGCATCGAATGCGACGCTCGCGCTGCTGCACCGGAAGGGCCTCAACGCTGCGCGCGAGGACTGCGTGTTCGACGAGGTGCGGCAGCTCGCCAAGGGCCGCTACCGCGTGACCGAACAGTGCAGCGAGATCGGCACCGGCGAATCGGTGCGGTAT
>JAMLIR010000010.1 GCA_023954045.1 Burkholderiaceae bacterium | reverse complement strand
GATCCTGGTGTCGATCCGTCTCCAGGACTCGCGGATCGGCCGCGCGTGGATGGCGATCCGCGAGGACGAGATCGCCGCCAAGGCGATGGGGATCAACACGCGCAACGTCAAGCTGCTCGCGTTCGCGATGGGCGCGTCGTTCGGCGGCGTGTCGGGCGCGATGTTCGCGTCGTTCCAGGGATTCGTGTCGCCCGAGAGCTTCATCCTGATGGAGTCGATCGTGATCGTCGCGATGGTCGTGCTGGGCGGGATGGGGCACGTGCCGGGCGTCGTCCTCGGCGCGGTCCTGCTCTACGCGATCCCCGAGACGCTTCGCGAGGTCGCGCGTCCCGCGCAGCTGGCTCTCTTCGGCCATGAGGTGGTTGCGCCCGAGGCGCTGCGGATGCTGCTGTTCGGCCTGTCGCTGGTGCTGATCATGCTGTACCGGCCCACCGGACTTTGGCCGGCGCCGAAACACGGCATCAACGCCGCGCGGCGCAAGGCCGCGGCATCCGCCGCCGGCACGGCGCCGGCTTCGGGAGCCTGAGCGGCGATGACGGCGAGCCGGGCACTGTTGTCGGTGAGTGGCGTCAACAAGCGCTTCGGCGGGCTTCAGGCGCTCTCCGACGTCGGCCTCGAGATCGAGCCCGGACAGATCTACGGGCTGATCGGCCCCAACGGAGCCGGCAAGACGACCTTCTTCAACGTCATCACGGGGCTGTACAGGCCCGACTCGGGCAGCTTCGTGCTCGACGGGACGCGATACGAGCCGAGCGCCGTGCACAAGGTTGCCGAGGCCGGCATCGCGCGCACCTTCCAGAACATCCGCCTGTTCGGTGACATGACCGCGCTCGAGAACGTCATGGTCGGCCGGCACGTGCGCACGCGCTCCGGCGTGTTCGGCGCGGTGTTCAAGACGGCCGGCGAGCGGCGCGAGGAGGCCGACATCCGGCGCCGCGCGCGAGAACTGCTCGACTACGTCGGCATCGCGCGCTACGCCGACTTCCAGGCCCGCACGCTGTCGTACGGCGACCAGCGGCGCCTGGAGATCGCGCGCGCACTCGCCACCGATCCGAAGTTGCTGGCGCTCGACGAGCCGGCGGCGGGAATGAACGCGACCGAGAAGCTCACGCTGCGTGACCTGCTCTCGCACATCCGCGACGACGGCCGCACGATCCTGCTGATCGAGCACGACGTGAAGCTGGTCATGGGGCTGTGCGACCGCGTCACCGTGCTCGACTACGGCAAGGTCATCGCCGAGGGCACGCCGGCGCAGGTCCAGCGCGATCCGGCGGTGATCGAAGCCTATCTCGGCGCCAGCGCCGCCCACTGACCCCCGCGGCCGACCCGACATGACGACCCCGATCCTCGACATCTCGGGCCTGCAGGTCGCCTACGGCGGCATCCAGGCGGTCAAGGGGATCGACCTCGAGGTTCACGAAGGCGAGCTGGTCGCGTTGATCGGCGCCAACGGCGCCGGCAAGACCACCACGCTGAAGGCGATCACCGGCACGCAGCAGTGGGTTTCGGGCGAGGTATCGTACCAGGGGCGATCGATCCGGGGCGTGGGGTCGCACGAGCTGGTGTCGCGCGGGTTGGCGATGGTGCCCGAAGGCCGCGGCGTGTTTGCGCGGATGACGATCGTCGAGAACCTGATGATGGGCGCCTACACGCGTCGCGACGCCGCCGGCGTGCGCCGCGACATCGACCGCATGTTCGAGACCTTCCCGCGCCTGAAGGAGCGCGCCGACCAGCAGGCCGGCACGAAGTCCGGCGGCGAGCAGCAGATGCTGGCGATGGCGCGCGCGCTGATGAGCGAGCCGAAGCTGCTGCTGCTCGACGAGCCGTCGATGGGCCTGTCGCCGATCATGGTCGAGAAGGTCTTCGAGGTCGTTCGCAGCGTGGCGGCGCAGGGAACGACGATCCTGCTGGTCGAGCAGAATGCGCGGCTCGCGCTCGAAGCGGCGTCGCGCGCGTACGTGATGGACTCGGGCCTGGTGACGATGTCGGGCGAGGCGCGGGCGATGCTCGGCGACGCGCGCGTGCGCGCCGCGTATCTCGGCGAAGCACCGGCCGGCTGATCCGCGCGCGCTGCATGCGCGGGTACCGCCCGCCTCCGCCGCTACCCCGCGTTCGCCAGGTCGGCCGCCGACGTGAACGAGTCCGCGAAGAACTCGGCCTCCGGCAGCCCGCACTGCGAAGTGAAATCGCGCCGCGCGGCGTCGACGACGACCGGCGCCCCGCAGGCGTAAACCTGGTGGCCCGACAGATCCGGGCAGTCGACCATCACCGCACGATGCACGAAGCCGGTTCGGCCCTGCCAGTGGTCCTCGGGCAGCGCGTCGGACACCACCGGAACGTAGCGGAAGCCGGCGATCTCGCGCACCCACCGCTCGCACAGCGCGTTCAGGTACAGGTCGCGCGGTCGGCGTCCGCCCCAGTACAGCGTCATGGGCCGCGCGATGCCCTTGTGCCGCGCATGCTCGACGATCGCCTTGATCGGCGCGAAACCGGTGCCGCTGGCCAGCAGCACGATCGGGCGCTCGCTGTCCTCGCGCAGGAAGAAGGTGCCCATCGGCCCCTCGAAGCGCAGGATGTCGCGTTCCTTGATCGCCGGCTGCCTGGCGCCGAACAGCGCATCGGTGAAGCGCCCGCCCGGCATGTGGCGCACGTGCAATTCGAGCTGCTCGGCCAGGTGCGGCGCGCAGGCCATCGAGTAGCTGCGCCGCGAGCCGTCCTTCAGCAGCAGCTCGACGTACTGGCCGGCCAGGTACTGCAGCCGCTCGTTGGCCGGCAACTGCAGCTTCAGCGCCGCCACGTCGGGGGCGAGGAACTCGATCGACGCGATCCGGCACGGCATCTTGCGGATCGGAACGTCGCCGGCGGCCGCGACGACCCGGCATTCGAGCGCGAGGTCGGACTTCGCGTGCGAGCAGCACAGCAGCGCGTACCCGCGCGCCGCCTCGTCGGCCGCCAGGGCCTTGTCGGCGTGCGGCCCCTGCTCGATCCGGCCGTCGACGACGCGCGCCTTGCACGAGCCGCAGGCGCCGTTGCGGCAGCCGTAGGGCAGCACGACGCCCTGCCGCAGCGCGGCTTCGAGGATGGACTCGTCGTCGTCGACGTCGAACTGCTTTCCGCTGGGAGTGACGGTGACCTTGAAGCTCATGGCTGGCCGGGGGCGGTCGCGCAAAGCGGCTATTATGGCCCGCTGCCCGGAGCGCGCCCTTGATGCAGACGAGATCCCGCCTTCCCTCGCGCGCCGTGCCGCGTTGCGCCGTGCCGCGTTCGCTTCCCAGGCGATTCCGGCGCGCGCGCCTGCTGGTCGTCGGCTGCGGCGACGTCGGCATGCGCCTGCTGCGCCAGCTCGCGCCGCGGCTGCGCGACACGCTCGCCGCGGTCGCGATCACGCGCCGGCCCGAACAGCAGGCGGCCGCGCGCGCGCTCGGCGCGCGCGCCCTTGGCGCCGACCTCGACGACCGGCGCACGCTGCGCCGCCTGGCGCCGTTCACCGGCTGGACGATCGACCTCGCTCCGCCGCCGCCCAGCGGCGACGACGACCCGCGCAGCGCGCACCTGATCGCCGCCAGCGCCCCCGCGCTGCGCAGGCGCCGCCGCGGCGGCATGCCGGCGCGCTGGGCCTACGTCAGCACCACCGGCGTCTACGGCGACTGCGGTGGCGCGGCCTTCGACGAGACGCGTCCGGTCGCGCCCGCCAGTGCCCGGGCGATCCGCCGGGTCGCCGCCGAGCGCAGGATGCGCGCGCTGACTGCGCGCGGCGCGGCGCGCGTGTCGATCCTGCGCGCCCCGGGCATCTACGCGCAGGACCGCCTGCCGACCGAGCGGCTGCGCCGGCGCACGCCCGCGCTCGCCGACGCCGAGGACGTCTGGACGAACCACGTCCATGCCGACGACCTCGCGCGGGCGGCGTGGCTCGCGCTGTTCCGCGGCCGGCCGGGGCGCGTCTATCACGCGGTCGACGACACCGACCTGAAGATGGGCGCGTATTTCGACAAGGTCGCCGACGCGCTGGGGCTGCCGCGGCCGCCGCGGCTGTCGCGCGAGGACGTCACGAAGCAGGTGAGCCCGGCGATGCTGTCGTTCATGAGCGAGTCGCGGCGGCTGGCGAACCGGCGCCTGAAGCGCGAGCTGCGCTGCCGGCTGCGCTGGCCGACGGTGGACGCGACGCTGGCCGCGCTGGACCCGGCGCTGCTATAATCGTCGGCTTGCCGCGTCGCCCGCTTCCGGCGGACGGCGCGGAATGCCGGTGTAGCTCAGTTGGTAGAGCAGCGCATTCGTAATGCGAAGGTCGACAGTTCGAGTCCGTCCATCGGCACCACGATAGCCAGGGGGCCAGCGGCGCAAGCGGCTGGCCCCTTCCTCATTTCGCGGGGGAAGACGGCGCGGCGTCCTTCGGTCGCGCCAGCCCCTTCGGCAGCGGGAACGTCATGTTCTCGCGCACGCCTTCCAGCGCGTGGACGCCGTCGACACCGAGCGCCTTCAGCCGCGCGAGCAACTCCTCGACCAGCCGCTCGGGCGCGGACGCGCCGGCGGTGACCCCGACGCGGCGCTTGCCCGCCAGCCACGCCGGGTCGAGCTCGGCGGCCGAGCCGATCATCCGCGCCTCGCAGCCCATCTTCTCGGCGACCTCGCGCAGGCGGTTGCTGTTCGAGCTGGTCGGCGAGCCGATCACCAGCACCAGGTCGCACTGCGGCGCCATCGCCTTGACCGCGTCCTGCCGGTTCTGCGTCGCGTAGCAGATGTCCTGCTTCTTCGGCTCGGCGATCGCCGGAAAGCGCGCCTTCAGCGCCGCGATGATCCCGCGGCAGTCGTCGACCGACAGCGTGGTCTGCGTGACGTAGGCGAGGCGTTGCGGATCGCGCACCTGCAGCCGCGCCACGTCGTCGACGGTCTCGACGAGGTAGATGCCGTCGTCGGCCTGCCCCATCGTGCCTTCGACCTCGGGGTGGCCGGCGTGGCCGATCATGACCAGTTCGCGCCCGTCGCGGCGCATCTTCGCGACCTCGATGTGAACCTTGGTCACCAGCGGGCAGGTCGCGTCGAACACCCGCAGGCCGCGGCGATCGGCCTCGGCGCGCACCGCGCGCGAGACGCCGTGCGCCGAGAAGATCACGACCGCGCCGTCGGGCACCTGGTCGAGCTCGTCGACGAAGACCGCGCCCTTGTCGCGCAGCTCGCGGACGACGTGCTCGTTGTGCACGATCTCGTGGCGCACGTAGACGGGCCGGCCGAACACCTCGAGCGCGCGCTCGACGATCTCGATCGCGCGGTCGACGCCGGCGCAGAAGCCGCGGGGTTGGGCGAGGAGCGCGTCCATGCGGTGCCTAGAGGATGCCCAGGATCCGGACCTCGAAGCGGATCCGGTGGCCGGCCAGCGGGTGGTTGAAATCGAACAGCGCCTGGCGCTCGTCGAGCGCCTTGAGCACGCCCGCGTAGCGCCCGCCTCCCGGCGCTGGAAACTCGACCGGATCGCCGGGCTGGTAGTCGGCGTCGCCTCCGGTGTTCGCGTCGAAGGCCGCGCGCGACAGCGCCTGCACCAGCGCGGGATTGCGCGGGCCGAACGCCTGCTCGGGCGCGAGCTCGAAGCTCTCGTGCGCTCCTTCGGCCAGTCCGAGCAGGCATCGCTCCAGCGGCTCGGCCAGCTGGCCGAGCCCGAGCTGAAGGGTCGCCGGGCGATCGCCGAAAGTGCTAATGACGTCCTCGCCCGATTCGACCAGACTGATCCGGTAGTGAAGCGTCAGATGAGAGCCGGCGGCCACGGTCGCCGGCGTCGTCGCCGAAGAAGTGCTTGCCATGCCCGCCATTCTAGGCCGACTTCGCCCGCCGCCCGGACGTCGCCCGGCCACCGACCGGGGACTTGCATTGGGAATCCGTGACTGGCCGATCGAGCAGCGCCCGCGCGAGCGGCTGCTGGCCGGCGGCGCGGCCGCGCTGTCCGACGCCGAGTTGCTCGCGGTGCTGTTGCGCACCGGCACCGCCGGCAAGCACGCGGTCGAGCTGGCCCGCGAGCTGCTGGCCGAGTGCGGCGGGCTGCGCGCGCTGGTCTGCGGGGAAGCCCGCGCCGCGGCGCGCAGCCCGGGCCTGGGCCCGGCGCGGCGCGCGCAGTTGCAGGCGGCGGTCGAGCTGGCGCGGCGCAGCCTGCGCGAGGAACTGCGCAGTCGCGACGTGCTCGCCTCGCCCGGCGCAGTGCGCGACTTCCTCGCGCTGTGGCTGCGCGATCGCGGCCACGAGATCTTCGCCGGCCTTTTCCTCGACGCGCAGAACCGGCTGATCGCCGCCGAGGAGATGTTCCGCGGCACGCTCACGCAGACCGCCGTCTATCCGCGCGAAGTGGCGCGGCGCGCGCTCGAACTGAACAGCGCCGCCCTGATCCTCGCGCACAACCACCCGTCCGGCGTGGCTGAGCCTAGCGCGGCCGACCGGATGCTGACGCAGGCGCTGAAGGCGGCGCTGTCGCAGCTCGACGTCCCGGTGCTCGACCACCTGATCGTGGCCGGCAACCGCTGCTTCTCGTTCGCCGAGGCCGGGCTGCTCTAGGAGCCCCTGGTCAGTCCCGGTGCCTGCGGGGCGGCTCGTGGCGCGGCGCGCCGGGGCGCTCGCGCCGGTCGTAGTGCCGGGGCTCGCCCGGCCGGTACGCGGGGCGGCGGGCCTCCCGGTAGCGCGGCGCGTAGACCTCGTCGTACCAGCGCTCCTGGACGAAATACACCGGCTGCCCGCAGGCGTTGTACCGCTGGCAGTACCTGCGCCAGTCCTTCGCGTGGCCGGGCGGCACGCGCAGGTAGATCGGCCGGCGGATCGCCCCGATCGGCGCCGGCTGGACGATCACCGGCTCGGGATAGATCACCGCCGGGTGGGGGAACTGCCCGATGTCGATCCGGCCGTAGAAGCCGGGCTGGCCCACGCTGATCGAGACGCCGACGTCGGCGGCCGTGGCGGGAACGGTGGCCGCGGCGAGCGCGGCGGCGAAGAGGAGGCGCTTCATGCAGGGAGCTCCGGGTGCGATGACCTCCCCTTATAACGCTTGCGCGGTCCCGACCACCGACCCGGGCCACGGCTTGCGGGATCGGATCGAATACCGCTATAATTCAAGGCTTTGCTGCAATATCGAGCTCGCAATCCGGACTTCGCCGCCCCGGGCGGATCCGGGCGAGCCCCCAGAGTCCCAGGAGCCCGTCATGGCCCGAGTCTGCCAAGTCACCGGAAAAGCGCCGATGGTCGGCAACAACGTTTCGCACGCGAACAACAAGACCAAGCGCCGCTTCCTGCCGAACCTCCAGTACCGCCGCTTCTGGGTCGAGAGCGAGAACCGCTGGGTGCGCCTGCGCATCACCAACGCGGCGCTGCGCCTGATCGACAAGAAGGGCATCGACGCGGTGCTCGCCGACCTGCGCGCCCGCGGCGAAGCGGCCTGACGTCCAGGCATCGAACCTCGAGGAAAGCATCATGCGCGACAAGATCAAGCTCGAGTCGTCGGCCGGAACCGGCCACTTCTACACGACGACGAAGAACAAGCGGACCATGCCCGAGAAGATGGAGATCAAGAAGTTCGATCCCGTCGCCCGCAAGCACGTGACGTACAAGGAAACCAAGATCAAGTAGGCCCGCCCCCGCGCTGCGCCCCGCCTTCCGGGGCGCGTGTGCGGCGAGCCTGCACGCCCGGCAAGCCCCTCGATCGAGGGGCTTTTGCTTTTCCTGCTGCGCGCCGCGCCCGCGCGCGCCTTCTGCTATCGTCGCCCGTGGTGCCGGCGCGCTGGCCGACGGCGACGTCGTCCACGCCGACTTCGGGCCGCTCGGCTCGGTCGGCTGCCGCTTCGCCTGACTCCCGCTCCCGCTCCCGAAGGCTTCCGATGGACCTCCCGACCAACCACTTCAAGCGCCGGCTGCGCGAGCCGGGCCCGCTGTTCGGCCTGTGGGTCGCGCTGGCCGACCCGTACTCGGCCGAGCTCTGCGCCGGCGTCGGCTACGACTGGCTGCTGCTCGACGGCGAGCACGCGCCGAACGACCTGCGCTCGCTGCTCGCGCAATTGCAGTCGGTCGCCGCCTACCGCTCGCACCCGGTCGTGCGACCGCCCTCGGGCGACCCGAACCTGATCAAGCAATTGCTCGACATCGGCGCGTTGACGCTGCTGGTGCCGATGGTCGAGACTGCCAAGCAGGCGCGGCAGCTGGTGCGCGCGACCCGCTATCCGCCCGCCGGCATTCGCGGCGTCGGCAGCGCGCTGGCGCGCGCGTCGCGCTTCAACCTCGTTCCCGACTACCTGGCTCGCGCCGACGCCGAGATCTGCCTGCTGGTGCAGGTCGAGACGGTGCGCGGCCTGGAGAACCTCGACGCGATTGCCGCGGTCGACGGCGTCGACGGCGTGTTCATCGGGCCGTCCGACCTCGCCGCGTCGATGGGGCACCTGGGCAATCCGGCGCACGAGGCCGTGCGGGCCGCGATCGACGACGCGATGCGGCGAATCGTCGCCAGCGGCAAGGCCGGCGGCATCCTCGCCACCGACGAAGGCTTCGCGCGCAGGATGATCGCGGCCGGTTGCCGCTTCGTCGCGATCGGCACCGACGTGTCGGTGCTGATGCGCGGGGCGCGCACGCTGCTGCAGGGTTTCGCCGGGGAGCGCGACGGCGACGGGACTTCGGGCGCGCCGCCGCCTTCGGGAGCCGCCACCGGCTATTGAGCGGCCGGCGCGGCCGCGTTCAGCGTTCGCGGATGTCGTCGATCTCGCGCTCGCCGAAGTCGTCGCGATCGAGGTACGCGAGGATGCGCGCGGCGACCTCGGCCGGCGCGCCGAGCGCGCCTTCGGCCTTGAGCTTGCGGAAACGTTCCACCGACGGGAAGTCGGCCTCGCCGGCGGCGCGGATCGTCACCTGCATGCCGGTGTCGATGACGCCGGGCGCCAGCGAGCAGACCCGCGGCGCGTTCGGATGCCCGGCGTGCTCGGCCGCGATGCAGCGCGTGAACATGTCGAGCGCGGCCTTGGCGCTGCAGTAGGCCGACCACCCGGCCACCGGATAGCGCCCGGCGCCCGACGAGACGTTCAGCACGCGCCGCTCGGCGCCCGCCGACTCGGTCGCCGCGAGGAATCCGGCGGTGAGCAGCATCGCGCTGGCGAGGTTGACCTGCAGCGCGGCAGCCAGCGGCGCGGCAGCCAGCGACTCGACGCGACCGATCGGCTCGATCACGCCGGCGTTGTTGATCAGCACGAAGCGCGTCACGCCGGTGGCCGCGCGCAGCGCCTGGCCGAGCGCGCGTGCGAGCTGCGCGGTGGCGTCGGGGTCGGACAGGTCGTGCAGCTGGTAGTCGAGCTTCGCCCCGCTGGCGCGCGCTCGGGCCGCCAGCGCTTCGTTCGGCGATCGGGCGATGCAGACCAGCTGCCGCGACGGCGACAGCAGCTGCTCGGCCAGCGCCGCGCCCAGCCCTCGCGACGCTCCGGTCAGGATCACGAAGTCCATCGGCGTCCTCGCTGTTTCGGCACGCGTGCCGGACTCAGTAACAGTGCTCGGGGCCGGGGAAGCTGCGCGCCTTGACCGCGTCGCGATACGCCTCGATCGCGCCGCGCACGCTGCCCGCGCCGGCCATGAAGTTGCGCACGAAGCGCGGCTTGCGTCCCGGGTAGACGTCGAGCATGTCGTGCAGCACCAGCACCTGGCCCGAGCAGCCGGCGCCCGCGCCGATGCCGATCGTCGGAATCGCCAGTCGTCGCGTCACTTCGTCGGCGAGCGCCGCCGGCACCATCTCGAGCACCAGCATCGTGGCGCCCGCTTCCTGCAGCGCCAGCGCGTCGGCGATCAGGCGTTCGGCCGCCTCCGGCGTGCGCCCCTGCACCCGGTAGCCTCCGAGCGCGAACACCGACTGCGGCGTGAGCCCGAGGTGCGCGCAGACCGGGATGCCGGCGCGCGTCAGCACGGCGACGGTCGGGGCGAGCCACGCACCGCCTTCGAGCTTGACCATCCGGGCGCCCGCCTGCATCAGCCGCGCAGCGTTCGCGAACGCGCCTTCGGCGCCGGTCTGGTAGGTCGCGAACGGCATGTCGGCGATGACCCACGCGTGGCGCGCGCCGCGCGCCACGCAGCGCGTGTGGTAGGCGACTTCGTCGAGCGTGACCGGCAGCGTCGAGTCGTGGCCCTGCACGACCATCCCGAGCGAATCGCCGATCAGCAGGCACTCGATGCCGACCTCGTCGAGCAGGGCCGCGAAGCTGGCGTCGTAGCAGGTCAGCATCGCGATCGGCTCGCCGCGCGCGCGCAATTCGGCCAGGTGGAGCTGCGTGACCGGCTTGCGGGCCGCGCCGCCGGCAGCGTCGACGGGATGGACACTCATCGTGGTTCTTCGCCTGCGAGGGTGCGCGCGCCGCTTCAGGCCGCGTAGGAACGAAGCCGCAGCGCGAGTTCCTGCAGCGCGCGGATGCCGCTCGCCTCGGCGCGCGCGCACCACTGCTGCAGGTGCGCCAGCAGCTGCTCGCGGCTCAGGTTGGAACGCTCCCAGACCGCGGCGAGCTCGCGACGCATCTCGACCAGCTTCTTCAGCACGTCGCTGGCGGCGAAGATCTCGGCGACCCGGGCCTCGTGCTGGTCGGTCCAGCGCGCCGCGTCCAGGTGCAGCCAGCGGCGCGCGGAGGCGACCAGCCGGCCTTCGGGGCGCTCGAGCCGCGACAGCCGTCGCGCCTCCTCGGCGCAGGCGCGCCGCAGCGAGCGCGCGTATTGCGCCATCAGGTCGTAGCGGTGCGCGATCACGGCCTGCAGCGTCTCGAGGTCGACGGTGGGCCTGGCGGCGGCGAACTTCGGCTTCGGCGCGACGCGCCGCACGGTGGCCAGCCGCAGCATCGACAGCAGCCGGATGTACATCCAGCCGATGTCGAACTCGTACCACTTGACCGACAGCTTCGCCGAGCTGGCGAACGTGTGGTGGTTGTTGTGCAGCTCCTCGCCGCCGATCAGGATGCCCAACGGCAGGATGTTCGTGCTCGCGTCCGGGCAGTCGAAGTTGCGGTAGCCGCGCGCGTGGCCCAGCCCGTTGATGACGCCGGCGGCAAAAACCGGGATCCACAGCATCTGCACCGCGAAGACGGTCAGGCCGATCGCGCCGAACAGCAGCACGCTGACGACCAGCGTGATCGCGATGCCCAGCATCGTGTGGCGCGAATAGAGCCTGCGCTCGATCCAGTCGTCGGGAGCGCCGTGCCCGTACTTGCGCACGGTCTCGGCATTGGCGGCCTCGGCGCGGTACAGCTCGGTCCCTTCGAGCAGCACCTTGCGCAGGCCCCAGCGCACCGGGCTGTGCGGGTCGTCGGCGGTCTCGCATTTCGCGTGGTGCTTGCGGTGCACCGCAGCCCACTCGCGCGTGACCATCCCGGTGGTCAGCCACAGCCAGAACCTGAAGAAGTGCGCGACCGCCGGATGCAGGTCGAGCGCGCGGTGCGCCTGGCAGCGATGCAGGTAGACGGTGACCGCGACGATCGTGACGTGGGTGACGACCAGCGTGTAGGCGACGATCTGCCACCAGGCCGCGTCGAGCAGGCCCCGGTCGAGGAAGGCGAGGATGGAATCCGGCAAGGGAAATGTCTCCTTGAAACAGCGGCCCGATTCTACCCTTCGGGGCGGCTCTCGGCGGCGCACCGGGCCGGCGCCGGCGCACGCGTCTCGCGTGCGCCCTCCATTGGGCTACTTCGGGCGTTCCCAGCGCACGCCGAAGAAGCCGTCGCAGCCGTCGCGGTCGGGCAGCAGGCGCAGCAGGCCGTCGGCCGTCGCGCCAGGGTCGAGCCGCGCGCCCTGGGCCTGCAGCACCTCGCCGGCGGGCCTGCGCCGCCAGTGCGGGTGCTGCGCCTCGAACCAGGCGACCTGCTCGTCGTTTTCCTGCGGCAGCAGGCTGCAGGTGCCGTAGACCAGCGCTCCGCCCGGCCGCACCAGCGGTGCCGCGGCGGCCAGGATCGACCGCTGCGCGGCGACCAGCCGCGCCAGGTCGGCCGGGGCGGTGCGCCACTTCAGGTCGGGGTTGCGCCGCAGGGTGCCGGTGCCCGTGCACGGCGCATCGACCAGTACCGCGTCGGCGCGCGCGTGCAGCCGCTCGAGGCGGGCGTCGCGCTCGTCGGCGATCGCCATCGGCTGCACGTTCGTCGCCCCGCTGCGCTCGAGCCGGCGCCGCATCCGCAGCAGGCGCGGCGCCGAGACGTCGCAGGCATGGACCTGGCCGGTCGAGCGCATCGCCGCGGCGAGCGCCAGCGTCTTGCCTCCGGCGCCGGCGCAGAAGTCGACCACGATCTGGCCGCGTCGCGGCGCCGCCAGCGCCGCGAGCAGCTGGCTGCCGAGGTCCTGCACCTCGAACCAGCCGGACTCGAAGGCCGCGCTGCGCTCGAGCGCCGGCTTGCCGGCGACGCGCAACGCCGCGGGCCACTGCGGCAACGGTCGCGCCTCGATGCCCGCGGCCGCGAGCGCGGCCACGACCGCGGCGGGGTCCGACTTCAGCACGTTCACGCGAAGGTCCAGCGGCGCGCTCGCGAGCAGCGCGTTCGCCAGCGACTCGGCGCGCCCGGCGCCGTAGGCGGTCACGAGCGCGTCGGCCAGCCAGTCGGGCAGGCTGCAGCGCACGGCGAACGGCAGCGCCGGGACCTCGAGGCGCCCGTCGCGCCGCTCGCGCGACAGCGCCAGCAGCCGCGCCTCGAGCGGGCCGGCGGCGCTCTGCGCGAGATGCGCATAGAGCCGGCGGTGGCGCAGCACGTCGAACACCGCCTCGGCGATCTCGCCGCGGTCGCGCCGCCCGAGCGACGGATGCCGGCGAAAGAAGGCCCGCAGCGCCGCGTCGGCCGGCTCCTCGAAGCGCAGCACCACGGCCAGCGTCTCGCGCTGAAGCGCCTCGAGCGTCGGCGCCGCGCCCGGCCGCGCCGCGCGCCCCGGCCGGCACCGCGGCCGCGGCCCGGCCCCGCCTCGCGGTCGCCGCCCCGCCCGGCGCCGCGCGCCGGCTTCAACGCGCTTCGTGCCAAAGCAGGCGCGTCTCGCCCGGACGGGGGTCGAGCAGCCGCACGCGGCCGCCCTCGAGCCGCAGTCGATCCTCGACGAACCAGTGCAGCGCCATCGGGTAGAGCCGGTGCTCGAGCTCGAGCACGCGCGCGGCGAGCGCCGCCTCGTCGTCGTCGGCCAGCACCGGCACCGCCGCCTGCGCGACGATCGGGCCGGCGTCGACCTCGGTGCCGACGAAGTGGACGGTCGCGCCGTGCACCGCGACGCCCGCCTGCAGCGCGCGCCGGTGCGTCGCCAGCCCGGGGAACGCCGGCAGCAGCGACGGATGGATGTTCAGCAGGCGGCCGCGGTAGTGCTCGACGAACGGCGCGCCGAGCACGCGCATGAAGCCGGCCAGTACCACGACGTCGGGCTCGTGCGCATCGATCGCCTCGGCGAGCGCCCGCTCGAAGTCCTCGCGGCGCGCGAAGCCGCGAAAGTCGACCAGCGCGGCCGGCAGGCCGAGCTCGCCGGCGCGCTGCAGCCCGGCGGCGCCCGGCCGGTCGCCGATCACGCCGACGATGCTCGCCGGCCAGCGCTCGCGGCGCAGCGCCTCGGCGATCGCCAGCATGTTCGAGCCGCGCCCCGACAGCAGGACGACGATCCTTTTCATCGGCCAATCGTATCACCGCCTTATAATTCAAGGTTTTGCATCGCCACCCGAACGACCGGGGCCCGCTCTCCCCGCCTTCTCCGCACCGCCCAGATGGAAGTCTTCCGCCGCCTGCCGCCCGCCGATCGACGCGACCCCTGCGCGTTGACGATCGGCAATTTCGACGGGGTGCACAGCGGCCACCGCGCGGTGCTCGCGCAATTGCGCCGGCGCGCCGACGAGCTCGCGCTGCCCACCTGCGTGCTGACGTTCGAGCCGCATCCGCGCGAGTACTTCGCAGCGCTCGCCGCGTCGACCGCGACGCTCGCCGCATCGACTCCTGGCGACGCCGCCGCGCGCCCCGCGATGCCCGCGCCCGCGCGGATCTGCACCGAGCGCGACAAGCTCGACGCGCTGGCCGACTGCGGCGTCGACCGGGTCTGCATCGCGCACTTCAACGCGTCGGTGGCCACGCTGGCCGCCGAGCGCTTCATCGACGACATCATCGTCGAGGGCCTGCACGCGCGCTACCTGCTGATCGGCGACGACTTCCGCTTCGGCGCGAAGCGCCGCGGCGACTTCGCGATGCTCGAGCAGGCCGCCGCGCGGCACGGCTTCGAGCTCGCCCGAATCGCGACCGTCACGCGCGACGGCCAGCGCATTTCCAGCTCGGCGGTGCGCGAGGCGCTGGCGGCGGGCGACTTCGCGCGCGCCCGCGAGCTGCTCGGCCGGCCCTACTTCATCTCCGGGCACGTCGTACACGGCCGCAAGCTCGGCCGCACGATCGGCTACCCCACGCTGAACGTGCCGATCCCCTTCGAGCGCCCGGCTGTCGCCGGCGTGTTCGTCGTGCGCGTACACGGACTCGACGAGCGCCCGGTGCCGGGCGTCGCGAGCCTCGGCACGCGTCCGGCGGTCGAACGCGACGGGCGCCTGCTGCTCGAAGTCCACCTGTTCGACTTCGACGCCGACATCTACGGCAGGCTGGTGCGCGTCGAATTCCTCCACAAGCTGCGCGACGAGGCGCACTTCGACTCGATCGAGTTGCTGACCGCGCAGATCGACCGCGATGCGCAGGCCGCGCGCGAATGGTTCCGCGAGGGTCGCGCCGACGACCGGAACGACTGATCCGAGAGACATCCATGGCCGAAGGCAAACCCGACCGAAGCGCGAAAGGCGACCAGCCGTACCGCGACACGCTGAACCTGCCCGACACGCCGTTCCCGATGCGCGGCGACCTCGCGAAGCGCGAGCCGGTGTGGACGAAGCAGTGGCAGGACAAGGGCATCTACCGCCGCATCCGCGAGGCGTCGAAGGGCCGGCCGGTGTGGGTGCTGCACGACGGCCCGCCCTACGCGAACGGCGACATCCACCTCGGGCACGCGGTCAACAAGATCCTGAAGGACATCATCGTCAAGAGCCGCAACATGGCGGGCTTCGACGCGCGCTACGTGCCGGGCTGGGACTGCCACGGGATGCCGATCGAGATCCAGATCGAGAAGCAGTACGGCAAGAACCTGTCGGCCGGCGAGGTGCAGGCGAAATCGCGCGCCTATGCCACGGCGCAGATCGAGCGCCAGAAGAAGGACTTCATCCGGCTCGGGGTGCTCGGCGAGTGGGACAACCCGTACCTGACGATGGCGCCGGGCAACGAGGCCGACGAATTGCGGGCGCTGGGCAGGATCCTGCGCAAGGGTTACGTCTATCGCGGACTGAAGCCGGTGAACTGGTGCTTCGACTGCGGCTCGGCGCTGGCCGAGGCCGAGGTCGAGTACGCCGACCGCGCCGACCCGTCGATCGACGTCGGCTTTCCGTTCGCTGCCGAAGAACTGCAGAAGCTCGCGCAGGCGTTCGGCCTGCCCGCGCTGCCGCTCGGGCGCGGTTACGCGGTGATCTGGACCACGACGCCGTGGACGATCCCGGCGAACCAGGCACTGAACCTGCACCCCGACTTCGACTACTCGCTGGTGAAGGTGCAGTGGGACGGCGCGCCGGCGTTGCTGATCCTGGCCAGCGACCTGGTCGAGGCCTGCCTGAAGCGCTGGAAGCTCGAAGGCGAAGAGGTGGCCCGCTGCAAGGGCAAGGCGCTCGAGCTGCTGCGCTTCCGCCACCCGTTCGCCGACCGCTTCGCGCCGGTCTACCTCGGCGACTACGTGACGCTCGACTCCGGGACCGGGCTGGTGCACTCGGCGCCCGCCTACGGCATCGAGGACTTCGCGTCGTGCAAGCAGCACGGGATGGCCGACGCGGACATCCTGCAGCCGGTGCTCGGCGACGGCACCTACGCGAGCTGGCTGCCCGACTTTGCCGGCCTGTCGATCTGGGACGCCAACCCGAAGATCGTCGAGCACATCCGCGCGCACGGCTGCCTGTTCAGCGTCGCGCATGACGTGCACAGCTACATGCACTGCTGGCGCCACAAGACGCCGATCATCTATCGCGCGTCGAGCCAGTGGTTCGCGGGGATGGACGTCGCGCCGCACGACGGCGGCCCGACGCTGCGCGAGTCCGCGCTCGCCGGCATCGAGGCCACGCGCTTCTATCCGGCCTGGGGCAAGGCGCGACTGCACGGGATGATCGCCAATCGGCCCGACTGGACGCTGTCGCGCCAGCGCCAGTGGGGCGTGCCGATGGCGTTCTTCGTGCACAAGGAGACCGGTGCGCTGCATCCGCGCACCGACGCGCTGCTCGAGCAGGTCGCGCAGCGCGTCGAACGCGAAGGGATCGAGGCCTGGCAGCGGCTCGATCCGCGCGAGCTGCTCGGCGACGAGGCCGACCAGTACGTGAAGAACCGCGACACGCTCGACGTCTGGTTCGACTCGGGCACGACGCACGAGACGGTGCTGCGCGGCTCGCACGCGGCGCAATCGACCTTCCCGGCCGACATGTACCTCGAGGGCAGCGACCAGCACCGCGGCTGGTTCCATTCGTCGCTGCTCACCTCGTCGATGCTGAACGGCGTGCCGCCGTACAAGGCGCTGCTCACGCACGGCTTCACCGTCGACGAGCGCGGCTACAAGATGAGCAAGTCGGCCGGCAACGGCATCGACCCGCAGGAGATCTGGAACCAGTACGGTGCCGAGATCCTGCGGCTGTGGATCGCAAGCACCGACTACTCGGGCGAGATGGCGCTGTCGAAGCAGATCCTCGCGCGCGTCGTCGAGGCCTACCGCCGCATCCGCAACACGCTGCGCTTCCTGCTCGCCAACGTGTCGGACTTCGACCCGGCGCGCGACGCGGTGCCCGCGGACCGGATGGTCGAGATCGACCGCTACGCGATCGCGATGACCGCCGCCTGGCAGCGCGACATCGAGCGCGACTACGAGCGCTTCGAGTTCCACCCGGCGGTCGCGAAGCTGCAGACCTTCTGCTCGGAAGACCTCGGCGCGTTCTGGCTCGACATCCTGAAGGACCGTCTGTACACGACCGCGGCCGACTCGCGCGCGCGGCGCTCGGCGCAGACCGCGCTGTACCACGTCGCGCAGTCGATCGTGCGCCTGATGGCGCCGATCCTGTCGTTCACCGCCGAGGAAGCCTGGCCGCTGCTCGCGCCGGCAGCCTGGAAGGCGGGCGGCGAGACGATCTTCACGCAGACCTGGCACGCGTTCGACGGCATGGGCGAGCTCGCGTCGGAAGACGCGCAGTCCACCGCGCTGCTGCGGCTGAAGTGGGAAGCGATCCGCGCGGTGCGCGCCGAGGTGCTGAAGAAACTCGAGGAGGCGCGCAGCGCCGGCGCGATCGGCTCGTCGCTGCAGGCCGAGGTCGAGGTGCGCGCGTCGGGCGAAACCTTCGACGCGCTCGCCTCGCTCGGCGACGACCTGCGCTTCGTGTTCATCACCTCGCAGGCGCGCGTCGTGCGCGGCGCCGACGACGAGCTCGTCTCGGTCTCGGTCGTCGCCAGCGGGCACGCCAAGTGCGAGCGCTGCTGGCACTACCGCGCCGACGTCGGCGCCGACCCGGCGCACCCGGCGATCTGCGGACGCTGCGTCGAGAACCTGCACGGCGCGGGCGAGCCGCGCCGCGCCGCCTGAGGGAAGCCCGGCCATGGCGAAAGGCGGTTCGGGCACGATGAGGCGCTGGCTGTGGCTGGCGGCGGCGATCGTCGCGGTCGACCAGCTCACGAAGTTCGCGATCCTGCGCAGCTTCTCGTTCGGCGAGCGGATGGCCGTCGTGCCGGGCCTGTTCGACCTGACGCTGGTCTACAACCGGGGCGCGGCGTTCAGCTTCCTGGCGGGCGCCTCGGGCTGGCAGCGCTGGTTCTTCACCGCGCTCGGCGTGGCCGCCGCGATCTTCATCGTCTGGCTGCTGGCGCGCCACGGCTCGCAGCGGCTGTTCTCGCTCGCGCTCGCGCTGATCCTCGGCGGCGCGATCGGCAACGTGATCGACCGGGTCGCGCGCGGGCAGGTGGTGGACTTCCTGCTCGTCTACTGGCAGCGCTGGCACTGGCCCGCGTTCAACGTCGCGGACAGCGCGATCACGGTGGGCGCGGTGCTGCTGATCGTCGACGAGTTCCGCCGGGTGCGGCGCGGTCGCTGACGCGGCGCGGCTCACAGCCCGTGCCGCGCGTGCCACTGCGCGAGCGACTCGTCCGGATAGGCGTCGTGGCACAGGTCGCCCGCGCGCACTTCGGGCTCGACCCACGACGCCTTCGAGCCCAGCATCATGTGCACGCGCTGCGGCGGCACCGGCAGCGGGGTGTCGATCGCCGAGGCGTGCGGATGCACCAGCTCGGGCCAGGTCGGGTCGTACAGCCACAACGCGCTGCCGCAACGGCTGCAGAAGTTGCGCTCGCCGCTGCTGGTGCTGCCGTCGTCGAGCCGCGCGCGATACACCGACAGGTGCTCGCTGCCCTGCACGCTCAGCGTGCGCCGGTCGGCGCCCAGGTTGATCGCGTAGCCGCCGCCCCCCGCGGTCTTGCGGCAGATCGAGCAGTAGCAGCGCATGAACGGGTACGGCGACGACGCCTGCACCGTGAACCGCACCGCCTTGCAGTGGCAGGAACCCTCGAGCTTCATCGGATGCCTCCGTTCGGGTCGATTCGGGCCGCCCGGCGCGATCGCCGCGATCGCCATCGCAACGGCCCAGTGTGCTATACAGCACGGATGGAGCTGCAAGGCAAACGGATCGTGCTCGGCGTCACCGGCGGCGTGGCCGCCTACAAGGCGGCCGAGCTGTCGCGCGAGCTGCAGCGCGCCGGCGCGCGCGTGCAGGTGGTGATGACCGACGCGGCAACCCGCTTCGTGGCACCCGCCACCTTCCAGGCGCTCACCGGCGAGCCCGTGTTCACCGACCAGTGGGACGCGCGCATCGCCAACAACATGGCGCACATCGAGCTGTCGCGCGCCGCCGATGCGATCCTCGTCGCGCCGGCGACCGCCGACTTCCTCGCGAAGGCCGCGCACGGGCTGGCCGACGACCTGCTCAGCACGCTGTGCCTGGCGCGCGAGTGCCCGCTGCTGGTCGCGCCGGCGATGAACCGCCAGATGTGGCTGCACCCGGCCACCCAGCGCAACGTCGCGCAGCTGGCCGCCGACGGCGTGACGATCCTCGGGCCCGATAGCGGCGAGCAGGCCTGCGGCGAAACCGGCATGGGCCGGATGCTCGAGCCGGCGGACCTGCTCGACGAACTGGCCGATTTCCTCGCGCCGAAGCCGCTCGCCGGCCGGCGGGTGCTGCTCACCGCGGGTCCGACCTACGAGCCGATCGACCCGGTGCGCGGCATCACCAACCTGTCCTCCGGAAAGATGGGCTTCGCGATCGCGCGCGCCTGCCGCGCCGCCGGCGCCCGGGTCACGCTGGTCGCCGGGCCGACCGCGCTCGCCACGCCGCGCGGCGTCGAGCGCATCGACGTGCGCACCGCGCAGCAGATGCACGACGCGGTGATGGCCGCGCTCGACGCGGCCCCGCGCACCGACGTGTTCGTCGGCGTCGCCGCGGTCGCCGACTGGCGGGTGGCACGGCCCAGCGAGCGCAAGCTGAAGAAGAGCGGCGCGCACGACGTGCCGAAACTCGAGTTCGTGCAGAACCCCGACATCCTCGCGACCGTCGCGCGCCGCGCCGACGCGCCGTGGTGCGTCGGCTTCGCGGCCGAGAGCGAAGACCTCGAGGCCAACGGCCAGGCGAAGCGGGCCGCCAAGGGCGTGCCGCTGCTGGTCGCGAACATCGGCCACGCGACCTTCGGCCGCGACGACAACGAGTTGCTGCTGATCGACGAGCACGGCAGCCGCCGGCTGCCGCGCGCCGACAAGGCGCAGCTCGCGCGTGCGCTGGTCGCCGAGATCGCGCTTCGCCTGCCGCCGCGACGCTGAAGCGCGGCCCGCGCATGAACACCATCGATCGGGACGGCCCCCCGGACGGCGATTTCGCCAGGTACGTCGAGCGCCTCAGCGGCGCCGCCGGTCGCACGCCCGGGCGCGTCGAGTCGCCCCTCGCGCGGGTCGGCGGCGGCGCCGCGAGCCGCGGGTCCGGCGCGAAGGGCGCTGCCGGCAAGGGTGCGAAGGGCGCTGCCCGCACCGCCGCGGCCGCCGGCCCTGCCGGAGCGCCCGGCGCGGGCGCAGCGGCCGGCCGTGCCGCAGTGGCCGGCGCCGCCAGCGTCGAGGGGCTGCGCGCCGCGGCTCGCGCGCTCGGCCTGCGGCTGAGCCGCTGGCTGATGATCGGCGGCATCGCGCTGATCGTGCTGGCGATCCTCGATCTCGTCCCGGCGATGACCCCGCTGCCGGGCTTCGCGCTGCTGCTGCTCTCCATCGTCCTTCGCAACCTGTCCACCCGATGATACGAGTCGACGTGCGGATCCTCGATCCGCGAATGCAAGGGCAACTGCCCGCCTACGCCACCGCCGGCAGCGCCGGCCTGGACCTGCGCGCCTGCATCGACGCGCCGCTGACGCTCGCGCCCGGCGACGCGCAACTGCTGCCGACCGGCATGGCGATCCACATCGGCGATCCGGGCCACGCTGCGATGATCCTGCCGCGCTCGGGGCTCGGGACGAAGCACGGGATCGTCCTCGGCAACCTAGTCGGCCTGATCGACTCCGACTACCAGGGGCCGCTGATGGTGTCGTGCTGGAACCGCGGACGCGAGCCGTTCACGATCCAGCCGATGGAGCGGATCGCGCAGATGATCGTGGTGCCGGTCGCGCAGGTGCAGTGGAACCCGGTGCAGGCGTTCGTCGCCACCGACCGCGGCAGCGGCGGATTCGGGAGCACCGGAAAGGCGTGAACAAGCGGCTGCTGGTCGTCTGGTGGACGATGACCGGGGGCACGCGCCAGCTGGTCGGCGCGTTCCGCGACGGCGCCGCAGCCCAGGAGGGCGTGGACCTGCTCGTGCGCCGCGCCGACGCGGCGCAGCCGTCCGACCTGCTGGCCGCCGACGCAGTGCTGTTCGCGACCCCCGAGAACCTCGCGTCGATGGCGGGAATGATGAAGGACTTCTTCGACCGCAGCTACTACGCGGTGCTCGGGCGCATCGAAGGCCGTCCGTACGCGACGCTGGTCTGCGCCGGCTCCGACGGCCAGGGCGCTGCGCGCCAGATCGCCCGCATCGCGACCGGCTGGCGGATGAAGCCCGTGGCCGAGCCGCTGATCGTCATCACGCAAGCGCAGACGGCCGAGGCGATCCTCGCGCCGAAGTCGATCGACGCGGCCTCGCTGGATCGCGCGCGCGAACTCGGCGCGGCGATGGCCGCCGGCGTCTCGATGGGGATCTGGTAGCCGGGCGATCCGGGCACCGGGCGAATCAACGCGCCGCGGCGACCAGCCCCTCGAGCTCGAGCACGTCGGCCGCGAACAGCCGGATGCCCTCGGCCAGCTTCTCGGTGGCCATCGCGTCCTCGTTGTGCGCCCAGCGGAAGTGCTTCTCGTCGAAGCGCACGCGCTCGATCGCCTCCTCGCGCGCGCGCGCCGGGTCGAGCTTGCGCGGGACCGGCTGCGTCGAGCCGCGCAGCTGCTCGAGCAGTTCGGGGCTGATCGTGAGCAGGTCGCAGCCGGCCAGCGCCAGCACCTGGCCGGTGCTGCGGAAGCTCGCGCCCATCACCTCGGTGGGGTAGCCGAATTTCTTGAAGTAACCGTAGATGCGCCGCACCGACTGCACGCCCGGATCGTCGTCGGGCGCGTAGTCGACGCCGTCGCGCTTGCGGTACCAGTCGAAGATGCGCCCGACGAACGGCGAGACCAGCGTGACGCCGGCGTCGGCGCAGGCCACCGCCTGCGCGAACGAGAACAGCAGCGTCAGGTTGCAGTGGATGCCCTCGTTCTCGAGCGATTCGGCCGCGCGGATGCCTTCCCAGGTCGAGGCCACCTTGATCAGCACGCGCTCGCGGCCGACGCCCGCCTCCTCGTAGAGCCCGACCAGGCGGCGTGCCTTCGCGATCGTCGCGTCGGCGTCGAACGACAGCCGCGCGTCGACCTCGGTCGAGACCCTGCCGGGAACGATCGACAGGATCTCGCGGCCGAAGCGCACCAGCAGCCGGTCGCACACGTCCGCGACCGGCTCGTCCCGGTGGGTCGCGACCGTCTGCGCGAGCAGCGCGCCGTATTCCGGCTTCTGCACCGCCTTGAGGATCAGCGTCGGGTTCGTGGTCGCGTCGCGCGGCGCGTAGGCGCGCATCGTGTTGAAGTCGCCGGTGTCGGCAACGACCGTCGTGTATTGCCTGAGTTGCTCGAGTGCGTTCATGCGGGATTCTCCGGCGCGCCGCGCGCCGCGAGCAGCGCGCGCGCCGCAAGCAACGCCAGCACCACGAACAGCGCCGCGCTCCACAGCGCGAACGGCACGCCGAGCAGCGGCGCGTTCGCGTCGCGACACGAGGCGGTGGCCTCGAACAGCCACGGCAGCGTCTCGTCGAGCCGCAGCTTCATCAGCGCGCGATCGGCGAACGTGAACGCGCACGACAGGCTCTGCGCGGCGACGAACTGCTGGTGCAGCGCCGCCCACAACCCACCGAGCGCGGCGACGGTCGCCAGCGACGACGCGGCGAGCAGCGCGCCGCGCGAACGACGCGCGAGCCAGCCGATCGCCGCGAAGGCGGCGAAGATCAGGAACAGCAGCCGCTGGAACGTGCACCAGGCGCAGGGCTCGATGCCGAACGCGTGCTGCAGCACCAGCGCCACGCCGACGGCGACGATCGCCAGCACGGCGCCCAGCAGGAGGATCGAATCGCTGCGGCGAAGCATCCGCGAACTATACGACATCGAGGCAGTCGGCCCCCCGGCGTGGCGGGCCGCGCGGTCACGCGAGCGGCCCGCGACCGGCGGCCAGGAACGGAAACGGGGCCTCGCGGCCCCGCTTCCGTCGGCGCGTCGCACCCGGCGATCAGCCGAACACGTCGTGGGTGATGTTGGCGAACCAGCTGTGTGCGTACTCGACCTCGCGCCGCCGGAACTCGGCCGACGCGTTGGCCGGGCTCACGCCGCCCGAGACCGCCTTGATCACCTGCGCGCCCTTGTCGTCCTGGCCGAGCTGGTAGACGTTGGCCACCGAGATGCCGTAGTCCTTGCCCACCACGCTGTAGCAGGTGTTGACGTACGAAGGCGTGCCCGGCTGCTGCCCCTTGAGCAGCGCGACGATCGCCGCCGCGGTCACCTTGGCCTGCGAGTTCGCCGCGTAACCCGACTTGGGCATCGTCGAGGCGACCGACGCGTCGCCGATCACGTGGATGCCCTTGTGGATCTTCGACTCGAAGGTCGCCATGTCGACCGGGCACCAGTCGCCAGTGCCGGTGAGCCCGGCGTCGGTGGCGATCTTGCCCGCTTTCTGCGCCGGGATCAGGTTGAGCACGTCGGCCTTGTGCGTGTCGCCGAAACGCGTGGTGACCGTGAGCTTCGCGGCGTCGACCTTGGCGATTCCCCGCTCGGTCTGCTCGCCGCTCACCCACTCGATCAGCGCGTTCGGCGTGCCGTAGCCGTACAGCGCCTTCCAGCCCTCGATGAACAGACCCTGCTTCGAAAAGGCCGTGCTGGCGTCGACGATCAGCACCTTCGACTTCGGTTTGTGACGCTTCAGGTAGCCGGCGATCAGGCTCGCGCGCTCGTACGGCCCCGGCGGGCAGCGGAACGGCGCGGCCGGCGGGCAGATGACGACGGTGCCGCCGTCGCGCATCGCCTCGAGCTGCTTGCGCAGCAGCGCGGTCTGCGGGCCTGCCTTCCACGCGTGCGGGATCTTCTCGGCCACCGCAGCGTCGTAGCCTTCGATTCCGGTCCACTTGAACTCGATGCCCGGCGCCACCACCAGCCGGTCGTAGCCGTAGCTGCCGCCGCCGGCGGTCTTGACGGTGCGGCCGGCCGGGTCGATGCCGGTCACCGTGTCGTGGACCACGTTCACACCGCGCTTGCGCAGGCCGTCGTAGCCGAACGCGATCGACTCGAGCTTGCGCTCGCCGCCGATCACCTCGTTGCTCATGAAGCAGGTGTGATAGGTCTTGTTGGGTTCGATCAGCGTCACCTCGATCGACGGATCGCCCATGCGGACGTAGCTGGCCACCGTGCATCCGCCGATGCCGCCGCCGACGACGACCACCTTCTTCCTGCCCTGCGCGATCGCGAAACCCGGAGCCGCCAGCGCGAGGCCGGCGGCGCCGGTGCCGAGGACGAAGTCCCTGCGTGCAATGTTCGTCATGGTCCTGTCCCCCTCACTTCTGGCTGGCGTAGAACTGCACCAGCGCCTCGAAGTCCTTGTCGTTGAGCTCCTTCATCTTGGCGCGCATCTTCTTCGGCATGTCGCGATGGCCGCCGTTGAAGTCGGTGATCGCGTGCTTCAGGTAGGGCACCCACTGGCCGGCCAGCATGCCCGAGCCGTCGCCCTTGCGGCCGCCGTTCTCGTGGCACTTCTCGCACGCGTCGTCGTGCACGCGCTTGCCCTTCGCTGCGAGCGCCGCGTCGAACGGCTGGATCGCCGCGACATGGCGCTTGCCGGAGAAGTAGTCGGCCAGCATGCCGATCTCCTCGTCGCTGTAGCCCTTGGCGATGCGATCCATCACCGTGGCCAGCCGCTCGTGGCCCTCGATGTCGTCGGGGTCGAGCTTCAGCGACTTCGCCGCCGCCTCGATCTTCGCGGCGTCCTTGCCGTACTTGTACGACAGCATCGCGTTCACGAAGTAGACCTTCGACATGCCGGCGATGCTCGGGGATGCCGGCCCGCGGCTGACGCCGTCGGTGCCGTGACAGCCGACGCAGTTGCCTGCCAGCACCGACACCGGCACGCCTTGTGCCGAAGCGCTGCCTGCCCACGCCGCGCCTGCCAGCAGCAGCGCGGCCCCCAATGCCTTCTTCCTCATCGCGTCTCCTCCTCCGTTGTTGCCGCGATAACCGGGCGCCGCTGCGGCCTCAGCCGAAGTCGCCGCCCTGACCTGCCGCCCCCGCCTCGCCTGCGCGCTCCTGCGCGCCTTCGCTGTCGGGGGCCCTGGGCCGCTTGTGCACCAGCCCCTTGTGGCATTCGATGCAGGTACGTCCCTCTTCCATTGCCGAACGATGCTTGCGCTTGCCGATGCGGTCCTGCGCCTCGAGGTCCATCGATTCCCAGGCGTGGCAGGAGCGGCAGGTCGCGGAGTCGGTGCGCTGCATCATCGACCAGACCGCGTTCGCCATCCGCCAGCGATGCGCCTCGAATTTCTCCGGGGTGTCGATCGTGCCGAGCATCTCGTGCCAGACGTCCTTGGCGGCGCGCACCTTGGCCACCAGTTTGGGGCCGAACTGCTTCGGAACGTGGCAGTCGGGGCACCCGGCGCGCACGCCGGACGGGTTCGAGTAGTGCGCCGACTGCTTGTACTCCTGGTACACGGTCGCCTGCATCGAGTGGCAGGAGACGCAGAAGGCGGTGGAGTTGGTGACCTCGAGCAGCGGGTAGAAGACCAGCCCGTAGATCGCGACGGCCGCGATCGCCAGGGCGCCGGCACCGACGCCGACGAGACGCCCGACGGTGGTGCCGGGCTTCGGGGAACTGCGCAGCGCGCCGATCAGCCTGCGAACCGGCCTCACGCCGACGCCTCGGCACCACGCGCGCGACCCGACGGTCGCGCGCCCCGCCCGCCAGTTCGTGCCTTCCCTGATCCCGCGCAAACCATGGCCGGATCCTGTCAGCGCCGGGATACAGGCGCCTTGATCTGCCTCATGGTCCGTGCGCGCGCACGGTGGCTGTCGGCCCGCCTCAGGCGGGCAGCACTTCGACGAACTCCTCGCCTTCGTTGCCCGCGGTGGGCGGCGCGCCCTCGGAGAAGGACAGCGTCACCTGGTCGGCGTCGTCGAGGTCGACCGTGACCCTGCCGCCGTTGACCAGCTTGCCGAACAGCAGCTCGTCGGCCAGCGCCTTGCGGATCGTGTCCTGGATCAGGCGCTGCATCGGCCGCGCGCCCATCAGCGGATCGAAGCCCTTCTTCGCGAGCATCGTGCGCAGACGGTCGGTGAACACCGCCTCGACCTTCTTCTCGTGAAGCTGCTCCTCGAGCTGCATCAGGAACTTGTCGACGACGCGCAGGATGATCTCCTCGTCGAGCGCCGCGAAGCTGATGATCGCGTCGAGCCGGTTGCGGAACTCGGGCGTGAACAGCCGCTTGATCTCCACCATCTCGTCGCCCTGCTTGCGGGTCTCGGAGAAGCCGATCGAGCGCTTCTGCAGGTCGGACGCCCCCGCATTGGTCGTCATGATGACGATCACGTTGCGGAAGTCGGCCTTGCGGCCGTTGTTGTCGGTCAGCGTACCGTGGTCCATCACCTGCAGCAGGATGTTGAAGATGTCCGGGTGCGCCTTCTCGATCTCGTCGAGCAGCAGCACCGCGTGCGGCTTCTTGCTGATCGCCTCGGTGAGCAGCCCGCCCTGGTCGAAGCCCACGTAGCCCGGGGGCGCGCCGATCAGCCGCGACACCGCGTGGCGCTCCATGTACTCGGACATGTCGAAGCGGATCAGCTCGATGCCGAGGATGAACGCGAGCTGCTTGGCGACCTCGGTCTTGCCCACGCCGGTGGGGCCCGAGAACAGGAACGCGCCGATCGGCTTGTCGGGCTTGCCGAGCCCCGAGCGCGACATCTTGATCGCCGCGGCGAGCGCCTCGATCGCCGGGTCCTGGCCGAACACGGTCGCCTTCAGGTCCCGGTCGAGCGTCTGCAGGCGGCCGCGGTCGTCGGAGGACACCGAGGCCGGCGGGATGCGCGCGATCTTCGCGACGATGTCCTCGATCTCGCCCTTGCTGATGATCTTCTTCTGCCGGCTCTTGGGCAGGATGCGCTGCGCCGCCCCGGCCTCGTCGATCACGTCGATCGCCTTGTCGGGCAGGTGCCGGTCGTTGATGTACTTGGCCGACAGCTCGGCCGCCGCCGAAAGCGCCGACGCCGAGTACTTGATGCCGTGGTGCTCCTCGAAGCGCGACTTCAGGCCGCGCAGGATCTGCACGGTCTGCTCGACGGTGGGCTCGACCACGTCGATCTTCTGGAACCGCCGCGACAGCGCGTGGTCCTTCTCGAAGATGCCGCGGTACTCGTTGTAGGTCGTCGCGCCGATGCACTTGAGCGTGCCCGACGAGAGCGCGGGTTTCAGCAGGTTCGACGCGTCGAGCGTGCCGCCCGAAGCCGACCCCGCGCCGATCAGCGTGTGGATCTCGTCGATGAACAGGATCGCGTGCTGCGCCGCCTTGAGCTGCTTGAGCACCGTCTTCAGCCGCTGCTCGAAGTCGCCGCGGTACTTGGTGCCCGCCAGCAGCGCGCCCATGTCGAGCGAATAGACGGTGGCGTCGGACAGCACCTCGGGCACGTCGCCCTGCGTGATCCGCCAGGCGAGCCCTTCGGCGATCGCGGTCTTGCCCACGCCGGCCTCGCCGACCAGCAGCGGGTTGTTCTTGCGCCGGCGGCACAGCACCTGGATCACGCGCTCGACCTCGTGCTCGCGCCCGATCAGCGGGTCGATGCGACCCTCCCTGGCGGCGGCGTTCAGGTTCTGCGTGTACTGCTCGAGTGCGCTCTGCTGGCCGGCCGCGCCCTCCTGCTCGGCCTCGGGCTGCTCTTCCTTCTGCGGCTCCTTCGGCTGCGGCGTCTTCGTGATGCCGTGCGAGATGTAGTTGACGACGTCCAGGCGCGTGATCCCCTGCTGGTGCAGGTAGTAGACCGCGTGCGAATCCTTCTCGCCGAAGATCGCCACCAGCACGTTGGCGCCGGTGACCTCCTTCTTGCCGTTGGACGTGCTCTGCACGTGCATGATCGCGCGCTGGATCACGCGCTGGAAGCCGAGCGTGGGCTGCGTGTCGATCTCCTCGCTGCCCGGGACGACCGGCGTGTTCTCCTTGATGAACGTCGTCAGGCTCTTGCGCAGGTCCTCGATGTTGGCGGCGCACGCGCGCAACACTTCGGCGGCCGACGGGTTGTCGAGCAGCGCCAGCAACAGGTGCTCCACGGTGATGAACTCGTGGCGCTGCTGCCTGGCCTCGACGAACGCCATGTGCAGACTGACTTCCAATTCCTGCGCGATCATGCTTCCTCCATCACGCACTGCAGCGGATGCTGGTGCTGGCGTGAGTAACTGCTAACCTGCTCGACTTTCGTGGTTGCAACGTCGCGCGGATAGACCCCGCATACGCCACGCCCTTCCCGGTGCACCTTCAGCATCACCTGGGTCGCCTTCTCGCGGCCCATCCCGAAGAACTTCTGCAGCACGCTGACGACGAATTCCATCGGGGTGAAATCGTCGTTCAGCAACATCACCTGGTACATCGGCGGCGGCTTGAGCCGCGACTCCTTTCGCTCCAGAACGGTGGAGGGATCTTGCCGTGTTGCCATCATCCCATTCTAGCGAGTCGTCCACCCCATGCAACAACGTGCCGGGGGCCTTTTCCGACGACCGTGACGGCGTTCACGAAGCTGTCGGGGTTTTGCCGAACCGCTCTTGACGGAGGAACATTTTTGCCAAAGAATCCGAGCGCTATCCGGGGTCTTTCCCGCAGACGCCTCGCTTCCGTGGTTCTCGGCAGTTGGGGTGCGGCGCCACTGCTTTCAAGGCACCGGTTGCACAACTGGTCGTGTCAGTGGGATCCCGGCGCGTCGCGCCTCGCTCTCTGCAGCCTCTGGTCTGGCCGACCTTGTCCATTGGCAATGAAGGATAGGCAGGCATGGCTACAGGTACCGTCAAGTGGTTCAACGATTCGAAGGGGTACGGTTTCATCACCCCCGACGATGGAGGAGAGGATCTGTTCGCGCACTTCTCGGCGATCCAGATGAACGGCTTCAAGACCCTGAAAGAGGGGCAGAAGGTCCAGTTCGACGTGGTCGCGGGGCCGAAAGGCAAGCAGGCGTCCAACATCCAGTCGGCCTGACGCCCCGACGAACGGCGCCCTCGGGGCCCCTTCGCGGGACCTCGAGCGGCGCGGCCGATCGGCCGGAGCGCCGGTGATCGCCGCCCCGGCCTCTTCTCCGTCGTTCCCGCCTTCCCGTCCTTCCCTTCGTTTCTACCGGGCGCCTCGCGGTGCGAGCCCAGGGGCGGTGTTGACCATGTGGTCGGCCATCTCGGTGAAGGCGCGGTCGACCAGCGCGCGCAGCGCGTCGTCCTTCACCTGCTCGGCCAGCGCCTGGCGCATGCACAGCAGCCATTCGTCGCGCTCGGCCGGACCGATCGCGTACGGCAGGTGCCGCATCCTGAGCCTCGGGTGGCCGCGCTCGGCGACGTAGAGCGGCGGCCCGCCGAACCAGCCGCTGAGGAACTTGAACAGGCTGTCGGCGCTGCCCGCCAGGCTCTCCGGGTGCAGCCGCCGCACCCGGTACGCCTCGGGCAGTTCGTCCATCAGCTCGTAGAAGCGCGCGACCAGCGCCCGCACGCCGTCGGCGCCGCCGATGCGCTCGTAGACGCTGGGCTGCGGTGCCGCCTGCGCGGGCCGTTCTGGAGATCCGGACAACGGGGCGCTCAGCGGTAGCGGCGCAGGTAGTTCCACTCGAAGGCCCGCTTGGCCCAGTGAAACACGCGCGCCGACGGCAGCAGCACGTTGCGGCCGGGGTCGCGATACACAAGCGTGCCCCGGTCGATCGCGTCGACGATGCAGACGAGCTCGACCTTGAAGGTCTCGCTCGATGCCCTGCCCCGCAGGTCGGCGAGCAGGTTCGCCGCGGCGGCCGCGGCCTGCAGGTCGGCCATGTGGGCCTGCTTGGGCATCCAGTCAGGCCCGGGAAAGCTTCCCGAGTCGCCGACCACGTAGACGCGCTCCCGGCCCGGCACGCGGCACTGCGCATCGGCCTGAACGAGGCCGCCCGGCGAACGCGGCAGGTCGGTCGCGTCGAACCACGCGTTGCCGGTCATCCCCGGCATGAACAGGATCAGGTCGGCCGGGAACTCGCCGCCCTCGGTGACCACGCGGTCGGCGTCGAAGCGCACGAGCTTGTGGCCCAGGTGCGTGCGCACGCCCCGGCGCGCCATCTCGGCCAGCAGGTGCTTCACGGCCCTGGGCCCGAGCCGGTTGCCGGGCTCGGCGGCGGGGCTGAAGAACAACAGCTCGAAACGCTCGCGCCGGCCCTCGCGGCGCAGCTGCGCGTCGATCCCGAACAGGAACTCGAACATCGGGCCGCCGCGCATCGCCGACGGCTCGTTCGGGTTGCCGGCGAAGCCCAGGGCGATCGTGCCGCCCTGCATCTCGCGCAGCCGGTCGCGGATCCGCTCGGCCGCTGCGATCCCCTCGCAGGGGGTGATCGCGTGCTCGATGCCGGGCAGCTTCCTGATGAAGCGCCCGCCGGTGGCGATCACCAGCGCGTCGTTGGCGACGTCGCCGGCGCTGGTCTGGACGACGCGGCCGCCGTCACGCAGCCCGGTGACCTCGGCGGCGCGGAACTGCACGCGCGTCCGCTCGAAGAACCGGTCCAGCGGAACGACCAGCTGCTCGCGCCGGCGCAGGCCGCTGGGAATCCAGATGATCCCCGGCAGGTAGTGCAGTTCGGGGCGCGGTGCGACCAGCGCGATCGCAACGTCGGGATCGCGCCGGCGCAGTTCGTGCACGGTTGACAGGCCGGCGAAGCCGGCACCGAGCACGGTGATGCGATGGGTCATGGGGAAAGCCGCAGGCAAGGCCGCAACGACGTGCCGGCCGGATTTCGCAGCTGCACCGCGTAGCCTGCGCGATCACATGTGGTCGATCATCACCTGCCCGAAGCCCGAGCACGAGACCTGCGTCGCGCCCGGCATCAGCCGCGCGAAGTCGTAGGTGACCTTCTTCGACAGGATCGCCTTCTCCATCGACGAGATGATCAGGTCGGCGGCTTCGACCCAGCCCATGTGGCGCAGCATCATCTCGGCCGACAGGATCTCGGAGCCCGGGTTCACGTAGTCCTTGCCGGCGTACTTCGGCGCGGTGCCGTGCGTGGCCTCGAACATCGCGACCGAGTCGGACAGGTTCGCGCCCGGCGCGATGCCGATGCCGCCCACCTGCGCGGCGAGCGCGTCGGAGATGTAGTCGCCGTTCAGGTTCAGCGTGGCGATCACGCTGTACTCGGCCGGCCGCAGCAGGATCTGCTGCAGGAACGCGTCGGCGATCACGTCCTTGACGACGATCTCCCTGCCGGTCTTCGGATTGCGGAAGCTGCACCACGGGCCGCCGTCGATCGGCTGCGCGCCGAACTCCTTCTGCGCGAGCGCGTAGCTCCAGTCGCGGAAGCTTCCCTCGGTGTACTTCATGATGTTGCCCTTGTGCACGATCGTCACCGACGGCTTGTCGTTGTCGATCGCGTACTGGACCGCCTTGCGCATCAGCCGCGAGGTGCCCTCGCTCGACACCGGCTTGATGCCGATGCCCGAGGTCTCGGGGAAGCGGATCTTCGTGACGCCGAGCTCCTTCGTGAGGAACGCGATCAGCTTCTTCGCCTTCTCGCTCTGCGCCTCGTACTCGATGCCGGCGTAGATGTCCTCGGAGTTCTCGCGGAAGATGACCATGTCGGTCTTCTCGGGCTCCTTGACCGGCGAGGGCACGCCCTTGAACCAGCGCACCGGGCGCAGGCAGACGTACAGGTCGAGATCCTGGCGCAGCGCGACGTTCAGCGAGCGGATGCCGCCGCCCACCGGCGTCGTCAGCGGTCCCTTGATCGAGACGACGTAGTCCTTCAGGACCTGCAGCGTCTCTTCCGGCAGCCAGACGTCGGGCCCGTAGATCTTGGTCGACTTCTCGCCCGCGTAGATCTCCATCCAGTGGATTTTCTTCCTGCCGCCGTAGGACTTCGCCACGGCCGCGTCGACCACCTTGATCATCACCGGCGTGATGTCGAACCCGGTGCCGTCGCCCTCGATGTACGGAATGATCGGATTGTCGGGGACCTGAAGGGAGAAGTCGGGGTTGACCTTGATCTTCTCGCCCGCGGACGGGACCTTGATGTGCTGGTACATGCCGGGGATTCCTCGTGGGAAGTGGGCGAATTCGCAATTATGCCGCAGCGCCGCACCTTTTCCTGCGCGGCGAACGCGGGCACCATGGCGCGATGAAGACGAGCCCCGAGGCGCTAGGCGCCGCACCCGAGAAGGCGCCCGGCGCCGCACCTGCGAAGGCGCCCGGCGCGGCGCCTGCGCATTCGCCCGGCGGGCGCCGCCTGCTTCCGCTGCGGCGCCTGCTCGCCGGCGCCGGCATGGCGGCGCTGATCGCCGCGCCGCTCGCGGCGCTCGGGCAGGCCGCGCCGCAACCGAAACTGCCGGTGGTGCGGCTGCAGGCCGGCATGCAGTTCGTGCTCGCGGAAGTGGCGGCCACGCCGCAGTCGCGCGAGATCGGCCTGATGATGCGCGAGCGGCTCGGCCCGAACGAAGGAATGCTGTTCGTCTTCGAGGAGCCGCGCGCCTGGTGCTTCTGGATGCGCAACACGCTGCTGCCCCTGTCCATCGCGTTCCTCGACGACGACGGCCGGATCGTCAACATCGAGGACATGGCGCCGCGCACCGAGGACGGCCACTGCGCGAAGGCGCCGGTGCGCTTCGCGCTGGAAATGGAACAGGGCTGGTTCGCGCGGCGCGCGCTCGCGGCCGGCGCGAAGCTGCTCAACCCGAGCGTGTTCCCGGGGCAGGCGCGGCGCCAGTGAGGCGCCGCGGGCCGCTCAGCCGCCCTTGCGGAAGAACTTGCCGTAGACCCAGAGCACGACGATCGCGCCGACCACCGACGCGATGAAGCCGGCGCTGGCGCCCGCCGGATACAAGCCGGCCGCCTGCCCGACGAAGGTCGCGACGAACGAGCCGACGATGCCCAGCACCATCGTGACGATGATGCCGCCGCCCTGCGTGCCGGGCATCACGAACTTGGCAACTGCGCCCACCACCAGGCCGATGATGGCGGTCCAGATCAGGCTACCCATGGTCAGCGCTCCCGTTGTCGTCAGCCGAAGTTCTTCGCGGCGAAGTCCCAGTTCGCGAGACTGTTCAGGAAGGTCTCGACGAACTTCGGACGCGCGTTCCGATAGTCGATGTAGTAGGCGTGCTCCCAGACGTCGATCGTCAGCAGCGCCTTGTCGGCGGTGGTGAGCGGTGTCGCCGCGTTGCTGGTGTTGACGATGTCGACCGAGCCGTCGGACTTCTTCACCAGCCAGGTCCAGCCCGAGCCGAAGTTGCCGACCGCGCTCTTCGTGAACGCTTCCTTGAAGGCGGCGAACGAACCCCACTTGCGGGCGATCGCATCGGCGAGCGCGCCCTTCGGCTCGCCGCCACCGCCCGGCTTCATGCTCGACCAGAAGAACGTGTGGTTCCAGACCTGCGCCGCGTTGTTGAACACGCCGCCCGAGGCTTTCTTCACGATGTCCTCGAGCCCGAGGTTCTCGAACTCGGTGCCCTTGATCAGGTTGTTCAGGTTGGTGACGTAGGCCTGGTGATGCTTGCCGTAGTGGTACTCGAACGTCTCCCTCGAGATGTGCGGGGCCAGTGCATCCATCGCGTACGGCAGCGCCGGGAGGGTGTGTTCCATGTTGCTTGTCCTTGTCGTTCGGGTGGAGTCGCGGCGCCGGCCTGGCGCGCGCCGGAACGGTCGATTCTAGGACGAAAGCGCGGCGCCGGCCAACGCGGCCACCCCGCCGTGCGGGTCAAGCGGGGCCGTCCTGCGAAGTCTCGCGGACCTCGACGCGCAACCCTCCCCGCGCGAGCGTGACCGACAGCGCGTCGCCGACCGCGGTGTCGCCGGGGGCGCGCACGACCTGCCCCGCGGCATCGCGCACGATCGCGTAGCCGCGCTCGAGCACCGCCTGCGGGCTCACCAGTGCCAGCGCGCCCTCGAGCCGCCCGATGCGCTCCTCGCGCCGGTCGAGCGACACCTGCGCAACGCGCAGCAGGCCCTGCGCGGCCGCGTCGAGGCGGTGCGCGGCGACGTCGAGCCGCGGCGCGCGCAGTCCCGCACGCAGCCGCTCGACGCCCATCGCGCGTTGCTCGAGCGAGTGGCGGCCGGCGGCCGCGATGCGGTCGGCGAGCGCGCGCAGCCTGAGCGCCCGCTCCTGCCACTGCGTGCTCGGCGAACGCAGCAGCCGTGCACCCGTGTCCAGCCGTTGCTCCAGCGATTCGACGAGCCGCGCCCAGGCGCGTGCGATGCGCTCGCCCAGTGCGTCTGCGGCCTGCAGCAGCTCGCGCCGGTCGGGCGCGGCCAGCGCCGCAGCCGCGGTCGGCGTGGGCGCCCGCTGGTCGGCGACGAAATCGGCGATCGTGAAGTCGGTCTCGTGGCCGACTCCGCTGACCACCGGGATCGGCGAAGCCGCGACCGCGCGCGCGACCGCCTCGTCGTTGAACGCCCACAGGTCCTCGATCGACCCGCCCCCGCGCACCAGCAGCAACACGTCGCACTCGCGCCGACGCGCCGCGGCGCCCAGCGCGGCGACGATCGCCGCCGGGGCATCGGCCCCCTGCACCGGCGTCGGATAGACGACGACCGGCACGCCGGGCGAGCGCCGGCGCAGCGTCGTCAGCACGTCGCGCAGCGCCGCCGCCTGCGGCGAGGTGACGATGCCGATCGCGCGCGGCAGCGCCGGCAGCGGCCGCTTGCGCTGCGGGTCGAACAAGCCCTCGGCCTGCAGCCGCGCCTTCAATTGCAGGAAGCGCTGGTACAGGTCGCCGGCGCCGGCGCGGCGCATCGACTCGACCGCGAGCTGGTAGTCGCCGCGCGGCTCGTACAGCGTCACCGACGCTCGGACCTCGACGCGGTCGCCCTCGCGCGGCGAGAAGTCGACGTATTGCGCGCGGCCCCGGAACATCACCGCGCGCACCTGCGCCGCGGCGTCCTTCAGCGTGAAGTACCAGTGCCCGCTCGCGGCACGGGTCACGTTCGACAGTTCGCCCGTCACCCAGACCGGCGGGACACTGCGTTGCAACAACCCAGCCACCATGCGGTTCAGCTGGCCAACAGTGAGAATTTCCCGCGCCAGACCGTGATTTCCGGCCGTGGATCCAGTATTCATGCGCCTTTCCGGTCGACAGCTTTCCACACGCCCGCGTCGCGCCATTGCGTTGCGCGGCGCACCCGGCCAGCGTTCGGGTGCGAGGTCCAAGTATATGATTCGCAGCGGAAATTCCGCTGCCTTGCAGGAGGGTTTCCCGGCGCAGCGAGGCCGGGCGCCGGGCGGCGCAGGTTGTGCGGCGCGTTACTCACAGACTTGTCCACAGGTTTCGCGCCCTCCTCGTCCGCGATCGGCCGTCCGGCGGGCGAACTTGCCCGTGTCCGTAAAAAGACCCGACAATTGCGGGCCCTTGCGTGGTCCCCCTCGGAGAACGATTTGCTGTCCCTGATCCAGGCGGCCGGCTGGCCGGTGTGGTTCCTGATCCTCGCTTCGATCGCCGCAGTCGCGCTGATCATCGAACGGTTCCTGTCGCTGAAGCGCGCGAAAGTGCTGCCCCCGGGCCTGCTCGAGGAGGTGGTCGCGCTGCGCCGCTCGCAGCCGATCACGCCCGAACTGCTGAACAAGCTGTCCGCCAACTCGCCGCTCGGCCGCGTGCTGGCGAGCGGGCTGCGCCAGGAGGACGCGGGCCGCGAGCTGATGAAGGAAGCGATGGAGGAGACCGGGCGCGCGGTCGCGCACGATCTCGAGCGCTACCTGTCGGCGCTGGGCACGATCGCGGCCACGGCGCCGCTGATGGGCCTGTTCGGCACCGTCGTCGGCATGATCGAGATCTTCGGCTCGCAGGCGCCCACCGGCGCCGCCAACCCGCAGCAGCTGGCGCACGGGATCTCGGTCGCGCTGTACAACACCGCGCTGGGCATCATGATCGCGATCCCGGCGATGATCGCCTACCGCCACTTCCGCGCGCGCGTCGACTCGTACCTGGTCGAGATGGAGCAGCAGTCGCTGCGCCTGGTCGACACGCTGCGCAGCCTGCAGCGATGAATTTCCGCCGCGGCGTCCGGCGCGACGAGCCGGAGATCAACTTCATCCCGCTGATCGACGTGCTGCTGGTGATCCTGATCTTCCTGATGGTGACGACCACCTACTCGAAGTTCACCGAGTTGCAGGTCGACCTGCCCAGCGCCAACGCCGAGCAGGCGGCCGAACGGCCGAGCGAGATCGTCGTCGCGGTGTCGACCGACGGCCGGTACATGCTCGACGCCGGCAGCCCGCAGTTCGTCGCGCCCGCGGCGCTGGCCGGCGCGCTGAGCCGCGCCGCGGCCGAGCGCAAGGATCCGGTGCTGGTCATCTACGCCGACGCGGGCGCGACGCACCAGGCGGTCGTCGGGGTGCTCGAGGCGGCGCGCCAGGCCGGCGTCGCGAAGGTGACCTTCGCGGCCAAGGGCGGCTCGGGCGGCTCGCGGGGCGCCTCGGGCGGCCCGGCCCCCGCGCGAGCCGGCGGCCGCTGAGCCGGGGCGAGGCGCGGCGCGTTCCCGATGAGCCCGTCGCTGCGCAGGCGTTTCGAATCGCTGCTGCAGCGGCTCTGGTACGACGTCGCGCCCGGCCCGGGACCGCGGATCCTGCGCCTCGCGCTCGCACCGCTGGCTGCGCTGACCGGCCTCGTCGCGCGCCGCAGTCGCGCCCGGCTGCGCGCGCTGCCCGCGCCGCGGCCGCCGGTGGTCGTCGTGGGCAACCTGGTCGCCGGCGGCGCCGGCAAGACGCCGCTGGTCGCGGCGCTCGCCGCAGCGCTGGCCGGGCGCGGGCTGCACCCCGGAATCGTCGCCAGCGGGTACGGTGCCAGCCGCGACGACGCGCGGCTGGTGCGCCCGGACGACGATCCGGCGCAGGCCGGCGACGAGCCGCTGCTGCTCGCGCGCACGACCGGGCTGCCGGTCGCGGCCGGCCGCCGGCGCGCGCAGGCGCTCGCGCGGCTGCTCGACGCGCACCCCGGGCTCGACGTGGTGATCTCCGACGACGGGCTGCAGCACGCGACGCTCGCGCGCAGCGTCGAGCTCGTCGTCTTCGACGAGCGCGGCGTCGGCAACGGCCGGCTGCTTCCCGCGGGGCCGTTGCGCGCCCCGCTCGCGCAGGCCGCGTCGATGGACGCGGTGGTGCTCAACGGGGACGCGGCCGCGCCGATCGCGCATCCGCGGCAGTACCGGTTCCGGGTCGAGCCGCTGCACTTCGTCGCGGTCGACGGCCACGCCGAGCCGCTCGATCCGCAGGCGTTCGCGCGGCGCGCTGCCGGGCACCCGATGGTGGCCGTCGCCGGGATCGCGGCGCCGCAGCGCTTCTTCGCGACGCTGCGCGCGCTGGGCCTGCAGCCGCGCTGCGTCGAGTTGGGCGACCACGCGACGCTCGCCGCCGCCGAACTCGCGGCGCTGCCGGCCACCTACGTCGTGATGACCGCGAAGGACGCCGTAAAATGCGCGGCATGGGCCGACACGCGCTGCTGGGCGCTGGAAGTGCGCGCCGTCCCCGATCCCGCACTCATCGACTGGCTGACCGAGACGATCCGTGGACGCACGCCTGCTTGAAATCCTGGTCTGCCCGCTGTGCAAGGGGCCCCTGCAGCAAGAGCGCGGCGGCACCGCCGCCGACGGCACCCCGCTCGACGCGGAGCTGATCTGCCGCGCCGACCGCCTCGCGTTTCCGGTTCGCGACGGCATTCCGGTGATGCTGGTCGACGAGGCGCGCAAGCTCGGCGACGCCGACTGAGCGCGCCGATGGCGCCGCCCGCCGGATCCCGATCGCGCTGCGCCGACGCGCCCGACTTCGTCGCGCTGATCCCCGCCCGCCTCGCGTCGACCCGCCTGCCGGACAAGCCGCTCGCCGACATCGGCGGCAGGCCGATGGTGGTGCGGGTGGCCGAGCGCGCCGCAGCGGCGGGCGCCGCACGGGTCGCGGTCGCCACCGATTCGCAGCGCATCGCCGACGCGGTGGCCGCGGCCGGCTTCGAGGCGATCATGACGCGGCCGGACCACCCCTCCGGCACCGACCGGCTCGCCGAAGCGGCCGCGCGGCTCGGCCTGCGCGACGAGCAGATCGTCGTCAACGTGCAGGGCGACGAGCCGCTGGTCCCGCCGCCCCTGTTGCGCGAGGTCGCCGCGCGGCTCGCCGCGGCGCCCGACTGCTCGATCGCCACCGCCGCCCACGCGATCGACGACGTCGCGCTGTTCCTCGACCCCAACGTGGTGAAGGTCGTCTGCGACCGGGCGTTGCGGGCGCTGTATTTCTCGCGCGCCCCGATCCCCTTCGAGCGCGACGCGATGGCGGGATTCCCGCAGCGGCTGCCGCAGCGGCTGCCCGGCGGCCTCGCGGCCACCGGCCTGCCGTTGCGCCACGTCGGCCTGTACGCGTATCGCGCCGCGTTCCTCGCCGCGTATCCCGGACTCGAGCGCTCGCCGCTCGAGGCGCTCGAGTCGCTCGAGCAGTTGCGCGCGCTCTGGCACGGCCACCGGATCGCGGTGCTGCTCGCCGATTCGGCGCCGCCGCCCGGCGTCGACACCGCCGCCGACCTCGAGCGCGCGCGGGCGGTTTTCGCGGCGTCGGGCGCGGGCACTTCCGGATGAGGCGGCCGACGAAGGTGCCGAGGCCGCCGGCCGAGGCCGCCTGCCGGGTGTAGGCCCGGATGCCACGGGAGCGGTCCGGTCAAATTGACCGGACCGCGAATTTGACGGTACGCTTGACCGGCTTTGCGGGTGGCGGCCGGCCCGGATCGGCCCGGCTCGTCCGCGCCCGCCGATCGCGCTGCCGGAGCATGGCCGCCACGTCCCGCGATCCGATCACACCGTCCAGGCACATCCATGCGTTTGATTCTTCTCGGCCCGCCCGGCGCCGGCAAAGGCACGCAAGCCGCCTTCATCACGCGCAAGTTCGGCATTCCCCAGATCTCCACCGGTGACATGCTGCGCGCGGCGATCAACGCCGGAACCCCGATCGGGATGGCCGCGCAGAAAGTGATGGACGCCGGCTCGCTGGTGTCGGACGACATCATCGTCAGGCTGGTGATGGACCGGCTGCGCTACCCCGACTGCGAGGCCGGCTACCTGTTCGACGGCTTCCCGCGCACGATCCCGCAGGCCGAAGCGGTGCGCACGGCCGGCGTCCGGATCGACTACGTGCTCGAGATCGACGTGCCCGACGACGAGATCATCGACCGGATGGGCGGGCGACGCGTGCACCCGCCCAGCGGGCGCACCTACCACGTCAGGTTCAACCCGCCGAAAGTCGCCGATCGCGACGACGTCACCGGCGAGCCGCTCACCCAGCGCGACGACGATCGCGAGGAGACGGTGCGCAAGCGGCTGGCCGTCTACCACTCGCAGACCCGCCCGCTGATCGAGTACTACAACGAGTGGGAGCGCAGCGGCGACGCCGCGGCGCCGGCCTACCGCCGCATCTCCGGGCTGGGCAGCGTCGAGCAGATCGCCGCTCGCGCGCTCGACGCGCTCAAGTAAACTCTCGCCCGCGTCACACCGAACCCGGTTTCCTTTCTACTTCTAAAACCAAGCATTACGGATGGAGGTTCACTCATGACTGCGACCTCGGCAGGTCTGTGGCTGGCCCTGGCCTGCGGGCTGGCTGCAGTGATCTACGGCATCGCCTCGAGCCGCTGGATCCTTTCCCTCGACGCGGGCAACGCGCGGATGCAGGAGATCGCCGCGGCGATCCAGCAGGGCGCGAAGGCCTACCTGAACCGGCAGTACCGCACCATCGGGCTGGTCGGAGTGATCCTGTTCCTCGTGATCTGGTTCGTGCCGGGCCTGGGCCTGCCGACCGCGATCGGCTTCGCGATCGGGGCGATCCTCTCCGGCGCGGCCGGCTACATCGGCATGAACGTGTCGGTGCGCGCGAACGTGCGCACCGCGCAGGCCGCCACTCAGGGCATCGGACCGGCGCTGGCGGTCGCGTTCCGCGGCGGCGCGATCACCGGGATGCTGGTGGTCGGCCTGGGCCTGCTCGGCGTCGCCGGCTACTACGGCATCCTGATGGGCTCGGCGCCGCACGGCCTGGGCGCCGTCGCGGACCTGCACTCGGTGATCAAGCCGCTGGTCGGCCTGGCGTTCGGCTCGTCGCTGATCTCGATCTTCGCGCGACTGGGCGGCGGCATCTTCACCAAGGGCGCCGACGTCGGTGCCGACCTGGTCGGCAAGGTCGAGGCCGGGATCCCCGAGGACGATCCGCGCAACCCGGGCGTGATCGCCGACAACGTCGGCGACAACGTCGGCGACTGCGCCGGCATGGCCGCCGACCTGTTCGAGACCTATGCGGTCACGCTGATCGCGACGATGCTGCTCGGCTCGCTGATGATCAAGGGCGCCGAGCTGCAGGCGGTGGTCTATCCGCTGGCGCTGGGCGGCCTGTCGATCATCGCGTCGATCATCGGCGCGATGTTCGTCAAGGCGACGCCGGGCCAGACCAACGTGATGCCCGCGCTGTACCGCGGGCTGGCCTGGGCCGGCGCGATCGCGACGGTCGTCGCCTACCCCATCACCAGCTGGATGTTCGCGGGCGTCGACCTGTCGGGCGCGCACACGTCGGTGACGAACCTGTGGCTGTGCGTGGTGGTGGGCATGGTGCTCACCGGGCTCATCGTCTGGGTGACCGAGTACTACACCGGCACGCAGTTCGCGCCGGTGAAGCACGTGGCGCAGGCGTCGACGACCGGCCACGCGACGAACATCATCGCCGGCATCGGCGTGTCGATGAAGTCGACCGCCGTGCCGGTGCTGCTGGTCTGCGCGGCGATCATCTCGTCGTACTGGCTGGGCGGCCTGTACGGCATTGCGGTGGCCGCCACGTCGATGCTGTCGATGGCGGGCATCGTCGTCGCCCTCGACGCCTACGGCCCGATCACCGACAACGCCGGCGGCATCGCCGAGATGGCGAACCTGCCCGAGTCGGTGCGCAACATCACCGACCCGCTCGACGCGGTCGGCAACACCACGAAGGCGGTCACCAAGGGCTACGCGATCGGCTCGGCGGGCCTGGCGGCGCTGGTGCTGTTCGCCGACTACACGCACGCGCTGGAGGCCGAGCACGTCGCGGTCACCTTCGACCTGTCGAACCACATGGTGATCGTCGGCCTGTTCATCGGCGGCATGGTGCCGTACCTGTTCGGCGCGATGGCGATGGAAGCGGTCGGCCGCGCGGCCGGCTCGGTCGTCGAGGAAGTGCGCCGGCAGTTCCGCGAGATCAAGGGGATCATGGAAGGCACGGCCAAGCCCGACTATTCGCGCGCGGTCGACATGCTGACCGGCGCGGCGATCCGCGAGATGATCCTGCCCTCGCTGCTGCCGGTCGCGGTGCCGGTGCTCGTCGGCCTGCTGCTCGGGCCTGCGGCGCTCGGCGGGCTGCTGATGGGCACGATCGTCACCGGGCTGTTCGTCGCGATCTCGATGTGCACCGGCGGCGGCGCCTGGGACAACGCGAAGAAGTACATCGAGGAAGGCCACCACGGCGGCAAGGGCTCGGACGCGCACAAGGCGGCGGTCACCGGCGACACGGTCGGCGACCCCTACAAGGACACGGCCGGCCCCGCGGTGAACCCGCTGATCAAGATCATCAACATCGTGGCGCTGCTGATCGTGCCGCTGATGGGGATCCTGTACGGCACTCACTGAGCGACGGGCACCGAGCGACGCGCACTGAGCCGCGCGGCGACGCTCGCTCAGCGCAGCGGGTCGGCCAGCACCGCGAGGCGGCGCTCGACCGCCTCGAGGCGCGCGGCGTCGCCGCGCTCCGCGTGGATCGCGCGCAGGTTGCGCAGCATCCGCGCCAGGATCTCCCGCGGCGTCGCCGCGACCAGCTGCGCCGGCAGCAGCCGGCTCGCCTGGCCGCGGTCGCCGTCCGCGTAGGGCAGCAGCCGGTACTCGAGCTCCTCCTGCGAGAGCAGGCGCGCGCCGGCGAACACGTCGACGACGAGCGCGCCGCCCGGCAGGTCGTGGCGCACCAGGAAGTGGCCCGGAAAGCCGATCCCGCTCGCCGGCAGCCCGACCTGGTCGGCGATCTCGAGGTAGAGCACCGACAGGCTGATCGGGATGCCGAGGCGGCGCTCGATCACGCGGTTCAGGTAGCTGTTGTCGGGATCGAAGTAGTCGTTGGCGTTGCCGCGGAATCCGAGCTGGTCGGCGAAGTACTCGCCGAGCGCCCCGACGCGCGCCGCCGGCTCGCGGATCGCGTCGAGGCGCCGCTTCAGCGTCAGCGCGAACCCGTCGACCCGCGCCAGCAGGTCGGCCATCGGCAGCTCGGGATATGCGTCCTGCGCGATCGAGAGCGCCGCTTCGAACAGCGGCAGCGACTCGTCGCTGCGCACGAGGGTTCGCCAGTAGTCGAGGGTCACGTCCATGGGCAGGCAGTCCGGCGACTGGCGCCGATCTTAGGGCGACCGCATCGCCGCTGTCTAGAATGGAGGCTTTTCGAACCGGCTAGCGGAGGCAGGCGATGAAGATCTCGGACAACGTGGTGCTGATCACCGGCGGCGCATCGGGCCTGGGCGGCGCGACCGCGAAGATGGTCGTCGACTCGGGCGGCAGCGCGCTGATCGCCGACGTCAACGCCGACCTCGGCGAGCGCTACGCGGCGCAGCTCGGCGCGCGCGCGAAGTTCGTGCGCTGCGACGTGACCGCCGAGTCCGACGCGAAAGCGGCGGTCGCGGCCGCGCAGGCGATGGGAAAGCTGGTCGGCCTGGTGAACTGCGCGGGAATCGGGCCGGCTGCCAAGACGGTCGGCAAGGACGGACCGCATCCGCTCGACATGTTCTCGAAGGTGATCGGCATCAACCTGATCGGCACCTTCAACATGATCCGGCTCGCCGCGGCGGCGATGACGAAGAACGAGCCGAACGACGAGGGCGAGCGCGGCGTGATCGTCAACACCGCGTCGGTCGCGGCGTTCGACGGGCAGATCGGCCAGGCGGCCTACTCGGCCTCGAAGGGCGGCATCGTCGGCATGACGCTGCCGATCGCGCGCGACCTGTCGCGCGACGGCGTGCGCGTCGTGACGATCGCCCCCGGCCTGTTCCTGACGCCGCTGCTGGCCGGGATGCCCAAGGACGTGCAGGAATCGCTCGGGCGCCAGGTGCCGTTCCCGCCGCGGCTGGGCCGGCCCGAGGAATACGCGCAGATGGTCGCGCACGTTTTCGCGAACACGATGCTCAACGGCGAGACGATCCGCCTCGACGGCGCGATCAGGATGGCGCCGCGCTGAGCGGCCGGGCCCCGCACGGCCGGGCCCCGCACGGCCGGCGCCGCCCCGGTCCGGGCGGCCGGCCCTAGGCCTCGGGCGGCATCGGCGTGACGCCGACCGCGCCCTCGATCCAGCGCCCGAGCGCGAGCAGCGCGGCGTCGGCGTCGCGGCGGCCCACCACCTGCAGGCCCATCGGCAGGCCGTCGACCAGTCCCACCGGAACGCTGAGCGTCGGCAGGCCGCACAGCGAGAACGGCAGCGTCTGGCCGAGCACCGCCTCGCGCACCGTGGTGCGTCCGCCCTCGACCTCGACTTCGCCCTGCCCGCGCAGCGGCGGCAGCACCGCGCTGGTGGGCAGCACCAGCGCGTCGACGCCCGCCAGCAGCGCGTCGAGTTCCGCGCACACCCGCTCGCGCGCCTTCAGCGCGTCGATGTAGTCGGCGGCAGGGAGCGCCCGACCGGCCTCGAGCGCCGGAAGCACCATCTCGGAGAATCCGGGCGCGCCGACCGCGAGCGCAGCGCGGTGCACCCACGCCGCCTCGGCGCGCACGATCGGCGTGTAGCACTGCCACGCCAGCGCGAGCCCCGGCGCCGGCACCTCGGCGATCACGGCCTGCTCGCGGGCCAGCGCCGCGAGCAGCCGCTCGAACGCTTCGCGCACCGCCGGCTGCAGGCGGCCCGCGAGCCACGCCGCGGGCACGGCCAGCCGCGGCCGGCGCGCGGGCGCGCCGTGCGCGACGCGCCGGCGCGCCATCGCCTCGAACAGCACCGCGCAATCGTCGACGCAGCGCGCGAGCGGCCCGGCGTGGTCGCAAGTCCAGGACAGGTACAGCGCGCCCGCGAGCGGGATCGCGCCGAAGCTCGGCTTGAAGCCCGTCACCCCGCAGAACGCCGCCGGTATCCGCACCGAGCCGCCGGTGTCGCTGCCGATCGCCGCCAGCCCGATGCCGGTGGCGACCGCGACCGCGGCGCCGCTGGACGAGCCGCCCGACTGCCTGGCGGGGTCGAACGGGTTCTTCACGTCGCCGGTCCAGCGATTCTCGCCGGTCGCGCCGAGCGCGATCTCGTGCATGTTGGTCTTCGCGAACACCAGCGCGCCCGCCTCGCGCAGCCTGGAGACGAGCTCGGCCTCTTCGCACCCCAGCGGCGGCAGCGGCGCGCGCGTGCCCGCCTGCATCGGCATGCCGCGCACCGCGAACAGGTCCTTGACCGACACCGGAATGCCGTGCAGCGGGCCGCGCAGGCGCCCCGCCTTCGCCTCGGCATCGAGTCGCCGTGCCTCGTCGAGCGCCATGTCCCAGTCGACGTAGGCGATCGGGTTCAGGTCGCTCGCGCGCGCGGCCTGCTGCCGCGTCGATTCGACCAGCGCCTGGGCGCTCACGGCCTGGCGCGCGATCGAGTCGACGGTCTCGACGAGGGTGGGCATGGGGCGGATGCGCGAATCGGGATCGGGGCGACGTTATCATGAACCGATGCGCGCAAAGGCAAGGCTTGCACGGATCGCGGCCGCGCTGGTGATCGCGGCCGCGACGGTGGCGAGCGTCGCGGCCAGCCTGCCCGCGCGCGCCGCGAACCGGCCCGCGCAGCCCGAGGCATCGAGCGGCCACCGCGAGCGCGAGCCCGCGCACGCGCGTCGCTTCATGGCCGTCACCGCGAACCCGCTGGCGTCGCGCGCGGCGTTCGACGTGCTCGCGGCCGGCGGCAGCGCGGTCGACGCCGCGATCGCCGCGCAGATGGTGCTGGGGCTGGTCGAGCCGCAGTCCTCGGGAATCGGCGGGGGCGGGTTCCTGCTCCACTACGACGCGAAGACACGCGCGGTGCGCGCCTACGACGGCCGCGAGACCGCGCCCGCGGGTGCCGGCGAAGCGCTGTTCGTCGGCCGCGGCGGAGAACCGATGGAGTTCTTCGAGGCCGCGGTCGGCGGCCGCTCGGTCGGCGTGCCGGGCCTCGTGCGCATGCTCGAACTGGCGCACGCGCGCCACGGCCGGCTCCCGTGGAAACGGCTGTTCGAGCCGGCGATCCGGCTGGCGCGCGAGGGCTTCGAGATCAGCCCCCGGCTGCACGCGCTGCTCGCGCGCGACCCGCACCTGCGCGAGGACCCGGCTGCCGCGGCGCTCTACTACGACGCGCAGGGGCGCGCCCGCCCGGTGGGCGAGCGCTTGCGCAACCCGGCGCTCGCCGACACGCTGTCGCGAATCGCCTCGGAAGGCAGCCTCGCGCTGTACGCCGGCCCGGTCGCGCGCGACGTCGTCGCGGCGGTGCGCGGGCACCCGCGCAACCCGGGATCGCTCGGCGAGCGCGACCTCGCGTTCTATCGCCCGGTCGAGCGCGCGGCGCTGTGCACCGCGCACCGCCGCTACCGGGTCTGCGGGATGCCGCCGCCGTCGGCCGGCGGCATCGCGATCGCGCAGATCCTCGCCTACTGGCGCGCCGCGCCTGCCGGCACGCGGCTGGCGACGCGCGCGGGGGCCCTCGACCCGGACGGCGCGCACCGCTTCCTCGAGGCGGCGCGGCTCGCGTTCGCCGACCGCGACCGCTACGTCGCCGACACCGACTTCGTCGCGCTGCCCGGCCAGCGCGTCGGCGAACCGGTCGCCGCAGTGCGCGGCTCGCTGCTCGACCCGGGCTACCTCGCGCGCCGCGCCGCACTGATCGGCGCGCGATCGATGGTGCACGCGCCCGCGGGCGTTCCGGGCGGCGCTGCGGACGACGGCGCCGGCGGCTGGAGCCCGGAACTCGCGGCAACGACGCACCTGTCGATCGTCGATGCGCGCGGCAACGCCGTGGCGATGACCAGCTCGATCGAGAACGCGTTCGGCGCGCGGATCATGGTGCGCGGCTTCCTGTTGAACAACCAGCTGACCGACTTCTCGTTCGCGCCGTCGCAGGACGGCGCCCCGGTGGCGAACCGCGTCGAGCCCGGCAAGCGCCCGCGCAGCGCGATGTCGCCGACCCTCGTTCTCGATCGCGCGAGCGACGCGCTGGTGCTGGCGCTCGGCTCGCCGGGCGGCCCTTCGCTCGTCTCGTACGTCGCCCGCGTGCTCGTCGAGGTGCTCGACGACGGACTCGGCTTGCAGCGCGCGATCTCGCTGCCGAACCTGGGCAGCCGCAACGGCCCGACCGAGCTCGAGCGCGGGCGCGTCGCACCGGAGCTGGCCGAAGCGCTGCGGGCGCGCGGCCACCCGGTCGAACTGGTGCCGATGACCAGCGGCCTGCACGCGATCGCGCGCCGCTGCGACGCGCGCGGCTGCGAGCTGGAGGGCGGCGCCGATCCGCGCCGCGAGGGACTGGCGCTCGGCCGCTGAACGCGGTCGCGGGGGCACGCGCTTCGCGACGCGACGGCGGCGCGATTGCCGGCCCCGGGCGGACCGGGCAAGATCGGGCCATCGAACGACTGCCGGAGATCCGCTCATGGAACGACGCCCCCTGCGCGGCGGCCGCCTGAAGGCGGCCGGCTACGACGCGCGCGAGCAGGTGCTCGAGATCGACTTCGTCGACGGCGAGCGCCGGATCTTCAAGGCCGTACCCCCCGAGGTCTGGCGCCGCCTGCTCGCGGCGCCGAATCCCGCGTCGTTCTACACGGACCGGATCGAGGAGGAATACGCGTTCGCGCGTGCGCGCGCCGACGGCCGCGACGACGCGCGCTCGAAGCTCGACTCGCTGTTCGGCCCCGGCGCCGGCGAAGGCGACGCTTGAGCGTCGTCGCGCGGATCCTCTGCCGGGTCGTCGACAACTTCGGCGACGCCGGCGTGGCCTGGCGCCTCGCGCGCCAGCTCTCGTCCGAGCACCGCTGGCGCGTCACGCTGACGATCGACCAGCCGGAGCTGCTCGCGCGCTTCGGCGGCGATCCGCACGCGGACGTCCGCGTCGAGCCGTGGCCCGCCGAGAGCGGCGCGCCGGCGACCGCCGGGCCGGCCGGGGAAGCGGCCGGGGAAGCGGCCGACGACGTGCTGATCGGCGCCTTCGGCGCCGAGCCGCCCCCTGCCCTGCGGGCCAGGCTAGCCGGCGGCGCGCGGCGCCCCCTGTGGATCAACCTCGAGTACCTGAGCGCCGAGAGCTGGATCGAGGGCTGCCACGGGCTGGCCTCGACGCGGCCCGCCGACGGCGCGGTCGAGCACTTCTTCTATCCCGGCTTCACCGCGTCGAGCGGCGGGCTGCTGCGCGAACGCGCGCTGACCGGGCGCCGTGCGGCGTTCCGCGGCTCGCAGGCGCAGCGCGACTTCCTGCGCGCGCTCGGCGTCGCCCCGGAACCCGGCGAGCGACTGGTGACGCTGTTCTGCTACCCCGACGCCCCGGTGGCCGAATGGCTGGACGCAGTCGCCGCGGGCGCGCGCCCGCACTGCGTGCTGGTTCCCGAGGGCACCGCCGAGCCGGCGCTCGGGGCCTGGCTCGGCGGCGCGCCGGCCGCGGGCCAGGCGCTGCGTCGCGGCCGGCTGCGCGTCCAGCGCATCCCGTTCCTGACCCACGACGACTACGACCGGCTGCTCTGGAGCGCCGACCTGAACTTCGTGCGCGGCGAGGACTCGTGGATCCGCGCCCACTGGGCCGCGCGCCCGTTCGTCTGGCAGCCGTACGTGCAGCCCGGGCAGGCGCACCACGTCAAGCTGCAGGCGTTCCTCGACCGCCTCGCGGCCGGGCCCCAGGTCGACGACATGATGCTGGCCTGGAGCGGCGCCGGCGCGATCGCGCCGGCCTGGGCCGCCTTCGATGCGGCACTGCCCGCGCTCGAGCCCGCGTATCGCGACTGGTCGGCCGGCCTCGCGGCGCAGACCGACCTGGCGACGCGACTGGTTGAATTCTGCGCCGACCGGCTATAATTGACGGTTACCCGGAATCCGGCTCGCCCGATCCTGCCGCCAGGCGCGCTCGCCGCGCGGCGTGGCGGCGGGCCATGCCTCCGACCCCCAGAAACCGATTGCTCGTCCCCATGAAAATCGCCCAGGAACTGCGTACCGGCAACGTCGTCATGATCGGGAAGGACCCGATGGTCGTCCAGAAGGCCGAATTCAACAAGTCCGGCCGCAACGCCGCGGTCGTGAAGATGAAGCTGAAGAACCTGCTGAACGGCTCGGCGACCGAGTCGGTCTACAAGGCCGACGAGAAGTTCGACGTGCTCGTGCTCGACAAGAAGGACGTCACGTTCTCGTACTTCGCCGACCCGATGTACGTCTTCGTCGACGCCGACTACAACCAGTACGAGATCGAGCGCGAGAGCATGGGCGACGTGCTCAACTACATCGACGACGGCATGCCGTGCCAGGTCACGTTCTACGAAGGCCGCGCGATCGCCGTCGAGATGGACAACAGCGTCGTGCGCGAGGTCGAGTACACCGAGCCGGCGGTCAAGGGCGACACCTCGGGCAAGGTGATGAAGCCGGCCCGGATCAAGCCCACCGGCTTCACGATCCCGGTGCCCGCGTTCGTCGAGATCGGCGACCGCATCGAGATCGACACGCGCACCGGCGAGTACCGCAGCCGCGTCAAGGCCTGACGGCCCCGCCCCGCCTCAGGCGTAGCTGTAGTCGTCGCCCGCGGCGCGGCGCCGCTGCGCCAGCTTCTTCAGGTGCCGCTGCACGGTCTCGCGCAGCGACTGCATCGACACCGGCTTGACCAGGTAGCTGTTGCAGCCCGCGAGCGCCCCGCGCGCCAGGTCGAACGGCGACGAGCGGCTGGTCAGGATGATCACCGGCATTGCGCGCAGCGCGCGGTTGCGCTTGATCGCGCGGGTCAGCTTGTATCCGTCCATGTCCGGCATCACCACGTCGGCCAGCACCAGCTCGTAGCGGCGCATCGCCAGCACGTCGAGCGCCTCGCGCGCACTGGCGACCGCCTCGCTGTCCACCCCGATCTGGTGCAGCGCCAGCGACAGCTGGCGCCGCACGGTCGGGCTGTCGTCGACGATCAGCGCGCGCGGGCGACGCCGCGCGCCGTTGTCGGCGACGATCATTCCCGCCGCCATCGCCTGCGCGGCCTCGGCCTCGCGGCGCCGGTCGATCATCGCGTCGACGACCCGGTTCAGCGCGAACAGCACCTGCGCGACGAACGTGGTCTGCAGCAGGTCGTCCGACGGGCGCTGCGGGTCGGAGCGCCGCCCGACGCTGAGCACCGCCGGTTCCTCGAGGACGCGACGCAGCGTGCTGGCGACCTCCGGGCCGCCGGCGACGGTCATGTCCACCAGCGCGATGTCGAATTCGCCCGGCCCGCGCTCGCTCGACAGCGAATACCGGTACCGGTTGTGGCGCGCGTGCCGCAGCACGATCTCGAGCAGTCGCTGGAACCTGGCCGCGAGCCCGAAGACGGCCACCCGGAACTCGGGCCGGGTATCGGATGCCTGGGTCATCTCGTTGTTCTCCTCGGGCACGTTCATCTCCCTGGCTGGATTCTAACCATGAGCCCCCCGCCTTTCGCAAGCGCTCCGTTGTAGAAAAAAAACTTAATCCTGACGGTCACTTAGCCAGGATTCTTCATCTCGCGTCGCAACAATTTCCGGATCGCCCCGGCGCGACTCAGGCGGCGATCACCTGCAACCCGTTGTCGGCGGCGAAACCGGCCACGAAACGGTAGGCGAGCGGGTCGAGCTCGTAGAGCCGCGCGTCGACCGACACGCACTTGACGCCGTCGCGCCAGCCGGGCATCACGTATGGCGAGTAGCCCAGATGCGCGCCCGGCGCACTGCCCCCGGGGCGAAATCCCGACATCACGCCGCACAGCCGCTCGGCCCAGTCGCTCGGCCGGAACGGCCGTCCCGACGCGGTGAGACCGAGGATCACGAAAGACCTGACGACGGGGGATTCGGGCATCGAAGGCGGGCGCAGCGGACTCGCGGCGCGCGAGGCCGCGATTATAGCGCCGCCGGTCGGCGAGCACCGTTGGCCGAAAGCCGACTTTCCCCTACAATTCAAGCAATTAGAACGGCGGTCCGCGGATGTTTCCCGGGTGCGGGGCAGGCACGCAGCCGCCGTTCGCGTTTTTCGAGCGCCGCTTCCCGCGGCGCGCCGACCGGGAACCCGAGAATGGCCGCGACCCAGCCCCTGATGAACACCTACGCCCGGCAGCCGGTGGCGTTCACCCACGGCGACGGCGCGTGGCTCTACGACACCGACGGCCGGCGCTACCTCGACTGCCTGGCCGGCATCGCGGTGAACACGCTCGGCCACAACCACCCGAAGCTGGTCGCGGCACTGCGCGAGCAGGTGGCGCGAATCATCCACAGCTCGAACCTTTTCGAGGTGCCGCTGCAGACCGAGCTCGGCGCGAAGCTGGTCGAGCTCTCGGGAATGACCAACGTCTTCTTCTGCAGCACCGGGCTCGAGGCCAACGAGGCGGCGCTGAAGATCGCGCGCAAGTACGGGCACGAGCGCGGCATCGCGCTGCCCGAGATCGTCGTCTACGAGCGTGCGTTCCACGGCCGCTCGATCGCCACGCTGTCGGCCACCGGCAACGAGAAGGTCCAGAAGGGCTTCGAGCCGCTGGTCGAGGGCTTCGTGCGGGTGCCGCTGAACGACGTCGCGGCGCTCGAGCGCGTCGCGGCCGAGCGGCCCAACGTCGTCGCGGTGTTCCTCGAGGCGATCCAGGGCGAAGGCGGCATCCAGCCCGCGCGGGCCGAGTACCTGCAGGCGGTGCGGCGGCTGTGCGACCAGCGCGGCTGGCTGATGATGGTCGACGAGGTCCAGTGCGGCACCGGGCGCACCGGCAGGTGGTTCGCGCACCAGTGGGCCGGCGTCGTGCCCGACGTGATGCCGCTCGCCAAGGGGCTGGCCTCCGGCGTGCCGATCGGCGCGGTCGTCGCCCGCGGCGCCGCCGCCGAGGTGTTCCAGCCCGGCAACCACGGCACCACCTTCGGCGGCAATCCGCTGGCGATGCGCGCCGGCCTGGTCACGATCGCGACGATGCAGGAAGACGGCCTGCTCGACAATGCGTCGCGGCTCGGCCAGCTGATCATGTCGGCGATCGAGCGCGGGCTGGCGGGAATGCCCGGGTTCGTCGAGGTGCGCGGCCAGGGCCTGATGATCGGCGTCGAGCTCGACCGCCCCTGCGGGGTGCTGGTCAAGCGCGCGCTCGACGCCGGGCTGGTGCTCAACGTCACCGCCGACCGCGTCGTCCGCCTGTTGCCGCCGCTGATCTTCGGTGTCGAGCACGCCGAGCAGCTGGTCGGAACGCTGGTCCCGCTGATCCGCCGTTTCCTCGAAGAGGATCGGGCGAAGGCCGCCTGAGCGGCACCCAAGCCATGAACCACAAGCACTTCCTGCAGTTCCGCGACTTCGGCGCCGACGAGTTCGAATACCTGTTCGCGCGCACCCGCGTGATCAAGGACCGCTTCAAGCGCTACGAGAAGCACCACCCGCTCGTCGACCGCACGCTGGTGATGATCTTCGAGAAGGCGAGCACGCGCACGCGGCTGTCGTTCGAGGCCGGCATGCAGCAGCTGGGCGGCGCGGCGATCTACCTGAACACCCGCGACTCGCAGCTCGGGCGCGGCGAGCCGGTCGAGGACGCCGCGCAGGTGATCTCGCGGATGTGCGACATCGTGATGATCCGCACCTTCGAGCAGGAGATCATCGAGCGCTTCGCGGCGCACTCGAGGGTCCCGGTCATCAACGGGCTGACCAACGAGTACCACCCGTGCCAGATCCTGGCCGACATCTTCACGTTCATCGAGCACCGCGGCCCGATCGCCGGCAGGACGGTCACCTGGATCGGCGACTCGAACAACGTCTGCAACACGTGGCTGCAGGCCGCCGAGCTGCTCGACTTCAACGTGCACGTGTCGACGCCGCCGGGCTACGAGGTCGAGCCCGAGCGCGCCGGGCTGTTCGGCACCGACCACTTCGAGGAGTTCTCCGACCCGATCGAAGCGTGCCGGGGCGCCGACCTGGTCACGACCGACGTCTGGACCAGCATGGGCTTCGAGGCCGAGAACGACGAGCGCCGCAAGGCGTTCGCCGACTGGTGCGTCGACGCCGACATGATGCGGGTGGCGCGCCCCGACGCGCTGTTCATGCACTGCCTGCCCGCGCATCGCGGCGAGGAGGTCACCGCCGAGGTGATCGACGGCCCGCAATCGGTGGTCTGGGACGAGGCCGAGAACCGGCTGCACGCGCAGAAGGCGCTGATGGAGTACCTGCTGCTCGGGCGGCTCGAGCGCTAGCGCCGACCCGCGGCGCCGCGCCGGGCGCCGCCGCCCCGCGTTCAGCCAGGCGCCCGCAGCTCGAGCTTCATGCCGAGGTGCGAGGCCGCGAAGCCGAGCCGCTCGTAGAAGCGGTGCGCGTCGACGCGCGAGCGGTCGGTCGTGAGCTGCACGACGCGGCAGCCGCGCGCCCGGGCGCGCTCGATCGCCCATTCGATCATCGCCCTCCCGGTTCCGTTCGAGCGCTCGGGCGACGCCACCCGCACCGCTTCGATCGTCGCCCGCCACGCGCCCTGCCGCGACAGCCCCGGCGTGTAGTCGAGCTGCATCGTGCCGACGACGCGGCCGTCGCGACAGGCCACCAGCAGTTCGCAGTTCGGGTCGCGCTCGATCGCGTCGAACGCTTCCGAATAGCCGGCCGCGAGCGGCGGCCCCGGGCGCTCGCGCTGCGCGCCGAGCACGTCGTCGGCGAGCAGCGCGACGATCGCCGGCAGGTCTTCGCGCGTGGCCCGGCGCAGCGAAGGCGCCGGGGTCGCCTCGTTCTCCGCGGTCGCCTCGGTCGCGGCAGCAGCAGCCGCCGCCGCGATGGCCGCCGTCGCCGGCGCGGCCCCGGGCGGGTCGGCAGGCCCGGCCGCCTGCGCACGCGCCTCCGAATCGGCAACGATCGTCGCCAGGTCGACGCGCTCGATCGCCCCGACCGCCGCCTCGAAGCGGCCTTCGGCGCACAGCCCCTGCATGCCGGCGTCCTCGTAGGCGTCGATCGCAGCGCCGGCGCACGCATCGCGCACCGCCGCCGCCAGCGCGGATATCCTCGCCGCATTCATTCCGGGCACCCCATCGCGCCTCCCGCGCAGGAACCGACTGCGGCCGATTCTAGTGCGCCGGCGTGGCGCCGGCCTCGCGCTTCGCGAGCGCAGTGGGGTCGCAACCGCCCAGGCGCCGGTGCGCGCGCGCCAGGCGCTCGACCGCCTCGGCCAGCTGCGGCGGCGCGAGCGTCGCGAAGCTCAGGCGCAGCGCCGCCGCGTCCGGCGCCCCGTCGTAGAACGCCGCGCCGGGCACGAAGATCGTGCCCTCGTCGCGCGCGGCGGCAAGCAGCGCCGACGCGTCGGTGCCGTCGGTGAAGCGCGCCCAGACGAACATCCCGCCCTCGGGCCGCGCGAACCGGAGGCCGTCGCCGAATCGCGCTGCGAGCGCGTCGCAGAGCGCGTCGCGCCGCTCGCGGTAGCTCGCGCGCAGCTGCGGCAGCCGTTGCGCGAGCCTGCCCGAGCGCAGGTAGCGGTCGGCGACCTCCTGCGCAAGCGACCCGGTCTGAAGGTCCAGCGCCTGCTTGACGCGCACCACCGCGTCGCGCAGCCATCCGGGCAGCACCGCGAAACCGATCCGCAGCCCCGGCGAGACGACCTTCGACAGCGTCGAGACGTACGCGCACCAGTGCGCGGCTCCCGGCGTGTCGCGGGCCAGCGCGACCAGCGGCGGGAGCGCGGCGCCCTCGACGCGCAGCTCGCCGTAGGGGTCGTCCTCGACCACGACGACGCGACGGCGCACTGCCCAGTCGAGCAGCGCGCGCCGCCGCGCGAGCGACAGCGTCGCGCCGGTCGGATTCGCGAAGTTCGTGACCAGGTAGACGAGCTTCGGCGCGGGGCCCGGCGCGGCGAGAAGCCGCTCGACGCAGGCGCCGTCGCCGTCGCCGGACACGGCGACGAAGCGCGCTCCGCTCAACGCGAACGCCTGCAAGGCCGCCAGGTAGCTCGGCCGCTCGAGCGCAACGAGGTCGCCCGGATCGAGCAGCGCGCGTGCGAGCAGGTCGAGCGCCTGCTGCGACCCGGCGGTGACCACGACGTCGTCCGGCGCCACCGCGGCCCCGCGCTGCGCCATCAGCGACGCGAGCGCCTCGCGCAGCGACGGCTGGCCCTCGGTCGCGCCGTACTGAAGCGCCACCCGCGGGGCCTCGCGCATCGCCTGCGCGAACGCGCGCTCGATCCCCTCGACGTCGAACTGGTCGGCCGCCGGCAGGCCGCCAGCCAGCGACAGCATCCCGGGGCGCTGCGCGTCGCCGAGCAGGTCGCGGATCGCCGAACTGCGCATCGCGACCACGCGTCGCGACAGCGGCGTATCGGCACCGTATCGGAGTGCGTCGTCGTTCATCGGCCCCTCCCCGGCAAGCGCGGCGCAGCTTGCGCGCCACCGGCCCACCTTAGCGCGCCGGCGGCGCCTGCGTCCCGGTCAGCGCACGCAGCGATGCGCCGTCGCCGTCATGGCGAGCCGCCGGTACAGTTGGCCGCGGTACCGGCGAGCCCTAGCGCAGCGCCGGCCGGTCCGCGCCCGGCACGCCGGCGCCGACGATGCGCCCGTCGACGATCTCGATCCTGCGGTGGCAGCGCGCCGCCAGCCGCGGATCGTGGGTGACGATCAGGCAGGCCGAGCGTGTCTCGCGGTTGAATTCGAGCAGCAGTTCGAACACCTCGTCGGCGCTCTTCGTGTCGAGGTTGCCGGTCGGCTCGTCGGCGAGGATCAGCCGCGGCGCGAGCGCCAGCGCGCGCGCGATCGCCACCCGCTGCTGCATGCCGCCGGAGAGTTCCGACGGCCGCTTGCGCAGCGCGTCGGACAACCCGACGCGCGCAAGCAACGCGCGCGCGGTCGCCTCGGCCTGCTCGTCGGCGATCCCGCGGTCGATGATCGCCGGCATCATCACGTTCTCCAGCGCGCTGAATCCGGGCAGCAGGTGGTGGAACTGGAAGATGAAACCGATCGCGCGCCCGCGCAACGCGGTGAGCGCCGCCTCGTCCAGCCCGGCGGTGTCGCGACCCGCGATCGCGAGGCGCCCCGCGGTCGGCCGCTCCAGCAGCCCGACGATGTTCAGCAGCGTGCTCTTGCCCGAACCGGAGGGGCCCACCAGCGCGACGAACTCGCCCTCCTCGAGGCGCGCGTCGATCCCGTGCAGCACCTCGGTCGCCACCGGCGTGTCCAGGCCGTACGACTTGCGGATTCCGTCGAGCTCGACGATCGCGCCCATCGCGCTACATCCTGATCGCCTGGACCGGGTCCATCCGCGCGGCGCGCCGCGCCGGCAGCGCCGCCGCCGCGAGCCCGACGACGATCGCGATCGCGCAGGCCGACAGCACGATCGCCGGGTCCGTCTCGGCGACGAACAGCGGCGAGCCGTCGGCGTTGCGGTAGACGCTCGCGAAGAAGTGCAGCAGCCCGATCGCGACCCCGGCGCCCAGCGCCGACCCGACCATCCCGTAGAGCGCACCCTGCAGCAGGAACACCGTCATGATCCGGCGCGGGCTCGCGCCCATCGCGCGCAGGATGCCGATCTCGCGCTGCTTCTGCACCACCGAGACCACCAGCACGCTGGCGATGCCGACCGCGACGATCGCGACCACGAAGCCGCGGATCAGGCCGTTGGACACGCTCTGGTTGCGCAGCGCCGCGAGCAGCTGCGCGTTGGTCCTCATCCAGCTGTCCACCTGCAGCCCGGTCTGCGCGGCCAGGCGGTCGGCGACCGCGTCGGCGCCGAAGATGTCGTCGATCGCGAGGTCCACGTTCGAGACGCCGCCGGCGAGGTCGAGCAGCGACTGCGCGAGCTTGATGCTGACGAACACCCAGCGCCGGTTCAGGTCGCGATTGCCGATGTCGAACAGCCCGACGATCGTGACCAGGTCGTCGCGCCCTTCGGCGGTGAGCAGCCGGATCCTGTCGCCCAGCGACACCCCGAGGTCCTTCGCCAGCTCGACGCCGATCACCGCGTCGGACCCCGACAGCTCGAAGCGCCCGGCCACCAGGTGCTGGTCGATCCGCACGACGCGCCGGTAGCGGTCGGGGTCGACGCCGTTGAGCGCGATCGCCTTGTTGGCGGTGCCGCGCAGCGCGAAGCCCGCGCCCGAGACCACCGGCGACACGGCCACCACCCCCGGCGTCGCGCCGGCCAGCCCGACGACCGCCTCCCACTGGTCGACCGAGCGCAGCCGCTGTGCGCGCGGCTGCACGATCGCGGCGGTCGAATCCGCCGGCAGCGAGCGCAGCGCGACCTCCTCGGTCGGCCGGATCACGATGTGCGCCTGGCTGCCCAGCGTGCGCTCGATGATCGACGCCTGCAGCTGCGTGATCAGGTGGGTCAGGAAGACGATCACCGCGACGCCGCCGACCACGCCCGAGAGGATCAGCACGGTCTGCATGCGGCCTTCGCGCAGGTAGCGCAGCGCGACCAGCCACTCGAACGGCAGCCGCAGCTTCATCGGCCCGCGCCGGCAGGAACAACGGACGACCGCGGGCCGGCCGCACTGGCGATCCCGCGCATCGCTAGCGGACCATCATCGGGACCGCCTGCGGGTTCGTGCCGGCGCGCGCCGCGCGCTGCCGCACGCGGTCGCCGGGCCGTGCCGCCGACGAGGGCAGGATCACCGCGTCGCCTTCGGCGAGCCCGTCGAGCACCTCGACGATGCCGACCCCGCGCAAGCCGAGCGTCACCGGCACGCGCTCGGCGCGCCCGTCGCGCACCGCGAGCACCGCGGCCTTGACGGCCGCGCCGTCCCCGGCCTCGGCGTCGCGGACCGCGTCGCCGGGCAGCACGAGCGCCGAGTCGCGGCGGCCCACGATCATCTCGACGGACACGGTCATCTCGGGCTTCAGGAATGCCGGCGGCCGCGGCACGCGCAGCCGCACTTCGACGGTGCCGCGCTGCGCGTCGACCGACGGCGCCACGTAATAGAGCTCGGCCTCGAACGGCTGGCCGGGGAACGCGTCGGCCAGCGCCGATGCGCGCTGCCCGGCGCGCAGGTAGCGCAGGTTCCTCTCGTCGACCGTCGCGATGAGGCGGGTTTCGCCGTCCTGCGCCAGCGTCAGGATCGCGCGGCCGGTCTGCGCGGTGTCGCCGGGCTCGGCGGTGCGCGTGAGCACCGTCGCGTCGACCGGCGCGCGCAAGGTGAGCAGGTCGAGCCTCGCCGAGGCACTCGCGACGTTCGCGCGGGCCTGCTCGATCCGCACGCGCGCCAGCTCGGCCTCGGCCCCGCCCTCGCGGTTGCCCTGCGCCTGCGCCTGCGCGGCCGCGAGCGCGGCGCGTGCCGTGGCCTCGCCACGCACCGCGTCGTCGACGCGCGCCTGCGCGACGAAGCCGCGCGCGACCAGGTCGCGCGCGCGCGCCAGCTCCTGCTCGGCCAGCCGCAGGTTGGCCTGCGCCTGGGCGAGCTGCTGCTCGGACACCGGCCGCTGCACGCGCACGAGCTGCCCCTGCCGCCCCTCGGCCTCGCGCAGCGCCGCGCGGGCCGCGACCAGCGCGGCCTCGGCCTCGTCGCTGCGCAACTGCACCAGCACCGCTCCCGCCTTCACCGCGTCGCCTTCGCGGACGGCAATGCGCTCGATGCGCGCCGCCAGCTGGCTCGACACTTCGATGCGGGCCGGCGTCGCCACGCGCCCGGTGGCGACCACCGACTGGACGATCGGGGCGCGGCGAACGGCGACGACGTCGACCTCGCGGCCTGCGTTGAACAGGAACAGCGCGCCGGCGACCAGCGCCGCGAGCGCGACGAACCAGACCAGGCCGCGCCGGCGCACGACTCAGTCGCCCGTCGGCGCGATGCGGAACTCGCGCACCGAGTCGAGCGCGCCCAGCGCGTCGGTGAGCCGTCTCAGGTTCGACGAACGGCTCGTGCGGATCACCATCCGGTACTCGAAGAAGTCCTCGAGCACATCGAGCCGGTAGTTCAGGTTCGCAACGGTGAAGCCGAGTTCCGACAGCATCCTGCGCATCTCTTCTTCGGGCATCGTCGCCGAGCGCCGGAACCGGATCGTGAAGTGCGCGTAGAACTGCGCCGGCATCCGCGTCTCGATCCAGCGGAACACCGACAGCGTCCCGAGCGTGAGCACGCTGGCGGCCAGCGCGGGAAAGTAGAAGCCGATCCCGATCAGCACGCCGATCGCCGCGGTCATCCAGATCGACGCCGCCGTGGTCAGGCCGCGCACCGTCGGCCCTTCCTTCATGATCGTGCCGGCGCCCAGGAAGCCGATGCCGGTCATGATCCCCTGCGCCATCCGCGTCGGGTCGAGCGCCACGCGTCCTTGCGTGAGCTCGGGGAACCAGCGGTTCTCGTAGACGGTCACCAGCATCAGCAGCGTGGTCGACAGGCAGACCAGCGCATGCGTGCGGAACCCGGCCGGGCGGCCGTGGTAGCTGCGCTCGAATCCGATCGCGCCGCCGACGGCGAGCGCCGCGAGCAGGCGCAGAAGGATGGTCGGATAGGCGGGGTCGGCAAACAGCCGGTCAAGCAGGCCCGCCAGCGGTTCGGCAAGATTCATCCCGGTCGCTCCAGCTGCTCGCGCGCGGGCCTCGGTGGCCAGCTCGGGCCCGGCACGTCAGCGCCTGCGCCCATGGAACGGATACTGCGGATCGTGATACCCGGGCGTCGAAGCGTGACCCGGCGTCACCAGCGAGTCGACCAGCGCCTCGTCCTCGTCGGTCCACGCGTAGTCGAGCGCGCCGAAGTAGTCGGCGAACTGCTCGACCGTCTTCGGCCCGGCGATCACCGAGCTGACCACCCGGTTGGCCAGCAGCCAGGCGACCGCGAACTGCAGCAGCGTGATCCCCCGCGCCTCGGCGTGGGCCTTGAGCTTCTGCGCGATCGCGAGCGACTCCTCGCGCCATTCGGTTTCGAGGATCCGGCGATCGCCGCGCCCGGCACGGCTGCCCTCGGGCGCGGCGCTGCCCGGCGCGTACTTCCCGGTGAGCACGCCGCGCGCGACCGGGCTGTAAGGGGTCACGCCGAGCCCGTGGTGCGCGCACGACGGCAGGATCTCGACCTCGGGCTGCCGGTTGAGCAGGTTGTAGTACGGCTGGCAGACGATCGGCCCCGGCATGCCGATGCGCTCGGCCATCGCGCACAGCGCGGCGATGCGCCAGCCGCGGAAGTTCGACAAGCCCCAGTAGCGGATGCGCCCGGCCCGGATCAGGTCGGCGATCGTGTACAGCATCTCCTCGTCGCCGCCGTCCTCGAAGTCGCGGTGCAGGTACCAGACGTCCAGGTAGTCGGTCTGCAGCCGCGCGAGGCTCGCGTCGAGCGCCTGGATCAGCCACTTGCGCGAATAGCGCGACGCGTTGGGCTGCCTCGACATCGGGTTGCCGACCTTCGACGCCAGCACCCACCGGTCGCGGTCGGCCTGGAGCAGCGGCCCGAGCATCGACTCGGACGCGCCGCGCGAGTAGACGTCGGCGGTGTCGACGAAATTGACGCCGCGCTCGCGCGCCAGCGCCACGATGTCGGCCGCGGCAGCCGCCTCGGTCTGGTCGCCGAACATCATCGTGCCCAGGCACAGTTCGGACACCAGCAGGTTGCTGCGTCCCATTCGACGGGTCTTCATCTCGCGCGAATCCGGTGATCGGGGCCAAAACCGCAACGATAGCCGGTTTGCGCCGACGCCGGTTCGGCCGGCGCCCGGCCGAGACCCGTGCACACCCCCGTGCGCACCCCTGCCCACCCCGCGTGCGCCCGGGCGCGCGCCCCGCGGGACCCGATCCGGGGCCGCTCAGGCCAGGTGCTCGCGCATCCGCTCGGCGAGCCGCTTGCGGGCCCGGTGCAGCCGCACCCAGCAGTTGGCCTCGGTGATCCCGAGTTGCCGGCAGACGTCGGCGGTCTCGCGCCCTTCGAGCACCTGCAGGACGAACACCTCGCGCAGCGTGTCGGGCAGCGCGTCGATCTCGACCAGCAGCGCATCGAGCAGCCGGGCACTGGCGACGCGCTGCGCCGGGTCGTCGCCGTCGCCGAACTGCCCGAGCTGGCCGAAAGCGAGGCGGTCGAGCCCGTCGTCGGGCGCCTCGTCGTCGCGGGCGCCGTCGGCGACCGGCACGTAGCGCCCTTCGCGGCGGAACGTGTCCTGGATCTTGTGGTTCAGGATGCCGATCAGCCAGGTCCGCAGCGCCGACTGGCCCTGGAACGACGCGCGGTTCGACAGCGCGGCGACCAGCGCATCCTGGACCGCGTCCTCGGCGAGATCTTCGTCGCGAATCCTGCGGCGCGCGAAGCGCAGCATGGCGCTGCGGTGGGCGGCCAGGTCGGCGGGGCTGGGGGACGGGATTGCGAAAGCGGCGGCGGAAGCGGTCATTCGTCGGGCTCTGGCTGGGATTCGACGCCCGCAGTCTGACGACCCCGCCTTACCCGGCCATCTCGCGAAGATCACGATTCGATAACGAATCGCCCGTAAGCGCACCGGGCGCGGGCGGACCCATGGCGGGGGCGCGGGCCGGACGGGGGTTTTGTTATGCTGGACTCGATGGAAAGGCGAATACTCGTGGTCGAGGACCAGCGCGACATCGCCGAGTTGATCGCGATGCACCTGCGCGATCTGGGCCATCGGATCGACTGCGTCCACGACGGCGCCGCCGGCTACGAGGCGGCGCGCTCGGGGCGCTACGACCTGGTCGTCCTCGACGTGATGCTGCCGGGGCGCGACGGCCTCGACATCGTGCGCGCGCTGCGCATCGACAAGGTGACCACGCCGGTGCTGATGCTGACCGCCCGCTCGACCGAACTGGACCGGGTACTCGGCCTGGAGCTGGGCGCCGACGACTACCTGACGAAGCCGTTCTCGATCCCGGAGCTGCAGGCGCGCGTGCGGGCGATGCTGCGGCGCGTCGACATGCACGCGCCCGCCGCCGCCGATGCCCCCTCGCCCGGCGGCGCCGAGCGCATCGAGGTCGGCGACCTCGTCGTCGACTGCGCCCGCCGCGAAGTGCGGCTCGCCGGGCAGCCGATCGCGCTCACGGCAAAGGAGTTCGACCTGCTCGCGCACTTCGCGCGACATCCGGGCCGCGCGTTCACGCGGATACAGCTGCTCGACGCGGTCTGGGGCACCACGTTCGAAGGCTACGAGCACACGGTGAACACGCACATCAACCGGCTGCGCGCCAAGATCGAGGCCGACCCCGCCAATCCGCGCCGCGTGCTCACGGTGCGCGGCGTCGGCTATCGCTTCGCCGACTCGCGATGAAGTCACTGCGCGCGCGGGTCCTGCTGCTGGTGGTCGCGTTCGGCCTGATGATGGCCGCACTGCTGGCGATCATCATGCACGCCTCGGTGCGCCAGTACTACAGCGACTGGATGTACGCGAAGAACGCGGCGTTCGCCCAGCGGGTGCTCGAGGCGCACCCCGACCTCTGGCGCGACTACTCGAGCGACCCGGCGGCGTTCGGCGCGACGCTGCGCCAGTACACGCTGTACTCGCCGAACACCGGGCTGTACCTGCTCGACCTCGACGGCCGGGTGCTCGCGACCTCCGGCGAGCGCCAGCCGTTCTGGACCGGCTACCGCGTCGACCTCGAACCGGTCACCGAGACGATGCGGACCGACCCGACGCTGCCGATCGTCGCCGACGACCCGGATTTCCAGGACCGCCGCTCGCTGGTCGCGGCCCACGAGGTCGTCCACGAGGGCAAGCCGAGGGGCTGGCTCTACGTCGTCGCCAGGCAGACCGACATCGACACCGCGATGCCGGCGCTGCTCAAGAGCTACGCGATCCGCGCCGCCTCCACCGCGGGGCTGATGACGATCGCGATCGGCGTGCTGCTCACGATCGCGATGATCTCGCTGCTGACGCGGCCGCTGACCGCGCTCACGCGCGCGACCGAGCGGATCCGGAATTCCGGCTTCTCCGACCAGCTGTGCAGCGACTTCTTTCCCGACGCCGATCGCGACGACGAGATCGGGCGGCTGAGCCGGACTTTCCGCGAGGCATTCGACCGGCTGCGCCAGGAGACCGAGCGCGTGCGCACGATCGACTCGCACCGGCGCGAGATGGTCGCCAGCGTCTCGCACGACCTGCGCACGCCGCTCACCGCGCTGATCGGGCAGATCGAGACGATCCGGCTCAAGGGCGACGCGCTGCCGCCCGAGGCCCACGAGCACCTGCTCGAGCGCGCGCTGCACAACGCGCAGCACCTGAAGCGGCTCACCGACGCGCTCGCCGAGCTCGCGCGGCTCGACAGCCCCGAGTTCCGCGCGCAGCCCGAGCCGATCGCGATCGGCGAGCTCGCCGACGACGTCGTCCAGCGCTTCGCGGCGGCTGCGCAGCAGGCCGGCGTGACGCTCGAGGTCGAGTATCCGGACGGCCTGCCGCTCACCCGCGCCGACGCCGGCCTGGTCGAGCGCGCGCTCGCGAACCTGCTCGACAACGCGCTGCGGGTCACGCCGAGCGGCGGCCGGGTGCTGGTGCGCGCGCAGCGCGAAGGCGACGGCATGCGGCTCGAGGTCGCCGACACCGGCCCGGGCGTCGACTCCGAAGACCAGCCCCGCGTGTTCGAACGCTTCTACCAGACCAGCCGGCACCGCGAGCACCGCGGCAGCTCGGGGCTCGGGCTGGCGATCGTCAGGCGCGTGGCCGAGCTGCACGGCGGGACGGTCGGGCTGCGCAGCGAGCCCGGGCGCGGCTCGACGTTCTTCATCGAATTGCCGCTGGCGGCCTGAGCGGCGCGGCCTCCGGCAACGACGCAGGCCGCGAAGGCAGCGAGCCCCGCCCCCGACCCGATGGACTGGCGACGCATCGCGCACCTCGACATGGACGCGTTCTACGCGTCGGTGGAGCTGCTGCGCCGGCCCGAACTGCGCGGGCGGCCGGTCGCGATCGGCGGCAACGGCGAGCCGTCGCGCCGCGGCGTGGTGACCACCGCGACCTACGAGGCGCGCGCGTTCGGGATCCGCTCCGGAATGGCGCTGCGACGCGCGGCCGAGCTGTGCCCGCAGTGCGTGTTCCTGCCGGTCGACTTCGACGAGTACCGGCGCTACTCGCGGCTGTTCAAGGCGGCGATCGCGACCGTCACCGACCGCGTCGAGGACCGCGGCATCGACGAGGTCTACATCGACCTCTCCGGCGTCCCCGGAATCCGCATCGAGCGCGGCGCGCCGGTCGCGCGCGACATCCAGCGCCGCGTGCTCGAGGCCACCGGCCTGACCTGCTCGGTGGGCCTCGCGCCGAACAAGCTGCTCGCGAAGATCGCTTCCGACCTGCACAAACCCGCGGGGCTGACGATCGTCGACGAGGAGGACGTCCCGGCGACGATCTGGCCGCTGCCGGTGCGGCGGATCAACGGCATCGGCCCCAAGGCCGACCTGCAGCTCGAGGAGCTCGGCCTGCGCACGATCGGCGAGCTCGCCGCGGCGCCGCTGCCGATGCTCGTCGCGCGCTTCGGCGCGAATTACGGACGCTGGCTGCACGAGGCCGCGAACGGCCGCGACGAGCGTCCGGTCGTCACCGCCAGCGAGCCGGTCTCGATGAGCCGCGAGACCACCTTCGAGCACGACCTGCACCTGCGCCGCGACTGGCAGGCGCTCGCGGCCTGCCTGGCCGAGCTGTGCCGCGAGGTCGCCGCCGACCTGCGCCGCCGCGGCTATGCCGGCCGCACGATCGGCGTGAAGGCGCGCTACGACGACTTCAGGATCGTGACCCGCGACCAGACGCTGCCCGAGGCCACCGACGATGCCGCCGCGATCCGGCGCGCCGCGTTCGAGTGCCTGGGCCGGGTGCCGGCGCAGCGGCGGCTGCGCCTGCTCGGGGTCCGCGTCGCCGGCCTCGCACGCCCCGGCGAGGCCGCCCGGCGCGGGGGCTCCGGCCGTGGCGACGCGGCCCTGCCGGCGGCGCGCCAGGGGGAACTGCCGCTGTCGGGCTGAGCGGCGCGCCGGCCCCTGGTTCTATAATCCGCAGATTTTGCACCCACACGGCGGCGGTTCATGGACAAGATCGGCAAGGTGGTGCTCGCGTACTCGGGCGGGCTCGACACATCGGTGATCCTGAAGTGGCTTCAGGACACGTACGGCTGCGAGGTCATCACCTTCACCGCCGACATCGGCCAGGGCGAGGAACTCGAGCCGGCGCGCGAGAAGGCGCGGCTGTTCGGCGTGAAGAAGATCTACATCGAGGACCTGCGCGAGGAGTTCGTCCGCGACTTCGTCTTCCCGATGTTCCGCGCCAACACGGTCTACGAGGGCGAGTACCTGCTGGGCACGTCGATCGCGCGCCCGCTGATCGCCAAGCGGCTGGTCGAGATCGCCCGGCGCGAGAACGCCGACGCGATCTCGCACGGCGCCACCGGCAAGGGCAACGACCAGGTCCGCTTCGAGCTCGGCGCCTACGCGCTGATGCCCAACGTGAAGATCATCGCGCCGTGGCGCGAATGGGACCTGCTGTCGCGCGACAAGCTGCTGGCGTACGCCGATGCCCACGGCATCCCCGTCGACTTCAAGAAGCGCCAGGGCGGCGCGCCGTTCTCGATGGACGCGAACCTGCTGCACATCTCGTACGAGGGCGGCATCCTCGAAGACCCGGCGGCCGAACCGCCGGCCAAGGGCATGTGGCGCCTGACCGTTCCGGTCGAGAAGGCGCCGGGCAAGCCCGAGGACGTCGAGCTCGAGTTCCGCGCCGGCGACCTGGTCGCGATCAACGGCCGGAAGATGAAGGCGCACGAGCTGCTCGGCGAGCTCAACCGGCTCGGCGGCAAGCACGGCGTCGGGCGCCTGGACCTGGTCGAGAACCGCTACGTCGGCATGAAGTCGCGCGGCTGCTACGAGACGCCGGGGGGCACGATCCTGCTGCGCGCGCACCGCGCGATCGAGTCGCTGACGCTCGACCGCGAAGTCGCGCACCTGAAGGACGACCTGATGCCGCGCTACGCCAGCATGATCTACAACGGCTACTGGTGGTCGCCCGAGCGGCGCGCGCTGCAGGTGCTGATCGACCACACGCAGGCCAATGTCAACGGCACGGTGACCGTGCGCCTGTACAAGGGCAACGTGATCGTCGTCTCGCGCAAGTCGCCGGATTCGCTGTTCGACGAGCGGATCTCCACCTTCGAGGACGACCAGGGCGCCTACGACCAGGCCGACGCCGGCGGCTTCATCAAGCTCAACGCGCTGCGGATGCGCATCGCGGCGAACAAGGCGGCGGCCACCAGGAAGGCGGCCGCCGCGGGCAACCGGGCGGGCAAGCGGGCGGGCGGATCGGGCGGGCGCACGCGCCGGGCGGGCTAGCCCGCGGGCCAGGGCCTGTTCACGCCACGAATGCCGCTCGTCTCGCTGCAGGACGTCCACCTCGCCTACGGGCACGTCGCGCTGCTCGACGGCGCGGACTTCTCGATCGACGCGGGCGAGCGGATCGCGCTGATCGGCCGCAACGGCACCGGCAAGTCGTCGCTGCTGCGCGGCATCGCCGGCGAGCTCGCATTCGACGACGGCCAGGTCGTCCGGCAGGGCGGCGTGTCGATCGCGTTCGTTCCGCAGGAGCCGGCGCTCGATGCCGCGCACTCGATCTTCGAGGCCGTCGCGGCGGGACTGGCCGGCCACGCCGCCGCGATCGCCGAATACGAGGCGCTGGCCGCGGCGCTGGCCCGCGAGCCGCAGCCGCAGCCGGGCCAGCTCGACCGCCTCGCCGCGCTGCAGGCGCAGCTGGACGCCGATGGCGGATGGGCTTCGGCGCATCGCATCGAGAGCGTGCTCACGCGGCTCTCGCTCGACGGCACCGAGCCGGTCGCGACGCTGTCGGGCGGCAAGCGCAAGCGCGTCGCGCTGGCGCGCGCGCTGGTCGCCGACCCGGACCTGCTGCTGCTCGACGAGCCGACCAACCACCTCGACATCGAGTCGATCGCCTGGCTCGAGGAGCTGCTGCGCGGCCTGCGCGGCGCGCTGGTCGTCGTCACGCACGACCGGCGCTTCCTCGACCGGGTCGCGACGCGGATCGTCGAGCTCGACCGCGGCCGGCTGCGCTCGTACCCGGGCAGCTTCGGGCAGTACCGGGGGCGCAAGGCCGAAGAACTCGCCGGCGAGGCGGTGCTCGACGCGAAATTCGACAAGCTGCTCGCGCAGGAGGAAGCCTGGATCCGCAAGGGGGTCGAGGCGCGGCGCACCCGCAACGAGGGCCGGGTGCGCAGGCTGGAAGCCTTGCGCCGCCAGCGCGCCGAGCGGCGCGAGCGGCTCGGCCGCGTCGGGCTCGCGGTGGACGCGGGCGAGCGCTCGGGCAAGCTGGTCGTCGAGCTGCGCGGCGTCGGCAAGGCCTGGGGCGAGCGGGTCGTCGTGCGCGACTTCGACGCGATCGTCCAGCGCGGCGACCGGGTCGGGCTGGTCGGCCCGAACGGATGCGGCAAGACGACGCTGCTCAGGCTGATGCTGGGCGAGATCGCCCCGGATAGCGGCAGCGTGCGCCTCGGCACCCAGCTGCAGGTCGCCTACTTCGACCAGCTGCGCGAACAGCTCGACGACGCCGCGACGCTGGTGCAGACGATCAGCCCCGGCTCCGACTGGATCGAGGTGGGCGGACGCCGAACGCACGTGATGAGCTACCTGGAACGCTTCCTGTTCGCACCCGAGCGCGCACGCTCGCCGGTCGGCTCGCTGTCGGGGGGCGAGCGCAACCGGCTGCTGCTGGCCCGGCTGTTCGCGCGCCCGGCCAACCTGCTGGTGCTCGACGAGCCGACCAACGACCTGGACATCGACACGCTCGAGCTGCTCGAGGACCTGCTCGCCGACTATCCCGGAACCGTGCTGATCGTCAGCCACGACCGGGCGTTCCTCGACAACGTGGTCACGCAGACGATCGCCGCGCTCGGCGACGGCGTCTGGCGCGAATACGCGGGCGGCTACGCCGACTACGAGGCGGCGCGGGCCCGGGAGGCCGCCGCGTCGCCGGCCGGGGCGGCGCCCGCCCCCGCGGCTGTCCCATCCCACGCGGCCCCGTCCGCCGCGGCCGGCCGGACAGGCGCCCGGGCCGGCGAGGCCGCGACGGCGCCGACGCAGCGCGCGAAGCTGAGCTACCGGGAGCAGCGCGAACTCGAGGCGCTGCCGGCGCTGGTCGAGTCGCTGGAAGCCGAGCAGAAGCTGCTCGGCGAGCGCCTGGCCGATCCCTCGGCCTGGCGCGGCGACCCGGCCGAAGCGCGGGCGATGAACGAGCGCTTCGCCGCGATCGAGATCGAGCTGATCGCCGCGCTCGAGCGCTGGGAGTCGCTGGAGGCCCGCCGCTGAGCCGCGGCCGCGGCTGGGCCTACAATGCCCGGCGTTGCCCACCGGCGCTTCCGCCGGGCGACGAGGAGGAACCGCCATGCCAACGTTCGACGTGGTCTCGGAAAGCGATGCGATCGAAGTGCGCAACGCCGTCGACCAAGCCAACAAGGAGATCGCCAACCGCTTCGACTTCAAGGGGTCGGACGCGCGCATCGAGCAGAAGGAGCGCGAGCTGACCGCCTATGCCGACGACGACTTCAAGCTCGGCCAGGTCCGCGACGTGCTGGTCGCCAAGTGCGCGAAGCGCAACGTCGACGTGCGCTTCCTGGACTACGGCCCGGTGCAGAAAATCGGCGGTGACAAGGTCAAGCAGGTGATCAACGTGCGCCACGGCGTTTCGTCCGACCACGCGAAGAGAATCGTGCGCCTCGTCAAGGACAGCAAGCTGAAGGTCCAGGCCAGCATCCAGGGCGACTCGGTGCGCGTGAGCGGCGCCAAGCGCGACGACCTGCAGGCGGCGATCGCGCTGCTGAAGAAGGAGATCGCCGACGTGCCGCTGTCGTTCACCAACTTCCGCGACTGACGATCGCCACCGACCAGGTTCGAGGTTGCCTCATGGCCACTCCCGGAAAACCCGCCCTGCTCGGCACCGCCCCTCCGGCGTCGCCCGAGGAATCCCAGGCGCGTCTCGCGGTGCTGATCGACGCCGACAACGCGCAGGCCTCGATCATCGACGGGCTGCTCGCCGAGGTCGCGAAGTTCGGCATCGCCAGCGTCAAGCGCATCTACGGCGACTGGACCCAGCCGCAGCTCGGCAGCTGGAAGAAGATCCTGCTCGAGCACTCGATCGTCCCGGTGCAGCAGTTCGGCTACACGAAGGGCAAGAACGCGACCGACAGTTCGCTGATCATCGACGCGATGGACCTGCTCTACACCGGGCGCTTCGACGGCTTCTGCCTCGTGTCGAGCGACAGCGACTTCACGCGGCTCGCTTCACGGCTGCGCGAGCAGGGGCTGCTCGTCTACGGCTTCGGCGAGCGCAAGACGCCCGAGCCGTTCGTCGCGGCGTGCGACAAGTTCGTCTACACCGAGGTGCTGCGGGCGATGCCCGAGAAGGCCGCGGCGCCGGCCGGGCAGCCGCGGACCACGAAGGTGACCGACGACCGCGCCGCGCTGGTCGAGCTGATCGCCGACGCGATCGACGCCGTCTCGGAAGAGAGCGGCTGGGCGCAACTCGGGTCGGTCGGCAGCAACATCACCAAGCTGCGCCCCGACTTCGACGCCCGCCTGTACGGGCACCGCAAGTTCAGCGACCTGGTGAAGTCGCTGCCCGAACACTTCGAGATCGACGAGCAGGCGGTGGCAGGCAGTCGCGGAAAGGCCATCTATGTCCGGAACGTCCGCCGCTCGCGCTGAGTCGGGCCTCACCCGGCTGCTCGACGCGGCCTGTAGCGGCGCCTCCCGCAAGGCGCTGTGCTGGGCGCTGCTCGCGCTCGCCTGGTTCGCCCCGCTCGGCGACCGGGCGCTGATCACGCCCGACGAGGGGCGCTACGCAACCATCGCGCTCGAGATGATGCGCAGCGGGGACTGGATCACGCCGCGGCTGAACGGCTTCCTCTACTTCGAGAAGCCGGCGCTGCAGTACTGGATGGGCGCCATCGCCTTCCACCTGTTCGGCGTCAATGACTTCGCCGCGAGGCTGTGGCCCGGCCTGACCGGCTTCCTGACGGTGGTCGCGGTCGCATACACCGCGCGCCGGCTCTGGGGCCAGGCCGCCGGCGCGCACGCGGCGATGGTCGCGGCGGGCACCACCTGGATCATCGCCAACTCGCACTTCCTGAGCCTCGACATGGGGCTCGCGTTCTTCCTGACGCTCGCGCTGTGCGCGTTCGTGCTCGCGCAGCGCGACGGCGCCGGCGACGACGAGCGGCGCCGCGCGATGTGGGTCACCTGGGCGGCGATGGCCGGCGCCACGTTGTCCAAGGGGCTGGTCGGCGTACTGATCCCGGGCGCGACGCTGGTGCTCTACAGCCTGGTCAACCGTCAGTGGGCGTTCTGGCGGCGCATGCACTGGGGCACCGGGCTGCCGCTGTTCCTCGCGCTCGCCGCGCCGTGGTTCGTCGCGGTGTCGCTGCGCAATCCCGAATTCTTCGAGTTCTTCTTCGTCCACGAGCACTTCCAGCGCTACCTGACCGACGAGGCGCAGCGGCTCGGCGCGCCCTGGTATTTCGTGCCGTTCCTGCTGGTCGGCTTCCTGCCGTGGACGACGACGCTGCCGGCGCTCGCGCGGCTGGGCGCGCGTCGCGACGACTCGCAGTCGTTCCAGCCGTTGCGGCTGCTTCTGATCTGGTCGGCGTTCGTCTTCGTGTTCTTCAGCGTCTCGCGCTCGAAGCTGCCGTCGTACATCCTGCCGATGTTCCCGGCGCTCGCGCTGCTGGCCGCTGCGTGGCTCGAGCGCGTCGACGCGACTCGGCTGTCGCGCCACCTGCTGCTGCCGGTCGCCGGCTGCCTGTTCATGCTCGCGATCGCACCGTTCTCCGACCGCTTCGCCACGCACGACACGCCGGCCGAGATCCTGCGGCCGATGGCGCTGATGATGGCGATCGGCGCGGCGCTGTTCGTCGCGGCTGCCGTCGTCGCCTGGCGGGCCCTGCGCCGCGGCCGCAAGAACGCGGCGACGCTGATCGTCGCGGCCGCGAGCCTCGTCTCGGTCACGCTCGTGATGAGCGGCCACGACAGCCACGGCAGCCTGAAGAGCAGCGAGGAGGCGGTCGAGGCGCTCGCGCCCGAACTTCGCGCCGACGACCCGGTGTTCTCGGTCGCGATGTACGACCAGACGCTCCCGTACTACCTGCGCCGCGACGTGACGCTGGTCGCTTACTCGGGCGAGCTCGCCTTCGGCCAGCGCCACGACCCGCAGCACTGGATCCCGACGCTCGAGCTGTTCGAGCCGCGCTGGCGCGCGCTCTCCCGCGGCGCCGCGATGATGCCGCGCCCGCTGTACCTGCAACTGCAGCAGGCGGGCCTGCCGATGCGCGTCGTCTACGAAGATGCGCGCCGTGTCGTCGTCGTCCGCTCCTGACCCGATGGACTTCCTGCCGTTCACCCGCCCGAGCATCGACGAAGACGCGATCGACGCGGTCGCCGCCGTATTGCGCTCCGGCTGGCTCACCACCGGGCCGCGCTGCCGCGAATTCGAGGCCGAGTTGTCGGCCTGGACCGGCGGCCGCCCGGTGCGCGTGGCGAGCTCGGCGACCGCAGCGCTCGAGATCGCGCTGCGGCTGGCCGGCATCGGTCCCGGCGACGAGGTGATCACGACGCCGCTCAGCTGGGTCGCGACCGCCAACGTCGTGCTCGCCGTCGGGGCGACGCCGGTGTTCGTCGACGTCGATCCGGCCACCCGCAACATCGACCTGTCGCGCGTCGAGGCCGCGATCACGCCGCGCACCCGGATGCTGATTCCGGTGGACCTGGCAGGTCTTCCGGTCGACCGCACGCGACTGTACGAGACCGCCGGGCGGCACGGGCTGCGCGTGCTCGAGGACGCCGCGCAGTCGATGGGCGCCCGGTGGAAAGGCCGGCGCATCGGCACCAGCGGCGACCTGGTCTCGTTCAGCTTCCACCCGAACAAGAACATGACCACCGGCGAAGGCGGCTGCCTGGTGATGAACGACGACGACGAGGCGCGCCTCTTCGAGAAGCTGCGGTTGCAGGGCGTGACGCGCTTCGCCGACGGTTCGATGGACGTCGACGTGCCGGGCGGCAAGGCCAACCTCACCGACATTGCCGCAGCGATCGGCCTGAGCCAGCTGCGCCGGCTCGACGCGTTCAACGAGCGGCGGCGGCACCTGGCGCGGTTGTACTTCGAGCACTTCGACCGTTCGCTCGGCTTCGACCTGCCGGTCGAGGAGTTCGAGGCCGGCAACTGGCACATGTTCCAGCCGCTGCTGCCGCTGGCGCGGATGAGCATCGACCGCGGCGGCTTCATCGAGGCGATGAAGCGCGAGGGAATCGGCGTCGGCGTCCACTATCCGGCGATGCACCTGTTCACGCTGTTCCGCCGCCGCGGCTTCGGCGACGGCGACTTCCCGGTCGCCGAGGACATCGGCCGGCGCACGGTCACGCTGCCGCTGTTCCCGGCGATGCGCGACGAAGACGTGCCTCGCGTGTGCGAGGCGGTCAGCCGCGTCGTGAAGGCCGCCATGCGCCAGGATCGCTAGATGCGCACGCCCGTCGACCTGTCCATCGTCATCCCGGTCTACAACGAAGAGGCCGTGCTCGCCGCGCTGTTCGAGCGGCTGTACCCGGCGCTCGACGCGCTCGGCGTCGCCTACGAGGTCGTGTTCGTCAACGACGGCAGCCGCGACCGGTCGGCGACGCTGCTGGCCGACCAGTTCCATCGCCGCCCCGACGTGACCCGCGTCGTGATGTTCAACGGCAACTTCGGCCAGCACCGGGCGATCCTCGCGGGCTTCGAGCACGCGCGCGGCGAGCGCATCGTGACGCTCGACGCCGACCTGCAGAATCCGCCCGAGGACATCCACCTGTTGCTCGAGCAGATGGACGCCGGCCACGACTACGTCGGCTCGATCCGGCGCCGGCGCGACGACGTGCTGTGGCGGCGCGTCGCATCTCGGGCGATGAACCGGATCCGCGAGCGCACCACGCGCATCAGGATGACCGACCAGGGCTGCATGATGCGCGCGTACAGCCGGCGCATCGTCGACACGATCAACCAGTGCAACGAGCTGTACACGTTCATCCCGGCGCTCGCCTGGCAGTTCGCGCAGAACCCCACCGAGGTCGTCGTCGGCCACGAGGAGCGCTTCGCCGGCGAGTCGAAGTACTCGCTGTACAGCCTCATCCGCCTGAACTTCGACCTGATGACGGGCTTCACGGTGATGCCGCTGCAGCTGTTCTCGCTGGTCGGGATGCTGGTTTCGCTCGGCTCGGGTGCGCTGGTGGTGATCCTGGGCGTCCGGCGCCTGGTGATCGGCCCCGAGGAAGGCGGGCTCTTCACGCTGTTCGCGATCGCGTTCCTGCTGATCGGCATCGCGCTGTTCGGCATCGGGCTGCTCGGCGAGTACGTCGGCCGCATCTACCAGGAAGTGCGCCAGCGGCCGCGCTACGTGATCTCGGCCATCCTGGAGCGGCGCGAAGAGCCATGAGTTCCGCGGTCGTCTTCGCCTACCACGACGTCGGCGTGCGCTGCCTGAAGGCGCTGCTGGCGCGCGGCGTGGACGTCGCGCTCGTGGTCACGCACGACGACGATCCGCGCGAGCAGATCTGGTTCGACAGCGTGCGCCGCACCGCCGAGGACTACCGGATCCCGGTCATCGCGCCCGATGACCCGAACACCGCCGAGGTGCTCGACCGGGTGCGCGAGGCGCGGCCCGACTTCCTGTTCTCGTTCTACTACCGCTCGATGCTGGGCGCGCCGCTGCTCGCCGTGCCCACGCGCGGCGCGTACAACATGCACGGGTCGCTGCTGCCGAAGTACCGCGGCCGCGTGCCGGTGAACTGGGCGATCATCGAGGGCGAGACCGAGACCGGTGCCACGCTTCACGTGATGAACGAGAAGCCGGACAACGGCGCGATCGTCGACCAGTTCGCGGTGCCGATCCTGCCCGACGACACGGCCCGCGAGGTCTTCGACAAGGTCTGCGTGGCCGCGGAGCTCGTGCTGTGGCGCTGCCTGCCCGCGCTGCTCGACGGCAGCGCCCGTCCCGTGCCGCAGGACCTCTCCCTCGGACGCTACCACGGCGGCCGCCGGCCCGAGGACGGCCGCATCCCGGCCGGCATCGGCGCGCGCCGGCTGCACGACTTCGTGCGCGCGCTCGCGCGTCCGTATCCCGGCGCGTTCGCCGACCTCGCGGCGGGCCGGCTGGTGCTCTGGCGCACGCTTCCCGACGGCGTGATCGCGCCCGCGCCCGCGTCGGCCGAGCTGCGCCTGATCGACGACGAACTGGCGGTGGTCTGCGCCGACGGCGGCAAATTGCGCGTGCTCGAGGCGACGCTCGCCGGGGCGCCGCTCGACGCCGGTTCCTTCCGCGCCGCGTTCGGCGGCGCCCCGATTCCCCTCGCCCGCTGAAGGCGGCACCGGAGCAAGCATGAAGAAAGTCCTGGTCCTCGGCGTGAACGGCTTCATCGGCCACCACCTGACCCGGCGCATCATCGAGTCGACCGACTGGGAAGTGCACGGGATGGACATGAACACCGACCGGGTCCGCGAGTGGACCGACCATCCTCGCTTCCACTTCTTCGAGGGCGACATCACGATCAACAAGGAGTGGATCGAGTACCACGTGAAGAAGTGCGACGTCGTGCTGCCGCTGGTGGCGATCGCGACGCCGTCGACCTACGTGACGAACCCGCTGCGCGTTTTCGAGCTCGACTTCGAGGCGAACCTGCCGATCGTCCGGCAGTGCGTGCGCTACGGCAAGCACCTGGTGTTCCCGTCGACTTCCGAGGTCTACGGGATGTGCCACGACGAGCAGTTCGACCCCGAGACTTCCGAGCTCGTCTGCGGGCCGATCGGAAAGCAGCGCTGGATCTACTCGTGCGCGAAGCAGCTGATGGACCGGGTGATCCACGCCTACGGGATGGAACAGGGCCTGCAGTACACGCTGTTCCGCCCGTTCAACTGGATCGGCGGCGGGCTCGACAGCATCCACACGCCGAAGGAAGGCTCGAGCCGCGTGATCACGCAGTTCTTCGGCCACATCGTGCGCGGCGAGCCGATCCGGCTGGTCGACGGCGGCCACCAGAAACGCGCGTTCACCTACGTCGACGACGGCATCGCCGCGCTGATGCGGATCATCGAGAATCGCGACGGCAAGGCCGCGGGGCGCATCTACAACATCGGCAACCCGGCGAACAACTACTCGATCCGCGAGCTCGCGGCGATGATGCTCGAGCTGGCCGCCGAATACCCCGAGTACCGCGAGCAGGCCGCCCGCGTGAAGGTCGAGGAGACCACCTCCGACGCCTACTACGGCAAGGGCTACCAGGACGTGCAGAACCGGGTGCCGAAGATCGACAACACGATGGCCGACCTCGAGTGGGCGCCGAAGGTCGCGATGCGCGACGCGCTGCGGAAGATCTTCGACCACTACCGCACGCAGATCGTCGCCGCGCGCGGCCTCGCCGACTGACCCGTCCGTGGCGCTCCTCGCGCTGAAGGTCGACGTCGACACCTGGCGCGGCACGCGCGAGGGCGTCCCGCAGCTGCTGCGGCTGCTCGAGCGCCACGGCGCCGGCGCGACGTTCCTGTTCAGCCTCGGCCCCGACCACACCGGCCGCGCGATCCGGCGCGTGTTCCGGCGCGGCTTCCTGAGCAAGGTGTCGCGCACCTCGGTCGTCGAGCACTACGGGATCCGCACGCTGCTCTACGGGACGTTGCTGCCCGGCCCGGACATCGGCGCGCGCGAGGCGCCGCTGATGCGCTCGGTCGCGAGCCACGGCTTCGAGACCGGCATCCACACCTGGGACCACATCCGCTGGCAGGACCACGTCGCGCAAGCGAGCCCGCAGTGGACGCGCAACGAGATGCGCAAGGCGGTCGAGCGCTACGCAGAGGTGTTCGGCGCGGCGCCGCGCACCCACGGCGCCGCCGGCTGGCAGATGAACGAGGCCGCCTACGCGCTCGAGCGCGAATTCGGCTTCGACTACGCGTCGGACGGCCGCGGCAACCATCCGTTCCAGCCGGTCGACGCGCGCGGCGATCCGCTCGGCGTGCCGCAGCTGCCGACCACGCTGCCCACCCTCGACGAGCTGATCGGCCTGGACGGCCTGGCCGCGGACAACGTCCACGAACGCGTGCTGGCCCTCACCGATGCGGCACCGCCCCAGGGCCACGTCTACACGCTGCACGCCGAGCTCGAAGGGATGCGGCTGGCCGGCGCCTTCGAGCGGCTGCTCGCCGGCTGGAAGGCGCAAGGCTACCGGCTGGTCTCGACGCGCGCGATGTTCGACAGCGTCGATCCGGCGCGCCTGCCGCGTCACCGAGTCGGCACCGGCGAAGTCGCAGGCAGAAGCGGCACGCTGGCGATCCAGGGCGCGGCCGCGTAGCCCCGGCACGCCGGGCTCGCCGACCCCTTCCTGCGCCCCGGCGCGCCGTGCCCCCCCGCCAGGCGGCCCGCGCCGCCGCCGGCGCGCTCAGCCCTCGATGCGCGCGTACGCCGAGTGGTTGTGGATCGACTCGAAGTTCTCGGCTTCGACGACGAAGCGACGCACGCGCGCGTCGCGGCGCAGCGCCATCGCCACGTCGCGCACCAGGTCCTCGACGAACTTCGGGTTGTCGTAGGCGCGCTCGGTGACGTGCTTCTCGTCGACGCGCTTGAGCAGCCCGTAGAGCTCGCTGGACGCCTGCGCCTCGGCGATCGCGATCAGCTCCTCGGGCTCGAGCGGTTCGCCGACCTCGACCGACACGGTGAGGTGCGAGCGCTGGTTGTGCGCGCCGTACTCGGAGATCGTCTTCGAGCACGGGCACAGGCTGGTGCACGGCACGACGACGGTCAGCGTGGTGCGCGCGTCGCGCGCGCCGCCCTCGACGACGACCGACAGGTCGTAGTCCATCAGGCTCTGCACCTGCGAAACCGGCGCGGTCTTGCGAACGAACAGCGGCAGCGCGAGCTCGATGCGGCCGCTGTCGGCCTCGAGCAGCCCGAGCATCTCGCCGAACATCGCGCGCATCCCGGCCGCGTCGAGCGCCGGGCGGCCGGCCGCGAGGCGCGCCTCGAGCAGCGCGACGAAACGCGACATGTGCGTGCCTTTCTGGTCGGCCGGCAGCGCGACGTACAGGCCGAACTGGCCGACGCTCGGCTGGTCGGCGCCGGCGCTGCGCCAGCGCAGCGGGTAGCGCAGGCCCTTGACCCCGACGCGCTGGATCGGCAGCTCGCGCCGGTCGGGGCTGCCCTGCACGTCGGCCATCACGCCAGCCAGCAGTACGCTGGTGTCGCGGATATTCATCGGCTGATCTCCGTCGGTATCCAAGTTCCGCCTTCAGCTGGCCCGGCTCACGACGAGCCGCGGGCCGCCGTCGCCGGCGAGCAGCTCGCCGAAGCGCTCGCGCACCGAGCGCTCGACGCCGTCGGCGTCGAGCCCCTCGAGGCGCAGCAGCAGCGCCTGCTCGCCGTGGTCGATGTAGCGATCGGGCAGGCCGAGCTGCAGCAGCGGCCGCACGATGCCGGCGGCCGCCAGCGCCTCGGCCACCGCGCTGCCGGCGCCACCCATCACGACGTGCTCCTCGATCGTGACGAACGCCTCGTGCGAGCGCGCGAGCTCGCGCAGCAGCGGCTCGTCGATCGGCTTGACGAACCGCATGTTGACCACCGTCGCATCGAGCGCCTCGCCCGCCGCGAGCGCCGGCGCGAGCATCGTGCCGAACGCCAGCAGCGCGATGCGCCGGCCCTGCCGGCACACCTGACCGCGGCCGATCGGCAGCGCCGTGAGGTCCTTCGAGACCGCGACGCCGGTACCCGCGCCGCGCGGATAGCGCACGGCCGAGGGCCCCTCGTGCCGGAACGCCGTGTACAGCATCTGCCGGCACTCGTTCTCGTCGGACGGCGCCATCACCACCATGTTCGGGATGCAGCGCAGGTACGCGTAGTCGTAGGCGCCCGCGTGCGTGGCGCCGTCGGCGCCGACGACGCCGGCGCGGTCGAGCGCGAACACCACCGGCAGGTTCTGCAGCGCGACGTCGTGGACCAGCTGGTCGTAGCCGCGCTGCAGGAAGGTGCTGTAGATCGCGACGACCGGCTTCAGGCCCTCGCAGGCCAGCCCGGCCGCGAACGTGACCGCGTGCTGCTCGGCGATGCCGACGTCGAAATAGCGCTGCGGAAAGCGCCGCTCGAACTCGACCAGCCCGGAGCCCTCGCGCATCGCAGGGGTGATCGCCACCAGCCGCTCGTCGAGCGCCGCCATGTCGCAGACCCAGTCGGAGAACACCTGGGTGTAGGTGGGCCGGGGCGGGGTCGCGGGCTTGCGGATGCCCTCGTGCGGATCGAAGCGGCCAGGGCCGTGATAGAGCACCGGGTCGGCCTCGGCCAGCTTGTAGCCCTGGCCCTTGCGGGTGACGATGTGCAGGAACTGCGCGCCGCGCAATTCGCGCAGGTTCTGAAGCGTCGGGATCAGGCTGTCGAGGTCGTGGCCGTCGATCGGACCGACGTAGTTGAAGCCGAACTCCTCGAACATCGTCCCGCCCGGCACGACCATTCCCTTCGCGTGCTCCTCGAGGCGGCGCGCCAGCTCGAACAGCGGCGGCACGCTCGAGAGCATCGCGCGGCCGACGTCGCGCGCCTTCGTGTAGAAGCGCCCGGAGAGCAGGCGCGCCAGGTAGCGGTTCAGCGCGCCCACCGGGGGCGAAATCGACATGTCGTTGTCGTTGAGCACCACCAGCAGGTCGATGTCCGGCGTCACGCCGGCATTGTTCATCGCCTCGAACGCCATCCCCGCGCTCATCGCGCCGTCGCCGATCACGGCCACGTGGCGGCGCCGCCCCGGCCCCTGGTTCTCGCCCTTGTTGCGCGAGGCCACCGCCATGCCGAGCGCCGCCGAGATCGACGTGGACGAATGCGCGGTACCGAACGCGTCGTACTCGCTCTCGCTGCGCTTCGGAAAGCCGGAGATCCCGCCGTACTGGCGCAGCCCCGCCATCCGGTCGCGGCGCCCGGTCAGGATCTTGTGCGGATAGCTCTGGTGGCCGACGTCCCAGATCAGGCGGTCGCGCGGCGTGTCGAACACGTAGTGCAGCGCGATCGCCAGCTCGATCGTGCCGAGGTTCGACGACAGGTGCCCACCGGTGCGCGCGACCGCATCGAGGACGAAGCTGCGCAGCTCGGTGGCCAGCTGCGCGAGCTCGCCGCGGCCGAGCCTGCGCAGGTCGGCGGGCCCGTCGATCGACTCGAGCAGCGGCCAGGCGCCGCGCTCGCCGCCGGGCTGCGCCGCGTCCATCAGGACTTCCTCAGCACGATCAGGTCGGCGAGTCCCGCCAGCCGGCGGCCGGCCTCGCCGAGCGGCGCGATCGCCTCGCGCGCCTGCTCGCGCAGCTGCCCGGCCAGGCGCCGCGCCGCGTCGAGCCCGACCGCCGTCACGTAGGTCGGCTTGCTCTGCTTCGCGTCCTTGCCGGCGGTCTTGCCCAGCGTCGCGGCGTCGCCCTCGACGTCGAGGATGTCGTCGACCACCTGGAACGCCAGGCCGATCGCGTCGGCGTAGCGGTCGAGCGCCTGCATCCGGCGGGCGTGCGAATCGGCGGCGGCCGCCCCGGCATCGGCGGCGCACAGGCCGCCCAGCCGCACCGATGCGCGCAGCAGCGCCCCCGTCTTGCGCCGGTGCATGTCCTCGATCGCCTCGCGGCCCAGCGTCGCCCCGACCGATGCGAGGTCGATCGCCTGCCCGCCCGCCATCCCCTGCGAGCCGGCTGCGCGCGCGAGCTCCGCGACCATCGCCGCAGTGGCCGACGCGCCGGCGCCGTGCGCCGCGGTCGCCGCCAGCGCCTCGAAGGCCAGTGCCTGCAGCGCGTCGCCGACCAGCATCGCCAGCGCCTCGCCGTACTGCACGTGCACTGTCGGCCGTCCGCGGCGCAGCACGTCGTCGTCCATGCAGGGCAGGTCGTCGTGCACCAGCGAGTACGCGTGAACCAGCTCCACCGCGCAGGCGGCGCAATCGAGCGCCGCGGCCGGCGCCGCACCGGCCTCGCCGGCGGCGTAGACGAGCAGCGGGCGCACCCGCTTGCCGCCGCCGAGCACCGCGTAGCGCATCGCCTCGTGCAGCCGCGCCGGATGCGCGCCGGCAGGCGGCAGCATGCGCTCGAGCGCCTGCTCGGCGCGCTCGCCGCGCGCGGCGAGCCAGCGATCGAACGGCACGGCGCTCGCCGGCGGCGCGGCGGTGGTCGCTTCGGTCATCAGGACTCTTCCGCGTCGTCGGGTTCGAAGGGGCGCAACAGGTCGGCCTCGAGGATCCGCACCTGCTGCTGGACTTCCGACAGCGACTTGCGGCACCAGCCGATCAGCGCCGCGCCGCGGCGGTAGTCGGCGAGCGACTGCTCGAGCGACAGCGTGCCGCTCTCCATCCGCTGTACGATCCTCTCGAGCTCGCCCAGCGCGAGCTCGAACGACTCGGGCGCCGGACCGTCCGGCGATGCGACCGGTGCTGCGGACGCGCCGCCCGGCGCGGCGGACGCGCCTTCGGCGCCGGCCGCCTCCGCGGCGGCATCGCCGGGCTGTCGGCTGGAAGACTTCACCATCGATCGGAATCCAGGGCCTGGCGAACCAGGTCAAAGTGTTGATTTTACTTCTGTTTTGGAGGGGCCGCCGGGGAGGCCCGAAATTCGGGACGCGCGCCCACGAGCGGGCTTGCCTTGCCCGCCAATCAGGGTATCCTTCGCCCTCCCAGAGCGCACCTGCCCTGGTTGGCCGTCCCGGGGGACTCCCGAGGCCGGGCTTGGTTCCGTCCTTCGACTGGCATGGAGGGTCAGGATGTCGGATCTGGGTCGACGCGAATATCTCGTACCCGCACGCAGTCAGCTCCCCGTCTCCGCCTACTTCGACGACGCGCTGTTCCGGCGCGAGCTCGAAACGCTGTTCCGGCAGGGCCCCGGCTACGTCGGGCACCAGCTGATGGTGCCCGAGGTCGGCGACTATCACGCGCTGGCCGCCGAGAACGAGGGCCGCGTGCTGGTTCGCAACCCGGACGGCATCGAACTGCTGTCGAACGTCTGCCGTCACCGGCAGGCCGTGATGCTCAATGGCCGCGGCCACTCCGACAACATCGTCTGCCCGCTGCACCGCTGGACCTACGACCTGTCGGGCAACCTGCTCGGGGCGCCCCACTTCGACCAGCAGCCCTGCGTGAAGCTCGGCAGCACGCCGCTGCAGAATTGGCGCGGGTTGCTGTTCGAGGGGCCGCGCGACGTCGGACGCGACCTCGCGGCGCTGGGCGCCGGACCCGAGTTCGACTTCTCCGGATACGTGCTCGACCACGTCGAGATCCGCGAGTGCGCCTACAACTGGAAGACCTTCATCGAGGTCTACCTCGAGGACTACCACGTGGTGCCGTTCCACCCGGGGCTCGGCCACTTCGTCTCGTGCGACGACCTGCGCTGGGAGTTCGGCGAGTGGTATTCGGTGCAGACCGTCGGCATCTTCCAGGGGCTGCGCAAGCCCGGGACGCCGGTCTACAAGCGCTGGCAGGAGCAGGTGCTGCGCTTCGGCGGCGGCGAGCTGCCCCGGCACGGCGCGGTCTGGCTGACCTACTACCCGAACGTGATGGTCGAGTGGTACCCGTACGTGCTCGCCGTCTCGACGCTGGTGCCGCGCGGACCGCAGCAGACGACCAACGTCGTCGAGTTCTACTATCCCGAGGAAATCGCGCTGTTCGAGCGCGAGTTCGTCGAAGCCGAGCGCGCCGCCTACATGGAGACGGCAATCGAGGACGACGAGATCGCGCTGCGGATGGACGCGGGCCGGCGGGTGCTGCTCGAGCGCGGCGAAGACGACGCGGGCCCGTACCAGAGCCCGATGGAAGACGGCATGCAGCACTTCCACGAGTTCCTGCGTCGCCAGCTGGGCCCGATCTGAACCGCGACAGTCCTCGCCGGCGGCCGTGCGCCGGCCACCGGCTCCCGGAGAGAAGCCGATGAGCTGGACCACCCTGATCGCCGCCGACGAACTGGCCGCCCGCCTCGACCAGTGCCTGGTCGTCGACTGCCGCCACGAGTTGACCGATCCCGAAGTCGGGCCGATCGCCTGGTCGGTCGGTCACATTCCCGGCGCCTTCTTCCTGCACCAGGACTTCGACCTGGCCGGCCCGAAGACCGGGCGCAACGGCCGGCACCCGCTGCCCGATCGCGAGACGCTGCGCCGCAAGCTCGAGTCGATCGGCCTGTCCGACGACCGCCAGCTGGTCGCCTACGACGACAGCGGCGGCGCCTTCGCGGTGCGCCTGTGGTGGCTGGCGCGCTGGCTCGGGCACCGCGAGGCCGCGGTGCTCGACGGCGGCATCCAGGCCTGGCGCAAGGCGGGCTACCCGGTGAGCCGCGAGACGCCGGTGGCGCGCCCGGGCACGCTGACGATGCGCGAATCGCTGGTCGCCGAGGTCGACGCCGACTCGGTCCTGGCGGGCCTGCGCGACCCCGGCAGGCTGATCGTCGACGCGCGCAGCCCGGAGCGCTTTCGCGGCGAGGTCGAACCCTACGACCCGGTCGCCGGCCACATCCCCGGCGCGGTGAACCGGCCGTTCCAGGGCAACCTGCGCCCGGACGGCCGCTTCAAGCCGGCCGAGGTGCTGCGCGACGAGTACCTGGCGCTGCTGGCCGGCCGCGACCCCTCGGCACTGATCCACCAGTGCGGCTCCGGAGTCACCGCCTGCCACAACCTGCTGGCCATGGAGGTCGCGGGCCTGCCCGGCGGGGCGCTGTACCCGGGTTCGTGGAGCGAGTGGTGCGCCGACGCCGCGCGGCCGGTCGCCACCGGCGAAGCCGGCTGAGGCCGATGGCGCGGCTCGTCTTCATCGCCGGGCACGCCGGAACCGGCAAGACGACGCTGGCGCGCCGCGCGGTGCCGCTGCTGCACGCGCGCACCGGCGAGAGCTTCTGCGTGCTCGACAAGGACACCGTCTACGGCGCCTACAGCGCGAAAGTGATGGGCCTGCTCACCGGCGACCCCGACGACCGCGACAGCCCGACCTACCTCGAGCACCTGCGCGACCAGGAATACTCGGGATTGCTCGAGATCGCCGCCGAGAACCTCGCGCTCGGCGTCAACGTCGTCCTGGTCGGACCGTTCTCGCGCGAGGTGAAGTCGAAGCGCGTCTTCGATCCCGTCGCGCTCGGGGCGCCGCCCGACACCCGCATCTCGGTGGTCTGGGTCGCGCTCGACGAGGCGACCGCGAAGGCGCGCATCGTCGCGCGCCGCGACGCGCGCGACCGCTACAAGCTCGAGCACTGGGACGACTATCGCAGGCGCCGCTTCGATCCGGATCCCGCGGAGTTCCCGGCGCTGCTGCGCTTCGACAACACGGCGTTCGACGAGGCCGCGTTCGAGCGCCTGGTCGCCGCGATCTGTCGCGGGCCTTGAGGCGCCAGCCCGCGCGAGTCCCGAGGTCCTAGGCCGGGCGCCTGCGCAGCGCCAGCGACAGCGCCGCCGCGCAGCATCCCATCGCCAGCCACTGCGGCGCCCCGAGCGGCTCGCCGTGGACGATCGCCCCCGACAGCAGCGCGACCACCGGCACCAGGATCGACGAGAGCCCCGCGACGTTGGCGGGAAGCAGCCCGACGATCGCGAACCAGCACAGGTTGCCCAGTGCCATCGGCACCAGCGCGACCCAGGCGATCACGACGATCGACTGCGCCGACGGAACGAACCAGCGGCCGTCGCCGAGCAGCAGCGCGCCGATCGCGATCGGCACGCCGCTCACCAGCAGCTGCCATCCGGTGAGCACCGTCGCCGACGCGAGCGGCGGCCTGCGCTTGATGATCAGCGTGCCGACCGCCCATCCGAACCCTGCGAGAAGGCCGAGCGCGAGCCCGAGCGGCGCCCGCGCGTAGACGCCGAAGTTCGGCAGCATCAGCAGCGTGACGGCCGCCGCGCCGAGCACGATCGCCACCGACATCGCGCCGCCGAGCCGCTCGCCGAACGCGAGCCGCGACAGCAGCGCAGCCCAGAACGGCATCGTGAACCCGAGCACGGCCGCCTGCCCGGAGGGAATCAGGATCGAGGCCCAGGCGCTCGCGACGTTCCAGACCAGCAGGTAGGCGAGCGACGCTGCGAGCACCGTCGGCCAGTCGTCGCGCCGGATCGCGAGCGACTGCCCGCGCGCGCGCGCGACCCCGAGCAGGATCGCCCCGGCCGCGAGCGACCCGATCGCGCGGAACGTCCAGACGGAGACTTCACGCATCGCCAGCGGCATCAGCGTCCAGTTGGTGCCCCAGACGAGCGTGAGCACGGCCAGCAGCGCGAGGGCGCGGCGGTCGGCGCGTGGCATGCGGGTGGGCGTCCGGTCGGGCGAGGCGCCGGCGCGCCCGTCAGTGCGCGTGCAGCGCCGCGGTGCTCAATGCGATCACCGCAACGCCGGCCATCATCAGCGCGAACTGCCAGAACCATTCGCCGCCGCGGCGCGTCTCGCGGTGCAGGTCGGGAATCAGGTCGGCCAGCGCGATGTAGATGAAGCTGGCCGCCGCCAGCGCCAGCACGTAGGGCAGAAGGCCCTGGGTGCGCGACAGCGACAGGTAGCCGAGCACGCCGCCGGCCACCGCCGACAGGCCGCTCAGCACGTTGTAGGCGAGCGCGCGCCCGCGCGTGTAGCCGGCGTTGATCAGGATGATGAAGTCACCGATCTCCTGGGGGATCTCGTGCGCGGCGATCGCGGCCGTCGTCAGCCAGCCGAGTGCCGGATCGGTGATGAACGCGGCGGCGATCATCACGCCGTCGCCGAAGTTGTGGATGCCGTCGCCGACCAGGATCAGCATGCCGCCCGGGCCGGCTTCCTCGCGATCGTACCCGTGGTGGTGGTGGTGCCCGTCGCTCTCGTGGTGGTGGCTGTGGCGCAGCACCGAGAGCTTCTCGAGCACGAAGAAACCGATCAGCCCGAGCAGCAGCGTCCAGGAGAGCGCCCGCAGGTCCGAGCCCGACCCGAACGCCTCCGGGATCAGGTTCAGCACCGCCGAACCCAGCAGCAGCCCCGCCGACACGCTGACCAGCCGGTTGACCAGCCCCGAAAGCAGGCCGAGCGAGAGCCAGGCCGCGGCGAGCACGCTGGCCACGCCGGCCAGCAGCGTGGCGACGATCGTCATCAGGAGCGTTTCGTTCACGATCAGTGCGCCTGTTCCCAGTTGGCGCCGACGCCGCACTCGACCTCGAGCGGCACCGACAGTTGCGCGACGCCGGCCATGATGCGGCGAAGCGCCGGGCGCACCTCGTCGAGCTCGGCCTGCGGAACCTCGAGCACCAGTTCGTCGTGGACCTGCATGATCAGCCTGGCCGCGAGCGCACGCTCGTCGAGCCAGCGCTGCACCGCGATCATCGCCATCTTGATCAGGTCGGCCGCGGTGCCCTGCATCGGCGCGTTGATCGCGGCGCGCTCGGCGGCCGAGCGGCGCGGGCCGTTCGGGCTGTTGATCTCCGCCAGCCACAGGCGCCGGCCGAACACCGTCTCGACGTAGCCCTGGCGCCGCGCCAGCTCCCGCGTCTGCTCCATGTAGCGCGCCACGCCAGGATAGCGCGCGAAGTAGCGCTCGATGTAGTTCTTCGCCGCGTCGCGCTCGATGCCGAGGTTCGCGGCCAGGCCGTAGGCGCTCATGCCGTAGATCAGCCCGAAGTTGATCACCTTCGCGTAGCGGCGCTGCTCGGCGCTGACCTCGGCGGGTGCCACGCCGAAGATCTCGCCCGCGGTCGCGCGGTGCACGTCGAGCCCCTGCTCGAACGCGCGCAGCAGGGCCTCGTCGCCGGAGATGTGCGCCATGATCCGCAGCTCGATCTGCGAGTAGTCGGCCGAGACGATGCTCGCGCCCGGCGGCGCGACGAAGGCCTCGCGGATCCGCCGTCCCTCGGCGGTGCGCACCGGGATGTTCTGCAGGTTCGGGTCGCTCGACGCGAGGCGACCGGTGACCGCGACCGCCTGCGAGTAGCTGGTGTGCACCCGGCCGCTGCGCGGGTCGACCATCCTCGGAAGCTTGTCGGTGTAGGTGCTCTTCAACTTCGACAGCGCGCGCCAGTCGAGCAGGATGCGCGGCAGCGGGTAGTCTTCGGCGAGCTTCGCGAGCACCTCCTCGTCGGTGGACGGGGCGCCGCCGGCGGTCTTGCGGACGACCGGAAGGCCGAGGCGGCCGAACAGGATCTCGCCGAGCTGCTTGGGCGAATTCAGGTTGAACGGCTGGCCGGCGGCCTCGACCGCGCGCCGCTCGAGTTCGAGCATCTTGCGGCCGAGCTCGTCGGACTGGCGCACCAGCGCCCCGGCGTCGACCAGCACGCCGGTGCGCTCCATCCGCTGCAGCACGGTGGACACCGGGATCTCGATCTCGCGGTAGATGCGGTCGAGCCGCTCGTCGCCGGCGATGCGCGGGTACAGCGTGCGGTGCAGGTGCATCGTCACGTCGGCATCCTCGGCCGCGTAGCGCGCCGCGCGGTCGACCGGCACCTGCTCGAAGCCGATCTGGCTCGCGCCCTTGCCCGCGACCTCCTGGTAGGCGATCGTGCGCCGGCCGAGGTGGCGCTCGGCGAGCGAGTCCATGTCGTGGTTGCGGTGCGCCTCGAGCACGTAACTCTCGAGCAGCGTGTCGTGCGCGATTCCGGCCAGGCGCACCCCGTGGTTCTCGAGCACGTGCGTGTCGTACTTGAGGTTCTGGCCCACCTTCGCGCGCGAGGGATCCTCGAGCCAGCCGCGCAGCCGCGCGAGCACGTGCTCGCGCGACAGCTGCTCGGGCGCGCCCGCGTAGCGATGCGCGACCGGCACGTAGCAGGCCTCGTACGGCGCGACCGACAGCGACAGGCCGACCAGCTCGGCCACCATCGGGTCGAGCGAAGTCGTCTCGGTGTCGAAGGCGACCAGGTCGGCCGCCTCGATCCGCGCGATCCACCGGCCGAGCGCCTCGTCGTCGAGCACGGTCTCGTAGCGAAGCTCGGGCTGGCCCGTGCCCGGTCGGCTGCCGTCGCCGGGCGCGGCGCCCGCCGTCGACCCGCCGGACGCTGCCCCGGGCGCCGCGGCGCCCGCCGCGCCGCCGCCCTGCAGCGCGTCGAGCTCGCGCAGCCAGCCCCGGAACTCGCAGCGCTCGAACAGCGCGCGCAACGCGGCCGGATCCTCGTCGGCAAGGTCGAGCGACGCGTCGATCGACTCGACGTGCGGCCTGAGGTCGCAGTCGGTCTTCACCGTGACCAGCTTGCGCGCGACAGGCAGCCAGTCGAGCGCCTTGCGCAGGTTCTCGCCGACGACGCCTGCAATCGCGCCGGCGTGCTCGACGATCGCGTCGAGCGACCCGTACTGCTCGAGCCACTTCACCGCGGTCTTCGGCCCCACCTTGTCGACGCCAGGCACGTTGTCGACCGAGTCGCCGACCAGCGTGAGCCAGTCGACGATGCGCTCGGGCGGCACGCCGAAACGCGCCTTCACGCCTTCGCGGTCTAACCGCTCGACCGGCCCGCCCTCGCGGCTCGCCATCGTGTTGACCAGCACGACGCGATCGTCGACCAGCTGCGCCAGGTCCTTGTCGCCGGTGGAGATCACGGTGCGCATTCCCTGGCGCGAGGCCTCGGCCGCGAGCGTGGCGATGACGTCGTCGGCCTCGATGCCCTCGATCATCAGCAGCGGCCAGCCGAGCGCGCGGACCAGTTCGTGGATGACCGGGATCTGGCGCACGAGGTCCTCGGGCATCGCCTTGCGGTTGGCCTTGTACTGGTCGTACCAGTCGTCGCGGAAGGTCCTGCCGGGCGCGTCGAAGACCACCGCGCCGTGGGTCGCGCCGCCGCTCAATTTGCCGTCGGCACGCAGACGCCGTAGCATCGCGACCATGCCGCGCACCGCGCCGGTCGGCTCGCCGCTGCCGGTACGCAGGTCCGGCATCGCGTGAAACGCGCGATACAGGAAACTCGAGCCGTCAACCAGCAGAAGCGTCTTTTCGGACATGTCCAGCAGCAAGCAGGTGCCGCAGTTGCGCGCGATCGCGAGCCAGGAACGCTCGACGTCGCTGAAGGCGCGCGAGTCCTGGCACATCCTGGGAATTATCTCAGAGTTCGTCGAGGCGACCGAACGCCTCGCGGAGATCCGTCCGGCGGTGTCGATCTTCGGCAGCGCGCGCGTGCGCCCCGGCCACCGCTGGTACGAGACCACGGTCGAACTCGCACGGCGCCTGTCCGACGCCGGCTTCGCGATCGTCTCGGGCGGCGGCCCGGGAATCATGGAAGCGGCCAACCGCGGCGGCTACGCCGGCAAGTCGGCGTCGGTGGGGCTGAACATCCAGCTGCCGATGGAGCAGACCGGCAACGGCTACCAGGACATCTCGCTCACCTTCCGGCACTTCTTCGCGCGCAAGGTCGCGTTCGCCAAGTACGCCACCGCGTTCGTCGCGCTGCCGGGAGGCTTCGGCACGCTCGACGAGCTCTGCGAGATGCTGACGATGGTGCAGACTCGAATGGGCCGGCGCATCCCGATCATCCTGATGGACGCCGGCTTCTGGTCGGGCCTGATCGACTGGATGCGCGGGCAGCTGCTCGGCAACGGCCTGGTCTCCGACGGCGACATCGACCTGATCCAGGTCATCGACGACCCGGCGCGGGTCGTCGAGGCGATCTTCGACTATTACCAGACGCGCGGCTTCGTGCCGACCGCCGACGAGCACGAGCGGATGCTCTACCTGTAGGGGCACGGGCGACTCCTTGCCATGGCCGTCTTCACGCCCGTCACGCGCGACGAACTCGCCCACTGGCTCGAGCGCTACGACCTCGGCGAGCTGCGCGAGTTCGAGGGGATCGCCTCGGGCATCGAGAACAGCAACTTCTTCGTCACCACCTCGGCGGGACGCTTCGTCCTCACGCTGTTCGAGCGGCTCGGCGCCGACGAGCTTCCGTTCTACCTGGGCCTGATGCACCACCTCGCCGCCCGGGGCATCCCCTGCCCCGACCCGGTGGCCGACCGCGAGGGCGCGGTGCTCGGCAACCTGAACGGAAAGCCGGCGGCGCTGGTCACGCGCCTGGCGGGACGCGCGGTGCTGCGGCCCGAGCCCGCGCACTGCGCGCAGGTCGGTGCGCTGCTCGCGCGGATGCACATGGCCGCGCCGGGCTACGCGCGCAGCCTGCCGAACCTGCGCGGCATCGAATGGTGGACGCGCGCGGCGCCGCAGGTGTCGCCGTTCCTCGACCGGGCGCAGTCGCTGCTGCTGGCCGACGAACTCGGGCAGCAGCGGGCGTTCGCCGCATCGACGCTGCGCGCGGCGCTACCCTCGAGCGCGGTGCACGCCGACCTGTTCCGCGACAACGTGCTGTTCGAGGCGCTGACCGACGGCTCGCCCCGGCTCGGCGGCGTGATCGACTTCTACTTCGCCGGCGTCGACGCCTGGATGTTCGACCTCGCGGTCGCGGCCAACGACTGGTGCATCGACGACGCGACCGGCGACTTCGACGCCGCGCGCCTGACGGCGCTGGCGCGCGCCTACGGCACCGCGCGCGCGGTTCTCGATGCCGAGCGCGCCGCCTGGCCGATGATGCTGCGCGCCGCGGCGCTGCGCTTCTGGCTCTCGCGGCTGCACGACCTGCACCTGCCGCGGCCGGCCCAGATGGTCACGCCGAAGGACCCCGCGCACTTCGAGCGCATCCTGCGGGCGCGACGCGAAGGCGCGCCGCTGCTGCCATGAGCACGACACCCTCCACGGCGCCGCGCGTGCGCACGCTGCCCGCCGCGACCGGCTGGCGATGGGTGCTCGACGGCTTCAGGCTGCTGCGCCGGCAGCCGATCGCGCTGCTGGCCATCACCTTCATGAACCTGCTGCTGCTGTCGGCGTCGGTCCTGATCCCGCTGGTGGGCTCGATTGCGCCGCTGGTCCTGACGCCGGCGCTGATGGTCGGGCTGATGCACGCGATCCGCAGCGCCGATCGCGGCGAGATGCCGACGCCGATGATGCTGCTGGCGGCGTTTCGCGAATACGACGGGAGGGCGTGGCGGCCGCTGCTGGCGCTGGGTGGCGTCAACGCGCTGTTGACCGTCGTCGCGCTGGCGCTGGCCGCGATCGCCGACGACGGCACGCTGATGCGCATGGCGACCGGCCAGATCGGCAGCGCCGACCCGGTGGTCTCGGAAGGCGCACTGATGATCGCCGCGATCGTCTTCCTGCTCGTCTACGCCCCGGCGCAAATGGCGATGTGGTACGCGCCGCTGTTCGTCGCCTGGCACCGCACGCCGGTGGCGAAGGCACTGTTCTTCAGTCTCGTCGCCACCTGGCGCAACCGCCGCGCGTTCGCCGTCTACGGGATCGGCTGGTTCGCGATCGCGCTGGCCGCGTCGCTGGCGATCCGGGCGCTGCAACTCGCGCTCGGCTCGAACCCGGTGCTGTTCTCGATGGTGCTCTCGCCGCTGTCGCTGGTGATGATCACCGCCGTCTACTGTTCGTTCTGGCCCACCTACCGCGACGCGGTCGAAGCGGCGCCGGAATCCTGATCGCAGGACGTCGCCGCACGGAGCCGTGCCGGCGCCCGCCTAGCCGACCGGCTCGAGCCGCGCCACCGACAGCGCCAGCCACTTCAGGCCCTCGCGCCCGAAGTTGACCTGGACCCGGGCGTCGTCGCCGCTGCCCTCGATGCCGACGATCACCCCTTCGCCGAAGCGCGCATGCGCGACGCTCTGGCCGACGCGAAACGCCACGCCGCGGTCGAAGCGCTGCGCGGCGCGCTGCTCGGCGCCCGAGAGCCGGCCGGTGTCGTCGTCGCCGGCGCGCGCGCGACGCGGCGCGCCCTGCCGGCCGAAACCCTCCCAGGCGCCGCCCCACCCCTCGCGGTACGCGGCCGGTGCGGCCGGCTGGCGCGGAGTGAGCCACTTCAGCAGCTCGGGCGGCAACTCGTCCAGAAAGCGCGAGCGCAGGCTGTAGCGCGTCTGCCCGTGCAGCATCCGGGTCTGCGAGAACGACAGGTACAGCCGCCGGCGTGCTCGCGTGATCGCCACGTACATCAGCCGGCGCTCCTCTTCGAGCCCTTCCGGTTCCGCGATCGAGTTCTCGTGCGGGAACAGCCCCTCCTCGAGCCCGGTGATGAAGACCGCGTCGAACTCGAGTCCCTTGGCCGCGTGCACCGTCATCAACTGGACCGCGTCGCTGCCCTCGCCGGCCTGGTTCTCGCCGGCTTCGAGCGACGCGTGCGCGAGGAACGCCGCCAACGGCGTGATCCGCGCGGCGCCCGGCGCGTCGGCGTCGAGGACAGCGGAATCGCCCGGCGCGCCCTGCACGCCCGACACCCCGAGGTTGGCCGGCACGTCGCGCCCGATGCCCTCTTCGGCCAGGAATGCCGCGGCCGCGTTGACCAGCTCGCGCAGGTTCTCGATGCGGTCCTGCCCTTCGCGTTCCGCGCGGTAGTGCCCGAGGAGTCCGCTGCGGTCGATCAGGTGCTCGACCATGTCGGTGAGCGGCATCGCCTGCGTTTCGGCGCGCAGCCGCCCGACGAGCTGGGCGAATGCGCCGAGCTTGCCCGCTGCGGCGCCGCCCAGCGTGGGAATCGCGGCGAACAGGCTGCAGCCGCCCGCCCGCGCCGCGTCCTGAAGCGCCTCGAGGGTCCGCGCCCCGATGCCGCGCGCGGGGAAATTGACCACCCGCAGGAACGCCCCGTCGTCGTCGGGATTCTCGAGCAGTCGCATGTAGGCCAGCGCGTGCTTGATCTCGGCGCGCTCGAAGAAGCGCAGGCCGCCGTAGACGCGATACGCGATGCCCGACGAGAACAGCGCGTGCTCGATGACCCGGGACTGCGCGTTCGAGCGATACAGCACCGCGACCTCGCTGCGCGACCCGCCCTCCGCGACGAGCGCGCGGATCTCCTCGACGAGCCACTGCGCCTCCTGCGCGTCGGTCATCGACTCGTGCACGCGCACCGGCTCGCCCTCTCCGGCGTCGGTCCACAGGTTCTTGCCGAGCCTGCGGCTGTTGTGCGCGATCAGCGCGTTCGCGCAGTCGAGGATGTTGCCTTGCGAACGGTAGTTCTGCTCGAGCTTGATCAGGTTGGCGACCCGGAACTCGCGCTCGAACGCGGCCATGTTCGCCACGTTGGCACCGCGGAACGCGTAGATGCTCTGGTCGTCGTCGCCGACGGCGAACATCACGGCCGACTCGCCGGCCAGCAGCTTGAGCCAGCGGTACTGCAGCGCGTTGGTGTCCTGGAACTCGTCGACCAGGATGTGCCGGAAGCGCGCCTGGTAGTGCTCGCGCAGCAGCTGGTTGCGCTCGAGCAGCTCGTGGCTGCGCAGCAGCAGCTCGGCGAAGTCCACGACGCCCTCGCGCTGGCACTGCTCGTCGTAGGCTGCGTACAGCTCGACCATGCGCCGCGTGTAGTCGTCCCAGGCCTCGACGTCCTTCGCGCGCCGCCCTTCTTCCTTGGCGGCGTTCACGAAGTGCTGGACGTTCTTCGGCGGGAACTTCTCGTCGTCGACGTTCAGCGCGCGCAGCAGCCGCTTGATCGCCGCGAGCTGGTCCTGCGCGTCGAGGATCTGGAAAGTGTGCGGCAGCCCGGCGTCGCGGTGGTGCGCGCGCAGCATCCGGTTGGCGAGCCCGTGGAAGGTTCCGATCCACATGCCGCGCGTGTTCACCGGGAGCATCCCCGAGAGCCGCGTGAGCATCTCCCGCGCCGCCTTGTTGGTGAACGTGACGGCGAGCAATCCGTGAGGGCTGACCTGCCCCGTCGAAATCAGCCACGCGATCCGCGTGGTCAGCACGCGGGTCTTGCCGCTGCCGGCCCCGGCGAGGATCAGCGCGTGCTGCGGCGGCAGGGTGACCGCCGCGAGCTGCTGCTCGTTCAGGTGCGCGAGGAGGTTGGACATCGTGTCGCCGGCGGGCGCGACGCCGGCGCGCGCCGGGCCGTGCTCAGCGCTTGGCCGGCTTGCGCAGGCGCTGCGACCAGACCGGCTGGCGCGGCGCGAGGCCGCCGTGGCGGATCTCGACGCAGCGGTTGGCCCAGCGCGAGGACTCGTCGGACAGGTCGACGACCGGCGCATTGGCGCCGTGGCTGACGCGGACGATTCGGTGGCTCTGCACCCCGAACTGCTCGAGCAGCGCGGCAACGGCCTGCGTGCGGTTCATGCTCAGCTGGACCGCCGCTTCGGGCTCGTCGACCGGATTGGCGTGGCCCGAGACGATCAGCGTGCCACCGGGGCCGGCGTTGAAGCGCTCGGCCTGCTGGCGGATCAGGTCGTGGTACTGCTGCGCGACGCAGGTCGAATCGCCGTCGAAGTAGACCCGGGCGGAATCCGGTTCCTGCGCGCTGGCCGGTGCGGCCGGCGCCGCGGTGCCGCCGACGACCTTCAGGCTCGGCCTGGGCGAGGCGACGGCCACTGGGTCGACGGTCGAACGAAGCTTTTCCTGCATGCGCGATCTCCTGACTTGCATGGCGCGGGCGAGCGAGGCTCAGGGTGGAGCTCGCGCGGGCGCGCCCGGATCGGTAAAGGGGGGAAGCGTTATTTTACCAAATCGCCGGCGACCGCCGTCCGGCCGCAGCGCCCGGCGTCAGCGGCGCGCCGGCATCAGCTTCGCGAGCAGCAGGTGCACCGCGAGCCCGCCGAGGATCGCCCACTCGAGCGGAATCGTCACGACCAGCACGAAGGTCGCCGCCATCACGATCGCGTCGCGACGATCGTGCCCGGCGATGTGCCGGATCTCGCGCAGGTCGATCAGCCCCACGGCGACCATCAGCAGGATCCCGGCGACCGCCGCCTTCGGCAGGTAGTGCGACAGCGGCGCGACGAACGCGAGCAGCAGCAGCAGGAACCCGGCCGCCGCGACCGCCGACAGCGGCGTGCGCGCGCCGGCCGCCACGTTGACGCCGGAGCGGTTGAACGAGCCACTGGCCGGGTACGACGAGAAGAACGAGCCGACCAGGTTCGCCAACCCCTGACCGATCACTTCGCGGTTGCCTTCGAGCCGGTCGCCGCTCCTCACGGCGATCGCGCGCGCGATCGAAACCGCCTCGGCCAGCGCCAGCAACGTCATCACCAGCGAGGGCACGAACAGCATCTCCAGCGCGTCGAACGACAGGGTCGGCGCCGACAGCGGCGGGATCGCCCCGGGCAGCTGCTCGACCGCCTTGACCGCGAAGTCCGGCGAGATCGCGGCGAGCAGCGCCGCGATGAATCCGCCAGCGAGCACCCCGACCAGCATGAACGGCACCCGGTTGTTCCAGGGCCTGGCCAGCAGGCAAGCGGCGACCGTGCCGAAAGCGACCACCATCGTCGGCCAGTCGACGAGCGTGAAGTCCTGCGCGAAGCGCCTGAGCGTCTGCCAGACCGTCATTCCGCGCGGCCAATCGAAGCCGAACAGGTTGCGCACCTGCGAATTCACGATCAGCACCGCGGCGCCGGCCGTGAAGCCGACGATCACGCTGTGCGGGACGCGGTCCACCGCGCGCCCCAGGCCCGCGACGCCGATCGCCAGCTGCCAGGCGCCCACCATGAACGTCATCGTGATCACCAGCTGCACGTAGAGGTCCGTGCCCGGCGTCGCCAGCGGCGCGATCAGCCCCAGCACCGTCAGCGAGATCGCGTTCGCCGGGCCGGTGACCATCAGGCGGCTGGATCCGAACAGCGCGGCGATCACGCACGGGACCATCGCGCTGTACAGGCCGTACTGGGGCGGCATTCCCGCAAGCGTGGCGAAGGCCACGCCCTGCGGAAGGACGACGACGGCGCCGGTCAGGCCGGCCATCAGGTCGGAGCGCAGCGTCGAGCGGTCGCGCAGCAGCGGCAACCACGCGAGGAAGGGCAGCAGGCGTTCCAGGTTGCGTCGATCAGTTATCATGTGAAGCAATCATGCAAGGGCCGGTTCCACCCCACGCGCGCAGCCGCGAACTCCAGGCCCTCGCGGTCGGGCTCGCGATCATCGTCGTGTGGGGCGCGAATTTCTCGGTGCAGAAGGCGCTGTTCGCGGCGATCACGCCGACCGGCTTCCTGTTCGCGCGCTACCTGATCATGCCGGCCTGCGCGCTCGCGCTGCTGCTGCGCACCTACGGCACCCGCTTTCCGGCGGTCTCGCGGCGCGACCTGTTCGACCTGGCGAAGCTCGGCTTCTTCGGGCACGTGCTCCACGTCGGCATGGTCACGCACGGCATCGACTGGTCGACGGCTTTCTCGAGCTCGCTGATCCTTGCGTGCGGGCCGATCTTCACGCTGCTGATCCTGCGCTGGTCGGGGATCGAGCAGCTGAACCGCGCGCAGGTCGCGGGCGTGGCGGTCGCCTGCATCGGCGTGCTGGTGTTCCTGTCGGACAAGCTGCTCGCCGGCCGCTGGCTGGCCAGCGGCGGCGACCTGTTCCTGCTGGTCGCGGCGAGCTTCTTCTCGTACTACACGGTGGCGGCCAAACCGCTGATCGAGCGCCATGGCGGGATCGTCGTGATGACCTACGCGACGCTGCTCGGCAGCGTGCCGGTCGTGGCGCTGTCGCTGCCCGTGGGCCTGGGCATCGACTGGTGGCAGCTCTCGCCGCTGGCCTGGGCGCAGTTGCTGTGGGCGGTGATCGTCTCGGCGTTCGCCGGCTGGCTCGCCTGGGGCTGGGTCAACGCGGTGCGCGGCGTCGCGCGCACCGCGCCGCTGATGTACCTGATGCCGCCGGTCGCCGGGGCGGTCGCCTGGGCCGTGTCGGACGAACGCTTCACGGTTCCCAAGGTGCTCGGTGCGGCGATCACGCTGGGCGGCGTCGCACTGGCGCAGTTCGCCGGCAGGAGCCGGGCGCGCGAAGCGCCGGCCCTGGTCGACTGAGGTCGGCGACCGTGCCGGCCGGGTGGTGATGGCTGCGCGCATCCGGCATTCTAGCCCGGCGGATCCATCTGAAAAACCGGGAAATTCTTGACCCGGACATTGGCGAATCCGATGATTCGGCAATGTCGTCCGAAACCTGACCGGGTATGCCCTCGCGCGAGCGCCACGGCGCCATCGCGGCCCGGGCCGTCGCCGCCGGCGGCCGCGAACCGCGCCCGGACGCGCCGGTTGCGGCGCGCGCGCGGATGACGCTCAGGCAGCTCGAGGCGTTCTGCGCGGTCGCGCTCGCCGGCAGCGTCTCGGCCGGCGCGCAGCGGCTCTCGCGCACGCAGTCGGCGGTCAGCCTCGCACTGCAGGAGCTCGAGTCGGCGCTCGGCACGCGATTGTTCGAGCGCGCGGGGCGCGGGCTGCGCCAGACCGATTCGGCCCGGCGCCTGCTGCCGAAGGCGATCGAGATCGTCGAGCGCGCGGTCGAATTGCCGTCGGTCGCCGTCGACGCGTCGGCGCCGGCGCGGCGGTTGGCGATCGGCGCCACGCGCACGATCGGCCCGTTCCTGATGCCCGGGCTGCTGGCCGACTTCGCGCGCCGGCACCCGACCTTGGCCGCGAACATGTCGGTCGACCTCGCGATCGAGAACACCGAGACGCTGGTCGCGCGCATCCACGAGCTGACGCTCGACCTCGCGTTCATCGAAGGCGAGGTGCTCGAGCCGGGGCTGTCGGTGCAGCCGTGGCTGGCCGACGAGGTCTGCCTGTTCGCGCGCGCCGGCCATCCGGCGCCGCGTGCGCTCGCGGCCGGCCGCTGGGTGCTCCGCGAACGCGGCTCGGGCACGCGCGAGACCTTCCTGCGCGCGATGCAGCCGCTGATCGGCGCGCCGGCGATCGCGGTCGAGGTGAGCGACCCGCTGGCGCTGAAGCGGCTGGTCGCGGCCAGCGACTGGTTCGGCTGCCTGAGCCGGATGGCGGTCGCCGAGGAGTTGCGCGAAGGCACGCTGCGCGACGTCACGCCGCCGTCGGCGGCGCTGCGTCGCGCGCTGACGCGCTCGTTCTGGCTGGTGTCGCACCCGCAGCGATACCGCTCGGCGCTCGCCGACGCGCTGCTCGCGCATGCGCGCGCGACCCGCGCCCCGGGAGTCCGCCTCAGCGGGCGCCGCCAGGCCCCGCGAGCATGATGCCGGGCGCGCGGCACGCGCCTTCGACGATCCGCGCGAGGCCGCGAAACGCCAGGTCGCCAACAAGCACGCGGCGCACCGGCACCCCGGACTGGCTCGCGGCGTAGCGGCCCTTGTCGTCGAAGGCCTGCAGGAACGCGGCGACGTCGAACGCGTCGCCCAGCCCGTCGACGACCCCGCCGGTGAGCCAGACCCCGCCATCGGCGCCGAACGCCAGGCACAGGTCACCGGCGAAGGCACCAAGCAGCCGCGAGAACCAGTTCGCCGCCTCGCGCGCCGCACGTTCGCCCTGCAAGGCGCGCGCGGCGACCTCGGGCGCCGAGGTCGGCGCGTCGGCGCCGCGGCGCCACGCGTCCAGCCAGCCGAGGCCTTCGCCGCTGAGCAGGCGCTCCCAGGACAACCGCCCCCACCGGGCGCGGCCGAGCGCGAACAGCGGCTCGAGCTCGGCGCCCTGCCAGGCGAGGCTCATGTGCCCCGCCTCGCCTGCGAGCACGCGCTCGTCGCCACCGCCCGCACCGATCAGCGCGGCCGCCCCGAGACCGGTTCCGGGCCCGATCAGCAACCGGCTGCCCGGACCGGCCTTCGCGGGGCGCAGCACCCGCGTGTCGTGCTCGCCCAGCGCGGGCAGGCCGGCGACCGCAGCGGCGAAGTCGTTGACGATGCGCAGCTCCTGCAGCCGCAGCGCCGCGCGCAGGCCGGGCGGGTCGACGACCCAGTCGCGGTTGGTCATCCGCAGCGCGCCGCTTCGCACGGGCAGCGCGACGGCGAGCGCCGCGCGCGTGGCGCGCGCGGGCTGCCCGCGCTCGAAACCGTCGATCGCCTCGCCGATGCCGGGCCAGGCGTCGGCGCGGCTGCGGTGAACGGGACCGAGGCCGGCTGCGCGGGTCCAGCGGCAGATCCGGACGTGGGTGCCGCCGACGTCGGCGAACAGCCAGTCGGCCGCCGCGGTCACGACCCCGGACCTAGAGGTCTGCCAGCGGCGTGTGCCGCGCGGACTGGTCCGACGAGCGCATCGACCTGACGATCTCGTCGAGCAGCCGGTTCAGCGTCGCGAGTCGCTTCGGGTCGAGCCGAGACAGCGCGTCGGGAAGGATGCCGACCAGCGGCTTGGGTGCCCGGGCGATCGCTTCCTGCCCGGCCTCGGTCGGATACAACTGGACGATGCGCTGGTCGGCGCTCTCGCGCGCGCGCCGGAGCAGGCCCTGGCGCGCCAGCTGCTCGACGAGGTTGCTGGCCGTCGACTGCTGGACCGCCATCGACCGTGCGAGGTCCTTGACGCGGATCCCGGGCGATTGCACGACGACCGTCAGCGCCCAGAGCTGCGAGCCGCTGATTCCGCAGCGCTCCTCGACCTCGTGGAAGTGACGCCGCGCGGAGCGGAAGATGACGCGGAAGTTCTGAAGCGCCTCGGTCGCCTCTTGGCTCTGCCCGGCGGGATGCGCGGGCAAGGCCTGGGCGCCGGCGCGCGGAAGCGATGCGGCGACGGAACGGCTCATCGATGTCGGATCTCGAGCGAAGGCGGATTGAGCCGATTATGCGTGATCGCCGCGGCTTCGCGCGATGACCCTGCAGGCCACTCGGCCTGCGAAGCGCCCGTTCCACTTGATATGGCGCAAGGCGCATGCGGATTGTGCCGCCTAAAGTGGGTTCCCGGTTCTCCGCCACGCGCTGTCGCTCCTCCGTGCCCTCCGCTCACGCCGCCGGCAGGCCGCCGCGTCCCGCGCGACGCGACGCATCGGCCGGGCCGTGGCGCTTCGCCCGCCTGCTCGACGCCCCGCATCGGCTCGGTTTCCTGGTGGGCTCGGCAATGCTCTCGACGAGCGCACTGTGGTGGCTCGCGACGCTGGTCGCGCAGGTCGCAGCCGGGTCGGAGCTGCGCTGGGCCGTCGCGCCGGCGCATGCGCACGCGCTGCTGATGGGCTTCTCGTTCATGCCGATGTTCTTCGCAGGCTTCCTGTTCACGGCCGGGCCGCGCTGGCTGGGGCTGGCAGCCGTCCCGGCGCGCCGGCTGCTGCCGACGGCCGTGGCCTGGCTCGCGGGCTGGGGCGTGTTCCTCGCCGGCGTGCACCTCGACGCGCGGATCGCGGCGTTCGGCCTGGCGATCGCCGCCGCGGGTTGGACCCTGTTCGCCTGGCGATTCGCGGCGCTGCTGACGCGAAGCGCCGCGGCCGACCGCACGCACCTGCGGATCATCGCGATCGCCTGCGGGGTCGGCGCCGCCGTGCTCTGGGCCGCTGCCGCGGGCCTCGCGATCGACGACGACGCGCTGCTGGGCGCCTCGCTCTTCGCCGGACTGTGGGCGTTCCTGGCGCCGGTCTTCGCGACCGCAATGCACCGGATGGTGCCGTTCCTCGGCGTCGCGGTGCCGCGACTCGACGAGCGCCACCCGCTCTGGCTGCTTGTGGTGCTGCTCGCGGTGCTCCCGGCGCAGGCGCCGCTGGGCGCGGCGCTCGCGCGCGGCGGCGCAGCGGCGCTCGCGACGATGGCCGTCGACGCGGCCGCCGCGGCGCTCGTGCTCGGGCTCGCGCTGCGCTGGCGCGCGATCCAGAACCTGAGGATCCGGCTGCTGGCGATGCTCGACATCGGCTTCGCCTGGCTCGGCGTCGCGCTGGCGCTGCAGGCGGTGGCCGCGGCGCAGGCGTGGACGGGCCGCGGCGCGGGCCAGGCCTCGCTCGCCGGGCTGCACGCGCTCGCGATGGGCTTCTTCGGATCGATCCAGTTCGCGTTCGTGACTCGCGTGAGCGCCGGCCAGGCCGGGCGGGCCCACGCAATCGACGGACTCGCCTGGGCGCTGTTCCTCGTCGTGCAGGCCGCCGTCGTGCTGCGGATCGCCGCGGCCTGGCGGCCCGACCTGCCCGTGCTGCTGCTCGCCGCGGCGGCGCTGTGGACCGCGGCGGTGCTCACCTGGAGCGTCAGGCACGCGGGCTGGTACGGGCGGCCGCGCATCGACGGACGGCCCGGATGAGCGGCCGCCTCCACCAGGGCGCAGCCCGCGCGCCCGCACCCGGGAACCCACCGATGACCGAACACCGAACCCGCGCACCTCGCAAGCCCGACCTCGTCTGCCCCGCAGGCTCGCTGCGAGCGCTCAAGCTCGCCGTCGACGCCGGCGCCGACGCGGTCTACATGGGGCTGAAGGACGCGACCAATGCCCGCAACTTCGCCGGGCTGAACTTCGACCAGGACCAGGCGCGCGAGGGCATCGCCTACGCGCACGCGCGCGGCGCGCAGGTGCTGATGGCGCTGAACACGTTCGCCGACGCGCGCGAGCCGCAGCGCTGGTGGCGCGCGGTCGACGTCGCGGCGTCGCTGGGCGCCGACGCGCTGATCTGCGCCGACACCGCGGTGCTTGCGTATGCGCGCGACCACCAGCCGCAGTTGCGCCTGCACCTGTCGGTGCAGGCGTCGGCGACCACCTACGAAGCGATCGAGTTCCATCGCGAGCGCTACGGCATCCAGCGCGCGGTGCTGCCGCGCGTGCTGACGCTGTCGCAGGTCGGCCACGTCTGCCGCCACACCTCGGCCGAGATCGAGGTGTTCGGGTTCGGCAGCCTCTGCGTGATGGTCGAGGGACGCTGCGCGCTGTCGTCCTACGCGACCGGCCAGTCGCCGAACACCGCGGGCGTCTGCTCGCCGCCGTCGGCGGTGCGCTGGGAGGACGCCCCCGACGGCGTGCGCGCGCGCCTGAACGAGGTGCTGATCGACCGCTATGCGCCCGACGAGCCGCGCGGCTACCCGACCCTGTGCAAGGGGCGCTTCGACGTCGAGGGCGTGCGCGACTACGCGCTCGAGGAGCCGACCAGCCTGAACACGCTGGCCGTGCTGCCCCAGCTGATGGAGATCGGCGTCTCGGCGATCAAGATCGAGGGACGCCAGCGCAGCCCCGCCTACGTCGAGCAGGTCACCCGCGTCTGGCGCGCGGCGATCGACCACTGCGCGGCGCAGCCCTCGCGGTTCGCGGTGCAGCCGCAGTGGATTGCCGCGCTCGGGCGCTGGTCCGAAGGCCAGCAGCACACGCTGGGCGCCTACAACCGTCCGTGGCGCTGACAGGAGCCCCGTCGAGATGAATCCCCGCATCCAGCTCACCGTCGGACCGGTGCTCTACTACTGGCCCCGCAAGACGCTGATCGACTTCTACGGCGAAGTCGCCGATTCGCCGGCCGACACCGTGGTGCTCGGCGAGGTGGTCTGCTCGCGCCGCCACGAGATGAAGCACGAGGACTGGCTCGCGCTGGCGCGCGAGCTCGCCGGCTGCGGCAAGGAGGTCGTGCTCGCCACCCAGGCGCTGCTCGAGTCCGAATCCGACCTGCGCGAGATGCGCCGGCTCGCCGCGCAGGACGAGTTCCTGGTCGAGGCGGGCGACGCGTCGGCGCTGCGCGCGCTGGCGGGACGGCCGTTCGTGCTCGGCCCGCACGTCAACGTCTACAGCCGGCCTGCGCTCGAGGAGCACGCCGCGCTCGGCGCGATCCGCTGGGTGGCGCCGGTCGAACTGAGCCTGGAGGCGATCGGGCTGGTCAACGCTCCCGGCGCGCCGGTGCCGGGCGGACCTGGCCGCGACACGCCGATCGCATCCGAGGTGTTCGCGTTCGGGCGGCTGCCGCTCGCGTTCTCGGCGCGCTGCTTCACCGCCCGCCACTACCACCTGAACAAGGACGAGTGCGGGTTCCGCTGCCTCGAGCATCCCGACGGCCTGCTGCTCGCGACCGGCGAAGGCGCCCCGTTCCTCACGCTGAACGGGATCCAGACGCAGTCGGCGGCGCAGCAGTGCCTGATCGGCGACGGCGCGGCGCTTCGCGCCGCCGGCGCGAGCCGGGTGCGGCTGTCGCCGGTCGCACAGCGCTTCGGCGAGGTGCTGGCCGCCTTCGACCAGGTGCTCAACGGCGGCGCCGACCCCGCGCAGGCGCGCGCGGCGCTCGCCGCGATGAGCCTGCCCGGCGGGCTCGTCGACGGATTCGCGCATCGCCGCCCCGGCCTCGAACGAAGCTGGACCTGAGGAGCCCGAGATGACCGCTGCCCGCCCGACCGCCTTGCCGATTCCCGCCGCGTTGCGCCGCTTCGTCGCGCGGCTGCCGATCCGCCCGCCGTCGTTCGTGCTGGCGCTGGCGCTCGATCGAGTGCTGCGTCCGCACCTGACGCCGGACGTCGAGGCGCAGCTCGCCGACCGGGTCGTCGAGATCGAGGTCTGCGACCTCGGGATCCGCTGCCGCCTGATGCTCACCGCGAACGGCTTTCGCGCGGTGCCCGACGGCGGCGCGGTGGCGCTGCGCGTCGCGGCCGACGCGCCGAGCTACCTGCGACTGCTGCGCGGCGAAGAGGACGCCGACCGGCTGTTCTTCGAGCGCGCGCTGGTCATGGAGGGCGACACCGAGTACGGGCTGGTGCTGAAGAACACGCTCGACGCGATCGGGCCGCTGTTGCGCTGGCCGGCGCGAGCGGCCTGAGCCACGGCGCAATGCCGCGCGGCCGCGCCGCCGCCACCGATATACTTGCGCCCTGCCCTCCAGCGCACGCGGCGCGCACCGGACCTCCCATGACAGACGGCTTCATCCTCACGCTCTCGTGCCCGGATCGCCCGGGCATCGTCCACGCGGTCTCGGGCTTCCTGCTCGAGCACGGCGGCAACATCCTCGAGGCCGCCCAGTACGACGACCGCGCCACCGGCCTGTTCTTCATGCGCGTCCAGTTCGAATCGGCCTCGGCCGATGCCTCGGTCGAGTCGCTGCAGCGCGCCTTCGCGCCGGTCGGCGAGACGTTCGGGATGCGCTGGGCGTTCTTCGACGCCGCGCGGCCGGCCCCGACGCTGATCCTCGTCTCGAAGCTCGGCCACTGCCTGAACGACCTGCTGTTCCGGCACCGCTCGGGGCTGCTGCCGATCGACATCCGCGCGGTGGTCTCGAACCACCGCGACTTCTACCAGCTGGCCGCGTCGTACAACGTGCCGTTTCACCACGTTCCCGTCGCCGCCGCGAACAAGCAGCAGGCCGAGGCGCGGCTGATGGAGATCGTCGCCGCCGAAGGCGTCGAGCTGGTGGTGCTCGCGCGCTACATGCAGGTGCTGTCGGAAGACCTGTGCCGAAGGCTCGAAGGTCGCGCGATCAACATCCACCACTCGTTCCTGCCGAGCTTCAAGGGCGCCAAGCCGTACGGGCAGGCGCACGAGCGCGGCGTCAAGCTGATCGGCGCGACCGCGCACTACGTGACGACCGCCCTCGACGAAGGCCCGATCATCGAGCAGGACGTCGAGCGCGTCGACCACTCGATGGACGTCGCGACGCTGACCGGCATCGGCCGCGACGTCGAGAACGTCGTGCTGGCGCGGGCGGTCAAGTGGCACGCCGAGCACCGCATCCTGCTGAACGGCGGCAAGACCGTCGTGTTCCGCTAGCCTCCCCGCGGCGGCCGGGGCCGTGCCCCGGCGCGCGCCCGCAGGCGCTTCAGCGCGCGTCGGCGAGCACGAACGCCGCAGCGCGCTCGGCGATCATCACCACGGGGACGTTGGTGTTGCCCGACACCAGCGTCGGCATGATCGAGCAGTCGACGACGCGCAGCCCGCCCACGCCGCGCACCCGCAGCTGCTGGTCGACGACCGCCATCGCGTCGTCGCCCATCCGGCAGGTGCCGCTCGGATGGAAGATCGTCCCGGCGTGGTTGCGCACGAACTCGAGCAGGTCGGCGTCGCTCGCCGCCCGCGCGCCGGGCGCGTATTCGTCGACGACGAACGGCGCGAGCGCGCGCGTCGCCGCGATCCGCCGCGCGAGCTTCACGCCGTCGACGGCCGTGCGGCGGTCGGTCTCGGTCGACAGGTAGTACGGCTGCATCGACGGCGGCTCGAGCGGGTCGGTCGAGCGGATGCGAACGTGGCCGCGCGACTCGGGGCGCAGCTGGCACACCGACATCGTGAAGCCCGAGTGCGCATGCACCGGCGACCCCGCCATGTCCGACGACAGCGTCGCGACGTGGAACTGCACGTCGGGGCGGGCGAGCTCCGGGCGCGTGCGGGCGAAGATGCCGCCCTGGTTGATGCCGATCGCCATCGGCCCGCCGCGCATGAAGACGTACTCCATGCCGATGCGCAGCTTCCCCCACCACGACGCGAGCTGGTCGTTGGTCGTGATCGGCTGGCTGCAGCGGAACATCACGCGTGCCTGAAGGTGGTCCTGCAGGTTCTCGCCGACGCCGGGCAGCTCGTGCACGACGGGGATGCCGAACGACTGCAGCAGCGCGGCAGGACCGACGCCCGAGAGCTGCAGCAGCTGCGGCGACTGCAGCGCGCCCGCGCAGAGGATCACCTCGCGCCGAGCGCGCACCTGCAGCGCCGGCCCGGCCTCGACGGTGACGCCCGACGCCCTGGCGGTGCCCGCGTCGCGCAGGTCGGCGCGCGCGCCGACCCGGTACTCGACGCCCACCGCCCGGCGCCCCTCGAACACGATCCGCGTCGCCTGTGCCCGCGTGATGACGCGCAGGTTGGCCCGCTTTCGCGCCGGCCGCAGATAGGCGACCGCCGTGCTGCAGCGAAAGCCGTTGCGCGTCGTGAGCTGGTAGTAGCCCGCGCCTTCCTGCCGTTCGCCGTTGAAGTCGGCGTTGCGCGGGATGCCGGTCTCCTCGCAGGCGTCGATCACCGCATCGATCAGCGGATGGCGCACGCGGATGTGCGACGACCACAGCGGCCCGCCGGTGCCGCGCCACGCGTTCGCGCCCAGCGTGTTGTGCTCGAGCCGGCGAAACCACGGCAGCACCTGCTCGTACGACCACTGCGCGTTGCCCTGCGCGGCCCAGTCGTCGTAGTCCTGCGCCTGGCCGCGGATGAAGATCAGCCCGTTGATCGCGCTCGATCCGCCCAGCGTCTTGCCGCGCGGCCAGTAGACCTGGCGGCGGTTCATCCCCGGGTCCGGGTCGGTGCGGAACATCCAGTTCAGCGCCGGGTTGAACATCGTCTTCGCGTAGCCGATCGGCACGTGGATCCACGGATAGCGGTCCTGCGGACCGGCTTCGAGCAACAGCACGCGATGGCGCCCGTCCTCGCTCAGGCGGGCGGCCATCACGCAGCCCGCCGATCCCGCTCCCACCACGATGTAGTCGTACTCGTCCATTGCCGCGCCCGTGCCGTTGCGTGCGCGCCGTCGCCGGCCGCGCACCGTGACGGGAATTGAATCGGAACCGGGGCAACGATTCAATCGGGCGGAACGCAAATCATCGTTTTCCGGAACGCTGGAACAGACGGGGGCGTTGTCGGCCCGACGCGGCCGGTGATAGGTTCCGCTGTGCTTCGGACGTCTTCGCGCGGCAGCGTCGGCGACCGGGTGTACCTGACCACCGAATCGAAACAGCGTGGAGGAGACATGAAACCCTGGCTTCGCAAGCTCACCGCGACGGTACTGGCCGTCGCCGGACTCGGAATCGCGACTGGCGTGTCGGCGCAGCAGAAGATCCGCGTCCAGACCGCAGTCCCGACGGCGAGCATCTACTTCGAATTGATGAAGCGCTACGCCGACCGCGTCGACAAGATGACCGGCGGCAAGCTCAAGATCGACATCCTCCCCGACGGCGCGGTCGTTCCCGCGTTCGAGATCCTCGACGCGGTCGACAAGGGCATCGTCGAGGGCGGCTTCGCCTGGACGCACTACTGGTCGGGCAAGCACGCGGCCGCCGGCCTGTTCGCGAACCCGATGGCCGGCGCCGGCGCGGGCCTGGACCAGCTCTCGCACATGGCCTGGATGGCCGAAGGCGGCGGCCAGGCGCTCTACGACAAGCTCTACAACGACATCCTCAAGGTCAAGGTCGTCGGATTCATGCTGCAGCCGATGGGTCCGGATCCGCTGGGCTGGTTCAAGCAGCCGATCAACAGCGTCGAGGACTTCAAGAAGATGAAGTACCGCGCGCCCCCCGGCATCACCGGCGAGATCTTCAAGGAGATGGGCGTCTCGGCGGTCGCGATGCCCGGCGGCGAGATCGTCCCGGCGGCGCAGCGCGGCGTGATCGACGCGGCCGAGTGGATCGGCCCGGCCGACGACGTGAACCTCGGCCTGCACCGGGTCTGGAAGCACTACTACCTGCAGGGCCTGCACCAGTCGACCGACGTCGGCGAGGTGATCTTCAACAAGCCCTGGTTCGACAAGCAGTCGCCCGAGACGAAGGAGATCCTGCGCACCGCGGCCATGGCGACGATCGCCGAGACCTACGTGTTCAACGTCGCGCGCAACGCGTTCGCGCTGGAGAAGCTGAAGAAGGATTCGCAGGTGGTCGTGCACGACACGCCGGCCGACTTCTTCCCGGCGTTCATCAAGGCGACCAACACGGTGCTCGACCGGCACGCCGCGAAGGACGCGTTCTTCAAGGAAGTGCTCGACTCGCAGCGCAACTTCGCCAAGACGGTCGTTCCGTACTGGACGAAGATCAACGCGCTGTACACCAACATGGGCAACGCCGCGCTGCAAGAGAAGAAATGAGCGAAGCGCCCGCCGGCACGGGGCGGGTCGCCCGCCTCGTCGCCGCTCTCGACGCCGTCGCGCTCTGGTCGGGGCGCGCGGTGTCGTGGATGCTGATCCCGATGGTCGCGAGCCTCGTCTACGAGGTCGGGGCTCGCTACCTGTTCAACGCGCCGACCACCTGGGCGTACGACATGACCTACATGCTGTACGGCAGCTTCTTCATGCTCGGCTCGGCGTTCACGCTGATGCGCAAGGGCCACATCCGCACCGACAGCTTCTACGCCGACTGGTCGGTGCGCACGCAGGGCACGGTCGACGCCACCTGCTACCTGATCTTCTTCTTCCCGGCGATGATCGCCTTCCTGGTGGTCGGCTGGGACTTCTTCTGGGCCTCCTGGGTGCGCGAGGAACGCATGGTGACCAGCCCCTGGATGCCGATCGTCTGGCCGTTCAAGCTGTCGATTCCGCTCGCCACCGCGCTGATGCTGCTGCAGGGCGTCTCCGAGTTCATCAAGAGCGTCGTCGCCGCGCGCCGGGGCGTCTGGCTGTGAGCCCCGAGATCATCGGGCTCGTCGCCCTCGCGATCCTCTTCGTCGCGATCTTCATCGGCTTCCCGATCGCGTTCACGCTGGTCGCGATCGCGCTGGGCGTCGGGCAGTTCGCGCTCGGCGACGTCGCGATCCACCTGATGACGCTGCAGGTGTTCTCGGTGATGCGCGACCCGACGCTCGCGTCGGTGCCGTTCTTCCTGTTCATGGGCTACCTGCTCGAGGAGTCCGGGCTGATCCAGCGGCTCTTTCGCGGCGTGCAGCTGCTGCTCGCCGGCGTCAACGGGTCGCTCTACCTGGCAGTGATCATCACCGCGACGATCTTCGCCGCGGCCACCGGAATCGTCGGCTCGTCGGTCACGCTGCTCGGCGTGATGGCCGCGCCGGCGATGATGAAGAGCGGCTACGACGTGCGGATGAGCGCGGGCGCGATCACCGCCGGCGGCACGCTGGGCATCCTGATCCCGCCGTCGGTGATGCTGATCGTGATGGGGCCGGTGGTCGGCGTCCCGGCGACCGACCTGTTCGCCGCCGCGGTGTTCCCCGGCCTGCTGCTGTCCGGGCTCTACATCGCGTACACGCTCGTGCGCAGCTACTGGAACCCGAAGCTCGGGCCGGCGCTGCCGATGTCCGAGCGACGCCCGATGCCCGAGGTATTGCGCGAACTGACCATCGGCGCGGTGCCGGTGGTGCTGGTCATCCTCGCGACGCTCGGCGTGATCCTCGCGGGCATCGCGACGCCCACCGACGCCGGGGCGGTCGGCGCGTTCGCGACGCTGCTGCTCACCCTCGCCTACCGCAAGATGAGCTGGGCCGGGTTCCGGCGCTCGATGATGTCGACCGTCGAGGTGTCGTGCATGATCCTGCTGCTGGTCGCCGCGTCGAACTACTTCGGCTCGATCTTCTCGCGGCTGGGCAGCGCCGACTGGATCGCCAACCTGCTGCTCGGCCTCGAGTTCAGCCCGACGGTGATGCTGCTGCTGATGCTGGCGCTGATCTTCGTGCTCGGCTGGCCGCTCGAGTGGGTGCCGATCGTGCTGGTGGTCGTCCCGATCTTCCTGCCGATCGTCAACAAGCTCGGCATCGACCTGGTCTGGTTCTGCACGCTGGTCGCGGTGTGCCTGCAGACCGCGTGGATGTCGCCGCCGGTGGCCCTGTCGGCGTACTTCCTGAAGGGCGTGGTTCCCCAGTGGGAGCTGGGCGACATCTACGCGGGCATGATGCAGTTCATGGTGCTGCAGGTCATCGGCCTGCTGCTCGTGCTGTTCTTCCCCTCGATCGCGCTGTGGCTACCCGGCGTGCTGCGGTAGCGAAAGGCGCCGCGCGCAAGTCCACCGTCGCGCGCGGTGCGGCGCCCGGTGCCGCGCCGCCGCAGCCCGAAACGACCGGGCGGCAGGCCGGCTCGGTCGCCGCACGCGCGCTGACGCTGCTGGCCGAGCTCGCGCAGCATCCGGAAGGCGTGTCGCTGCACCGGATGACGCTGCAGCTGGGCTGGCCCAAGCCCTCGGTCCACCGCCTGTGCGCGCACCTCGAGCAGGCCGGATGGATCCTGCGCGCCGGCTCCGAGCGCCACCTGAGCCTGGGCCCCTCGGCGGTGAAGTTCGCGCTGGCCGCGCTGCACCACGACGCGGCCAATGCCGAGCGCCGCGCCATCCTGCGGGCACTGGTCGACCGGGTCGGCGAGACCTGCAACCTTACGATGCTCGCCGGCGCCGAGGTCCTCTACGTCGACCGGGTCGAGTCGGCGTGGCCGCTGCGGCTGCACCTCGAGCCCGGCTCGCGGGTGCCGTTGCACTGCACCGCCAGCGGCAAGCTGTTCCTCGCGCACATGCCGAAGGCGCAGCGCGCGCGCCTGCTGGCCGCGCGCCCGCTGTGGGCCGCGACACCGAAGACGCTGGTCGACCCCGAAGCGATCGAGAAGGAGATGCGCGCGATCGTGCGCCAGGGCTACAGCCTCGATCGCGAGGAGTTCCTGCTCGGGCTGATCGCGATCGCGGTCCCGGTGCCGGGCCGCGACGGCCGGCCGGTCGCCGCGCTCGCGGTGCACGCGCCGATCGGGCGGTTGTCGCTGAAGCGGGCGATCGCCTTGCTGCCGGTGATGCGCGAGGCCGCCGAAGCGCTCGGCGCCAGTCTTGCGGCATGATTGGCGAAGGCAACCGGACCGGAACCCGACGATGAGCTCGCTGTTCGACCCGCTGCGCCAGCGCGCAGCCGCGCTGAGGCCCACCCGCACCGCGGTGGTCTACCCGTTGTCCGAGGCCTCGATGCGCGGGGCGTACGAGGCGGCCGACGCCGGCTACATCGAGCCGGTGCTGGTCGGGCCGCAGGCCGCGATGACCGCCCTGATCGAGCGGCACGGCATGAAGCCGGGCCGCTTCGAGGTCGTCGACACCCGCGACGACGCGCACGAGTCCGCGCATCGCGCCGCGCTGCTGGCGCGCGACCGAGCGGTGCACGCCTTGATGAAGGGCAGCCTGCACACCGACGACTACATGTCGGCGATCGTCGCGCGCGACGCCGGGCTGCGCACGCAGCGGCGCATCAGCCACGCGTTCGTCCTCGCGTTCGCCGCCTATCCGAAGCTCGTCGCGCTCACCGACGCCGCGGTGAACATCGCGCCGAACCTGGCCGACAAGGCCGACATCGCGCGCAACGCGATCGACCTGTGCCGCGCCCTCGGGGTCGCGACGCCGAAAGTGGCGGTGCTGGCCGCCACCGAGGACGTCAATCCCGCGATGCCGGTCACGATCGAGGCGGCCGCGCTCGCGAAGATGGCCGACCGCGGCCAGATCGCCCACGGCATCGTCGACGGGCCGCTCGCGTTCGACATCGCGATCTCGGCGCAGGCGGCGAGCACCAAGGGCATTGCCTCGCGCGTCGCCGGCGACCCCGACGTGCTGCTGGTGCCCGACATCGAGGCCGGCAACGCGCTCTACAAGCAGGCAGCCTGGCTCGCCGGCGCCGAGCTCGGCGGGCTGGTCCTCGGCGCCGCGGTGCCGGTGCTGCTGACCAGCCGCGCCGACAGCGTCGACGCGCGCCTGAACAGCTGCGTGCTCGCGAACCTCTACGCGAACTGGCTCGGGGGCGCGGGCGGCTGAGGCGGTCCCGCGCGCTCGCGCTCCGACGTCCCGCGCGCCCGACCCTCAGCGACCGCGCACGAGCGCGGCGGTGTGGCGCGCGATGACCCCTTCCTCGTCGGTCGGCACGACCCACAGGCCGATCGTCGAGCCGGCCGCGTGCACCCGGGGCCCCTGCGCCACGTTGGCCGCATCGTCGATGCGCGCGCCCATCCAGCCGAGCAGCCCGCAGATCTTCGCGCGCACGCCGGCGTCGTGCTCGCCGATGCCCGCGGTAAACACGATAGCGTCGCAGCCGCCCAGCGCTACGGCGGCCATCGCGATCTCCTGCGCGGCACGCTGGCAGAACACGTCGATCGCGAAGCGCGCGCGCGGATCGTCGCTGGCCGCCAGCACCCGCATGTCCCCGGAGATCCCCGACAGGCCGAGCAGCCCCGACTCGTGATAGAGCCCGCGGGAGAGCGTGTCGAGATCCAGGCCGAGTTGCTGCTGCGCGAACAGCGCGACGCCGATGTCGACCGCGCCGGGGCGCGTGCTCATCACCAGCCCGTCCAGCGTCGACAGCCCCATGCTCGTGCGCACCGAGCGCCGCTCGCGCATCGCGCAGACGCTGGCGCCGCTGCCGAGGTGCGCGACGACGATCCGGCCATCGGCGCGATCGCCCAGCAGCGAAGGCAGTTGCTGCGCGATCGACTCGAACGACAGGCCGTGAAAGCCGTAGCGCCGCACGCCGCGGTCGCGCCACGACACCGGGAGCGGCATCGTCGTGTGCAATCTCGGCTGCGTCGCGTGAAACGCGGTGTCGAAGCACGCGACCTGCGCGACGCCGGGCGCGACCGCCGCCATCGCGTGAATGCCGGCGACGCAGTGCGACTGGTGCAGCGGGGCGAGCGGCTCGAGCGACTCGATCAGCCGCAGCGCGGGCGCGTCGACCAGGCACGGCGCGACCAGCGCCTCGCCGCCGTGCACGACCCGGTGGCCGACCGCCTCGACGCGGTCGACCAGGCCTTCGGCCCGGAGCCGGGCGAGCACCTCCGCGAGCGCCCTGCGCTGGTCGGCCGGCGCCGGCAACGCGATCTCGCCGCCGGGCCCGCCCTCGGTGCGCCAGACCATCACCGGAGAGTCGGGCAATCCGTGCACCTGTCCGCGCAGCCGCTCGACCGGCTTGCAGGGCGCGCCGGTCGCGGCGTCGTTGCTGCGGTAGGCGGCGAACTTGAAGCTCGACGATCCGCTGTTCAGGACCAGGATCGTCACGGTGCCTACCAGTCGAGCGTCTGCGCCATCGCCTCGGCGGCCGACTGCATCGCGGGCAGGAACTGCATCGCCTCGGCCAGCGCCAGCCGCGGCACCGGCGAGTGCATCGCCAGCGCGGCCACGACCCGCCCGTCGGCGTCGTGCACCGGCACCGCGAGGCAGCAGATGCCCGCGAGGTACTCCTCGTCGTCGGTGGCGTAGCCCTGCTCGCGGATGCGCTCGAGCTCGCCTGCCAGCGCGCGCGGATCGGTCACCGTCTTCTGCGTGTGCCTCACCAGTGGGCTCTGGCGGACGAAGCGCTCGCGCGAGCGCTTCGGCATGTGGGCGAGGAACAGCTTGCCGCTCGCCGATGCGTGCAGCGGCACGCTCGAACCCGCGCCCAGCGCGATCCGCAGCGGCCACGCGGTCTCGACGCGGTCGAGGTACATCACCGAGTTGCCGTTCGGGATCGTGAGGTTGCAGGTCTCGCCAGTGTGCTCGACCAGCTCCTCGAGGATTGCGTGGCGTGCCGCGCGCGTCGGCGAATTGAGCAGCACCTCGCCGGCGAGCGAGTTCAGGCGCCGGCCACAGTGGTATCGCTTGCTGCCGGGCTCCCGGCCCACCAGGCCGGCCACTTCCAGCGTCGCCAGGATCCGGAACACGGTCGGCTTCGGAAGCTCGACGGCCTTGCAGATCTCGGCCAGCTGCGGCGGCACCGCACTCGACGCGATCGCCTCCATCACGCGCATCGCGCGCAGGATGGCCGAGCCGGCAGGCGCCGTGTCTTCGACTCCGGACGATTCGGTCGCGGGATTCGGGTCGTCGCTCATGGGTCCGTATTATCCCGAAAACGGAACCCGGCGTTTCGAATGGCCGCCGATCCCGGCCCGCGCGACGGTGGGCCTCCGCTGCCCGGCGAGCGACGTGCCCCGGCCTCGACCGGAGCGCGCGTCGCGCTCAGGGCAGGCGGGTCACGATCGGCACCGCGCAGCGGTGCAGGCAGCCGGCCGTCACGCTGCCGAGGATCGCCGTCTCGAGCGGGCGCCGGCCGTGCGTGACCATCGCGAGCAGCACGTCGCGACGGTCGTCCAGGTAGCGCGCGATCGCCTCGGCCGGCTCGCCGTGCAGCACCTCCCAGCTGGTGCGCACGCCGTAGCGCGTGCCGTACTCCTCGGCGCGGGTGCGCACGTACGAGGACTCCATCACGTCGCCCGTGGGGATGTCGGCGGCGAGCTTGACGTCGGGCGCGATCACCTCGACCACATTGAGGTCCGCGCCGAGCCACAGCGCCATGCCGGCGGCTTGCGACGCCATGGCCTCGGACACCTGCGTGGCGTCGAGCGGCAGCACGACGGTGGTGATCTTCACCGCCTGCCTGCGCCCCTCGACGGCGGCCCCGCGAGGCCGGTACAGGATGACCGGGTCGCCACCGCTGCGAACGATGCGCAACGCCACGCTGCCCATCATCGCCTCCATCAGCCCGCTGTGCCCGTGCGAAGTCATCGCGACCAGCGTGCCGGGAACGCGCCGCGCCTCGGCGAGGACCGCCTCGGCCAGGTCGCCGCGCGCGACGACCACCTGTCCCGAAGCCGAGAGATCCGCGGCGAGCGCGTCGACATAGCGCGCCGCCTCGGCCTTCTCGTCCTCGCGCTCGACGACGCGCAGCAGCGACAGCGCCGCCCCGGTGGCCTGCACGATTCCCAGCGCGTGCGGCAGCACTTCTTCGGAAAAAGCCGACCCGTCGACGGGGACCAGGATTCGATCGTACATGTGGCGCACCTCCTCGTGCGGTTGATGCTGCAACGCAAGCATAAGGCAAGTTCGCGCGGCGCGGCACTCCGGAAAGCCCGCAACCGGCGCGGCGCCGTCGTTGCCGCGTGCGTCGCACCACCGCATACTCTCGCGACACCGCGCGGGGACGGGCTTCCATGAAACGGCGAGACGGCGCCAATCTGAACGACGGAACGATGCCGCGAGCCGCGCTCGCGCTGATGCTGGCGACGTGGGGCAGCGCGCAGGCCCAGCAGCCCGTGGCGGCACAGCCGCGTTCCAGCGAGCTCGATCCGGTCACGGTCAGCGCGACGCGCATCGAGCAGCGCAGCTTCGACGTTCCGGTCGCGATCGATTCGATCGGCGACGATGCGATCCGCGAGCACAGGCCGGGCGTCAACCTGTCCGAGTCGCTGGGCCGGGTTCCCGGCATCTACGTGCAGAACCGCCAGAACTTCGCGCAGGACCTGCAGGTATCCTCGCGCGGTTTCGGCGCACGGGCGGCGTTCGGCGTGCGCGGCGTTCGCCTGCTGCAGGACGGCATCCCGTTCACGGCGCCCGACGGCCAGGGCCAGACCGGCCTGTTCGACCTCGAGACGGCCGAACGCATCGAGGTGCTGCGCGGCCCGTTCGCGGCGCTGTACGGGAACTCGTCGGGCGGGCTCGTCACGGTGCTCACCGGCGATCCGCCACGCCGCCCGACCTGGCGCGCGACCGCGAGTGCCGGCAGCTGGGGAAGCTGGAAGCTCGGTGTCGGCTTCGGCGGGACGATCGGCGCCGTCGGCGCGCGCGTCGACGCGTCGCGCTTCGAGACCGAAGGCTACCGCGACCACAGCCGCACGCGGCGCGACCTGGCCAGCGCGCGGCTGGTCTGGGCGGCCGACCCCGACAGCAGGTTCGCGCTCGACGCCACGCTGCTCGACCAGCCCGACACGCAGGATCCGCTGGGCCTGACGCGCCAGCAGCTCGAACAGGATCCGAAGCAGGCGGGCGTCGGCGCCGCGGCTTTCGACACCCGCAAGAGCGTCGGGCACCGCCAGCTCGGGTTGTCGTGGGAGCGGCGCCTCGGGCCGAAGGACACGCTGAAGCTGCGCGGCTACGTCGGCGACCGGCAGGTCACGCAGTTCCTCGCGTTCAGCGGCGCGGCGGCCTCGTCCTCGGGCGGCGTCGTCGACCTCGACCGCGGATTCGGCGGTACCAGCCTGCAGTGGACGCGTTCGACCGTGCTGGGCGGCGGGCGGCTCGACTTCACGCTCGGCGTCGACTACGACCGGATGCAGGAGCGCCGCCGCGGCTACGTGAACGACTCGGGCGTCGCCGGAGCGTTGCGCCGTAACGAACTCGACACGGCGTCGAGCTTCGACCAGTACGCGATCGCCGAATGGTGGTTCGCGCCGGCCTGGAAGCTCTCGGGGGGCGCGCGCCGCTCGGCCGTCGCGTTCGACGTCAGCGACGATTTCGTGACCGCGGCGAACCCGGACGACTCGGGCAGCCGGCGCTACTCCGCGACGAGTCCGGTGATCGGGCTGCTCTACGCGCTGACCGAAACGTTGAACCTCTACGCGTCGGCCGGGCGCGGCTTCGAGACGCCGACGTTCGCGGAGCTCGCCTACCGGCCCGACGGACTGCCGGGGCTGAACTTCGCGCTCGAGCCGAGCCGCAGCACGAACTACGAGGCGGGCGTGAAGTGGCTGCTCGGAGACGCGACCCGCTTGAACCTCGCGCTGTTCCGCACCACCACCCGCAACGACATCGTCCCGGACGTCAACGCGGGCGGCCGCACCACGTTCCGCAACGCGGCGCGCACGGTGCGGCGCGGCTTCGAGCTCGGCCTCGAGTCGGAGCTCGGCGCCGGGTTCACCGGCTGGCTGGCCTGGACCTGGGTCGACGCCGAGTTCCGCGACTACCTGAGCACGAGCGGCGTCGACCTCTCCGGCAACGCGATTCCGGGCGTGCCGAAATCCTCGCTCTACGCCGAGCTCGCGTGGCGGCACGCGCCGAGCGGCTTCGTCACCGGCGTCGACGGGCGCTGGAACGCCCGCGTCGCGGTCGACGACGCCAACTCGGAGCGCGCCGGCTCCTACGCGGTGTTCGGCTGGCGCGCCGGATTCGACTGGCGCCTCGGCGGCTGGCGGCTCGCGCCGTTCGTGCGCATCGACAACCTGACCGACACCCGCTACGTCGGCTCGGTGATCGTCAACGCGGCCAACGGCCGCTATTACGAGCCCGCGCCGCGACGGGCCTGGGTGGCCGGAGCGCGGGCGAGCTACGCGTTCTAGCCCGCAAAAACAGGTGCCGCTGCGGCCGAACTGCGCTACGCTTCTCGCCCACCCGGACGAGCGCCGCGGCGCCTCGCCGCCGGTCGGCGCGCCGGAGATGGAACGGACAGAACGAACCCAGGAGGAGTCAGATGAACCTGCTCACGTTGCGCGGCAGACGGCCGGTATTCGCCGCCGTCGTCTCGGTGCTCGTCGGGTTGCCGCTCGCCGCCCACGCCCAGGGCGAGCCGAAGAAGGAAGAAGAGCCGTTCTGGGCCAAGGGCCGGCCGAACACCGAGACGGCGATGAAGATGGCGCCGGTGCCGGCGTTCCCGATCCCGACGCCGGCCGACAAGCTGCCGATCTCGAAGATGAAATTGCCGCCCGGCTTCAAGGCCGAGGTCTGGGCCACCGACGTGCTCGACGCCCGCGGCATGCGCCAGGGCGACAAGGGCACGGTGTTCGTGAGCTCGCTGTTCGTCGCCGGCAAGGTCTACGCGATCACCGACAAGGGCGGCAAGCGCGAGGTGAAGACGATCCTCGAGAAGCAGATGCTGCCCAACGGCATCGAGTTCCACAAGGGCGCGCTGTACGTCGCCACGCCGAAGGAGATCGTCCGCTACGACAACATCGAGTCGAACCTCGACAAGCTGCCGGCGCCGGTCATGGTGTACGACAAGCTGCCCGGCGAGATCCCGCACGGCTGGAAGTTCATCAAGATCGGCCCGGACGGCAAGCTGTACGTGCCGGTCGGCGCGCCGTGCAACATCTGCAATCCTTCGGAGCAGTACGCGCGGATCTTCCGCATCAACCTCGACGGCAGCGGCGAGGAAACCGTGGCGCGCGGCGTGCGCAATACGGTGGGCTTCGACTTCCATCCGAAGACGGGCGAGCTCTGGTTCGGCGACAACCAGCGCGACTGGCTGTCCGAAGACCTGCCCAGCGACGAGCTGAACCACGTCACGCAGCCCGGCAAGCAGCACTTCGGCTTCCCGTTCTGCCACTCCGGCGAATACGCCGACCCCGAGTTCGGCTGGGGCAAGAGCTGCAAGGACTACACGAAGCCCGCCGCGCTGCTCGGCCCGCACGCGGCACCGCTCGGCATGCGTTTCTACACCGGCAAGATGTTCCCGGCCAAGTACCAGAACGCGATCTTCCTCGCGCGGCACGGCCCGTGGAACCGCAGCCAGAAGTACGCCGCCGACGTGGTCGCGATCTTCCTCGACGCGAAGGGCAACGTCTCGAAGGTCGAGCCCTTCCTCACCGGCCTGGTCGAGAACAACGGCTACCTCGGGCGCCCGGCCGACGTGATGGTGATGAAGGACGGTTCGCTGCTGGTCTCCGACGACCACAACGGCGCGATCTACCGCATCACCTACAAGCGCTGATGCCGGTCCACGCGGCGCGCGGGCGCCGCCCGGACCGCGCCGCGCGGATCGCGAGCCTCGTGCTCGCGACCTGCGCGGCCGCAGCGCCGCTTGCGGCCTGGCCGCAGGCTGGCGCCCCGGCCGGGCGGCCCGCTGCCGCGGCTTCCGGCCCGGCATCGTTCGAGCAGCGCTTCGCGGTGTGTCTCGCCTGCCACGGCGCCAGCGGCCAGTCGCAGACGCCGCTGACGCCTTCGCTCGGCGGCCAGCCGGCGTTCTTCGCGATGACGCAGCTGTTCCTGCTGCGCGACGGCCGGCGCGGCGAGCCGGTGATGATCGAGCAGGCGCGCGGCATGAGCAACGACGACCTGCGCGCGTTCGCCGACGCGATCTCGAAGCTGCCGCCGCCGCGCCCGCCGACCGACGAGGCCGATCCGCTGCGCTTCGAGCGCGGCCGCGCGCTCGCGGTGCAGCACCGTTGCGGCGTCTGCCACAACCCCGACTTCTCGGGCCGCGAGCAGATGCCGCGCCTGGCGAACCAGCGCGAGGACTACCTGCTGAAGGCGATGCGCGAATTCTCCAGCGGCAAGCGGCTCGGCTACGGCGCCGCGATGACGCAGGAGCTGAGCGGACTGTCGGACACCGACCTGACCGACCTCGCGCATTTCTTCGCGCACCAGCCGCCAGCGAACGCGGCCGGCCGATAGAGCGCCGAAGAGTGCGCTTTCGATGCCCGAACAATCCCGGCCCCGGCACTTCGCGATACCGGCTCGGCGCTATCGGCGCTGGGTTGATATCCTGCTCGACTTAGGCCGATCGGGGGCTTGGATTCCCGCCGGCGTCCTGATAACATTTCGCTGAATACTGGATATTCGTACATATGCGCGCTGCAGGCTTGTTCGCAGGAATCGGAGGGTTCGAGCTCGGGTTGGCGCGCTCCGGACACGAAGCTGACCTGCTTTGCGACATCCTGCCGGCCTCCCGGGCGGTCCTCGCAGCTCGGTTCCCGAACGTCGAATATCGCGACGACATCACGAAGCTTCGCTCACTTCCAGCGTCGGTCGATCTCGTCTGCGCCGGGTTTCCCTGCCAGGACCTCAGCCAGGCGGGGCGGACGGCAGGATTGGACGGCGAACGCTCGGGTCTGATCGGAGAGGTCTTTCGCCTTCTTTCGCGTCGCCGTGTTCCAACCGTAGTCGTCGAGAACGTCCCGTTCATGCTGCAACTCAATGGCGGCAATGCGATGCGCGCAATCGTCGACGAGTTCGAGCGGCGGGGGTATCGCTGGGCCTATCGCGTCGTGGACACCTTCTCGTTCGGGCTCCCGCAACGGCGCGAGCGGGTGTTCCTCGTCGCCTCGAGGGTTCTCGATCCCGCGGAAGTTCTCTTGACAGATGATCGGCCCCTCGTGCGACCGGCAACCGACCTCGACCGCCTTGCGCACGGCTTCTATTGGACCGAGGGACTCGGCGGACTTGGCTGGGCAGTCGACTCCGTACCGACCCTGAAAAACGGCAGCACGATCGGAATCCCCTCGCCACCGGCGATCCTGATGGCAGACGGTACGCTGATCAAGCCGGACATCCGCGACGGAGAGCGCCTTCAAGGGTTCGATGCCGACTGGACGAAGCCTGCCGAGTCGGTCGCGCGAACTTCCATCCGTTGGAGCCTGGTCGGCAGCGCGGTCAGCGTGCCGGTCGCCGAATGGATCGGTCGACGCCTGTCCACGCCCGGAACCTATGACGTCGGGCGCGATCAGGACTTTCCCGTCCGAGGTCGCCCACCGCGCTGCGCCAGGTTCGACGGAAAGCGGCGATACGCGGTCTCACTCGGCGTCGATGCATTGGGGATTCGCCCACCACATCTCGCGGACTTCCTCGAGCATTCGGAACTGGCTCAACCGCTCTCGGCCAAGGCAACCCTCGGTTTTCTCGCGCGTACTCGCCGCGCCAAGTTGCGATTCGAGCCGGGCTTCATCGAAGCCATCGAACGCCATCTCGTCCGGATGGGCGGTACAGTCCCGCCGCGCATCGCGCCAAGCCAACTCGACCTGCTCGCCGCGTAGGCCCCGAGGCCGGGTGCCTCAGGTTCCGAACCGCGCTCGATACTCGCTGCAAAGTCCGACGATCATTCGATCGTAGTTGACGTGGCTATGTCGATCCGGGGCGGGGTCGCTTCCGACGAGGGTCACCGGCGACCCATCGTTCCGGCAATCGACCACGGTCACGCCGATCACGTCGTATCCAATCGCGGCGGTATCGCGGGCCAGCGGAATGGCTTGGCCCAGCATCCTAACGACCTTCCGCGCATCCTCGGGTTGCGAATGCTTGTTGGCCTTGCCGGCGCCGCTCGGGGTTATGAACTCCTTGGCCGCGTTCACCATCGAGTACGAGACAGTGATGCATCGAGGCTGCGCGCGCTTTGCCAGGTATCCCGTAGCGAGAATCTCTGCATGCAATCGCGGGAGAGACTTGCTGTGTTCCGTCATGCAGGCCTTCGCCTCGAGCGCGACGACTACTTCCGAAACGTCCTCCCTCCCGATGTCACCCTCGAGCGCAGGAAGCGACTCGAGCGCTTCCCGATCAGTCTCGTTCAGCACGATGCCGTAGTGCCCGACAAGGTCAGCGAACCGTTGTCGCCGCGTCGTAGCCCTTCCCGGCGATATCCGCGTGACGACCAGATCGAGTGTCTTGTTGATCGGCCCGACCATCACGTGATTGATGCCGAAGCCGACCAACCCCCGCTCCGCATGCCCACGGAAGATGTCACACTCGAGGAGGAAATCGAACAGAACAGTCCAGCATGCGACCTTCGAATGATTGTCGCTGCGCGAGTGATACTGCCATGCCCGCTCGCCACCGCCGCGCGTGGTGGCAACGCTCATCGTACGTGCGAGAATCGCTGGACCTCTCATGTCCACACGCCCTTTCCCGAAGTCGTCGACGCCGCCGCAAAGGTCGGCACTTATGAAAAGTGTCGGCCGCAAGGATACCGCGCCGGAGCTTGCGGTTCGCCGATACCTCCACCGGCGTGGGCTACGGTATCGTCTGCACGTCGGCAGCCTGCCCGGCACGCCCGACATCGTCTTGCCCCGCTATCGAACAGCGATCTACGTGCACGGCTGCTTCTGGCATGGCCACGACTGCCGTCACGGATCGGTCCAGGCGCGCACGAACCCGGAGTACTGGCGCTCCAAGATCGCGGCCAATCGAGAGCGCGACGCCCGCAAGGCGCGCGCCTTGGCCGAACTGGGATGGTCCGCCCTCGTTGTCTGGGAGTGCGAAGTCGCGAACGCTGAAGTCCTGGACGCACTAATCGGACGCATCCGGCGCAACCGGGTGCGTGCCCCGCGTGCGCCGCGACGTCCCCAGTCCGGATAGGCAGGTTGGAGAGACCACCATGAGTGCGTTCTGGATCGTCGGTATCGGGATCAACGTGGCCGTCCTCGTCGCAGTCGCGTGGTGGGCCGTCCGGAACTGGAAGGGGCCGGCCGAGGGCCGGCGCGGCCGCGACGACGACCCGCGCCCCTGACAGGCAGCGCCGGAACGAGCGGCCGGTAGCGCCGTCATCCGCCGTGTAAAATCAAGGGTTTATCCGGCCCCGCGCCGGCGCCCCCTCCCCCGGATCTCCCAGCACCATGCACGACAAGTACGACGCCGCCGCGGTCGAAGCGGCCGCCCAGGCGCACTGGGCGGCGAGCGACGCCTATCGCGCGATCGAGCACGACCCGCGCTTTACGAAGGGCAAGTTCTACGCCTGCTCGATGCTGCCCTACCCGTCGGGCAAGCTGCACATGGGTCACGTGCGCAACTACACGATCAACGACGTGATGTACCGGCACCTGCGGATGAACGGGTACAACGTGCTGATGCCGATGGGCTGGGACGCGTTCGGCCTGCCGGCCGAGAACGCGGCGATGAAGAACAGAGTCGCGCCGGCGAAGTGGACCTGGGACAACATCGCCCACATGAAGGGGCAGATGCAGGCGATGGGTCTGGCCATCGACTGGACGCGCGAGGTCGCGACCTGCTCGCCCGACTACTACAAGTGGAACCAGTGGCTGTTCCTGAAGATGCTCGAGCACGGCATCGCCTACCTGAAGACCGGGACCGTCAACTGGGATCCGGTCGACCAGACGGTGCTCGCCAACGAGCAGGTGATCGACGGGCGCGGCTGGCGCTCGGGCGCGCTGGTCGAGAAGCGCGAGATCCCGATGTACTACCTCGGCATCACGCGCTACGCCGAGGAACTGCTCGCGGACCTCGAAGGGCTCGGCTGGCCCGAGCGCGTGAAGCTGATGCAGGAGAACTGGATCGGCCGCTCGACCGGCGTGCGCTTCGCGTTCCCGCACGAGATCCGCGACGCGCGAGGCGCGCTCGTCGGCGACGGGCGCATGTACGTGTTCACGACGCGCACCGACACGATCATGGGCGTGACCTTCGTTGCAGTCGCCCCGGAGCACCCGATCGCGGCCGTCGCGGCAGCACGCGACCCGGCGCTGGCCGCGTTCGTCGACGAGTGCAAGCGCGGCGGCGTGACCGAGGCAGAGCTCGCGACCCGCGAGAAGGACGGCCGGCGCACCGGCCTCTTCGTCAGCCATCCGCTGACCGGCGCGCCGGTCGAGGTCTGGGTCGGCAACTACGTGCTGATGAGCTACGGCGACGGCGCGGTGATGGGCGTGCCCGCGCACGACGAGCGCGACTTCGCGTTCGCGCGCAAGTTCGGGCTGCCGATCCGCCAGGTCATCGACGTGAGGGGCCAGCCATTCTCCGACCGGGAATGGCAACCCTGGTACGAGGACAAGGGGAACGGGCGCTGCGTCAATTCCGGCAAGTACGACGGCCTAGCGCACGAGGCCGCGGTCGACGCGATCGCCGCCGACCTCGCCGCGAAGGGCCTGGGCGAGAAGCGCATCCAGTACCGGCTGCGCGACTGGGGGATCTCGCGCCAGCGCTACTGGGGCACGCCGATCCCGATCGTCCACTGCGACGGCTGCGGCGCGGTGCCGGTGCCCTACGGGGACCTGCCGGTCGTGCTGCCCGAAGACCTGGTGCCCGACGGCAGCGGCAACCCGCTGGCGAAGGACGAGCGGTTCCTGAAGTGCGCGTGCCCGAAGTGCGGCAAACCCGCGCGACGCGAGACTGACACGATGGACACCTTCGTCGACTCGTCGTGGTACTACATGCGCTACTGCTCGCCGGACAACGACCGGGCGATGGTCGACGCACGCAACGACTACTGGATGCCGATGGACCAGTACATCGGCGGCATCGAGCACGCGGTGCTGCACCTGCTCTACGCGCGCTTCTGGACGAAGGTGATGCGCGACGTCCGCGGCGACTTCCCCGGAGACGCCGGGCGCGGCCTGGTGCAGTTCGACGAGCCGTTCAGCAACCTGCTGTGCCAGGGCATGGTGCTCAACCACATCTTCTCGCGCAAGAGCGACAAGGGCGGCATCGAGTACTTCTGGCCCGAAGACGTCGAGTGGTTGCACGACGAGTCGGGCAAGCCGCTGGGCTGCCGCTCGAAGACCGACGGCCTGCCGGTCGACTACAACGGCATCGGCACGATGTCGAAGAGCAAGAACAACGGCGTCGACCCGCAGTCGCTGATCGACCAGTACGGCGCCGACACCGCGCGGCTGTTCGTGATGTTCGCGTCGCCGCCGGAGCAGACGCTCGAGTGGTCGGGCGCGGGCGTCGAGGGCGCGCAGCGCTTCCTGCGCCGGCTCTGGGCCTGCGCGTTCGAGCAGCACGCGGCGCTCTCGGCGGCACCCGCCCCCCTCGATCCCTCGCGCCTTTCGGAAGCGCACAAGGCGCTGCGGCGCGAAATCCACGCGATCCTGCGCCAGGCCGACTACGACTACCAGCGCAAGCAGTACAACACGGTGGTCTCGGCGGCGATGAAGATGCTCAACGCGATCGAGGGCGCGAAGCTCGGGGCCTCGCGCGAGACCACCGAAGTGTTGCGCGAGGCGCTGTCGATCCTGATCCGCGTCCTCTATCCGGTCGTGCCGCACGTGACGCACGCGCTCTGGAGCGACCTCGGCTACGCGAAGATCCACGGCGACCTGCTCGACGCGCCGTGGCCGCAGGTCGACGAGGCCGCGCTCGCCCAGGACGAGATCGAACTGGTGCTGCAGATCAACGGCAAGGTGCGCGGCGCAGTGCGTGTTCCGGCGCAGGCCGACCGCGCGGCGATCGAGGCCGCCGCGGTGGCCACCGAGGCGTTCGCGCGCCACGCGGAGGGCCGCGCGGCGCGCAAGGTCATCGTCGTGCCCGGCCGGCTGGTCAACGTGGTGGTCTGAGAAGCCGTGAGCGAACCGGCGATGCCCGCCGCGCGCCTCGATCCGGCGCCCCGCCGGGGCGACAGCGGCAGCGCGCCGGCGGCGCCCGGCCGGCGGCGCGCGCTGTCGATCGCTCTGGCGTCGCTGGCGATCGCCTCCGCGGCAGGCTGCGGCTTCCAGCTGCGCCGTTCGGCCGCGCTGCCGTTTCGCACGCTCTACACGGGCTTCGCGCCGACGTCGGCGATCGGCGCCGAGTTCCGCCGCCTGGTGCGCGTCGCCGAGGACACGCGCCTGGTCGACGATCCGAAGGACGCCGAAGCGCGGCTCGAAGTGCTCGGCGAGCGCCGCGAGAAGGAAGTCGTCGGCTTCTCGAGCACCGGACGGCCGCGCGAATACCAGCTGCGGCTGCGTTTCACGTTCCGGGTCGTCGACCACGACGGCCAGCCCCTGCTCGCGCCCACCGAGATCGTCCTGCGCCGCGACATCACGTCGAGCGACATAGAGGTCGTCGCGAAGCAGCAGGAAGAGGAGTTGCTGTATCGCGAGATGCAGTCGGACCTGGTGCAGCAGTTGTTGCGGCGGCTCGCCGCGATCCGCCGGTGACGCAGGTCCGTGCCGAGAACCTCGCCGCGGCGCTCGCGCGCGGCGTGCCGCCGCTGGTCTGGATCCACGGCGACGAGCCGCTGCTGGTCCAGGAGGCGGCCCACGCGGTGCGCCAGGCGCTGCGCGCCTCCGGGTTCGACGAACGGCAGGTCTTCGACGGAGGCCGCGGCTTTCGCGCCGACGCGTTCCTGGCCGAGGCCAACGCGCTGTCGCTGTTCGCCGCCCGGCGCCTGGTCGAACTGCGCCTGTCCGGCAAGGCGAACCGGGAGATCGGCCAGATGCTCGCCGACGCGGCCGCGCAGGCGTCGGCCGACACCCGGTTGCTGGTCACCGGCCCGCGACTGGACCGCGCGAGCACCGAGTCGGCCTGGTTCGCCGCGGTCGATCGCGTGGCGATGATCGTGCCGGTCTGGCCCGTCGAGCGCGCGCAACTGCCGCAGTGGATCGCCGCCCGGCTCGCGCGCCAGAAGCAGCGTGCGGACCGCGACACGCTCGCCCTGATCGCCGAGCGGGTCGAGGGCAACCTGCTCGCGGCGCACCAGGAGATCGCCAAGCTCGGCCTGCTGTTTCCGGAGGGAGAACTGCCGCCGGAGCAGACGCGCGCGGCGGTGCTCGACGTCGCGCGCTACGACGCGTTCGACCTGGTCGCGGCCGCGCTCGCCGGCGACGCCCCGCGCGCGCTGCGCAGCCTCGACGGTTTGCGCGCCGAGGGCGTCGCCGAGCCGCTGGTGCTCTGGGCGCTCGCCGACGCGCTGCGCACGCTGCTCAGGCTCGCCGACGCGCGCCGCGCCGGACGCCCGCTCGCGCAGGCGCTGCGCGAGGTGCGCGTGTTCGGCGCGCGCGAGCGGCTGTTCGAGCAGGCGCTGGGGCGCCTCGACGAGGACCGGATCCGCGGCGCGCTGCAGCGCGCCGCCCGGACCGATAGAATGATCAAGGGCCTCGACGGCACCGACGCCTGGCAGGGACTGCAGGATCTCGCGATGTCGGTGGCGGGCGCCCCGACCCTGGCAGGGAACTGACGTGGACATCCATCCTATCGACATCGCCGCCTACGTCGCCGACGTGGGCCGGCGCGCACGGGCGGCGAGCCGCCTGACCGCGCGCGCCTCGACCGCTGCGAAGGACCGCGCGCTCTCGGCCACCGCCGCCGCGATCCGTCGCGACGCCGCGGCTCTGAAGGCCGCCAACGCGAAGGACCTGGCCGCCGCGCGCTCGGCCGGCCACGACCCGGCGTTCGTCGACCGGCTGGCGCTGACCGACGCGGTGATCGAATCGATGGCCAGTGGCCTCGAGCAGATCGTCGCGCTGCCCGATCCGGTCGGCGAGATCCTCGAGATGCGCTTTCGTCCCACCGGCATCCAGGTCGGTCGGATGCGGGTGCCGCTGGGCGTGATCGGCATCGTCTACGAATCGCGCCCCAACGTCACGATCGACGCTGCCGGCCTGTGCATCAAGTCGGGCAACGCGACGATCCTGCGTGGCGGCTCCGAGGCGATCCACAGCAACCAGGCGCTGGCCGCGCTGGTCCGCGAGGGCCTGCGCGACGCCGGGCTGCCCGAGGACGCAGTGCAGGTGATCGAGACGACCGATCGCGCGGCGGTCGGCGCGCTGATCACGCATCCCGAGTGGGTCGACGTGATCGTGCCGCGCGGCGGCAAGTCGCTGATCGAGCGCATCGCGCGCGAATCGAAGGTGCCGGTGATCAAGCACCTCGACGGCATCTGCCACGTCTACATCGACGACGACGCCGACCTCGACATGGCGGTTCGCATCGCCGACAACGCCAAGACGCAGCGCTACTCGCCGTGCAACACGATGGAGACGCTGCTGGTCGCGGCGGGCGTCGCCGACGCCGTGCTGCCGCGGCTCGGGCGGATCTACGCCGAGAAGGGCGTCGAGTTGCGCGGCGACGCGCGCACCCGCGCGGTGCTGTCGGCCGCCGCCATCGCCTGCAACGAAGCGACCGAGGAGGACTGGCGCACCGAGTACCTCGCGCCGATCCTGTCGATCCGCGTCGTCGACGACCTCGACGCGGCGTTGGACCACATCGCCACCTACGGGTCGCAGCACACCGACGCGATCGTCACCGAGAACCACACCCGGGCGATGCGCTTCGTCCGCGAGGTCGATTCGGCCTCGGTGATGATCAACGCGTCGACGCGCTTCGCCGACGGCTTCGAGTACGGGCTCGGCGCCGAGATCGGCATCTCCACCGACAAGCTGCACGCGCGCGGCCCGGTGGGTCTCGAAGGCCTGACCTCGCTCAAGTACGTCGTGTTCGGCCACGGCGAGATCCGCGGCTGACGGCCAGGCGGACCCATGCGCTGCGCCGGGGCACGGGACGCGTGATGTCGACCGGGTACCTGTGGGTCAAGGCGCTGCACGTCGTTTTCGTGACCAGCTGGTTCGCGGGTCTGTTCTACCTGCCGCGAATCTTCGTGAACCTGGCGATGGTCGCCGAGCCTGGCGCCGAGCGCGACCGGCTGCTGCTGATGGCGCGCAAGCTCTGGCGCTTCATGCAGCCGCTGATGCTGCTGGCGATCGCATTCGGGCTCTGGCTCTGGCTCGGCTTCGGCGTCGGCGGCGGCTGGATGCACGCCAAGCTCGCGGTGGTCGTGCTGCTGCTCGGCTACCACCACGCCTGCGGACGGCTGCTGCGGCGCTTCGAGCGTGGCGAGAGCCGGCGCTCGCACGTCTGGTTCCGATGGTTCAACGAGCTGCCGGTGATCGCGCTGTTCGCGGCCGTCGTGCTGGTCGTGGTCAAGCCGTTCTGAACGTGACTGCGCGCGGGCACGCACCGGGGCCGGCGCCGGTGGCACCGGCGCCCGGGGTCCCCGGGCTGTTCGCGGCCTGCCCGCGCGGCCTCGAGGCGGCACTCGCCGCCGAGCTCGCCGGACTGGGTGCGCGCGACTGCCGCGCGGTCGCCGGCGGCGTGCTCTTCGATGGCGACCGCGAGATCGCCTACCGCGCGAACCTCTGGTCGCGGCTGGCCAGCCGCGTGCTGCGCCGGGTCGCGCAGCGACGCTACCGCGACGACGACGACCTGTACCGGCTGGCGCTCGGCGTCGAATGGGAGCGCCACTTCGACGCGCGCCACTCGCTGCGCGTCGACCTGAGCGCGGTGCGCTCGCCGGTGCGAAGCCTGAACTTCGCGACGCTGCGCGTGAAGGACGGCATCGTCGACCGGCTTCGCGAGCGCACCGGCGCGCGACCGTCGATCGACACCCGCGCGCCGGACGCGCGCGTGTTCGCGTACCTCGAGGACCGCCAGGCCACGCTGTACCTGGACCTGAGCGGCGAGCCGCTGTTCAAGCGCGGATGGCGCGCGGGGCGCGACGCCAAGGGCGAGGCGCCGTTGAAGGAGAACCTGGCCGCGGGCCTGCTCGCGCTGTCGGGCTGGACGCCCGCGGTGCCGCTGTACGACCCGTTCTGCGGGTCCGGAACGGTCGTGATCGAAGCCGCGCAGATCGCCTTCGACATCGCCCCCGGCCTTTCGCGCGCGTTCGGGCTCGAGAAGCTGCTGGACCACGACGCGAAGATTTGGGCAGCGCTGCGCGCCGATGCGATCCGCCGGGCGCAGGCAGCGGCGCGGCGCGGCGCGAGCCCTCCCCGGCTCGCGGCTTCCGACCTCGATCCGCGCGCGATCGAGCAGGCACTGCGCAATTTCGAGCGCGCCGGGCTCCCGGCGCGGGCGGTCGACGCTCGGGTCGCCGACGCGGCCGCGGCGCGCCCGCCCTTCGACGCCCCCGGCTTCATCGTGGCCAATCCGCCGTACGGCGAGCGCATCGAGGCGCTCGGCGCAGCAGGCCCGCCACCCGGCGCGCACGGCGACGCCGGCCGTCACGAGCGGGCCATGCGCGCGTTCGGTGCGACGCTGCGCGAGCGGTTCGCCGGCTGGCAGGTCTGGCTGCTCAGCAGCGACCGCGCGCTGCCCGGGCAACTCGGCATGAAGGAGCGCCGCCGCACGCCGCTGTTCAACGGCGCGATCGAGTGCCGGCTGTTCGGCTTCGAGATCTTCGCGCGCGGACAGGGGGTCAGTGGGGGCGGCGCTGCGCCGCCAGCGCCAGCCAGGCCAGGCAGGTCCAGCCCGCGATGAAGGCCGCGCCACCCACCGGGGCAGCCATCGCCGCAACGCGCAGCCCCGACAGCGCGTAGACGTAGAGGCCGCCGCAGAACAGCAAGGTGCCCAGCGCGAACAGCGCGCCGGCGAGCGGCCCGGCGCGTCCCCCGGAACGCGCTGCCGCCCACGCGACGATGCACAGGCCGATCGCGTGATACATCTGGTAGCGGGCCGCCGTCTCGAACACCGCAAGCCGATCCGGCGCCAGCACCGAGCGCAGCGCGTGCGCCCCGAGCGCTCCCGCGGCCACCGCGATCGCAGCCGACAGCGCGCCCAGGAACAGGAACAGCCGGTCGGCACTCACGGCTTCTGGCGCACGACGTCTTCGCAGCGGCCGGCGCGCATCGCACGCTCGAACCCCACCACGACGAGCGCTTCCTTCTCCGGATCGCCGGGCTGCGCGACCCGCGGCACAAGGTAGCCCTGCACGATCGCGAGCACGGGATCGGCTGGAGAATCGCTCACCGCGCGGTGCGCGTCGTCGAGCGCCGACTGCGCGGCGGCGAGCCAGCGCGCGGCCTGCGGTGCGCCGCTCGCCGGCACGCCGGCCGCCACCGGCAGCCGGCGCCCCGTGAGGCACTCGACGAAGACCGGTCCTGCGTCCTCGCGGAAGTAGCGGCCGGCGAGGCGCAACGGTCCCGACAGCGGGTCGACCTGCGGCGCGCGCGCCAGCGTCGCGTTGCCCATCCCGCGAATCTCGCGTCCCTCGTTGTCGACGATCGCGAGCCCGTCCGGCACGACGCGGCGAAACAGCCGCACGCCTTCGGTGTCTCCGTGCAGCGCGATCGTGTCGGCGGCCTGCGTCGAAGTCGTCCAGCGCCCGATGTCGTGGAGCACCCGCAGGCCTGCGCCCTCCTCGCCCGCCTGCAGCATCCGGAAGGTGCCGTCGGGAAAGATCGTCAGCGTCAGGCGCCGCTCCGGGCAGCCCGCGCAGAAAACGGTGCCCGAGTAGGTTCTCGCCCCCGCATACGCCGCAGCGGCAGCGGCCTCGTCGGTGCGCGGAGCGGCCATCGCCCAGGCCGCGGCGTCGGCCGCAGGTGCACCCGTTGCCGGGGCCGAAGCGCTCGCGCGATCGGGCAGCCGTGGCGGCGCAGTCGGGGCCTGCGCGCATGCCGCGACGGCGAGCGCCGCGGCCAGCGTCGCGACGCGCCGCAAGCCCGGCCTCTCACCACGCATAACCGAGCCCGACCAGCCAGGTCGCATCGGTGCCGCGGCGTCCCGCCGCCGGCTGGCTGTCCCAATCGAGGTTGAGCTGCAGCGAGGCGGTCAGCCCCGACGCGAACGGCAGGCGCAGTCCGCTGCGGCTTCGCAGCGTCACCTGCGACGGGTCCTCGAGGTTCAGGAAGCCTTGCTGGTCGTGGAACAACTCCGCCGACCAGAGGTCGAGCCGGTAGCCGAGGTTCGCGCCCCAGCCGAGCGCCGGCCACGCCTCGTCGGCGCCGGCGATGCGCCTCACGTCGATCGCGTCGAGGCCGCCGCGCACCGAGAACCTGGTGCGCTCGGTCTGCACGAGCTGCACGCCGAGCCCGACCCCCGCGGTCCCGCGCAACGCGATGTCGCGGAAGCGGTCGCGCTCGAGCGAGCCGCGCAGGTAACCGAAGCGCCGATCGTCGAGGAACCGGTCGAAGTTGCCGCCGAGCAACCAGTTCGAGGCGCTCGTGGCGTCGTCGCTGCGCTCGTGACGCAGCTTGGCGGTCAGCGCGTAGCGCCAGTCGAGCGCGCGCGCGCCGAGGTCGCCCTCCGCGTAGGCACGATCGGCGGTGCTGTTGCCGCGCACGAAGGCGCCCGAGAGCGTGAGGCGCCCGTCGTAGGACACGCCCTCGCCGCTCTCCTCGGGCTTCGGATTGATGTAGCGCACGCGCGCCAGCGGCACGGTCGTGGCGGGCTGCGCGGTGGCGGGCTGCGCGGCGGCGGGCCGGTCGTCGCCGGCCGCGGCGGCCTGCGGAATCGCCGCCGGGTCGGGGGGGTCGGGAGTCTCGGGCGAAAGCGTCACTTCGCCGGGCGCCGCAGGCTTGATCGTCATCGACTCGGTCCGCGCCGAACGCTCGCGCAACACGCCCACCGGCTTGTCGGTCTCGATCGAGCGCACTTCGTAGCGCGGGATGCGCAGTTCGCCGGCCCACGTGGTCTCGAAAGTGAGCGTCGACGGCGACAGGTGCAACACCCGGCCCGTGAGCCGATCGCCGTTGTGCAGCGTCACCGTGTCGGCGCGTGCCGGCGCCGCGAGCAACGCGCAGGCTACCGGGATCGACGCCAGGAAGAAGCGGGCTGGCGGTCCGGCAAGGCGAAAGGCAGGCATGCAGCGGGTCTGCAGGGACGATTCGACGGGAACACCTACGCGCAGTACGCGCCAGGCGCGGCCTGCAGGATCGACACCGAGTATAATCGCAGTTTCCGGCGCGACATCCCCCGCATCGCCGCGCGTCACCCTGGCGAGCGGCGCCACAACCCCTGCGACGACGTCGTATCGCGGCCCCGAAGCGGCGCGCCGCGATCGCGATCGCACTGCCCGTCGAGCCGGATGCGGCCGGGCCGCCGCGCCTGCGCGGCAATTCGCAGACCGGTCCGGACGGCACCCGAAGCCCGTCGCAATCGCGGCCTTGACGGCCGCCGCGCTCGCCGCGCGAACCAGGAGCCCAGAATGGCCAAGGAAGATCTGATCCAGATGGAAGGCGTCGTCGCCGAGGTGCTGCCCGACACGCGCTTCCGTGTCACGCTGAGCAACGGCGTCGAGGTGTCGGCCTACGCGGCCGGCAAGATGAAGAAGCACCGCATCCGGGTGCTGCCGGGCGACCGCGTCACGATGGAGATGTCTCCGTACGACCTGACCAAGGGCCGGATCAGCTTCCGGCACAAGGACTGACGCGGCCGGCGACGCCGCGGCCGGGCTTCAGACGATGTCGAGGTGCTCGATGCCGCGATTGAGGTCGTGCCCGGAGCGCTTGCTGTTCAGCTTGATGTTCAGCCGCAGGTCGTTCACCGAGTCCGCGTTGCGCAACGCATCCTCGTAGCCGACGCGGCCGCCCTCGAAGAGGTCGAAGAGCGCCTGGTCGAAGGTCTGCATCCCGAGCTCGCGGCTCTTCTTCATCACTTCCTTGATTGCGCCGACCTCGCCCTTGAAGATCAGGTCGGCGATCAGAGGCGAATTCAGCAGGATCTCGACCGCGGGCACCCGGCCCTTCCCGCTGGCCATCGGAATCAGCCGCTGCGAGACGATCGCTTTCAGGTTCAGCGACAGGTCCATCAGCAGCTGCGCGCGCCGCTCCTCGGGGAAGAAGTTGATGATCCGGTCCAGCGCCTGGTTGGCGCTGTTCGAGTGCAGCGTCGCCAGGCACAGGTGACCGGTCTCGGCGAACGCCACCGCGTGCTCCATCGTTTCGCGGTCGCGGATCTCGCCGATCATGATCACGTCGGGCGCCTGGCGCAGCGTGTTCTTCAGCGCGACCTCCCAGCTTTCGGTGTCGACGCCGACCTCGCGGTGCGTGACGATGCAGTTGCGGTGCGGATGCACGAACTCGACCGGATCCTCGATCGTCACGATGTGGCCGTGCGACATTTCGTTGCGATGCCCGACGATGGCCGCGAGCGTGTTCGACTTGCCCGACCCGGTCGCGCCGACGACGATGATCATCCCGCGCTTGGTAAGCGCGAGGTCCTTCAGGACCGAGGGCAGCTGAAGCTGCTCGAAGGTCGGAATCTCGGTGTTGATCGTGCGCATCACGATGCCGACGCGGTTCTGCTGCATGAACGCGTTCACGCGGAAGCGCCCGATGCCGGCCGGGCTGATCGCGAAGTTCACTTCCTTGTGCGCCTCGAACTCGGCGGCCTGCTTGTCGTTCATCAGCGCCCGGGCGAGCTCGACCGTGTGCTGGGGCGAGAGCGGCGCGTTCGACACCGGCTGCACCTTGCCGTCGATCTTGAATGCCGGCGGGAACTCGGCCGTGAGGAAGAGGTCCGAGCCGTTGCGCGACATCATCAGCCGCAGCAGGTCGTGCAGGAACTTGGAGGCTTGTTCGCGTTCCATGGCGGATCTCGGTGGGGTGGTACGCGGCGTCAGCCGGGGAAATTCTCTTTGACCGTTGCCACGGCCCGGGCTTCGGACATCGAGATCTGGTTCCTGCGCACGAGGTCGGCCAGGCACTGGTCGAGCGTCTGCATCCCCATCGACGCGCCGGTCTGGATCGACGAGTTCATCTGCGCGACCTTGGCCTCGCGGATCAGGTTCCGGATCGCCGGCGTGCCGATCATGATCTCGTGCGCGGCGACGCGGCCGTTCCCGTCCCTGGTCTTGAGCAGCGTCTGGGAGATCACCGCGCGCAGCGACTCCGACAGCATCGACCGCACCATGTCCTTCTCGGCCGCGGGGAACACGTCGATGACCCGGTCGATCGTCTTGGCCGCCGACGACGTGTGCAGCGTGCCGAACACCAGGTGCCCGGTCTCGGCGGCGGTCAGCGCCAGCCGGATCGTCTCCAGGTCGCGCAACTCGCCGACGAGGATGATGTCCGGGTCTTCGCGCAGCGCCGAGCGCAGCGCGTTGTTGAACGACAGCGTCATCGGGCCGACTTCGCGCTGGTTGATCAGGCAGCGCTTGGACTCGTGGACGAACTCGATCGGATCCTCGACGGTGAGGATGTGGCCGTAGAGGTTCTCGTTGATGTGGTTGATCATCGCCGCGAGCGTGGTCGACTTGCCCGAGCCGGTCGGCCCGGTGACCAGCACCAGTCCCCGCGGCGTCATTGCGATTTCGGAGAAGATCTTCGGGGTGTTCAGCTCCTCGAGCGTGAGGATCTTCGACGGGATCGTCCGCATCACCGCCCCGGCGCCCCGCTGCTGGACGAACGCGTTGACCCGGAAGCGCGCCAGGCCGGGGATCGCGAAGGAGAAGTCGCACTCGAGGCTCTCCTCGTACTCCTTCCTCTGCGAGTCGTTCATGATGTCGTAGATCATGCCGTGGACGTCCTTGTGCTCCATCGGCGGCAGGTTGATCCGGCGCACGTCCCCGTGCACCCGGATCATCGGCGGCAGTCCCGCCGACAGGTGCAGGTCGGAAGCCTTGTTCTTGACCGCAAACGCCAGCAGTTCGGCAATGTCCATCGCGAATCCCTCTATCGGCCGGGGCGCCGCGGGGGCGGCGCCGTCTCTCGTTCCTGCTATCTTCGGAACCCGGGCGTTCCTCGGCACCCCTGCCGGGGCGAAACGGCATATCCCGCGATGAACGGCGACCGCGCGTTGCGCCAAAACTACGAGCAGGTGCTGAAACGGATCCGGGAGGCCTGCGAGGCCGCAGGTCGCCCGCCCGACTCGGTGCGCCTGCTCGCGGTCAGCAAGGCCTTTCCGGCCGCGAGCGTCCTCGCGCTCTCGGCCCTGGGCCAGCGTGCGTTCGGCGAGAACTACCTGCAAGAGGCGCTGGACAAGATCGCCGCATGCAGCGACGAGCGGTCGTCCGCGGCCGCCGGACGCGGCGCCGAGGCCGGCCCGGCGTGGGAGCTTTCGCGGCTGGAGTGGCACTTCATCGGCCCGATCCAGTCGAACAAGACCCGACCGATCGCCGAGCATTTCGACTGGGTGCACTCGGTCGAGCGCGAGAAGGTCGCCCGCCGGCTCTCGGAGCAGCGGCCCGACGGGCTGCCGCCGCTCGAGCTGTGCATTCAGGTGAACGTGTCGGGCGAGGCGAGCAAGAGCGGGGTCGCGCCCGAGGGCGCGATCGCCCTCGCGCTGGCGGTGGCGGAGCTGCCGCGCGTACGGCTGCGCGGGCTGATGGCGATTCCCGAGCCGACCGACGACGTCGCGCTGCAGCGCGCCCGCTTCGCGGCGTTGAAAAAGCTGTTCGAGCGCGTCCGCGCCGCGCTCGACCCGCAGGCGGCGCGCGACTTCGATACGCTCTCGATGGGGATGTCCGCGGACCTGGAATCCGCAGTGATGGAAGGCGCGACGATCGTCAGGGTGGGCAGCGCGCTGTTCGGCGCGCGCCCGGCGACGCTCAGGCCATCGACTTGATCGCGGCCGACAGGCGGCTCTTGTGGCGCGAGGCCGCGTTCTTGTGAATGATCTTCTTGTCCGCGATGCTGTCGATCACGCTCTGCGCGGATTGCAGCGTCTTCGCGGCCGCAGCCTTGTCGCCGGCGAGGATCGCCTTGCGAACCGACTTGATCGCGGTGCGCAGGCGCGAGCGCAGGCTCGAGTTGTGCAGGTTGCGCTTGACGGACTGGCGGGCGCGCTTGCGGGCGGAGGCGATGTTGGCCATGAGAGAATCTCGCTCGGTTCGACTTCCGGCGCCGCGACCCGACAACGGGATTCCGGCGGCCCCGGAAAATATTCCGGAAAGCCTTGAATAATAACCGATTTCACGCCAACCCCGCAAGCGGGCATAAACCCCGCGGCCGGCGCCCCGGCAGCGCATGAGCCTGCTGCGGGCCGCCGCCACCGTCAGCGGTCTGACCCTGCTGTCGCGGATCACCGGGCTCGCCCGGGAGAACCTCACCGCCGCCATCTTCGGCGCCTCGGCGTTCACCGACGCGTTCTTCGTCGCGTTCCGGCTGCCGAACCTGCTGCGGCGCCTGTTCGCCGAAGGGGCGTTCTCGCAGGCCTTCGTCCCGATCCTGGCCGAGTCGCGGACGCACGCCGAGGCGCGCGGCGGCGCCGATCCGCAGGCCGCGCTGGCCGAGACGCGATTGCTGGTCGACCGCATCGCGACCGCGCTGTTCTGGACGCTGGTGGCCGTTTCGCTGGTCGGCGTGCTCGCCTCGCCGGTGCTGGTCTGGGCGATCGCCGCGGGCCTTCGCGAGCAGCCGCAAGCCTTCGCCGCCGCCGTGACGATGACCCGCTGGATGTTCCCGTACATCCTGTCCGCGTCACTGATCGCGCTGTCGGCCGGAATCCTGAACACCTGGAAGCACTTCGCGGTGCCGGCGTTCACGCCGGTGATGCTGAACCTGTGCTTCATCGGGGCAGCCCTCGGCCTGGCGAGGCACTTCGATCCGCCGATCTACGCGCTGGCCGCCGGCGTCGTGCTCGGCGGCATCGCGCAGGTCGCGATCCAGGTCCCGGCGCTGCGGCGCATCGGGATGCTGCCGCGAATCCGGCTGAACCTTCGTGAGGCGCTGGCCGACCCGCACACGCGTCGCGTGCTGCAGCTGATGGCGCCCGCGGTGCTGGCGGTGTCGGTCGCGCAGGTCAGCCTGGTGATCAACACGCACATCGCATCGCGGCTCGCGCCGGGCAGCGTCTCGTGGATCTCCTACGGCGACCGACTGATGGAGTTCCCGACCGCACTGCTGGGCGTGGCACTGGGGACCGTGCTGCTGCCGGCGCTGGCGCGCGCGCGTGGCCGCGGCGACGACCGCGCCTACAGCGAACTGCTCGACTGGGGCCTGCGGGTCTGCGTGCTGCTCGCGCTGCCGTGCATGGTGGGCCTCGCGCTGATGGCCGAGCCGCTGACGGCGCTGCTGTTCCACTACGGCCGCTTCGACGCGCACGACGTCGAGATGACTCGCCGCGCGGTCGGGGGGTACGCGATCGGCCTGATCGGACTGATTGCGATCAAGGTGCTCGCGCCCGGCTTCTACGCGCAGCAGGACGTGCGCACCCCGGTCAGGATCGCGATCGTGGTGCTCGTGGTCACGCAGTTGCTGAACCTGCTCACCGTGCCCTGGTTCGCGCACGCCGGGCTCGCGGTGTCGATCTCGGTCGGGGCGCTGGCCAATGCCGGGCTGCTGCTCGCCGGACTGCGCAGGCGCCGCGTCTGGCGCCCGACGCCGGGCTGGCCGAAGTTCCTCGCCCAGGCGATCGCCGCGTCGGCGCTGCTGGCCGGAGCGCTGGCGGCGACCGTCCCGCGCTTCGACTGGATCGCGATGCGCGCGGCGCCGCTCGAGCGAATCGGCCTCACGCTGGGGCTGGTCGCCGCTGGCGCGCTCGTCTACCTGGTCGCGCTGCTCGTGCTCGGCGTGCGGCCGGTCCAGTTCCTGGCGCACGGCCGCCGCAGCGAATAGCGGCTGTCCGCGGCCCGCGGCGCTTGCGCGCCCGCGGCGAAAGCAGGGATGCTTGCGGTTTTCCCACGGAGCGCACGAGCATGCAGATCGGATTCATCGGCGGCGGGAACATGGCCGCCGCACTCGTCGGCGGCCTGCTGGCCCGCGGCACGACGGCCGGCTCGATCCGCGTCGTCGAGCCGCTGGCCGCCCAGCGCGAGGCGCTGCACGAGCGCTTCGGCGTCGCAGTGTTCGAGCGAGCCGGCCCCGACGCGTTGGGGGGTGCCGACCTCGTCGTCATCGCGGTCAAGCCGCAGCAGATGCGCGAAGCCGTCACGCCGCTCGGGCCGCTGGTCCGCGATGCGCTGGTCGTCAGCGTCGCCGCCGGCATCCGGGCGCAGGACCTGTCGCGCTGGCTCGGCGGGCACCGGCGGATCGTGCGCGCGATGCCCAATACGCCCGCGCTGATCGGCATGGGCGTCACCGGACTGGCCGCGCTGCCGGGGACGAGCGCGGCCGACCGCGGCACGGCCGAGCGCGTGCTCGGCGCGGTCGGGCCCACGGTCTGGGTCGACGACGAGTCGATGCTCGACGCGGTCACCGCGGTCAGCGGCAGCGGACCGGCCTACGTGTTCCTGTTCATGGAGGCGATGCAGGAAGCCGCGCTGGCCCTGGGCCTGGACGCGCGCCAGGCCCGCGACCTGACGCTGAACACGTTCGCGGGTGCCGCGCAACTCGCGCTGCGCTCCGACGAGTCGCCGGCGACGCTGCGCGAGCGCGTCACGTCGAAGGGCGGCACGACCGCGGCCGCGCTGGCGGTGATGGAAGCCGGCGGCCTGCGCGCGCTGCTCGCGCGGGCGATCGAGGCAGCGCGCGTTCGCAGCGTCGAGATGGGCGAGGAGTTCGGCCGCAGCTGAGGGGGGTTCGCGTCCGGAACCCGGTGGACCCTGCGACGGGCGGTGCGTCGGCGCAGGCGGCGGGCCGGAGCGCGCCCTTGCTCGCGCCGACCGGATCAGGCGGCCCAGTAGTGCGCGGCGATCCCGGCGAACACCGCGGCGCCGAACCAGTTGTTGTGGTTGAAGGCGCGAAAGCAGCCGTCGCGATCGCGATCGCGGATCAGCGTGTAGTGATAGCCGGCGATCGCCGCCGCGGCGGCGAGACCCAGTCCGTACAGGCGTCCGAGGCCCTCGATGCGGCCGGCGACGGCCAGCAGGACGAGCGTGGCCGCGTAGCAGATCATCACCGCGGCCACGTCGAAGCGGCCGAAGGTGATCGCCGCGGTGCGGATGCCGATCCTCAGGTCGTCGTCGCGGTCGACCATCGCGTACTCGGTGTCGTAGGCCAGCGCCCAGAAGACGTTGGCGGCCAGCATCGCCCACGAGGCCGGCGGCAGTTCGTGGCGGACCGCCGCGAAGGCCATCGGGATGCCGAAGCCGAACGCGATCCCCAGGTACGCCTGCGGCAACGCGAGGAAGCGCTTGGTGAAAGGATAGCTGGCGGCGAGAAACGCCGCGACGACGGCCAGCGCCCAGACCATGCGGTTCATCGGCACGATCAGCAGCAACGCGACGAGCGACAGCGCGACGAAGACCGCCACTGCTTCCCAGGGCTCGATCGCTCCGGAGGTGAGCGGACGGTCGCGCGTGCGCGCGACGTGCCGGTCGAAGTCGCGGTCGGCCCAGTCGTTGATCGCGCAGCCTGCCGAGCGCATCAGCAGCGTGCCCAGCGCGAAGGCGAACAGCAGGTACGGGTCGGGCCACCCTTCCGACGCGATGAACAGCGCGGCCAGCGTCGGCCACAGCAGCAGCAGCGTGCCGATCGGGCGATGCATCCGCGTCAGGCGCCAGTACAGGACCGCCCGCTCGCGCAGCGCGGCGATGCTTCCGGAGGCGGCGGGGGCGGGCATTCGCTGGCCTGGCGGGCGGCGCGGCGGATCGGGCGGAACGCGGGGCGGCTAGCGACGCGCCGCGTCCGCCGTGCGCGCCCTCGACGCGCGCTTCGGGCGCGCTGCGGCCGGCTGCCCGGTGAACGTCTGCACGCGACCCGACGGGCCGACGCTGAGGCCGGCCTCGCGCATCCGGCGCAGGTTCGCGTCGCCGATGCCGCGCACGCGCGCCTTCAGGTCGTCGAGGTCGTCGAACGGCCGCGCGCGGCGCGCCTCGACGATGCGCGCCGACAGCGCCGGGCCGACGCCGCGGATCGTCTCGAGTTCGGCTTGCGTCGCGGTGTTGGCGTCGAGCGCGAGCGCCGCGCCGGCGACCGAGAAGCCGAGCGCGAGCGCAGCGATCGCGCGCAGCACGCCCCCCGGCCTCACGCGAACAGCTCCTGCGCGGTGACCGCTGCGGTGCCCAGCTTGCCGACGACGATCCCCGCGGCGCGATTCGCCAGCCCGACGGCTTCGGCGATCGGCCGGCCGGCCGCGAGCATCGAAGCGAGGACTGCGACCACCGTGTCGCCCGCGCCCGAGACGTCGTAGACCTCGCGTGCCTGCGCGGGCACGTTCAGGACGCCGTCGTCGGAGAACAGCGTCATCCCCTCCTCGGAGCGCGTGAGCAGCAGATGCCGCACGTCGAGCGAGCGGCGCAGCGCCTGGGCGCGCTCGGCGAGGTCGGCCTCGTCGCGCCAGGTGCCGACCACCTGCCTCAGCTCGCCGCGGTTCGGCGTCAGCACCGTGACGCCGGCATAGCGCGAGTAGTCGTCGCCTTTCGGATCGACGACCACGATCCGACCCGCGGCCCGCGCCATCGCGACGATCCGCTCGATCTGCGCGAGCACGCCCTTGCCGTAGTCGGACAGCACGACGACGTCGGCCCGGTCGATCGCGCCGCGCACCGCGTCGAAGGTCTGCGCGAGCGCCCGCGCGCCGGGCGCCTGCTCGAAATCGACGCGCAGCAGCTGCTGCTGGCGCCCGATCACGCGCAGCTTGATCGTCGTGGCCAGCTGCGCGTCGCGAGCCGCGCGCAGGTCGATGCCGCGTTCGCGCGCCAGCGCCTCGATGCGCCGGCCCGGCTCGTCGTCCCCCACCACGCCGATCAGCGTGGCGTGCACGCCGAGGGCGACGGCGTTGAACGCGACGTTGGCCGCGCCGCCGAGCCGCTCGTCGCTGCGCGTGACGCGCACCACCGGCACCGGCGCCTCGGGCGAGATGCGCTGGACGTCGCCGAACCAGTAGCGGTCGAGCATCAGGTCGCCGACGACCAGCAGGCGGGCACGCGAGAAGTCGACGCGCGCGATCGGTTCAGCCACGTTCGAGCTCCTCGCTGCGCCGGGGCGCGTAGGTGTCCCAGCGATTGCACCCGGGGCACTGCCAGTAGAACTGCCGCGCCTTGAAGCCGCAGTGGCCGCAGACGTAGCGCGACACCCGGCGCGCCTGCGCCTGGATCAGGCGCTGCGCGAGCTCGACCTCGGCCTGATCGTCGCCGTCGAGCAGCGCTGCCTTCATCGCGAGCAGCTTCTCCAGCCCGAGCAGCGATGGCGCGGCCTGCAGCGCCTGCTCGGCCCACGCGACCGCCCCCGGCCCGCCGTCGCGCTCGGCGCGGGCGGCCGCGAGCGCCGAGAACGCGTCGATCGAGGGGTGCGCGCGGTTGACCGCCTCGAGCGCGGCGATGCCCTCGTCGCGCCTGCCCAGCGCCGCGAAGGCGGCGAGCCAGCCCGGCGCCACCAGGCCCAGGAACTCCGGGCTGTCGCGCTCGACGCGCCGCCAGGCTTCGATCGCCGCGGAGTGGTCGCCTTCGGCCGCAGCCACTTCCCCGAGCAACAGCTGCGGCCGCGGGTGCGCGGGGTCGGCCCTGGCCGCCTGTTCGAGTTCGTGCCGGGCCACCTCGAAGCGCGACAGCGCCTCGCTGGCCAGCGCCCGCGCGGCGAGCTCGCAGCGGAAATGGGCGATGTCGCGCGCGCGGTTCTCGCCCCGGTCACGCTGCAGCCGCTCGGCGAGCCCGATCGCCTGCGGCCAGTCGCGCACCATCTGCGCGATCTCGAGTCGATGGTGCAGCGCCGGCGCCCCGTAGCGGGTGCCCTCGAGGCGGTTGAACGCGTCCTCGGCGCGATCGAGCAGGCCCGCCTTCAGGTAGTCCTGCCCGAGCTCGAACAGCGCGTGCTCGCGCTGCGACGCGTCGAGGTCGCCGCGTTCGGCGAGGTTCAGGTGCACGCGGATCGCCCGGTCGCTCTCGCCGCGGCGTCGGAACAGGTTGCCCAGCGCGAAGTGCAGGTCGATGGTCTCGGGATCGAGCCGCACCACGTCGATGAACGCGTCGACGGCCTTGTCGGGCTGCTCGTTGAGCAGGAAGTTCAGGCCGCGGAAGTACGCATCGGGCAGGCCGCCGCCGCCGCGGCGCCGCTCGCTGCTGCCGAGATTCGCCTCGTAGCGCGCGGCGAACCAGCCGAGTCCGAAGAACAGCGGGATCGCCAGCAGCCACCAGGCCTCGAACTCGAGCATGAGCTCGCCCCGGCGCTCAGACGCCGAGGCCGACCGAAGAGCCGGCGGCCGTCTCCGCGACCGACGGCGGCGGCGTCGCCGGCGCCTGGGCCGCGGCCGCGGGCCGGCCGGCATGGCGCAGCTCCTTGGTGAGGCGGGCGATCTCGCGGCGATGGCGGAACAGCGACGGCACCGCGCCGAGCAGGCCGAGGACGACGCCCGCGGCGAGGAAGATCAGCAGGAACACGACCAGCGGGGCGCGCCAGACCAGGTCGCCCGGCATGAACCGCAACTCGACCGTCGCGGTGTTCGACAGCGCGAACCCCAGCGCAAGCAGGAACAGCGTCAGGTTGAACAGCCAGGTGACGACTCGCATCGACGACTCCGCGCAGGCATGGCGTGAACAGGACGCTATTCTGACCGACTGGGCGGCCGCCGTGGCAAGCGCAGGGATCGGCCCTGCGCCTCGGCCGCGCGGGCTAGCCCGGCGTGGCGGGCGCAACGGCCGCTCGCGTCCCGTGCGCGAGCGCCGCGATTCAGGTGCCGTTCTTCGCCGGGCCGCCGTCGACGCGCTCGCGCAGCTCCTTGCCGGGCTTGAAGTGCGGCACGCGCTTCTCGGGCACCAGCACCTTCTCGCCCGACTTCGGATTGCGCCCGACGCGCGGAGGGCGGTGCGACAGCGCGAAGCTGCCGAAGCCGCGGATCTCGATGCGCCGGCCGTCGGCGAGCGTACGCGCCATCGCGTCGAGGATCGTCTTGACCGCGAACTCGGCGTCCTTGGCGACCAGCTGCGGATAGCGCTCGGCGAGCCTGGCGATCAGCTCCGACTTGGTCATCGTCGGGTGATCGGCGTCGCCCGAGAAGCCGTCCTCGTCCGGCTGGAATCCCATTTGCCTCATCCGCCTTTCGCGCCCGTGGTCGAGTCGTTCGGGGATCGGGCGGGGGGGGGGGGGGGGGGGGGGGGGGGGGCGGC
>JAMLIR010000001.1 GCA_023954045.1 Burkholderiaceae bacterium | reverse complement strand
GCTGCGCCAACGCGACTGTCGACAAACTGGACGTGCTGGGGACGGGTCCACTGAGCGTCAGTGGCCACGCCAACGCGACTGTCGCCAAGCCGACAACTCAACTCTCCCGCGCCACCACGCGGTTGCGCCCGGTCATCTTGGCCTGGCGCAGGCGCAGGTCGGCGCGCCGCAGCAACTGGGCCAGTTCGGTGCCGTCCTGCGGCCAGCTCGAGATCCCGCCGCTGAAGGTCATCCGAATCGGCGCTTCCCCGGGCTCGTGGACGAAGGGGGAAGCGGCCACGCTGCGGCGCAGGGCTTCCAAGCGTTCCCAGGCGCGCCCCACCGGCTGCCGCAACACCAGCGCGAATTCTTCGCCACCCAGGCGCACCAGCCAGTCCTTTTCTTCCAGCCCGGAGCGCAGGACATCCACCACGTGACGCAGCGCGCTGTCGCCGGCGGTGTGCCCGAGTTCGTCATTGATCCTGCGGAAATAATCGAGATCGATCAAGGCCACCGACAGCGACATCCCGGCCTCGCCGGCGGCGTCGGCCAGCGCCGGGAAACGATAGGTCAGCAGGGTGCGGTTGGGCAGCCCGGTCAGGCCGTCGGTGCCGGACAGCTCAATCAGCCGCTGCATCCGGTACACCACGGCGGCCATCATGACGGTCGTGACGGCGATCAACAGCAGTCGCTGGAGCACGTTGGACACGTGTGCGGTGCCGTAGTCGGCCGAGGCCAGCTGGTCGGGCGTGGTGGCCAGCGAGAACAGCAGCACTGCCAGAGCACCGTACTGGAACATTGCCAGCGCACCGGCGTACAAGGTCAGGCGCCCGTCGTTGCGCAGCGCGGTCATGCCGATCGCGATCAGGTAGAACGCCCACACCACCATGCTGTTCAAGGCGCCGGCAAACGAGCCGAACGCCAGCATTCCCAGCACCAGCGAAGTCAGGGTGATGTCGTAGCTGGTGGACAGCCAGGGCAGCCAGCGGAAGCGGCGTTTCTGGCGCGCCAGCATCAGGATCAGCTGCGCGGCCAGCACGGTCAGGATCACCCCGATGATGCCGGCAAGTCCCTCGGTGGGCGTGTACTCGTCGGCGGCAATGCTGGCCAGCGGCAGCAGCAGCAGGACAAACGCGAGCACGGCGCGCAGCTTGGCCACCAGCAGCTCGCCGCCGGCGCCCACTTCCAGCATCAGCGCGTCCGGCGGCGCCCGCAGGCGTCGCCAGAAATCCCGCAAATCGGACCGGATGCCGTCCATGCGCTCCCCTGTTTCCCGCCGCAGCATAGGCTGCCGAGGGGTCTGACTCAAATCCGCTGCATCCGGCAGCCACGGCAGGCTTGCTCAGTCCGGGAGTCCGGCAAAGAGCGTCCACGCCCCCAGCGCCAGGAACACGCAAGCGGCGATGATGCGGGCCGCCTTCAAGGGCAATTTCTGCGCGAAGCGACTGCCAAGCACCACCACCGGCACGTTCGCCAGCAGCATGCCGACGGTGGTGCCGGCCACCACCTGCCACAGCGGCGAATACTTGGCCGCCAGCAGGATCGTCGCCACCTGGGTCTTGTCGCCGATCTCGGCGATGAAAAAAGCAATGACGGTGGCGATGAAGGCGTCGTGCGCCGGCAGCGCCTCGTCCTTGTCCAGCTGGTCCGGTTTCAGCGTCCACAGCGCGATGCCCAGAAAACTGGCGGCGACCACCCAGCGCAGCAGCTGCGGCGTCAGCCACTGTGCGACCAGGGTGCCGACCCAGCCGGCCAGCGCGTGATTGAGCAGGGTGGCAAGCAGGATCCCGGCCACGATTGGCCAGGGTTTGCGGAAGCGCGCCGCCAGCAGCAGGGCCAGCAATTGGGTCTTGTCGCCGATCTCGGCCAGCGCCACGGTGCCGGTGGACACGAGCAGGGGGTTGAACATCGAAGCTCCGGACCGGGCGCATTCGCGAAGGACGCGAAGGCAAACGCCGCGGCGCCCGGTCGGGTGCGCGTCGCCTGCCTTCGGTCTTGCCCGCGTTCCATCGAATCCACATTCGATCGAACGCTGCGCGCCACGGCCTGCCGGCCAAGTGTGTTGACGCGCGGGTCCCGGCATCGCGCCGGGGCGGGCTACTCCCCGGAGGAAGAGAACGCGTATTGAAGCACGCGGCGCCGAGTTGACTGGATAATGAGAATCATTACCATATCGACGATGACCTCCCCCCGAGCTTTGCATGATCGCAGCCCTGCCGTTTGCGCCGGTGTCCGATCCACCGGCCAAGTCAGTTCCGACCCCGTCCGGTCCACCGCTTCGGTGTCTGGAAAGCGGCCAGTTGCTGCGCGGCCAGTGCGAAGTGCTGATCCGCCACGGCGATGAGATCTACCGCCTGCGTCACACCCGCAACGGCAAATTGATCCTCACCAAATGACCCAGCCGGCGCCTGCGCGCCGGTCCCCACGCCAGCCAGCGTCCACACGCGAGCCAGCAGACAACCTTCCTCGATGGATGTCTCATGCGCTCGCACCCGCTGGCCCTTGCCCTGCTCGCCGTACTCGCCGCCTCTTCCCAAGCCCATGCCCAGGCCGGGCCCGCCGCCGATGAAACGGAGGCAGGAGTTGACGGCGATGTCAAAGTATTCGAGCGCGTGGTCGTCACCGCCACCCGCAGCGAGCGCGCGCTGATCGATGTCCCCAACACGGTGGACGAGATCGACCGCAAGCGCATGGATGATCTGCTGGTCGACAACCTGAAGGACCTGTTCCGCTACGAACCCGGCATCAGCGTCGGCAGCAGCTTCGGCCGCTTCGGCATCGGCGACATCCGCATCCGCGGGCTCGGCGGCAATCGCGTGCGCATCCAGACCGACGGCATCGCGGTGCCGGATGCGTTCACCATCGGCAGCTTCTCCAATGCCAACCGCAATTTCGTCGATCTCGACACACTCAAGCGGGTGGAAGTCGTGCGTGGCCCGACCAGCTCGATGTACGGCTCGGATGCGCTGGGTGGCACGGTCTCGTTCGTCACCAAGGATCCGGCGGACTACCTGCAAGCCGGCAGGTCCAGCTACTTCGGCTTCAAGCTGGGCTTTGATGGCGAATGGAACGGATTCTCGACCGGACTGACGGCGGCTTTCGGCGGCCAGCGCTGGTCGGGCCTGCTGGCGGTGAGCCATCGGCAGGGGCACGAGACCCGCAATCAGGGCGAGGCCGATGGCGTCGGCGCTGCCCGCACCCGACCCAACCCGCAGGATCGCAGCGGTCGCAGCGTGCTTGGCAAATTGGTGTACGCGCCCAGCGCCAGCCAGCGTTTCACCCTGACGCTGGAAGGCAACGACGACAGCGCCGACACCGACATGCTGACCTCGATGGGCGTGCAGCCGATGACCGGCGCCATCAATACCCATGTCGGTGCCATCGACCAGCAGCGCTGCACGCGGATTTCGCTGGAACACCGGATCGATCTGGAAGGCGGCTTTGCCGACAGCATCGACTGGCAGGCCTACATCCAGCGCAGCAGCACCACCCAATACACGATCGAGGCACGCACCCTGCCGACGCCAACCTTGCAGGATGTGCGTGAGCGCTGGTTCCATTTCGACCAGCGCGTGCGCGGCCTGCAGCTGAACTTCCGCAAGACCGTGGACGCCGGCAGCGTCCAGCACGACCTGGCCTGGGGCCTGGATATCGCGCGCACCGAGACCGGGCAACGCCGCGACGGCCTGCGCGGTTTTCCGCTGACCGGCGTCAGCACCCCGAACATGCCGCCGGATCACTACCCGGTGCGCGATTTCCCGCTCAGCACCACCACCAACACGGCGGCCTACCTTCAGGACGAGATCAGCCTGCTGGGCGGCGCGCTGCGGCTGGTGCCGGCGCTGCGGGTGGATCGCTATGAATTGAGCCCGCACATGGATGCCATCTTTGCCGGCGACAATCCCGGCGTGGTGCTCAGTAGCCTGAGCAAGACCAGCGTGTCGCCCAAACTCGGCATGGTCTGGCACTTCAATGAGGACTGGTCGCTGTTCGGCGGCTACGCGCGCGGTTTCCGCTCGCCGCCGTATGCCGACGTCAACATCGGCTTCACCAATGCGATGTTCGGCTACACCGCGATTTCCAATCCCGACCTCAAGCCGGAAACCAGCAATGGCTTCGAGCTGGGCCTGCGCTATTCCGGCAGTCACGCCTACGCCAGCCTGAGCGCCTACGACAACCGCTACCGCGATTTCATCGAGTCATTCGTGTTCGTCGGTTTCAATCAACAGGGTCTGATGGTCTACCAGTCGCAGAACGTGGCCGATGCGCGCATCCACGGGGTCGAGCTGAAGGCGGGGCTGGAACTGGGCGCGTTGTCGCCGGTGTTGACGGGCTGGTCGCTGCGCGGTGCGGCGGCATGGTCACGCGGGGAGGACCACACGGCGGACGAGCCAATGGCATCGGTCGATCCGTTCACCGCCACGCTGGGGCTGGCGTATGACGCGGACGACTGGGGCCTGGAGCTGGCCGGACGCTTCGCCGGCCGTCGCGAGCGGATGCCGACGCCGCCGGCCGGCACCTCCTATTTCGTGTCACCGGGCTATGGTGTGTTCGATCTCTACGCGCACTGGAAGCTTGGCGCGTACGTGAAGCTCAACGCCGGCCTGCGCAACCTCACCGATCGCCGCTACTGGTCGGCCGGTGACGTGCCGCTGGCCGGTTCGACCAGCGCGGTGCTGGATCGCTATACCGCGCCCGGTCGCAGCCTCGCGGTTTCGTTGCAGATGGAGTGGTAGCGCAGCAGGAGGGCTCGCGGCCCGCGTCGCCGGCCTGCGGTTGCGGCAGCGTGATCCGGCGGGGCGCTGCGTGGCCCCGGCCGTTCCTGCGCGCAGGCGACGTTTACCGGGAAAAATCGGGCTTATACTCGCCCCGTCAACCGGAGAGCATCGATGGCTGTTTTTCTTGCACTGATCCTGCTGCTGGCAGGCGTGATCCTGCTGTTCAAGACCGTGCGGATGGTGCCGCAGGGCTACGAGTGGACGGTCGAACGCTTCGGCAAGTACACCCACACCATGGGCCCGGGCCTGCACTTCCTGATGCCGATCATGTACGGCGTGGGGCGCAAGATCAACATGATGGAACAGGTGATGGACGTGCCCAGCCAGGACGTCATCACCAAGGACAATGCCGTGGTCAAGGTCGATGGCGTGGTCTATTTCCAGGTGCTCGATGCCGCCAAGGCCGCGTATGAAGTCGCCCAGCTGGAGGTGGCCATCCTCAACCTGGTGATGACCAATATCCGTACCGCGATCGGTTCAATGGACCTTGACGAGTCATTGTCCAAGCGCGACGAGATCAATACCAAGGTGCTGCACGCGGTCGACGAGGCCACCCATCCCTGGGGCATCAAGGTCAACCGCATCGAGCTGAAGGACATCCAGCCGCCGCGCGACCTGGTCGATTCGATGGCGCGGCAGATGAAGGCCGAGCGCGAAAAACGCGCCAACATCCTCGAGGCCGAAGGCCTGCGGCAGTCGCAGATCCTGCGCGCCGAGGGTGAGAAGCAGTCGGCGATCCTGTCTGCCGAAGGCGACAAGGAAGCCGCGTTCCGCCAGGCCGAGGCCCGCGAACGCCTGGCCGAGGCGGAAGCCAAGGCCACCCAGATGGTGTCGAATGCGATTGCCGGCGGCAACGTGCAGGCGATCAATTACTTCATCGCGCAAAAGTACATCGAGGCGTTCAAGTCCCTGGCCGAGGCGCCCAACCAGAAGTTCGTGATGATGCCGATGGAATCGGCGGGCATCATCGGCTCGATCGGCGGGATTGCCGAATTGGCGAAGGAAGCGATGGAGCGGCAGGCCGCGCGTCCGCCGGCGATCAAGCAAGGGGGCTGATCGATGCGCTGGGACGTGTTTGCCTGGGCAGCGGTGGCGCTGCTGCTGTTCGCGGCCGAGGCGATGGCGCCCGGCGCGTTCATGCTCTGGCTCGGGTTGGCGGCGGTGGCGGTGTTTCTGGCTGTTCTGCTGGTGCCGGGGATTCCGCTGCTGGTACAGGCCGCCGCCTTCGTGGTGCTCAGCTTCGTGTCGATCCAGGTGTACCGACGCTGGTTCCGCAAACGCGAGCGCCAAAGCGACCAGCCGGCGCTGAACCGGCGCACGGCGGCGCTGGTCGGGCGCGTGGTGACGCTGGAGCGCGCCATCGTCGACGGTCGAGGCCGGGTCCAGATCGCCGATGCGTACTGGGATGTCACCGGACCGGAGCTCCCCGTCGGGGCCCAGGTTCGGATCGTCGGCGGCGACGCCATGACCCTGCAGGTCGAGCCGGTCTGAGCCCTGCGGGTGCGCGCCCTGCGCGCGCCTGATCGCCGGTCTCGCAAGACAGGGCTCGCCTCCGCCGCGCCCGGAGGCTGCGAGCGGGGCTTGCGCGCGACGTCGTAGAATACCGGGCCCCCACGCCAACGGACCCGCCATGACCCAACAGACCGTCCTCAATCCGATCCACCGTGCGCTGGGCGCCAAGATGGTGGATTTCGGCGGCTGGGACATGCCGATCCACTACGGCTCGCAGATCGACGAACACCACCAGGTGCGCCGCGACGCCGGCATGTTCGACGTCAGTCACATGACCGTGGTCGACCTGGCCGGCCCGCGCGTGCGCGCCTTCCTGCGCCACCTGCTGGCCAACTCCATCGACAAGCTGCAAAAGCCGGGCAAGGCACTGTACTCGTGCATGCTCAACCCGCACGGTGGCGTGATCGACGACTTGATCGTGTATTTCATGACCGAGTCCTGGTTCCGGCTGGTGGTCAACGCCTCCACCCGCGACAAGGATCTGGCCTGGCTCACCGCACAGGCGCGCGCCTTCGACGTCCACGTGCGCGAGCGGCCGGAGCTGGGCATCGTCGCCGTGCAGGGGCCGAACGCCCGCCAGCGCGTGATCGGGCTGTTGGCGGAAGACGAGCGCGAGCCGGTCATGAAGCTGGCGCGGTTTTCCGCGCGCAAGGCCAGGACTGCGACCGGCGCCGAGTTGTTCATTGCCCGCACCGGCTACACCGGCGAGGATGGTTTCGAGATCATCATCCCCAACGACGACATCACCGGGTTCTGGAACGCACTGCTGGAGGCGGGCGTGAAGCCGGCCGGACTGGGCGCGCGCGACACCCTGCGGCTGGAGGCCGGGATGAACCTGTACGGGCAGGACATGGATGAGACCGTCACCCCCTGGGAGGCGGCGCTGGGGTGGACGGTGGCGCTGGACGAAGGCCGCGATTTCGTCGGTCGCGCCGCGCTGGAGGCGCAGAAAGCGGCCGGCGTGCCGCGCCAGATGATTGGCCTGGTGATGGACGAAAAAGGCGTGCTGCGCCATGGCCAGACGGTGCTGACCGATGCCGGTGCAGGCGAGATCCTCTCGGGCACCTTCGCGCCGACGATCGGCAAGGCCATCGCCTTTGCCCGCGTGCCGTCCGGCGCGATCGGTGCGGTGCGGGTGGACATCCGCGGCCGCGAGGTCCCGGTGCGCGTGGTCAAGTTTCCCTTCGTGCGCGAGAACAGCATCCAGCCCGGCGTCTGACGGTGGCAGAGAGAGTTCAGCCCGGACTGAAGTTTCGCTAGACTTCCCCCACCCCACGCAGCTTCGACAGGAGCGATACCGATGAGCGATATCCCAGGCGACCTCAAGTTCCACAAATCCCACGAATGGGTGCGGGTGGAAGGCAATGGCAAGGCCACGATCGGCATCTCCGATCACGCCCAGGGCCTGCTCGGTGATCTGGTCTACGTGGAACTGCCCAACGTCGGTGACCGCATCGAAGCCGGCAACGCCTGCGCGGTGGTCGAGTCGGTGAAAGCCGCTTCCGACGTGTATGCCCCGGTCAGTGGCAAGGTCGTCGAGGTCAACGCCGCGCTGGCGGACAAGCCCGAGACCATCAACGAGGATGCGTACGGGGAAGGCTGGATGTTCGTGGTCGATCTCGAGGATGCCGACCAGCTCAACGATCTGCTGGATGCCGACGGCTACGCCGAACAGCTCGAAGACGACGCGCACTGAGGTCGCGTCCGCCCGATCCGGGGCAATCCACCCGCGGCGGAAGCGCCGCGGGTTTTTCGTTTCTGCGACGGCGCAAATGCGCAGGCGCGAACGGGTTGGAGTGCGCGATCGCGATCGCACGCGCATGAAATCCTGCGCAATGTTCGCGCAAACCGGCTTGTGCAGCGCGAAAATCCGCACGCAATCGCGCGCGATCACGACAGCGCGCGCGTGGGCCCGAAGACATGGCGTGCGCGTTGTCGGCAGTGCCGCATGGCGTTGACGCACACTGCATGCAAATGTCGTCGAATGTCTGGAGACCGCGCCAATGCTTGCGTGCAGCCGATTGCATCGATGTCGGCAGGTTGCACATTCGTTCGCGGCATGGGCAATCGCGAACGCGCATGCGGGCTTCGATCGCGGCGAGTGCCGACGCGAACGAAAAAAACTTTGCGCAAGATTGTTGACACGTGAAAAAAGCGTGATTAGGTTTCGTCCAGCAGACGATCACTGCGGAACAGCGTGACCAGACACGACGCAACGACGAACAGCATCCACCGCGCCACCACCCTGAGCGTTGCAAGGTGGGCGCCGGTGCATCGTCACTCGAAGTTCCGCAATGGCCCGATTCCGGAATCCTTCGCCGCACTCGCCCGCATGGCAGCGTCGGGCGATGCCATGCCGGTGTGGTTGGCAGTTGGCCGGCAGCCGCAGATTCGCCGTGTGCGCATGCGCACCGGCACAGCATCCGTTCCGGCGCGCGTCGCGCGCCGGCGGTCGATCGTGGGTCCGATACCCGCGGTGTCTTTCGCAACTGGGCGTTACCGATTTTCCCATTGACGAGGAGCCATACCATGGCCGCGAAGAAGGCTGCTGCCAAGAAGCCGGCCGCGAAGAAGCCTGCTGCGAAGAAAGCTGCTGCGAAGAAGCCCGCCGCCAAGAAGGCGGCTGCGAAGAAGCCGGCCGCCAAGAAGGCTGCCAAGAAGCCCGCCGCCAAGAAGGCCCGCAAGCCGAACGCCGCCTTCATGAAGGCGCTGACCCCGAGCGCCGCTCTCGCGTCGATCGTCGGCGACAAGCCGCTGCCGCGCACCGAGGTGGTCAAGCGGCTGTGGGACTACATCAAGAAGGGCAAGCTGCAGGACGCCGTGAACAAGCGCCTGATCAACGCCGACGAGAAGCTCAAGCAGGTCTTCGGCAAGGCGCAGGTCAACATGTTCGAGATGACCGGCCTGGTGGGCAAGCACCTGAAGTAATCCGGGCGCTCGCCGACCAGAGAGGGCAGCCTTCCACGGCTGCCCTTTTTCATTCATCCTCCGGCCATGCAGGAAAAGGTCATCACCCTTGCCACGCCGGTGTTCTTCGCGTTGATCGCGCTCGAGCTCGCCTGGGGCTGGCTGCGGGGGCGCAATACCTACCGCGTCGACGACGCCGTCAACAGCATCGGGCTGGGAGTGCTTTCGCAGGTCAGCGGGGTGTTCACCCGGGTGCTGCGGATCGGCCTCTATGCCTGGGCCTTCGAGCACGTCGCGCCGTGGCGCCTGCCGGCCGACAGCGCGTGGACCTGGCTGTTCGCGCTGGTGTTCTACGACCTCTGCTACTACTGGTACCACCGCGTCGGCCACGAGCGCACGCTGTTCTGGGCGGCGCACGTGGTCCATCACCAGAGCGAGGACTACAACCTGTCGACCGCGCTGCGCCAGACCAGCAGCGGCGCGCTGCTCGGCTGGCTGTTCTACCTGCCGATGGCGTTCGCCGGGGTGCCGCCCGAGGTCTTCGCCGCGGTGGCGCTGGCGGACCTGCTCTACCAGTACTGGATCCACACGCAGCACGTCGGCCGGCTCGGCTGGTTCGACCGGGTGTTCGCCAGCCCGTCGAACCACCGCGTCCACCACGCGGTCAACGATCGCTACCTCGACCGCAACTACGGCGGCATCCTGGTCGTCTGGGATCGCCTGTTCGGCACCTTCGCCGACGAGGATCCCGCCGAGTCGCCGGTCTACGGCACGCGCAGCCCGCTGCGCTCCTGGAATCCGCTATGGGCGAACTTCGAGGTCTACGCGGCGATGGCGCAGGACGCGTGGCGGGCGCGCGGCTGGCGCGATCGCCTCGGCGTGGTCTTCGGGCGCACCGGATGGCGGCCGGCGGACGTCGCGCAGCGCTTCCCGAAGCCGCCGTTCTCGCCGGCGCGACCGCGCTACGCCCCGGGTGCGCCGGCGCGCGTGCAGGCCTACGCGCTGGTGCAGTTCGCGCTGCTGCTCGGCGCGACGGTGCACTTCCTGGGCTACCAGGCACAGGCGCCCGCTGCGGCACTCGTCGCCTATGCCGCCTGGATCGTCGCGTCGCTGACGACGCTGGGCATCCTGCTCGAGGGGCGCCGCATCGGCGCCTGGCTCGAAGCGGCCCGCTGTGCGCTCACGGCGGCGGGCATCGCTGCCGTGCAGGGCTGGTTCGGGCTGGCCGATCCGGGTAGCGCGATCGTGGCCGCCGCGGCGGGTGGCTGGCTGGCGAGCGCCGCCTGTGCGGCCTGGCTCGCCGAGCAGCCCGGCTCGCGCGCGCGGCCCGATGCGAGCCCGCGCGGCTGCGAGCCCGCCGGACGCGCGCCCGGGCGAGCGGCGCGATGACGGCCGGCGGCGATTCCCGTTGGCGCCAGGGCGCGGTCGCCCTCGTCGCGGCGGCGCTCGCCGCGATCGCCGGCGCGCTGCTGCGCTCGCCCGGCGAGATCGACGGCTGGACGGTGCTGCACTGGATCGGCAAGCCGCTGGCGACGGCGATCCTGGTGGCGCTCGCCTGGCGCGCCGGTGCGGCGGCCGACGCGCGGCTGCGTCGCGGCGTGCTGGCCGGCCTCGTGTTCTCGCTCGCGGGCGACGTGCTGCTGATGCTCTCGCCGACGCTGTTCGTCGGCGGGCTCGTCGCGTTCCTGGCCGCGCACCTGTGCTACCTGTGGGCATTCACGGCCGACACCCCGCTGTTCGCGCGCCAGTGGCCGCTCGTGGCGCTGGGCGCGATCGGTGCGGCGATCCTGGCCTTTCTCTGGAGCGGCCTCGCACCGGCGCTCAGGGGCCCGGTGATCGCCTACGTCGTCGTGCTGGTGGCGATGGCGGCCCAGTCGATCGCCCGATGGCAGGTGCATCCCGGCGCGGCGACCCGGATGGCGGCGATCGGCGGCGTGCTGTTCGTCGCGTCCGACGCGCTGCTCGCGATCGACCGGTTCCGCTCGCCGATCGCGGCGGCGCCGCTCTGGGTGCTCGGTACCTACTGGGCCGCCCAGTGGGGAATCGCGCAGAGCGTGCGCGGCGCTCAGCGCCAGTAGGCCGGATTGCCGTAGGTGTTCTTCAGGTAGTCGACGAACATGCGCACGCGCAGCGGCAGGTGCTTGCGCTGCGGGAAGACGGCGTAGATCGCGTTGTCGGGCGCGGCGAATTCGTCGAGCACGCTCTTCAGGCGACCGGCGCGCAGGTCCTCGCCGACCTCCCACACCGAGCGCCAGGCGAGCCCGCGCCCCGCGAGCGCCCAGTCGCGCAGCACCGCGCCGTCGTTGCACTCCATCGTGCCCGAGACCCGCATCGACACGACGCGCCCGTCGACGGTGAACTGCCACCCGCGCGCCTGGTTCCCGTAGGTGCCGAAGGTCAGGCAGTCGTGCTGCGCGAGGTCGGACGGCGTGGCCGGCGCACCGTGCGCGTCGAGGTACGCGGGGCTGGCGACGACGACGCGCCGGTTTTCGGCCAGCTTCAGGCCGACGAGGCTCGAGCCGTCGAGCGCGCCGATGCGGATCGCGACGTCGATGCCCTCGTTGACGATGTCGGCGAGCCGGTCGGTCAGGTCCAGCGAGATCGTCACGTCGCGGTGCGCCTCGAGGAACGCCGGCAGCAGCGGCGCGACGTGAGCCCGGCCGAAGCCCGCCGGCGCGGTAACGCGCAGGTGCCCGCTGGCCTTCACGCCGCCGAGCGAGACCGAGGCCTCGGCGTCGTAGAAGTCGTTGAGCAGCCGCTGGCAGTCCTCGAGGAACGCGCTGCCCTCGAAGGTGAGCGTGATTCGACGCGTCGTGCGCACCAGCAGCTTCACGCCGAGGCGCTCCTCGAGCGCGTCGATGCGGCGCCCGATCACCGCCGGCGCGACGCCCTCGGCCTGCGCCGCGGCCGACAGGCTGCCGCGCGTGGCGACGGCGACGAAGGTCTCGATCTGCTTGAAGCGGTCCATGCTCGCCCGGGACTCCCGCGGCGATTATTCCAGAGAGGCGGACTTCCCGACGCCCGGGGGCGGGCGTAGACTCCGGGACTCTCCGGAATGCCTTCGATGCCCGACCCGACGCGTCCCCCGATCGCGCTCGCGCCCGAGGATCTCGCGCTGCTTCAGCGCGGCTGCGGGGTGTCGGTCGCGTCGCGCGACGCGCATCACTTCCCCGACCTCGTGCGAGCCGTCGGCCACCGCCTGGAACCGGGCGGCGAGATCACGGTGTTCCTGTCGCGCAGCGACGGGGCCAGCGTGCTGGCCAACCTGCGCGAGAACGGCGCGATCGCGGTCGTCTTCAGCCATCCGCCGAGCCATCGTACGTTGCAGATGAAGGCGGGCAGGGTGGCCATCGCGCCCGCGACGCCGGCCGACTTCGAGACGGTCGAGCGCTGCCGGGCCGCGATGAGCGCCGAACTCGAGGCGATCGGCTACGGCCGCGAGTTCGCGCGGCGGCTGCTGGCCTGCGATCCCGCAGAGCTGGTCGCGGTGCGCTTCGCGCCCGAATGCGCGTTCGACCAGACGCCCGGGCCGAAGGCGGGCGCGCCGCTCGCCGCCCGCTGAAGCCGAGGCGCCCGCCATGCCGGCGAATCAGGTTCCACTCGACGCGATTCGCGACTGCCTCGAAGGCGCCACGCCAGGCGTCATCGCGACCTGCGCCGCCGACGGCACGCCGAACGTCAGCTACCTGTCGCAGGTCCAGTACGTCGACCGCCACCACGTCGCGTTGTCGTTCCAGTTCTTCAACAAGACGCGGGCCAACGTGCTGGCCAACCCGCACGCCCGACTGATGGTCGCCCACCCGGTGACCGGCGCGCTCTACCGGCTCGCCGTCGAGTACCTGCGCACCGAAACCGAAGGCCCGCTGTTCGAGAGCATGCGCGCCAAGCTCGCCAGCATCGCCTCGCACGCCGGCATGACCGACGTCTTCCGCCTGTTGGGCGCCGACGTCTACCGGGTGACCGCGATCGAGGCGCTGCAGGGCGTGCCCGGCGGCGCGCCGCCTTCGCCGAACCGGCTTCCCGCGCTGCGGGCGGCCAGTGCCCGGGTGACCGCCTGCGCCGACCTCGACTCGCTGTTCGGCACGACGCTGGCGGCGCTGCACGAGCACTTCGACGTCCATCACGCGATGTTCCTGCTGCTCGATGCCGCCGGCGCGCGGCTCTACACGGTGGCGAGCCTCGGCTATCCGGCCTCGGGGGTCGGCTCGGAGATCCCGCTCGGCGCCGGCGTCATCGGAGTGGCCGCGCGCGAGGGCGCGCCGATCCGGCTGTTCCGCCTCACGGCCGACTACGCCTACGGGCGCGCGATCCGCGAAGCCGCGGTGCGCGAGGGGATCGAGGGCGTGCTGGAGCAGGAGATCCCGTTCCCGGGGCTGGCGGAGGCGCGCAGCCAGCTCGCCGTGCCGGTGCCGGTGGCCGGCAGGACCGGCGGCGTGCTGTTCGTCGAGAGCCCGTTCGACCTGCGCTTCAGTTACGACGACGAGGATGCGCTGGTCGCGCTGGCCGGACTGGTCGGACAGACGATGCATGTGCTGCAGCTCGCCGACGACCGCGAAGCGCAGGCGGGCGAGCCGCCGGCACAGGCGCCCGGCGCGCGCGGCGAGTCCGTGACGGTGCGCCACTACCCGGCCGACGACAGCGTCTTCCTCGGCGACGACTACCTGATCAAGGGCGTCGCCGGCGCGGTGTTCTGGGCGTTGGTCTCCGACTATGCGAATGCCGGGCGCAGTGCGTTCACCAACCGCGAGCTGCGACTCGACCCGCGCGTTCGGCTCCCCGAGATCGGCGACAACCTCGAGGCGCGGCTGGTGCTGCTGCAGCGCCGGCTGGTCGAGCGCGACGCCTGCGTGCGGATCGAGCGCACCGGGCGCGGCCGGTTCTGCCTGCGCGTGACCCGGCCGCTGCGGCTGGTGCAGGTGCGCTGATCCTCGGGGGCCGGCCGCAGCGCGCCCGGACCGGTGCCGGGTCAGGCGTACTGGGGATCCGCCGCGACGGCCGTCTTGCGCGAACGCCGCGCGGGCGCGGTGCGGGAGGCGGCAGGCGCCGGCGCGGCTTGCTGCCGCGCGTCGAGCTGCGCGAGCACCCGCACCAGCGCCGCATCGAGCTCGGCGGCGGCCGACATGCGCGCCTCGCCGCGGGCGAACTCCAGCGCGGTCGCGCAATCGCCCAGCGTGGTGACCGACCGCTGGTCGGTCGTGCCGGCGTGCGCCGCGCGCGCGGCGCTGCCCGGCGTCCGCCACCCGGGGGTGGCATCGGCGTTCCCTTCACGCTGGACGTCGAGCAGTCGAAGCACTTCGCGGACGCGTCCGACGACGTGCGCGACGTCCGCATCGTCGGTGCAGTCCAGGGTCCCGACCCGCGCCAGCGTGCGGCCGACGCTGAGCCGAAGCGCCTTGTCGACGCCCCAGAAGAGGTCGGGCCGCTCGGCGTTCATGGCCTGCGCGACGGCGACGTGAAAGACGGACGGATCCATGCCGGATTCCTCTCTGGACGGGCCGGCCGCACGGGCCGGGCAATGGAACCGAGTCTAGGCGGGAGTGCCGGCGCGCGTTCGTAAAACTTGGTTCGCCGATCCTTAATAAGTCATTAACGGCGCCGGTTGCGCCGGCGGCCGCTGCCGACGGACAATCCGCGTCATGGCTGCGACCCTGCGCGCCGTCCACGCGGACATCACGACCCTCGACGTCGATGCGATCGTCAATGCGGCCAATTCGACGCTGCTCGGCGGCGGCGGCGTGGATGGCGCGATCCATCGCGCAGCGGGCCCCGGACTGCTCGAAGAGTGCCGGGCGCTGGGCGGCTGCGCGACCGGCGACGCGAAGCTCACCGGCGGCCACCGCCTGCGGGCGAAGCACGTGATCCATACGGTCGGCCCGGTGTGGCGGGGCGGAACGCACGGGGAGCCTGCGCTGCTCGCGTCGTGCTACCGGCGATCGATCGAGGTCGCGGCGGCGGCCGGCGTTCGCACGCTGGCGTTTCCGGCGATCAGCACCGGCGTCTACGGCTATCCGCTCGAGGCCGCGGCGGCGATCGCCGTCGCCACGGTGCGTGCGGCGTCGGCGCAGCATCCGGCCATCGAGGAGATCGCCTTCTGCTGCTTCTCTGCCGGCGACCTCGCCGTCTACCAGCGGCTGCTCGCGTGAGAGGCCGTCCGCCCCCTGGAGGCCAGGAGCCCTGCGATGAGCGCTGAACCGGTCGTCTGGAGCCTCGATGCGCGCGGCGTCGCGACGCTGACGCTGAACCGCCCCGAGGTCAACAACGCCTACGACGCCGCGCTGCTGGACGGCGTGATGGCCGCCATGGACGCGCTCGGCGCGCGGCCCGGCCTGCGCGTGGTCGTCGTGGTCGGCGCTGGGCGCCACTTCCAGGCGGGCGCCGACCTCGCCTGGCTGCAGGCGGTGGCGCAGCGCTCGCCCGAAGACAACGTCGACGCGTCGCGGCTCACAGCGCAGGTCGTGCACCGGCTGAACACCCTGCCGGTCCCCACCGTCGCGCTCGTGCAGGGCGCGTGCTTCGGCGGCGGCACCGGCCTCGTCGCGGCCTGCGACGTGGCGATCGCGGCCGACAACGCGCAGTTCTCGATCGCGGAGACCCGCTGGGGCCTGATGGCCGGCATCATCGTTCCGCAACTCGCCGACGCGATCGGCGCGCGCCAGCTGCGGCGCTACGCGCTGACCGGCGAGCGCTTCGACGCGCAGGAGGCGCGCCGGATCGGCCTGGTTCACGAGGTCGTGCCGCTGGCGTCGCTGCGATCGGCGGGCGCGCGGGTCGTCGACCACCTGCTGCAGAACGCCCCCCAGGCGAACGCCCAGACCAAGGCGCTGGCGATCGAGTACGCGTGGGGCGACGTGTCCGCGCAGGCGTTTGGCCGGCTGGTTGTCCAGCACGCGCAGAAGCGGCAGTCGCCCGAGGCGGCCGAGGGTTTCGCGTCGTTTCGCGAGAAGCGGGCGGCGAGCTGGTACCCGGGCCCCGAGCCCGAGGAGACCTGAGCGATGGCCGCAGGACCGACCGACGCGCTGCGATGAACGCCCAGGCGCCCAACGCGAGCATCCGGTTCTTCGACGATCAGTTCCGGCGGCAGATCCGGGCGCGCGAGTTCCGGCTCAACCCGTTCGAGCTGGCCGCGCTGGAGCACCTGCACGGGCGGGTTCTCGACCTCGGCTGCGGGGTCGGCAACCTGTCGGTCGAGGCGGCGCGGCGCGGATGTTCGGTCGTCGCGCTCGACGCCTGCGACGTCGCCATCGACTCGCTGCGCGAACGGACGCGCGCCGAAGGTCTCGACATCGAGGCGCGCGCGGTCGACCTGCAGTGCGGCGTGATCACTGGCGAGTTCGACGCGATCGCCTGTATCGGGCTGCTGATGTTCTTCGACTGCGCGAGCGCGGCGCGCGTGCTCTCGAATCTGCAGGATTGCGTTCGCCCCGGCGGCGTCGCGATCGTGAACGTGCTGGTCGAGGGGACGACCTACCTCGACATGTTCGAGCCGTCCGGGCACTGCCTGTTTGATCGCGACGAGCTCGACGCGCGCTTCGCCGGCTGGCGGATCGTCGACTCGCGGATCGACGAGTTCGCCGCGCCGGGCAATCGGGTCAAGGTCTTCTCGACGGTCGTCGCCGTCAAGCCTTGACGCCGGTGGGCGCCTTGTCGCGGCGGCGGCGATGCGTCAGACTCGCGCGACGCCTGCCGGAACGGGAGCGGCCGTGCAGACACTGGTCACCGGTGCAAACGGGCACCTCGGCTACAACCTGGTCGTCGCGCTGCGCGACGCCGGATATCGGGTGCGCGCAGGGGTCAGGTCGCTGGGCGATCGGCGGAAGACCGTGCGCCTGAAGGCACTTGCGCGCGTCGAGCTGGTCGAGGCGGAACTGGGGCGCCCGGATCAGTTGCGCGCTGCGATGGACGGCGTCGACGTCGTGTTCCACGCCGCGGCGGTTTACGACTACGTCACGCCGGGGCGCGGGCAGGAGATCCTCGACGCGTCGGTGAAGGGCGCCGACGCGGCGCTGCGCGCCGCCGCAGACGCGCGCGTGCGCAAGGTGGTACTGACGTCGTCGGTCGTGACGCTTCCGTTCACCGCGCCCGGCGCGCCGCCGTCCGACGAACGCCACTGGACCACCGACCTTCGCGTGCCGTACATCCGGGCGAAGACCGAGGGCGAGCGGGTCGCCTGGCGGGTCGCCGGGGAACTCGGGCTGAACATGGTCACCGTGTTGCCGGGCGCAATTTTGGGGCCGGGTTTCGCGCGCAACACGCCGAGCATCGACGTCATCGAGGCGATGTCGATGGGCGCGCTCCGGCTGGGCGCTCCCGACATGAACTACCCGCTGGTCGACGTGCGCGACGTGGTCGCGGCACACCTTCTCGCGGCCGAGCAGGACTGCGAAGGGCGGTTCGCGGCGATCAACGACACGCAGCCGACCTTCCGGTCGATGCTGGAGACGATGCACGCCATCGATCCGAAGATCCCGCTGCCGATGATGCAGATGCCGCGGTTCCTCGCGCGGGCGCTGCCGCTGTTCGACCGGCTGAATCACGCGATGCTGGGCACGCCACAGAGCCTGTCGAGCGAGTTGGCGGCGTCGCTCCAGGGGAAGATCTGGAACGTCAGCAACCGCCGGGCGAAGGAACGTCTGGGCTGGCGGCAATCGATCACGATGGAACAGTCGCTGCGGGATACGCTCGAGACGATCCGCGCCAACAGGAACCGGCACGCCTGAAGGCGGCGCACCGACAGGCACCTGCCTGCGCCTTGCGCTACCCTTGCATGTCCGCACGGGGGATGGGAATGAAGCGTTTCGAGACTGCGATGGAATCGGTGCTGTTCCGCAGCCGCTGGCTGCTCGCGCCGTTCTTCTTCGGCCTGATCGTTGCGATCATTGCGCTGCTGGTCAAGTTCGGCAAGGAACTTCTGTCGCTGGTGACGGGGCTGCTCGGGATGAACGGCAGCGAACTGATCGTCTCGATCCTGACCCTGGTCGACTCGGCGCTGATCGCGAGCCTGCTGCTGATCATCGCGTTCAGCGGCTACGAGAACTTCGTCTCGCGCATCGGGGTCGGCGAGCACGAGGACCGGCCGGCGTGGATGGGCAAGGTCGGCTTCGCCGACCTGAAGATCAAGGTGATGGGAGCGATCGTCGCGATCTCGGCGGTCGAGCTGCTCAAGGGATTCATCAACGTCGAGGAATTCACCAACCAGGAACTCGCCTGGAAGGTCGGCATCCACGTCACGTTCGTCGTCTCCGGGGTGCTCTTCGCGATCACCGACCGGATCGCCGAGGGCAAGGGCGGCGGGCACTAGGGGTCCCGCGAGCACGCGGGGCGGGCGGCCTCAGGCGAGCTGGGCGCGCCGGATCTCCATCAGTCTCAGGATCATCGGCGTCAGGATCAGCTGCATCGCCAGGTCCATCTTGCCGCCCGGGACCACGATGGTGTTGGCGCGCGACATGAACGACTCGCCGATCATCGACAGCAGGTAGGGGAAGTCGATCCCGCGCGGGTTCTTGAACCGGATCACCGTCATGCTCTCGCCCGCGGTCGGGATGTCGCGCGCGATGAACGGGTTCGAGGTGTCGACCACAGGCACGCGCTGGAAGTTGATGTCGGTCTCGCCGAACTGCGGGCAGACGTAGTGGATGTAGTCGTGCATGCGCCGAAGGATCGTGTCGGCGACCGCCTCCTTCGAGTAGCCGCGGTCCTTCGTGTCGCGGTGGATCTTCTGGATCCACTCCAGGTTGATGATCGGCACCACGCCGATCTTCAGGTCGACGTGGCGCGCGAGGTCGACCTGGCCGGTCTTCACGCAGCCGTGCAGGCCTTCGTAGAACAGCAGGTCGGTGTCCACCGGGGTGTCGTACCACGGCGTGAAGGTGCCCGGGTCCTGCTTCCATGGAGCGGCCTCGGCGTCGTTGTGCAGGTACAGGCGGGTGCGGCAGCGGCCCTCCTGCGCGTAGGCGCGGAACTGCTTCTCGAGTTCGGCCCACTCGTTCGCCTCGGGACCGAAGTGGCTCATCGGCCGGCCCTCGCGGTCGGCCGCCGCGATCATCTCCTTCATCGCCTTGCGCTCGTAGCGGTGGAACGCGTCGCCCTCGATCGTCGCGGCGGTGATGCCCTCGCGCCGGAAGATCGTGTCGAAGGTGCGCTTGACGGTGCTGGTGCCGGCGCCGCTGGAGCCGGTCACGGCGATGATGGGGTGCTTTCTCGACATGGCGGTGCGACGAAGGGGCGGCTCAGGCGCGCACGAACAGCGAGCGCGAGCCGAACAGCTGCCAGGACACGTTTTCGTTCGGGTCGTCGTGGTAGCGCACGATCAGTTCGACCTCGTGCCGCGAGCCGACGATCATCGGAACGCGCTGGTGAAGCGTGTCGGGCACGACGTCGAGCAGGGGCCGCGTGCCGGTGACCGCGCCCGCGCCGGCCTGCTCCATCAGGAACGCGATCGGCGCAGCCTCGTACATCAGGCGCAGGCGGCCCGGCTTGTAGGGCACCTTCGTGTCGCGCGGGTAGAGGAACACGCCGCCGCGGCTCAGGATGCGGTGCACTTCGGCGACCAGGCTCGCGACCCAGCGCATGTTGAAGTCCTTGCTGCGCGGCCCGGTCTCGCCGGCCAGGCACTCGGACACGTAGCGCTGCACCGGCTTCTCCCAGAAGCGCTGGTTCGAAGCGTTGATCGCGAACTCGCGCGTCTGCTCGGGCACGCGGATCGCGTCGCGCGTGAGCCGCCAGCGGCCGTCGCGGCGGTCCAGCGTGAACGCGGCGACGCCGTTGCCGCAGCTGAGCACCATCACGCAGGCCGGGCCGTAGATCGCGTAGCCGGCCGCCACCTGGCGGCGGCCCGGCTGCAGGAACCCGGCCGCGCCGGGCGGGGTGCCGCGGAACGGGTGCGGCAGGATCGAGAAGATCGTGCCGACCGAGATGTTGGCGTCGATGTTCGACGATCCGTCCAGCGGGTCGAAGACGACCAGGTATTCGCCGGTCTCGGCGTGCTCCTCGGAGATCGACGGCTCGTCGTGCTCCTCGCTCGCCCAGCCGGCGACGTGGCGGCAGCCGGCCAGCGCGCCGGCGATGCACTCGTCGGCGAACAGGTCGAGCTTGGTCTGCATCTCGCCGTGGCTGTTTGCGTGCTCGGTGTAGCCCACGAGTCCGGCGAGCTGCCCGAGCGCGGCCGATTCGGCGATGCGCGCGCACGAGCGCGCCAGCGTTTCGATCGTCGCGGCGAGCGCGGGCGGCTGCGTCGCGAGCCAGTCGTGCAGGTCGGTCGGTTTCATCGTGCTCCCCCGGCTAGCCAGCGGGATCCGTCGCCGGATTCCGCGTCGGCAGTGGACTGCGCCGTCGGCGCGGCGAACACGCGGCTGGCGCGGATGTCGGCCTCGGCGATCGTGCAGAGTTCGTCCAGCGACAGCTCGCGGTGGCGATCGGCGAACAGGCGGCTGGCCTGGCGCAGCCTCGCGCGATCGAGCGCGTTGCGCACGCTGCGCGCGTTGGCGAAGTGCGGCTGGGTCACGCGCAGCGCCAGGTACTGCGCGAACGCCTCGCGCGCTCCGGCGCCGAACCGGTAGTTCTGCTGGGCGAGCATGCGCTCGGCGATCGCCAGCAGCTCGCCTTCCGTGTAGTCGGGGAAGTCGAGGTGGTGCGCGATGCGGGAACTCATCCCGGGGTTGCTGCGGAAGAAGGTGTCCATCCGGTCGGCGTAGCCGGCCAGGATGACGACCAGGTCGTCACGCTGGTTTTCCATCACCTGCAGCAGGATCTCGATGGCTTCCTGGCCGTAGTCGCGCTCGTTCTCGGGCCGGTACAGGTAGTACGCCTCGTCGATGAACAGAACGCCGCCCATCGCCTTCTTCAGCACTTCGCGCGTCTTCGGCGCCGTGTGCCCGATGTACTGGCCGACGAGGTCGTCGCGGGTCACCGCCACGAGGTGGCCTTTGCGCACGTAACCCAGCCGGTGCAGGATCTGCGCCATGCGCATCGCCACCGTCGTCTTGCCGGTGCCGGGATTGCCGGTGAAGCTCATGTGCAGCGACGGCGACTGGGCGGCGAGCCCCAGGTTCAGGCGCAGCTTGTCGATGACCAGAAGCGCGGCGATGTCGCGGATGCGCTGCTTGACGGGCGCGAGCCCCACCAGGTCGCGGTCGAGCTCGTCGAGCACCGTCTCGACCTGGCTGCTCGCCAGCACTTCGGCGACGGTGCGCGGCAGCGGCGCGGCGTCTGGCGCCGCCTGGGCCGAAGCGGCGCCCGGCGTCGCCTGTGCGGCCGCCGTCGGGTCGCCCGACGCGGGCGTAGTGCCGGGAATCCGGTACAGCGGGGCGCTCATGGTCGGCTCGATCGCTGGTTGGCCAGGCGGGGCGCGCGGCGCTCAGTAGCGCTCGTTCTCGGGCCGGTCGGTCGCGTAGGCGCGCAGCGCGTAGCGCTGAGTGCGCCCGGCGGTCTCGACGCGGTCGAGCGCGAAGCCGGGCTCGCTCTTCGGCCGGTTCACGATGAAGCTCATCGCGATCGACTCGACCCCCGTGCTCGAGTCGAACGCCAGCATCCGGATGTAGTGGTTCGGGAACGCCTTGCGGCAGCCGGCCAGCTCCATCATCACGCCGGCGGCGTCCTTCAGGTCGAACATCGGCTGGCCGTACATGTCCCAGTAGGTGTTGCGCGGATGCGGATCGTCGGTGTACTCGACGCTCCACGCGTAGCCCTTGTTCAGCCCGTACTCGACCTGCATCGCGATCTCGGCGTCGGTGAGGTCGGGCAGGAAGCTGAACTGTCCCTGCGTCAGCCGGCCGGTGGGGTTCGTCATCATGGTTCGGTGCTCCCGGGTGTCTTCGATGCCGGTATGGATTCGTGGTGTCAGGCGGCGGTGGCCGGCGTGACCGCGTAGTCGCTGCTGTCGGTCGACGCGTAGTTGAAGCTCACGTCCTTCCAGGTGTCGAGCGCCGCCTTCAGCGGCCCGCAGTGCGCCGCCGCCTGCCGCAGGATGGCCGGGCCTTCCTCGAGGAGGTTGCGGCCTTCGTTGCGCGCCTTGACCATCGCCTCGAGCGCGACGCGGTTGGCGACCGCGCCGGCCTGGATGCCCTGCGGGTGGCCGATCGTGCCGCCGCCGAACTGCAGCACCACGTCGTCGCCGAACAGGTCGATCAGCTGGTGCATCTGCCCGGCGTGGATCCCGCCCGAGGCGACCGGCATCACCTTGCGCAGGCCGGCCCAGTCCTGGTCGAAGTAGATCCCGCGCGGCAGGTCCATCCGGGTGACGCTGTCGCGGCAGACGTTGTAGTAGCCCTGCACGGTCAGCGGATCGCCCTCGAGCTTGCCGACCGCGGTGCCGGTGTGCAGGTGGTCGACGCCGGCCAGCCGCAGCCATTTGGCGATCACGCGGAAGCTCACGCCGTGGCTCTTCTGCCGCGTGTAGGTGCTGTGGCCCGCACGGTGCATGTGCAGGATCATGTCGTTCTTGCGTGCCCAGTTCGCCATCGACTGGATCGCGGTGTAGCCGATCACCAGGTCGATCATGACGATCACCGAGCCGAGCTCCTTGGCGAACTCGGCGCGCTCGTACATGTCTTCCATCGTCGCGGCGGTCACGTTCAGGTAGCTGCCCTTGACCTCGCCGGTGACCGCGCTCGCCCTGTTGACCGCTTCCATCACGTACAGGAAACGGTCGCGCCAGTGCATGAACGGCTGCGAGTTGATGTTCTCGTCGTCCTTCATGAAGTCGAGGCCGCCCTTCAGGCCCTCGTAGACGACGCGGCCGTAGTTGCGGCCCGACAGGCCCAGCTTCGGCTTGACGGTGGCGCCCAGCAGCGGACGGCCGTACTTGTCGAGGCGCTCGCGCTCGACCACCAGGCCGGTGGGCGGGCCCTTGAACGTCTTGACGTAGGCCACCGGCACGCGGATGTCCTCCAGCCGCAGCGCCTTCAGGGGTTTGAAGCCGAACACGTTGCCGATCAGGCTCGCCGTCATGTTGGCGATCGAGCCTTCCTCGAACAGCGACAGGTCGTAGGCGATCCACGCGAAGTACTGGCCGGGGTTGTTCGGCACCTGCTCGACCTTGTAGGCTTTCGCCCGGTAGTCGTCGCAGGCGGTCAGCCGGTCGGTCCAGACCACGGTCCAGGTCGCCGTCGACGACTCGCCGGCCACGGCGGCCGCCGCCTCGATCGGGTCGACGCCCTCCTGCGGCGTGATCCGGAACAGGCAGATCACGTCGGTGTCCTTCGGGACGTAGTCGCCGTCCCAGTACCCCATCTGCCGGTACTTCAACACGCCGGCCGCATAGCGCTTCTTCGAGTCGGTGATCAGGCCTTCGTCGACGATCTGGTTCACGGTGGTCTCTCCGCTGGAATTGCTGCCGGCCAGGTGTGGGCAGCGCGATGGCCGAACGATAGGGCTGTTCTGGAATAAGCAAAATTCAGATATTATTTCCTCCAAATTCAGCAATCTCTGAATGAGCAACATCACTTTCAGGCAGCTCAAGGTCTTCGCCGAGGTGGCGCGCCACCTGAGCTTCGTGCGCGCGGCCGAATCGATGCACCTGACGCCGCCGGCGGTCACGATGCAGGTGAAGGAGCTCGAGGAGCGGGTCGGCCTGGCGCTGTTCGAGCGTGAGGGCCGCAAGGTCTCGCTCACCACCGCCGGCGAGTACTTCCTCGTCTACGCGCGCCGGCTGATCGCCACGCTCAAGGAGGCCGACGACGCGATGGCGCGCTTCAAGCGCCTCGAGACCGGCCTGCTGACGATCGGCATGGTGAGCACCGCCAAGTACTTCGTGCCGCACCTGCTGGCGCGCTTTCGCGAGCAGCATCCGGGCGTCGACGTGCGCCTGCGGGTGTCGGCGAACCGCGAGGAGCTGGTGCGCCTGCTGCAGTCGAGCGAGGTCGATCTCGCCGTGATGGGGCGCCCGCCGAAGGAAGTTGCCGCGCGCGCCGAGCCGTTCGCCGCGCATCCGCTGGTGTTCGTCTGCCCGCCGGGCCATCCGCTGCTGCGCGTCGGACATCCGCCGGTGCAGGCGCTCGCGCCGTACCCGTTCATCGTGCGCGAGCCCGACTCGGGCACGCGCAGCGTGATGGAGGCGTTCTTCAAGGCGCACCAGTTCGAGCCGCGCATCACGATGGAGATGTCGAGCAACGAGACGATCAAGCAGGCGGTGATCGCCGGGATGGGCATCAGCTTCCTGTCGCTGCACACGATCGGGCTCGAAGTGCGCAGCGGCCTGATGCACGTGCTGGCGGTCGAGGGCACGCCGGTGATGCGCAGCTGGAACGTGGTGCACCTGCTGTCGAAGGTGCTCTCGCCCGCGGCCGAGGCGTTCCGCTACTTCATCATCGAGACCGCCGAGGAATTCCTCGTGGCGCACGATACGCCGCTGCTGAAGGACGTGACGACCTGAACGGGAGCGACCGGTGAGCCTGCGCGAGCATTTCGGGCTGATGGCCCGCTACAACGAGTGGATGAACACGAAGGTCTACGACGCCGCCGCGCAGCTCGACGCGCAGGCGCTCGCCGCCGACCGCGGGGCGTTCTTCGGCTCGATCCTGGGCACGCTGAATCACCTCGCGGTCGGGGACATCGTCTGGCTGAAGCGCTTCGCGACGCACCCGGCCCGTCACGTGGCGCTCGATCCGGTCCGGGAAATCGCGCAGCCCGAATCGCTGCGCCAGCAACTCGCCGCCGACCTCGCCGAGTTGCGCGAGTTGCGACGGCGTCTCGACGCGACGATCCTCGAGTGGGTCGACGGGCTCAGCGACGGCGATCTCGCCGAAGTGCTCGAGTACGCGAACCTGAAGGGGGTCGTGTCTCGCCGGCCGATGGCGAGCCTGATGGTGCACTTCTTCAACCACCAGACGCACCACCGCGGGCAGGTCAGCACGCTGCTGTTCCAGGCCGGCCAGGACGTCGGTACGACCGACCTGCTGGTGCTGATACCCGACGCAGCGGCGCCCTGAGCGCCGGTCCGCGAGGATGACAGCGGGGTCGACCGCGGCTATCCTCGCGCCCTCGACACGCACGCGCAGGCAAGGGAAGTGAAACCGCGGAACGGATCGATGCGACGGCACCCGGCGGCGCGCCGTCCCGGGGGCTGCCGGCGGGCGCCTCTGCCGCCGTGTTGCTGAACGCGAGGCGTCGATGAGCACGCCGGTGCGCTCGCCCAGGGTGCGCGAGGACGAGGTCGAGTTCACCGCGATCCGTGCGCAGGGCGCCGGAGGACAGAACGTCAACAAGGTGTCCAACGCGGTGCAGCTGCGCTTCCCGATCGCGGCCTCGTCGCTGCCCGCGGCGGTCAAGCAGCGGCTGCGCGACCTCGACGATCGTCGCATCTCTGCCGATGGCGTGGTCGTCATCAAGGCGCAGCGCTTCCGCAGTCTCGAGCGCAATCGCGAGGACGCGATCGCGCGCCTGCAGGCGCTGGTCGACCTCGCGGCGCGCGAGCCGCCGAAGCGGGTCGCGACGCGCCCCAGTGCCGGCGCCCGCGCCCGGCGCGTCGACGAGAAGGTCCGCCACGGGCAGGTCAAGGCGCTGCGGCGCCGGATCGTGGACTGACTCGCCGGCCCGGTCGCAGGCGCCCGCGTGTCGGGAGGGCGCCGGGCGCTGGCGATCCCGGCGGGGCCTGCCCGACCGAGTCCGTCCGATCGAGTCCGTCGGGCCGGGTGGCGCCGCGGCCAAAGAGTCGCGACAATGGCGGTCGGGAACGCGTCCCGACTACCGGAAGGGGAGATCGCAGATTGGCAAAACCGAACTACGCATTCGCAAAGAGGCAGCGCGAGCTCGCCAAGAAGCAGAAGAAAGAGGAGAAGCTCAAGCGCAAGGCCGAGCAGGGTGCCCAGGGCGAGGCGTCCGACCAGGCCGAATCCGCAGCTGACGAGGCGGCGCAAGACCAACCGAAGGACGACCAGACGGCCGCCTGAGCCGCCGACGCCCCCGGTGGGGCCGGGCTGCGACGCCCGCCGGGCGCGCGGCGGCGCCCCGCGCCTACAGCCTGGCGAGGCGCTCGAGCGCCAGCTTCAGCGTCTCGTCGGTCTTTGCGAAGCAGAAGCGCACGACGCGGTTCTCGACCGGCGTTTCGTAGAACGCCGACAGCGGAATCGCCGCCACGCCGATCTCGGACGTCAGCCACCGGGCGAAGTCGTTCTCGCCCATGTCCGAGATCGCCCCGTAGTCGACCACCTGGAAATAGGTGCCCTCGCAGGGCAGCAGCCTGAAGCGCGTCGTGGCGAGCCCGGCGCGAAACAGGTCGCGCTTGCGCTGGTAGAAGGCCGACAGGCCCTGCCACGGCGCCGGATCCGTCATGTAGGCGGCCAGCCCGTGCTGGACCGGCGTGTTCACCGAGAACACGTTGAACTGGTGGACCTTGCGGAACTCGGCCGTCAGCGTGGCGGGCGCCGCGCAATAGCCGACCTTCCACCCGGTCACGTGGAAGGTCTTGCCGAACGACGAAACGACGAACGCGCGCGAGGCCAGCAGCGGATAGCGGCTGACCGACTGGTGCGGCTCGCCGTCGTAGACCATGTGCTCGTAGACCTCGTCGGAGATCACGAACAGGCCGTGCTCGACGACGATCGACTCGAGCTCGCGCATGTCGGCATCGCGCAGGATCGTTGCGCTCGGGTTGTGCGGCGAATTGACCATGATCGCGCGGGTGCGCGGCGTCACCGCCGCGCGCACCGCAGCCCACGGCACGCGGAACGCGGAGTCCATCGGGACCGTGACCGCCTTGCCTCCGGCGAGCTCGATGTTCGGGATGTAGCTGTCGTAGACGGGCTCGATCACGATCACTTCGTCGCCGGGACGCACGATCGCCAGCACTGCGGTGAAGATCGCCTGGGTCGCGCCAGCCGTGATCGTGATCTCGTGGTTCCAGTCGTAGCGCGCCTGGCAGGTCCGGGCGATCTTGTCGGCGACCGCGCGGCGCAGCTCGGGGACGCCGGCCATCGGCGGGTACTGGTTCAGCCCCGCGCGCATCGCCTGCGTCACCGCATCGACCAGGCGCGGGTCGCAGTCGAAATCGGGGAAGCCCTGGCCCAGGTTGACCGCGTTCTTCTCCGCGGCCAGCGCCGACATCACGGTGAAGATCGTCGTGCCCACCTTCGGCAGCCGGGTCTCGATCGGCGGCGGTGAGAGACTGTGCGGGGCGTTCATGGCGGCCAGGGTCCTCCGGTGCACGATTATAGGTTCGCCGCGTCGCCCGATAGCACCGCGCGCAGCGACGCCGCATCCGGCCGCACGATCGACAGCGCGTGAAGGCGCGCGGCGCGGCGCGCCAGCGCCAGCACCGCCTTGTCCTTCGTCACGAGCCAGTCGGCCCGCTCGGCGACCGCCAGGTCGACGAACTTCTGGTCGTCGCGGTCCCGGCACGCGAGCGCGCAGGCCGGCGCGCTCGCGCACGGCCGCACCCAGCGGTCGTACGCGGCCGCCGCGTCGGCGCGCGCGCGCCCGTCCAGGCCGAACAGCGGGCGCCCGATGACGTCGAGCAACTCGGCGCGGGTTTCGTCGCTGCCCAGCACGCGGAGCGCGCCGCGCTCGACGCCGCGCACGATCGCGGCGACGCCGGGGTCGCCGAAGACCAGCCAGTCCAGCCACACGTTGGTGTCGAGCACTGCTTTCATGACATGATCGCGGCCTTCACGCGCCTGCCCGTCCCCGATGCTGATCGTTCTCTCGCCCGCCAAGACGCTCGACTTCGACACGCCGCTCGACGTCGACCGGCATAGCCGCCCAGCCTTCCTCGCCCAATCGCGCAAGCTCGTCGAGCGACTCAGGCGCCTCGACGTCGCGCAGCTGGCCTCGCTGATGTCGATCAGCGACACGCTGGCCGGGCTGAACGTGGCGCGCTACGCGAACTGGAAGACGCCATTCTCGCCGCGCAACGCCAGGCAGGCGGTGCTCGCGTTCGACGGCGACGTCTACGATGGGCTCGACGCGCGCAGCCTCGACGCGCGCGGCCTCGAGTGGGCGCAGGCGCACCTGCGCATCCTGTCGGGACTCTACGGGGTGCTGCGCCCGCTCGACCTGATGCAGGCGTATCGCCTCGAGATGGGCACGCGGCTGGCCAACGAGCGCGGGCCGGATCTGTACGCGTTCTGGGGCGAGCGGATCGCGCGATCGATCGACGCCGACCTCGCCTCGCACCGACACCCGGTGCTCGTGAACCTTGCCTCGGTCGAGTATTTCAGGGCGGTCGCCCCGACGGCGCTCCGTCATCCGGTCGTCCAGCCGGTGTTCCAGGAATCCCGGGGCGGCGCCTGGAAGGTGGTCAGCTTCGCGGCCAAGCGGGCGCGCGGTCGGATGGCGCGCTTCGCGATCGAACACCGGATCGACGATCCGCAGCAGCTGAAGGCCTTCGACGCGGACGGGTACCGGTTCGTGCCCGCGGCCTCGACCGGCGACACCTGGGTGTTCCGTCGCGCGTCCTGAGCACCCGCGACCCACGGTGCGAGCGCGAAGCGCCCGCACCGGCGAGGGCTCACTGGGCGGGGTAGACGTCGACGCGCCTCGCCTCGCGGTCGTCGCTGCCGCCGGTGGTCTCCTGGGGCTTGACCATCACGATGCGCTCGGCCGGCACGCCGGCGGCGAGCAGCGCCTCGCGCGTCGCGACCGCACGGTTGCGGGCGAGCAGCGCATTGGCGGCGGCGTCGCCGTGCTTGTCGTGGAATCCCGAAACGCCGACCTTCGCCGAAGCGTTGCCCTTGGCCCAGTCGGCAATCGCAGCCAGCTGGGCCGCAGCGTCGGCCGGCAATTCGGACTTGCCGGTGTCGAAATGGAAGCTCAACAGCGCCGGGTAGCCGGGCCCGGTGGCCAGCGTCGGCGCGACGTCGACTTCGGTCGCCGCGGCAGCGCCGCCGCTCGTCGTGGCGCCGGCTTGCGCGGCGCCGCCAGCCTGCGCCGCGCCGCTCGCGGGCAACGCCGACCTGGCGGCCGGACCCGAGCCGCCCACCGCGGCCATGATCCCGGCGAGCACCGCGACCGCGACCGCGATCGTCACCGCGATGCCGAGGATCCAGGCCAGCAGCGCGTGGTGTTCGTTCTGTTGCTCGTCGTCCATGACCGCCCCTGCAGGAAACCCCGAATTATAGCGGGGACGGCCCGGTCGATTCCTCAGACGACGACGGGCTCGCGCTCCAGCTCGACGCCGAAGCGTTGCCTGACCGACTCGCGGATCCGCTCGGCCAGTGCCAGGATCTGCGCGCCGCTGGCGTTGCCGTGATTCACCAGGACCAGCGCGTGCCGTTCGTGCACCCCCGCGTCGCCGTCGCGGTAGCCCTTCCAGCCGCAGCGCTCGATCATCCACGCCGCCGAGAGCTTGGCGTCGGTGGCGCAGGTGCCCGGGTAGACCGGCATGCCGGGATTCGCCGCCCGCAGCCGATCGGCTCGTGCGCGATCGACGACCGGATTCTTGAAGAAGCTGCCGGCGTTGCCGATCGATGCCGGGTCGGGCAGCTTGCGCCGGCGGATCGCGCAGACGGCGTCGGCGACGTCGCGCGCGCCGGGCGAAGCGACGCCGAGCGCGCGCAGCTCTTCGCGCAACTCGCCATAGTCGAGCTTCAGCCGCGGCGCGCGCGACAGCCTGAAGCGCACCGCGGTGATCAGCCACTGCGAGCCGCCGGGGCGCTTGAACACGCTGTCGCGATAGCCGAATGCGCAGTCGGAGGCGTCGAAGCGCCGCGCCGCGCCGTCGCGCAGCGACACCGCGTCAAGCGAATCGAAGCAGTCGCGGACCTCGACGCCGTAGGCGCCGACGTTCTGGACGGGACTCGCGCCGACGCTGCCCGGGATCAGCGACAGGTTCTCGAGGCCGCCGAGGCCCTGCGCGAGCGTCCAGCCGACGAACGCGTGCCAGTTCTCGCCGGCCGCTGCCTCGACCAGCACGTCGTCGCCGGTTTCGGCGAGAAGGCGCCGGCCGCCGAGCATCACCCGCAGCACGGTGCCCGGCGGGTCGCGGGTGAGCAGCAGGTTGCTGCCGCCGCCGAGCACCAGCGCCGGCGGATGCTCGCGCACCAGCTCGAGCGCAGCGGGCACGTCCGCCGCGGCGCCGAGTTCGACCAGGCGCTCGGCGCGCGCCTCGACGCCGAAGCTGTTCAGCGTCTTCAGCGAGACGGCGCGGCGGACGGTCGGCGCCATCGCGCGGCGCGCCCTCAGCTCGGCTGGTAGGCGAGCCGCACGTAGATCGGTGCGAACGCCTCGGCCTGCGTGATCTCGATCAGCGACTCGCGCGCCAGCTCGAGCAGCGCGATGAACGTGACGACCACCACCGGGATCCCGCGCTCGACCTCGAACAGGTCCTCGAACTCGGCGAAGCGCCGGTCCTGCAGCTTGCGCAGCACGAAGGTCATGTACTCGCGCACCGACAGCTCCTCGCGGCTGATCCGGTGGTGCTGCGTCAGTCGCGCGCGGCGCAGGATGTCGGCCCAGGCGCTCTGCAGGTCGACCGGATGCACCTCGGGGAGCCGGGTGGCGATCGCGTGCTCGATCCAGGCCTGTGCGGGCAGGAAGTCGCGCCCGAGCTGCGGGATCGCGTCGAGCTGCTGCGCGCCGAACTTGATGCGCTCGTACTCGATCAGCCGCCGCGCGAGCTCGGCGCGCGGGTCTTCGACTTCCTCGCCGCTGTCGGCCTTCTTCATCGGCAGCAGCATCCGCGACTTGATCGAGATCAGCAGGGCGGCCATCAGCAGGTACTCGGCCGCGAGCTCGAGGTTGCGTGTGCGGATCTCCTCGATGTAGGCGAGGTACTGGCGCGTCACCTCGGCCATCGGGATGTCGAGGATGTTGAAGTTCTGGCGCCGGATCAGGTAGAGCAGCACGTCCAGCGGCCCCTCGAAGGTCTCGAGGAAGACCTCGAGCGCGTCGGGCGGGATGTAGAGGTCCTGCGGCAGCTGGACCAGCGGCTCGCCGTAGAGCCGCGCGACCACCTTCAGTTCGAGCTGCTCGGGCTCTGCGCGGTGCGCTTCCTCGCCGGCGGCCGACGCCGGCTCGTCGAGCCGGGGATCGGCGTGCACGGGGTTCAAGTGAAGTCTTTCGGGTAGTAGACGTACGCCTGCGGCGCGACCCGCGACTCGCGATTGCGTCGCGCGGTCTCGGCATCCTGCGGGCGATCCCAGAGCAGCGCGCGACCCTGGCGTTGGGACTCCTCGAGCCGGGGATTCTTCTGCTTGAGCTCGGCCAGGAAGCGGGTGATCTCGGATTGATACATGGCGGATTCTCCAGAGCGCGATTCTAAGCGATCCCGAGGGGCTGCCCGGCGTCGCGAATTCGACGATACTTGCGCCGATCCGAGGAGGCGTTCATGAAGCGTTCGATCCTGACCGGCTGGCTGTGCTCGATGCTCGCGCTGGTGGGCGCCTGCGACCTGATCGCGCAGCGCGAGCTGCGCCCGGGGCAGTCCACCGTCGAGGACGTGCGCAAGCTGATGGGCAAGCCGGGCACGATCTGGGAGGAGAGCGACGGAAGCCGGGTGTTCGAGTACGCGCGCGGTCCCGAAGGCTTCGAGACCTGGATGGTCGAGATCGGCCCCGACGGCCTGTACCGCGGCATGAAGAACGCGCTGGCACCCGAGAACCTCGCGCGGGTCCAGCCCGGGATGAGCCGCGACGACCTGCGACGGCTGCTCGGCAAGCCCGGCTCGGAGGAGTCGTTCCCCGCCCGGAGCGAGGTCGTCTGGACCTGGCGGGTCAAGGGAGACGTCGTCGCCACCGAGATGTTCCACGCGCACCTCGGCGCGGACGGGCGCGTCGTGCGCACCAGCCGCTCGCCGGACCCGAACCTGCTCAAGGGTGGGTAGGCGGCGCGGCCGCGCCAGCGGTCGCGCCGGGATTCACCTGACCTTCATTCCCGGCTGCGCGCCCTCGTCGGCGTCGAGCAGGTACAGCCCCGAAGGCGACCCCGCGTCGTCGGCCGACGCCGACAGCACCATCCCCTCGGAGACGCCGAACTTCATCTTGCGCGGCGCCAGGTTGGCCACGAGCACCGTCAGCCTGCCGACCAGGCGGGCCGGATCGTAGGCGGCCTTGATGCCGGAGAAGACGTTGCGCAGCCGCCCTTCGCCGACGTCGAGCGTGAGCCGCAGCAGCTTGTCGGACCCCTCGACCGCCTCCGCGGCGACGATGCGCGCGATCCGCAGGTCGATGCGCGCGAAGTCGTCGATCGAGATCGGGGCGGCGCTGGCGGGAATCTCGGCCGCCCCGGCGGTCGCCGGCTGCGGTGGCTCGAACAGCGCGTCGAAGGTCTTCGGGTCGACGCGCGTCATCAGGTGCTCGTAGCGGCCGATCGCGCGCGCCGGCGAGGCGGCGCCGGCGCGCACGCCGAGGTCGTCCCAGCGCAGGTCGGGCGTGCCGAAGAAAGCTTCGACGCGCGCCGCGGTCGCCGGCAGGATCGGTTTCAGCAGGATCGTCAGGCGATGGAACGCGACCAGGCAGCGCGAGCAGACCTCGTGCAGCGCGTCGCGCCGCGCCGGGTCCTTGGCGAGCTCCCAGGGCTTGTGCGCGTCGAAGTACTGGTTGACCTCGTCGGCGTAGCCCATGATCAGCCGGATCGCACGGCCGAACTCGCGCCCCTCGTAGGCCGCGGCCACCTCGGCTGCGAGCCCGGCGACGCGGTGCGCCTGCGGATCGGCCGGGTCGGCGGCGAGCGCAGCCAGCTTGCCGTCGAAGAACCGGTTGACGAATGTCGCGGCACGGCTCGCAATGTTGACGTACTTGCCGACCAGGTCGCTGTTCACGCGCGCGACGAAGTCGTCCGGGTTGAAGTCGACGTCCTCGACCCGCGCGTTGAGCTTGGCCGCGATGTAGTAGCGCAGCCACTCCGGGTTCATCCCGATCTCGAGGTAGCGCAGCGGCGAGATCCCGGTGCCGCGGCTCTTGCTCATCTTCTCGCCGCTGACCGTGATGAAGCCGTGCACGTTGACCCGATCGGGCGTCTTGTGCCCGCCGAACTTCAGCGTCGCCGGCCAGAACAGCACGTGGAAGTAGATGATGTCCTTGCCGATGAAGTGCACCTGCTCGGTGGCCGGGTCGGCCAGCAGCGCGTCGAAGTCGATGCCGCGCTTCGCGCAGTGCGCCTTCAGCGACGCCAGGTAGCCGATCGGCGCGTCGAGCCAGACGTAGAAGTACTTGCCCGGCGCGTCGGGGATCTCGATGCCGAAGTAGGGCGCGTCGCGCGAGATGTCCCAGTCGGCGAGCGAGCCGCCTTCCTCGCCGACGCCGAGCCACTCCTGCGCCTTCGCCAGCACCTCGGGCTGCAGTCGCGGCTCCCCGTGCCGGTCGGTGCCGGCGGTCCACTCGCGCAGGAACGCCTGGCAGCGCGGGTCGGACAGGCGGAAGAAGTAGTGGTCGGACGAGCGCAATTCCGGCTGCGCGCCGGAGAGCGCCGAGTACGGGTTCTTCAGCTCGGTCGGCGAGTAGACCGATCCGCACACTTCGCAGGAGTCGCCGTACTGGTCCTTCGCGCCGCAACTCGGGCACTCGCCCTTGATGTACCGGTCGGGAAGGAACATCCCCTTGACCGGGTCGAAGAACTGCTCGATCCGGCGCACGTCGATCAGGCCGTTGGCCTTCAGCCCGCGGTAGATCGACTGCGACAGCTCGGTGTTCTCGGGCGAGTCGGTGCTGTGCCAGTGGTCGAAGCTGATGTGAAAGCCGTCGAGGTAGGCCTTGCGGCCGGCTGCGATGCGCGCGACGAAGGCCTGCGGGCTCAGGCCCTCCTTCTCGGCCGCGATCATGATCGGCGCGCCGTGCGCGTCGTCGGCGCCGACGAAGTGCACCGTGTGCCCGCGCATCCGCTGGAAGCGCACCCAGATGTCGGCCTGGATGTACTCCATGATGTGGCCGATGTGGAACGGGCCGTTCGCGTACGGCAGCGCGGTCGTCACGAAGAGCGTTCGGGCAGGGGCGGTCATGGGTGGCGCAGGCAGGGGCGGATCCGCGTAAACCTCTCAGTCTAGCAGGGGGCCTGACGCCTTCCGGGGTATCGGCAGGGCGCCAGTCCGGCTTCGATTAGACTTTCCGTCTTCGCAGATTCCTCCAACATCCCGAGTGCAGCCATGAGCGTGACCGTCGAGCAGGTGAACGAGGCCCTGAAGGGCGTCGTCGATCCCAACACCCAGAAGGACCTCGTCGCGAGCCGCGAGGCGCGCAACGTCCGGGTCGAGGGGGGCGAGGTGGCGGTCGACGTCGAGCTCGGCTACCCGGCGCGCAGCCAGATCGAGCCGATCCGCCGGCAGGTCGTCGCCGCGCTGCGCGCGCTGCCGGGCGTCACCAACGTCTCGGCCAACGTCTACCAGAAGATCGTTGCGCACTCGGTGCAGCGCGGGGTCAAGACGCTGCCCGGCGTCAAGAACATCATCGCCGTCGCCTCGGGCAAGGGCGGCGTCGGCAAGAGCACGACCGCGGTCAACCTCGCGCTGGCGCTGGCCGCCGAGGGCGCGAGCGTCGGCATGCTCGACGCCGACATCTACGGCCCGTCGCAGCCGACGATGCTCGGCATCACCGGGCGCCCCGAGTCGCGCGACGGCAAGACGCTCGAGCCGATGGAAGGCCACGGCATCCAGGCCAGCTCGATCGGCTTCATGATCGACCTCGACACGCCGATGGTCTGGCGCGGCCCGATGGTCACGCAGGCGCTCGAGCAGCTGCTGCGCGACACCAACTGGCGCGACCTCGACTACCTGGTCATCGACATGCCGCCGGGCACCGGCGACATCCACCTGACGCTGGCGCAGAAGATCCCGGTGACCGGCGCGGTCATCGTGACCACGCCGCAGGACATCGCGCTGCTCGACGCGCGCAAGGGCCTGAAGATGTTCGAGAAGGTCGGCGTTCCCATCCTGGGCATCGTCGAGAACATGGCGATGCACGTGTGCTCGAACTGCGGCCACGTCGAGCACATCTTCGGCCAGGGCGGCGGCGAGCGGATGTCGAAGGAATACGACGTCGAGTACCTGGGCGGATTGCCGCTCGACATCAAGATCCGCGAGCAGGCCGACTCGGGCAAGCCGACGGTCGTCGCCGACCCCGACGGCCCGGTCGCCGCGATCTACCGGCAGATCGCCCGCCGCGTCGCGGTCAAGATCGCCGAGAAGGCGCGCGACATGAGCCTGAAGATCCCGTCGATCGTGGTGCAGAACACCTGATCCTGATCGGGGCCGGGCCGCCGATGACCCTCCCGCGGCCCGGGAGATTTGCTTTCCGTTCTCGGGGGGCGTAGCGTTATTAGTGTTTACCCTTAGCCGCTGTCGCGCAGGCGCGGCCGGCATGGGGTCTCACCGTTGTCTCCGCCTCGCCGAGCGAAGGAAGCCCAAATCCCGACGCTCGGTTTTTTTTCGCGCTGTGTGCGCGCCCCCTCAGGTGGCCGCGGCAAGGATCACGTCCGGCGCCTTGATCAGCGCGGCGGCGCGCACGCCCGGGGCGAGCTCCATCTGCCTGACGCTCGCCTCGGTGACGATGGCCACGATCTGCCCGCCGCTGTCGATGTCCAGCGAGACCTCGGCATTCACGGCGCCGGGCCGGATCGACCGGATGGTTCCGTGCAACTGGTTGCGCGTCGACAGCTTCGCCTGCCCGATGTCGGTAGCCAGCACCACGTTGGCGGCCTGGATCAGCGCGACGGCAGGCTGCTGGGTCCGCAGCCCCAGCGCATCGACGCTCTCACGGGTCACGATCGCCACCAGTCGCGTGCCGCCGGGTAGCGTGAGCTCCACTTCGTCGTTGACGGCGCCCGAGCGCATCGCGGTCACCGTCCCGATGAACTGGTTGCGCGCGGTGGTCTTCAGGTTGAGCACGTTCAGGACCGAGAACGGCTGCGACAGGTCGAACGCTTCGTCGGTGAGCAGGCTCACGAAGCGCTGGTGCACGGCGTCGATCTGCGCGTAGCGATCGAGCAGGCGCCAGCCATGCTCGGTGAGCCGCGTCGAGCCGCCGCCGCGGCCGCCCGCGCTGCGCTCCACCAGGTCTTCGCCGGCGACGCGGTTCATTGCGTCGATCGCGTCCCAGGCCGCCTTGTAGCTCATCCCGAAGGCCTTGGCCGCCTGCGTGATCGAACCCTGCTCGGCCACGGCGCGAAGCAGCGCCATGCGGCCGTGCCCGCCCAGGCTTTCACCGTCTGCGGTGATCCACAGCGAACCCCTGACTTCGAGCCGCGGGTTCTTGCTTCGCTTGCGTGTCATCGACCTGGGTTTCCGATCCGGGCGCCTCGGCAGGGCCGGGCAAGCATACCGGGAGTTCGTCGCAGTCTCCACAACGCGGCAATCGCGGATCCGATGCACCCGGCGCGGCGCCGCGCTGCCCGCACAGTGCGGATCGTCAGGCGTGGCACGCCTGCGGCGCCGCTGCGTCCTCGACCACCCGGCCGCGCTGCAGGTGGATCACGTCGGCGTCCAGGGCACGCACGTCGCCGAGGTCGTGCGTGATCAGCAGCAGGGGCAGTTCGAGTTCGCGCTGCAGCTCGACCAGCTCGCAGCGCAGCCGCTCGCGCAGCCCCATGTCCAGGGCGGCGAACGGCTCGTCGAGCAGCAGCGCCGACGGCTCGTTGACCAGCGCACGCGCCAGCGCGGTTCGCTGGCGCTGCCCGCCCGAGAGCTGGTGCGGATGGTGGTCGCCGACCGCTTCGAGGCGAAACGCGGCGAGCCAGCGCTCGACGGCCTCGTCGGCGCGCGTGCGGCCAGGGTTGAGCCAGCCGGTCCGACGGCCGAACGCGATGTTCTGGCGTACGGTCAGGTGCGGGAACAGCGCGTAGTCCTGGAACAGGTAGCCCAGGCGCCGCTGCTGCGGGGAAAGCCGCACTCCGCGGCCGGTGTCGTGAAGTACCCGGCCCGCCACGCAGACGCGCGCGGCGTCGGGCCGCACGATGCCGGCGATCGTCTTCAGCGCGAGCGTCTTGCCGGCGCCCGAAGGGCCGAACAGCACCAGGCGCGGGGCGTCGCTGGCGAAGCGCACGTCGAGCTCGAAGCTCGTACCTCGATGCCGAAGGAGCTTGCGCAGCGCGACGTCCCAGATCACTGCGCGCTCCTCACGTCCGAGCCGTCACGCGTCCCGGCACCAGCCGGCCCGCGCTCAGCAGTACTGCGATGCAGGCGATCGAGGTGACCGCAACCAGGAAGTTCGCTGCGTCGTCCTGCCCGGCCTGGACTGCCTCGTAGACGGCGATCGACAGCGTCTGCGTCTTGCCCGCGATGCTGCCTGCGACCATCAGCGTGGCGCCGAACTCGCCGAGCGAGCGCGCGAACGACAGCAGCAGGCCAGCCAGGATGCCGCGCCATGCCAGCGGCAGCGAGACGCGGAAGAACACGGCGGCCTCGCCGATGCCCAGCGTGCGCGCCGCGTCCTCGAACTGCGGGTCCACCTGCTCGAACGCCGCCCGCGCGGCCTTGAACACCAGCGGGAACGAGACCACGGTTGCGGCGATCACCGCAGCCTGCCAGGTAAAGATGAGCCGAATGCCGAAGTGCTCGAGCAGCCACGCACCGACCGGACCGTGGCTGCCGATGATGACCAGCAGGTAGTAGCCCAGCACCGTCGGAGGCATCACCATCGGAAGCGTGAGCGCCGCGTCGAGCAGGTCGCGCCCGGGGAAGCGCCCGTGCGCCATCGCGTAGCCGACGCCGACTCCCAGAAGCAGGTTGATCGCAGTGGCGCAACCCGCGACCTTCAGCGTCAGCAGCAACGCGATCCAGGCGCCGTCCATCGCGTCGCCAGCCGCTCAGGGCCTGCCGAAACCGTAGCGCGCCAGCACTGCCTGCGCCGCCGGGCTCGTGAGGAACTCGACGAAGCGCTGCGCCATCGCCGCGTTCGGTGCCGCCGCCAAAGGCGCGACCGGGTAGCGGATCGGGCGCGTGGTCGGCACCGTCAGTGCGACCTTGACCCTTTCCGGCATCAGCGCGGCGTCGGTCGCGTAGACGAAGCCGGCGTCGACCTCCGCGCGCGCGACGTAGTCGAGCGCCTGGCGCACGTTGTTCGCGCCGATCATCTTCGGTTCGATCGCGTTCCACAGGCCGGCTGCCTCCAGCACGCTCTTCGTGTAGCGCCCGACCGGCACGCTCGCGGGCAGGCCGATCGCGATGCGCGCATAGGCGGAGTCCGCCAGGTCGGCAGCGGCCCCGGGCACCTTCGCTGCGGTGGCGGGGACGATCACCACCAGCGCATTGGACGCGAAGTCGCGCCGTCGCAAGGGCTGCACCAGGCCCAGCTTCGAGGCCTGGTCCATCGTTTCCTGGTCGGCGCTGGCGAACACGTCGGCCGGCGCGCCCTTCGCGATCTGCTGCAGCAGCGCGCCCGAGGCACCGAAGTTCAGTTGCACCCGGGTACCCGGGTTCGCGCCCTCGAACAGCGGCGCCAGTTCCCGGAACGCATTGGTCAGGCTGGCCGCGGCCGATACCGTCAGGTCGGCCGCCACGGCGGCCGCCGGCAGGGCCGATGCGAGAAGGAGCGCGAGCGCCCGATGGAACCTGGCTGCCATGACGGATCGACCTCCGGAGCGCCGGATGGGTTGGTGTATGGCAATATTAGATCAGATATAACGGGTCTGGAAGGGCTAAGTTTTCGCCCTTGCTCCGTGAGACCATGGTTGCCTCGATGGTTCCGGATAAGGAAATATAGACAAATCTATAACGAGCCTTCCCCGACTGCGCTCCGCCTCTGGCGGCTCGCGCGCAGTCGCACCGGCGCCCCGGGCGTTCCCGTCTCGCTACCGATACCAGGGCAGCGTGCGCCTGAGCGAAACGATCTCGCCGGCACCTTGCGCCGAGTAGCCGGCCAGCCTTGCGACCTGCTCGCGCCAGTGGTCGGATGAAAGCAGCGAGACGATCGCCTGCGCGGCCGGCGTATCGAGCGTCTCGCGCTCGCAGACGAGGAAGTAGTCCTCGATGACGAGCGGAACGAAGTCGATGCTCTTGCCGGTTGCGGCCGCCTGGATGCCGAAGCCTGCGTCGGCGGCGCCCGAGGCGACCGCTGCCGCGACCGCGAGGTGGTTGGCTTCCTCGTGGTTGAAGCCGTGGATCGACGCGGGGTCGATCCGGTGGCGCGCGAGAAGTTCCTCGAGCAGCGCGCGCGTTCCGGTGGTGGGCGCGCGATTGACGAATCGCAGCCGCGGCAGGTCTTCGATGCCGCGCACGCCGAGCGGATTGCCCTGCGCCACGAACAGGCCCTGCGTGCGGTGCGCGACGCGAATCAGCTTCTCGCGTCCGAGCCGCAACAGCGGCCCGAATGCGCGGTGCACCTTCGAGCCGCGCTGCGCGAGCTCCGGCCGCGAAAGCGGCAGATGTATGCCTGCGAACGCGCAGTGCCCCTGGCGCAGCTGCCTGAGCGCCTCGAGGCTGCCCTCGTAGCGCAGGTCCAGCAGCAACTCGCGCTCGGTCTGGCACAGCCGCTTGAGCAGCGGCAGCGACAGGTCGTGGCTGGCCACGCAGTCGGTGATCTGCACCGCGTCGTTGAACGCGATCGACAGCTCGCGGCCGATCTCGGTGGCCAGGTTCTCGACCTCGGGCGCCAGCCGGGCCCGGATCCGCGTCTCGGCCCACAGCAGCTTCTCGGCGAACTCGGTCAGGCGCGCCGCGCGCCCCTTGTCCCAGTGGACCAGCGGGCGGTCGAGCCGCTTCTCCTGCTCCTTCAGGTAACCCCACAGGTGACGGTACGAAAAGCCCAGCTTGCGTGCGGCCGCCGCGATCGAGCCTTCGTGCCGGATCGCGCCGAGCACCTCGAAGAAGGGGTTGCGCAGGTGTCCCCCGCCGGACGCCGAGAGCGCGTACTGCATTTCGATGGCGATGATGCCGGATGACTTATGCATGGCGCGTCATATCGATTCGGGGGGCTGGTCTGCCTATTCTCCCAGATCGCGCACCAGGATCGAGCCGCCGGCGCCGGGCCGGCTGCGCCGCGCGCGCTCCCGGGGATGTTTCCGATGATGCCCGACCGTTCGTTCGCTGCGCGCCGCCTGCTCGCCGTCCTCGCGCTCGCCGCGACACCCGTGGTCGCTCCGGCGCCCGCAGCCGCGCAGACCGCCCGCCTTCACGCCGCCGGCAGCCTGCGCGCTGCGCTCGACGAGGTCGCGCGCGAATTCGAGCGGCGCGAGCAGGTGCGCATCGAGGCGGTCTACGGCGCCTCGGGCCTGCTGCGCGACCGGATCGCGAAGGGCGAGGCCGCCGAAGTGTTCGCGTCGGCGAACATGGCGCATCCGGCCTCGCTGGCGGCTGCGGGCAAGGCGATGCCGCCGCTGCCCTTCACGCGCAACGTGCTGTGCGCACTCACGCGCTCCGAGGTCGGCGCGCAGCCCGGCAACCTGCTCGAACGCATGCTCGACCCGACCGTGCGCCTGGGTACCTCGACGCCGAAGGCCGACCCCTCCGGCGACTACGCGTTCGAGCTCTTCGCCAGGGCGGAAGCGCTGCGCCCCGGGGCGCGCCAGGCGCTGGAAGCGAAGGCGCTGAAGCTCACCGGTGGGCCCGACTCGCCGCCGCCGCCGGACCGCAGCGTCTATGGCGACCTGGTCGCACGCAAGCAGGCCGACATCTTCCTCACCTACTGCACGAATGCGCTGCTCGCGCGCCGGGACTTCCCCGAGCTCGTCTCGGTCGCGATCCCTCCGGAACTGGCGGTCGGCGCACTGTACGGGCTGACCGTGATGCGCGGCGCACCGGAGCCGGCGTGGCGGTTCGCATGGTTTATCCTGTCCGACGATGGGCAGGCGATTCTCACCCGGCACGGATTCGGTTCGCCGCGTTGACGCTGCCGGGGCGCCCGACGCCGGGCTTCGGCCCGGCGCGCGCCCGGTCGCCGTTGCCGATCCGGCGCGACGGCGCGGCCTCCTTGCCGCGAGCGCCGCGGCGCTGGCTGCTGCCCGGCCCGGGCGGTCGAGCGCGCAGTCCCCGTTCGTCGACGATGCCGGGCGCCGCGTTCCGATCGGCGCAGCCGCGCGGCGCGTCTTCCCGGCCGGGGCGCCGGCCTCGGTCTTCCTGTATTGCCTCGCCCCCGATCGCCTGCTCGGCTGGACGCGCGCGCTGCGCGCGGACGAGGCCGCGTTCCTGTTGCCCGAGGTCGCCACGCTGCCCGAGCTCGGGCGGCTGACCGGACGGGGGTCGACGGCGGCGCTCGAATCGGTGCTCGCGATGCGTGCCGAGCTGATCGTCGACGTCGGGGCGGTCGCACCGACCTATTCCTCGCTGGCCGACCAGGTGCAGCGGCAAACCGGCGTTCCGTACCTGCTGCTGGACGGCGCGTTCGGGCGCACCGAGTCGACGCTGCGCCGGCTGGGCAGCGCGCTGGGCCTGACGGCGCGCGCGGAGAGCCTCGCGCGCGGCACGCGAGCGATCCTCGACGCGGCGGCCGAGTTGCGCGCGGGCCTCGCCGAGGGCGAGCGGCCGCGGGTGCTGTTCGCGCGCGGCCCGGCGGGGCTCGTCACCTCCGCCGGCCTGAACGCCGAGGTGCTCGACCAGGTCGGTGCGATCAACGTCGCGCGCGTCGATGCGCCGAACCTCGCGCTGGTCTCGCTCGAGCAGGTGAGCGCCTGGCGCCCCGACTGGATCCTCGCGAGCGACCCCTCGTTCGTCGCGCAGCTCGACCGCCACCCGGTCTGGTCCAGGTTGCCCGCCGTCCGTGCGAGGCGCGTGCTGCTGATTCCGCGCGTGCCGTTCGGCTGGTTCGACGCGCCGCCGGCGCTCAACCGCCTGATCGGCATCGAGTGGCTGTCCGCGGTCTTCCATCCGCAGCGCGTGCACTACCGACTCGACGAGCGCCTCGCGGCGACCTTCGAGTGGCTCTACCACCGGCGCCCGTCGATCGGCCAGATGCGCGCCTTGCTCGCCACGACGCGGTGAACCGCACGATCGGCTTGTCGCGCGATGGCCAGGCACTGGCCTGGCCGTGGGTGGTCGGCGCGCTCGCGCTCGCGCTCGTCGCGTCCGCACTCTACGCGCTCGGCAGCGGGCGCTTCCATCTTCCGCTCGGCGACGTGCTGCGGATTCTCTCCGGCGCGCAGGACGTGCCGTCGACCGCCGAGACCGTGCTGTGGCAGATCCGCGGCCCGCGCGTGCTCGCGGCGATCGTGGTGGGCGCCGCGCTCGCGGCCTCGGGCGTCGCGCTGCAGTCGGTGTTCCGCAACCCGCTCGCCGCGCCCGACCTGCTCGGCGTGTCGGCGGGCGCCGCGCTCGGGGCGGTGCTCGGCATCTTCCTCGGATGGAGCGTGTTCGCGATCCAGGCATCGGCGTTCGCCGGCGGGCTCGCCGCGGTGGCGATCGTCTACGCAGTGGGCACCGTGCTGCCGCTTCGCGATCGCACGCTGAGCCTGGTGCTCGCGGGCATTGCAATCGGCAGCATGATCGGCGCGCTGATCGCGCTGGTGAAGACGCTGGCCGACCCGTACACCCAGCTTCCCGCGATCACGTTCTGGCTGCTGGGCAGCTTCGCTTCGATCACCGTCGTCGATCTCGCGCTGCTCTCGACGCTGGCGCTGCTCGGCCTGGTCCCGCTCGCGCTGATGCGTTGGCGCGCCGACGCGCTGGCGCTCTCCGACGACGAGGTGCACGCGCTGGGCGTGCGGCTGCCGGTGGTGCGGCTCGCGCTGGTATGCGGCGCGACGCTGGCCACCAGCGGCACGGTGGCCGCCGCAGGGATCATCGGATGGATCGGCCTCGTGGTGCCGCACGCGGCCCGGCTCATGGTGGGCGCTTCGTTCCCGCGGGTGCTGCCGGTCGCGATGCTGCTCGGCGCGCTGCTGATGCTCGTGATCGACACGCTCGGCCGCAGCATCGCGCAGTCGGAGGTGCCGCCGGGCGTGCTGACCGCGCTGGTCGGCGCGCCGGTGCTGTTCGCACTGATGCTCAGGCGCTCCGATGGCTGAACTGCTGCGCGCGCGCGCGCTCACGTTCGGCTACGACCGGCGGGCGCTGACCGCGCCGATCGACCTCACGCTGCACGCGGGCGAGATCGTGGTGGTGCTGGGCCCCAACGGGTCGGGCAAGAGCACGCTGTTTCGCACGTTGCTGGGCACCGTGGCGCCGCTGTCCGGGACGGTCCGATGGGGCGAGCGTGAGCTCGGGCAGCTCGGCCCGCGCGAACTCGCCGCGCGGGTCGCCTGGGTGCCGCAGCAGCCCGGCGCCGCGTTCGAGTTCAGCGTCGAACAGTACGTGATGCTGGGCCGACTCGGCCGGCTCCCGACGGGCGCCGCCCCCGGGCGCGTCGACCGCGAGGCGGTCGCGCGCGCGATCGAGCGGCTCGGGCTCGAGCGCTTCCGCCACCGGATGCTTTCGCGGATGTCGGGCGGCGAACGCCAGCTCGCCGCGATCGCCCGCGCGCTTGCGCAGCAGGCCTCGACGCTGCTGCTCGACGAGCCGACCGCGAGCCTGGACTTCGGCAACCAGGGCAGGGTGCTCGACACGCTGCGCGGCCTCGCCGCCGACGGCCTCGGCATCGCCTACGCGACGCACGACCCGAATCATGCGCTGCGCGCGGGAACGAATGCGCTGGTCTACCTGCCCGACGGCACGACCGCGTTCGGCCCGGTCTCGGAACTCATCGAGCCGTCGGTGCTCACGCGCGTCTACGGGGTCGAGGTCGAGCTCGCGCGCACGGCGGGTGGGCGGCCGGTCTTCGCACTGGCCGCCGCAGTCTCGTCGCGCGTCGCCGCCGACTGACTTGCGGCGCCGGGGGCCGATTCGCCGCACCGCGTGCGCGCGCGGCGCCGGGCACCGGATCGCGGCGCCGATCGTTCAGCCCGTGACGAGGCAGGCGTCCTCGTCCTGCGGCGCCTTCTTCTGGACGAGCTCGACGCCGTTCTTCACCGACACGATCTCGGCCAGGATCGCCACCGCGATCTCGGACGGCGTGCGGCTGCCGATGTGCAGCCCGATAGGGCCGTGCAACCGGGCGATCTCGTCGGCCGACAGTTCGAACATCGCGAGCCGCTCGCGCCGCTTCGCGGTGTTCTTGCGCGAGCCCAGCGCGCCGACGTAGAACGCCGGCGACTTCAGCGCCTCGATCAGCGCCAGGTCGTCGAGCTTCGGGTCGTGCGTGAGCGCGACCACCGCGGTGTTGGCGTCGGGCTTGAAGGCCGCGATCGCGTCGTCGGGCATGCCGGGCAGCCAGGTGACCTGCGGCAGTTCGAGCGTCGTGTAGTACTCCTCGCGCGGATCGCAGACGAAGACCTGGAAGTCGAGCGCCTTGGCCATCTCGGCCAGCACGCGCGAGAGCTGCCCGGCGCCGATCATCAGCAGCCGGTAGCGCGGTCCGAATACCGTTCGGGACGTCTTGCCGTCGAACTGGAACCACTCGCCGCGTTGTGCGGGCGCGAGCGCGGCTCGCCCGGTCTCCAGGTCGAGCGTGCGCGCGACGAGCTCGTGGCGCGACGTACGCTCGAGCACCTCGTCGATCCAGCCCGCATCGGTCACCGGTTCCTGCAGCAGGCGCAGCGTGCCGCCGCAGGGCAGGCCGAATCGCGCGGCTTCCTCCTTGGCGACGCCGTAGACGACGAGCGAGGGTTTCGCGACGCGCTCACCGGTCTGCACCCGTTTGATCAGGTCGTCCTCGACGCAGCCGCCCGACACCGAGCCGACCACCAGCCCGTCGTCGCGCAGCGCGAGCAGCGCACCGGGGGGCCGGGGCGCCGAGCCCCAGGTCTCGAGCACGGTGACGAGCCAGACGCGGCGCCCGGCGGCGAACCAGTCGCGCGCGTGCTCGAGGACTTCACGATCGAGGCTGTCCATTTCGTCCTCCTCAACGCAGCATCCAGGTGACCAGCGCGACGGCGATCAACGCCACGACGATCCAGACCAGCCAGCGCGTGCCGGCGGGTCCGGCGCCGCCCGGGGCAGTTGGCATCGGCGCCGGAGCCGTGACGGGCGCTTCGCCCGCCGGCGCCGCGGGCGCCAGCCGCGTCTCGAACGCGGCGAAGAAGTCGTCGGTGATCTTGCTGGCGGCGCCTTCGATCAGCCGCGAGCCGACCTGCGCCAGTTTACCGCCGACCTGCGCTTTCGCGGCATAGGAAAGCCGGGTGCCCGCGCCCTCGGGCGCGAGCTTCACGTCGGCCGATCCCTTGCCGAATCCGGCGACGCCGCCCTGGCCGTCGAACGCGATCGTGTACGACGACGGCGGCACGATGTTCTCGAGCTTCAGCCGCCCCTTGAAGCGGGCGTTGACCGGCCCGATCCGCATCGCCATTGTCGCCAGGTATTCGTCGTCGGCGACGCGCTCGAGGGTCTCGCAGCCGGCGATGCACGCCTTCAGCGTCTCGGGGTCGTTCAGCGCGGCCCAGGTGGCTTCGGGGGAAGCCGCGATCAGGCGTTCGCCTTGCAGGTTCATCTCGGATTCTCCGTGCGGTGGGTTCGCAGGGCGGGACGCTCCGGGGGTTTGCGCAGCGCCTGCGCGAGGTCGGCGAGGCTGGCCAGGTTGTGCATCGGCAGCATCCGGTCGACGTGCGGCAGCAGCGCGCGCACGCCGGCAGCGCGCGGCGTGAACCCCTCGTAGCGCAGCAGCGGATTGAGCCAGACCAGTTCGTGCGAAAAGCGTGCCAGCCGCGCCGCCTCGATCGACAGCGATCCGTGCTCGTCGCGATCGAGTCCGTCGGTGACCAGCAATAGCGCCGCGTTGCCGGTGAGCATGCGCCGCGCCCAGCGGCGGTTGAACTCGGCCAGGTTCGACGCGATGCGCGTGCCGCCGCGCCAGTCCTGCACCAGCGCGTCGGCGCGCTCGATCGCCACGTCGGGATCGCGGTGGCGCAGGCAGCGCGTGATGTCGGTGAGCCGCGTGCCGAACACCATCGTGTGCACGCGGTGGTGGTGCTGCGTCAGGCCGTACGCGTAGTGCAGGAACGCGCGCGCGTAGCGGTCCATCGACCCCGAGATGTCGATCATGATCACCAGCGGCGGCGGCCGCAGGCGCGGCGCCGAGCGCGGCAGGTCGATCGTGTCGGGCGAGCGCGCCAGGCGGCGAAGCGCGCGCCGCACGTCGATGCGACCGCGCGACGACGTCGCCAGCCGACGGGTGCGCAGCGGGCGCACCGGCAGCGGCACTGTCTCGGCCAGGCGGCGCGCGATCGCGAACTCGCGCGCCGACATGCTCTCGAAGTCGGCGCGCTGCAGCCGCTCGCGCTCGGAAAAGCTGACCACCGCGTCGATCGTTTGCTTGTCCTCCTCGTGCGGCGGCGCCTCGGGCGGCGGCGTCGTGGCCGGCGGCGACAGCGCTTCCTCGACGCGGCGCGGCCGCTGCGGCGGCTTCACCGCGCCCGGGCGGCCCGCGATTTTCGGCAGCAGCAGGTACATCAGCCGCTCGAGCAGCTTCGGGTCGCGCCAGAACGCGGCGAACGCCGCGTCGAACACCGGCTGCTGCTCGTGCCGGCTCAGCATCACGGCGGTCAGCGCCGCGTGCACGTCGTCGCGGCGGTCGAGCCCGACGAGCTCCACCGCGTTGATCGCGGCCAGGATGCGATCGGGGCCCACGGGAAGGCCGGCCGCGCGCAGCACCCGAGCGAAGTGAACGATGTTGTCGGCGACGCGCCCGCTCACGAGTGCCGTTCCAGGATGCCCTCGGCCTGCAGCTCGTCGAGGATCGACTTCGCGGCGCCGCCCTCCATCTGCGCGATGTCGTCCTGGTACTTGAGCAGCACGCCCAGCGTGTCGGAAACCGATTGCGGATCGAGCGACATCGCGTCGAGCGCGAGCAGCGCGTTGGCCCAGTCGATGGTCTCGGCGACGCCGGGCGCCTTGAACAGGTCGAGGCGGCGGGCGCGCTGGACGAACGCCACCACCTGCATCGCCAGCCGCTCGCCGGCGCCGGGGGCCTTGCGCCGGATGATGTCGAGCTCGCGCGCCGAATCGGGATAGTCGACCCACGCATACAGGCAGCGGCGCTTGAGCGCGTCGTGGATCTCGCGGGTGCGGTTCGACGTGAGGATCACGATCGGCGGATGCTCGGCGCGGATCGTGCCGAGCTCGGGCACCGACAGCTGCGACTCGGCGAGCACCTCGAGCAGGAACGCCTCGAATGGCTCGTCGGCCCGATCGAGCTCGTCGACCAAGAGCACCGGCGACTTCGGCTGCGTCAGGGCCTGCAGCAGCGGACGCGCGATCAGCATCTCGCGCGAATACAGCCCGGCGACGAGCTTCTCGCGGCTGGCCTCGTGGCCGGCCTCGGCGATGCGGATCTCGAGCATCTGCCGCGCGACGTTCCACTCGTAGGCCGCCGACGCGATGTCCAGCCCCTCGTAGCACTGCAGCCGGATCAGCGGCGCGTCGAGCGCGCGCGAGAGCACCTTGGCCAGTTCGGTCTTGCCGACGCCGGCCTCGCCCTCGAGCAGCAACGGTCGCCCGAGGTTCAGCGCCAGGAAGACCGCGGTGGCCAGCGAGCGGCTCGCCAGGTAGTTCTCGCGCGCGAGGATCTCGAGGGTCTCGTCGACGTTGGCGGGGCGTGGCATGAGGGCGGCTCGCTGGGCGCTGGATGGGGGACTGCGGAGGAGAGGGCTGCGCGCGGCGCCGACGACGCGCGCGCAGCCCGGGGCCGAAGGCTCGATCAGCCGGCCAGCGCCTTCTCGACGGCGCGCCGCGCCATCACCGTGACCATCGCGGCACGGTATTCGGCCGACCCGTGCAGGTCGCTGTTGTAGCCGGCCGGATCGAGACGGATTCCCGCGATCGCGTCGGGGCGGAAGTCGCGGGCCAGCGCCTGCTCCATCTGCGGAACGCGGAACGCGTGCGAGCGCGCGCCGGTGACCGCGACGCGAACGCCCGAGGCGCCCTGGCTCACGAAGACGCCGACCAGCGCGAAACGCGAAGCGGGCTGCTTGAACTTCACGTAGGCCGCCCGCTGCGGGATCGGGAAGCTCACCGAGACGATCAGCTCGCCCGGCTCCAGCGCGGTCGTGAACAGGTCCTTGAAGAAGTCGTCGGCGGCGATCGACCTGCGGTCGGTCTGCACCGTGGCGCCCAGCCCCAGCACGCCGGCCGGATAGTCGGCCGCCGGGTCGGAGTTGGCGATCGATCCGCCCAGCGTGCCCATGTTGCGCACCATCTGGTCGCCGATGCCGCCGGCCAGGTCGGCGAGCGCCGGGATCGCCGCGCGCACGTCGGCCGAACGCGCCACTTCGGAGTGGCGCGTCATCGCGCCGATCTTCACCGACGATCCGTCGCGGCTGATGCCGCGCAGTCCGTCGATGCCCCCCAGGTCGACCAGGGTGCTCGCCGACGAAAGCCGAAGCTTCATCGACTGCACCAGGCTCTGCCCGCCGGCCAGGTAGCGCGCGTCGCCGCCTGCGGCGCCGACCGCCTTCGCGACGCTTTCCGGACGCTGATATTCGAATGCGTACATGAGTGTCTCCTCGATCAGGCGATCTTGTTGGCGATGCGCCACACGCGCTCGGCCGTCGCGGGCATCGGCACGTCGCGCACGCCCAGGGCGTCGGTCAGCGCGTTGATGAACGCCGCCGGCGAGCCGATCGCGCCGGCTTCGCCGCAGCCCTTCACGCCCAGCGGGTTGTGCGTGCACGGCGTGACGTTGGTGCCGATGGTGAACTTCGGCAGGTCGTCGGCCCTGGGCATCGTGTAGTCCATGTACGAGCCGGTGAGCAACTGTCCCGACTCGGTGTCGTAGGCGCAGCCTTCGAGCATCGCCTGCCCGAGGCCCTGCGCCAGCCCGCCGTGCACCTGTCCCTCGACGATCATCGGGTTGACCACGTTGCCGAAGTCGTCGACCGCGACGAACTGAACGACTTTCGTCTTGCCGGTCTCGGGATCGACCTCGATCTCGCAGACGTACGAGCCGGCCGGGTAGGTGAAGTTGGTCGGATCGTAGAACGCGTTCTCGTTCAGGCCGGGCTCGAGCTTGTCCAGCGGGTAGTTGTGCGGCACGTAGGCGGTCAGCGCGATCTGCGCGAACGGCACCTTCTTGTCGGTGCCGGCCACCTTGAACTCGCCGTTGTCGAACTCGATGTCGGTGTCGGCAGCCTCGAGCAGGTGCGCTGCGATCTTCTTGCCCTTGGCGATCACCTTGTCGACCGCCTTGACGATCGCGGTTCCGCCGACCGCCAGCGAGCGGCTGCCGTAGGTGCCCATGCCGAACGGAATCCGGCCGGTGTCGCCGTGCACGATCTCGACGTTCTCGACCGGGATGCCGAGCTTGCCCGCCACCACCTGCGCGAACGTCGTCTCGTGGCCCTGTCCGTGGCTGTGCGAGCCGGTGAAGATCGTGACCGTTCCGGTGGGGTGCACGCGCACCTCGCCGGCCTCGAACAGGCCGGCGCGCGCGCCCAGCGCGCCTGCGATGTTCGACGGCGCGATGCCGCAGGCTTCGATGTAGCACGAGTATCCGAGCCCGCGCAGCTTTCCGCGCTTGGCCGCCTCGGCCTTGCGCGCGGGGTAGCCCGCCACGTCGGCCATCTTCAGCGCCTTGTCGAGCGTGGCGGCGTAGTCGCCGGTGTCGTAGGTGAGACCCACCGGCGTCGCGTACGGGAACTGCGTGACGAAGTTGCGCCGGCGGATCTCGACCGGGTCGATCTTCATGTCGCGCGCGCACTGTTCGACCATCCGCTCGACGACGTACGTCGCCTCGGGGCGGCCGGCGCCGCGGTAGGCGTCCACCGGCGCGGTGTTGGTGAACACCGACTTGACCTCGGCGTAGATGGCGGGGGTGCGGTACTGGCCGGCCAGCAGCGTCGCGTAGAGGATCGTCGGCACCGACGACGCGAAGGTCGACAGGTAGGCGCCCATGTTCGCAATGGTCTTGACGCGCAATGCGAGGAAGCCGCCCTGCGCGTCCATCGCCATCTCGGCCGTCGTCACGTGATCGCGGCCGTGCGCGTCGGTGAGGAACGACTCGCTGCGCTCGGCGGTCCACTTGATCGGCCGGCCGACGCGCTTCGACGCCCACACCAGCGCAGTCTCCTCCGGATACAGGAAGATTTTCGAACCGAACCCGCCGCCCACGTCCGGCGCGATCACGCGCACCTTCGACTCGGGAAGCCCCAGCACGAAGGCGCTCATCAGCAGGCGCTCGACGTGCGGGTTCTGGCTGGCCACGTACAGCGTGTAGCTGTCGTCGTGGCGCGTGTACACCGCGTTGGCCGCGCGCGGTTCCATCGCGTTGGGGATCAGCCGGTTGTTGACGAAGTCCATCCGCGTTACGTGGGCGGCCTTCGCGAAGGCCGCGTCGACCGCCGCCTTGTCGCCGTGCCCCCAGTCGTAGCAGACGTTGTTCGGCACCTCGTCGTGGACCGCCGCCGGCGCCTTGTCCGCGGTGGCCGGGTCGATCACCGCCGGCAGCGGGTCGTAGTCGACGTCGACCAGCTCGGCCGCGTCCCTGGCCTGGTTCAGGCTCTCGGCGACGATCAGCGCCACCTGGTCGCCCACGTGACGCACCTTGCCCTGCGCGAGCACCGGGTGGGGCGGCTCCTTCATCGGGGTGCCGTCCTTGCTGTGGATCAGCCAGCCGCAGGGCAGGCCGCCCACCTTGGCCTCGGCCAGGTCGGCCCCGGTGAAGATGGCGACAACGCCGGGCGACTTCAGCGCCCGCGAGGTATCGATCTTCCGGATGCGCGCGTGCGCGTGCGGCGAGCGAAGGAAGACCCCGTAGGTCTGCCCCGGCATCACCACGTCGTCGGTGTACTGTCCCGCGCCGGTGAGGAAGCGCCGGTCTTCGCGCCGCGGCAGCGCCTTGCCGATCGGCGAACTCGACATGTCGGTCATGGTCGTGTCTCCCCGGAGTCAGCCTTGCGCCGCGACCTGCTCGATCGCGCGCACGATGTTGTGGTAGCCGGTGCAGCGGCAGATGTTGCCGTCGAGACCCTCGCGGATCTGCGCTTCGGTCGGCTTGGGGTTGTCCTGCAGCAGCTGGATTGCCGACATCACCATCCCGGGGGTGCAGAAGCCGCACTGCAGCGCGTGGCACTCGTTGAAGGCCTTCTGCATCGGGTGCAGATCGCCGTTAGCCGAGAGGCCCTCGATCGTCGTGATCGTCGCGCCGTCGGCCTGCACCGCCAACATCGAGCACGCCTTCACCGCGCGGCCGTTCATGTGGATCGTGCAGGCGCCGCATTGCGCGGTGTCGCAGCCCACGTGGGTGCCGGTCAGTTGCAGGTTTTCGCGGATGAACTGCACCAGCAGGGTTCGGGCGTCGATCGTCGCCGTCACCTGCTTGCCGTTCACCGTCATCGTCACGGTACGGTCCATGTATCGCCTCCTGGGTTCGACGTTCTTGTTGCCGCCTGCGGCGGCGCGCTGATTCAAGTCGTGATGATGCCACCTTCCTGACGACGCCGAAGCGTTGTCGCGTCGTCGCCGGGGGTGCGCACGGGCAAGCCGCCACGGGCAGTCCGGATGGTGCGCTGCAGCATCGACGGGCCGAACCGGCGCTCAGGCTAGAATGCCGCGACTTTCGGCGCGCGGGGCGCCGCTTCCGGACACGCGATGAGCATCAAATCCGACCGCTGGATCCGCCGCATGGCGGCGCAAGGGATGATCGAGCCCTACGAGGCGGGGCAGGTTCGCGAAATCGACGGCAAGCGCATCGTCTCCTACGGCACGTCGAGCTACGGCTACGACCTGCGCTGCGCCGACGAGTTCAAGATCTTCACGAACATCAACTCGACCATCGTCGACCCGAAGAACTTCGACGAGAAATCGTTCGTCGACTTCAAGGGACCGGTCTGCATCATCCCGCCGAACTCGTTCGCGCTGGCGCGAACGGTCGAGTACTTCCGGATCCCGCGCAGCGTGCTCACCGTCTGCCTTGGCAAGTCGACCTATGCGCGCTGCGGCATCATCGTCAACGTGACCCCGCTCGAGCCCGAGTGGGAGGGGCACGTGACGCTCGAGTTCTCGAACACCACGCCGCTGCCGGCAAAGATCTATGCCGGCGAGGGCTGCGCGCAGGTGATCTTCCTCGAGTCCGACGAAATCTGCGAGACCTCGTACCGCGATCGCGGCGGGAAGTACCAGGGGCAGACCGGGGTGACGCTGCCGCGCACCTGACCGGCTGCGCCGGGCCGCGCGCGAGGAGGGCGCGGTTGCGTGCGCTGCACAAAGCGGCTATATTTTTTGCCATGGCTACCCGTTTCGGCCTCGAATCCACGCTTTCCCTGACGACCGGCTCCCGGTCGTTCGGCGGGCTGCACCTGCTTGCGGTGCTGGGTCCGCTACTGCGCCCCGCGCGCTGACACCCCCTTCCCCCTACCACCGTCGCAGTCCCTCTTGCCTCCCGCCACGAGCGGGCCGGGCACCCCAGGAGCATTCAGATGGCCGACAAGCTGATCATTTTCGACACTACCTTGCGTGACGGCGAGCAGAGCCCGGGCGCGTCGATGACCCGCGAGGAGAAGCTGCGCATCGCCAAGCAACTCGAGAAGCTCCGGGTCGACGTGATCGAGGCAGGGTTCGCCGCCTCCTCGAACGGCGACTTCGAGGCGGTGCGCGCGATCGCCGACGCGATCAAGGACTCAACCGTCTGCTCGCTGGCGCGCGCCAACGACCGCGACATCTCGCGCGCCGCCGAGGCGCTGAAGGGCGCGAAGTCGATGCGCATCCACACCTTCATGGCGACCTCGGCGCTGCACATGGAGAAGAAGTTGCGGATGACGCCCGAGCAGGTCCACGAGCAGATCCGGCTTGCGGTGCGCTTCGCGCGCAAGTTCACCGACAACGTCGAGTTCTCGCCCGAGGACGCGAGCCGCTCCGACCCGGACTTCCTGTGCCGGGTGCTCGAGGCCGCGATCGCCGAGGGTGCGACGACGATCAACATTCCCGACACGGTCGGCTATGCCGTGCCCGAGATGTTCGGCAACCAGATCCGCAGCCTGCGCGAGCGGATCCCCAACTCGGGCAAGGCGATCTGGTCGGTCCATTGCCACAACGACCTCGGCATGGCGGTGGCCAACTCGCTGGCGGCAGTCAAGATCGGCGGCGCGCGCCAGGTCGAGTGCACCGTCAACGGCCTGGGGGAGCGCGCCGGCAACACCTCGCTCGAGGAGATCGTGATGGCGGTGAAGACCCGTCGCGATTACTTCGATCTCGAGGTCGGTGTCGACACCACGCAGATCGTGCCGGCGTCGAAGCTCGTCTCCAGCATCACCGGCTTTCCGGTCCAGCCCAACAAGGCGGTCGTCGGCGCCAACGCGTTCGCGCACGCCTCGGGCATCCACCAGGACGGCGTGCTCAAGCAGCGCGACACCTACGAGATCATGCGCGCCGAAGACGTGGGCTGGACCGCCAACAAGATCGTCCTCGGCAAGCTGTCGGGCCGCAATGCGTTCAAGCAGCGGCTGCAGGAGCTCGGCATCGAACTCGATTCCGAGCAGGAGGTCAACGCGGCGTTCCAGCGCTTCAAGGACCTCGCCGACCGCAAGGCCGAGATCTTCGACGAGGACATCCACGCGCTGGTGTCGGACCAGGCGGTGCACCACGAGGCCGACGAGCACTACCAGTTCGTCTCGATGGCGCAGGCCTCGGAAACCGGCGAGCGTCCGCACGCGCGCGTGACGATGACGGTGGATGGCAGCGAGCAGACGAGCGAGTCCGAAGGCAACGGGCCGGTCGACGCGACGTTCAAGGCGATCGAGGCGAAGGTGAGCAGCGGCGCCGAACTGATGCTGTTTTCGGTCAACGCGATCACCACCGGCACCGAGTCGCAGGGCGAGGTCACCGTGCGGCTGGCCAAGTCGGGGCGCATCGTCAACGGCGTCGGCGCCGATCCGGACATCGTCGTCGCTTCGGCGAAGGCCTACCTCAATGCGCTGAACAAGCTGCACTCGAAGTCCGATCGCGTCAATCCGCAGGCGGGCGTCTGATGGCTCATCGGGGACGCCGCGGATTCACCGGCGCGATCGGCGCCTCGGCGCTGCTCGCGACGCTGCCTGCGCGCCCTGCGCGCGCGCAGGCCTCGGGCGAGCCGATCCGGCTCGCCGTCATCGAAGGGTTCTCGGGTCCGTTCGCCAATGCCGGCGACTCGGTCTGGCGCAACCTGCTGTTCGCGGTCGATCGCGTGAACGCGCGCGGCGGCGTGCGGATCGGCGGCAGGCAACGGCCGCTGCAGCTGGAACGCCTCGACAGCCAGGGCCAGGTCGAGGAGGCGATCGCCATGTTGCGCAAGGCGACCGACCAGCGCACGCCGTTCGTGCTGCAGGGAAACAGTTCGGCCGTCGCCGCGGCGCTGCTCGACGCGGTGGCCACGCACAACGACCGAGAGCCGCGCAACCGGGTCCTCTACCTGAACTATTCGGCGGTCGACCCGGCGCTCACCAACGAGCGCTGCAGCTTCTGGCACTTCCGGTTCGACGCCCACGCCGGCATGCGGATGGCCGCGCTCGTCGACGCGCTCGCGCAGAACCGGCGCGTCCACCGCGTCTACCTGCTGAACCAGGACTACAGCTTCGGCCGGCAGGTGGCCAGCCTGGCGCGCCAGATGATCGGCGCGAAGCGCCCCGACGTCGAGATCGTCGGCGACGAACTCCACCCGCTCGGGCGGATCAAGGATTTCGTCCCCTATGCGGCCAAGATCAAGGCGTCGGGTGCAGATACCGTGGTCACCGGCAACTGGGGCAACGACCTGACCTTCCTGGTGCGCGCCGCGCGCGAGGTGGGCCTGGCGGCGGACTTCTACACCTTCTACGGCAACGGGTTGGGCGCGCCCGCAGCGATCGGCGAGGCCGGCGTGGGGCGGGTGCGGGCGGTGGCCGAGTGGCACCCGAACGCCGGCGTGCAGGACGCGGAGCGCATCTACCTCGACTTCCGCAGGCGCCTTCGCGACCCGCGCGAGGACTACTTCAACATGCGCCACGTGGTCATGATCGAGTTGCTGGCTGCCGCGATCGAGGCCGCGGGCACGACCGAGGCCGCCGCCGTGGCGCGCGCGCTCGAGGGGCGCACCCACCGGGCGCCCCCGTACACCGCCACGATGCGCGCCGCCGACCACCAGTTGCTGACACCGTTGTATGTCTCGGTCATGGAGCGGGCGGGGGCCGCAGCCGGCCCGGGGGCGCCGAAATACGACCTGGAGGGCAGCGGGCTGGGCTTTCGCACCGAATTGTTCGTCGACCTCCGGCAGTCGACCCGGCCCCAGTCCTGCTCGATGCGGCGGCCGGCGAGCTGAGGCCGTTCCGGTTATAATCGACCGTTTTCGCGCCCGGCTTTCGTTCCGGGCAGGCGCGGACAGGCACGGCATCGCAGCCCGGCGATGCCGCAAGTGGATGTCTCTTTACAGGGGAAACTCATGGCTGTCGCCAACATCGACAAGGCGAAGATCGTCGCCGACTACCAGCGCGGCGCGAAAGACACCGGATCTCCCGAGGTCCAGGTCGCGCTGCTCACCGCTCGCATCGTCGAGCTGACCGATCACTTCAAGACCCACGCGAAAGACCACCATTCGCGCCGCGGCCTGCTGAAGATGGTCAGCCGGCGCCGCAAGCTGCTGGATTACCTGAAGGGCACGAACCCCTCGAGTTACAAGGCGCTGATCGAGAGACTCGGTCTGCGCGGTTGACAGAACGGAGCCGAAACCCGCAAGCGAACCTTGCGGGTTTCTTGTTTTGGACTGCTGACAGGCGAACCGCGCCGCCGGACTGATCGCGCGGGCAATGTTGAAAGGAATCCAAGTGTTCGAAATCGCAAAGAAGACGTTCCAGTGGGGGGACAACACCGTCACCATCGAGACCGGCGAGATCGCCCGGCAGGCGTCGGGCTCGGTCGTCGTGAACATGGACGACACCGTGGTGCTGGCCACCGTGGTCGCGGCGCGCAGCGCCAAGCCCGGCCAGGACTTCTTCCCCCTCACCGTCGACTACGTCGAGAAGTTCTACGCTGCCGGGCGCATTCCCGGCGGCTTCTTCAAGCGCGAAGGCCGTCCGACCGAGCGCGAAATCCTGATCTGCCGCCTGATCGACCGGCCGATCCGCCCGCTGTTCCCCGAGGGCTTCTACAACGAGGTCCAGGTCATCGTCCAGGTGATGTCGAGCAACCCCGAGGTCGACAGCGACATCCCGGCCATGCTGGGCGCTTCGGCCGCTCTCGCGCTGTCGGGCATCCCGTTCGACGGCCCGATCGGCGCAGCGCGCGTCGGCTACATCGACGGCCAGTACGTGCTGAACCCGAGCGCCACGCAGATGGACAACTCGAAGCTCGACCTGGTCGTCGCCGGCACCGATGCCGCGGTCCTGATGGTCGAGTCCGAGGCCCACGAGCTGCCCGAAGACGTGATGCTCGGCGCGGTCGTCTACGGCCACGAGCAGATGCAGACCGCGATCAAGGCGATCGACGAGCTGGTCGAGATGGCCGGCAAGCCTGCCTGGGACTGGGCTCCCACGCCGAAGAACGAGGGCCTGATCGCCCGCGTCAACGAGCTGGCCGAGGCCGACATGCGCGCCGCTTACGCACTGCGCAACAAGCAGCAGCGCATGACCCGCATCGGCGAGATCGAGAAGGCGACGATCGCGAGAATCGTCGAGGACGCCGCCACGCACGGCCATCCGCCGCCCGACGCCAACGAGCTGGGCAACATGCTGTTCGACCTGCAGTACCGGATCGTGCGCAGCCAGATCCTGTCGGGCGAGCCGCGCATCGACGGCCGCGACACGCGCACGGTGCGGCCGATCGCGATCCGCACCAGCGTGATGCCGCGGGCGCACGGCTCGGCGCTGTTCACGCGCGGCGAGACGCAGGCGATCGTCGTCGCCACGCTGGGCACCTCGCGCGACGAGCAGATCATCGACGCGATCACCGGCGAGTACCGCGAGCGCTTCATGTTCAACTACAACATGCCGCCGTTCGCGACCGGCGAAACGGGTCGCTTCGGCTCGCCGAAGCGCCGCGAAGTGGGTCACGGCAACCTCGCCAAGCGGGCGATCCGCCCGCTGCTGCCCGGTGCCGAGGCGTTCGCGTACTCGCTGCGCGTCGTCTCCGAGATCACCGAGTCGAACGGCTCGTCGTCGATGGCCTCGGTCTGCGGCGGCTGCCTCGCGCTGATGGACGCCGGCGTGCCGGTGAAGTCGCACGTCGCGGGCGTCGCGATGGGCCTGATCAAGGAAGGCGGCCGCTTCGCCGTGCTCACCGACATCCTGGGCGACGAGGATCACCTCGGCGACATGGACTTCAAGGTGGCCGGCACGACCACCGGCATCACCGCGCTGCAGATGGACATCAAGATCCAGGGCATCACCAAGGAGATCATGCAGGTCGCGCTTGCGCAGGCGCGCGAGGGCCGCATGCACATCCTCGGGCTGATGCAGCAGGCGATCGGCGGGGCCCGCGAGGAGCTGTCCGACTTCGCGCCGCGCATGTACACGATGAAGATCAACCCGGAGCGGATCCGCGACGTCATCGGCAAGGGCGGCGCCACGATCCGCCAGATCACCGAGACCACCGGCACGCAGATCGACATCCAGGACGACGGCTCGATCACGATCGCCGCGGTCGACGGCGCGGCCGCCAAGCGCGCGCAGAAGATCATCGAGGACCTGACCGCCGAGGTCGAGATCGGCCGGATCTACGAGGGCACGGTGCTGAAGATCCTCGATTTCGGCGCGATCGTCCAGGTGATGCCGGGCCGCGACGGGCTGCTGCACGTCTCGCAGATCGCCAACGAGCGGGTGAACCAGGTCTCCGACTACGTGAAGGAGGGCCAGGTCGTGCGCGTCAAGGTGATCGAGGCCGACGACAAGGGGCGCCTGCGCCTTTCGATGAAGGCGGTCACCCCCGAGGAGGCCGCGGCGCAATCCGCGAGCTGAGTCGCCAGCCGGGCGGAGCCGCCCGGCCTCGCGAAGGCCCGCTTCGGCGGGCCTTTTGCTTTCCCCGTTCCTCGCTGGCGTGCGTCAGGCCGGTTGCCAGCGCTTCGTGCGCTCGTCGAGCGTCGCGCGCCGCTCGTCCCGCAACTTCAGCAGGTGCGCGGTGAGCGAGCGCATGGCCACCGGGTGCAGGATCGGATCGACGTCGTCGTAGGCGAGCACCACCAGCTCGTCGAGCGTGCCGCCGCCCAGGCGATCGAGCGCGCCGACGACCTTGGCCTCGCGTGCCATCCGGTGCGCGATCAGTCGGGCGATCTCGGTCTTGGCGCGTGCGATCACGTGCCCGTGCGCGGGCAGGATGAACTCGAACGGCTCTGCGGCCAGCCTTTCGAGCGACGCCACGTACGCGCGCATGTCGCCGTCGGGCGGGTCGACGACGGTCGTCGATCCGTTGAGGATGTGATCGCCGGAGAACAGCAGCCCGTCCTCCTCCAGCAGCAGGCAGACGTGGTGCTCCGCGTGGCCGGGGGTGTGCAGCACCCGTAGCGTCGAGTCGCCCACTCGCAGCCGCGCGCCGTCTTCGAGCGTCTCGTCCGGGCTGAAGGCCCAGTCCGGATTGAAGTCCGGCCCGCTCGGCCGCCCGACGATCTTCGCGCCGGTGCGCCGCTGCAACGGCCGGGCGCCGGGCGCGTGGTCGGGGTGCGCGTGCGTGCAGACGATCGTCTTCAGCCCGTCGCCGACGAACGCGGCGATCCGGTCGATGTGCGCCGCATCGTCGGGCCCCGGGTCGATCACGAGCCAGTCGCCCGGGGCGCCGACCAGGTACGTGTTCGTTCCCGGCCCGGTCATCCGCCCCGGGTTGGGCGCGGTCAGCCGATGCACGTGCCGCAGCAACGGCACCACGCGCTCGGATTGCCAGTCGAGCGAGTGGTGGATGCTGCCGTCCGGCGTCACCAGTTCGAGCTCGCCGTAGGGCAGCTCGTCCTCGCTGAAGCGCTCGATGCGCCCGCGCAACCAGCCTCCGCGCGGGCACGAGACGCGGATGCTCGCCTGGCTGCGGGCATGTTCGATGACCTCGTCGACGCTGCCGAAGCGCGTGAGCTGGCGAAGCGTGCGGATCGTCGGGAAGATGATGTTGAACTTCCGTTCCGCGTGCCGCGCGAGCCCCTCGGCTGGTGTCACCCAGATCGGCTCGAACTGCTCGCCTTCGTCGGCGACCGGCTGCTGGTGCTCGGGCATGCGCGCGACGAAGAATCGCGCGTCGAAGCGTTTCGGAAGATCGCGGTCGGTGACCCAATGGCTGAGCCAGTGCACCTCGTCCAGGGCCAGCCGCAGCCCGCGTTCGGCGACCTGCGAGAACAGGTCGGCTTCGCGACGGCGGTCGAGTCGCCGCGCGATGTCGGCGATCGCCGCGGCGTGCGCGCCACCCCGTGCCAGCAGGATGCCGAGCTCCTCGAACGCCTCGCGCACGGCCGCGGTCGCGAACGAAAGGACCTCTTCGTCCTGGTCGGCACGGACGTCGGCGCGCTCGCGGGCCAGCGGCGACGCGTCGCGCGCGTCGACGACACCGCCGGGAAAGACGTAGGCGCCCGGGGCAAAGCTCGCCTGCGCCGACCGGCGCGTCATCAGCACCTGCGGCCCGTCCCCGGTGTCGCGCAGCAGGAGGATCGTCGCGGCGGGACGGGGCCTGACGGGCTCCCGCCAGGGGTGCAGCCGCTTCTCGGGGCGGACGGTCGTGGTCACTTTCGGGGTGTTCCCGGCCAGCTCAGCTCGTGGCGCCGTGGCGCCCGGCACCCGCGGCGAAACGCGTTGCGCCGGCGATGGCCTCGTCGTCCTCGAGCGTGCGCATGCCCAGCGCGAACTCGTTGGCGAGCGCCTCGTCGATCGTGAGGCCGGACTGCTCGTAGGCCGAGCGCCGATCGTTGCGCAGGCACGTCTGCGGCAGCGCTGCGAGTTCCTGGGCGAGCGCGACCGCCGCCGCGCGCGAGGTCCCGTCGGGCACGATCCGGTTGGCCAGCCCGATCCGCATCGCCTCTTCGGCCGTCACTGCGCGCCCGGTCAGGATCAGGTCGAGCGCATGCGACAGGCCGATCAGGCGCGGCAGGCGCACCGTGCCGCCGTCGATCAGCGGGACGCCGAAGCGGCGGCAAAACACGCCGAGGGTGGCAGTCTGCTCGACGATCCTGAGGTCGCACCACAGCGCCAGTTCGAGGCCGCCGGCGACCGCGTAGCCCGAGATCGCCGCGACGACCGGTTTCGAGAGCAGCATCCGGCTCGGGCCCATCGGGCCGTCGCCATCCGGCGCGAGACGGTTGCGGCGAGCGCCGCCGGCGAGCGCCTTGAGGTCCGCGCCGGCGCAGAAGTGGCCGTTGGCACCGTGGAATACCGCGACGCTGCGCGCGGGATCTGCGTCGAACTGCGCGAAGGCCGATGCAAGCGCTTCGGCGGTGGGGCGGTCGACCGCGTTGCGCGCCTCGGGCCGCGACAGCGTCACGATCGTCACGGGACCATCGTGTTCGACGGTGACCGCCCGGTCGCCGTCTTGCCGCACAGTGGTTACCGATCCGGACATCGCGTGTCCCTCCTATAGGGGGGTGTCCTGCTCGGCGTGCTTCAGCAGCGACGCCGGCGGGGCGAAGCGCTCGCCGTAGCGTTGCGCGAGCTCCCGGGCGCGCGCGACGAACGCGCGCACGCCGACATGGTTGACGAACTGGATGGTGCCGCCGGTCCAGGCCGGGAATCCCCATCCGAAGATCGAACCGATGTTCGCGTCGCGCGTCGACTCGAGCACGCCTTCCTCGAGGCAGCGCACCGATTCGATCGCTTGCGCATACAGCATGCGGTCCTTCACGTCCTCGAAAGGAATCGCGCGTCCGCCGCGCTCGAACACCTTCAGGCCGGGCCAAAGCGCCTTCTCCGCGTCCTGCGGATAGTCGTAGAAGCCCCCGCCGTAGGCGCGGCCCATCCGCTTGAAGCCGTGCGCCATCTTCTCGAGCACGTACACGGCCGACTCCGGCACCCTCCGGCTCTTCACCTTGTGGGCATGGCGATGACCGGCGGCCGAATGACTCGCCATCGCGTGGCCGTGGTCGTGGGCATGTTCGTGTCCATGCTCGTGACCATGCTCGTGTCCATGCTCACGGCCATCGCCGTGGCGATGTTCGTGGGCATGCTCGTGGTCGTGGCCATGCGCGTGCCCGCGCGCGTGGCCGTGTTCGTGCCCTTGCTGCTCGCGTTCCAGGTCGGCGAGTTCCTGGTGGAGTACGTCGTCGGCGAGCTTCAGCGACACTTCGTCGAGCACCGCGAGCGGCCCGACCGGCATCCCGATCTGCCAGCCTGCGTTCTCCACCATCGCAGCCGGGACCCCTTCGCCGACCAGTGCCATTCCCTCGTTGACGAAGGTTCCGAAGACCCGGCTCGTGTAGAAGCCTCGCGAATCGTTGACCACGATCGGCGTCTTGCCGATCTGGAGCACGAAATCGTAGGCACGAGCCAGCGTGTCGGCCGAAGTCCGCTTGCCCTTGATGATCTCGACCAGCTGCATGCGATCGACCGGCGAGAAGAAGTGCAGGCCGATGAAGCGCTCCGGGCGCTTCGACGCCTCCGCGAGCCCGGTGATCGGGAGCGTCGACGTGTTCGACGCGACCACGGCGTCGCCCGCGAGCGCCGCTTCGGCCTCACGGGTGACGCGGGCCTTCAGGTCACGGTTCTCGAACACTGCCTCGATGACCAGGTCGCAGTCGGCAAGATCGCCGACCGCTGCGGTCGGAGTGATCGCCGCAAGCACCTTTTCCGCCTCGGCGGCGGTCATGCGCCCCTTCTCGACGCGCTTGGCGAGCAGGCGCGCCGAATAGGACTTGCCTTGCTCGGCTTTCGCGAGTTCGACGTCCTCGAGGACGCAGGGGACCCCGCGGCTCGCGCACGCCCACGCGATGCCGGACCCCATCATCCCGGCCCCGAGGACGCCGACTCGGGCAGCCCGCCAGCGCGGCGGGTCGGCAGGTCGGCTCTTGCCGGCCTTCACGTCGTTGAGCTGGAAGAACAGCGTCCCGATCATGTTCTTCGCGACCTGCCCGGTGACCAGTCGGGTCATGTAGCGCGACTCGATGCGCATTGCCGTGTCGAAGTCCACCTGGGCACTTTCGACCGCCGCCGCGAGGATCGCCTCGGGAGCGGGAAAGTTGCCGCGTGTCTGCTGCTGCAGGATCGCCGGCGCGATCGGCAGCACTCCCGCGACCGCGGGGCTCGATGGCGTGCCGCCGGGGATCCGGTGCTTCGGGTCGTCCCAGGGCTGATGAGCGTGGGGGTGGGTGTCGATCCAGGCGAGCGCGCGCGCCAGCAGGTCGTCGCGATCGCGCGCGAGCCCGTCGATCAGGCCCATGTCGAGCGCCTTCGCAGGCGCGACGCGGCGGCCCTCGCTCAGAAAAGGAAGCGCGGCCTGCAGTCCGAGCAGGCGTACGGTCTTCACGACGCCGCCGGCGCCGGGCAGCAGACCCAGCGTCACTTCGGGGAACCCGATTTCGATCGACGGATCATCGATGCAGAGGCGCGCGTGGCAGGAAAGCGCGATCTCGAGTCCGCCGCCGAGGGCGCTGCCATTGATCGCCGCGACCACGGGCCGCCCGAGTTTCTCGATGCGGCGAAGGCATGCCTTCATTGCCTCCAGTTCGCGGAAGAACGCCGGGGCGTCGTCGGCGCGGACCGCGATCAGTGCGCGCAGGTCGCCGCCCGCGAAGAAGGTCCGCTTGGCCGACGTGAGGATCACGCCCCGGATGTGGTGGCGCTCCGCCTCCAGGCGCTCGACGCTCCTCCTCAGGTCGGCCTGGAAGCCCGCATTCATCGTGTTGACCGGCTGGTCTGGGGCATCGAGAAGCAGGGTGACGACGCCGTTGGCGTCCTTCTCGTAGCGGATGCTGGACATTCGGTCTCCGGACGGGCTGGAATGATCGGAAGCGCCCAATCATAAACCGTCGGAAGGCGCCGCCCGGCTGGCCGGGAAGGGCCGATGCCGAGGCCCGGCACCGGCGTGCGCCGAAGCGTCAGATCGGCAGCGTGATCCGGTGCGACGCGTCGCGCGAGGCGATCGCGCTGCCCAGGATGAGGTCCGCCGTCTCCTGGTCGCGGATCAGGGTCGCCGCATTGGGCACCGCGAGCAGCCGCTCGCGGTCCAGCGGGCGGCAAACCCCGTAGCCCTGGGCGTAGTCGACCTGGAGTTCGATCAGCGACCTGACGATGCCGGCGTTCTCGGCCCACTCGGCAACACAGCCCATGCCGAGCTCGTGCGCGAGGTCGACGACCGCGCGGGTGATCGCGAAGTTCGCTCGGTTCAGGTTCACGTCGCGGATGAAGTTCCCGTCGATCTTGACCAGGTCGCCCGGGAGCTCCTTCAGGTAGCTGAAAGAGGTATAGCCGGCGCCGAAGTCGTCGAGCGCGACCATCGCGCCGAAAGACTTCACGCGATCGACGAAGCGCCGCGTGGTGTTCAGGTCGTACAGCGCGACGCTCTCGGTGATCTCGAAGCAGACCTTTCGCGTCGACTCCGGATGCGCGCGGATCAGGGCGATCGTGTCCTGCAGGAACTTCTCGTCGTTCAGCGATGCGCCGCTCAGGTTCAACGTGCAGAAATCGACGTTGCTGCGATGCTCGGGCTGCGAATCGAGCCATTCCAGCGTACTGCGCAGCACCCAGCGGTCGATCTGTGTCATCAGGCCGTTGCGCTCTGCGGCCGGGATGAAGCGGCCCGGCGGGAGAACCTGTCCGTTCGTGTCCCGCATCCGGATCAGGACCTCGTAGCACAGGCTCGACGCGGGGTTGCGCAGGGAGACGATCGGCTGAAGCTGGGTGAAGAAGTTCTCGACCGGCAGGCGCTCCTTCATCCCGGCGACGAGCTTGATCTCGTCGAGGTAGTTCAGGAGTTCGCTGCTGCTCGAATCGTAGGAAACGACCGTCGAGCCACCCGATGCCTTGGCCTCCGAGCAGGCGCGGTCGCTGGCCGTGAGCGCGTCGGCGGGGCGCATGTTGTCCAGCACGCGGATCAGGCCGATGCTCGCCGTCACGTTGAACGCCTTGTCCTGGTACTGGTAGGCGCGGTCGCTGAGGTCGATGCGCAACTTCTCGCAAAGCGCCTTCGCTGAGTCGAGCGAGGTCCCGTCGATGATGACGACGAACTCGTCGCCGCCGACTCGCGCAGCTACGTTCGGCGGCCGGATGACCTCGCGCATGCGGGTCGCCATCTGGCGAAGGATCTGGTCCCCTGCGGCGTGCCCGAAGAGGTCGTTCACCAGCTTGAAGCGATCGAGGTCGACGTAGGCAAGGCAGATCTGCCGATTGCCCGCCGAGCCGATCGCCGTCTGCAGGTGGATCTCGAAGCCTCGGCGGTTCAGAAGACCGGTGAGCGAATCGTGGTCGACGAGGAACTTGAGTTGCCCTTCGGCCTCCTTGCGAGCCGTGATCTCCTCGATCCAACCCTCGTAGCGGTCTGCCTTTCGCACGGCGCGCACATGGAACCAGCGCCGCTTGCCGTCCGTACGCTGGACCGCCAGCTCGGTGTCCATCATCCGGTCGCTGGCAGCCAGTTCCTCGACGGCCTTCAGGGCGTCGGAGCCCATCAGATCGACCCAGTTCAGGCCGATCTTGGAGTTGCGGCGGCCGTTGCTGGGGAACATGTCCGCGAACGTCGGGTTGTGTTCGATCAGCGTTCCATCCTGCTTCATCGAGAAGATGCCAACGGGCATGGCGTTGTAGTTCTCGCGGAAGCGCTGAAGGGCGCTGACCGCGCTGTGCTGGGCGGAGATTCGTGCTTGTCTCTCGGCGTTCATCCTTTGCGCAAGCGTCACGCCGAGCATCAATGCCGAACCAACTGACGTTATCTGGCTGTTCGCAATGTTGAGGATTTCGCGCCAGAATCCCATCGAGAAGGCGATTTGTGCAATCGACCCTGTCAAGGTGATCACCCAAGACCCGAAATACCAAGCCAGTGCTCTAGATGGAGCCCTGATCGAAAGCATGCTGAGTACGAAGAAGACCGCCAGAATCGTTCCGCCGCTCAGAGCCCATAGAAGCTTGATGGAATGGTTTGCCTCGAGAAATATTGCGGGAACGAACATCGCAACCGTGGCAAGTTGTAGAAACTTGATCGGTTTGCCAAGCTTGGCACTCTGCAACTCCTTGCCAAACAGAGCCTCAAAGAGCGCCAATGAGATCAGACTGTGCGCAATGTAAGTGAGTCGGAGAAACAGCTGTAGCGGTTCGCCGCTAAGCGGGATGTCGAGCCAGTAAGGGTCCCAGTCCCCGTTGTATGCGGCGATCCTAAGGCTCGTGACGAGCCATGCCGAGTAGAGGAAGAAGGTTCTATCGCGAATGAAGACGGCAACTACGAGGCTGAAGAACGAGACCATTAGCAGCGACCCGACAAGTAGTCCGCCGGTGCGCTCGAAAAGAAAATCGCGTGAGGTTATCTCCGACTGAGATCTCAGCGAGATCTGGACACGATTGATCGCGATCGGCTCGATCCGTCCAATCACGGTGATCTCGTCTCCATGGTCTTGGGGGAGTTCGATCGCGACCCCATTGCGGAGCGCTGACCACGGGAGGTCAGATGCGACGACGTCGCCGGCTGGAGCCAGCGCCCAGAATTTCGCTGTCTCGGCACGTAGAGACTGGAGGGACAGTCGTCGATCGGCAAGCGGCCCTTTTCCAGACAGCTCGATGCGAATCCAAACCGTGCGGAACCGCAGGCTGCCGCCCTTCTCAAGGCGGATTGCGTCGCTCGTGCTGAACCTTCGAGAAGCCTCCTCAAGCCCGAATCGGTTGTCAGGATCGGGAAGGAGGGAGCCAACTGAATCAGGCAGGAAAGTTGCCTCGCGACTATGCGCGACAACGTACGCGGCAGCTACGCAAGCGATAGCAAGTACGATGACGGCAGTAAACAGACTGAAGCGGGCGAGAACCCGGTCAGTCAGTCCGGCGAGTCGGCGTCGGCTGGGTAGTTTTAGTCTGCTTCTCGAGGCCATAGGAACCACTCGCCTCGGAAATTCCCCGAGGTCACCCCGAAAATACCTGTAGCCTCCTGCAGCGCCCGTGCCGGTCGGACGGGCGGCGTTCGGTCACTGGCAGACGGCGTTGCGCTGCCGAGACGCTAGAAGAAGGGGGCGCTCGCCGAGACTCGGGCCATCCGGCCTCAGGGCTCGGCTCTCGGGGTTGCCTACACGGCCATGATTTGGGCTGGCTCGAGCCAGTGTCCCTCAAAAACCGCCGAGCGAGATCTGGGCCGACGTGGGGTAGCCCATGCGCTGCTTACCGAGGCAAATATCTCGATGTCAGGGTGGAACTTGCGCACCATGAAATCGTACAAAGGGTGGCGCGATTCACGCCACTTGTGCTCCGCTTCAAGGACGTCGAAATAGAGCGGCCTGACATCAACGTCACCAAAATCTGCGGGTCGGCGCAGCTTCTGGGAGTTCGGCATGATGTCCAGGAAACCAAGGCGGGCCAAGTCGCGGTCCACCGGTTCCCGGGCGACTGCCAGAATCCATGAAATCTGCGTTGCAAGGCAATACCGGTAGAGCGCCTTGAAGAGGGCCAGTTTGACAGACGACCCATTGGGTCCGTTGGCTACGGCCAAGCGGGTCACGTAAGCGATTCCGGCCCCCCTCAAGAACTCCGGGAGCTCCAGAACCCGCTCGAGGTAGGTGGGGGCGCTGAAGTTTGTGTGAATTCTCAGAGTCCCGACAGCTTCCCCTGTTACTTTGGACTCTGCCAGCAACACCAGTGAGCCTCTGTCAACGTCGTCGGCTTCGACGACCTTTAATGCGTCGGCAAACGCGGGAGTGTGGCGGCCGTAGGCATCCGCGCGCACCTTGATCGCCTTGCTTAGCTGATTCTCGGTTCTCACAACGCGGATGCGGATCGGCAGCGACTCGCCTGGGCGGATATACGGAGCTCCGGTATCACCGCTCGCTGGCGTAAACCTGGGTCTACCGCTCTGCCGCAGCGGGGTTCGATCCTCCAGCAATCGCAGCATTTCCTCTCCAACGTTCGAATTGTTGTCCGGCCTGCAGAGCCGAAGGTCCAGACGTCATGGGGACGTCAGCTTCCGCTCAGCATATTCGCACGGTCTAGTCCTGATGGCTCAACTAGGGTAACCATGAACAACTTATGCTTCAAGCTGTCTCCTCAAAGAGACTCTTCGGCGGCAATTGGTAATTGGCACGCGCCATGACCGAGGCCTAGCCAGCCCAAGCGGTCAGCGTCAGGCCGTCTGGCTGCCAGTTGGTGGCGGGTCATTGCTTCTGTCGCGAGAGTTTTGGCTTCGCGGCGCCGCGGCGCACGAGTGCTTAGAGGGTCTGGATGAGGCGTCGCGTTCTTACGAGGGCGGGGTATGTGGGGTGCGCTAAGACTACCGATTCGCTTCGAGGATTTGACGGCAGAGTCCGCATTTCTCGCGGAGTTCAGAGCGTCAGGACTTAGGTTGGCGAAGATCGCCTTCGTAGTTGCGGCTCTGATGGCATTTGCTTTTTGGGTGGTGCTCGCGATCGCCCCTGCGGCGAGTCAGGCATCCGTCTCGCGCCAGTCAGTGCGTCTGGGCCTCTTCGCGATTCTTGCAGGCGCAGCTGTCTATCTCCACGTCCGCGAGCCGCGGGCGATTCAGAGGTTTCGCAGCAGCGTTGGCCTTCCGATGACGGCCGCATGCCTCGTTGTAGGTTCGATGGGGTTGGTGCCGCTCGACTCTGGGGACCTCGGGGTGAATCGTTTCCCCGTCGCGATGGCGCTGACATGCTGGCTCTGCTATGGGTTTACAAGGCTGCCAACGCCGATCGTTGCGATGGCCTGCCTTCCCGCGTCGGCTCTTACACTCATCGGCTCCTCCTTTCAGGGTGACGATCATGTCCTGGCGCTGGCGATCTATCTGGGGGTCGCCAACCTCATCGGTTGGATCATGTCCGTCGAAATCGAGCGGCGCGAAAGGGCGCTCTTCTGGAGTTCGAGAAAACTTGCCGAGGCGACCAGCGCACTGAAGGAGATGGCGCGCAATGCCGCCGATGCGGACGCTGCCAAGACCCGTGTGCTGGCTGCGGTCAGCCACGATCTGCGCCAGCCGCTGGCGAGCCTTGCGCTATATGCCCAGCTGTTGCGTGGGCGCAACGATGTGCTCGGGCCTGCCGGCCTTGCCGACACGGTCGAGCGGCTGGATGCCTGCGTCTCCGCGCTCAGCGGGAATCTCGATCGACTCTCGGATCTCGGCGGGCTGCGCGATCGAAGCGCGCCGTTGCCGATCGACACGACTGATCTGCGCGCGGTGCTTGCCCGGCTCGAAAGCGTCTATTCGGCCGAGGCGGGTCGGCGTGGCGTCAGGCTGGTGGTGCGCCTGCCCCGTCCCGGCCGACGGTTCGCGATCAGCAACGAGAATCGGCTCTGGGACATCCTGTCGAACCTCACCGGCAACGCCCTGAAATTCTCCGCGCCGGACCGGGCAGGGTGGGTGCTGGTCCGCGCACGGCGCTTCGGTACGCGCCTCGCGCTCGAAGTCTGCGACAACGGCATCGGCATTGCGCCTGCCGACCAGCGACGCGTTTTCGACGAGTACTTCCAGGTCGCCAATCGCGCTCGCCAGCTCGAGCACGGCCACGGGCTCGGCTTGTCGATCGTTCGCGAAGCCGTTTCGCGATTGCCGGGGCATGCGATCGAACTCTCTTCGAGGCTCGGACACGGCAGCAGGTTCTCGCTGACGATGCCTGCGGCGACGTCCCGCGGCGCGCCTGGCACCTCGCTCGTCGAGTCGTCGCAAGTGGGCGGTGAACCCGCGAGCAGTGTCCCGTCCCTGGACCTGGCATCGCGCGCGAGAGCTCGATTCTGCGAGGCACCGGTGGTGCCGTACTCGGCGGGAGCGCCTGGCGCACTCTGGGCGTCGGGTCGCGCGGAGGCTCTCGCGGCAGGGATTGCCGATCCGGCCGGCATCGCGCATCCCGAGGACGCCCTGGCGGGCGCCTACGTTCTGCTCATCGAGGACGACGATTCGACGCGCGATGCGCTTGGCCGGGTGCTGCAGCAGTGGGGCGTCCTCGTCGATTCCGCCGCGAACGGCGAGGAGGCGCTCGCGATGGCCATCGAAGCCGAGCGCTCCTTCGACGCGCTCGTGTCGGACTTCAGGCTGCCCGGCGCGTGGGACGGGTTGCGACTGATCGAGGAATTGCGCCGTCTCGAAGGCAGGCGAACGCCCGCGATCCTGCTCTCCGGCGAATTCCGCGTCGAGGACCTTCGGAACGACGCGCCCGAGGACGTCGAGGTGATGGCCAAGCCGCCGCAGCTGAACCGCCTGCGCGAGTTGCTCGCCGTCTTCGCCCAGGCGGGCAACACTGCGCGCGCCTGAGCCGGGGCAAGTCGGCTAGAGGCGCTCGACGATGGTGGCGATCCCCATGCCGCCGCCGACGCACAGCGTGACCAGCCCGCGCTTCAGTTTGCGGCGCTCGAGTTCGTCGATGAGCGTCCCGAGCAGCACCGCTCCGGTCGCACCCAACGGGTGACCCATCGCGATCGCTCCGCCGTTCACGTTGACCTTCTCCTCGGGCACGCCGAGTTCGCGCACGAAGCGCATCACGACGGCCGCGAACGCCTCGTTGACCTCGAACAGGTCGATGTCGTCGATGCCCAGTCCGGCTTTCTGGAGCGCCTTGCGCGTTGCGGGCATCGGCCCGGTGAGCATGATCGTGGGGTCGGTCCCCGTCAGCGCGGCCGCGACGATGCGCGCGCGCGGCGTGAGCCCGAGGCGCTTGCCCGCCTCCTCGTTGCCGATCAGGGCCAGCGCCGCGCCGTCGACGATTCCCGACGAGTTCCCGGCGTGGTGGACGTGGTCGATTCGCGCCACCTGCGGGTACTTGCGAAGCGCCACGGCGTCGAACCCCATGGCGCCGATCTTCGCGAACGACGGCTTCAGCTGTCCGAGCCCCTCGACCGACGTGTCGGGCCGGATCGTCTCGTCGCGCTCGAGGATCGCGATGCCCAGGTCGTCCTCGACCGGCACGATCGAGCGCTCGAAGTGTCCCGCGCGCTGGGCGGCCGCTGCCTTGTGATGCGAGCGCATGCCGAACTCGTCGACCATCTCGCGCGAGAATCCGTCGAGCGTGGCGATCAGGTCCGCGCCGATGCCCTGCGGGATGAAGCTCGTCGCGAGATTGGTCTCGGGGTCGAGCGCCCAGGCGCCGCCGTCCGAGCCCATCGGCACGCGCGACATCGACTCGACGCCGCCGGCCACGACCAGGTCTTCCCAGCCCGAACGCACCTTTTGCGCGGCCATGTTCACGGCTTCCAGCCCCGAGGCGCAGAAGCGGTTGACCTGCACGCCCGCCACCTTCAGGTCCCAGCCGGCCGCCAGGGCGGCGGTCTTCGGGATGACGGCACCCTGGTCGCCGACCGGGGTCACGCAGCCGACGACGACGTCCTCGACCTGAGACGTGTCGAGGTCGTGCCGGCGCTGCATTTCGTGCATCAGCGTCGTGAGCAGCCGCACGGGCTTGACTTCGTGCAGGGATCCTGAGGACTTGCCGCGTCCGCGTGGCGTGCGGATCGCTTCGTAGACGAATGCTTCGGCCATGGGAGCTCCCGGGGAGATTCGAGGCCATTCTATTATGCTGCACGCACAGACCGCATTCCCCCGGAGCAGGACCATGATCGAGCGCACGCTGTTTTCCGAAGAGCACCAGATGTTTCGCGACGCCGTCCGGCGCTTCATGGAGCAGGAGGTCGTGCCGCACCACGACCAGTGGGAGGAGCAGGGCTACGTCGATCGCGAGATCTGGCTGAAGGCCGGCGCCAACGGAATGCTGTGCGCGACGATGCCGGAAGCCTATGGCGGGGCAGGCGCCAACAAGCTCTATTCGATCGTGGTGATGGAGGAGACGGCGCGCGTCAACGCGACCGGGCTGGGGTTCGGCCTGCACTCCGAGATCGTGGCGCCCTACATCCTTCACTACGGCTCGGAGGAACAGAAGCGCCGATTCCTTCCGAAAATGGCGACCGGCGAAGCGATCGGCGCGATCGCGATGAGCGAGCCGGCGGCGGGTTCCGATCTGCAGGGCGTGAAGACGACGGCGATTCGAAACGGAGACGTCTACGTCCTCAACGGCTCGAAGACGTTCATCACCAATGGCTGGCACGCGGACGTTGTGATCGTGGTGGCCAAGACGAACCCCAAGGCGGGCGCGAAGGGCACCAGCCTGCTGCTCGTCGAGCGCGGCATGAAGGGATTCGAGAAAGGCAAGCGCCTGAAGAAAGTGGGGATGAAGGCGCAAGACACGTCGGAGCTCTTCTTCGACAACGTCGAGGTACCCGTAGCCAACCTGCTCGGCAACGAAAACGAGGGTTTCGCCTACCTGATGCAGGAACTGCCGTGGGAGCGCCTGCAGATCGCGATCGGCGCCGTCGAGAATGCGCAGGCGGCGATCGACTGGACCAGCGACTACGTGAAGGAGCGCAAGGTGTTCGGCACCACGGTGTCGACGTTCCAGAATACGCGCTTCAAGCTCGCCGAACTGCAGACCGAGGTGCAGATTGCCCGCGTGTTCGTCGACAAGTGCATCGAACTGCTGATGGCCGGCAAGCTGGACACCGCCACTGCTTCGATGGCCAAGTACTGGTGCTCGGACCTGCAGTGCAAGGTCATCGACGAGTGCGTGCAACTGCACGGCGGCTACGGCTACATGTGGGAGTACCCGATCGCGCGCGCATTCGCCGACGCGCGCGTGCAGCGCATCTACGGCGGCACCAACGAGATCATGAAGGAAGTGATCACGCGCGCGATGGGGCTGGGCACCCGCTGAAGTCGGAGAGGGCCGCCCGACGGCGGCCCTCTCCCCGAAGAGACCGCCCGACGGCGGCCTCGCTCTCCGGAAATCCGGGTCGAGCGCTCAATCGCCCTTGAAGTAGTCCGAGACCACCTTCCAGCGGCCGTCCTGGATCTGCGAGAGCCGCGACAGGTTGTTGCCCAGGCGCTTCTTCGGCCCGAAGGTCATCTCGGCGCTACCGAAGATGTCGGTCGGGATCGTCATCGTGTCCATCGCCTTGATGAACGAATCCGTGGTCAGGTTCGGGCCGGCCTTGGTCGCGGCGCGGACGAAAGCATCGACCGCGAGGTAGCCGTAGACCGAGAACACGGTCGGATCCTCGTTGAACTTCGTCTTGTACTTGTTCGCCCAGAAGCGGATGGGTTGCGAGCTCTCGTCGAGGTACGGTTGCTGCACCGTCATGGTCGCGTACAGGCCGTCCATGGCCTTGCCGCCGAGCTTGTGGATCAGGTCGGTGTACGACGCGCTCGAACCGAGGAAGATCGGGTTGAAGCCGGTCTTGCGCGACTCGCCGATGACGCCGATCGTCTCGCGGATGATCGTGCCAAGCACGACCATGTCGCACCCGGCAGACTTCATGCGGGCGACCTGCGACGAGAAGTCGGTCGCACCGCGCTTGTACGAGGTCTTCTCGGCCAGCTGCATGCCGATGGTCTTCAGCCCGGCTTCGGCGCCGCGCAGCACCTCGAGCCCGAACTCGTCGTCCTGGTAGACCGAGCAGACCTTCTTGGCGCCCTTCTCCTTGGCCAGCTTCGGCGCCGCGTGGCGGATCTGGTCGTAGTAGGTGGCCGCGAACGAGTACTTCAGGCGGTGGAACGGCTCGTACATCTCGCGAGCGGCGGTGATCGGGAAGAAGTTGATGACGTTCTTCTCGAACTGGATCGGCATCGCCGCCATGTTCTGAGCGGTGCCGATGTGGGCCACCATCGCGAAGATCTTGTCCTGGTTGACCAGCTTCTGGGCCGCCAGCACGGCGCGGCGCGGGTCGTAACCGGAGTCCTCGACGATCAGCCGGAGCTTGCGGCCGTTGACGCCGCCCTGCTCGTTGACCTCGTCGACGCGCAGCATCATCCCGAGGCGATCCTGCTTGCCGAAGCCGGCGAGCGGGCCCGAGAGGTCCTGGATCGAGCCGATGACGATCTCGTCCTTGGTGACGCCCTGGCTCTGGGCGAACGCCAACGGTGCGCTCAGGGCGAGCGCCAGTGCAACAGCGGTGCGTTTCATCATTTGCATCTCCTTTCCACCAGACACGGATTCGGGTCCTGAGACCGTCAGCCTCCCTTGTACATCGAATCGATGAGCTCGGCGTACTTCTTTTCGACGAACTTGCGCTTGAGCTTCATCGTCGGTGTCAGCTCCTCGTCTTCCGCCCCGAGCTGCGTCTCGAGCAGCCGGAACGTCTTGACCTGTTCGACGCGGGCGAACTTGCGGTTCACGCGGTCGATCTCGCCCTGGATCAGCGCGAGGACCTCCTTCGCGCGGGTCAGGCTCGCGTAGTTCGAGAACGGCACGTCGTGGTCCTGCGCATACTTCTCGACGTTCTCCTGGTCGATCATCACCAGCGCGGTGAGGTAGGGGCGCTTGTCGCCGATGATCACGGCGTCGGTGATGTACGGGGAGAACTTCAGCTCGTTCTCGATCTCGCTCGGCGTCACGTTCTTGCCGCCAGCCGTGATGATGATGTCCTTCATCCGGTCGGTGATGCGGAAGTAGCCGTCGCCGTCGACCGTGCCGACGTCGCCGGTGTGCAGCCAGCCGTCCGCGTCGATCGTCTCGGCGGTCTTCCCGGGCTGGTTCAGGTACCCCATGAAGACGTTCGGCCCCCGGATCAGCAGCTCGCCGGTCGCCGGATCGACCTTGACCTCGTTGTAGGCCGTCGCGGGGCCGATCGAGCCCGGCTTGATGCGATCGGCGGGCATCCCGGTCGAGGCGCCGCACGACTCGGTCTGGCCCCAGACCTCGAGCATCGGTACGCCGAGCGCCAGATACCATCGCACGAGGTCCGGCGAGATCGGCGCGGCGCCGGTGACGAGGTAGCGCGCCCTGTGGATGCCGATCATCTTGCGCACGTTGTCCAGTGCGAGCACCCGCGCGACGCGGAACGCCGCCTTCAGCGTGGCCGGGACGGGACGCCCCTCGAGGACGCGCTCGGCCACGCGTTGCCCGACCCCGAGCGCCCAGCGGTAGGCCAGTTGCTGCAGGCGCGAGGCTTCGGCGATCGCGATCGACACCGCCGAATAGAACTTCTCCCAGACCCGCGGCACGGCGACGAACACGGTCGGCGCGATCTCGCGCACGTTCTCCGGGACGGTGTCGGGGTTCTCGACGAAGTTCAGCTTGGCGCCGGCATAGATCGCGAAGTACTCGCCGCCCAGACGCTCCGCCACGTGGCACAGCGGCAGGAAGCACATCCGCTCGTCGTTCTCGGTCTGCGAGATGAGCAGGTTGAAGCCGCGGATCGTGTAGACGACGTTGTTGTGGCTGAGCATCGCCCCTTTCGGGCGGCCGGTGGTCCCTGAGGTGTAGATCAGGATCGCAAGGTCCTCGGGGCGGGGGACCGCGACGCGCGCATCGAATTCGCCGGGGTTGGCGGCGTCGTGGCGGGCGCCGAGCTCGCGCAGCTCCTGCAGGCTCATGACCATCGGGTCGTGGAAGTGGTGCAGCCCGTCCATGTCGAAGACGACGATCTTGCGCAGCAACGGCAGGGCGCCTCGCACCTCGAGCACCTTGTCGAGCTGCTCGTCGTCCTCGACGAAGACGACGACGGTGCGCGAGTCCTCGCACAGGTACTGGACCTGGCCCGGTGAATCCGTGGGATAGATGCCGTTCGAGACGCCGGCCGCGCACAGCACGCCGAGGTCGGCGATGACCCATTCGACCACGGTGTTCGACAGGATCGACGCGCGCTCGCCGGACTCGAAGCCGAGCGCCGCGAGCCCCATTGCGACTTCCCGCACCGCGCGGCCGGTGTCGTTCCACGTCCAGCTGCGCCAGATGCCGAGATCCTTCTCGCGCATGAACACCGCGTCGCCGCGCTTCGCCACCGCGTTGCGGAACAGCACCGGCAGCGTCTCGCCCGGCACGACGACGGTCGGGTTGGGTCGGATGCTGCTGAGATCCCAGAGTACGCTCATGCGCTCACCGCCAGGTCTTCCGCTTCTTCCAGCGCCGCTCGCCGCGCGCGCCGCTTTCCTTGATGCCGAGATAGAACTCGCGGATGTCTTCCTTCTCGCGCAGCGCCGCGCAACTGTCCTCCATGACGATGCGCCCGTTCTCGAGCACGTAGCCGTAGTCGGCGGCATTGAGCGCCATGTTGGCGTTCTGCTCGACCAGCAGCATCGTCGTGCCGCGCTCGCGGTTGATCCGCACGACGATCTCGAAGATTTCCTTGGTCAGCTTGGGCGAAAGCCCGAGGCTGGGCTCGTCGAGCAGGATCAGCCGTGGCGCGGCCATGATCGCGCGCGAGATCGCCAGCATCTGCTGCTGGCCACCCGAGAGCAGCCCTGCGTCCTGGGACGCGCGCTCGCGCAGGATCGGGAAGTAGCCGAACACGGCTTCCAGGTCGCGCTCGACGCCGTCGCGGTCCTTGCGGGTATAGGCGCCCATCATCAGGTTGTCGCGTACCGACAGCAGCGGGAACACCTCGCGCCCCTCCGGGACGTGGCACAGCCCGCGCTGGACGATCAGGGCGGGATCGCGGGCGGTGATGTCCTCGCCGTGGAATTCGATCGAGCCCTTGCGGGGGTCGATGATCCCCGAGATGGTCTTCAGGATCGTGGTCTTGCCCGCACCGTTGGAGCCCAGCACCGTGGCGATCTCGCCTTCGCGCACCTGCAGGCTCACGCCGCGGATCGCCTTGATCGGCCCGTAGGCGCTCTCGACGTTGAGCAGCTTGAGGATGACCTCGCTCACGCCGCGGGCCTCCGCAGCGAAGTCGCGTCGTCGGCGGTGCCGAGATACGCCTCGATGACCCCGGGGTGCCCCTGCACCTCGGCCGGGGTGCCCAGCGCGAGCACCTCGCCCTGGTTCATCGCCAGGACCCGGTCGGACACCTTCGATACCAGCGACATGTCGTGCTCGACCATCAGCACCGTGATGCCGAGGTCGTCGCGGATGTCCTGGATCCAGAACGCCATGTCCCCGGTCTCCTCGACGTTCAGGCCGGACGACGGCTCGTCGAGCAGCAGCAGCTTCGGCTCGGTCGCCAGCGCGCGCGCAAGCTCGACGACCTTGCGCACGCCGTACGGCAATCCGGCGACCATCGTGTCGCGGTAGTGCTGCAGGTCGAGGAAGTCGATCACCTCCTCGACCTTGCGCCGGGTCTCGCGCTCGGCGGCGCGCACCGAAGGCGCGAAGACGATCTCGCTCCAGAAGCTGCTGCGGCGGTGGATGTGGCGCCCGATCAGCAGGTTCTGCAGCACGGTGGCGTGCTCGAACAGTTCGATGTTCTGGAACGTGCGCGCGATGCCGAGGCCGGCGATGCGGTGCGGCGCCACCGCGCGCAGCGGCTGCCCTTCGAAGTCGATCGATCCGGAGGTGGCGGCGTAGATGCGGCTGATCAGGTTGAAGACCGTGGTCTTGCCGGCGCCGTTCGGGCCGATCAGCGTGAACACCTCGCCGCGCCGCACGTCGAAGCTGACGTCGTTCACGGCCAGCACGCCGCCGAAGCGCACGGTCAAATTGCGGGCACTGAGCAGCACGTCGCTCATCGGAGCCGATCCGACTTCTGGAAGGCCTTCTGCCGCTTGAACAGGCCCTGGCGGTAGAACGGGAACAGCTGGAACCAGGTGCGGATCTTCAACCAGCGCCCGTACAGGCCAAGCGGCTCGAACAGCACGAACGCGATCAGGACGAGACCGTAGACCACGCCCTGCAGGCCCACCGCCTGGCCGATCGACGGGGGCAGAAGGTCCTTGGCCAGCGAGATCACCTGCGGCATCGTGATGAGGAACCCGGCGCCGAGGAACGCCCCGTGGATCGAGCCCAGGCCTCCGATCACGACCATCAGCAGCAGGTCGATCGACTGGATGATCCCGAACTGGTCGGGCGACAGGAAGCGGATCTGGTGCGCGTAGAGCGCGCCGCCCACGCCGGCCAGCGCAGCCGAGATCATGAACGACATCGTCTTGTAGCGCGCCAGGTGGATGCCCATGCTCTGGGCCGAGATCTCGGAATCGCGGATCGCGACGAACGCCCGGCCGGTCGGCGAGCGAAGCAGGTTGAGCACGGCCAGCGTGCAGACGATCGCGCACACCAGGCAGACGAAGTAGAACGACGTGGCGGTGTCGGCCTTCCAGCCGAAGACGTCGATGCTCGGCACCGACTTGCCGGCGTTGCCGCCGGTCACGCTCTCCCAGCGCGCGAGCACCTCCTCGACGATGAAGCCGAAGGCGAGGGTCGCGATGCCGAGGTAGATGCCCTTCACGCGAAGCGCCGGCAGCCCGACGATCGCTCCCACCGCCGCGGATAGCCCGGCCGCCGCGGCGAGCGACAGCGGAAACGACCAGCCCATCGACGCGAGCACCGTCTGCGTGTAGGCGCCGACGCCGAGGAACGCCGCATGGCCGATCGAGAACAGGCCGGTGAATCCGGCGAGCAGCATCAGTCCCAGGCCGACGATCCCGTAGATCAGGATGAACGTGACCTGCGCCAGCCAGTACTCGGGCAGGCCCCAGGGGGCGAGGAGCAGGCCGATCACGAGCGCCGAATACCAGAAGCGGTGCCCGCCGTGCCTGGCGAGGTCGATGTCCTGGTCGTAGCGGGTCTTGAAGATGAAGCGCACGGGGCTAGACCTTCTTGCGCAGGTTCTCGCCGAACAGCCCGTTCGGCTTGAACATCAGCATGACCAGCACGACCACGTAGGCCGCGACGTCCTTGAAGCCCTCGGGCAGGAAGAAGCCCGACATCGACTCGACCACGCCGATGATCAGCCCGCCCACGATCGCGCCGGGCAGGCTGCCGAAGCCGCCGACCACGGCCGCCGGGAATGCCTTCAGGCCGATGAACCCCATGTTGGCGTGGATGAAGGTGATCGGCGCCAGCAGCAGTCCCGCGGCCGCGGCGACCGCCGCCGCGAGGCCCCAGGCCAGGCCGTTCAGGCGCTTGACGGGGATGCCCATGTAGTAGGCGGCCAGCTGGTTCTGCGACGAGGCCTGCATCGCGATGCCGACCTTGCTGTGCCTGAACATCAGGTAGAGCAGGGCGCACAGCACGGCAGTCGCCCCGATCACGACGAGCTGCTCGATGGCGAAGACGACGCCGGCGAATTCGAGGGTCTGGTTGCGGTACGGCACCAGCAGCCGGTGCGTGTCGGTACCCACGTTGGGGATCATCGTGATCGCGCCGCGGGCCACGTAGCCGATGCCGATCGTGAGCATCACGATCGAGAACGCGGGCTGCCCGAGGATCGGGCGGATCACGATGCGCTCGAGGAGGATCCCGAAGGCGCCCATCGCGGCGATCGTGGCGATCACCACCAGCCAGAACGGAATACCGGTGACCGACAGCAGCGCCAGGCCCAGGAACGCGCCGAGCATCATCAGCTCGCCCTGGGCAAAGCTGACTGTTTCAGTGGCCTTATAGATCAGGACGAAGCCGAGCGCGATCAGTCCGTAGATGCAGCCTTGCGCGATGCCGCTTACCAGAACTTGCAGGACCTGCAAGGGCCTTGTCTCCTCGTGGGCTCGTCCGCGGCGCGCCGTGCCGGCGCCCCGGGGGCCGTCGTTTGTCGGGTCAGATGGTAGTACAGAACCCCGGCCCCCGGACGTACCGGGGAAACCCGCAATCAGCTGATCACGTAGGAGGCGGCGCCCGTCGCGATCAGCAGGCCCGTTTCGTTGGTCAGTGTCATCTGGACCGAGCCGATCCGCCCGCCCAGCCGGGTGACGCGCGCCGCCGCGTAGAAGCGCTCGCCGATGCCCTGGCGAAGGAAGTCGATGCGCAGGTCGATCGTTCCCATCCGGGTGAATCGGAGCATGACCTGCTCGGGCGGCTCGTCGCGGTGCTTGTCGGCGATCGCGCACATCAGCGCGAATCCACCGGTGGCGTCGAGCACAGACGAAGTCACGCCGCCGTGCAGGCGCCCGTAGAGATAGTGGCCGACCAGCTCGGGACGCATGTCGAAGCGCACCCTGGGTTCGGGGAGGGCGAACGACTCGATCTTCAAGCCCAGGGTCTTGTTGAACGTGACCCGGTCTTCCCACAGCTCGTGCATGGCCTCTTCGAAGCGGCGCTGCTCGTCGGCCGGGCGCGGCGGGTGGTGGTGGCTCGACCCCGGCATCTCACCGCCCCCTGAAGACCGGAGGGCGGCGCTGCAGGAACGCCGCGACGCCCTCGGCGAAGTCCTCGGTGCGCCCGGCCTCCGTCTGCAGCGTGGCCTCGAGTTCGAGCTGGGCCGGCAGGTCGCGCCCGAAGCTGTCGTTCAACGCCTTCTTGATCAATGCGAGGGCACGCGTCGGCTGGCCGGCGAGGCGGGCCGCGAGCTGCCGCGCCTGCGGCATCAGCTCGTCGTCGTCGAAGACCTGCCAGACCATGCCGAAGCGCTCCGCGGTCGGCGCGTCGATCCGCTCGGCCAGCAGCGCCATCGCCCGCGCCCGCACGTCGCCGACGTAGCGCGGCAGGAACCAGGTGCTGCCGGCGTCGGGTACCAGCCCGATCTTCGAGAACGCCTGGACGAAGTAGGCCGATCGGGCCGCGAGCACGATGTCGCCCGCCAGGGCGATGCTCATGCCTGCGCCTGCCGCCGGGCCGTTGACCGCGCAGACCACCGGCTTGGGCATCGTCCTCAGGCCGAGGATCACCGGGTGGTAGCGCTCGCGCAGCATCGCGCCGAGGTCCAGCGACGGGCTCGGCGGCACCGACGCCAGGTCGGCGCCGGAAGAAAAGCCGCGCCCGGCCCCGGTGAGCAGGACCGCGCGCACGCCGGCGTCGCGGCCGGCGCGATCGACGGCGTCGCGCAGCCCGCGGATCAGCGCGTCGTCCAGCGCGTTGAGCACGTCGGGACGGTTCAGCGTGATCGTCGCGATTCCCTCGCCGGATTCGTACAGCACGGGGGGCGCAGTCATCGAAGTGTCCTCTCCGGTCCGTTCAGAGCATGCCGAGCTGGCGCGCCGCGAGGTCGTTCAGCACCTCCTCGGCGCCGCCGCCGATCATCATCACCTTCACCTCGCGGTAGATCCGCTCGACGCGGGTCCCGCGCATGTAGCCGGCGCCGCCGAGGATCTGCACCGCCTCGTCGGCGCAGTCGCGCATGACGCGTGCCGCATGATTCTTGACCAGCGAGATTTCCGCAACCGGCGCGTCGCCGCCGTCGATACGCGCGGCGAGCTGGCCGAGCCAGGCGAGCACCGGCAGGATCGCGTCGACCATCCGGACCAGCTTGTGGCGGATCACCTGGTGCGCGATGAGCGGCTGGCCGAACGTGCGGCGCTCGCGCGCCCAGCCGAGCGCATCCTCGCAGCAGACGATCGCGAAGCCGATCGCCTGTGCCGCCATCATCAGGCGCTCGCCGTTGAAGTTGTTCATGATCAGCGCGAAGCCGCCATCGAGCGGGCCGACGAGCCGGTCCGCGTCGACCGGGCAGTCGTCGAAGTGCAGGGCCGCGGTGTCCGAGCACCACCATCCGGTCTTGGCCAGCGGCGTGCGCGAGAACCCCGGCGTCTCGCGGTCGACCAGGAACAGCGAGATGCCGTGCGCCCCGGGTGCCCCGGTGCGTGCCGCGACCAGGTAGTGGTCGGCGCGCATGCCCGAGGTGATGAACATCTTCGATCCGCTCAGGCGCCATCCGGCGGCTTGCGCGCCATCGGCCTGCGGCGCGGCCCGGGTCGCGAGCCGGGCCACGTCGGATCCGCCCGAGGCTTCGGTCACCGCGAGCGCACCGATCGCCTCGCCGGCCAGGATCCGCGGCACGATGCGGGCGCGCAGCGCGGGATCGCCCGCCTTCAGCAGCGGGCCGAGCATGATCGTGTGGCTCATCAGGCTCGCGATCAGGCCGCCCGAGCCGGCGCGCGCGAGCTCGATCGTCGCGATGATCCGCGACAGCGTGTCGCACGGGGTCCCGCCGAGTTCGGCCGGGTAGCCCAGTCCGAGCAGCCCGACCTGCGCGGCCTTCCGGTAGAGGTCGCGCGGGAACTCGCCGGCCTCGTCCCAGGCGGTCGCGTGGGGGGCGAGTTCGCCCTCGACGAAGCGGCGCACTGCGTCGCGCAACTGGCGGTGCTCGTCGGAGGCGCCCGGCGAGCGTGCCAGGTCGAAGCAACTCGAGAGGGTATCGGGGTCGCGGCTCATGCGGCGGACTCCTCGGGTTCGATGCGCACCAGCAGCGCCCCGGGCGTGACCTGCGCACCCACCCGCGCCCCGAGTTCGGCGACGCGGCCGTCGATCGGGGCATCGACGCGGTGCTGCATCTTCATCGCTTCGATCGCGAGCAGCGGCTGTCCGGCGCGGACCCGGTCGCCGGCGGCGACCGACACCGCGGCGACCTGGCCGTGCATCGTCGCGCGCACGTCGCCGCTGGCGCCGCTCGCGGCGTGCCGCGGGGGCAGCACTGAAGCGTCGGCAAAGCCGGCGCAGACGCCTTCGAGGTCGAGCCACCCGGAGACCGCGCCGCTGCCGCCGCGCTGCCATCGCGCGTGCGCGTGCACGACCCGGCCATCGATCTCGATCGTGTCGCCGGCGTCGATCGCCACGCGATGCCGGTCGTCGCCGACCGAGACCAGGTAGCCGCCCGCCTCGGGCAGGATGCGCGCCTGCCAGTGCGAGTCGCCGCAGGCCAGAGAAGCGACCTGCGCACGCGGGCCCGTCGACGACCAGTCGGCCAGCGCTCCGTGCAGGCGCGCGTGCGCGCGAACCCAAAGCGCCGTGGCGGCCGCCTGCCAGCGCGAATCGGGGCGCGGCGCGGGCCACTGCGTCGCTGCCGCATCGACCCAGCTGGTCGACAGTCGGGCCTGCACGAACTCGGGCGCGTCGAGGCACGCGAGCAGGAACTGGCGATTGGTCGCGAGCCCGAGGATCGAGACCCGGCCGAGCGCAGCGATCAGCCGCCGGCGGGCTTCGTCGCGGTCGCGGCCGACGCCGATCAGCTTGGCGATCATCGAGTCGTAGTGGCGCGGCACCTGCGCGCGCGGTGCCAGCCCGTGGTCGATCCGCAGGCCCGGCGATTCCTCGGGAAGCCGCCAGGCGAGGATCGGGCCGGCCTGGGGCACGAACCCGGCAAACGGATCTTCCGCGCACAGCCGTGCCTCGATCGCGTGCCCGTGCAGGCGCACGTCCTGCTGGCGCAGGGACAGGCGCTCGCCGCGCGCGACGCGCAACTGCAGCTCGACGAGGTCGAGCCCGGTGATCGCTTCGGTGACCGGATGCTCGACCTGCAGCCGGGTGTTGACCTCGAGGAAGTAGTAGCGCCCATCCGGATCGAGCAGGAACTCGACCGTGCCCGCACCGACGTAGCCGGCCGCAAGGGCGAGCTTCACCGCCGCATCGCCGAGCGCGGCGCGCAATTCCGGCCCGACGCCGGGCGCCGGAGCCTCCTCGACGACCTTCTGGTGCCGGCGCTGCGTCGAGCAGTCGCGCTCGCCCAGGTGGATGCAGTGGCCGAAGCGGTCGGCCAGCACCTGCACTTCGACGTGTCGGGCGCGATGAACGAGACGCTCGAGCAGCAGGTCGCCGCTGCCGAACGCCGCGAGGGCTTCGCTTCGCGCGGCAGCGCAGGCGGCGTCGAAGTCCGCCAGGTCGTCCACGCGCCGCATGCCGCGGCCGCCTCCACCCGCCGCCGCCTTGACCATCAGCGGAGCGCCCAGCCGGGCCGCCTCGCGCGACAGCGTGGCCGGCGCCTGGTCGTCGCCGTCGTAGCCAGGCAGGCAGGGCACGCCGACCCGCTCGGCGAGATGCCTGGCGGCGCGCTTGTCGCCCAGCCGCTCGATCGCGCCGGCAGGCGGGCCCACGAAGACCAGGCCGGCTTCGCCACAGGCGTGCGCGAACGCGGGGTTCTCCGACAGGAAGCCATAGCCGGGGTGCACGGCCTGCGCGCCGCTGGCCGCGCAGGCACCCAACAGCCGCGCGATCGACAGGTAGCTCTGCTGCGCCGGCGCCGGACCGATCGGCACCGCGACGTCGGCCAGCGCGACGTGGCGGGCTTCGCGGTCGGCGTCGGAATAGACCGCGACCGTGCGCAGGCCCAGCGCGCGGGCGCTGCGCAGGATCCGGCAGGCGATCTCGCCGCGATTGGCGACCAGCAGCGTGTCGAAACTCACGCGCGCGCTCACTGACGAGGCAGGATGCCCATCGTCTTGGCGATGATGCCCAGCATGATCTCGTCGGCGCCGCCGCCGATCGAAGCCAGGCGCGAGTCGCGCCAGTAGCGGTTGACGCGCGTGTCCTCGATGTAGCCCATGCCGCCCCAGAACTGCAGGCACCAGTCGGCGACCTGGCGCGACACGCGCGCGGCCTTCAGCTTGGCCATCGACGCCAGCTGCGTCACGTCGGTGCCGCCGACGTAGAGCTCGACCGCGCGGTACAGCAGCGCGCGCACGCACTCGATCTCGGTGTTCAGCTCGGCGAGCTTGAAGTAGATGAACTGGTTGGCGAGCAGCGGTTGCCCGAACGCCTCGCGCTCGCGCAGGTAGCCGATCGTTTCCGCGAGGATCTCGCTGGCGGCCATCGAGTTCGCCGCCGCCCAGAGGCGCTCCTCCTGGAACTGCATCATCTGGTAGGCGAAGCCCATGCCTTCCTCGCCAATCCGGTAGCGCTGCGGCACGCGCACGTCGTCGAAGAAGATCTGTGCGGTGTCGGACGCGCGCATGCCGGCCTTGTTCAGCTTGCGGGCGACCTCGATGCCGGGGGTGTCCATCGGGACGCAGATCAGCGTCTTGTTCCGGTGCGGGGCGCCTTCCGAGGTGTTCGCCAGAAGGCACATCCAGTCGGCCTGCGTGCCGTTGGTGGTCCACATCTTGCCGCCGCGGATCACGTAGTCGCCGCCGTCCTTGCGCGCCGTGGTGCGGATCGACGCGACGTCGGAGCCGGCTCCGACCTCCGAGACCCCGAGGCAGGCCACCACGTCGCCGGCGATCGACGGAGCGAGGAATTCGCGCTTGACGTCGTCGGAGCCGAAGCGCGCGAGCGCCGGCGTCGCCATGTCGGTCTGCACGCCGATCGCCATCGGCACGCCGCCGCAGTGCGCGTGGCCGAGCGCCTCGGCGATGGCCACCGAGTACGAGTAGTCGAGGCCCGCGCCGCCGTACTCGACCGGCTTCGTCACCCCGAGGAAGCCGAGCCGACCCATCTTGCGGAACAGCTCCCGAGCCGGGAAGGTGCCGGCCGCCTCCCACTCGTCGACGTGCGGGTTGACCTCCGCGTCGAGGAACCGCCGCAGCGAGTCCTGCAACTGGGTGTGCTGTTCGGTGTAGATCATCGTGCGGCTCCTGCGCGGGTTCGGGGGTGGGCGCGCGCGTTCAGGGACGCGCCACGCCGAAGCTGATCGGGTGCAGCGGGCGACGGGCGGCCTCGGCGCAGGTGTCGAGCACGAAGCCGAGCAGCTTGCGCGTGTCCCGAGGGTCGACGACGCCGTCGTCGAGCAGCCGCGCACTGGTGTGAAGCGCGCCGGACTGGCGCTCGAAGTTCTCGACGATGCGCCGCTCGAGTGCGTCGAGCTTCGCCGCGTCGACCGGTTCGCCGCGGCGACGCGCCGTCGCCTCGGTCACGAGCCGCATCGTCAGCGCGGCCTGTTCGCCGCCCATCACCGCGGTGCGTGCGTTGGGCCACGAGAACACGAAGCGCGGCCCGAACGCGCGCCCGCACATGCCGTAGTTGCCGGCGCCGAACGAAGCGCCGCAGTGGATCGTGATCGAAGGCACGGTCGCGTTCGAGACCGCCTGGATCATCTTCGAGCCGTGCTTGATCATGCCGGCCTGCTCGCTGGCGCGCCCGACGATGTAGCCGGTGGTGTTCTGCAGGTACAGCAGCGCCGCACCGCTCTGGCAGCAGGCCTGGATGAAGTGCGTGGCCTTGTTGCTGCCTGCGGGGTCGAGCGGACCGTTGTTGGTGACGATGCCGATCCGGTGCCCGTGAAGCTCGGCGTGGCCGCAGACGGTCTGCGGCCCGAAGTCGGGCTGGAACTCCAGGAACCGCGAGCCGTCGACGAGCCGCGCGATCACCTCGCGCATGTCGAACGGCTGGCGGAAGTCGAGCGGAACGACGCCCGCGAGCTCGTCGGGGTCGCAGGCGGGCTCGTCGAAATCCGCGAGCGGCCGATCCTGCGAGTCGCCGCGCGCCTGCGAACCAGCGCGCTCGCGCGAGAACCCGAGCCGCCCGACCACCTCGCGCGCGATCCGGATCGCGTCGGCGTCGTCCTGCGCCAGGTATTCGCCGAGTCCCGAAACCGACGTGTGCATCTCGGCGCCGCCGAGCTCCTCGTCGGTGGCGATCTCGCCGGTGGCGGCGCGAAGCAGCGGCGGGCCGGCCAGGAACGCGCGCGCGCGCCCGCGCACCATGATCACGTGGTCCGACAGGCCGGGCAGATAGGCACCCCCCGCGGTCGAGGATCCGTGGACCACCGCGACCACCGGGATCCCGGCCGCCGAAAGCCGGGCGAGGTTGCAGAACAGACGACCTCCCTCGATGAAGTCCTCGACGCGGTAGCGCAGCAGGTTCGCGCCCGCCGACTCGATCAGCTGCACGAAAGGAAGCCGGTTCTCGAGGGCGATCTGCTGGGCGCGCAGCATCTTCTCGCGACCCATGCTCTGGATCGCGCCCGCGTCGATGCCCGAGTCGCTCGCGCTCACCAGGCAGCGCGCACCGGCGACGAAGCCGATCCCGCAGATCACTCCTGCGCCGGGGACGCTGCGGGCCGGGTCGGCGTCGTCGAGCAGGTGGCCGGCCATCGTCGACAGCTCGAGCCACGGACTGCCGGGGTCGAGAAGGCGGGCGACGCGTTCGCGCGGCAGCAGCTGGCCCCGCCGCTCGAACAGCGACGCGGCCCGCGCCGAGGCCTCGCGCGTGCGCGCTTCGAGCGCCCGCAGCGCGTCGACCAGCGCGAGCATGCCCGAGCGCTGCTCGGCGAAGCGTTCCGCATTGACGTCGACGCGCGAATCGAGCCGGGGCATCGCGGCGCGCCTTCAGTCCTCGCGCAGCATCCGCGGCGAGCTCGCGAGGTGAAAGCCGTCGAACGGCGCGCTCGCGTCGCTGGCATGCGCGGGGGGGCGTGCGGGCCAGGTGTGGCGCGCGTTCGGTACGCCCCCGTCGATGCGCACGCAGGTGCCGGTGATGAAGGCCGCGGCCTCCGACAGCAGGAAGACGATCGCCGCCGAGACTTCGGACTCGGTTCCGAAGCGCTGCAGCGGCACGACGCCGCGCAGGCGGCGCAGCTGCGACTTCATCGACTCGTCGTAGGTGTCGAGCCCGCTCGAGGCGATCCAGCCGGGCGCCACCGCGTTCACGCGCACGCCGCTGGTGGCCCACTCGCAGGCGGCGGTCTCGGTGAAGTTCAGCATTCCCGCCCGCGCTGCGCCCGAGTGGCCCATGCCCGGCATGCCGTGCCAGATGTCGGCGATCATGTTGACGATGGCCCCGCCGTGGGCCTTCATCCACTGCCGGTACGCCTCGCGGGCCACCAGGAATCCGCCGCCGAGATTGGTGCGCACCACCGCATCCCAACCTTTCAGCGAAATCGTCTCGAGCGGCGCCGGGAACTGCCCGCCCGCGTTGTTGACGACCCCGTCGAGCCGGCCGTGCCGGGCGAGCACCGCGCCCACGGCGCCCGCGACCGCCTCCTCGTCGCGGATGTCCACCGGATGGCAGCTGGCCTGCGCTCCGGCCGCGGCGATCTCGGCCGCGACGCGCTCGAGCTTGTCGGTCCTGCGGCCGGCGAGGGCTACCGTCGCGCCGAGCGCGGCCAGTTCGTGTGCGGTGCAGCGGCCGATCCCGGAGCCGCCGCCGGTCACCAGCACGACGCGGCCGTCGAAAAGGCCGGGGCGGAAGACCGATCGGTAGGCGGAAGCGCTCATCGCATGCCGGATATTGAACAGGATTCAACAAAGTGCCCGCAGCGCCGCATCGGGTCAAGTTGCGCCGCAGCATCGCGACGCCGGAGGAGCCCGGCCGGTCGAAAGAGAAGTCGCGGAGGCTTCCGCGCGAACCGCGTTTCCGATATATATTGAGCCGTATTCAACAAAGCGGGCCAACTGCCGATGACCGTGCAGGCACCACGGCGACGCAAGTCGGCGCGGCGCGCCGAGATCCTCGCGGCGGCGAGGCAGGTGTTTCTCGAGCACGCCTTCGACGCGGCGTCGATCAGCGAGATCGCGGCGCGCGCCGGTTGCGTCGAAGGCACCATCTACACCTATTTTCGCGGCAAGCGCGATCTCTTCGACGCAGTACTCGCCGAATTCTATGACCGGCTGATCGCCGACATCGAGCCGCGGCTGGCGGCGATCTCGGGAACCCGCGATCGCCTCACGTACCTGATCGCGCGCCACTTGCAGATCGCGGTGGACGATACAGCGTTCGCGCGGCTGATCGTTCGCGAGTCGCGCGGCCAGAGCCTGTACTTCGGCTCGAAGCTGCACGCGCTGAACCGCCGCTACGGGCAGTTCCTGCTGAGCGCGCTTCGCGAAGGCATCGAGCGCGGCGAGCTGCGCGCCGACCTCGATCCGTCGCTCGCACGCGATCTCGTATTCGGCGGGCTCGAGCACCACGTCTGGCACGGACTGGGACGCCAGCGCAGGATCGATCCGAACCGGCTCGCGGCGACGATGGTCGACCTGTTCCTGGCCGGGTGGGCGGCGCCCGCGGGCCGGGACGAGCTCAGCGGGCTGGCGCTCCGGGTGACGCGACTCGAGCGGCGGCTGGGCAGCTGAGCGGCCGGGCACCGCTCGGGCGGCCGGTCAGCGCCGCTTTCCATGCGCGAGCAACTGCTCGCGGATCGCGGCGACGCCTTCGTCCACCGGCTGCCACGGCATGCGGGGCGGGAGGATGCCGATGACGCGGCTGCGATAGTCGAGGTACACGGGGACGATCGGCACGCCGGCCGCCTGCGCGACGCGATAGAAACCCGTCTTGAACGGTGCGCCCGTGCGCCGCGTCCCTTCGGGCGCGACACCGAACCACAGCGGGCCGCCGCGCGCGAACCGCGCCTGCACCGCCTCGACCACGCCGTCCGGCCGAGATCGGTCGACCGGTATGCCGCCGAGCCAGGCCATGAACCGCCCGAGCGGCCCGCGAAACAGCGTGTGCTTGCCGATGAACGAGACGCGCAGGCCGAGTGCGAACACCGCGGCGACCGCGTGGACGAAGTCCCAGTTCGACGAGTGCGGTGCGACCGCCACGACCACGCGCGAGAGGTCGGGGATCTCGCCCTCGATGCGCCAGCCGCTCGCCCGCAGCCATCCGAGACCCGCGTGGCGCAGCACGCCGTAGTGCCTGCGCGGCACGTCGGGGCCGGGAACGGGAAGCGCGGGTCGCGAATCGGATGGGCTCGGCGCCGTCATCGCGCCACTATAATCGACCGCATGTCCGCCGATCGCGAGGTTCCGCTGTATGTCGACCTGGACGGCAGCGTGGTCCGTACCGACACGCTGTGGGAGTCGTTCGCGAGCGCGCTCAGGCGCCATCCACTGCGCGCATTCGTCGCGCTGTTCGCGCTGGCATCGGGCCGCGCCGCGCTGAAGCGGCGTCTCGCCGACCTCGGCGCACCCGACGTCGAGGTGCTGCCGCTGCACGAGACACTGGTCGCGTGGTTGCGCGAGCAGCGCGCAGGCGGCAGGCACGTCGTGCTCGCGACGGCGGCCGACCGGGTCCTGGCCCGGTCGATCGCCGACAGGGTGGGGGTGTTCGACGAAGTGCTGGCCAGCGACGGCCGCCACAACCTGAAGGGCCGCAACAAGCTCGCGGCGATCCGCGACGACGCGGCCGGCGCGCCGTTCGACTATTGCGGGAACGGACCCGAGGACGTCGCGATCTTCGCGGCCGCGCGGCGCGCGATCGTCGTCGGCGCGCCGCAGCGCGTGCTGCGCGAGGCGCGTCGACATGCCGAGGTGGCCGCCGTGTTCGAGCCGAAGCCGACGTGGCGGCAACGATTGCGCACCTGGTTCTGGGCGCTGCGTCCCCACCAGTGGCTGAAGAACCTGCTGGTGCTGTTTCCGCTGCTCGCCTCGTTCCGCGTCGACGAGCCCCTGCTCGTGCGCGACGCGTTCCTCGCATTCGTGTCGTTCAGCCTGGCCGCCTCGAGCGGCTACCTGCTGAACGACCTGCTCGACCTCGCTGCCGACCGGCGCCATCCGAGGAAGCGCGAGCGGGCGTTCGCGGCAGGGCGCCTGTCGGTGCGCAGCGGCTTCGCCGGGTCGGCGGCGCTGCTCGTCGCGTCGCTGGCGATCGCGTGGGTGGTGGGCGAGCGGTTCGTGGCGACGGTGCTGCTCTACCTGGGAATGACGGCCGCCTATTCGGGGCTGACCAAGAGGCTCGCGCTGTTCGACGTCGCGACGCTCGCGGGGCTCTACACGGTCCGGGTGCTGGCGGGCGGCGCGGCGACCGGCATCGCGGTGTCGTTCTGGCTGCTGGCGTTCTCGGTGTTCCTGTTCTTCAGCCTCGCGCTGCTCAAGCGCTGCGGCGAGCTGGTCGCGCAGCTCGAGCGCGAGGAGGACACCGGCAAGGGGCGCGGCTACAGCGTCGGCGACCTGCCGGTGCTGCAGTCGCTGGGGATCGCGACTTCGTGCGCGGCGTTGGTGGTCCTGGCGCTCTACGTCCAGGACCCCGAGGTGACGCGGCGCTACGCGTCGCCGCAGATCCTGTGGCTCATGCTGTTCGGCATTCTGGTATGGCTGGGTCGCCTGTGGCTGGACACCGCGCGCGGGCGCATGCACGACGATCCTCTCGTCTACGCGCTGCGCGATCGGGGCAGCCGCTGGCTGATGGGCGCGCTACTCGCGCTGTTCGGCATCGCGGCAGTGGTCGGGCTGCCGCGCTGACTAGCCCATCGTCGACGGCAGCCACAGCGAGATCCACGGGAACGCCGACAGGATCACCAGCCGCACGATGTCGATCGCGATGAAAGGCATCGTGCCGCGGTAGATCGTTCCGAGCGGAACGTCGCGGGCGATCGAATTGATGACGAAGACGTTGATTCCGACCGGCGGGCAGATCATCCCGAAAGTGACGGCCATCACGATGATCACGCCGAACCAGATCGGGTCGAAGCCCAGGTGCATCATCGCCGGAAACACGATGGGCACGGTGAGCGGGATCATCGCCAGCTCGTCCATCACCGCGCCGAGGATGAAGTAGCCCACCATCACCAGCGCCAGCACGCCGTACGGACCGACCGGCAGGTGAACGAGGAACTCGACGGCCTTCTGCGTGAACTGCGTGATCGTCAGGAAGTAGCCGAACAGGTAGGCGCCGAGCACGATCATCATGATCGCCGAGGACACGCGCAGCGCGTCGACCAGCGCGGCACGGATCTGCGGCAGCCGCAGGCGGCCCCGCAGGACGCCGATGAGCAGGGTGCCGGTCGCGCCGATTCCGGCGGCCTCCTGCACGGTGAAGATCCCGCCGTAGATGCCGCCCAGCACGAACAGGAACAGCAGCATCACCGCCCAGAGGTCCTTCAGGCTCGCGAAGCGCTCGGCCCAGGTGTGGACTTCGCCGCGCGGCATGCTCTCGGGCGAGCGCCACCCGAGGACCTGGATCACGAGGAAGTAGAAGCCGACCGCCATCAGCCCCGGGACCACCCCCGCGGCGAACAGCTTCGTGATGTCGGTCTCGGTCATGATCCCGTAGAGCACGAAGATCACCGACGGCGGGATCATGATCCCGAGCGTGCCGCCGGCCGCGATCACGCCGGCCGAGAAGCCCGGCTCGTAGCCCGCGCGGCGCATCTCGGGCAGCGCCACCTGGGTCATCGTCGCGGCGGTGGCCACCGACGAGCCGTTGATCGCCGAAAAGCCGCCGCAGGCCGCGACCGTCGCGAGCGCGAGCCCGCCGCGGCGGTGGCCGAGCCAGGCGCGACCGGCGCCGAACAGCTCGCGGCTCATTCCCGAGTGCGACGCGAACGCGCCCATCAGGATGAACATCGGGATCACGCTGAGGTTGTAGTCGGTCAGCACCGAAAGCGGGACGTTCGACAGCAGGTTCAGGCCGGTCTGCATGCTCGTCAGGGCGGCGAAGCCCACGACCCCGGCAATTCCCATCGCAAGTCCGATCGGGACGCGCAGCGCCATCAGCACGAACATGCCGACGAAGCCCATCAGGGCGACGAGGTCACGATCCATTCGGGTTCCCCGCCGCCTCGCCGGCGGCATCGAGAGCGACATCCTTGCCGCGGGCGAGCTCGATCGCACGCAGCGCGCCGAGCAGCGCGGCGACGGTCGCACCGAGCGCGCCCAGCGGATAGAACCAGACCAGCGGGATGCGCAGGTCGCTGGTGGCCTGCGTGCCGGTGCTGCCGACCTTGACCCAGACCATCCACGCCAGCGGCGCGAGGAACGCCAGCGTCACCAGCATCGCGAACAGGTCGAGCCAGCGCCTGCCGCGCGGCCCGAGGTGCTCCCAGACGATGTCGACGCAGATGTGCCCGCCGCGATAGGTGGCGATCGCGATCCCCCAGAACAGCGCGATGCTCTGCAGCAGCCTCGAGCCGTCGAACCAGTCGGGAACCTGCATGCTGAACAGGTCGCGCAGCGCAACGTTGCCGGCAGTGAGCAGCGCGATCGCGAGCAGGAACAGGGCGGCGACGTTCTCGGTGGTCGCCAGCAGGCGTTTCATCGGTGTTCCCCGTGGCCGGGTGGCCGTGAAGCGGCGAGCGGGAGCCGAACGACGCAGCGCCGGGCGGGGTGCCCGGCGCTGCGGGTCAGGGCGTGCAGCGCAGGCTCAGTTCAGCGCGTCGCGCTTCTTCAGTTCGCCGCGCAGCGCTTCGAGCGCGGCCTTGCCGTCCTGGCCGACCTTGCCGGCCGACTCGATCCACTGCGTGTACAGCGGTTCGGCGGCATCGCGCCAAGCCTTCTTCTGCTCGGGCGTGAGCTTGACGATCGTGTGGCCCGGCAGCTTCTCCATCTTGGCCTGGCCCGAGTCCTCGTCGTCGCCCCAGGCCACGCCGACTTTGGCGGCCCACTCGTTGCTGCAGTGGTCGTCGATCACTTTCTTCTGGCCCGCCGACAGCTTGTCGTACCACCCCTTGTTCATCGTCCACGCGAAGGTCGACGCGTACAGCTTGTGGTCGTTGTGGAACTTGACCACCTTGTCGATGCCGAAGGTGATGATCGAGTGCCACGGGAACACGATCGCGTCGGCCACGCCCTTCTCGAGGGCGTCGCGCGCCTCGGGCGCCGAGACCTGCACGTTGGTCGCGCCCAGCAGCGACATGTAGGCGGCCATCGTTCCGTTCGACGGACGAATCTTCATGCCCTTGATCTTCGCCGGATCGGCGATCGCCTGCTTCGAGTGCAGCGTGCCGGTGTGCACGTGCGCGAAGCAGAACTTCACGTCCTTCATCTCGCTCGGTGCGTACTTGCGATACCACGCGTCGAGCGCCGCCGAGCCGCGGCCGGCGTTGCTGATCAGCATCGGCAGCTCGCCGGCGGCGAACATCGGGAAGCGCCCCGCCTGGTAGCCGGGGTTGACCCAGGTCAGGTCCGCGATGCCGTCGCGTGCCATGTCGTAGTGGTCCGGCGCCTTGCCCAGTTGCTGGGCAGGGAACAGCGTGACCTTGATCGTGCCCTTCGAGGCCGCCTCGACCGACTTCGCCCAGGGCTCGAAGCCGAGCTTGGCCAGCGGGTGCGTCGGCGGCAGCCAGTGCGCGAAGCGCAGCTCGACCGGCTTGTCCTGGGCGGCGGCGGGCACCGACGTCAGCATCACCGCGACTGCTGCGGCCGCGAGCGGGATCCTCAGGGTTTTCATGGGGTGTCGTCTCCTCTTGCGGATCGTTCGAACGTCGGGTCGGGTGCCCGAGTCAGCGCGAAGTTACTACAGTTGAAGCCGCTGCGCGCGGCTTTTTCATCCAGACGATGGGCTTGGCGGCCGGCGGCCGCGGCTCGATCCCGGCCTTCTCGAGCGAGCGCTCCAGTTCGCGGCCCTCGGGCTCGGCCAATGCCGCTTCGATCGCCGCGCGCAACTCCTGCGCGGAGCCGGCCGCCGGGTCGTTCTCCGAGGCGAGCGCGCGCTCGACCAGCGTGTCGAAGATGCGCGTGAAGCTGGCCCGCCCGCGCCGCTGCGTGTCGCCGTAGCCCTTGAGCACCCGCGGCAATTCGGCCAGCGCCGCCGCGAATGCGGGCGACGCCGGCAGCATTCGCTCGAGCGCCGCGAGCCAGCGCTCGATCGCCTGCTGCTCCTCGTGAAAGCGCAGCGAGCGGCGCCGCAGAGGGCGCATCCGCGCGAGCAGCCGAAGCATCAGGTAGCCGTGGATCCGGGTGGTCGGCAGGTGCATGCCGCGATTGAGCGAATCGAGCTTGCCGCGGCGCGTGGCCCAGTCGCGCAGCCGCACCCCGAGCGGGCGCGGAAGCACCGCGGCCACCTCGTCGACGCCGGGCTTCAGGTATTCGAAGACCTCCAGGATCTCGCCGTCGCGCGCCCGCGCTTCGCTGCGGACCTGCGCGATCCGGCTGCGCCGCGACTTCAGGTCGGCCACGCGGATCACGTCCTCGTAGGTCATCCAGAGGGCCAGCAGGCGCGCAGCCTCCGCGAGCGCGGCGGCGACCGCGGGTTGCGCGCACGCCTCGCCGGCGGCGCCGGCAATCCGCTGCAGGCGCTCGACGTAGAGCCGTCCGTATGCCGAGTCCTGGTAGTCGAGCACGCGCACGACCCCGTGCGCCGCGTTCCCGCGCATCGGCGCGGGCAGCGTGGCGAGCAGCGGCGCCCAGATCTCGGGGCTCGTCTTCGAAGCGAGGCCGGCACCGGCGCCGGCCAGGGCTTCGCGCGCCGAACCGTCGGCGACCGCCTCGAACGCCGCGCCGAAACCGGCGAGGCTCGCCTGCACGCCGAGCCCGCCTTCGCGGATCACTCGCTCGCAGACCTCGCGCGACCACGGCAGCACGCCGGCGCCGGCCAGCGCGCCGAACATCACCGCGCTGATCACCGTGCCATGGGTGGCCGCGATCGACGCCATGTCGAGGCTCAGGTAGCGTGCCGACAGCGCGCGCGCCCCGGCGTGGACACGCTCGTCGTCGAAGCGGCCGTCGCCCATCTGCATCTTTTCCTGCGTCGTGTAGACGCGGTGCGAGGCGGCGATCAGCGTCGTGCGATTCGGGTGCACGAAGCCGCGCTCGACCATCCGGCCCGCCTCCACCAGTTCGCTGGCCAGCACCACGTCGACCCCGCCGGGCATCGGATTGAGTGCGAACACGGGTTGCGCGCCCTCGGGGGCCGGCGTGCGCATCATCTCGATGTAGTAGCTGGTCGATCCGGTGCGCTGTGCGACCCCGGGGACCGAGGTGGCCTGCACCGGCAGTCCCTGCGCGAGCGCGCATTCGACGATCCAGTCGTTGAGTACGCCGCCGCCTTCGCCGCCCAGCGCGGCGATCAGCAGCGTGAAGGGTTTCGCGTCGCTCATGTCAGGCAGGCTGGATCGCGTGGATGAAGGCCTCGCGCACCCGGGCCTTGAAGCGGTCCCAGCGCGAGGGGTTGCTGATGATCTCGGCGCGCCAGAACGACGGGCAGAGCACCGCCGCGTGCGCGACCTCGCCGCACAGCCCGCAACCGACGCAATCGTTGGTCACGTACGCAACCGGATCGACCTTCAGCGGATCGGACGGAGTCTTCACGGTCAGCGTCGGACAGCCCGAGAGCCGGATGCACGAGTGATCGCCGGTGCAGGTGGACTCGTCGACGCCGAAACGGGTGCGCACGACGCGCTTGCCTTCCTTCAGCATCTTCGCGCGCAGCGGCTTGATCCGGCGCTGGCGCTCGAGCTGGCACTCGCCGTCGGCGATGACGACCTTCAGGCCCTCGAACGGCGAGGTCAGCGCTTCTTCCAGCGTCCTGCGCACGTCGCCGACCTTGTAGTTGTCGACGGTGCGCAGCCACTTCACGCCCATGCCCTTCAGCGTGTTCTCGATCGTGACCTCGCTGCCGGTCGCGCTGGTGCCCTCGGCGACGCGGCGCGATTCGGAGCTCGGCGTCGAGATCGTCTCCTGCGTGCCGGTCGCCGACGTGTAGCCGTTCTTCATGATGATCAGCACCCCGTCGCCCTTGTTCAGCAGCGCGGAGGAGACGCCCGACAGCAGGCCGTTGTGCCAGAAGCCACCGTCGCCCATGACGGCAACCGGCCGCCTCGCCGAGAAGTTGCGTACGCCGGCGCTGCTCGCCAGGCTCATTCCGTAGCCGAGGATCGAGTTGCCGAACGAGAACGGCGCGAAGGTCGCGAACGAGTGGCAACCGATGTCGGCCGACACGTGGAGCTTGCCGAGGTCCTGCTCGACGAGCTTGAGCGCGGCGAAGACCGGGCGCTCCGGGCAGCCGGTGCAGAAGTTCGGCGGGCGCGCCGGGACGGGCCCGGAGAACGCCTCGGCTGCCTGCGCCTTCAGGCCGGCGATGTCGGCGAGGAGGCTCTCGGCCCCGCCGCGCGGCAGGTCGGGCGCGTGCGCGGCCAGGTAGCGGACGAGCCCCGCGAGGAGCAGTTCGGCGGTGTATTCGCCGCCCATCGCGAGCAGGTCCTTGCCGTGCAGCCTCGTCTGGACGTCGGCGCGCCGCAGGATCGTGTTGATCTCCTGCTCGATGAAGTCGGGCTGCCCCTCCTCGGCGATCAGCACCGCGCGCTTGCCGGCGCAGAACCCGGTGACCTGCTCGGGAACCAGCGGGTAGACGACGTTCAGGTTCAGGATCGGGATGCGCGAGCGCCCGTACGCGTCGGCCAGCCCGAGCGCCTGCAGCGCGCGGATCAGGTTGTTGTAGAGGCCGCCCTGCACGATGATGCCCAGCTCGGAGCGGTCGCCGTCGAACAGCTCGTTCAGGCCCGCGTCGACGATGTACTTGCGCGCGGCCGGCATCCGCACCTCGTACTTCAGCCTCTCGTGCTGGAACGTGACCGGCGGGTGCGCGAGCCGGGCGTAGTCGAAGGCCGCCGGCTCCATCTGCAGTTCGCGGGTGGAGATTCGTGGCTTGACGTTGTCGCGGGCGACGAAGCTGCCGCGAACGTGGCAGGCGCGGATGCGCAGCTCGAGGATCACCGGCGCGTTCGAGGCCTCCGACAGCTCGAAGCCGTGCTCGACCATGCGCACGATCGTCGGCAGGTTCGGTCGCGGATCGAGCAGCCACATCCCGGACTTCATCGCGAACGCGTGCGTGCGCTCCTGGATGACGCTCGCGCCCTCGCCGTAGTCTTCGCCGACCACGATCATCGCGCCGCCCATCACGCCCGGCGAGGCGAGGTTCGACAGCGCGTCGGAGGCGACGTTGGTGCCGACCACCGACTTCCAGGTGACCGCGCCGCGCACCGGGTACATGATCGACGCGCCCAGCATCGCGGCCGCCGACGCCTCGTTGGTGCAGGCCTCGACGTGCACGCCGAGCTCGTCCATGTAGTCGCGCGCCTGCACCATCACGTCGAGCAGGTGAGAGACCGGCGCGCCCTGGTAGCCGCCGACGTAGCTGACGCCGGACTGGAGCAGCGCCTTCGTCACCGCGAGGATGCCCTCGCCGTGGAAGGTCTCGCCGGCGCCGAGCGAGAGCGAGCGGATCTCCGCGCTGAAGGAACGTTCCAACGATCGGGCTCCGGAGGGTGGGGGCCGCGCGAAGCGGTGGCCGTCGCGCGGCCCCCTATTGATCCGGGTCGAAGTTAAACGTAGGCTTGAAATTCGTCAAATAGATAGAACGAATCGACTGCATTCGTTTGGTCAATGCTGACCCAGTTCCACCGGCTCGACCTGAACCTGTTGCGCGTGCTGGTCGCGATCGACCGCTGCCGCTCGGTCACCGAAGCGGGGCGGTTGATGGCGCTGAGCCAGCCAGCCACCAGCAACGCGCTGGGGCGGCTGCGCCAGGCGTTCGACGACCCCTTGTTCGTTCGCGGGGCTGGCGGGTTGATGCCGACCCCGCTTGCCGAGCGGATCGTGCCGGTCGCCGCCCGGCACCTCGAGTCGCTCGAGGCCGCGCTGACGGAACCGGAGGCCTTCGATCCGCTGCGCAGCGCCGCCGAGTGGCGCCTGTCGCTGTCGGACCTCGGTGAAATGGTCTTCCTGCCGCCGATCGCCGACGCGGTGTTGCGCGAAGCCCCGCGCACGCGCCTGACCAACGTGGCGGTGCCGGCCGAACGGGTTGCCGATTCGCTCGGGCGCCGGGAGATCGACCTGGCGATCGGCGTGATGGATCCCAAGCAGCGCGGCCTGCGCTCGACGCTGCTGTTTCGGGAGCGGTACATGGCGCTGAGCAGTCGCGACAGCCCCGCCGCGTGGCGCCAGCGTGCCGGCTTCGACGAGGCCGCCCTCGTCGTCGCCTCGCCGACCGCGACGTACCACCAGGGAATCGCCGAATCCCTCGAGCGCCACGAGCTCGCACACCGCATCGTCGTGCGCGCGCGCCACTACGCGTCGATCCCGGATCTCGTGTCGCGCGGGCAGCTCGTGGCGATCGTCCCGGAGATGTTTGCGAAGATGGCCTGCGAGCAGCGGCCGTTGGCGATGTGGCCGGTCCCATTGAAGATGCCGCCCTACGACGTCGGCATGGTCTGGCACGCGGCCACCGATGCCGACACCGCACAGGCGTGGCTTCGGGAACGGGTGCTGCGCCTGTTCGGCCGCACGGCGGCCGCGAAGCCGGCAGGACGATCGAGGGCGACGCAGGCGGCGGGGCGCGGCGCTCCCCCGTAGACGGAGCCGGCCCGGCCCCGGTAGGCTGCGGCTTTCCGATGCAACCGGAGCCGCTCGATGGCAGCCCAGGACAAACTGATTCTCGACTACGTACTCGGGCACGCCGAGACGAAGCCCGACCTGGTCTACCTGACGCAGCCGATCGGCAACGGCCAGGTCGTCGACTACACCTGGGCGCAGGTGGTCGACCAGTCGCGGCGCATGGCCGCGCACCTTCGAAGCCGCGGCTTCGAGCCGGGCGCGCGCATCGCGATGCTGTCGAAGAACTGCGCGCACTTCATCATGGCCGAGCTGGCGATCTGGATGGCCGGCTACACGACGGTTGCGATCTTCCCGACCGAGACCGCCGAGACCGTGCACTACGTGCTCGACCACAGCGGGGCGAGCCTGCTGTTCGTCGGCAAGCTCGACACCTGGCCGCAGCAGCAGCGCGGCGTGCCGCCGGGGCTGCCCTGCATCGCGTTCCCGCTCGCGCCGAAGACCGACTTCGAGACCTGGGACGCGATCGTCGCGCGCACGCCGCCGATTCCGGGTCGGCCAGAGCGCCGTCCCGACGACCTGGCGATGATCCTCTACACGTCCGGCTCCACCGGCACGCCGAAGGGCGTGATGACGAGCTTCGAGGGCATCACGCGCGCCGCCGAAGGCATCTCGCGCGACAGCCGCGCGCGCGTCGGCGAGGACACCGACAACCGGATGCTCTCGTACCTGCCGCTCGCGCACAGCTTCGAGCGCTCGTGGGTCGAGGCGTCGTCCTTGGTGGACGGGCGCACGCACCTGTTCTTCGCCGAGTCGCTCGACACCTTCCTGCAAGACCTGCGGCGCGCCCGGCCGACGCTGTTCATCTCGGTGCCGCGGCTGTGGCTGAAGTTCCAGCAAGGCGTCTTCGCGAAGATGCCGCCCGCGAAGCTCGACCGGCTGCTGAAGATCCCGATCGTCGGCAAGCTCGTCGCGCGCAAGGTGCGCAAGGGCCTGGGGCTCGACCAGGTGATCGTCGCGGGCAGCGGGTCGGCGCCGATCCCTCCCGACCTGATTGCCTGGTACAGGCGGATCGGACTGTCGCTGTACGAGGGGTACGGGATGACCGAGGACAACTCGTACTCGCACAGCTCGAACGCCGACTTCAACGCGCCGGGGTACGTCGGCGTGGCGCTGCCCGGAGTGCAGGTGCGCATCAGCCCCGAAGGCGAGATCCTGATCAAGTCGCCGGCGCGACTGGTCGGCTACTACAGGCAGCCCGAGCTCGACGCGCAGTCGTTCACCGAAGACGGGTTCTTCCGCACCGGCGACCTGGGCGAACTGCGCGAGGACGGAATGCTCAGACTCACCGGCCGCGCGAAGGAGCTGTTCAAGACCGCCAAGGGCAAGTACGTGGCGCCGGCGCCGATCGAGAACCGGTTGAACGCACACCCGATGGTCGAGTTGTCGCTCGTTTCGGGGATCGGGCAGCCGGCCGCCTACGCCATCGTGCAGCTCGCCGAGGACTTGCGTCCGCGCATCGGCGACGCGACCGTGCGCGCGCAGGTTCAGGCCGAGCTCGAACGCCTGCTCGACGAGGTCAACCGCGACGTGGCCGACTACGAGCAGCTGCGGATGATCGTGGTCACCCGCGAGCCGTGGGCGATCGAGAACGGCTACCTCACGCCGACGATGAAGGTGCGGCGCAGCCGGATCGAGGCGGCCGTCGAGGCGCACGTCGAGCGCTGGTACGCCGGCGGGCAGAAGGTGCAGTGGGCCTGACACGATGAACGCCAGCGCGACACCGGCGCGCCACGGCGGCGATCGCATTGCCGACGTGCTGCACGCCCACGGCGTGCCGTGCCTCTACACCTTGTGCGGCGGGCACATCTCGCCGATCCTGAGCGCGGCGCGCGCGCGCGGCATCCGCATCGTCGACGTGCGCGACGAGGCGACCGCGGTCTTCGCCGCCGACGCCGCGGCGCGCTTGTCCGGGCTTCCCGGCGTCGCCGCGGTGACCGCAGGCCCGGGCATCACGAACACGATCACCGCCCTGAAGAACGCGCAGCTGGCGCAGTCGCCGCTGGTGTTGCTCGGCGGAGCGGCGCCGACCGCGCTGCAGGGGCGCGGCGCGTTGCAGGACATCGACCAGCGGCCGCTGGTCGAGCCGCACGTCAAGCGTTTCTTCAAGATCGGGCGGGTGCGCGACCTGGGGTCGGCGGTCGAAGAGGCTTTCGCGCTCGCGCGTTCGGGCGTTCCAGGGCCGGTCTTCGTCGAGTGCCCGGTCGACCTGCTTTATGACGAGGCGTCGATTCGCCAGTGGTATGCCGAGGCTGGGGGCAAGGGTACGTCGATCCCGGACCGCGCGCTGCGCTGGTACCTGAACCGCCACGTGCGCCGCATGTTCGACGGCAGCGGGGACGCGGCGGCGCCGCGGGTGCGCGAGGTGAGCACGCCCGGCCCGGACGATGCCGCGATCGGCGCCGCGCTGGCCGCGCTGGGCAAGGCCCGGCGTCCGCTGGCCGTGATCGGCAGCCAGGCCGTCGTGAACGCGGCCGAGGCCGATCGGGTGGCCGCGGCGGTGACCCGCCTGGGAATCCCGGTCTATCTGTCGGGGATGGCGCGCGGCCTGCTGGGCCGCGATCATCCGCTGCAGATGCGCCACCAGCGCCGCCAGGCGCTGCGCGAGGCCGACTGCGTGCTGCTCGCCGGCGTGCCCTGCGATTTCCGGCTCGACTACGGCAGGCACGTGCGCCGAAGCGCGACGCTGATCGCGGCCAACCGCAGCGCGCGCGACGCGAAGCTCAATCGCCGGCCCGACGTGCTGGCGCTGGGCGATGCCGGGGGGTTCCTTCAGGCGCTGGCGGATCGGGCACGGTCCGCCGGGCCGACCGCGGATCGCGGCGAGTGGCGCGCGGCGCTTCGCGCGCGCGACGTGGCGCGCGAGACCGAGATCGACCGGCAGGCGTCGGAGCGCGGCGAGCACGTGAACCCGATCTCGCTGTTTCGCGCGCTCGAGCGCGAAGCGGGCGAGCACGCGTTGTTCGTCGCCGACGGCGGCGATTTCGTGGCGACCGCGAGCTACGTGCTCCACCCGCGCGGGCCGCTGACCTGGCTCGACCCCGGCGCCTTCGGCACGCTGGGCGTCGGCGCCGGCTTCGCGATCGGCGCGGCCACTGTCCGGCCCGATCGCGAGACGTGGATCGTCTTCGGCGACGGCGCCTGCGGGTTCGGGCTGGCCGAGTTCGACACCTTCGTGCGCCACGGAATTCCGGTGATCGCGGTCGTCGGCAACGACGCCGGCTGGACGCAGATCGCCCGCGAGCAGGTGAAGATGCTGAACGACGATGTCGGGACGGTGCTGGCGCGCACCGCGTATCACGAGGTTGCGCGCGGCTTCGGCGCCGAGGGCCTGCTGGTGACGCGGATGGAGGAAGTCGAGGCTGCGTTGAAGCGGGCGCGCGAGATCGCGCGGCAGGGCAAGGCCGTGCTGGTCAACGTCTGGCTCGACAGGACCGATTTCCGCGAGGGGTCGCTGTCGATGTGATCGCGCCCATTCGTCGAGGATGGCCATCGGTATCGTGATACCGTCGTCCAGTCTCGAGCGAAATCGACGGAGGCGGGCATGAATTCGCGCAACCGATCCACGAGGATGCCCAGGGCGCCGCGCGCGGCGACCGGCGTCGAAGACGCCGGATCGCAGGCTCACGACGAGTGGCTGCTCGACGAGGCGCTGATGGAGACCTTCCCGGCCAGCGACCCGACGGCGCCGGCCATCGTGTCGATGCCGCCTCCGCTGTCGCGCTCCGGGCCGCGCGCCGCGCCAACGCGTCCGGCGTGAAGAGGCCTCAGCCGACCTCGATGACCAGGCCGGGGTCGAAGAGCGGGTTCTCGTTCACCCCGTCCTTCGCGTAGCCGCGTGGATTGCAGACCACCCGCGTGCCGTTCACCGGATAATCGAAGCTGTCGTGGGTGTGGCCGTGGATCCACAGCTGCGCGCGATCCGCCCCGATCAGCCGCTCGGCGTCGGAGACGAAGCCGGCGTTGAGCAGCGAGTCGGCGAACCGGGGGTGGATGCTCTTGCGCGACGGCGCGTGGTGCGTGACGACAACCGTCGGCCCGTCGTGCGGTGCGGCGAGCCTCGCGTCGAGCCACGCGGCGTGGCGATCGAACAGGGCCGTCGAGTCGTCGGGGGTGAAGACGCGGCCGGCCTCGCCTCCGAGCGTGATGCGGCTGAAGTCGCGCATCAGGCGCTGCGCCTCGGCCTTCGATGCGGCTCTTCGCTCGTCGTCGTCGAACAGGCGGAAATCGCTCCACAGCGTGCTGCCGAGGAAGCGCACGCCGTCGATCACGATCTCCGTGTCGTCGAGCACGTGCACGTGGGTCCCGGCGCACAGCCGCCTCAGCTCGCCGATCGTGCCCTCGATGCTGCCGCCGTAGAACTCGTGGTTGCCGGGCACGTAGAGCACGGGCTTGTCGAAGCCCAGCGCCCAGGCGGCGGCCTCGCGCGGACGCGTGATGTCGCCGGCCAGGATCACCACGTCGGCGTCGCTGCGCGGGTGTTCGAGCCCGCCGACGCCCAGGTGCAGGTCGGACAGGATGTTGAGCTTCATCGCGATCGCGCCTTGCCTTGCGTTGCCCGATGATCGCCCGAAGCGGTCGATCCCGGGCAGAAGACCATGGAAGAAGCTTCCTCGTCGCGGGCCGGCGCCAGCCCGGCAAGTGGCGCCCCCGGCACGAATCGAACGTGCGACCCTCCCCTTAGGAGGGGGATGCTCTATCCACTGAGCTACGGGGGCGTCCGCGCGCATTCTACCGAAGCCCTCGCGCGCGACGTCCATGCGGCGCTCGGGCCGCCGCCCCGCAGTCGTCGCCAACCGTAACCTTCCGGCGCACCATCGCGGGTAAGCTGGCCGCTTCGTCGCCCGCGCCCGCGCCCGGCCAGCCTGCATGCCCGAATCGACCGTCGAATTCGAACTGAAGTTCCTGGTGCCGGCCGGCGCGCGTTCGGCGCTGCGGGCGGCGCTCGGCGAACGCGGCGCGCGACTGGAAACCCGGCGCCTCGTGGCGCGCTATTTCGACACCGGCGATCGCCGGCTGGCGCGCGCCGGGATGTCGCTGCGGCTGCGCCGGGAAGGGCGTCGCTGGGTCCAGGCGCTGAAGGCCGGCGGTGAGGCTGCGCTCGAGCGCTTCGAACACGAGGTGCCGCGCCCCGGGCCCGATCTCGATGTCGCAGCTCACGCCGGCACGGTGGCGGGCGACCGGATGGCCGAACTGCTGGCCGACGGCGAGCCACTGCTGCAGCGCTACGGGACCGACATCCGGAGAACGACGCGCACGCTTCGAACGCGAGGCGCGGTCGTCGAGCTCGCGTTCGACGAAGGGCGCATCGCGGCGCTCGACCGCGAGTTGCGCGTCTGCGAGCTCGAGTTCGAACTGCGGTCGGGACCGCCGGGCGCGCTGTTCGCGCTGGCCGGGCAGTGGCGCGAGAGGTTCGGACTGCTGGTCGACCCGCGCAGCAAGGCCGAGCGCGGCGACGCGCTGGCCGACGGGCGCGCGCCGGCGAGCCCCCGGCGCGCGGCGCCGATCAGGCTGCGACGCAAGGCCGCGGTCGCGGAGGCGTGGCGGGCAGCGCTCGACGAGTGCGTCGCGCAGGTTCTCGCCAACGCGATCGGGCTGGGCGCCGCGGTTGGCGTCGAAGGCCTGGCGGCCCGTTCGGGCGCGCGGTCGCCCGCGTTGGAACGCGCCGACTTCGTACACCAGTTGCGCATCGGGTTGCGCCGCTTGCGCAGCGCGATCCGGCTGTTTCGCGGCTGGGTGCCGCCGGTCGACGCATCGATCGCGTCGGGCGCGCGCGACCTGTTCCGCGCGCTCGGCGCCGCGCGCGACCGGGACGCGCTCGCGCAGCAGATCGAGCCGGCCCTGGACCGCGCCGGAGCGCCGGGGGTCCCCGCGGCGGCCGAAGTCGCGGCGCCGGCGGCCGCGAGCGACGTCGCAGCGCTGATCGCCGGCGACGCGTCCCAGCGCTGGCTGCTGGCGTTGCTCGCCTGGCGCCACGGGCTCGACGCCGCGCCGTCGCCGGCAGGCGGGGTCGTCGAAGCGGCCGCTGGGTCGGCCGCCGAGTCGGGCGCCGGACAACCCGAGGCGGCGCCGCTCGCCCCGCGCGCCCGCCGCCGGCTCGCGCGCTGGCAGCGCGCGATCGTCGACGAGGCACCCCGCTTCGCGCAGCTCGACGACGCGGCGCGCCACCGGCTACGCCGCCGCGCGAAGCGGCTGCGCTACGCGAGCGAATTCGTCGAGTCGCTCATCGGTGGCAAGGAGACGCGGCGCTTCGTCGAAAGCCTGCAAGCGGTCCAGCAGGCGCTCGGAGAGCTCGCGGACCTCGCGCTCGCCGAGCAGCACTACGGGCGCGAATCGCCGGGCGATCCGCGCGACTGGTTCGCGCGGGGCTGGGTTGCGGCGCGGCGCGACGCGCTGGTCGCGCAGGCGGCCGCGGCGCTCGCCGTGCTCGCCGGGCACCGACCGTTCGACAAGCGCTGAGCGTCAGTTCCGGCGGTAGTCGACGATCGTGTAGCGCAGCCCGCTGCTCGACTGGCGCTCGCTGCGCGAGGCCACGTGCCACTGCGCGCGATCGAGCTCCGGGAAATGCACATCACCGGCGACGTCGATCTCGATTTCGGTCACGATCGCGCGCTGCGCGATCGCGATGGCGTCGCGGTACAACTGCGCGCCACCGACGACGAAGACTTCGTCGGTGGCGATCGCCGGGTCGGGGCCCGGCCGTCCGGCGAGCGCGATCGCTTCGCGCAGTGTCGTCGCGCTCTCGCAGCCGGGGTGCGCCCAGCGCGGATCACGGCTGACGACGATCGTTCGCCGGCCCGGCAGTGCCTTGCCGATCGACTCGAAGGTCTTGCGGCCCATGACGATCGCGTGGCCCATCGTCGTCGCCCGGAAGTGCTTCAGGTCTTCGGGAAGGTGCCAGGGCAGGCCGTTGTCGGCACCGATCACGCCGTCGCGCGCGCGCGCGACGACGATCGTCACGCGCGGCGGCCTCGCGGGCCGGGTCGGCGCGCTGCTGGTATCGTGTGCCGGATCGCTCATTCCGATACTGGCCTTCGCCGTGGATCGACGTGAGCCCGGATTGTAGCTTTTGCGTCGCATGGACTTCTACGATCGCCTCGTCCTGCCGCGCCTGGTCGACATGGCCTGCGGTTCCTCGTCGCTGGCGCGCACGCGCGCGCTGGTAGTCCCGCGTGCGCGTGGACGCGTGCTGGAGGTCGGCTTCGGATCGGGCCTGAACCTGCCGTTCTACGACTCGGGCAAGGTCGAGCGGGTGCTGGCGCTGGAGCCGGGCGAGGGCATCCGCGCGCTCGCGATGCGCCGCGTGGCGGCGAGCGCGGTGCCGGTGGAATTCGTCGGCGCGCCCGGGGAATCGATCCCGCTTGCCGACGCGTCGGTCGACAGCATCGTGATCACGTTCACGCTGTGCACGATCCCGGACGTCGCGCGGGCCGCGCGCGAAATGCGGCGCGTACTGCGCCGGGGCGGCGAGTTGCTGTTCGCCGAGCACGGCGTGGCGCGCTCGGTGCGCGCGCGGCGGTGGCAGCGGCGCATCGAGCCGGTGTGGACGCCGCTCGCCGGCGGTTGCCACCTCACCCGAGATCCGCCGCAGATCCTGCGCGACGCCGGCTTCTCGGTCGAATGGACCGAGGGCCTGCTCGACCCGCGGCCGCTCGCGGCGCGCACGATCGGGCCGCTGACCTACGGTTACTGGGGCGTGGCGCGCTGACGCGGCGCCACGTTCGGCGCCGCGCTTTCCGCGCGCGCCTACTTCGGCACGACCGCCGTCGCTTCGAGCTCGATCTTGCCCGGATTGTCGAGCAGGTCGGAGACGAAGATCATGCTCATCGCCGGATAGTGCGCGCCGATGTGCTTGCGCCAGATCTTGCCGAGTTCCTTGCGCGCGGCCATGTAGGCGGGCTTGTCGCAGCAGTAGGCCGTCATGCGACAGATGTGCTCGGGCTTCGCCCCCGCCTTCGCGAGGACCGCCACGATGTTCTGCAGCGCCTGGTCGAACTGCGGCACGATGTCGTCCGACTGGAACTTCTGTTGCGCGTCCCAACCGACCTGGCCGGCGACGAAGACGATGCGGCCGGCGTCGACGGCGATGCCGTTGGCATAGCCGATCGGCGGCGCCCAGCCGTCGGGAAGAAGGGTTTGCATGGCGGTCGTCCTCGTCGGGTCAGTCGGTGTAGCGCGGGGGGTCCGGGTCGTCCGCCCAGTTGCGGTCGGGCTTCGGCACCTTCGCGAGCCAGGCCTTGATCAGCTCGACGTGCTCGCGTTCCTCGGCCTGCAGCTCGAGCGCGGCCGACCGCACGGAGTCCACGGTGGCCGCCTCGGCGATGCGCGCGAAGAAGCGCTCCGCGCGCTCCTCGCTGGCCAGCGCGAGCATCAGCGCGTGGTACGGCTGCATCAGGTAGTGGACCTCGTCCATCGCGATGGTCTCGGGCCCTTCGAAAGTCTCCCAGACGACCTTGCCGGGCGGGGGCGGCGACTTCCAGCCCATCTCGGCCATGATCTGCGTCGCGTGCTTGCCCTCGATCTCGGACATCTTGCGGAACAGCTCGGCGACCTCGCGATTGTTGTGCGTCTCCATCGCGTCGGCGAATTCGGCGTAGCGCTCCGAGGCCTCGATCTCCATCTCGTAGGCCTTGACCATGAACTCGTCGAGCGTGCGTGGGGCCTTCGTCCTCTTGGCATTCATAGTTCGAACTCCGCCTCGATCTCGGCGATGCTGCGTTTGCCGCCGCGCGGCCCAAGCGGGTACGGCGCGCGATTGCCGGCGTACAGCACGCCGATGTTGAAACCGTCGTCGGTCATGATCCGGCGGGCCGCCCGGGCCGGATCGTCGGTCGGGCCGACCGGCGCCGGGTGCGCCTGTTCCTTCCAGGTGCGCTGCTCGGGACGGAACGTCACGCACGGGCTGAGGATCTCGATGAACGAGAAACCGGGGTGCCGGATCGCCTGCGCGATGATCTCGGCCGTTCCGTTCGGGTCGCCCGAGAACGCGCGCGCTACGAAGTTGGCGCCCGAGGCCAGCGCGATCACCAGCGGGTGGAACGAGCGCACGCCGGTACCGCCTGGCGAGAGCTTGGAGTCCCAGTCGGGCTCGGTGGTCGGCGAGGGCTGTCCCTTGGTCATCCCGTAGACGTGGTTGTCCATCACGATGTAGGTGAGGTCGACGTTGCGCCGGCAGGCGTGCAGGAAGTGGTTGCCGCCGATCGAGTAGCCGTCGCCGTCGCCGCCGGCGACCAGCACCGTGAGGTCCGGGCGCGCGACCTTCAGGCCGGTGGCCGCGGCGAGCGAGCGCCCGTGCACGCCGTGGAAGCCGTAGCACGAGGTGTACGCGGGGATGCGCGACGAGCAGCCGATGCCGGAAACCACCGCGACGTTCTCCGGCCGCACCTGCACCATCGCCAGCGCCTTGGTGACCGACCCGAGCACCGAGTAGTCGCCGCAGCCGGGGCACCAGATCGGCTTGTACGACGACTTGTAGCTCTGCGCCGTGAGTGGCGCGGGAGCCGTGACCGCCTCGTTCATTGCTGTCTCCAATCGAGAATGACTTTCGCGAGCTCGGCCGGGCGCATCGGCAGCGGGCCGGGGCGGTGGAAGCTGGCCGGCTTGCCGGGCAGGTCGTACATCGCGCGCAGGTAGCGGAACAGTTGCGCCGAGTGGTTCTGCTCGACCACCAGCACGCGGCTGACGCCTTCGAGCGCCTCGGCGAGTCGCTCGGGCAGCGCCGGGGCGAGCAGCCGCAGCGCGACCAGGCGCGCCTTCACGCCTTGCGCGGCGAGCCTCGCGAGCGCCTCGCGGGCGACGTCGGTCACCGAGCCGAAGGTGATCACGGCAACGTCGCCTTCGCCTTCGACGTCGGCCCACCACTTGCCGTAGTCGTACTGGATCAGCTTGCGCTCGCGCTTGTCGAGCTGCGTGTAGTGGTCGCGCGCCTGGCTGCTCGGAATGCCGCCTTCGTTCTTCTCGAGGCCGTCGGCGGTGTAGACGATGCCGGGCGTGCCGGGGATCGCCATCGGCGAGACGCCGGATTCGGTGTTGCGGTAGCGCTTGAAGTCCGGCGTGTCGGCCTCGGCGACGAGGCGCTTCGCGACGAAGCCGGGATCGGGCGGGCGGTCGACGATCGCGCGCGACTGGCCCATGAACTGGTCGGACAGCACGATCGCCGGCGCCTGCATCGCCTCGGCGAGCTCGACCGCCCACTGCGTCGTCGCCACGCAATCGGCGATCGACGTGGGCGCGAGCACGAGGCGCGGGGCGTCGCCGTGCAGTCCGCTGACCGCGAAGGAGAGATCGCTCTGCTCGCTCTTGGCCGGAATGCCGGTGGAGGGGCCGCCGCGCATGACGTCGACGATCACCACCGGCACCTCGGCGCTGACGGCCAGCCCGATGCCCTCGGTCATCAGCGCCAGGCCCGGCCCTGCGGTCGCGGTCAGCGAGGGCACGCCGCCGAACGAAGCGCCGACGATCATGTTGATCGACGCGAGCTCGTCCTCGGCCTGCAGCAGCGTGCCGCCCACCTTGGTCAGCGCGGGTGCCATCCACTCGAGCAGCTCGGTGGCCGGCGTGATCGGGTAGGCGGCCACGAAGCGGATGCCGCCGCGCAGCGCGCCGAAGCCTGCGCCTTCGTTGCCGCTCAGCAGCCAGCGCTTCTCCTTCGAGGCTGCGCCGGCGGCGATGCGCGGCACGCCGTCGATGCCCGCGGCCGCGTCGACGCCGGCGCGCAACGCCTGAAGGTTCGCCTGCAGCGCCGTGTCGGCGCGCTTCCAGGAGGCGCGCAGCGCCTCTTCGAGGGCCTCGGTCGGGACGCCGGTGAGCGCGCCGGCGACCCCCAGCGCGACCATGTTGGTCCAGCTGCCGGGAATGGCCTTGGCCATCTTCTTCAGCGGCAGCGACACGAAGCGCGCCCCGCCCGCCAGGAACACCGCGGGCGGCTCGCCCTCGTCGGAGTCGCCCACCAGCACGCCGGAGGCGCGCATCGGGATCTCGTCGGCGAAGCGGTTGATGTTCTGCCAGTCGATGGCCAGCAGCAGGTCGAAGCCGTCGTCGAGCGACTCGGTCTGCGTGTGCGCCAGGCGCAGCAGCGCGGCCGCCTCGCCGCCGCGGATCTGCGGCCCGCTGGTGCGCACCATCAGGCCGTAGAGGCCGGCCTTCGCCGCGGCGTCGAGCAGCAGGTTGCCGGCGGTCATGACGCCGCTCCCGCCGCTTCCCGCCATGGCGATCGAGATGCTGGTTGCAGCGCCGCGCGGCTGCGATGTGTCGTGGGGTTCGGGCTTCAAGGTGGGCTCGCTCGCGTGGGGTTCGATTGTCCGCCGAGGGCGTGGAATGTCGGGTTTGATGCAGATCAAGGCACCCGAAACGGGCCTGCTACAACATCCTGACCAGATAACAGTATTTCGGTACCACAATACAAGAATAAACGGCGACAACAGGCCGGTCAACCCCGAAAAGCAGGCGCGATGCGGGGCGCGAAGAAGGAACAGGGTACGGCACAGGAGGCCGCGAAACAATGAGCATCGAAGCGCATCGCTGGCTGATGACTGCGGTCAATACGCCGCTCGAGCGTGCCACTTTTTCGGCCACGGCCGGCGACGGCGAGGTGGTGGTGGCGGTGGCCGGCTGCGGCGTCTGCCACACCGACCTCGGCTACTTCTACGATGGCGTGCGCACCAACCACCCGCTGCCGCTGGCGCTCGGCCACGAGATCAGCGGGCGCGTCGTGGCGGCCGGCGCGGGCGCCGAGCGGTGGCTCGGCAAGTCGGTGATCGTGCCGGCCGTGCTGCCCTGCGGCGAATGCGACCTGTGCCGCCGCGGGCTGGGCACGATCTGCCGCAACCAGAAGATGCCCGGCAACGACATCCAGGGCGGTTTCGCCTCCCACATCGTGGTTCCCGGTCGCGGTCTGTGCGAGGTCGACGAAGGCCGCCTGGCGAAGGCGGGGCTGACGCTGGCCGAAGTCTCGATCGTCGCCGACGCGCTGACGACTCCGTACCAGGCGGTGCGGCGCGCCGGCGTGCGCCCCGGCAGCCTGGCGGTCGTGATCGGCGCCGGCGGCGTCGGCGGTTACTGCGTGCAGATCGCCCACGCCAGCGGCGCGAAGGTGGTCGCGATCGACGTCGACGACGCGAAGCTCGCGGCGATCGCCGAACACGGCGCCGCCCTCACGCTGAACAGCCGGCAACTCGACGCCCGCGCGATCAAGGCCGCGATCGTCGACTTCGCAAGGAAGAACGGCCTCACGTCGACCGAGTGGTTCATCTTCGAGTGTTCGGGCACCGCGCCCGGCCAGCTCACCGCGTTCGGGCTGCTGGTGCACGGCGCCACGCTGTCGGTGGTCGGCTTCACGATGGACAAGGTCGAGGTCAGGCTGTCGAACCTGATGGCCTTCGACGCCCGGGCGATCGGCAACTGGGGCTGCCCGCCCGAGTTCTATCCGGCCGCGCTCGACCTGGTGCTCGACGGCAAGGTGCAGATCAAGCCGTTCGTCGAGCCGCATCCGCTCGAGGACATCAACCGCGTCTTCGACGCGGTCCACCATCGCGAGATCCGCAGGCGCGCGGTGCTCGTCCCCTGACGCAGGAGTCCAAAGTGCGCGAATTCAAGAACCACGATATCGTCGACGACATTGCCAAGCCCGGGGTCCGCTACGAGAAGCGGCCGGCGAAGCTGCCCGATGGCACGGTGGTCGCGGGCCTGTACAACGCCTGGATCACGCTGGACAACCCGGGCCAGTTCAACTCGTACACGACCGACATGGTCAAGGGCGTCATCCTCGCGTTCCGCGCCGCGTCGAACGCCCGCGACGTCAACTGCGTGGTGTTCACCGGCGCCGGCGACAAGGCGTTCTGCACCGGCGGCAACACGAAGGAGTACGCCGAGTACTACGCCGGCCACCCGCAGGAGTACCGGCAGTACATGCGGCTGTTCAACGACATGGTGTCGGCGATCCTCGCCTGCGACAAGCCGGTGATCTGCCGGGTGAACGGCATGCGCATCGGCGGCGGCCAGGAAATCGGCATGGCCTGCGACTTCTCGGTCGCGCAGGACCTCGCCCGGTTCGGCCAGGCCGGCCCGAAGCACGGCTCGGCGCCGATCGGCGGCGCGACCGACTTCCTGCCGGTGGTCGTCGGCTCCGAACGTGCGATGGCGGCCTGCGTGCTGTGCGAGCCGTTCTCGGCGCACAAGGCCTACCAGATGGGCGTGCTGACCGACGTCGTGCCGGCGCTCAAGGTCGACGGGAAGTTCGTCGCCAATCCGCTGATCGAGACGCAGCGGATGGTCGACGATTACGGCCGCAACGTCTACGGCGAGCCGAAGACCGGCGAAGCGGCGAAGGAAGGCAAGGCGCTGATGGCGCGCGGCACGGTCGACCTGTCGCTGCTCGACGCGAAGGTCGAGGAACTGTGCGCGAAGATGCTGCTCACGTTCCCGGACTGCACGACCAAGACGATCGAGGAGCTGCGCAAGCCCAAGCTCGACGCCTGGAACCGCAACAAGGAGAACTCGCGTGCCTGGCTCGCGCTGAACATGATGACCGAGGCCCGGTCCGGTTTCACCGCGTTCAACGAGGGTACGAAGGAAGACCGCGAAGTCGACTTCGTGCTGCTGCGCCAGAAGCTCGCCGCCGGCGAGAGCTGGGTCGGCCCGCTGCACGACTCGATCCAGCCCAAGGCGAAGCACAAGGGGTGATGCCGTGGCCGACGCCTCCCCGCTGAAGCAGGCGCTCGAGCGCGACGGCGCTTTGCTGCGCCTGACGCTGGCGCGCCCGAAGGCGAACATCGTCGACGCGGAGATGATCGCCGCGCTCGCCGGCGCGCTGGCCGCCCACGGCAACACGAAGGGGCTGCGCGGCGTGCTGCTGGGCGCCGAGGGCCCGAACTTCAGCTTCGGCGCCAGCGTCGAGGAACACCTGCCCGAGCGCTGTGCCGGCATGCTTGCGTCGCTGCACGCGCTGGTGCTCGCGATGCTCGAATTTACGGTCCCGATCCTGGTCGCGGTGCGCGGACAGTGCCTCGGCGGTGGCCTCGAGGTGGCGCTGGCCGGCGGCCCGATCTTCGCCGGGCGCGACGCGCAGTTCGGGCAGCCCGAGATGAAGCTCGGGGTGTTCGCGCCGGCCGCGTCGGTGCTGCTGCCATACCGGGTCAACCAGCCCGCCGCCGAAGACCTGCTGTTCTCGGGCCGCTCGATCGGCGCCGACGAGGCCCGGGCGATCGGGCTGGCGCAGGGCGTCTCCGACGACCCGGACGCCGCGGCGCTTGCCTACTTCGATTCGCACCTGGCCGGCAAGAGCTCGGCCAGCCTGGCGCACGCGCTCACCGCCGCACGCGGCGCGATGCTGCGCGACGTGCGCAACCGCCTCGCCGAAGTCGAGCGACTCTATCTCGACCGGCTGATGAAGACCCGCGACGCGAACGAGGGCCTCGTCGCATTCCTCGCCAAACGCAAGCCCGCATGGGAGCACTGCTGATGAACACCGCCTCTCCTGTCGAAGCGATCGTCGATCGCTGCCAGACGCTCTTCGAGGACCTCCACTTCAACGCCGTCAAGGAGTGGAAGGCCGCCGCCCCGGGCCGCAAGGCGATCGGCTACATGCCGGTCTACGTGCCGCGCGAGCTGGTGCACGCGGCGGGCATGCTGTCGGTCGGAATCCTCGGCGGGGGCGACCAGCTCGAGGTGATCCAGGGCGACGCCTACTACCAGAGCTACATCTGCCGGATCCCGCGCTCGACGATCGAACTCGGCCTCACCGGCCGCCTCGACTGTCTGGACGGGATGCTGTTTCCGTCGATCTGCGACGTGATCCGCAACCTGTCGGGCATGTGGCAGCTGATGTTCAAGGACAAGTACGTCCGGTACATCGACGTGCCGCAGAACTACGAGGACGCGATCGGCGGGCGCTTCTACGTCGAGGAAATGGAGATCCTGCGCAAGGATCTCGGCGAGCTGCGCGGCAAGCCGATCACCGACGACGAGCTGAACGCCTCGATCCGGGTCTACAACGAGAACCGCAAGGCGGTGCGCGACCTGTACGCGTACCGCGCGGCCAAGCCGTGGCAGGCGCCGACCTCCGAGGTGTACCTGGTGCTGCACGCGGGCATGCGGCTGCCGCCCGAAGAGCACACGCAGCTGATCCGCGACTATCTCGCCGCGACCGACGCCGTGCCGCGCCAGCGCCGCGACAACGCCCGGATCGTCATCAACGGGTCGTTCTGCGAGCAGCCGCCGCTGAACCTGATCAAGTCGATCGAGATGTCGGGCTGCTACATCGTCGACGACGACTTCATGCTGGTCACCCGCTGGCTGCTCGACGAGGTGCCCGCGAACGGCAAGCCGCTCGAGGAACTCTCGAAGGCGTTCCTGCACAGGTCCGCCTCGACCGCGGCCAAGTACGACGCGAAGCGCGAGGACAAGGGCCAGTACCTGCTCAAGCAGGTCAAGATGGGTGCCGCCGAGGGCGTGGTCTTCGCCGCCCCGTCGTTCTGCGACCCGGCGCTGCTCGAGCGACCGATGCTGCAGGACGTTCTCGCGAAGCACAAGGTTCCGTACACCGCGTTCAAGTACGCCGAGAACACCGGCCAGATGGCGCCGATCCGTGAACAGGCCGGCACCTTCGCCGACTCGATCAAACTCTGGAGTGCAGCATGACCACCGCCGCCACCCCCGCCAGCACGAAGAAGCCGCAGAACGTCCAGAAAGAGGACGCGATGTGGCTCCAGAAGGAGCTGATCAACAAGAACTACATGGAGCTCGCGACCGCGCGTGCCAACAACCGCAAGGTCTCGGCGACCTTCGTTCCGGGCAACCTGAACGAGCTGCTGATGTGCTTCGATTTCGCGCGCAGCCTGCCCGAGACGAACGCGCTGCAGAACGGCATGCGCAAGAAGTCGGGCAAGTTCATCATGGACGCCGAGCGCGACGGGCAGTCGGAAGACGTCTGCACGTACGTGAAGGCCGACCTCGGCATGATGCAGGGCGGTGAGATCGGCCCGACCGGCGATCCGCTGCCCACTCCGGACGTGCTGCTGCTGTCGTACACCGGCTGCTTCACCTTCATGAAGTGGTTCGAGCTGGTGCGGCACAAGTACGGCTGCGAGACCGTGATGCTGCACGTGCCCTACCAGGGCGAGGGCAAGATCGCGCCGAACATGCGCGACTACGTCGTGCGCCAGCTCAAGGATACGGTGATCCCGACCCTCGAGCGCGTCTCAGGCGTGAAGTTCGACATCGACCGCCTGCGCCAGTACATGAAGGAGTCGGTGAAGGCCGAGGAAAACCTGGTCAAGGTGCTGCAGTCGGCCAAGCACCGACCCTCGCCGATCGACGGGTACTTCGGCGCGGTCTACTACATCGGCCCGATCTTCACCGCGTTCCGCGGCACGCCGGAGGCCACGCAGTACTACGACGTGCTGCGCTCGGAGATCGAGGAGCGCATCCGGCTGGGCAAGGGCCCGGTGACCCCTGACGGCGACATGGGCGAGGAGAAGTACCGGCTGGTGGTCGAGGGGCCGCCGAACTGGACCAACTTCCGCGACTTCTGGAAGATGTTCTACGACGAGGGCGCGGTGGTGGTGTCCTCGACCTACGCGAAAGTGGGCGGCCTGTACGACTTCGGCTTCCGGCACGACCCCGACCATCCGCTCGAGTCGCTCGCCGAGTACTGCCTGGGCTGCTACACGAACCTGAACCTTCCGTCGCGGATCGACATGATCTGCAAGTACATCGACGAGTACCAGGCCGACGGTCTGCTGATCAACTCGATCAAGAGCTGCAACAGCTTCTCGGCCGGCCAGCTGCTGATCCTTCGCGAAGTCGAGAAGCGCACCGGCAAGCCGGCGGCGTTCATCGAGACCGACCTGGTCGATCCGCGCTACTTCTCGGCGGCCAACGTGAAGAACCGGCTCGAGAGCTACTTCCAGATGGTCAAGCAGAAGCGCGGCGCGGTCGCCGCGGCGCACTGAGAAAGGGGACCGCCATGCGCTGTTTCATCGGCATCGACCTGGGCTCGACGACCACCAAGGCGGTGGTCATCGACGAGAACCAGAACATCATCGGGCGCGGGATCACCAACTCGCGCTCGAACTACGACACGGCGGCGGCGATCGCCAAGCAGGAGGCGCTGCTCAACGGCCGCTTCTACCTGTTCCGGCAGGCGCTGGCGCAGACGAAGGCGCTCAACGGCCACCTCGAGACCTTCCTGGGCCAGCTCGAGCGCGACTTCCGCGCCGAGCAGTACCTGGAGCAGCTCGGCGACCTGCACGAGACCTGCCGGCGCAGCCTCGAGACCGCCAAGTTCGGCGACAGCACGAAGGTCGTCGGCGAGGCGCTCGACGAGGTGTTCAAGCGCATCACCGCCGAGGCGCCGTCGTTGTTCGTGCCGGGCGCCCGGCGCAAGTCGGACTTCTTCCGCGACATCGCCGGCAGCCAGTACCTGGCCACCGGCGAGACGGTCGCGAAGGAGATGGGCACCCGCTACGACTTCCTGCTGAACGTGTTCGATCGCTCGATCATCGAGGTCGAGAACCGCGTCTACGACGAGTCGATCCGCCGCCACCTGGTGTCGGCGCTCGACAAGACATTCAAGGCGCTGCCCGAGACGGCCGGCCGTCGCGAGCAGGTCGAGGCGCCCGTCAAGGGCGTGCTCGACACCGAGATGGAAGAGACGTACGTGATCGGCACCGGCTACGGCCGCGCGCGGCTGCCGTTCTCGAAGGAGCACGTGCGCTCGGAGATCCTGTGCCACGGGCTGGGCGCTCACGTGATGTATCCGAACACGGCGACGGTGCTCGACATCGGCGGGCAGGACACCAAGGCGATCCAGGTCGACCCGAACGGCATCGTCGAGAGCTTCCAGATGAACGACCGCTGCGCGGCCGGCTGCGGGCGCTACCTCGGCTACATCGCGGACGAGATGAACATGGGCCTGCACGAGCTCGGGCCCCTGGCGATGAAGTCGACCAAGACGGTGCGCATCAATTCGACCTGCACCGTGTTCGCCGGCGCCGAGCTGCGCGACCGGCTGGCGCTGGGCGACAAGCGCGAGGACATCATGGCCGGCCTGCACCGGTCGATCATCCTGCGGGCGATGTCGATCCTCGCGCGCTCGGGCGGCATCCGCAACGAGTTCACGTTCACCGGCGGGGTGGCGAAGAACGAGGCCGCGGTCAAGGCGCTGAAGGAACTGGTGTTCGAGAACTACGGCGAGATGACGCTGAACATCGACCCCGACTCGATCTACACCGGCGCGCTCGGCGGTGCGACCTTCGCGTGGCGCGCGGTGGTCGAGGAAGGAAAGACCGCCGAGGCTCGCGCCTGAGCGGCATCGCAATCCAGGAGAACGACATGACCTATTCGATCGGCATCGACATCGGTTCGGGCGCCGTCAAGAGCGTGCTCTTCAAGGTCGACGGAGACCGGCAGGAATGGCTGGCCAAGCGCTGCGAGCGCATCCGCCGCCGCGATCCGATGCAGCTCGCGGAAGAGGGCCGCGACGGCGTGCTCGCCGACGCCGGCATCGCGCCCGACCAGGTCGACTACATCGCGACCACCGGCGAGGGCGAGAACGTGAAGTTCGCCACCGGCCACTTCTACTCGATGACCACGCACGCGCGCGGCGGCGTGTTCCTGCAGCCGGGCGCGCGCGCGATCGTCGACATCGGCGCGCTGAACGGCCGCGCGATCTACGTCGACGAGCGCGGCAAGGTGCTGTCGTACAAGATGACGAGCCAGTGCGCGTCGGGGTCGGGACAGTTCCTCGAGAACATCGCCCGCTATCTCGGCGTCGCGGTCGAGGAGATCGGCCCGCTGTCGCAGAAGTCGCAGAACCCCGAGAAGGTGAGCTCGATCTGCGCGGTGCTGGCCGAGACCGACGTGATCAACATGGTGTCGCGCAGCATCGCCCCGACCGACATCCTGAAAGGGATTCACTTGTCGATGGCGTCGCGGATCGTCAAACTGCTCAAGGTCACCGGGATCAAGGAAGGCACCGCGCTGATGACTGGCGGCCTGGCGCTCGACACCGGCTTGCTGGCGGCCATCCGCGAGGAGATCGCCAACGAGAAGGCCAACGTCGAGGTCGTCAACCACCCCGACTCGATCTATGCAGGCGCGATCGGCGCGGCGCTGTGGGGGGCGTTCCGCCACGGCAAGCTTGCCGGCCTGCAGGAACAGGCCGTCGCGTAATCAGGAGAATCCGAATGGCACTCACGATCAACGACAACTGCACCGCCTGCGACGCCTGCAAGCCGGTGTGCCCCAACGAGGCGATCAGCGCCGGCGACCCGATCTACGTGATCGACCCGATGCGCTGCACCGAGTGCGTCGGCGCCGAGGACGAGCCGCAGTGCATGCTCGTCTGTCCGGCCGACTGCATCGTGCCGCACCCCGACTACCAGGAGACGCCCGAGCAGCTGATGGAGAAATACCACCAGCTGCACGGCTGAAGAGGCCGGCGGGCGTCATCGGCCTGGGGACGGAACGTCCCGCAAGCGGCAGGGTCCGAACGGAAGCCCTCTCGGGGAACGCACCGGATGTCCGGGTGCGGGATGTCGCCGGGAACCGGCGGCTCCCTGGTTCCGGTTCGATCCGGCGCGCCCGGCCGCGATCAGGCCGCCGGCGCCTGCTTCGCGCGAGAACGCGCTCCGCGCACGACCGCCGCGGCAGTGCTGACAATGAAAGCTGCCAGCGCGACGGCGTTGAGCATGCCGCCGGCCTGCGTCCAGCCGTAGTGGCCGGTTGCGTCGCCGGCGAGGCGCACCAGCAGGGACAGGTGCAGCAAGGCCAGCGGCAGGTAGAAGGTCGGGTGATACGGCACCGCGACCCGCAGCACCGCGGGGAAGATGATCGCCGCGTGGCCGAACACCATCGAGAAGACGAAGCCCAGCGTCAGCGCGTGCATCGCGGCGTCGTAGGCGCGCGTTCCGGGCACGAATCCCCCGGCCCACAGCGAGGTGACGCTGCCCACCGCCAGCCAGGCATAGCCCGACAGCAGGCAGACGGCGATGAACCGGGTCAGGCCCTTGTTGCGCACGGTGCGGCGCGCGATGTCCTGCCGGAACAGCCACGCGGCCAGCGCCAGCAGCCCGGCCGGGAAGGTGAACGCGCCCCACGGCTGGCCGGCGCCGAGCAGCCCCGCGAGGATCGCCGCGAGGATCACCGCGAACATCCGACGGGCGATCGGCGACGGCGGCAGGAAGCGCGACAACTCGAGCCGCTCGCCGGCGATCGTCAGGATCAGGAAGGCGAGCCACCAGCCGACGACCTCGTGCACGCTCGTGCCCGTCGCCCAGAGGGCCACGCCCACCGGCCAGCATGCGGCGCCCAGCGCGAGCGTGAAGGTGAACAGCGCGGTCTGCCTGCGGTACACGTCGAGCGAGGCCGCCAGCAGCACGATGCCGCCTCCGAGGAAGAACCAGGGCGCGAGCGCGCCGGCGCCAAAGACGGTGGTCGCGCTGCCGATGCCGGCAAGCAGCGGACCGAGGTACGCCCAATAGCGGCCGATCGCCACGGCGCGCTCGAGCGAGATCACGACGCCGAAGAAACCGCAGATCATCAGCGGACCGTGCAGCGCGGCGGCCGACGCGGCGAGCGCGGGCACCGCCCAGCCGAGCCTCGCCAGGCCGGCACCAGCGCCGACGACGAGGCCGAGAAAGCCGAGCACGAGGAGCGGCACCCGCCACGGCGGCGGCAAGCCGGACGGGGCCGCGGAGGGCGCGGATCGCCGGGTCAAGCCACGCTACCAGCCGAAGTGGTCGCGGGCGATGCCGGTCATCTTGTCAGGGGTCCACGGCGGATCCCAGACCAGCTCGACGTCGATCGCGGTGTCGGGCGGCGTGATCGCGGCGATGACGCGGCGCGCGTGGTCGGTGATCATGTCGGCCATCGGGCACGCGGCCGTGGTCATCGTCATTTCGACGTGCACCGAGTTCTCGCCGACCTCGACGACGTAGACGAGGCCGAGGTCGACGATGTTCATCCCGGCTTCGGGGTCTTCGACCTGCCGCAGCGCTTCGCGCACCGCGTCGTCGTCGGGCATCGGGGTGGTCATCGCAGTGGCGCGCCGAACGGCGATCAGGCGAGCTGCCGCGCGAACGGCAGCCGCTGCGACGGCGCGAAGCCGACGTCGTACAGGAAGCCGAGCAGGGCGAGGTCGCGCGGCGCGACCTGCGTCTCCACCCGCTCGATGCGCAGCGCGCCCAGGTTCAGGAACAGCTGCGAGAGCAGCGCGTGGCCGACGCCGCGATGCCCGTAGGCGGGATCGACGCCGATCGTGTCGATCACGGCCACCGGTTCGGTGCGGCCGAAGTCGCCGAGGTCGGCGCGCGCCATCACGAAGCCGACGATCACGTCGTCGAGCCGGGCGGTGAGCGAGACCCGGATCGCCGAGTCGGCGAGCGTCTCGCCGAGCAGTCCGGCGATGTAGTCGTTGCGGTCGCGCCCGGTGATGCCGCGGTCGATCCGGACGATGTCGGCGAGGTCGGCAGCGCTCATCGGCCGGATGTCGGCGTTGTCGCGCGCCAGCCGCTCGAAGTCGTTGCCTTCCTTGCCGCCGAAGTTGATCTCGTGCGCGGGCCCTTCGCCGACCGGCATCGACACGGGGTCGTCGCGCTCGCGAACGTACTCGCCGCCGCGCACCGGGCAGTCGACGACGTGGTTGGGCGCCAGCGTGAAGCCGGCGCTGTCGAGCCAGCCCATCATCCGGTGGTTGTTCCACGCGGCCTGCGTGCGCAGCTCGGCGATGCCGTGGCGCGCGGCCCACTGCGACAGCGCGCCGAACAGCTGGCGGCCGATGCCGCGGCCCTGGGCGTCGGCGCGCACGCCGACCGCTTCGAGCCGCAGGTCGCGGCCGCTGCGGCCGAACTCGCCCTCGGTGACGCGGGCCTGGATGTGACCGAGCAGCCCCTTGTCGTCGCAGGCGGCGAATTGCGCGTGCGAACCGGGGTCGCGCAGCGCACCGGCCAGGCGACGCTCGAAGTAGGCGCGGCGGGAACGGCCCTCGATCGCGTTGTCGATCGCGACGACGGCGTCGAGGTCGCCGCGCGCGAGCGGGCGGATGACGATGGCTGGCGCGTTGGCGGCTTGCATGGGCGTGGCCTCGTAAGTGTCGGGATGCCGCTTCACGCGGCGGCGTAGGCGAAGGCGAGTTCGCGGTCGGTGTCTTCGTCGAGCAGGTCCTCGAGCATCGGCAGCAGCGCCATGGTCTCCTTCTGGATGTGGGAGACCTGGCGTTCGACCATCTCGAGCGCGCCGACCTTCAGCGCATTCCAGCCTTCGTCGTCGAGGGATCCGGCCGCGGCGGCGCGCGCGAGCGGCAGCATCTCGTCGGCGACCGCGCGGATCGCGGCGTGCTCCTCGGTGAGCAGCTCGGCGATGTCGCCTTCGCCCGCGTCGGCAAGCCGCGTGAACAGCTCGCGCTCCTCGAAGTCGAAATGCCGGTTCACGTCCTGCTCGAGGTGGCGCGCGAAGCTCGCGGCGACCTTGGCGAGGTCGGGGTCGCGACTCGCGCCCGTGCGCGGCGCGCGCGCGAACGCCTGTTCGATGCGGCCGAGAAGGTCGAGGTTGGTGCGGTGCTCGTCGTCGAGCGCGTGGCTGACCTGTCGCTGGAAGTTCATCGCCGGTCCAATAATGGTATTCGGATACTAGAATAACGAAAGAGGACCGGATCGGTCCATTGATGCGCGTCAAGCATCAGGGGTATTGCGGGCCGCGCGCGCTACCGGCGGCCGGCGCATCCTGAGCAACAGGATCACGAAGAAGGCCGAGAACGCGATCGCGCCGGCGAACCCCACCGCTGCGCCCGCCGCGGCGATCCGCGCATTGTCGGTCAGGATCGCCAGCGCGAGCAACGCCAGCGCGGAAAGGTGGCACCAGAAGTGGATCGCCAGCGGGCGGTCGTCGGTCAGCGACGAAGGCGTGCGCGGCGGCGACTTGCCGGGCGGCTTGTGCATCGACGCAAGGAACGGAACGATGCGTTGCAGGATACCCAGCAGGAACGTCAGCAACCAGCCGCCGATCAGCGTAAGGCCGAACAGGGTCGGCATGCCGCCGAGCGGAGCGCCGAGCGCGACCGCGAGGGCGGCGAGCAGGCTCAGCGGCAGCAGCACCCAGGAGATGCGCACCAGCCTGAACGAGCGCCCGAGTTCCCGGCGCATCCCGGTCTTCGTCGCGACGACCATCATCCGCAGGTGCAGCCCGACTGCCACCAGGGCCGCGAGCACGGCGGCCACGCGCAAGGCCTGCGGTGCGAACCCGAGCGCGGCGGCGCCGGCGAGGGCGAGCGCGAGGGCCGCGAGCGCGCACGACGCCAGCGCGCGGCGCTCCGGCGGCGCGGCCGACAAGGCGAACATCGGGACCAGGATGTACGAGAAGCCCAGAGCGAGCATGCCCATCAGGCCGTAGGCGGCGAACGCGACGTGCAGTGCGAGCCCGGTGCCACGATCCATCAGCGGAATGCCGACGTAGGTGAACGCGAGCGAGAACGCGGTGACCAGCACGACCAGCAGCGAGGCGAGCGCGGTCCATCCGTGCGCGACGACGACCGGCATGCCCCGGGCACCGGCGAGGTTTCGCGCGAGCAGCGCGCCGTAGACGATCAGCGCAACGACGACCGCGGTCGCACCCAGGGCCAGCAGCCACGCCAGGCCCAGTCCCATGCCGAGCGCGATCGCCGCGACGCCAGGCGCGTAGAGCCACCAGACGACGACCGGCCAGCGCATCGAGCGAACCGGTTGCCGGGTCGCGACGGGTAGCAGCTGAAGGCTCGCGCCGATCGCAGTCATCACCAGGACGCCGAGGGTCACCAGGTGCAGCCCGGCCAGCGTCCAGCCCAGCCCGCCGGCGAATCGCGGCATCGTCGCGCTTCCGGCGAGCAGCGCGAGCCAGGCCAGCAGGTGGCTGGCAACCGCGGCGCCGAAGAAGCGCAGCGGGATCGACGGGGGCAGCAGCCGGCTCGTCGCACCTGCCAGGAAGGTGCCCGCCGCGAGCCGGGTCGCCATGTCGGGTGGGCCTCGCGGCGGCTCAGGTCGCCGGGGCGAGCCGCAGGCGGACCTCGCCCGGCGCGCCGTCGATCTGCTCCGCGGTCCAGCCGAGCTCGGCGAGCTCGGGATAGAGCATCCGCGGGTCGCGATCGTGGTGGACGATCACCGGCGTCGCATCGCGGATCGAACCGACGAGCTCGAGGATCGCGACCAGCGGCTCCGGGGCGGGCAGGCCGCGCACGTCGATGTGGATGCCGTCGGGTTCGCTCCAGCGCGCGCCCGCGCCGTGTCCCCCCGCGGGCGCGCGCGGTTCCGATTCGCGGCTTCGGGTGCTCATCGCGCGATCCGGCTCAGGCCACGGGCGCGTTCGCCGGCTGCGCCAGCGACTGCAGCAGCCTTTGCGCCAGCACGGCGGCGACCTGCCGGCGGTAGTTCGACTGCGTCACGGTGGTGCGCATCGGGCTCACCTGCTTCTGGACCAGTTTGCCTAGCGTGGCGAGCAGCGCGTCGTCGACCGCGCGGCCGAGCAGCGCATCGGTGCCCGAGAGGACCAGCGGATGCGAGTTGGTGCCGGTGAGCGCAACCCGCAGCGTGCGCAGCGCGCCGTCGTCGCCGAGCGTGACCGCGCAGGCCACGCCGGCCAGCGGGAAGTCCATCGCAGCGCGCGCGCGCGCCTTGCGGTAAGCGGACGCCCTTGCGTTGGCGCTCGCAGGGATCAGCACGCGGGTGAGGATCTCGTCGCGGGCGATCGTCAGGTGCGCGGCGCCGTCGTCGCGGTACATGTCGGCGAGTGCGATGCGCCGCGTGCCGCGGCTGGCCACCAGTTCGACCTCGGCGTCGAGCACCAGCAGCGCCGGGGCGAGGTCGCCGGAGAATGCGGCGTGGCAGCGCGCGCCCTGCGGGGCGACGTGGCAGGTGTCGCCGCCCAGCTTCAGGCAGTAGTCGTTCGCCGCGCGCCACCACTCGCTCTGGTTGTAGAACACGCAGCGCGTGTCCAGGCAGAGGTTGCCGCCGACCGTGGCGGCGCTGCGGTGGCCGGGCCCCGCGATCGAGCCGGCGGCCTGCGTGATCGCGGGCCAGGCCGCGGCGAACGACGCGTCCGAGGCCAGCTGCGCCAGCCTGAGCCGCGCGCCGATCCAGGTGCCTTCGGGCGCGAACGTGACCGCGTCGAGTCCGGTCACCTCGCCGAGGTCGATCAGGATCGACGGGCGCGCGATGCCGCGGCGCATGTTCGGCACGAGGTCGGTGCCGCCGGCGAGCAGCCGCGCCTGCGGATCGCCGGCGAGCAGCGCCGCGGCCTCGGCGACGCTGGTGGGGCGCTTCAGGACGAATGCGGGCATGCTGTCCATGTTCAGCTCCTGGTCTCGGGCGCGGCGGCTGCGGCGCGCGCCGCCGCGGGCCTGGAAGCCCGCAGCCGCTCCTCGCGGCGTCGAGCGTGGATGGCCTCGAGCACGCGGTCGGGGGTGAGCGGAAGGTCGTCGAGGCGGATTCCGATCGCGTCGTGGATCGCGTTGGCCAGAGCCGGCGGGAAGCCGTGCAGCGCGCCCTCGCTCGCCTCCTTGGCGCCGAAGGGCCCGAGCGGGTCGTTGCTCTCGACGAGCTTCACCTCGATCGGCGGCGACTCCGCGATGGTGGGGATCCGGTAGTCGAGCATGTTCGGGCGCATCGGCAGGCCGAGGTGGTACTGGTTCTCCTCGGACATCGCCTGGCCCATGCCCATCCAGACCGCGCCCTGCACCTGCCCCTCGACCGCCAGCGGGTTGATCGCGCGGCCGCAGTCGTGCGCGACCCAGACGCGCTCGACCTTGACCACGCCGGTGTCCTCGTCCACCGAGACCTCGACCACCTGCGCGGCGTACGAGAAACCGGCCGACGAGCCGACGGCAGCGCCGCGGAACTTGCCGCCCTGCGTCTCCGGCGGCGTGGACCAGGCGCCCTTGACGGTCAGCGTGCCGGCGTCGGCGAGCGCGGCCTCGACCACCTGCGCGAAGCCGAGCGCGCGATCGGTGCCGGCGACCCGGCACTGCTCGCCTTCCCACTCGATGTCGTCGACGCTGACCTCGAGGCGCTTCGCGGCCGCCTCGAGCAGCACGCGCTTCATCGCCTGCGCGGCCCTGAGCGCCGCGTTGCCGACCATGAACGAGACACGCGACGAGTACGAACCGTTGTCTTTCGGCGTGAGCGCGCTGTCGGTCGCCACGACGCGCACGCGCGCGAGCGGCAGCGCGAGGACCTCGGCGACGATCTGCGTGAGCAGCGTCGAGGAGCCCTGGCCGATGTCGGACGCGCCGGTGAGGATCGTGATCCCGCCGTCGAAGTCGAGCTTCAGGTTGATCACCGCGTGCGGTTCGCCGCTCCAGTGCACCGGCTTGGCCGAGCCCGACACGTAGTGCGAGCAGGCCATGCCGAGACCGCGCCCGCGCGGCAGCCTGCCGTGCCGCTCCTTCCAGCCCGACGCCTGCTCGACCCAGTCGAGGCATTCGGGAATGCCGTACGAGTTGACCTGCAGGTCGTTCAACGTGCGGTAGGGCGGCGTGATCAGGTTCGCGCGCCGCACCTCGAACGGATCGAGCCCGAGTTCCTCGGCCATGCGGTCGAGCAGCGTCTCGAACGCGTGGCGCGCGGTGACCGCGCCGTGGCCGCGCATCGCGCCGCACGGCGGCGTATTGGTGTAGATGCGGAAGCCACGGTACTTCACCGCGCCCAGCTTGTAGATCGCGTGCAGCAGCGCGCCCGCGTAGAGGATCGTGACCAGCCCGTAGCCGCCGTAGGCGCCTCCGCGCTGGACGATCTCGGCGTCGACCGCGGTGATCTCGCCGTTCTTCTTCAGGCCGATCCTGAGCCGGACGTCGGTCTCGGGGCGGCCCCGATGCGTGAGGAAGCTGTCTTCGCGCGACTGCTCGATGCGCACCGTGCCGCCGGCGGCGCGCGCCAGCGCCGCGGTGACCATCTCGAAGTTCAGCGGCTCGACGCGGTGGCCGAAGCCGCCGCCGACGAAGGGCTTGACCACGCGAATCTGCGAGCTGTCCATGCCCAGGCACTGCGCGAGCGTCAGGTGCAGGTAGTAGGGCACCTGGGTGACCGAATGCGTGGTCAGGCGGTCGCGCTCGGGCTCGTACGAGGCCACCGCCGCGTTCAGCTCGATCTGTCCGTGCGAGACCTCGGCGTAGTGGAAGGTGTGCTCGCGCACCAGGTCGGCTGCCGCGAAGCCCGCCTCGACGTCGCCGAAGGTGTGGTCGACGTCGCGCTCGACGTTGCCCGCTTTCTTCTCGTGAAGCAACGCAGCGCCAGGGGCGCGCGCGTCGGCCGCGGTGAAGTAGGCCGGAAGCGGTTCGATGTCCAGGACGATCGTCGCCAGCGCCGCCTCCGCGGTCGCCTCGTCGATCGCCGCGACGGCGACCACCGGCTCGCCGCGGTAGCGGACCTTGCCGCGCGCGAGCGGCCACTCGTTCTGCGCGATCGGGATCACGCCGTAAGGCGCCGAGAAATCCTCGCCGGTGACGACTGCGCGCACGCCGGGCATCGCGCGCGCCTTCGTCGCGTCGATTCCGCGGATCACGCCGTGGGCGACGGGGCTGCGCAGGATCTTGCCCACCAGCGTCTCGCCGAACGGCAGGTCGGCGGTGTAGCGTGCGCGGCCGGTGACTTTCTCGATGCCGTCGATCAGCGGCGTGCGCTGTCCCACCGGGTGCTCGCCGCGGCCGGCGGCGGGCGCGCCCTGGGCGGCGGCGCTCTCGGGAGCTGCAATCGGATTCATCTGGTCATTCCCCCGCGGCGGCCTTCACCGATTCGATGATCTTGACGTAACCGGTGCAGCGGCACAGGTTGCCCGACAGGGCGTCGCGGATTTGCGCGTCGTCCGGATGCGGATTGCGGCGCAGCAGGGCCTCGGAGGCCATGATCATCCCCGGCGTGCAGAAGCCGCACTGCGTGCCGAGGTTCTCGTGGAACGCGTGCTGCAGGCGGCTCATGCGGCCGCCCGCGGACAGGCTCTCGATCGTCTCGACCTGCTTGCCTTCGCAGCTCGCGGCCAGCGTGATGCATGCCAGCCGCGTCTGGCCATCGACCAGCACGGTGCAGGCGCCGCATTCGCCGCCGTCGCAGCCCTGCTTGGTGCCGGTGAGCCCGACGGTGTCGCGCAGGTAATCGACGAGCAGCGCGTGATCGGAGACCGCGTCCTCGCGGGTACGCCCGTTCACGGTGATGGAGAGCAGTCTCTTGGTCATGGTTTCAGACTCCCTTGGGTCGCAGGTCGCGCACGCGCACCGCCTTGCCCTGCGAGCGGGGGATCTCGCCGGGGCGCTTGACGACGACGTCGGTGGTGATGCCGAGCAGCGACTTGATCTGGTGCGCGACCTTGCGCGCGATCCCGTCGTAGGAACCGGGGTCGACGCCCGGCTGAGCCTCGGTCTCGACCGTCACGTGGTCGAGGCTGCCCTTGCGCTCGACCACGAGTTGGTAGTGCGGCGCGATGTTCTGCAGCCCGACCAGCACCGCCTCGACCTGGGACGGATAGACGTTGACGCCGCGGATGATCAGCATGTCGTCGTTGCGCCCGGTGACCCTCAGGATGCGCAGGTGCGTGCGGCCGCAGGCGCACGGCGCGGTCGTGATCCGCGTGATGTCGCGGGTGCGGTAGCGCAGCATCGGCAGCGCCTGCTTGGTCAGCGTCGTGATCACCAGCTCGCCGGCTTCGCCCTCCGGGACCGGCTGGCCGGAATCGGGGTCGATGACCTCGAACAGGAAGTGGTCCTCCCAGCCGTGCAGGCCGTCGTGGTGCTCGCACTCGCAGGCCACGCCCGGGCCCATGATCTCGGAGAGCCCGTAGATGTCGACCGCGCGGATGCCCAGGCGTGCCTCGATCTCGCGGCGCATCGCGTCGCTCCAGGGTTCGGCGCCGAACATGCCGACTTCCAGCGCCGAATCCTTCGCGAGGTTCACGCCCTGCTGCTCGGCCAGCTCGGCGATCGCGAGCGCGTAGGACGGCGTCGAGCACAGCACCCGCGCCTTGAAGTCCATGATCAGCGAGACCTGTCGCTCGGTCGACCCGCCCGACATCGGCACCACCACGCCGCCCAGGCGCTCGGCGCCGTAGTGCGCGCCCAGCCCCCCGGTGAACAGCCCGTAGCCGTAGGCGTTGTGGACCACGTCGCCGCGCCGCGCGCCGCCCGCGTGCAACGAGCGCGCCATCAGGTCGGCCCAGTTGTCGAGGTCGCCTTGCGTGTAGCCGACGACGGTCGGCTTGCCGGTGGTGCCCGAGGACGCATGCAGCCGCGCGAGTTCGCCCAGCGGCCGGGCGAACATCCCGAACGGATAGTGGTCGCGCAGGTCGGACTTCAGCGTGAACGGCAGCCGCCGGACGTCGTCGAGCGAGGCGATGTCCGCGGGCTTCACGCCGGCCGCATCGAGTCGCGAGCGATGCAGCGGGACGTTCTCCCAGGCGTTCGTCACGGTCTCGCGCAGCCGCGCCAGCTGCAGCGCCGCGAGCTGCTCGCGCGGCATCGTCTCCTGCTCCGGATGCAGGCAGCGCGCTTCGTCCCGGTTCGCGGCGCGCCGCGGCTTCGTCGTGGTGTCGGTTGCCATGTCCTCTCCTGGAATCCGTGTCGAGTCTCTCGTCAGGGCCGCGCGCCGCGCACCGGCAGGCGCGCCAGCGCGAACCCCTGGTTGAAGGCGGCGCGCGTGACCAGCGTGTACTTGAGCCAGGCGCCGGATCCGGCGGCCATCAGCCCGGCCAGCGCCGCGAGCAGCGCGGCGCCCGCGCCACCGACCAGCCCGATGCCGGCCGGCGCGGCCAGCGCCAGCGCGAGCCAGGTGCCGAAGGTCTGCAGCGTGCCGCCGGCCCGGTCGAGTGCCGCGAGCGCCCTCGGCGCCGCTGCCGCCACGAGATTGCGCCGGTAGGCGAGCCACGCGAGCCAGCGCGCCGCCAGCAGCGCGCCGAACAACGCGATCAGCGCCTGGTTCGCCGCCCCGTGCAGCGGATTCGCGAGCAGGAACAGCCCGCCGCCTTCGGCCAGTCCGGTGGTCACGATCAGCGGGACGACCAGCGGCTCGCGCCACGCCGGGATGCCGCGCGCCGCTTTCAGGATGCGCGCCTGGCAGTAGACGAACGCGAGCGCGAGCAGCGCGGACAGCCAGGCGAACGGCGCGAGGCCGGCCGCGGCGGCGAGGCCCGCCGGAAACAGCAGCGTGGCGACGAAGGCTTCGCGCGACATCCAGGAGGTGCGCGGGTTGAAGAACACGTGCAGCGCGCGCGTCGGCCGGCCGATTTCGAGCCACACGCACAGCAGCCCGAGGCCGACGAGCGCGAGCGCACCCAGCGTGAGCAGCGTGGCCGTCGTGCCGCGCGCGCCCGACAGCGCGGTGAAGACCAGCAGCCCGCTGCCGGCGCCGCCGAAGACGAAGTTGCCTGCGGCGCGCCAGTCCCAGTGCGCCTGCTGCCAGGGTTTGGGGCCGTAGCTCATGCCTGCGCCTTGTCCCAGAGATAGTAGAAGCCGGGGCCGGTGCCGAGGTCCTCGTGCATGCGGAAGTGCTGGTTTTCGGCGAGCAGCTGCGAGACGTTGCTGGCCGGGTCGTCGAGGTCGCCGAAGGCGAGCGCCTTGGCGATGCACGCGTTCACGCAGGCCGGCGTGGCCTCGGGATCGACGCCGGGCGTCTGCCCCTTCTCGAGGCCCGCGTCGATGCGCTCGACGCAGAACGTGCACTTGGTGGCGACGCCCAGCCGCGCGTCGTCGTGGCGCCTGGCTTCGCTCTCGGTGGGCGCACCGTAGGCAAAGGTTGCCCGCTCGGTCTTGTAGCGCGCCTGGTAGGGGCAGGCGACCGCGCAATAGGCGCAGCCGATGCACAGGTCGTAGTCGATCGTCACGATGCCGTCGCGACGCTTCTTCGTGGCGGTGGTCGGGCAGACCTCCATGCACGGCGGATCGTCGCAGTGCTGGCAGCCGGTGGGCACGAACGCGCGCTTGACCTCCGGGTACTCGCCGAACTCCATGTCGAGCACGCGCCGCCACTGCACGCCCGGCGGCGTGGCGTTGGCGTGCTTGCACGACGCGGTGCAGGTCTGGCAGCCGACGCAGCGACGCAGGTCGGCGATCATGGCCCAGCGCGTCATGCCGCGGCCCTCCGGATGGCGACGCGCACGATGTCGGCGCTCGAGCCGGTAGCGTCGGTGAGGTCCATCGACATGCTGGCCAGCGCGTTCAGGCTGGGCACGCCGAAGTCCTTCGCGAACGGCGTGGCCCAGTGGTTGAACTGGCCGATCAGCAACAGCGTGTCGGGGCGGATGCCCTGGCGCAGCACCGCGCGCCCGCGCACGCTGCGTTTCGGGGTGGCGATCTCGATCTCGTCGCCGTCCTCGATGCCGAGCCTGGCTGCGGCCTGCGGGTTGACGATCACGCCGCGGTGGCCTGCGACGTTCTCGGCGACTTCGCGGATCATCTGTACGCCGACGTTTCCGCCCCAGGCGTACTGCATGCTGCGCGAGGTGAGCAGCCAGAACGGATAGTCTTCGGCACGCGCACCGTCGGCGGTGACGATGCCTTCCCAGAGGCCCGGGAAGTCCTTCCAGGCGGGAAGCGCCTGGTACTCGCCCATCTGCTTGTCCCACCAGCGCATGTCGTGCTCGTGCAGGCGCCGGCCCAGCTCGGCGCCCACGCGCATCAGGCGCTCCTGGTAGGGCAGCTCGAAGCGCAGACCGCGCTCGACCATCGTCGGATAGAGATACCAGGCGATGCGCGGAAACGGTTTCGTCGCCAGGCCCTGCTGCTTCCACCAGTCGAGACCGTGGACCTGTGCGCCTTCGGTGAGCTCGGCGCTGGCCGCGCGGCAGGCCGCGTCCCAGATCTCCTCGCGGGTGTGCGCGCGCTCGAGCGCCAGGGAGAAGTCGCCGTGCTCGCCCTTCAGTGGCACCCCGCAGGTGCCCTTGTTGATCGACGCGTTGTATTTCTCGAGAATGCCGCTGCGCCGCGCCAGTTCGGTGGCGATGTCGGTGAAGTCGCGGGCCTGGCCGCGCATCGCGACCGCCGGCTGGCGCAGCGCGAAGCCTTCGTGGTCCCAGAACTGTTCCACGTACTTGGTCGCGCCGATGCGGATCAGCTGCAGCCCTTCGAGGTCGGTGGCGTCGGGCAGCAGGATGTCGGCGAAGTGGTTGGTCTCGTCGCGGGTGTAGGCGAGCGCGACGACGAACGGGAAGCGGGCGATCTTGTCCGCGACCGACAGCGTGTCCCAGAACGAGATCGCCGGGTTCGTCCGGTAGACGAACCAGACGTCGGGGAACGTGACCTTCGGCAAGCCCTTAGGCGTCTCGTCCAGGAACATCCACGAGAAGTGCGTCGGGCCCAGCGCCTGGCTCCATGCGCCGTTGCCCACCAGCGGCACCATCGTGCGATAGGCGTTGCGGATGTTCGGGCGCGGCGACCAGTTCTTGCGATCGGTGGGGTTCATCGGGTACGCCATGAACCCGTCGGGGCCGGGCTTCGCGCTCTCCAGCCGCTCGGACATCGGGCGCACCAGCCGCACCGTGGTGCCGATGGTGCCGCCGGGAACCTCGAGCGCGCCCACCAGCGACGCGAGCATCGTTCGCGCCCAGCAGCATTCGTAACCGCCCCAGCCGTTGTTGATCGTCTTGCCCAGCGTGACCGCGACCGGGCGATACGGGAGCTCGCGCCCCTCGATCTCGATCGTCTGGCCGACGCAGGCGTGCTCGACGTATTCGTGCGCGATCTTGCGCATCGTGGCTGCCGGCACGTCGCAGACGCCCTGCGCCCACTCGGGCGAGTAGGGCCGCATGTGCGCGACCAGCTTGTCGAACGCGGTCTCGCCGGCGAGCGCGCCGTCGGCGAGCACTTCGTCGTCGGGGCCGATCTCGAGCGCGTCGACCTCGACCCTGGCGTGCAGCGCTTCGTCGAGCCCCTCGCCGTCGTGCGGGCGCGCGCAGCCGGCGCTCGCGTCCCAGACCAGCGGCTTGCGGGTCGCGCGATCGCGCAGGTAGTAACCGTTGGGGCCAACCAGGTAGGCCGACGCAGTGCGCTTCGCGAGGAACGGCAGGTCGAGCCGCTCGCGCGGCACTTCGTGCAGCAGCACGTGGATCAGCGCGTAGAGGAACGCCGCGTCGGTCTTCGGCTTGATCGGCACCCACTGCGCCGAGCAGGCGCCGGTGACCGACAGGTGCGGTTCGACCTGGACGCGCTTCAGGCCGCGCACGCGCGCCTGCGAATGTCGCCAGACGCCGACCACGCCGCCCGAGGCCTCGATGTTCGAGCCGCAGGAGATCAGGTAGTTGCAGTTCGGCGTGTCGGCCGCGACGATGAACGCGCGGTGCCAGAACTCGCCGTACAGGTGCTCGGAGTGGTCGCACTTGACGCCTTGGCCCGAGCCGAAGCCCATGTCGACCGGCCCCCAGGCCGCGAGGAAGGCCGGGAAGGTGCCCATGTAGAACTGCGGCGTGCCGCCGCCGCCGAAGCTCGCCGCCAGCCGCGGGTAGCCGGATTCGTCGGTGAGGCCTTGCTCGCGGATCCGGTTCAGGCGCTCGGCGATGGTGTCGAACGCCTCTTCCCAGGAGATCGGCACGAAGCCCGGATCCTCGTCGCGGCCCTTCTTCGGGTTGGTCCGCTTCATCGGCGTGAGGATCCGGTTCGGGTTGTAGGTCTTCTGGACCAGCCCGTATGCCTTCACGCAGACCTTGCCGCCGCCCGGATGAATCTTCTCGGCGCAGAAATTGGGCTCCACCTCGGTGGCCACGCCATCGACCACCTTGACGGTGAGCAGATCGGGGCCCGCCACGCACTGGTAGCAGTAGGTGGGAACCCGGCGCAGGCCCGGCGCGGGCGCGTCGGCGCGGCCCGCGTCGGCCGCGGCGGCAGCCGCGACGCTCATGCCAGGCCTGCCTTCTTCGCCTTGGCTGCCAGGCGCGCGGCAGTGCCCTCGACGTCGACCACGAAGCGGCTGTGCCGGCCGCGGCAGATCGCGTCGACGCTGTCGCGGCCCTCGACCTCGAAGGTGACCGCGCGGCCCTTGACTTCGGCGATGGTCACCTTCAGTTCGACCGGCATGCCCAGCAGCGTGGCGGCGAGATGGTCGATCTCCACGCGCGTGCCCACCGAGTCTTCGCCGGCGTCGAGGTGCTCGAGCAGCAACTCGCGGCAGGCGATCTCGATGTCCTGCACCAGCATCGGCGTGGCGTAGACGCGGGCGCTCTCGCCCATGAAGCCGATGGTGCGGTCGCGGTCGACGGTGAGCTTGCTGGTGCGCGTTGCGCCGGGGGCGAGGGTAGGTTTCATCGAATTCTCCGTGTGTATTGCCGGTATCGGGCGATTCGCGTGCGGCCTAGAGGCCGAGATAGGCCTGCTGGACGGCCGGGTTGTCGAGCAGTTCGGTGCCGCTGCCGGACAGCGCGATCCGGCCGACCTCCAGCACGTAGGCGCGGTCGGCCACCGACAGCGCCGCGCGCGCGTTCTGGTCGACCAGCAGGATCGTGGTCGCCGCGTCCTTCAGCGAGCGGATCGTCGCGAAGATCTCGGCGACGAGGCGCGGCGCCAGCCCCATGCTCGGCTCGTCGAGCAGCAGCAGCTTCGGGCGCGCCATCAGCGCGCGGCCCATCGCAAGCATCTGCTGCTGGCCGCCGGACAGCGTGCCCGCCGCGTCGCGGCGCTTCGAGGCGAGTACCGGGAACAGGGCGTAGACCTGCTCGAGCGCGCCGGCGATCTCGGCGGGCGGCCGCACGTAGGCGCCGAGCATCAGGTTGTCCTCGACCGTCAGCGGGCCGAAGACCTGGCGGCCTTCGGGGACCTGGACGATCCCCATGCGCACGCGCGCTCGGGCGGACGCGCGGGTGACGTCGGCACCCTCGAAGCGCACGCTGCCAGCAGCGGTCGGCTGCACGCCCGACAGCGCGCGCAGCAGCGTCGACTTGCCCGCCCCGTTGGCGCCGACCAGCGCGACGAGTTCGCCGCGATCGACGCGCAGGTTCACCGAATCGAGCGCGGTGATCCTTCCGTAGCGGCTCGACAGCGCGTCGACTTCAAGCATCGGCGTGCTCCGCCCCGGCAGCCGCGCCGAGATAGGCTTCGATCACCCGGGGGTCGTTGCGCACCGCTTCGGCGCTGCCCTCGGCGAGCTTGCGGCCGTAGTCGAGGACCAGGATGTGGTCCGAGACCCCCATCACCAGGCGCATGTTGTGCTCGACCAGCACCACGGTGGTGCCTGCCTGCGCCAGCCTGCGGATCAGCGCGGCGATCTCCTGCGACTCGGTCGGATTCAGGCCGGCGGCCGGCTCGTCGAGCAGCAGGATCCGCGGATCGCCGGCCAGCGCGCGCGCGATTTCGAGGCGCTTGAGCGCGCCGTAGGGCATCGCGTCGGCGGCCGATCGGCCATGGGCGCCCAGCCCGACGAACTCGAGCAACTCGAGGGCGCGCGCCCTGCAATCGCGTTCGGCGCGCGCCAGCCGGGGCGTGCGCAGCAGCGTGGCGAGGAGCCCGGAGCGCTCGCGCAGGTGGCGCCCGGTCATCACGTTCTCGAGCGCGCTCATGTTGAAGAAGATCTGCAGGTTCTGGAACGTGCGTCCGATTCCCGCAGCAGCGAACTCGTGCGCCGGCCGGCCGGTGAGGTCGCAGCCCGCGAGGGCGATGCGACCGGCACTGGGAACGTAGACGCCGGTCAGAAGGTTCAGCAGCGTCGTCTTGCCGGCGCCGTTCGGGCCGATGATCGAGTGGACCTTGCCCTCGCCGATCGCGAACGAGAGGTCCTGCACCGCGTGGATGCCGCCGAACTCCTTCGAGAGGCCTTCGACGCGCAGCCCGCCCGGCGTCGCCTGCGGCGCGTCGCCGCCGGCCGCGGGTGCGCCCGCGATCGGTGCGGCCCCGCTCATTCGCGCCCCCGGCCGAGCCAGCCCGCCAGCGTCGGCACCGCTCCGCGCGGCAGGAAGATCATCGTCGCCATCATGATCGCGCCGAGCACGACCATTTCGTATTCCTTCACCACGGTGAGCGCCTGGGGCAGCACGGTCAGGACGGCCGCACCGACGACGGCGCCGAAGGTCGACGCCATGCCGCCGAAGACGACCATCGTGACCAGCTCCACCGAGTGCATGAACGAGGCCTTGGCGGGCGTGATGAATCCGCTGTAGAACGCGGTCAGGCCGCCGGCGGCCGCCGCGAAGACGGCCGAGACGACGAAGACCATCAATTTCTGCCGCGCGCTGTCGATGCCGACGACCTCGGCTGCGACTTCCGAGGTGTGCAGTGCGCGCAGCGCGCGCCCGGTGGGCGACTCGATCAGGTTCAGCGCCAGCCAGACCGCGAGCAGCAGGCACGCACCGACGACCCAGTACCAGACCTGCTCGCCCTGGATCGCGTAGCCGAGGATCGTGAGCGGCGGCACCGGCATCCCGTCGGGGCCGCCGGTGACGCGGTCCTCGTTGGCGAGCACGATCGACACGATGATGCCCAGCCCGAGCGTGGCCATCGCGAGGTAGTGGCCCTTCAGGCGCAGGATCGGGCGCCCGACGACGAAGGCCATCAGGCCCACGGCGGCGGTCGCAGCGAAGAGCGCCGCCAGCGGCGGCACCCCGTAGCGCGACGCGAGCAGCGCCGAGCCGTAGGCGCCGAGGCCGAAGAAGCCGGCGTGGCCGAGGCTGATCTGCCCGGCGTAGCCGATCAGCAGGTTCAGTCCGACGCAGACGATGGCGTTCAGGCCGACCAGGATCGCGACGTCGTAGAAGTAGTCGTTGGCGAGCGCCAGCGGGGCGAGCGCGATGGCCAGCGCCAGCACGGCCATGCCCCCGGTGCGCGGGGCGGCCCACCAATGCGCCGCCGGCACGCGCGGCTCAGACGCGCTCGCTCTTGACTGCACCAAGGATTCCATCGGGACGGACGACCAGCACGGCGAGGATGATCACGAACGCGATCACGTCCTTGTAGGCCGACGACACGTAGCCCGCGCCGAGGCTCTCGAGCAGCCCCAGCACGAGCCCGCCGACGACCGCGCCGGTGAAGCTGCCGAGGCCGCCGAGGATCGCCGCGGCGAATCCCTTGAGTCCCAGCATGATGCCGGCGTCGTAGGAGGTGAAGGTGATCGGCGCGATCAGGACGCCGGCGATCGCGCCGAGCGCGGCCGCCAGCCCGAAGCTGGCGAACAGGACCCGGCGCACCTCGATGCCGACCAGCTGCGCCGCGAAGCGGTTGTACGAGGTGGCGAGCATCGCCTTGCCGAGCAGCGTGCGTCGGAAGAACCACGACAGCACAGCCACGATCACGATGGTGACGCCGATCACCCACAGGCTCTGCGGGACGATCGTCGCGCCGAGGATTGCGATCGGCGCGTCGCCCGAGAGCGGCGCGAGCGGATGGATGCGCTTGTCCCAGACCAGCTGGGCGAGGCCCCTGAGGAAGATCGAGGCGCCGATCGTGATGATGATCAGCGTCACGACGTCGGCGTTGCGCGCCCGGCCGACCGCGAGCCGCTCGAGCAGCAGCCCGACGACGCCGGCGATCGCGACGGCGCCGACGATCGCCGCCGGCATCGGCATGCCGGCGGCGACCAGCGAGACGGCGCTCATGCCGCCGATCATCACGAACTCGCCCTGGGCGAAGTTGATCACACGGCTGGCGTTGAAGATGATCGAGAAGCCGAGCGCGACCAGGGCGTAGATCGCGCCGACGGTGAGCCCGCCGGCGACGAACTGGACCGCCTGTCCGCCCATGCTGCGCCTCCGCCCGGCGTCTCGTCGCCGCCTTGCGCCGTTACTTCACCAGCGTCCAGTCGCCGTTGCGGATCTCGAGCATCCGGAACGCGCTGAGGTCGAGGCCCATGTGGTCGGTCGGCGACATGTTGACGACGCCGCCGGTGCCGACGTAGCCCTTGGTCTTCTCGATCTCGTCGCGAACCTTGGCACGGTCGGTGCCGCCGGCGCGCTTGATCGCCTCGACCGCGATCATCAGGCCATCGTACGCGTGGCCGCCGAAAGTCGAAACGTCGGACTTGTAACGAGCCTCGTAATCCTTCTTGTAGTTGACGACGACCGCTTTCTGCGGGTCGTTGTCGGCGAGCAGGTGGCCGACCAGCAGCGCGGCGGCGGGCAAGCGCACGCCCTCGGCGGCGCCGCCGGCGAGCTTGATGAACTCCTTCGAGGCCACCCCGTGCGACTGGTACAGCGGCAGCGTGAGGCCGATCTGCCGGTAGTTCTTGGTGACGATCCCGGGGCCCTGGCCGAAGCCGCAGTTCATCACCGCCTGCACGCCCGGCGTCGCCTTGATCTTGGTGAGCTGCGCGGTCATGTCGGTGTCGGCGGCGCCGTAGCTCTCGTCGGCGACGATCTCGATGCCGTGCTTCGGCGCGACCTTGATGCACTCGGCGCGCAGGGACTTGTCGAAGCCGCCGGCCCCGGAGATCAGCGCGAGCTTCGTCAGCTTGCGCGCGTTCATGTCGGTGAAGATCTTCTCGCAGGCCATCCGGTCGGTGTGCGGCGTCTTGAACACCCACTTCTTGACCGGTTCGATGATGACGACGGCGCCTGCGAGCGAGATGAACGGCACCTGCGCCTGCTCGACCAGCGGGATCGCCGCCATCGTCTCGCCGGTCGTCGAGCCGCCGACGATGACGTCGACCTTGTCCTGCTCGATCAGCCGCTTGGCGAACGTGCGCGCCTTCTCGGCGTCGCCGCCGCTGTCGTAGGCGAACAGCTGCAGCTTGCGCCCGAGCACGCCGCCGGCCGCGTTGATGCGCTCGACGTACATCTCGAGGGTCTTCTGCTCGGGGTCGCCGAGGAAGGCGGCGGGTCCGGTCACCGAGAGGAAGGCGCCGATTCTGATAGGCTCCTGGGCGGCGACGGTTCCGGTTCCGATCAGCGCGGCCGCGACGAAGGTACCGGCGAGCCGGATCGCGCTCCGGGCAGTTGCGACGAAATTCATTCGAGTCTCCTCTTCTTGTCTGCGACGACACGGCCACGGCGCGGCCTGCCGGAAAAGCCCTGCCGCGCGCGTGCTGCGCCAGGCAGGGCGGTGGGGCCATCGGACGCGTCCCGGAACGGAACTGCCCGAGGGTGTCTGCATCGGGCGACAACCGGGACGTATGCAGCGGAGACGTTTACAGCGCGCCCGTTAACACCTATTCTGGTACCCGAATGCAGGTATTCATTTGATCTGTATCAGTCTTTCGGGGTACCGATGACCAGGGCATCGACACGTACGGGCGCCGCGGGCGCACCGGCCAGGCGCCGCGCGGCGGCGACGCGCGCGCCGGCGCCCGAGCCGGCGGGCGTCGTCACCGTGCGCCCCGCGCGGCGCGCCGACCTCGACCGGGTCATCGCGATCGACGCGACCGTGACCGGCGTCGAGAAGCGCAGCTACTGGCTCTCGGTGTTCCGGCGCTACGGCGACGGCGAGCAGCCCGAGCGCATCTTCCTGGTGGCCGACATCGACGGGCGCGTCGCGGGCTTCATCATCGGCGAAGTGCGTGACTGGGAATTCGGCGCGCCTCCCTGCGGCTGGGTGTTCGCGATCGACGTCGCGCCGGAGTTCCGGCTCGCCGGCGTCGCCACGCGGATGCTCGACGCGCTGCGCGCCGGCTTCAGGCGCCTCGGCGTGCGCAAGCTGCGCACGATCCTCGCGCGCGACAACACGCTGATCCTGTCGTTCTTTCGCAGCCAGGGCATGATGACCGGACCTTTCATCCCGCTGGAGATGGACCTCGATGCCTGAGCGCGAGCGCAATCGATGAGGCTGCAGAAGAACACGTCGCTCGCGCTGTACAGCGTGCTCGAGTTCGCGATCGATCCGACGCGCCATATCCCGGCGGCCGAGATCGCGGGCAAGTACGGCGTGTCGCCGCATCACCTCGCGAAGGTGCTCTCCGAGCTCGCGCGCACCGGCATCGTCGAGTCGGTGCGCGGAGTCGGCGGCGGCTACCGCTTCGCGGGCAACGCGCGGCGGATCACGCTGATGGACGTCATTCGCCTGTTCGAAGACCTCACTCCGGCGCCCAACGAGCGCCGCGAGCCGAGCGAGGACACGCCGGTGGGCATGGCGCTGGGCGCGGTGCTCTCGGAGATCGACGAGATTGCCAAGGCCACGCTGAGTTCGATCACGCTGGCGACGATGCTGCGGCTGATCGAGCGGCAGCAGGGCCGGCCGATCGGGGCGGTGGCGGCGCCGGACGCCGAAGCCGCATCCGCCGGACCGCAGGCCGCACAGCCCCGGGCGCGCAAGTCCGCCGGCGCCGCGGCGCGGCGGCGCGCCCGCCGACCTTCGACGGCGCGCAGCGCGGACCGGGCCTAGGGCGCCTTCGCACCTAGACCGCGACCGGCGCCGCGATGTGCGGGTGCGCCTGGTAGCCGACGAAACGGAAGTCCTCGTACTCGTACAGGTCGATCGACGCCGGCTTGCGCGCGAACTCGAGCCGCGGCAGCGGCAGCGGCTCGCGCTGCAATTGCAGCCGCGCCTGCTCGAGATGATTGCTGTAGAGATGGACGTCGCCGCCGGTCCAGACGAACTCGCCGGGCTCGAGGTCGCACTGGTGCGCCAGCATCGCCAGCAGCAGCGCGTAGCTGGCGATGTTGAACGGGACGCCGAGGAAGACGTCGCACGAGCGCTGGTAGAGCTGCAGGTGCAGCTTGCCGCCGATGACCGCCGTCTGGAACAGGCAGTGGCAGGGCGCGAGCTTCATCGCGGGCAGGTCGCCGACGTTCCAGGCGCTGACGATCTGGCGCCTCGACCAGGGGTCGTGCCGGATCTGCCGGACCAGCTCGGCGATCTGGTCGACGTGGCGGCCGTCGGCCGTCGTCCAGTCGCGCCACTGCTTGCCGTAGACGGGGCCGAGGTTGCCGTCCGCGTCGGCCCACTCGTCCCAGATGCTGACGCGGTTCTCGCGCAGGTAGCGCACGTTCGTGTCGCCCTTCAGGAACCAGAGCAACTCGTAGACGATCGAGCGCACGTGCAGCTTCTTCGTGGTCACGAGCGGAAAACCCTCGGACAGGTCGAAGCGCATCTGGTGGCCGAAGACGGCGCGGGTGCCGGTGCCGGTCCGGTCGGGGCGGTCGACGCCCTCGCGAAGAATCCGGTCGAGGAGATCGAGGTATTGCCTCATCGTGCGCTGCGGGTCCGCGTGGAGACGGTGGGGAACGCGGCCATCACTGGGTCCCGTTGTGCCGGACGCCGTCGACGACCGCGGCCGGCTGCTGGGGTTGGCCTTCCTGCACAGCCGCTGCCGGCGCGCCGGGAACCCCCGGCGGGGCGGGCGCCGTGGCCGGCGCCGGCGCGCCGGCGGCGGGACCGCGTGCCTCGATCGGGTTCGGCGCGGGCTGCGGCGGCGGCACGGCGATCGTCGCGGCAGCGGCGGGAACTGCAGGCGCAGAGGCCGCAGGCGCGGGAGCTGCAGGCAGTGGCGCCGCAGGCGCGGGGGCGGCGGTTGCGACGGGGGGCGCAGTGGCGCCCGCCGTCGCGTCGGATCGCGCAGGGCCGCTGGAGAGCGTGGCCACCGACGGGCGCTTCGGCGCCGCCAGCTCGATCCGCGCGCCGTTGCGCTCGATGACCGCGGCGTCGGATCGCACTTCGACGAGCTTCGCGTCGGCACCCACCGCGTCGCCGACCATGAACGCCTTCGGCGGCCTGCCGTCGACGACCAGGACTGCGCTGCCCCGCACCTCGCTGGCCGCGACGCCGAGCACCTGGATGTTCGACGGCATCGCCACGGGCGCCGTGCCGCCGCTGCCGACCGGCATGCCGAACAGCCTGGATGCGGCCGCGAGATCGGGCGCGTCGCGCTGGTCGGCGAGCGAGCCGGCCGGCGCGATCGGAACGGCCGGCGCAAGCCACTGCAACGCCCAGTAGGCGAGGGTCGCGCACAGCAGCGCGAACGCCGCGAGCGAGGCCGCCAGCGGCGTCCATCGGCGCGAGGCGACCGTTCGTTTGAAGAGCATTTCGGTGGGTGGGGAGGGTGCGAAGATGCACTGGTATCATAGCCCGAGTCGTCAAGGCACTTTTCAGGAGTATCGATGCACCGTCCGTCGGCCGATCGGAGGCCGCGTGCGCGCCAGCGCGGGTTCACGCTGATCGAGATCATGGTGGTGATCGTGATCCTCGGCGTGCTGGCCGCGATTGCAGTGCCGCGCATCATGAGCAAGCCCGACGAGGCGAGGGTCAAGGCGGCCCAGACCGAGATCGCGCAGATCCTGCAGGCGCTCGACCTGTACCGGCTCGACAACCAGCGCTACCCGACCACCGACCAGGGGTTGGCGGCGCTCGCGCAGAGGCCGACGGTCGAGCCGATGCCGCCGAACTGGAAGGCCTACCTGAAGCAGGCGCCGGTCGATCCCTGGGGCAAGCCCTACCAGTACCTGAATCCGGGCGTGCGTGGCGAGATCGACGTGTTCAGCCTGGGCGCCGACGGACAACCCGGCGGCGAAGGCGTTGCCGCCGACATCGGCAACTGGTCGCTGAACCGGTAGCCGCCGTCACGGGCGGCGCCCGAAGACGACGCAGAAGGAGAGTGCGGCGCGTGTTCCGGCCGGCGTTCGATGCCCGGCCGCGCGAGGCGGGTTTCACGCTGCTCGAATTGCTCGTGGCGATGGTGATCGCCGGCGTGCTCATCGGCATCGTGTCCCTGTCGATCGGCGGCTTCGATCGCAGCCTGCGCTTCGAGGCCGAGCGATTGGCGCAACTGCTGGTGCTCGCCCGCGAGGAGGCCCAGGTGCGCGGCGCCCCGATCCGGTTCGAGGCCGACGATGAGCGCTACGGCTTCTTCGTCTGGCGGGAGCGCCGCTGGCAACCGGTGCTCGACGATCGCGACCTTCGCGAGCGCAGCTGGGAGCAGCCGACGCGCCTGCGCGTCGAGCGCGCCGACGGGCGGCGCGAGATCGAGTTCGGCCGCGACCAGATCGACGCGCCGTTCGTGCTGCGCCTGAGCCGCGGCGAGTCGCAGGCGGCGATCGTCGCCAACGGCCTGGGCGCGTTCGAGGTCCAGTGATGCGGCGCGCGTTTCCCGCAGTCCGGCGCTGCACCAGGCCCCGCGCGCGTGGCGCGGCGTGGCCGGCGCGCGGCTTCACGCTGATCGAAGTGCTGATCGCGATGACGATCGCGGCGGTCGCGCTGATGGCCGCGATCCGCGCGACCGCGTCGCTGGCGGTGAACGGCGCCGACCTGCGCAGCCGCACGATGGCGCAGTGGAGCGCCGAGAACCGGCTGGCGCAGATCCGCATCGCGCGCGAGTGGCCGAACGTCGGCCGGCGGCAGTACGGCTGCAGCCAGGCGAACGTGGCGATGGTGTGCCGCGAGGACGTGATCCAGACGCCCAATCCGCTGTTTCGCCGGGTCGAGGTCAGCGTCTTCACCGAGGATGGCACGTTCCGGCTGGCGCGGCTGGTCGGGTTCTCGACGAGGTTGCCGTGAGCGCCCGACGCGCCGCGCGCGGATTCACGCTGCTCGAGCTGCTGGTCGCGGTGGCGCTGCTGTCGGTTCTGGCGGTGCTCACCTGGCGCGGCATGGATTCCGTGCTGCGCGGCCGCGACCGGATCGTCGCGTCGTCCGACGACCTGCGCGCGCTCACCGTGGCGATGACGCAGATGGAGGAAGACCTGCGCCGGTCCTGGCCGATCCGCCTGCTCGGGCTCGCCGAGCCGTCGATCTCGTTCTCGATCGCCGGCGACCGCGAGCCGCCGTCGCTCGGGCTGCTGCGCGAGACGCGCGGATCGGACGCCGTGCAGGTCCAGCGGGTGATCTACCGGCTTCGCGACGGGACCTTCGAACGCGGCTTCAGCCTGTGGGCGGCACCGTCGCCCGACGGCGCCCAGAAGGTGCCGGTCACGCCGTTCACCTGGCAGCCGATCATGCGCGACGTGCAGGCGATCGAGTTTCGCGGCTGGCTCGAAGGCCGCGGCTGGCTGCCTGCCGCGGCGCTGGCGCCGCTGCTGACGGCGGCGCAACTGCCTGCGCCGGCGCAGGCGCAGGCGCAGGTGCCGTCGGTGCGGCCGGTATTGCCGCAGGTCACCGGCGTGGAGCTCACGCTGGTGCGTCGCGGCGAGCGCGTCGTGCGCGTCTTCGCGGTCGCGGACTGAGCGTGCGCGCGCGTGCGGCGACGACCGGGCCAGGAACCGCGCAGGCGGGGGTGGCGATCGTCAGCGTGCTGCTGGTGATCACGCTCGCGACGCTGATCGTGAGCAGCCTGTTCTGGCGCGAGCACGTCACGGTGCGTTCGGTGGAGAACCGGCTCGCGCTCGCGCAGATGCGCTGGATCGAGACCGCGGTCCTCGACTGGGCGTCGGTCGTGCTGCGGGTCGACCGCGCCAGCACCGGCGGCGTGGACCACCTGAGCGAACTGTGGGCGACGCCGGTCGCCGAGACGGTGCTCGACGAGACGGTGACCGGCGGCGCGCGGCTGACCGACGCCGGAGCCAAGGCGCGGATGGCCGGGCAGATGTTCGACGCGCAGGCGCGGATGAACCTGAACAACCTGGTCATCGACGGCCTGCCGTCCGCGGCGCATCGCGAAGCGTTCGAGCGGCTGCTGGCGATCGTCGGGCGCCCCGAGAGCCTGGCCGGCTTGCTGCAGGCGCGACTGCAGCGGGCGTATCCGCCGCTGGTGCAGGGCAAGCGGGCACCGGCCACGGCGCTGCCGCTGCTGAAGCTGGCCGACCTTCGCACGGTGCCCGGTTTCGACGAGGCGACGATCACGGCGCTGGAGCCCTACGTGATCTTCCTGCCGAAGCGGGTGCGCGTGGGCGCGGCCGAGTTCGTCACCGAGAACACGAAAGTCAACGTCAACACTGCGCCGCCCGAGGTGCTGGCCGCCGAAGTGGCAGAGATCGATCTGCAGGGAGCGCGGCGCTTCGTCGAGGGCGTGCGCCAGCGGACCTTCTTCGCGAGCCTGGACGTGGCCCGGACGCGCATCGACGGCTCGCCGGTGCTGCCGGCCAATCTGCTGTCCGTCGGCTCGGACTTCTTTCTCGTGAGGGGGATGGTACGCTTCGGGCGGGTCGAATCGCAGAGCGAAGCGCTCCTGTACCGCGGCGCCAGCCGCGTGGAATTGATATGGCAGCACAGGTACTGAGGAAGGGCCAGGCGATCGTCTGGGTGCCGCCGCGCGCGATCGGCGAGCGTGCGTTCGCGACCGAACCGGTGCTGCTGGCGATGCTGCCGGTCGCGGTCTCCGACAAGGTCGGCGGCGCGGCAACCCCGGGCGGGGTGCCGGTCACCGTGTTCGGCAGCGCGAGCACTGCGCGCTACGTGCGCGTGAGCCTCGACGCGTTGCCGGTGCTCAAGACCGCGACGCTGATCTTCGACGCGCGCGACGTCAACCTGCTGCAGGTCGCCGTGCCGGCGCTCTCGGGCGCCCGGCTGCAGCAGGCCTTGCCCAACGTCGTCGAGGAGCTCCTGCTGCAGGATCCGCAGACCTGCGCCTACGCGATCGGGCCGCGCGTCGGCAACGAGGGGCGCCGGCTGGTCGCGGCGATCGATCGCGGCTGGCTGGAGTTCGTGATCGGCGCGTTCGAGCGCCGCGGCATCGCGGTCCAGGGCGCCTGGCCTGCGCAGCTGGCGTTGCCGGTCGGCGCCGGGGGCACCGCGCTGGCGTGCCTCAACGACGGCCTGGCGTTGCGCACCGGGTTGCTCGACGGCATCGGCTGGGGCGCCTCGCCCGACCCCAATTTCCGCGCCGAGGCGATCGTCGCGCTGCTCGACAGCGCCGGCGCACCGTCGGCGCCGTTCGCTGCGTCGATCCCCGACGCCGAGCCTGCGGCGGTCGCGGCGGGCCCCGACGATGCGGTCGTCGGGCTTGCCGCCCGCGAGTTGCCGTCCGAGCCGCCGCGACTGCGTCGCCGGCTGGCGGTGTTCGTCGAGGATGCGAGCTGGCAGACGCCCGTGCTGAAGGCGGCGTCGCGGGCAGGGTTCGACGCCGACATCCGCGCGCTGCCCTTTCCGCTGCCGGCGCCGATCGACCTGCTGGGTGCGCGGCGCGGCAATGCGGCTGGCCGCTGGCTCGCGGACATCGACTGGCGCGCGTGGCGGGTGCCCGCCATCCTCGGCGGCGCGAGCGTCGCCGCCGCGCTGCTCGGGCTGAACCTGAACTGGGGCACGCTCGCGCAGGAGCGCGCCGAGTTGAAGGCGCAGATCGAGCGCACGTTCAGGCAGGCGTTCCCGAATGCGCAGCTGGTGGTCGATCCGTTGCTGCAGATGCAGCGCGAAGTCGCCGTGCTGCGCACCCGGGCGGGGCAGCCCGGGCCGGAGGACTTCGTGCCGATGCTGTCCCGCTTCGCGCTGGCGCTGGGCGGGCAGGCCGCGGACTCGATGGCGAGCGTCGAGTACCGCGAAGGCAGGCTGCGGGTGCGCTTCCAGCCCGGTTTCTACGAGGCGCGATCGGTGCGCGATCTGCTGGCGCGGGACTGCCAGCGGCAAGGGCTGTCGTTGAAGTTCGACGGCGAGCGCGAGCCCACCGCGACCGTCGCGCTGTTGCGCTGATCGGGATCCGCGATGCTCGAGACCCTGCTCCAGAGATGGCAACTGACGACGCCGCGCGAGCGGCGCGTCGTGATCGCCGGCGCCGCGCTGCTGGCGATCGCGGTGGTCTGGCTGCTGCTGTTCGAGCCGGCCTGGGACGGGCGCCGGCGTCTTCAGTCCGAGCTGCCCGCGATGCGCTCGCAGGTGGCGCAGATCGAGCAACTGGCGGGCGAGGCGCGCAGGCTGGGCGCGGTGCCTGCGGGAAACGATGCGCCGCAGGCGGTGAGGGCGCGGCTCGAGCAGTCGATCGACGCGGCAGGCCTGAAGCCCGCGCTCGCGCAGCTCACGCTCACCGGCAACCTGTTCGAGTTGCGTTTCAAGAGCGTGCCCTACGCCGCGTGGCTCGCATGGCTCGAGGCGGCTGCGCGCGAGACCCGGCTGCGCGTGGTCGACGCGGCAGTGACGCGCGAGACCGGCATCGGCGTCGTGTCGGTGCGGCTGGCGCTCGAGATGCCGCGCCGGGAGGGTCGCTGAATGCGGATGCGGCCCGGCCGGATGGCCGCCTACGCGCTCGCGGGGTTGCTCGGCGCGGCGCTCGTGCTGGTCCTCGCGGCCCCGGCGAGCTTCGCCGATCGCGCGCTCGAGCGGGCCACCGGCGGGCGGATGCGGCTCGCCGAGACCGACGGGACGATCTGGCGCGGCTCGGGGCGCCTGGTGCTGGTCGACCCGGGCGCGGAGGCCGCGAACCTTCGTTCGGTGGCCGGGGTGGCGGTCCCGGGTCGGATAGACTGGGGCCTGCGCCAGCTCCCGCTGCTGATCGGACAGGTCGATGCGTCGATTCGCGTCGAAGGGATGGCGCAGCCGGTGCGCGTCCAGGGCGGCTACGGCGAGATCCGGGTGAGTGGCGGATCGCTGGCGTTGCCCACCGTGGAACTCGGACGGATGGGATCGCCCTGGAACACGCTGCGCCCGTCCGGGGCGCTGAGCCTGCGCTGGGAGAACCTCACCCTGAGGCAGGGTGGGCTGGAGGGCCGCGCGCAGATCGAACTGCGCGATGCGTCCTCGGCGATGACGCCGGTCAGGCCGCTGGGCAGCTACCGGGTCGAGGTCATCGGGCGCGGCGGCCAGGCGGAACTCGGAATCCAGACGCTGGCGGGACCGCTGCGGCTGCAGGGCAGCGGCAGCTTCAGCGCGCGAGGAGGCCTGCGATTCACCGCCGAGGCGAGCGCCGATCCGGCCGCGCAGGCGAGCCTGAATTCGTTCCTCGGCCTGATCGGGCGGCGGGACGGCGAGAAGACGATCATTAAAATAGGGGCATGAGCGTGCACAACCCAGGCGGGCGAAGGCCCGCGCACCCGCCTGCCGGCGGTTTGCCGCTGCGACGGATCCGCGTCCGGGCGCTGCGCCTGGCCGCGTGCGGCGCGCTGGCACTGGCCTGCGCCGCGGCGGCGGTCGGTGCCCGGGCCCAGCCGGCGTCGGCGCCGGCCGCCGGTGCCCCGGCGTCGAACGACACGGTCACGCTGAACTTCAAGGACGCCGACGTCGACTCGGTGGTCGGCGCGTTCGGGCACCTGCTGAATCGCACCTTCGTGATCGACCCGCGCGTGCGCGGCAAGATGACGCTCGAGACGCCGCGCCCGGTGACGCGCGCACAGGCGTGGCAGTTGCTGCAGTCGGCACTGCGTTCGCAGGGCTTCGCGGTCGTGGAGACCGGTACGCTCACCAAGATCGTCCCCGAGGCCGACGCCAAGCTGCAGGCCACGCCGGTGACCGCGGGCCGGGCGCCGTCGGCGGTCGGCGACCAGGTCGTCACGCAGATCTTCCGGCTGAACTACGAGTCGGCGACGAACCTCGTGCCGGTGTTGCGGCCGCTGATCTCGCCGAACAACACGATCGTCGCGTATCCGAACAACAACTCGCTGGTCGTCACCGACTACGCGGCGAACCTGCAGCGGATCGCGCGCATCGTCGCGACGCTCGACGCCCCGTCCACCGGCGAAGTCGAGGTGGTGCCGGTCGAGTTCGCGGTGGCCAGCGACATCGCCGTGTCGGTGTCGCGGCTGCTCGAGGACGCGGGCCGCGGCGGGCCCGGGGCGCAGGTCGATCCGGGGCAGCGGGTCGCGGTGATGGCCGATCCGCGGCTGAACTCGATCATGATCCGCGCGGCGAGCCCGGCGAAGCTGAACCTGGCCAAGAGCCTGATCGCGCGGCTCGACCAGCCGAGCGCGCGGCCCGGAAACATCAACGTCGTCTACCTGCGCAATGCCGAGGCGGTGAAGCTCGCGCAGACGCTGCGAGGCGTGCTCGGCGGCGAAGGCGGCGGCACCGGAACCTCCGGCCCGCTGACGACCCCGCAGACGCCTCCGTCGCAGATGCCGCAGGGCTCGGCGCTGATCGCCGGCCAGCCCGGCGGCGCGCAGGGACAGACGGCGGCGACGTCGCCGCTGCAACCCTCGAGCAGCGCGCCGGTCACCGTGAACGCCGGCGGCGCGATCATCGCGGCCGACCCGGCGACGAACTCGCTGATCATCACGGCGCCCGAACCCGTCTACCGCAACCTGCGCGCGGTCATCGACAAGCTCGACGCGCGGCGCGCGCAGGTGTTCATCGAGTCGCTGATCCTCGAGATCAGCGCCGAGAAGGCCGCGGAGCTCGGGGTGCAGTGGCAGTTCCTCGGCTCTCCGCAGGGCTCGACCCGGGTGATCGGCGGCACCAACCTGCCGGCCCGCGGCACCGGATCGAACATCCTCGACGTCGCGGCGAACATCGGCTCGGTCGGCACCGGCCTGAACCTCGGCGTCGTGCGCGGCACGATCAACGTGCCGGGCGTGGGCGAGATCCTGAACCTCGGGTTCCTCGCGCGGGCTCTCGAGAGCGGCGCCAACGCCAACATCCTCGCGACGCCGAACCTGCTCACGCTGGACAACGAGGAGGCGCGCATCGTCATCGGCCAGAACGTTCCCTTCGTCACGGGGCAGTACTCGACGAACGCGACTACCGGCGCCTCGCTGAACGCGTTCCAGACGATCGAGCGCAAGGACGTGGGCACGACGCTGCGGGTCAAGCCGCAGGTGTCCGAATCGGGCACGGTCAAGCTGCAGATCTTCCAGGAGGTCTCCAGCGTGCAGAGCACGACGCTGTCGGCCGGCATCATCACGAACCGGCGCGCGATCGAGTCCAACGTGCTCGTCGACGACGGGCAGATCATCGTGCTCGGCGGGCTGATCGAGGAGCGGATCGAGGGCAGCGAGGACAAGGTGCCCGGCCTCGGCGACGTGCCGGTCGTCGGCCAGCTGTTCCGGTACGACGCACGCAAGCGGGTGAAGACGAACCTGCTGGTGTTCCTGCGGCCGGTGATCGTGCGCGACGGCGCCGACGCGCACGGCGTCACCGCCGATCGCTACGACTACATCCGCGGCGTGCGCGGCGACGCTGCGCTGCCGTTGCACTGGGCGCTGCCCGACATGAAGCCCGCACCGCTGCCGGGAATGCCGCCCGCGCCGCCGCGCGAGCCGAAGGCGCCGGCGGGCCGCGCGCCGCAGGGGGCGGCGCCGCCGGACGCCGCGACGCAGGGCGCCGCGACGCAGGCCCCGGCGCCGCCGTCGGCGGCCGACGTCGCAACGCAGGCGCCGGCGCCGGTGTCCGCGTCGCGACCGAGCACCGTGATCCAGCTCGCGCCGAACGAGGTCGTCGTGCCGCTGCGCCCGGGCACGTCGCTGGCTCCGGCGCGCGGCGACTGAGCGCGAGGCCATGACGACCGTCTCGCCGGCGCGCTACGTCCCCTACGGGTTCGCGCGGACGCACCAGGTGCTCGTCACCGGCGTGTCCGGCGACGCGGTCGAGGTGTGGATCGGCGACCGCACGCCGCGGGCGGCGCTGGCCGAGCTCACGCGCACGCTGCCGCTGCGGCTGGTCACGGTGCACAAGCCCGAGGCCGAGCTCGCCGCCGCGATCTCGCGCGCCTATTCTCAGCAGGAGGGCTCGGCGGCGTCGGTGGTCGACGAGGTGGAGAGCGACCTCGATCTGTCGCGACTGCTGCAGGACATCCCGAAGATCGAGGACCTGCTGGAAGCCGAGGACGACGCGCCGATCATCCGGATGATCAACGCGCTGCTCACGCAGGCGAGCCGCGACGGCGCGTCGGACATCCACATCGAGCCGTTCGAGACGACGTCGGTGGTGCGCTTCCGGATCGACGGGACGCTGCGCGACGTGGTGCGCCCGCGCCGCGAGCTGCACGCGGCGCTGATCTCGCGGATCAAGATCATGGCGCAGCTCGACATCGCCGAAAAGCGCCTGCCCCAGGACGGCCGCATCACGCTGCGCATCGGCGGGCGGCCGATGGACGTGCGCGTGTCCACGCTTCCGACCGGGCACGGCGAGCGGGCGGTGCTGCGCCTGCTCGACAAGGAGGCCGGCCGGCTCGACCTGGCGAGGCTCGGGATGAGCCCGGGCACGCTGTCGGCCTTCGACCGGCTCGTGCACCAGCCGCACGGCATCGTGCTCGTGACCGGGCCGACCGGCTCGGGCAAGACGACCACGCTCTACGCGGCGCTCGGGCGGCTCGATTCGTCGACGACGAACATCCTGACCGTCGAGGACCCGATCGAGTACGACCTCGAGGGCATCGGCCAGACGCAGGTCAACCCGCGCATCGACATGACGTTCGCGAAGGCGCTGCGCTCGATCCTGCGGCAGGATCCGGACGTGGTGATGATCGGCGAGATCCGCGACCTCGAGACCGCGCAGATCGCGGTGCAGGCGTCGCTGACCGGCCACCTGGTGCTCGCCACGCTGCACACGAACGACGCGGTCTCGGCGGTCACGCGCCTGATCGACATGGGGATCGAGCCCTTCCTGCTGTCGTCGTCGCTGCTGGGCGTCGTCGCGCAGCGGCTGGTGCGCAAGCTGTGCACGCAGTGCCGGCAGTCCGATCCGGTCACCCAAGGCTGGCGCGCGGTGGGCTGCCTTGCCTGCAACCGCACCGGCTACCAGGGACGCACGGGCATCTACGAGCTGTTCGCCGTCGACGACGAGATCCGCGGGCTCGTTCACCGAAACGCGCCCGAGAGCGAGATTCGCGCGGCGGCGCTTCGCGGCGGGATGATGTCGATGCGCGACGACGGTCGCCGCTGGGTCGGGGCCGGCGTCACGTCGGCCGACGAGGTCGTTCGCGTGACCCGCGACTGACCGCGCGGCCGCCAGCGATCGCATCGTGCCGGCCTATCGCTACGAAGCCGCCGAGCCTTCGGGCCAGGTCGCGCGCGGGATCATCGACGCCGACTCGCCGCGGCACGCGCGCAACCTGTTGCGCGAGCGCGGGCTCACCCCGCTCGATCTGACCCCGGTCCAGGCGACAGGCGCGAGCACCGGATTGCGCGTGCTCGCCGGCAAGCTCGGCGCGGCCGAGCTCGCGCTAGCGACGCGCCAGCTCGCGAGCCTGCTGTCGGCGCGCCTGCCGATCGAGCAGGCGCTCAACGCGGTCGTCGAGCAGGCCGACCGGCAATCGGTTCGCGACCGCTTCGCGGCGGTGCGCAGCGAAGTGATCGGCGGCCAGACGCTCGCGCAGGCGCTGGCCAAGTATCCGCGCGACTTTCCCGACGTCTACCGGGCGCTGGTCGCCGCCGGCGAGCAGTCGGGTGACCTCGCGCTGGTGATGAACCGGCTGGCCGACTACGTCGAGTCGCGCACCGCGCTGTCGCAGCGGATCATGCTGGCGTTCACCTATCCGGCGATCGTGACCGTCGTGGCGACGCTGGTGATCGTCGCGCTGCTCACCTACGTGGTGCCGCAGGTCGTCGGCGTGTTCACGCAGACGCGCCAGCAGTTGCCGATCCTCACCGTCGCGCTGATCGCCACCTCGGACTTCGTGCGCGAGTGGGGACTGTGGCTGCTCGCGGCTCTGGCGGCCGGCGTCGTGGCGTTCCGCCTGGCGTTGCGCTCGCCGACGTTCCGGTTGTCCTGGGACCGGCGGATGCTCGCGATGCCGATCGCCGGGCGGCTCGTGCGCGGGCTGAACACCGCGCGCTTCGCCTCGACGCTGGGGATCCTCACGAACAGCGGCGTCCCGCTGATCCGCGCGCTCGAGGCCGGAGCGCGCACGCTGTCGAACGAGTCGATGAAGTCGAACGTGCAGGATGCGATCTCGCGGGTGCGGGAGGGAGCGCCGCTGTCGCGGGCGCTCAAGGCGGGCGGCCAGTTCCCGCCGATGATGATCCACATGATTGCGAGCGGCGAAGCCACCGGCGAGTTGCCGCAGATGCTCGAGCGCACCGCGGTGACGCTGTCGCAGGAAACCGAGCGCCGCGCGCTGACGCTGACGAGCCTGCTCGAGCCGCTGCTGATCCTGCTGATGGGCGCGGTGGTGCTGGTGATCGTCCTGGCGGTGCTGCTGCCGATCATCGAGATCAACCAGCTGGTGCGCTGAGGACGCGGCGCGAGGAGACCGCGATGCGCCTGCCCGACACTGCCGCCGACCGATACCCGCTGCTGCTGGCCGGATTGACCGCCGCGGTCGCGACGGTCGGAGCGACCATCTTCGCGATCTCGCCGCTACTCTCGGACATCGCGGCGAGCTTCGGAATCGCGCCGGCGCGCGCCGGGTGGCTGATCGGGGTCTACGGGCTGTCGATGGCGATCGTCGCGCCCACCGTCGGCCTGCTGGCGCGGCGCTTGCCGCGCGCCCGCGTGATCGTCGCCGGGTTGCTGCTGTTCGCGACCGTCTGGCTGCTCGCCGCGTGGACGCGCCGCTTCGACGCGCTGCTCGCGCTCACGCTGCTCGCCGGCGCCGCGACCGGCGCAGTGATCCCGGCGACCTATGCGTTTGCCGGCGACCTGTCGAGCTTCGCGCACCGCGGGCAGGTGATGGGGCGCATCGTCAGCGGCTGGTCGATCGCGATCATGCTGGTCGTGCCGCTGATGGCGATCGCTTCGCAGGCGATCGGCTGGCAGCTCGCGTTCGCGGGACTGGCGGCCGCGGCGCTGCTGACCGCCGCGCTGCTCGCGCTGGCGCCGAGGCCGGGTCCGGACGCGGCCGGCGCGGCGGCGGCAGAGCTGCCGGTCGGCCCGAGCCTGCGGCGCGTCGTCTCGCACCGGCCGACGCTGGTCGTTCTGGCCGTCAACGGCATCGACATGGGGGCCTTCTACGCGGTCTACGCGTTCCTGGGCAGCGAGATGCGGCGACTGAACGACTGGGGCGCGGCGCCGGCAGGCTTCGCGATCGCCGCCTACGGACTCGGGCTGCTGATCGTCACGCTGAACGGCCGGCTGATCGATCGCGCCGGCAAGACCCGCAGCGCCGTCGCGGCGCTCGCCGCGCTCGGGCTGGTGCTCTCGGGGCTGCCGTGGCTGGCGGGGACGCCGATCCTGCTGGTGCCGGGCGTGATCGCCTGGGGCTGCGTGCAGGGCGTGTTCTTCACCGCGATCACCTCGTTGGCGACCGAGCAGATCCCGGAGTTGCGCGGCGTGGTGACCGCGATGCTCAGCGGCGCGACCTACCTCGGCGTCACGCTGTTCTCGCCGCTGGCGGTGCTGCTGTACGAGCGGGCCGGGTTTGCCGCGGTGGGCGCGTTCGCGGGCCTAGCCTGCGTCGCGGCAGCGGCGCTGCTGGCCTGGCCGGCAGCGCGGGTGGCGGCGGTCGAGCGGCGCTAGCCAGCGCGCCGTACCGCGACCTCGGCGCGGGGACGATCGTAGTGTGAACACGCCCTAGAGGCGCAGCGCGCCGGCGTAGCCCGTGAGCTCGAGGTAGCCTCGCCCGACCTCGCGGCCCTCTTCGACGACGCGCACCGCGCCCTCCCAGTAGACGGTGCCGGTGCTCGCGCGCGCGTCGAGTTCCTGGTCGTCGAACAGCGGCTCGAGATCGAGCACGCGCGAACCCGCTTCGATGCGCATCGCGACGGGATAGCGCGCGCCGGTGCGCGGCGAGGTCCAGCTGCGCGACGGCACGAAGCGCACTGCGGGATCGCGCGCGCCGCGCGGGGCGCCACCGGGCTCGAACCAGCGCGCGTACGACCAGGCGAGCCCGCCGTCGCGGCGCCGGATCCTGAAGGCGGCCAGCGCCGACCCGTCGTCGAAGTTCAGGCCGACCCAGTCCCAGCCTTCGGCGTGCTCGTCGAGGATCTCGCTGGACCACTCGTGGTCGATCCACGCGAGGCCCTCGACGCGAACGCGCGCGCCGTCGACGCGCACTTCGCCGCTCGCGCGCAGCTGCGGTCGGCTGTAGTAACGGCTCGCCTGCCGCGCGCCCGGGCCCTTGCGCGAGAAACCGGCCTCGCCCTGTAGCGCGGGCGCGGAAGACGCGGCCGCGTCGAGCTCGAGCGCGAATTTCCGATCCTCGACGCGCGCCCGGTAGCGATCGGCGGCGTCGCGCTCGAGCGACCATCGGCCGATGCGCACCGCGGTGTCTTCCGCGGATGCGCTCGCGAGCCCGAAGCCTTGCCGGGCGGCGCGCTGGACGTGCAGCAGCCGCCCGCGCTCGGGCAAGGCCAGCGCGGCATGCGCGAGCAGCAGTTGCGTCGGCGCGAAGCGGCTCGGGTTCGCGGCGTCGTGCCGCGTGCGCGACCGGAAGAAGGTGAGCTGCACGCCGATCGGCTGCCCGCGATGCGGGTCGTCGAGGCGGCGCAACCAGCCCGTCAGGTACCACCACTCGGTGCGGTACGCGGGGTGCGCGCCGTGGTCGCGCGGAAAGACCATCGCGACGCCGCGCTCGACGGGCGGGTAGGACGGCGCATCGGGGGCGGCACGTGCCGCGCGCGGGCCCCACGCGCCGAGCGCGAGCGCCGCGAGCCACGCCCGGCGCGCCGGACGCGCGGGCGTGCTCACCAGTCCTCCCGCAGCGCGCGCACCGGCGCTTCGGACATCGCCGAGCGTGCGGCCAGCACCGCGCTCGCGACACCGAGCGCGAGCAGCGCCGCCGCAGCGGCAGCGAGCAGGCCCGCGGGCCACGACGTCTCCATGCTCCAGTGGAACGACTGCGGGTTGACGCGGTGGACCAGCACCAGGGCAATCATCGCGCCGAGCAGCGTTCCCCAGGCGGTCGCGATGCCGATCTGCAGCGCCGCCTCGGCCGCGAACAGCGCGGCGACGTCGCGCCTGCGCAGTCCGAGGTGCCTGAGCACGCCGAACTCGCGTGCCCGCGCCAGTCCCTCGGCGGCCCACGACGATGCGACGCCGAACAGCGCGACCAGGATCGCGATCGCCTCGAGCGCGTAGGTGACCGCGAAGCTGCGGTCGAAGATGCGCAGCGACAGCGCGCGCAGTTCGCCGGCGGCGCGCAACTCGAGCCCGCCGACGTCCGGCAACGCGTCGCGCAGCCGGGCGATCGCCGCCGCGGCGGGCAGCGAGCCGTCGAACCACAGCGCGGCATCGCTGGTCGAGGCGTCGCCGGTCAACGCGCGGTAGTCGGCGGCATCGAGCACGATCGCGCCGTGCTGTCGCGCGTAGTCGCGCCAGACCGCGACGACGAAGAACGGCGGCTCCGCGGCGGCGGACCGCAGCGGCAGGGGCAATTCGATGCGGCTGCCCGCAGTCCAGCCGTACAGGTCGGCCGCCGCCTCGCTGGCGTAGACCGCGACGCTGCCGGGCGGCGCCGCGCGCACCTCGCCGGTGATTGCGAGACGTCGCTGTGGTTGCTTCGGGTCGATCTCGCGCGCGATCAGGACGACGGGCGGGCGCGAGGCGTCCAGCGTCAGCTCCAGGCTGCGCGAGAACTCCGCCCGCGCGACGCCCGGCGCAGCGGCGATCCGCCGGCGCAGTTCCGGGTCGAGCGCGCCGTCTGCCGCGCCAGTGGCGATGCGGGCGTACGCGTCGGCCGGCAGCACGATCGCCAGCCACCGGTCGACCGAATCCCGGAAGCTCGACACCATGATCGCCATCGCGCCGGCGAGCGCGACGCTCGCGACGATCGCCGACATCGCCGCCGAAGCGCTCGCGGGCGCGCCGTGCAGCCGCTGCGCGGCGAGCCAGGCGATCGGTCCCGCGACGCGCGTCGATGCGAGCCGCGCGAGCACCCGCGAGCACGCGGCGACGACCCGCGGCACCAGTGCGATGCCCCCGGCAAGCCAGGCGGCGATGGCGCCGTAGGACGGCCACGGCAGCCCGTCGATCGGCGGCAGCGCCAGCGCGGCCGCGCCGAGCCCGAAGCATGCGAGCGGCCAGGCGAGGCCTGCGAAGCCGCCCGGCGCCTGCAGCGTGTCCTCGACGCTGCCGGCGCGCAGCGCGCGCGCGCCGGGCATGCGGCTCACCGCGAGCGCCGGCACCACGGCGCCGAGCAGCGCGGTGGCAACGCCCGCAGCCGCGAACGCGAGTACTCCCGTCGCGTCGATCGCCAGCCCGGGCCGGCTGCCCGCGAAGTAGCCGCCGCCGAGGTCTCCGCCGACCCACGCGAGCAGGGCGCCGGCGAGCGCGATGCCGGCGAACGCGCCGAGCGCGGCGCCGGCGCCGCCGAGCAGCAGTCCCTGGCCGAGCACCTGCGCGACCAGCAGCCGCGGGCGCGCGCCGAGCACGCCCAGCAGCGCGAGTTCGCGCTGCTGGCGCGCCACGCCCAGGGCGAGCGTTGCGTAGACGATGAAGCCGCCGGTGAACAGCGCGACCAGCGCCAGCACGCCCAGGTTGACGCGATAGGCGCGCGACAGGTTGGACATCCGCTGGCGGCTCGCGTCCGGCGCGGTCCAGACCGCGTCGGGCGGCAGCAGCGGTTCCCAGCGCGCGCGCACGCGTGCGGCGTCGGCCGGCTCGGCGAAACGCAGGTCGAGGCGCGACAACCGCCCGAGCCAGCCCAGCCGCCACTGCATCGCCCCGATGTCCATGACCGCGAGCCGCTGGCCCGCCGCGACGCCGGGCAGCGTGCCCGCGACGCGCAGCGCGACTACCCGGGCGCCGACGCGCAGGCGCAGCGTGTCGCCCGGTGCGAGGCCGAAGGCCGACAGTGCCGCGTTCGACAGGAAGACCGTGTCGTCGGCGAACAGCGGCGACGCGGCGCCGGCGTCCTCGCTCGCGCTCGCCGACGGCAGCAGCGCCGGCGTCACCTCGGCGGCGCGGAACACGTCGAGGCCGAGGACGCGCAGCGAGTCGCCGGGGCGGTCGGCGAGCGCGAACGCCGCATCGATCACCGGGCTGACCGAGGCGCCGCCTGGATCGGCGGCCAGGCGCGCGTAGAGCCGCTCGTCGAAGCTGCCGGCGCGCGCGCGAACCTGCGCCTGCGCCTCGCCATTGACCGTCGACATCGCGGCGTCGAATTCGTCGAGTGCCGACCGGTTCACGAGGTGGATCGCGAGCGCGAGTGCGACGCCGACCGCGATCGCGAACACGGCGGTCAGCGCTCGCGCGGGCTGCGCCCGGGCCTGCGCGCGCCACATCCAGCCGAGCAGCGCGAGGCGGCCGGCGCGGCCTCGCGGAGGCGGCGACGCGGTGGCGTTCAGGAGGGCACCCCGTCGTCGGCGTCCAGGCCCCGTGCGCCCAGTCGCAGCCGGCGGTGGGCGATCGCCGCGGCCTGCTCCGAGTGCGTGACCAGCACCAGCGCTGCGCCGCTGGCCTCGACGAGTTCCGCGATCAGCGCCAGCGCCCGCGCCGCGGTGGCCGGGTCGAGGTTGCCGGTCGGCTCGTCGGCCAGCACCAGGGAGGGTCGGTGCACCAGCGCGCGGGCCAGCGCCACGCGCTGCTGCTCGCCGCCGGAGAGCTCGCGCGGCCACGCCGACGCGCGTCCGGCGAGGCCCACGCGCCCGAGCATCGCCGTCGCCTGCTCGAGCGCGGCAGCCGCCGACATGCCGCCGAGCAGCAGCGGCACGGCGACGTTGCGCGCCGCGTCGAGGTGCGGCAGCAGGTGAAACGCCTGGAACACGAAGCCGATGCTGGAACGCCGGAACGTCGCCGCTTCGTCGGGGTCGAGCGAAGAGACCTGCGTGCCCGCGACGCGCACGATCCCGGCGTCGACCGGCTCGAGTCCTGCGATCAGGTTCAGCAGCGTCGACTTCCCGCTGCCCGACTCGCCGAGCAGCGCGACGCGCTCGCCGCGTTCGACCTGCATCCGGATACGGTCGAGCACGACGCGCCCGCCGAACGCCTTGCTGACGTCGATCAGCTCGACTGCGGGAGACGTCGTTCCGGCCACGGGCGTGCGGGGCCGCGCCGAATCAGGCGAGGACGTCGACCCCGGGTTCGCCGGCTGCGAGTTCGCCGATCTCGCACGCCGCCTCGAAGCCGTCGCGCCGGAAGACCGCGAGGACGTCCCCGACCGCCTCGGGCGCGCAAGCCACCAGCAGCCCGCCGGAGGTCTGCGGATCGGTGAGCAGCGCGCGCTGGAGCTCGTCGATGCCGGCGGCCAGGCGCACCTCGTGCCCGTAGCCGGACCAGTTGCGCTGCGAGGCGCCGGTGGCGAAGCCGCGGGCGAGCAGGTCGTCGACGCCGGCGATCCGGGGCAGCGCCGCCATCGAGACGCGCGCCGACAGCCGCGCGCCGTGGCAGATTTCGAGCAGGTGGCCGAGCAGGCCGAAGCCCGTGACGTCGGTCAGCGCGTGCACCGCATCGAGCTTCGACAGCGCCTGTCCGGGGGTGTTCAGCTTCGTCGTGCTGGCAACCATCGCGGCGTAGCCTCGGTCGGACAGCTCGCCCTTCTTCAGCGCCGCCGACAGCACGCCGACGCCGAGCGGCTTGCCCAGCACCAGCCGGTCGCCCGGCCGCGCGCCGGTGTTGCGCCTGATCCGGTCGGGGTGCGCGAGGCCAAGCACGACCAGGCCGTAGATCGGCTCGACCGAATCGATCGTGTGGCCGCCGGCGATCGGGATGCCCGCGGCCGCGCACACCGACTCGCCGCCTTCGAGGATGCGGCGGATCACGTCGAGCGGCAGCCGGTCGATCGGCATGGCCACCAGCGCCAGCGCCATGATCGGCGTGCCGCCCATCGCGTAGACGTCGGAGATCGCGTTGGTCGCGGCGATGCGCCCGAAGTCGAACGGGTCGTCGACGATCGGCATGAAGAAGTCGGTGGTGGCGATCAGCGCCTGCTCGTCGTTCAACCGGTAGACCGCTGCGTCGTCGGAGCTCTCGATGCCTACCAGCAGTTGCGGCGGAACCGGCAGGCGCGACGCGCCCTGCAGGATCTCGGAGAGCACGCCGGGCGCGATCTTGCAGCCGCAGCCGCCGCCGTGCGAAAAGGAGGTCAGTCGCGGCGCTTGCGCGATCTCGGGTGCGTTCATCGTTCGACTTTCAGCGAGGAGGGATCGGGCGCGCACCGGGCGCGCCTTGCGAGGAGCAGATTATGCGCCAGCGCGAGCACTGCCCCCGCCTCGCGCCCGGGTGCGAAGCGCGGCGCGCGGCGCTCGCACTGCGCGCGCAGCCGCTCGAGGAACGACGGCTCGTCCCGGCAGCGCAGGATCAGCGAGGCGAGCGCTGCGTCGTCGCCTGCCGGGAACAGCCCCTCGTAGTCGTCGCCGAGGAGCCCGACCGAGCCGCCGATGCGCGACGCGAGCACCGGCACGCCGGCGGTCGCCGCCTCGATCAGCACGTTGGCGCCGCCCTCGATCAGCGACGGCAGCAGCAGCAGGCGGCCGCGGCGGATCAGCGCGCGCGTGGCCGCGTGCGGCAGCGGCCCGCGCAGCTCGATGCGCGGGTCGCGGCGCGCCGCGTCGCGCATGCGACGGCCGAGCGCCGCGTCGAGCGTTCCGCCGACGTGGACGAGGCGCAGGCGGCGCGAAGCCGGATCGTCGAGCCGCGCGAGCGCCCGCACCGCCGTCAGCGGGTCCTTCTCGGGCCGCAGGTGGCCCACCAGCAGCAGGTCGAAGCTGCGCCGGCGCGGCGCGAGCGGCGCCATCGACGGCGCCGACTGCTCGATCACCACGGTCTTCGCGCGCAGGGCCGCTGGCAACTCCTCGCGCCCCTGCGGCTGCAGCACGACCAGCCGGCGCGCGAGTTCGAGCGATCGCTGCGCGCTGCGGTCGCTGCGGATGTCGCGGTACAGGTCGGTGCCCGTCAGCACCACCGCCACCGGGCGCCCGACCGCGGCGAAGGCGGCGATCGCCTGTGCCGAGCGCCGCGCGTGCAGCGCGATCATCGCGTCGTCGGGCTCGCCCTCCCAGGTGCTTGCCACGCGCACGCGGAACTCGCGCCGCAGGAAGCCCGCCCAGCGGTGCGCGGTCCGCCAGTTGCCGGTGTTCGCGTCGGCGAGCGTCGGCGAGACGATCAGGATCCGCGCAATCGAGGGCCTGCCCACGCCGCGATCGACCCGGCGGGCGGTCCTAGACCTCCATGCCGCCGACGACCTGGCTGAAGCCGCCGTCGACGTAGGTGATCCCGGCCGTGATGCCGGCCGCGAGATCCGAGAGCAGGAAGGCCGCGGCGTTGCCGACGTCCTCGGTCGTGACGTTGCGCCGCAGCGGCGCGTGGCTGCCGACGAAGTCGAGGATGCGGGAGAAGTCCTTGATCCCGCTGGCCGCGAGCGTGCGGATCGGCCCGGCCGAGATGCCGTTGACGCGGATGCCCTGGGGGCCGAGGTCGTTGGCCAGGTAGCGCACCGCGGCCTCGAGGCTGGCCTTTGCCAGCCCCATCATGTTGTAGTGCGGCAGCACGCGCACGGCGCCGAGGTAGCTCAGCGTGAGAATCGCGCCCGCGCGCCCCTGCATCATCGGCAGCGCGGCCTTCGCCAGCGCGACCAGGCTGAACGCGGAGACGTCGTGCGACACGCGGAACGCCTCGCGGCTCGCGCCGTCGAGGAACGCGCCCGCGATCGCCTCGCGCGGCGCGAACGCGATCGCGTGCACCAGGCCGTCCAGCCCGTCCCAGCCCTGGCGCAGCGACGCGAACAGCGCGTCGATCTGCGCGTCGTCGGAGACGTCGCAGGGGAAGACCAGCGACGAGCCGAACTCGGCCGCCATGTCCGTGACGCGGTCCTGGAAGCGTTCGTTCTGATAGGTGAAGGCGAGTTCTGCGCCCTGTTCGCGGCAGGCCCGCGCGATCCCGTAGGCGATCGAGCGGTTCGAGAGCAGGCCGGTGATCAGGATGCGCTTTCCGGCAAGGAATCCCATTCGCGGTGTCTCCGCTAGAATCTTCGACGATGACGATTGTCGCACGCGTTGCGCTGGCGCTGACGCTGGGCGCCCTGTCCGGGCCGGCGTTCGCCGCCCATGGCCTCGCCTGGGGCGACACGCCGAAGTATCCGCCCGGCTTCGCGCACTTCGACTACGTGAACGCCGACGCCCCGAAGGGCGGAACGCTGAACCTCGCCGGCTACGGCTCGTTCGACAAGCTCAACCCGTTCACGTTGCGCGGCCTGGCGGCTGCCGGCCTGGGCACGCTGATGTTCGAGACGCTCGCCGAAGCGAGCGACGACGAACCGTTCTCGATGTACGGGCTGCTCGCCGACGACATCCGCTTCGCCGACGACGGCCTGTCGATCACGTTCCACCTGGATCCCCGGGCGCGCTTCTGGAACGGCGACCCGGTGACGGCCGAGGACGTCCGCCACTCGTTCGAGGTGCTCACCGGCAAGCAGGCGCATCCGCGCTTCCGGCAGTATTTCACCGACGTCGCCCGCGCGGTGGTCGTCGACCCGTCGACGATCCGGTTCGAGTTCCGCCGCCGCAACCACGAACTGCACATGATCATCGGCATGCAGCTGCCGGTGTTCTCGCGCAAGTGGGGCGGGGCGCAGCCGTTCGATCGGGTGGTCCAGGACGAGCCGATCACCAGCGGCCCGTACCGGATCGAGCGTTTCGACTGGGGCAAGCTGATCGCGTACCGGCGCGATCCCGGCTACTGGGCGCGCGACCTGAACGTGCGCCGCGGCATGTTCAATTTCGACCGCGTCGTATACAAGTATTTCAAGGACGAGACCGCGCGGCTCGAGGGCTTCAAGGCCGGCGAGTTCGACTGGGTCGCCGAGAACTCGGCGAAGAACTGGGCGCGTGGCCACGTCGGCCGCCGCTACGACTCGGGCGAGATCCTCAAGCAGGAGTTCCGCCACTCGAATTCGGCCGGCATGCAGGGCTTCGTGCTGAACACGCGCCGACCCGAGTTCGCCGACGTGCGCGTGCGCCACGCGCTGGCGCTGGCGATGGATTTCGAGTGGATGAACCGGCAGGTCTTCTACGGCCAGTACGTGCGCACCGCCAGCTACTTCACCAACAGCGAAATGGAGGCGAAGGGCCTGCCTTCGGCCGGGGAGCTGGCGCTGCTCGAGCCGTTTCGCGCGCAACTCGACCCGGCCGCGTTCGGGCCGGCCGTGATGCCGCCCACGACCGATCCGCCGTCGAGCCTGCGCGGGAACCTGCGCCGCGCGCTCGCGCTGCTCGCGCAGGCCGGCTGGAGCGTCGACGACGACGGCGTGTTGCGCAACGCCGCGGGGCAGGCGTTCGACTTCGAGATCCTCACCTATTCGAAGGGGCTGGAGCGCGTCGCCGTGCCCTGGGCGCGCAACCTCGAGAAACTCGGGATCGCCGCGCACCTGCGCGTCACCGACCCCGCGCTCTACCAGAAGCGGATGGACGAGTTCGACTTCGACGTCGCGATCCACCTGTACGCGGCCAGCCAGACGCCCGGCAACGAGCTGCTCGAGCGCTTCACTTCTGCCGCCGCGGACGAGAAGGGATCGGACAACTTCGCGGGCATCCGCGACCCGGCGGTCGACGCGATCGTCCAGCGGCTGCTGGCGAGCCGCACGCGCGCCGAACTGGTGACCGCGGCGCGCGCGCTCGACCGCGTACTGCGCGCCGGCTGGTACCTGGTTCCGCACTTCTACGCGCCGGCGCACCGCGTCGCCTGGCGCGCGCGCCTGGCGCATCCGGCCACTCTGCCGCTCTACTACGCGGCCGAGACCTGGCTGCTCAAGACCTGGTGGGAGAAGCGCTGATGCTGGCCTACGTCGCCAAGCGGCTGCTGCTGATGGTCCCGACGCTGGTCGGGATCCTGTTCGTCTCGTTCGTCATCATCCAGTTCGTGCCGGGCGGCCCGGTCGAGCAACTGGTGCGCGAGCTTCGCGGCGGCGGCGTCGGCGGCGAGGTGGCCGCGACCGGAGGCGTCTACCGCGGCGCGCAGGGCGTCGAACCCGAGCGGATCGCCGAGTTCCGCAAGATGTACGGTTTCGATCGCCCGGCGCACGAGCGCTTCCTCGAGATGCTGCGGCGCTACGCGGTGTTCGACCTGGGCAGCAGCTACCTGCATCACAAGGGCGTCTGGCAGCTGATGGTGGAGAAGCTGCCGGTGTCGATCAGCCTCGGCGTCTGGAGCTTCCTGCTCGTCTACGCGGTGTCGATCCCGCTGGGCATCGCGAAGGCGGTGCGCCACGGCAGCCGGTTCGACCTGTGGACCTCGATCGCGATCCTCGTCGGCTATGCGATTCCCGGCTTCGTGCTCGGCGTCGCGCTGCTGGTTCTGTTCGGCGGCGGCACCTTCTGGCAGCTGTTCCCGCTGCGCGGCCTGACCTCGGACGACTTCGCCGAGCTGTCGCTGGCGGGCAAGGTGCTCGACTACTTCTGGCACCTGGCGATGCCGCTCGCCTGTCTGACGGTGGGCAGCTTCGCCGTCACCACGATGCTCACCAAGAACACGTTCCTCGAGGAGATCCGCAAGCAGTACGTGCTGACCGCGCGCGCCAAGGGGCTGTCCGAAGGCCGCGTCTTCTATCGCCACGTGTTCCGCAACGCGCTGATCCCGCTCGTGACCGCGTTTCCCGCCGCCTTCGTCGGCGCGTTCTTCGCGGGCTCGCTGCTGATCGAGACGCTGTTCTCGCTCGACGGGCTGGGGCTGCTGTCGTACGAAGCCGTGATCCGCCGCGACTATCCGGTGGTCCTCGGCTCGCTGTACGTGTTCTCGCTGATCGGGCTGCTCACCCGGCTGGTCACCGACCTCGCCTACACCTGGGTCGATCCGCGTGTGAAGTTCGGGGCGGCGGGCTGATGGCGGCGCCGCGCCGCTCGCTGTCGCCCGGACGCCGCGCCTGGCTGCGCTTTCGCGCGAACCGGCGTGGCTACCGGAGCCTGTGGATCTTCGCGCTCGTCTTCGGGCTGAGCCTCGTCGCCGAAGTCCTCTCGAACGACCGGCCGATCGTCGCGCGCTACGAGGGGCATCTCTACTGGCCGCTGATCCGGCAGTATCCCGAGACCACGTTCGGCGGGGACTTCCGCACCGCGACCGACTACCTCGATCCGTTCATCCGCCAGCGCCTGGCACGGGACGGGAACTGGGCGATCTATCCGCCGAACCCCTACCGGTTCGACACGATCAACTACTTCGCGCCCAGCCCGAATCCGGCGCCGCCGTCGGCGGCGAACCTGCTCGGCACCGACGACCAGGGGCGCGACGTGCTCGCGCGGCTGCTCTACGGCTTCAGGATCTCGGTGCTGTTCGGCATGGCCCTGACCGCGGTCGGCATGCTGTTCGGCATCGCGGCGGGGGCGGTGCAGGGCTATTTCGGCGGCCGCGTCGACCTCGCGCTGCAGCGCCTGACCGAGATCTGGGGGTCGATCCCCGAGCTCTACCTGCTGCTGATCCTCGCGTCGATCTTCGAGCCCAGCATCTGGATCCTGCTCGCGATCCTGTCGCTGTTCAGCTGGATGGGGCTGTCGGACTACGTGCGCGCCGAGTTCCTTCGCAACCGGCAGCTCGAGTACGTGACCGCGGCGCGGGCGCTCGGCCTGTCGAACCTGCAGATCATCGGCCGCCACGTGCTGCCGAATTCGCTGACGCCGGTGATCGCGTTCCTGCCGTTCCGGATGAGCGCGGCGATCGTCGCGCTCACGAGCCTCGACTTCCTGGGGCTGGGCGTGCCGCCTTCGACGCCCAGCCTCGGCGAACTGCTCGCGCAGGGCAAGGCCAACCTGGACGCCTGGTGGATCTCGCTCGGCACCTTCGGCGTGCTGGTCGGAACGCTGATGCTGCTGATCTTCATCGGCGAAGCGCTGCGCGACGCGCTCGATACCCGCAAGGGCTGATCCGTGCCCGCGCCCGCCGCCGCCGCAACGCCGCTGCTCTCGGTCGAGGGACTGGTCGTCGAGTTCGCGACCGCGAGCGGCGCATCGCGCGTCGTCGACGGCGTCGGCTTCACCGTCGGCCGCGGCGAGAAGTTCGCGCTGGTCGGCGAATCGGGCTCGGGCAAGACCGTCACCGCGCTGTCAGTGCTGCGGCTCAACGCCGACGCGCGCTACGAAGGGCGCATCGTCTTCGAGGGGCGCGACCTGCTCGGCTGCACCGAACGCGAGCTGCGCGGCGTCCGCGGCAGCGAGATCGCGATGATCTTCCAGGAGCCGATGACCGCGCTCAATCCGCTGTATCCGATCGGGGAGCAGATCTGCGAGGCGATCGAGCTGCACGAGGGGCTCGCGCGCCGCCAGGCGACGCAGCGCGCGATCGAGCTGCTCGAGCGCACGCGGGTTCCCGAGCCGCAGCGGCGCTTCGGGAGCTACCCGCACCAGCTCTCGGGAGGACAGCGGCAGCGCGCGATGATCGCGATGGCGCTGGCCTGCAACCCGAAGCTTCTGATCGCCGACGAGCCCACGACGGCGCTCGACGTGACCATCCAGCGGCAGATCGTCTCGCTGCTCGACGAGCTGCAGCGCGATCTCGGAATGTCGGTGCTGCTGATCACGCACGACCTCCCGCTGGTGCGCTCGTTCGCCGACCGCGTGGCCGTGATGAAGGAGGGGCGCGTCGTCGAGGAGGGGCCTACCGCCCGGGTGTTCGACGAGCCGCGCGACGACTACACGCGGATGCTGGTCGAGAGCCGGCCGCGCCGCTCGGTGCAGCAGGTCCCGTCCGGCGCGCCGACGCTGCTCGAGGGGCGCGGGGTCGGGTGCAGCTTCAGGCTGCACCGCGGCTGGTTCGGCACGCGCGCGTTCGACGCGGTGCGCGACGTCGACCTGCGGCTGGCGCGCGGCGAGACGCTCGGCATCGTCGGCGAGTCGGGCTCGGGGAAGAGCACGCTGGGGTTGACGCTGCTGCGGCTGGCGCAGGGCGAAGCGTCGGGGGAGATCCGCTTCGAGGGCCGCCGCATCGACGCGCTGGGGCAGCGGGCGCTGCGGCCACTGCGGCGCGACATGCAGATCGTCTTCCAGGATCCGTTCAATTCGCTGTCGCCGCGGCGCACCGTGCTGCAGATCGTCGAGGAAGGGCTCGCGCTGCATCGCCCCGAGCTCGCGCCGGCAGCGCGTCGCGACGCGGTCGTCGCGATGCTCGACGAGGTGGGGCTCGACGCGGCAGCGCTCGAGCGCTATCCGCACGAGTTCTCCGGCGGGCAGCGCCAGCGGATCTCGATCGCGCGCGCGGTCATCCTGCAGCCGGCGCTGCTCGTGCTCGACGAGCCGACGTCGGCGCTCGACGTGTCGGTGCAGCAGCAGGTGCTCGAACTTCTGGCGGCGCTGCAGCGCCGCCACGCGCTGGCCTACCTGTTCATCACGCACGACCTGGCGGTGGTGCGCGCGATGGCGCACCGGGTCGCCGTGATGAAGGACGGTCGCATCGTCGAGGCGGGGGAGACGGAGGCGCTGTTCGCCGCGCCTCGCGAGGCGTATACGCGCGAGTTGCTCGCCGCTTCGTTGCCGGAGCTGGCGGCTCGCTGACGCGGCAGGCGGCGGCCGGACGGGGTCGTTGCCGACGCAGGCCGGGGCACGCGAACGCGCGCTCGCGCCGCCGCGGCGCTTCAGGTGCGCTTGTTCGTGCGCGGCGGCGGGCGCTTGGCGCCGCCGGTGCGCAGCGCGTCGCCGTGCTCCACCGGGCGGACCTTCCTGGCGACCGTCTTCGCGCGGGCGGCGCCGGCCTTCTGCGCGGACGTGCCGGCGCGCTTGGCAGCCGGGCGCGCAGCGCGCGACGGCCGGGCGCGGGCAGGGGCTGCATGCTCGCGCGGAGCGGGCTCGTCTGCCTGCTCGCGACGCAGCACCGCGTGCATGATGCGCGGCTCGCTGGTCTCGCTGCGGACCACCCGGCGATCGCCGTCCTCGGTCGTGAGCAGCGTCTGCGCGCTGGCGGGCCGGACCATCAGCCGCGTGCCGGCCGGCGCGCCCCTGGCCAGGCCGTTCCACGCCTTCAGGTTCGCCACCGTCGTGTCGTAGCGCCGGGCGATCGTGGCGAGCGTCTCGCGACGCTTGACCGTGTGGTAGGTGGCGGGGCGCTCGACCAGCTCGTAGACGCGCGGTCCTTCGAAGCGCTCGACGCGGGTCTCGTCCTCGACCGCGCGCTGCGGCGCGAGGATCCGCGTGCCCGGCAGGATGCGCTGGCCGGCGCGCAGGTCGTTGGCGTCGCGTAATTCGACCAGCGTGACGCCGCCGCGCTGCGCCAGCGACTCGAGCGACTCGCCGGGCTTCAGCGTGTGCGGCTGCCAGGTCGCGAACGCGCGGTTGGCCTGGCCATGGCGCTCGACGGCGGCCATGAAGGCGTCGATCCTGTCGGCCGGCAGCTTGATCTCGTTGTTGCGGCTGGCGGCGATCACCGGCCGGTTGTGTGCAGGGTTCAGCGCGACGAACTCGTCGACGGTCATGCCCGCGAATTGCGCCGCCAGCTTCAGGTCGATCGGGCGGGTCTTCTCGATCGTGACGAAGTAGGGCCGGTTGGGCAGCTCGGGCAACGCGATGCCGAGCTCGTCGGCGCGCAGCAGGATGTTCTTCAGCGCCATCAGCTTCGGCACGTAGTTGCGCGTCTCGGCTGGCATCGGCAGCGACAGGTAGTCGGCGGGGCGGCCGCGCGCCTGGTTGCGGCGCACCGCGCGGGCCACCGCGCCTTCGCCCCAGTTGTACGAGGCCAGCGCGAGGAACCAGTCGTTGCCGTGCATCGCGTAGATCTTCTGCAGGTAGTCGAGCGCCGCGTCGGTCGACTTCACGACGTCGCGCCGGTTGTCCACCCACCAGTCCTGCTCCAGGTTGTAGGCGCGCCCGGTCGAGGGGATGAACTGCCACAGCCCCGCCGCCTGCGCGTGCGACAGCGCGACCGGATTCATCGCGCTCTCGACGAAGGGCAGCAGCGCCAGCTCGGTGGGCATCCCGCGCTTCTCGATCTCTTCGACGATGTGGAACAGGTAGCGGCTGCCGCGCGAGAACATCCGCTGCAGGTAGTCGGGGCGCTCGAGATAGAAGCGCTCCTTCTCGGCGACGAGCCTGCTGTTGAGCGGCGGCATCGCGAAGCCGGCGCGGATGCGGTCCCAGAGGTTTCCGACCGGGGCCGCGGGTTGCGGCGGACGTCCGGTGGGCGCGGGAAGCGATGCGACGGGATCGGCGCGCGCAGGCGCGGCCGCGGCGGGCGCGGCGGGCGCGGTGGCGCTCGCGCCTGCGCCGCTCGCGCTCTGCGAAGCGGCCACCGGTGCGGAAGCCTGGGCGGCAGGGGCAGGGGCTTGCGAGGCCGACGGGGCTACGGTGGAGCAGCCGGCCACCACGAGGAGGCCGCCCAGCAGCGCGCCGACGCGAAGAAAGGGCACCAAGGACGACCCCTAACTCTCTGATTCCACGAAATAAGCCGGCCGATCCTACGGAAGGACCGGGCAGCGGTCAAGGGCGCACGCAAAGTTCAGCGGAACCCATCTTTCCACCCGCGCAGGGCCGCGAAGCATTCGAGCCGCGAGACGGGGGCGTGGCCCAGACGGCCGGCGACCGCGGCGATCACGGCGGGCGTGTCGGCGCGCAGGAACGGGTTGGTCGCCAGTTCGACGCCGATCGACGTCGGGACGGTGCGCACGCCGGCCTCGCGCATGCGACGCGCCTCGTCGAGCCGCTCCCGCACCGCCTGCGCATCCGGTTCCGCGGCGGCCGCGAAACGCAGGTTCGACACGGTGTATTCGTGCGCGCAGTAGACCAGCGTCGCGGGGTCGAGGGCGGCCAGGCCATCGAGCGACTCGAGCATCTGCGCGGGCGTGCCCTCGAAGAGCCGGCCGCAGCCCGCGGCGAACAGCGTGTCCCCGCAGAACAGCAGCGGCCGCGGATCGCCGCCGTACGGTTCGGCCACGTAGGCGACGTGGCCGCGGGTGTGGCCCGGCACGTCGAGCACGCGCATCGCGACGCCCACGCCGTCGACGACGATCGAGTCGCCCGCCGCGAGCTTGCGGTCGATGCCGTCGATCGCCTCGCCGGCCGGCCCGTAGACCATCGGGCGCCAGCGCTCGACCAGCGCGCGGACCCCGCCGACGTGATCGGGATGGTGATGTGTCAGTAGAATGGCGGCCAGGCGCAGGCCGCGCCCGGCGAGCGCGCGCTCGACCGGGCCGGCATCGCCCGGATCGACGACGGCCGCGCGGTCGCCCTGCGGCGCGCGCAGCAGCCAGATGTAGTTGTCCTCGAACGCATCGATCGCCTCGACGAGGGGATGCGGCCGGGGAGCGAATCGCCAGGATTGCGGAAGCTGCATGGCATGAAGATGGATGACGCCGCGATTATACGGAGCGCCGAGGCGGCGCTCGCGCGGCGCGCGGAGTGGCGCGACTGGCTCGCGTCGCCGCCGGGCCGGTACGCGCTGGCGTGGCAGCAGGAGCAGTTCGACGCCGCGGTCGCCGACGTGTTCGGCTTCCACGCGCTGCAGTGCGGGTTGCCCGAACTCGACGCGCTGCGCGACAACCGGATGCCGCACCGCATTCGCGCCTGCGAACCGCAGGACTCGCCCGCGCTCGATGGCGCGAACCTGCTCGTCGAGCACTTCGAGGAGCTGCCGATCGCTTCGCAGAGCCTCGACCTGGTCGTGCTCCCGCACGTGCTCGAGTTCGCCGAGGATCCGCACCAGGTTCTTCGCGAAGTCGATCGCGTGCTGCGCCCCGAGGGGCGGGTGATCGTCTCGGGCTTCAATCCGGTGAGCCTGTGGGGCGCGCGTCAATGGCTGACGCGCCCGGTCTCGCGCCACCCGTTCCTGCCTCGCGAGGGGCACTTCATCGGCCTGCCCAGGCTGCGCGACTGGTTCAAGCTGCTCAGCTTCGAACTCGACCGCGGCCGCTACGGCTGCTATCGCCCGCCCTGCCGGACCCAGCAGTGGCTCGACCGCACGCAATTCATGGAATCGGCAGGCGATCGCTGGTGGCCGATCTGCGGCGCCCTGTACCTCGTTTCGGCCGTCAAGCGGGTGCGCGGGATGCGCCTGATCGGCCCGGCCTGGCGGCAGGCGCTGCCGGTCAGGGCGCCGGCCGCAGCGGTATCGCCGCGCTGCGAGCCGAACCGGAAGTCCTGAGCGACGCGTCCAGGCGGCGCAGTCGGTTCAGGGCTGCGCGTACTGGTACTCGCGCGACAGCGGCAGCGGGCTCTCCGCGCCGCTCGGGCCGGGCCGCGGCCTGATCGCCTGCAGCTGGTAGAGGTTGATCCAGCCATGCGCGAATGCGTGCGCGCAGCCCGCGAGGTAGACGCGCCAGATGCGGGCCCGCTTTTCGCCGGCCAGCGCGGTCAGCCGCGCGATGTTGCGCTCGAAGCCGTCGGACCAGAACCACAGCGTCTTCGCGTAGTGGCGCCTGAGCGACTCGGCGTCGGTGAGCTCGAGCCCCGCAGCGGAGAGCTCGCGGATCGCGAGCGAGACGTGCGGCAGTTCGCCGTCGGGAAACACGTAGCGGTCGATGAAGTCGCCGGCGCCCAGCCCGACCGAGCGATTGTCGGGGTCGCTGGACGTGATGCCGTGGTTCAGCGCGATGCCGCCCGGCTTGAGCAGGCGGTGCACCGTGTCGAAGTAGCCGCGCAGGTTCTTCAGCCCGACGTGCTCGAACATGCCGATCGACGAGATCCGGTCGAAGCCGCCGTCGCCGGGCACGTCGCGGTAGTCCTGCAGACGGATCTCGACGCGGTCTTCGAGCCCGGCCTCGCGGACCCGCTCGCGCGCGAGCTCGAACTGGTTCGTCGACAGCGTGACGCCGACCGCCTTGACGCCGTAGTTCTTCGCCGCGTGGATCGCCATCGCGCCCCAGCCACAGCCGATGTCGAGCAGCGTCTGGCCGGGCGCGAGCATCAGCTTGCGGCAGATGTGGTCGAGCTTCTGCACCTGCGCCGTCTCGAGGTTCTCGTCGCCGGTGCGGAAATAGGCGCACGAATACACCATCCGCGGGTCGAGCCACAGCGAGTAGAACTCGTTGGAGACGTCGTAGTGGTACTCGATCGCCTTGCGGTCGCTCTTGCGCGTGTGGCGCGCGAGCCACGACGGGAGCCTTCCGCGGCCCTGCTCCTCGTCGCCGACGCGCGACAGGTGCTCGGCGATCGAGACGATTTCGCGCACGTCGCCGTCGACGTCGATGTGTCCCTCGACGAAGGCTTCGCCGAGCGCCGACATCGAGGGCTTCAGGAAATAGCGCGCCGAGGTCACGTCCTTCAGGCGCAGCTCGACGCGCGGCTCGTCGTCGAGCGCCACCGACGAGCCGTCCCACAGCTTCACGCGCAGCGGCAGCGGCTGGCGCTTGCGCAGACCCTCGAGGTATTTCACGACCTGCTTCTCGATCATTTCGCCTTCCGGATTCTCGCCCCGACAGCCACCATTAAAATGCGTCCGCAGTCCGGCTGCAACCCGCGGCCGGCACCGGACGGAAACTCGCATGACCGAAGTGGTCGACATCTTCACGGACGGCGCCTGCAAGGGCAATCCCGGCCCCGGCGGCTGGGGCGCGCTGCTGCGCTGGGGCGAGCACGAGCGCGAGTTGTGCGGCGGCGAGCCCGAGACGACCAACAACCGGATGGAGCTCACCGCGGTGATCCGCGGGCTGGCCGCGCTCAAGCGCAGCGCGCGCGCGGTCGTGCACACCGACTCGCAGTACGTCCACAAGGGCATCACCGAGTGGCTGCCGGCCTGGAAGGCGCGCGGCTGGAAGACCGCCGACCGCAAGCCGGTGAAGAACGCCGACCTGTGGCGCGAGCTCGATGCATTGGTCGCGCAGCATTCGGTCGAGTGGCGCTGGGTCAGGGGGCACTCCGGGCACCCGGGCAACGAGCGTGCCGACACGCTGGCCAACCGCGGCGTGCCGTCGCGATGAAGCGCCCTCGGGCGGCTGTGCTAGTGTCGGGCAACTCCAGGCTCGCGCATCGATGAGGAAACCGGCCTTCACCCTGATTGCGATCGCCGCCGCCGCGCTGGGCTGGTGGGCGTGGGCGCTCAACCGCGGCCAGTCGCCGGCCCTCGAGATCCCGGTGCTGGCGGCGACCCCGAAGGCGGGCAGCGGTGCCGCCGACGCGCGCGGCCCCCGGCCCGCGGCGGCGCCCGCTCGCGCCGCGGCATCCGGACCGATCGGCGTCGAGGCGGCGCGCGCCGAGCGGGTGACGTTGACCGAGACGGTCTCGGCGGTCGGCACGCTGCGCGCCAACGAGTCGGTCGTCCTCAAGCCCGAGATCGCCGGCCGGATCGACCGCATCGGCTTCGAGGGGGGCAGCCTGGTGCGCAAGGGCGCGCTGCTGGTGGTCCTCGACGCGTCGGTGGCCGCGGCCGAGGCCGAGCAGATCCGCGCCGAGCTGGCGCTGGCGCGGTCGAACTACCAGCGCACCGTCGACCTCGCGCGACAGAAGTTCGTCAGCGAGAGCGCGCGCGACCAGGCCGCGTCGAACCTGAAGGTGGTCGAGGCGAAGCTGAAGCTGGCCGAGGCGAAATTGGCCAAGACCGTGATCCGCGCGCCGTTCGGGGGGCGGCTCGGCCTGCGCAACTTCAGTGTCGGCGACTACGTCCGCGAGGGCACCGAACTGGTCGCGCTCGAAGACGTCTCGCAGATGAAGGTCGACCTGCGGCTTCCCGAGCGCTACCTCGGGCAGTTGCGCCAGGGCCAGTCGCTCGAGATCGAGTTCGACGCGTATCCGGGGCGCCGGTTCGGCGCCGCGCTCGAGGCAATCGACGTGCAGGTCGACGCCAACGGGCGCTCGGTGGTCGCGCGGGGCCGGATGCCGAACTCGGACGGGCTGCTGCGCACCGGGATGTTCGCGAAGGTGTCGTTGACGCTGTCCGAGCGCGCCGACGCGGTGGTCGTTCCCGAGGAAGCGCTGGTCCCGTCGGGGGAGCAGCAGTTCGTCTACCGGATCGACGAAGGCAAGGCGGTCCGCGTGCGGGTGCGCACCGGGCTGCGACGCGACGGCCGGGTCGAGATCGTCGACGGCCTGCGCGGCGGCGAGCAGGTCGTCACCGCCGGGCAGCCGAAGCTCACGCGCGAGGCGACCGAGGTGCGCGTCGTCGAGCCGCCGCGACAGGGCGGCTGACGTGCGGCTCTCCGAGACCTGCATCCGCAGGCCGGTGTTCGCGACGGTGCTGTCGCTGGTCATCGTCCTGCTCGGCCTCGTCTCGTACTCGAGGCTCCAGGTGCGCGAGTACCCGAAGATCGACGAGCCGACGGTCACCGTCTCGACGAAGTACCTCGGCGCCTCGCCCGACATCATCGAGACGCAGGTCACCAAGCCGCTCGAGGACTCGATCGCCGGCATCGAGGGCGTGGACGTGCTCACCTCGATCTCGCGCTCGGAACTCAGCCAGATCACGGTGCGCTTCCGGCTCGACCGCGATCCCGACGGCGCGGCCGCCGACGTGCGCGACCGCGTCGCGCGCGTACGCGCGAAGCTGCCGGAGACGATCGACGAGCCGGTCATCGCCAAGGTCGAGGCCGACGCCAACCCGATCATCTGGCTCGCGTTCTCCAGCGACGCGCTGTCGGCGCTCGACGTCTCCGACATCGCCAACCGCGTGGTCAAGCCGCGGCTGCAGACGCTGCCCGGGGCGGCCGACGTGCGGGTCTTCGGCGAGCGCAAGTACTCGATGCGGATCTGGCTCGATCCCGACCGGCTGGCCGGCTTCAGCCTGACCCCGGGCGACGTCGAGGACGCGCTGCGACGGCAGAACATCGAGCTGCCGTCGGGGCGCATCGAGAGCAGCCAACGCGAGTTCACCGTCGTCTCGCAGAGCGACCTGCAGCGCGTGCGCGAGTTCGAGGACGTGGTGGTGCGAACGGTGAGCGGCTACCCGGTGCGCATCAGCGACGTCGGGCGCGTCACGATCGCGCCGCTCGACGAGCGCAGTGTCGTGCGCTTCAACGGCCGGCCCGCGATCTCGCTCGGGCTGATCAAGCAGGCCACCGCGAACCCGCTGACGCTCGCGCAGGCGCTGAAGGCCGAGCTGCCGCGGCTGCAGCAGGAGTTGCCGCCCGGCGTCACGGTCAACATCGCCAACGACACGACGCTGTTCATCGAGCGCTCGATCCAGTCGGTCTACAAGACGATCGCCGAGGCGGTGCTGCTCGTCGCGCTGGTCATCTTCCTGTTCCTCGGCACCGTGCGGGCGAGCGTGATCCCGCTGGTCACGATTCCGGTGTGCCTGGTCGGCGCCTCCGCGCTGATGCTGGTGGCCGGCTTCTCGGTCAACTCGCTGACGCTGCTCGCGCTGGTGCTCGCGATCGGGCTGGTGGTCGACGACTCGATCGTCGTGCTGGAGAACATCTACCGGCACGTCGAGGACGGAATGGCGCCGATCCAGGCGGCGCTGCGCGGCGTCAACGAGGTCGGCTTCGCGGTGGTCGCGATGACGCTCACGCTCGCCGCGGTCTACGCCCCGGTCGCGTTCACGACCGGCCGCACCGGCCGCCTGTTCATCGAGTTCGCGCTCACGCTGGCCGGCGCCGTGCTGGTGTCGGGGTTCGTCGCGCTGACGCTGTCGCCGATGATGTGCTCGCGGTTGCTGCGCCACGATCCGCAGCCGGGCCGGCTCGTGCGGACGATCGACCGGATCGTCGCCGCGCTGTCGCGCGGCTACACCCGGGCGCTTCGGGCGAGCCTGCGCGCGCGCTGGCTGGTCGTGCTGCTGGGGCTGACCGTGGCCGGCGCCAGCGTCGTGCTGTTCGGCGGCATGAAGCGCGAGCTCTCGCCGGTCGAAGACCGGGCGACGATCGTCGCGCTGTTCAACGGGCCCGACGGCGCGTCGATCGACTACACCTACCGTTACGCGCAGGAGATCGAGCGCCTGGCGCAGCAGATACCGGAGGCCGACCGCGTGTTCGTCGTCACCGGCAACCCGACGGTGACGCAGGGGATCGGGTTCTTCAGGCTCGTCGACTGGGCGCAACGCGAGCGCAAGGTGCCGCAGATCGTCGCCGACCTTCAGCCGAAGCTGCTCGCGATCCCGGGGGTTCAGGCGTTCGCGGTGGCGCCGGCCTCGCTCGGCCAGTCGCCGCGCGAGCGCCCGGTGAACTTCGTCGTGCTGAGCTCCGATGCGCACGAGGAGATCCAGAAGACGCTCGCGCCGATGAGCGCCGAGCTGCAGGCCGATGCGCGCTTCCAGGGGGTCGACACCGACCTGCGGCTGAACAAACCCGAACTGAAGCTGCGGATCGACCGCGACCGGGCCGCCGACGCCGGCGTGGCGGTCGACGCGATCGCGCGCGCGCTCGAGACCGCGCTGGGCGGCAGGCAGGTGACGCGCTTCAAGCGCGAAGGCGAGCAGTACGACGTGATCGTCCAGTTCGGTGCCTCGAGCCGCAGCTCGCCGCAGGACATCTCGAAGATCTTCGTGCGCGGGCGCAGCGACACGATGGTGCCGCTGTCGGGCCTCGTGCGCGTCGACGAGGGTGTCACCGCGCGCGAGCTCAACCACTTCGGCCAGCGTCGCGCGGTCACGATCACCGCGAACCTAGCCCCGGGCGCCTCGCTCGGCGAGGCGGTCGAGACGCTCGAAGGCCTGGCGCGCAAGCACCTGAAGCCCGGTTACGCGGTCGACTACAACGGCCAGACGCGCGAGTTCAAGCAGTCGTCGTCGACGCTGCTTATCACGTTCGGGCTGGCGCTGTGCTTCATCTACCTGGTTCTCGCGGCGCAGTTCGAGAGTTTCGTCGACCCGCTGATCATCATCCTGACGGTGCCGCTGTCGATGACCGGCGCGCTGGCGCTGCTGAACTGGACCGGCGGCACGCTGAACGTCTACAGCCAGATCGGCCTGATCACGCTGGTCGGCCTGATCACCAAGCACGGGATCCTGATCGTCGAGTTCGCCAACCAGCTGCGCGACCAGGGCAAGGCGCTGCTTCCCGCGACGATCGAGGCCGCCAGCCTGCGGCTGCGCCCGATCCTGATGACCACCGGCGCGATGGTGCTGGGCGCGGTGCCGCTCGCGTTCGCCACGGGGGCCGGCGCCGAGAGCCGGACGCAGATCGGAATGGTGATCGTCGGGGGCATGAGCTTCGGCACGCTGCTGACGCTGTTCGTGCTGCCCACGGTCTACACGCTGCTCACGCGCCCGCGGCACCTGCTCGCCGGGGACGCGGTGCAGGCCGGGGACGCGGCGCACGCGGGAGCCACGGCCAGCGCGTCCGGCGCGCACGGCCCGGTCGGCGGGGCGGCGTCGGGGGAGCCGGGCCGATGAATCTTCGCCAGGTCGTGCTCGACACGGAAACCACCGGCCTGTCGGCCGAGGACGGCCATCGGATCGTCGAGATCGGCTGCATCGAGATCGTCAACCGCAGGCTGACGGGCCGCTCGCTGCACCTGTACCTGAACCCCGAGCGCGACATCGACGCCGGGGCGCTCGCGGTGCACGGGCTGACGCTCGAGCGCCTGCAGTCCGAGCCGCGCTTCGGCGACGTTGCCGACCGGGTGATCGGTTTCCTCGCCGACGCCGAGGTGCTGATCCACAACGCGCCGTTCGACGTGGGCTTCCTCGACGCCGAACTCGCGCGGCTGCAGCGCCCGCGGTTCCAGTCGCTCGTGGCGGGTGTCGTCGACACGCTGGCGATGGCGCGCGAGCTGCATCCGGGAAAGCGCAATTCGCTCGATGCGCTGTGCGAGCGCTACGCGATCTCGAACGCACACCGCAAGCTGCACGGCGCGTTGCTCGACGCGGAGTTGCTCGCCGACGTGTACCTGGCGATGACGAGGGGCCAGGACAGCCTCGAGATCGCGATCGGCGACGGCGGCGAGGGCGTCGGCGTGCTGCCGGGGGAGCAGTGGCCGCCCGCCGGGTTGCGCGTGGCGGCCGCCAGCGCCGAGGAGCTCGCCGAGCATGCCGCGACGCTCGCCGCGATCGGGCGCGAGGCGAAGGGGCAGGCGCTCTGGAGCCGGCTGGAGGGGGTCGAGGCACCGCAGGCCGGCGCCGGAGGGCAGGTCGATTTCGTCTAAACTTCGTGCTCGATCGCGAAGGAAAGCATGAAAGAGCACCGCCACGCGCGAGCGCGTGAACGCAAGAGTCACCTGTCCCCCGATGCCGAGAAGCTGGTCGCGTCCGCGCTCGGCCTGGCCAATTCGGGAAGCAGGCTCGAAGACCGGTTCTGGGAGGCCCAGCTGTCGGCCCGGCTCGACCGGCTGCTCGACGGCGGCCACGTCCAGGCCGTCTACGACGCGCTCGACCGGCTGAACCAGACCGACGGCGAGGCCTACGGCGTGCTGATCGAGGCCGTCGAGGAGTCCGCCGAGATCGTTGCGATCGAGGCCGAGGGCGAGCGCTGGGACGCGCTGCTGGTGGCCGCGCCGCTGGTCGTCTGGACGCGCTTTCGCATTCCGTCCGGTCCGATCCCGCCCGAGCTGGCGCAGACGCTGTCGGCGCACTGGCAGGCGCACACGCTGGCGGCCGGCACGCGGTTCCGGCTGATCCCCTACCTCTACAGCATCGACCAGCTTCCGCGCGACTTCGGCGAGCTCAGGCGGCTCGCCCGTCGCGTGGGGCAGGCCGCCGTCGCGGGACAGGTGCCGCGGCTCGACCTGAAGGGGCTGCCCGAGACCGCCGACATGCTGGCGGACACGCGCTTCCTGCTCGGGGTCGTCGCGGCGCCGGCCGGCAAGCCGGTGTTTCGCTGGCAGGAGTCCGATTCGGGCGAGCACGCCGGGCGCGTCGCCTGCCTGGAGCAGTGGATCGCGCAGGCGCGCCCGAACATCGAGCCGCTGCTGCAGGGCTGCGGGTTCGAGTGCCTGCTGCCCGATGCCTATCACATCAACATGCGCGAGTCGGACCGCCGCGTGCGGCCCTACTCGATCCGCGCGGCGGTGCACTTCCTGACGCACGCGCTGGACATCGAGCCGGAAGAGATCAAGGCGACGATCGCCGCGTTCGGCCACGAGCGGCCCGACGAGTACCGGATCGGGATGAGCATCCGCGACAGCGACGAGGTCGCGCACGGGATCGTCTGGCCGCTGCTCGGGGCCGAGGGCGACGAGGACGATCCATCGCCCGTCGAGCAGATCCGCGACGTGCTGCGCGAGGTCGGCGTCGGCGAGGTTCGCGTCTGGCCCGAGCTGAACGAGCCCGAGTTCTGCGAGGACTGCGGGGTGCCGCTGTATCCGAACGGCAAGGGCGAGATCGTCCACGCCGAGATGCCGGGCGACGTCGAGCCCGAATCGACCCACTTCCACTGAGCGCGCGGCGCCGGCCGCCGTGCCGCCGCGCGTCCCCCCGGCAACCGTGGCGGCGCAGGCGCTCAGCGCGCGCCGAGGCGCTCGCGCGCCTGCGCGATGCGTTGCTCCAGGTAGGCACCGTAGAAGTCGGGCGAGGAATAGCCGACCAGGCGCTCGGCGATCTCCTTGCCGTCCGGGCCGATGAACGCGACGGTCGGTGCGAGGCGCACGTCGAGCGAAGCGGCGAGCGCGGCGGGCGAGGCCGGCGCCGGCGCGCCCGAGGCGGGCCCGGCGAACGGCCTGCGATCGGTGATCTCGTATTCGACGACACGCACGCGCTGCGCCGACTGCTCGCGGGCGAGGTGGCGCAGCTGGTCGCGGCGGATCGCCTCGCAGAACGGGCACCCAGGCAGCGAGAACAGCGCGACGACCACCGTGCCGTCGCGCGCGGTCTCGCGCAGCAGCGCCTCGTGCGAGGCGGGGTGCTCGAGCCCGTCGCGCCCGGCGGCGTCGACGGCGATCGGGGCGGCGGACAGCAGCGCGAGCAGCGACAGCGACAGCAGCGCAGCGCGGATCGGGATCCGCTTCGAAAGCGTCGCGGCGATGGATCGTGCGGTCTTCATCGGCGCCCCAGGGGGCCGGCGCGTGGGCAGTGGGACGAACGGTAGCAGCGTTCCGCGCTCGATGCACCCCGTGCCGCTGGAATAAATCGCGGCGGCCGACCGTCACACCGGGGTGCGCGGGGCGAGAAGTGCCGGGGAGGGCCGCGGGAAGACCCGCGCGAAGGTCCCTCGGGCCTTCATGGCTCATGGCCCGTATCCGGGTTTTCGTTAACGGGGACCCGGATGGCGCGCCCGGATCATTTTGTTATCTTTGGCCTGACCGCGATTCGCCCAGGCGAACGAAACACCGCAAAGGAAGGAGACACGAGTATGGACCGCTCACGACGCACCACGCTGCAGGTCGCAGGCAGCGCAGGCCTGTACGGCGCGCTGGTTTCGATCGGCCTGCTGCGGCCCGGCACGGCCGCCGCGCAGGCGTTCGACCAGGGCGCCTTCAAGACGGCCGGCGTCGCCGCGACGCTCAAGGCGCTCGGCGCCGAGGGCGCCGCCGACTCGAAGGACGTGGTGATCGTCGCGCCCGACATCGCCGAGAACGGCGCGGTGGTGCCGGTCTCCATCAAGAGCGGCCTGCCGAAGACGCAGATGATGGCACTGCTGGTCGAGAAGAACCCGAACGCGCTCGCCGGTGCCTACGAACTCCTCGAGGGCGCCGACCCCGAGGTCAGCATGCGCATCAAGATGGGCCAGACTTCCGACGTCGTCGCGCTGGTGAAGGCGGACGGCAAGTTCTACATGGCCAGGAAGGAAGTGAAGGTCACGCTTGGCGGCTGCGGCGGCTGAGACCCGAACCCCCGTCAGGCAACGACACGTACCCGGAGACGAGACATGGCAGACCCGATGAAGATCCGAGCGACCGCCAAGGAGGGCGGCGCCGACGTGCGCGTGCTGATGGCGCACGAGATGGAGACCGGACAGCGCAAGGACGCCTCCGGCAAGGTGATTCCCGCCTGGCACATCACCGAGGTGACCGCGACGCTGAACGGCAAGCCGGTGCTCAAGGCCCACTGGGGCCCGGCGATCTCGAAGAACCCCTACCTTCAGTTTCGCGTCAAGGGCGCGAAAGCCGGCGACAAGATCGGCGTGACCTGGGTCGACAACAAGGGCGACAAGCGCACCGACGAGGCGACCGTAGGCTGAGCGCTCGCGCCGGCGCGGCCGCGGGCCGCGCCCGCCCGAGCAATGGCACTCGCGGGCATCCCGCCCGCCACCACGACGAGGAGGAAACGATGTTCGATATCGTTCGCACATGGTCCCGCGTTCGCAATCTCGTCGCGGCTGCGGCGCTGGCGGGGTGTGCCGCCGTCGCGTCGGCCGCCGAGCCGATCTCGGTCGTCTATCACCTGAACGAGGGCCTGGCGCAGGCGCAGCGCGCGATCGGCAACATCCGCAACCACCTGAGGGCCGAACCCTCGACGAAGATCGTCGTCGTCACGCACGGCAAGGGGATCGACTTCCTGCTCGAAGGCGCGAAGAACGACAAGGGCCAGGAGTTCGAGTCGGCCGTCGCGGACCTGGTGGGCAAGGGCGTGCAGTTCCGCGTCTGCAACAACACGCTGGTGGGCCGGGACATCCCGAAAGAGAAGGTCATCATGGAGGCGAAGATCGTGCCTTCCGGCGTCGCCGAGGTGGCGAGGCTGCAGGCGCAGGAGCACTACGTCTACCTGCGCCCCTGAGTCCCCGGCGCGCACGGGTGCCCCCGAACGAACCAACGACAACGAAGGAGACAGGCAGCGATGAAGACATACCCGATGTCGAAGCCGCGCAGGGGCATCGCCGGCGCCGTGCTCGCGGGCGCGCTGGCGCTGACCGGCGCGACCGCGCTCGCCCAGGAGGAGCGCGACATCACCGCGGAACAGTTCGACAAGTTCCGCGCGATGATGGAGGAGGCCAACACCGCCGAGCTGTTCGAGGCCAAGGGCGAGGCGCTGTGGAAGGCGAAGCGCGGGCCGAAGAACGCCTCGCTCGAGCAGTGCGACCTCGGGCTCGGCCCGGGCGTTCTCAAAGGCGCCTACGTGCAGGCGCCGCGCTACTACGCCGACGTCGGCCAGGTGATGGACATCGAGCGGCGCATCGTGCACTGCATGGTCACGCTGCAGGGCTTCAGGCTCGAGGACCTGACGAAGCAGCCGTTCAGCAACGCGAAGCAGACGCCCGACGTGGTGTCGCTGGTCACCTACGTCGCCGGGCAGTCGCGCGGGATGAAGATCGCGGTGCCGCAGGCCAGCCCGCAGGAGCGCGAGACGTACAAGCTCGGCGAGGCGATCTTCTACCATCGCGCCGGGCCCTGGGACTTCTCCTGCGCAAGCTGCCACGGCGAGGACGGAAAGCGCATCCGCACCCAGAACCTGCCCAACTTCTCGAAGCCCGGGACCGCGGACAGGGGCTTCATCGGCTGGCCGGGCTACCGGATGACCGGGGGCCTGATGCACACGCTGCAATGGCGGATGAACGACTGCTTCCGGCAACAGCGATTCCCCGAGCCCGGATACCTGTCCGACACCGTGACCGCGTTGCTCACCTACATGGGGGTGAACGCGAACGGGTCGACGTACAAGGGACCGGGGATCAAGCGCTGAGCACGGTGCGAAGGGGAGACTGACGATGAAACGAGCAATCATCTGGTCGGGCGTCCTTGCCGCGGCCGTTGCCGGCGGCTGCGCGACGATGGCGGACCGTGAGGCCTACGACGCCAGGGCGACTGCCACGATCCAGCGGGACTTCCACGCGCGCGGCATCGCGACGATGGACCGGCTCAAGCAGGACGAGCTGCAACTCGCCTGCACCAAGTATCGCGACCACCCGCCGGCGGACGTGCTGCGGCGCCTCGAGGCGCAGCAGATGGCCACGATCAGGCTGCCGGCGGACGGCAAGCTGATGGGCGACTGGAAGAACGGCCAGAAGATCGCCGAGAGCGGCCGCGGGATGACCTGGAACGACAAGCCGGGCGCGCCGAGCGGCGGCAGCTGCTACAACTGCCACCAGCTCGCGCCGCAGCAGACGTCGTTCGGCTCGGTCGGCCCGAGCCTGCGGCAGTTCGGCAAGCAGCGGGGCTACACGGCGGAGATGCAGAAGTACGCGTACCAGCGGATCTACAACTCGAAGGCCTTTGCCGCGTGCTCGACGATGCCGCGCTTCGGGCCTTCCGGAACGCTGACCGAGTCGCAGATCAAGGACCTGGTCGCCTACCTGATGGATCCCGAGTCGCCGGTCAACAAGTGATCGGTGCGTCGGTCGGGCCGCCCGCGGGCGGCCCTTTTTGCGTCCACGCTCCGGACGAGCGCTTCACCCGGGCCAGGCCATGATGGATCGAAGGGAGTTCCTCCAGGTTCTCGCGACTGCCTCGGCGGCCGGGCTGTCGCTGCAGGGGTGCGCGTCCGCCGGCGGCGCGGCCGCGGGCAGCGGCGCCGACGCGATGTACGACATTCCGCGGTTCGGCAACGTCAGCCTGCTGCACTTCACCGACTGCCACGCGCAGCTGCTGCCGATCTACTTCCGCGAGCCGAGCGTGAACATCGGCGTCGCCGGGGCGCGCGGACGCCCGCCGCACCTGGTCGGCGAGCACCTGCTGAAGGCCTTCGGGATCCGTCCCGGCACGCCGGAAGCGCACGCGTTCACCTTCCTCGACTTCGAGGACGCGTCGCGCACCTACGGCAAGGTCGGCGGGTTCGCGCACCTGGCGACGCTCGTCAGGCGGATGAAGGCGTCGCGCCCCGGCGCGCTGCTGCTCGACGGCGGCGACACCTGGCAGGGCTCGGCGACCGCGCTCTGGTCGAGGGGCCAGGACATGGTCGACGCCTGCAAGCTGCTGGGCGTCGACGTGATGACCGGGCACTGGGAGTTCACGCTGGGCGCGAAGCGCGTCGAGGAGGTCATCGCGAATGACTTCAAGGGCCGCATCGATTTCGTCGCGCAGAACGTCAGGACGACCGACTTCGAAGACCCGGTGTTTCCGTCGCACACGATGCGCAGCATCAACGGCGTTGCGGTGGCGATCGTCGGACAGGCCTTCCCCTATACCCCGATCGCGCACCCGCGCCACCTGACTCCGGACTGGAGCTTCGGGATCCAGGACGAGCGGCTGCAGAAGATCGTCGACGAAGTGCGCGGCAAGGGCGCGCAGGTGGTGGTGCTGCTGTCGCACAACGGCATGGACACCGACCTGAAGCTGGCTACCCGGGTCACGGGCATCGACGCGATCCTCGGCGGGCACACGCACGATGGCGTGCCGCAGCCGGTGCCGGTCCGCAATGCGAGGGGCGTCACGCTGGTCACCAACGCCGGCTCGAACGGCAAGTTCCTCGGCGTGATGGACTTCGACGTGCGCGGCGGCAGGGTCGCGGATTTCCGCTATCGGCTGCTGCCGGTGTTCTCGAACCTGCTGCCGGCCGACCCGGCGATGCAGGCGCTGATCGATCGCGTGCGCGGGCCGCATCGGGCGCGGCTCGAGGAACCGCTGGCGGTCACCGAAGGCCTGCTGTACCGCCGCGGCAATTTCAACGGCACCTTCGACCAGCTGATCCTCGACGCGCTGATGGAAGTCAAGGGCGCGCAGGTCGCGTTCTCGCCGGGCTTCCGCTGGGGGACCAGCCTTTTGCCGGGGCAGGCGATCACCCGCGAGCACCTGATGGACCAGACCGCGATCACCTATCCGTACACGACGGTGAACGACATTTCCGGCGAGATGATCAAGACCATCCTCGAGGACGTCGCCGACAACCTGTTCAATCCCGATCCGTACTTCCAGCAGGGCGGGGACATGGTGCGGGTGGGGGGCATCACCTACGCCTGCGACCCGAACGCGCGGATGGGCAGCCGCATTTCCGACATGCGGCTGAACGGCGCGCCGATCGACGCGAAGCGCACCTACCGCGTCGCCGGCTGGGCGCCGGTCGCCGAGGGCGCCAGCGGCGAGCCGGTCTGGGAGGTCGTCGAGCGCTGGCTGAAGACCAGGCGGACCGTCACTGCGCGCAGCCTGAACCTGCCCCGTTTGATCGGAATGAAGGACAACCCGGGCATCGCCTGACACAATGCCGGGCACCGATCGACCGCAGGGATTTCGACCGACATGCCGCCATTGCCCGCCCCGGGCCGCAATCCCGAGCGCCGCCGCCTGCTGCGGCGGGTGACGGGCCTCGCGCTGACGGGCCTGGCAGGCCCGGTGCTGGCGCAGGCCGCAGCAGCGCCGGCGGGGCAGGCATCGGCCAGGGCCGCCGGCGCCGCGCGCAACGCGACGCCCCCGATCGGCGCGAAGATCGACCTGCCGTCGACCCGGCTGCTCGACGGCCGCGAGATCGCGCCCGCCTACTGGCGCGACAAGGTCGTCGTCGTCGAGCTCTGGGCGAGCTGGTGCCCGTTCTGCAAGCGGCAGAACCCCCATCTCGATCGGCTGCACCGCGCGCACGCGGGAGCAGGCCTCGAGGTGCTCGCGCTGTCGATCGACCGCAATCCCGAGGACGCTCGACGCTACATGCGCGAGCATGGGTACGCGTTCCACGCGGCGATGTTCGACGAGCGCTGGCACGCGGCGATCGGGCGGCCGAAGGGGCTGCCGATCGTCTGGGTGATCGGCCGCGACGGCGCGCTGAAGCAGGTCGAGATCGGCGAGATGTTTCCCGAAGACGTCGAAGAACTGGCACGCTGGAGGACAGCATGAAGCTCGCGAGATTCCGAAACACCGCGCTGGCCGCACTGCTCGCATTGGGCGCGCCGGCCGCGATGGCCGACGCGACGTTCACGACGAAGGGACTCACCGTCGAGACCGCGCTGAAGGCCGCGCAGGCAGCGCTCGAAGCGTGCCGCAAGGCCGGCTACCAGGTCGGCGTCGCGGTCAGCGATCGCAGCGGCGTGCTGCAGGTCTACCTGCGCGATCGCTTCGCGGGCCCGCATACCGTCGAGACGGCAGCCAACAAGGCGTGGACCGCGGCGTCGTTCCGGATCTCCACCACCGACCTCGCGGCCGAGACCCAGGCCGGCAAGCCGATGAGCGGGATCCGGCAGATCCCGCGCGTCGCTGCGATCGGCGGCGGCCTTCCGATCGAGGCGGCCGGCACGACGCTGGCCGGCATCGGCGTCTCGGGCGCGCCGGGCGGGGCGGCCGACGAAGCCTGCGCGCGCGCGGGCATCGACGCGATCCGCGCCGACATCGAGTTCTAGGGCTGCGCGGCCGGCCCGGTTCGATGACGGGAGCGCGCTGGCCATGATGCTCGCCCGACCTCCCGAGCGGCGCGGCGAGGCGGGCGAGCCCTGCGGCTGCGACCGGCACCCGCGGCTGCGCGTCGTATTGTGGCTGCTGTGGCTGGCGGTGGCGCTCGGGCTGGCGCTGTTCGCCGGGCACGGGCTCGGGCAGCCGCCGGCGCCGGTCACGGTCGACCTCACGCCGAAGCGGCTCACGCCGCGCGTCTGGTACGTCGAGGGCGACACGGGCACGGTGTCGTTGCGCAACCAGGGCTTCATGTCGAACGCCGGGTTCGTCGTCACCGACGAGGGCGTGGTCGTGTTCGACGCGCTCGGCACGCCGGCGCTCGGGGCGGCGCTGCTCGCGCAGATCCGGCGCGTCACCGACAAGCCGGTTCGCCGGGTCGTCGTAAGCCACTACCACGCCGACCACTTCTACGGGCTGCAGGCGTTCAAGGACGCCGGCGCCGAGATCGTCGCGCACCGCGCGGTGCGCGATTACCTGGCCACCGACGCGCCGGCATCGCGCCTGGCCGAACGCCGGCAGTCGCTCGCGCCCTGGGTCACCGACTCGATGCGGATCGTCCCGCCGGACCGCTACGTGGACGGCGACGCGAGCTTCCGGCTCGGCGGAATCGACTTTCGCCTGTATTCGGCCGGCCCGGCGCATACGCCCGAGGACCTGATGATGCTCGTCGAGCAGGAGGGCGTGCTGTTCGCCGGCGACCTGGTCTTCGCCGGGCGCATCCCCTTCGTCGGCGACGCCGACACGCGCGCCTGGCTCGCGGCGCTCGACCAGCTCGCCGCCCGCGGGCCGGGCATCGTGGTCGCCGGCCACGGCCCGGCTTCCACCGACGCCCGGCGCGACCTCGCGCTGACCCGCGACTACCTGCGGTTCCTGCGCCGCGAGATGGGCCGCGCGGTCGACGAACTGCTCGATTTCGACGAGGCCCATGCGCGGACCGACTGGTCGCGCTTCTCGTCGCTGCCCGCGTTCGACGCGGCCAACCGGCGCAACGCCTACAACGTGTACCTGTCGATGCAGCGCGAGGCGCTGGGCGGCGCCAGAGACGAGGACAAGGCGACCCGCTAGGGATTGTTCACGCTGCGGACCGGCGCCGGCCGGGGTCCGCGGGCCGCCTGGTTCAGAATGTCGGCCATGCCGACAAGTCATGGTCGCCCCGCGCCGTCGCGCGCGGGATGCGCCTTCGCCTTCGCCACGGGTCTCGCGCTGTCCGCCAGCGCCCTCGCGCAGACCGCCGGGGAGCGCTGCCTGCTCGACGCGCTGCGCGACGCATCGCCCCAGACCACCGTCGAGGCCCTCCGGGCCGGGTGCGCCGATGCGGGCCGGGCCACGCCCGCGCGCGTCGCGCCGCTGCCCGAGTCGCTGCCCGCGCCCGCCGACGCGGCGCAGCCGGCCGCCGAGCCGACGGTGGGGATCGTCCGTGATACGCCGCAAGGCGTTTCGGTCGCGCCGGTCGCGCGGTCGGCACCGGTCGGCGACTCGCCGGTGCGCCGGCGCGTCGACGAAGAGGGCGTGCTCTGGGGCGAGCGCTTCGCGTTGCTGCCGCATCGGCCGAACTACCTGCTGCCGGTTTCGCACGCGTTCGTGCAGCCGGGATCGGCCGCCGGCCCGGTGCAGCGCAACGAGGTCAAGTTCCAGATCAGCTTCAAGTTCCCGCTGACGCCGCCGCTCTACGACGGGCGCCTGGCGGTGTTCTTCGCCTACACGGGGCAGTCCTGGTGGCAGGCCTACAACGGCGAGCGCTCGAGTCCGTTTCGCGAGTACAGCCACGAGCCCGAGCTCTTCGTGTCCTGGGCGCCGGGGATGCGCCTGCTCGGCTGGGACTGGCGGGTCGCGTCGGCGGGTTTCGTGCACCAGTCGAACGGCCGGACCGGCGAGTTCTCGCGCAGCTGGAATCGGCTGTTCGCCGAGATGCTGCTCGATCGCCCCGGTCCCTGGTGGGTCGGTATCCGTCCGTGGTGGCGCATACCCGAGAGCCGCAAGCCGGCCCCGGACTCGCCCGAGGGCGACGACAACCCGCAGATCACGCGCTACGCCGGGCAGGGCGAGATGCGGATCGGCTACGCCGGCGGCCTGAACAACTGGACGATGACGTTGCGCCGCAGCTTCGCGCGGGACGGCAAGGGCGCGATGCAGCTCGACTACAGCCGTCCCACCGGCTTCAGCCCGAACCTGCGCTGGTACGTCCAGTACTTCGACGGCTACGGCGAAAGCCTGATCGACTACCAGACGCGGATCCGGCGCGTCGGCGTCGGCGTGATGCTGAACGACTGGTTCTAGAGCGCCTTCGCCGGCGGCACGCCGGGCCGGCGGCGCGCTCAGCGATAGAGCGCCTCGATCTCCGGGGCGTAGGCCTCGGCGATGCTGGCGCGGCGCACCTTCATCGTCGCCGTCACCTCGCCCTCGTCGTGGTCCAGCTCCTTCGTGAGCAGGTGGAAGCGCCGGATCTGCGCGACCTGGGCCAGCTGCGCGTTGCCGCGCGCGATCTCCGATTCGATCAGCTCGCGCACCCTCGGGTGCTCGGCGAGCGAGCGGAAGTGGGTGAACGCGATGCGCTGCGACTCGGCCCACTTGCCGACCGTCTCGAAGTCGATCTGCACCAGCGCCGAGACGAAGCGCCGCCCGTCGGCGATCACGATGCACTCGCGGATGAACGGGCTCGCCTTCATCGTGTTCTCGATCTCGGACGGCGTCAGGTTCTTCCCGCCGGCGGTGATCATGATGTCCTTCAGCCGGTCGACGATGCGCAGCTGGCCGTCTTCCTCGCGCACGACGTCGCCGGTGTGCAGCCAGCCGTCGCGGACCGTCGCGGCAGTCGCTTCCGGGCTCTTGTAGTAGCCCGCGAACACCATGCCGCCGCGCACCATCAGCTCGCCGTCGGCGCCGATGCGATGCTCGACGCCGAGCGTGGGCTCGCCGACCGTGCCGATCCGCACGCGCTCGAGCCGCTGGCCCGTGATCATGCCGGTCGACTCGGTCAGCCCGTAGACCTCGACCAGTGGAACGCCGATCGTCCGGAAGAATCGCACCACCGCTGGCGGGATCGGCGCCGCGCCGGTCAGCGCGACGCGCGCGCGCCGCAGGCCGATGAAGTTCTGCAGCGCGCGGAAGACCGCGACCCAGGCGATCGCGAAGCGCAGCTTCTCTGCCAGCGTGCGTTGCCGGGGCGCCTTCTCGGCGAAGGGCTCGCAGGCGGCCATCGCCCGCCCGAACAGCGCGCGACGCAGCCGGCCGGTCTCCTGCATCTTGATGTGGATCGACGCGTGCAGCTTCTCCCAGATCCGGGGCACGCCGAGGAACATCGTCGGGGCGACCTCGCGCAGGTCCTCCTGGACCGTGCGGATCGACTCGCCGAAGTTCACCTGCGAGCCGAGGTAGATCGGTACGAAGGTGGTCAGCATCTGCTCGGCGACGTGGCACAGCGGGAGGTACGACAGGTGGGTCGTGTCGCGGCCGAGCCGCAGCCGGTCGACGATGCCGGGAACGACCGCACGGATGTTGCCGTAGCTGATCATCGCGCCCTTGGGCTTGCCGGTCGAGCCGGACGTGTAGATCATCAGCGCGATGTCGTCGAGCGTCTGCCCGGCGAGCACGTCGTCGACGAGCGCCGGATGCGCGGCCTCGTGCTGCGCGCCCAGCCGCTCGACCTCGTCGAACGGTTTCACCAGGTCGCGGTGCTCCGGCGGCGTGCTGCGCAGCCCCTTCTTTTCGATCACGACGATCGCACGGAGCCGCGGCAGCCGGGCGCGCGCGGCGATCACCTTGTCGGTCTGCTCCTGGTCCTCGCAAACCACGACGTCGACGTCGGCGTGCGCGAGCACGTAGGCGACTTCGGGGGTCGGGCTGGTGGGGTAGACGCCGACGGTGACCGCGCCGACCAGGCTCGTGCCGAGTTGCGCGAGCACCCACTCGACCCTGTTCTCGGAGATGACGCCGACGTGCCCGCCGGGCGGCAGCCCGAGCGCGCGCAGCCCGTGGCCGACGTGGCGCGCGCGTCGCCACCAGGTCTGCCAGTCGACCGGGTTCCAGATGCCGAACTCCTTCTGGCGGATGGCGGTCGAGGCGGGCCGCAGGCGCGCCTGTTCGCGCAGCATCTGCGCGAGCGTGAGCGCGGGCAGCGCGGGCGCCGGTGGCACGCCGCTCGGGGTCGTGGCGGCGTCGCTCATCGCGGGACCGGGCCTTTCGGCTTCATGACAGCCAGCGCTTGCGGCGCTTGTAGTGCTTGACGTCGCGAAAGCTGCGCGCCTCGCCGGCACCGCCCATTCCCAGGTAGAACTCGCGCACGTCCTGGTCCGCGGCGAGGCGCTCGGCGCTGCCGTCGATCACGACCTTGCCCATCTCCATGATGTAGCCGTAGTGCGCGACCGCGAGGGCGACCGATGCGTTCTGCTCGACCAGCAGCATCGACACGCGCTGCTCGGCGTTGATCCGCGCGATGATCGTGAAGATGTTCTCGACCAGCAGCGGCGACAGCCCGAGCGACGGCTCGTCGAGCAGCATCAGCTTCGGGGCCGCGATCAGCGCCCGCCCGATCGCCAGCATTTGCTGCTCGCCGCCGGAGAGGTAGCCGGCCAGTCCGCGCCTGCGCTCGAACAGGCGCGGAAAGTACTCGTAGACCAGCTCGAAGCGCGAGCGGTCGGCGCCCGGGGTTTCGCGCCGCCCGGCCAGCGCGTAGGTGGCCGACAGCAGGTTCTCCTCGACGGTCAGGTCCTCGAAGACGTGCCGCCCCTCCATGACGTGGAACAGCCCCGCACGCACGAGCTCGTGCGGCGCAAGGCGCGCCGTGTCGCGGCCGTCGAAGCGGACGCCGCCCCCGGTCATCTCGCCGTCCTCGAGCGCGAGCAGGTTCGACACCGCCTTGAGGGTCGTCGACTTGCCCGCGCCGTTCGAGCCGAGCAGCGCGACGATGCGCCCGCGCGGCACGGACAGCGACAGGCCGCGCAGCACCTGCACGGCCCGGTTGTAGATGACCTCGATGTTGTTGATCTCGAGGACGGCGTCGTCGCTCACTGCAGGATCACTCCAGCGCGATCCAGTCCGACACCGGCACCATCTTCTGCTGCCTCATGTCGGCGCGCACGATCCGGCCGACCGGGATCGAGTTGCCCTTGATCGAGATCGGCACGCCGATGATGCCGCCGGTGTCGAAGTTGCGGATCGAGTTGAGCGCGGCCTTCAGGTTCTTGCCGTTCAGCTCCTTGCCGGCGTCGAGCGTGCGTTTGGCCGCCTCGGCGAACAGCATCGTCGTCAGGAAGCCCTGCATGTAGGCGTTGCTCTGGTACTCGGGCCGCATCTGGCGGATCTTCTCGAGCATCGGTGCCTTCGGATCGGTCTCGTAGTAGTAGCGGAACGGCATCACCCCCATGAAGCCCTCGGCGGCCTCGCCCATCTTCATGACCATCGAGTGGTCCATGGTCCAGAAGGTACCCATGAACTGGCTGGTCATGCCCATCTTCTTCGCCTGCGTGACGAACTCGGGAATCGGCGCCAGCACGTAGCCGTGGAAGATCGTGTAGTCGGGCGCGGCGCGGCGCAGCTTGATCACCTCTGCGGAGACGTCGACGCTGCCGGGCGCAGTCATGATCTCGGCCGCGACGTTCAGCCCCAGCTTCTTCGCGAGTTCGCGGCTCGGCTCGACCGGATCGCGGCCGAACTCGGAGTCGGAGTAGACGAACGCGACCTTGGCGCCGGGCCTGGCCTTCGCGATGTAGCGCAGCAGGATGCCGAACATCTCGGTATAGTCGGGCCCGACCAGGAACTGGTACGGATACTTCTGCGGATTGTTGATCTCGGTCGCGAAGGACGCGCCGGCCATCAGGATCGATCCCATCCGGTCGAGCTCGGGGTTGATCGTCTTCGCGAACGCCGTCGAGTCGCCGTAGTACAGGTGGACCTTGTTCTGGCTGGTGATCTTCTTGAACGCGGCGACCGAGGCATCGACCTTGTAGCCGGTGTCCTCCGGGACGTAGCGCAGCTTGCGGCCCTTGATGCCGCCGGCGTCGTTGACGATCTTCACGTAGTCCTGGATGCCGGCGTGGATGCCGATGCCGGCGAACGCGAACACGCCGGTCATCGGGATCGAGCCGCCGATGACGATGTCCTCGGCCTGCGCTTGCGCCGCGGGCGCGAGTGCGAGGCCGGCGGCGGCCGCCATTGCCGCCATCATCTGGCGCCGGGTCTGTTCCGGGCGTTTCGGGTGTTTCATCTGCTCCTCCTTGTCAAGAATGGTCAGTCAACAGGCATACGGGCGCGGGTGCGCTCAGGTGCGAAACGGGTAGAGGTGGAAGAACCGGCGCACGCGCCGCCAGATCTCCGCCAGCCCATGGGGCTCGAAAACCAGGAATCCGACGATCAGCGCGCCGAAGACGATCGTGCGCACCGGCGACAGGATCACGGCAGCGTTGCCGCCCAGCGGCAGCCAGCCGACGAGCAGCTTGAGCAGTTCGGGCACCATCGTCATGAACGCTGCGCCGAGGATCCCGCCAAGGATCGTTCCCATCCCGCCGACGATGATCGCCGCGAGGAAGAAGATCGACATGATCAGCGGGAAGCTCTCGGGCGTCACGACGCGAAAGAAGTAGGCCCACATTCCGCCCGCGACGCCGGCGTAGAACGACGACAGCGCGAACGAAAGCAGCTTGTAGCGCAGCAGCGGGATGCCGAGCACTTCCGCCGAGATGTCGCGGTCCCGGATCGCGATGAACGCGCGGCCGATCCGCGTGCGGAACAGGTTGGCTGCGCCGGCCACCATCAGCACGGTGATCGGCACGACCAGCCAGTAGATGCGGAACGAAGTCTCCAGCGTCACGCCGAACACCCGTGCGGGAGGCACCGACAGCCCGGCCGTGCCGCCCGTCACCGAGGTCCAGTTGGCGAACAGGAAGTGCGCGATGAACGACGCCGCGATCGTCGCGATCGCCAGGTAAAGTCCCTTGACCCGCAGCGACGGGATCCCCACGACGACGCCGCCGGCCATCGCGACGAAGCCGGCGGTCGCGAGGTTCAGCAGCGCCGGCGTTCCCGCGCGCAGTTCGAGCACCGCCACCGTGTAGGCGCCAAGGCCCATGAACGCCGCCTGGCCGAGGCTCACCAGCCCGGTGTAGCCGGTCAGGAGGTTCAGGCCCGTGGCGCTCGCGACGTGGATCGCAACGAGGCAGGCGAGGTAGAGCCAGTAGGGGCTCGCGACGAACGGGTACGCGACCAGCGCGACGCCGAGCGCCGCCATCCACGCCCACTGCGTACGCGTGTCGAGCAGCGCCTCGTCGGTTGCGTAGCTCTGGCGGGCGGTGCCGATCCTCATCTCGCGTCCGTCACAGTCGCTCGATCTCGTGGGTGCCGAAAAGCCCGTACGGCCGCACCATCAGGATCAGCACCAGCAGCAGGAAGGTGGAGAGCACCTTGAACTCGCCTCCGAGGTAGGCGCCGGCGAGGGCCTCGACCAGGCCGATGAACAGGCCGCCGACCAGCGCGCCGGCAATGCTGTCGAGGCCGCCGAAGATCACGACCACCAGCACCGACAGCCCGAAGATGCCCATCGTCGAAGAGATCCCGCCGATCGCGCCGACGACGATGCCGGCGACGGCGGCGATCATGCCGGCGACGGTCCACGACAGCGAGAACACGCGCGGCACGTTGATTCCCATCGAGTAGGCAGCGGCCTGATCCGACGCGGTCGCGCGCAGCGCGACGCCGCCGCGCCAGAAACGGAACACTGCGAGCACGGCTGCGATCAGCCCGGACGCGACCAGGAACCCGTAGAACACCTTCGGGGAGACGAACGCCTCGCCGATCATCACCGGGTCGGATGGCATGAAGCCCGGCAGCAGTCTGGGATCGGCGGTCCAGATCAGCTCCACCGTGCCGACGAGGATCGAGGCCAGCCCGACCGTGACCATGAACACCGCGATCGGCGACTCGCCGAGCATCGGCCGGATCATCGTCCGCTCGACCGCGGCACCGAGCAGGCCGCCGGCCGCGACGGCGCCGGCGATCGCGATCCAGACCGGCAGCGCCATGCCGGCGGCGAACGCGAAGAACACGTACGCGCCGAACATCAGCATCTCGCCGATCGCCAGGTTCACGACGCGCGTGGCCTTGTAGATCATCACGAACGCGAGGCCGGTCAGCGCGTAGAGGCCGCCGGTGCCGAGGCCCGCGAGCGAGATCTCGAACAGGAACAGCCAGTCGAAGTTCACGCCGGGCTCCCCGCTGCCGCGGCGCGCAGCTTGCGGCGCAGCGCTGCGACGTCGCCCGATCCCAGGTACGCGCGGATCACCTCCGGGTCGTTCTGGACCGCGGCCGGCGAGCCTTCGGCGATCACCTGGCCGAAATTGAGCACCACGACGTGGTCGGAGATGTCCATCACCATCCCCATGTCGTGCTCGACCATCAGCACGGTGATGCCCCACTCGGCGCGCAGGTCGAGGATGAAGCGCGCCATGTCCTCGGTTTCCTCGCGGTTCATCCCGGCGACCGGTTCGTCGAGCATCAGGATCCTGGGTCGCATCGCGAGCGCGCGTGCCATCTCGACGCGCTTTTGCAGGCCGTATGGAAGCGCTGCGACCGGGGCGTGGCGGATGTGGTCGATCTCGAGGAAGTCGATGATGCGCTCCTCGACCTCGGCGCGCAGCGCGACTTCCTCGCGGCGCGCGCGGCCGAAGTAGACGAGCGCATCGAGCACGTTGGTGCGCAGGTGACAGTGGCGCCCGAGCTTGATGTTGTCGAGCACGGTCATTCCGCGGAACAGGGCGATGTTCTGGAAGCTGCGCGCCAGGCCGAGCGCCGCGCGCTTCGGCGCGGGCATCCGCGTGATGTCGCGCCCCCCGAACCGGATCGACCCCGAGGCGGGCCGGTAGAAGCCCGAGACGGTGTTGAACAGCGAGGTCTTCCCGGCGCCGTTCGGGCCGATGACCGAAGTGATCGAGCCGGGAGCGACGGCGAAGCCGACGCCGCTGAGCGCCCTGACGCCGCCGAACGCGAGCGTGATCGCATCGAGCTCGAGCAGGGCGTTCGCATTGGCGTTCGTGCGAGCCGCGACGTCGCTCATCGGTCGTTCCTGCGAGTCGCGCGCGCCGGCGTTGCGGCCGGGGCCCGGCGCGCGCGCGGGCGACGCGACGGTGCGGCGACGATGCCGCGGGCGAGCACCGCGATACAGCGCTCGATCGCCTCGTCGGCGTCGAGCGGGCCGTCGGGACGGTACCAGCGTCCGATCCAGCTGAGCGCGCCCGCGATCGCGAACGCGGCGACCTTGGGGTCGCATGGCGCGAGCGAGCCGTCCTCGACGCCGCTCGCGATCAGGTTGCGGAACTCGTGGTCGATCTCGGCCTTGAGCCGGCGCAACTCGCGGCGGCTGTGCGGCGGCAGCGGATCCTCGCCCACGCGGATCACGCAGGCGCCGAAGTCCATCGTGACCACCCGCCCGTAGGCGCGCATGCAGGCGAGCAGCCGGTCGGCGGCCGTGCCGCCGGAGCGCGCCACCTCGTCGATGCCCGCGCGCACCATCTCCAGGCCGGTTCGCACGCACTCGAAGAGGATCTCGTCCTTGCTCGAGACGTAGTAGTACAGCGTCGGCTTGGTGACGTTCAGGCGCTCGGCGACTTCGTCCAGCGAGGTCGCGTGGAAGCCCTTCTCGTTGAACATCCGCGCCGCCGTGCGCAGGACGGCTTCGCGTTTCAGCGCGCGTTCACGCTGCCGGTCGCGCAGCGGCGCCCATGGCGAGCCGTCTTCCGCGTGGCCTGGCGTGTCGGCGTGCGGCATGCGCTCGTGGCTCGGGCGTTACTGGGTAGTAGACGGGTTTCCGGAGAGTCTGTCGGAAGCGGCGCAGGCGCGCAAGCCGCGCGCGGTCGGGGTTTCCCCGGTGCCGCGGTGCGGAAAAACAAACCGGGGCGGACGCATCGCGTCGGCCCCGGCGCCGGCAGGCAGTCAGTGCAGGATCAGGTCTTGCACTCGTTGGCGAGTTGGCGGCCGTGCTTGGTGTCGAGCAGCATCGACTTGGTGGCGATCACCAGCCAGACGAGGCCCGATTGCGGATCCTCGTAGCGCAGCGCGCCGCTGCGCGCGCCGACCGCGTGCATCCGGTATTCCTTCTTGTCGAACTGCACGACCGCCGACGACATGTCGGCCGACACCTCGCGGACGTTCACGCTGCGGTTCAGGTCGCAGCGGTAGACACCGGTGGGCAGCTTGAAGCCGTGCGGGTTGATGCTGGACGTGTCCGCCGACGAGGCGGACAGCGGGGCACTGGCCAGGGCCGCGCCGAGCATGATCGGGACGAGGCCGAGAGACTGAACGATCGAGCGCATGTCGAACTCCACGGTGACCTGGCTGGCCAACCCCGGTGGGGATCCCTGTTATTGGGCCGGAGTATACGTCGCCGCTCCGGCATCGGGAATGGATGTTGCGCGTGGCGACGCGTTCCCGCAAGCGGGCTGGGGCGGGGCCGGCGACGGGCGGTGGCGGCGGAAAGACCGCCGGACGGTCGTGCCAGAATCGCGCCATGGAACCCGATCCCCACGGCGAACCGCGGCGCCGCTTCCGCGATCCCTCCTACCGCCCGCTGGCGCGAAGCCTCGCCGAGGTTCGCGAGGCGATCGACCGGCTCGACGAGCAGATCGTCGAGCTGATCGCGCGGCGCGCGATGTACGTCAAGGACGCGGCGCGCTTCAAGGCCGACGCGTTCCAGGTCAGCGCGCCTGCGCGCCAGGCGCAGGTGTTCGCGAACGTCCGGGCGCTCGCGGCGCGGCACGATCGCGGCTTCGACGGGCTCGAGGACGTCGTCGAGGCGACCTGGCGCGCGATGGTGGCGGCGTTCGTCGCGCAGGAGGGACGCTACTTCGACGACATGGAGCCGCTGGAACCGGGGTAGAGGCGCTCCAGGACGTCCAGCGCCGACTGCGAGAGCGCCGGGCGCAGCGCCGCCTTCAGCGCCGCCTCGGCCTCGGGTTGCGCGCGCAGGGCCCAGGCCTGCTCGAATTCGCGCCGCCGCGCGCCGAGCGCCTCGTTGACGACGCCGCGCCAGTGCGCAGGGTATTCCGAGGCGGCCCAGTCGCCGCGTCCCCGCCCGTAGTGCGCCACCGCGAGGTAGCCGAGCAGGGCGGTCGCGGCCAGCTCGTCCAGCGCCGCGTCGGTCCAGGCGACGAACGAGGACTGCGTGCCGCGCACGACGTTGTAGCCGCGGGCGAGCCCGAAGGCACCCAGCGCCCCGACGATCCCGCCGGTGAGCATGCCGGCGCCGAAGGTCAGCCCCCCGGCAGCGAGGTCGGCCTTCAGGCCGGCGAGCGCGCCGGTCACGACCCCGCCGAGCATCGCGGCCTTGCCTTCGTCGAGCCGTTCGCTGACCGAGTAGTGCTCGGCGAGCCGCGCGAGCACCTCGCCCGACGCGTGACCCTCCAGCCCGTGCAGCGCGATCAGTCGCGCGGTTCCGGCGCGGATGTCGGCGTCGAGCCGCTCCGCGAGCCGCCGCATCGCCTGCCGGCGGCCCGGGGTCGGGGCGGCGTCCGGCTCCTCGGCAGGGCGAAGCGCGCCCAGCGCGGCGCCGGCCTCGCGCAGCCGGCCGAGCACCCCGGCGTCGGACAGCGGCTCGCGGTCGACGGCCGCGCGCGCGAGCCGCTCGGCGAGCACCGCGATCGACGCGTCGAACACGGCCCGGCTGCGCTCGAGCCACTGGTCGACGAGCCGCGCGCAGGTCGCGCGCGCGGATTCCGGCATCACGCGTTCGATCGTGCGCAGCAACGTGGCCTCCTGGACCCAGCAGCGCGCGAAGGCGTCCAGCGGCAGCACGGCGCGCACCAGCGGCGAGCCGGCGAGCCGCTCGCGCCACGCCCGGACTTCGGCGGCCTCGTCCGCGCTCGCGCGCGGCGGCCCGAGCTGGTTGAGCAGCACGACCACCGGCTTGCCGATCCAGTCGAGCACCTGCATTTCGCTCGCGACGTAACCTGCCCCGTCGGGCAGCTCCGACGCGTTGACGAGGTAGAGCACGACGTCGGCGCTGTCGCGCACGTTGCGCACCGCCTGCTGGCTCGACCAGAGCGCGCGGTCGCGAAAACGGTCCCAGACCTGGCCGAGGAACCAGCCGATCGGCTCGCCGGACGCGGCGAGCCGCCGCGCGAGCCGCGCGCTGTCGCCGAAGCCGGGCGTGTCCCAGAGCACCATGCGGTCGCCGTCCGCAGTCTCGATCATCGGATACGCCTCGGCCACCTCGGTGACGTGCGCCTCGTCGCGCACCACGCCCACGTCGCGGCCCAGCAGCGTGCGCGCCAGCGTCGTCTTGCCGACGTTGGTGTGCGAGACGAGGCTCAGTGCGATGGTGCGGGGCATCAGTGCGCCGCCTCCGTCATGGCATTGCCTGCGAGACGGTCGAGCGCCTCGCGCAGCGCGCGCGCCGCGAGGCCCGGGTCCGCGCGCTCGAGGTCGACGAGCAGCGGCCGCTGCCCGCGAGCGGCCATGAATCGGGTCCAGGCGGCGCGCCGCTCCTCGCGGCGCCGCGCGGCGGCCGGCTCGGCAGCGCCGAAGCGCGCGACGAACGCGGACTCGTCGACGAGCACCAGCAGCGAGGCGCCGGCCGGCAGCGCCGCGGCCAGTGCGTCGACGAACGTGCCCTGCGCCTGCGGTTCCGGCGTGGCAGTCGAGGCCAGCAGCGCGATCACCAGCGTCGCCGCCGGGGAGGCCGGCGCCGCCCGGGCAAGCGAGTTCGCCGCCGTTTCCTCGTCCCCGTAGGCGACCGGCGGGCGCACCTCGAGCCGCGTCTTCGGGCCCATCACCGCGGCGAGCATCGCGCGCAGGCCGAGCACCGCCTGCGGCGACGGCGCCTGCACATGCGCGATCGCGACGACGCAGGCCGCCTCGCCGCGATGCGAGCGCGCCAGCGCGGCGAAATACGCGTCGTCCAGCGGCAGCGGAAAGCGCGTCGCGAGCCGATGCTCGCGCAGGCGGTCGATCGTGGCGAGCAGCAGCCGCGGCAGCGCGACCGCAAGCCCCACCGTGACCGCGTACAGGTGGATCCACTGCGCGGCGGGTTCGCCCGCCGATTCGGGAAAGCGCATTGCCTCGAGCCGGGCCGCGTCGGGCAGCGCGATGCCGGTCAACCAGGACGCGGGGCCCAGCGCCAGTTCGAGGAGCCCCTGCACCGCGGGGGCGCCCAGGAACGTGCTCTCCCAGCCGGCCCGGAACTCCAGGCCCAGGCCGCGCACGTACATGCCGGCGAGCGCGCCCGCGGCGAACGCGATCGCGCCGGTGTGCAGCACCCGCGCGACGCGCGCCGCATTGAGCTTCGCGCTGGCGCGCGCCCAGTCCGCGGCGAAGCGGGACAGCGGCGAGGCGTCGCGGCCTGCCTCGGGCTGCAGCGGCGCCGCGTGTGCGGCGCGTGCGATCAGCGCGGCGATCGCGCCCGGTTGCCGCGGCGCGCGTCGCGCGAGCGAGGCCAGGCTGCGCAGCGTGATCGCCACGTAGACCGCGAGATTCCAGGCGATCAACGCCAGCAACGGCGGCGCCAGCACGTTGATCCGGTGGCGCGCACCGATCGCGTCGCTCGCCGCACCGAGCGCGAGTGCGACCAGCACCAGCGCCCACGCGACCCAGGGTCGCCAGGCGAGCGCCCGCAGCGCGCGGCGCACGCGGGCATCCGTTGCCGCGAGCCGTTCGGCCGCCAGTCGCGCGCGCCGGGCGATGAACGCGTCGGCGCTCGCCCGCTCGCCCTCGACCTCGGCCGCCGCGCGGCTGGCCCACTCGCGGTCTGCGTCGCTCCAGGTCGCCGGCGGGGGTGCGGCGGTCTCGAAGGCGCGGACCAGCAGCGCGTTGCGGGCGTCGTCCTCGGTCATGACGGGGCGTGGCACTCAGCGGTAGGCGGCCTGGGCCCGTGCGAGCCGCTCGGCGACGGTTCGACGCAGCGACTCGGGTCCGACCACTTCGACGTGCTCGCCGTGGCGCAGGATATCCATCTCGAGCTCGGGCGTGGCACCGTACGGGACGCGCAACTCGTAGCGGCCGTCGTCGAGCTCGTGCGACTGCTGCTTCGGGTGCCAGACCTCGGCGCGCACCCAGCGTGCCGCGTCGGCCGAGAAGCGCAGCGTGGCCCAGGTGAGCCGGCGCCCGCGGTAGATGCCGTAGCCCGAGCCGAGCTGCCGGTCGACCTCGGCGAGCGAGACGTCGTGTGCGCGCCGGTCGATCAGTTGCGCGCGCTCGATCGCGTCGAGCGCGAACACCTTGAGCGCGTTCGAGGCGTGGCACCAGGCGTCCAGATACCAGGCGTTCCGATAGTAGACGAGACGCTGGGGCGACAGCTCGCGCACGCCACGCGCGTTGCGCGAGCGGGTGAAATAGCCGATCTCGATGCGCCGGCGCGAGACCAGCGCGCTGCCGACGACCTCGAAGCAGTTCGGCGCGACCGGTCGGTTCTGAGCGGCGATCACGCGAACGCGCTTCATGATCTCGTCGGCCGGGTTGTTGGCCGTGCCCATCAGTGCCTTCAGGCGCGCCATCAGGGGCTGGATGTGGGGGCCGAGCAGGCCGCCGGTGTCGAGGTCTTCGAGCATGCGGTGCATCGTGAGCAGCGCGAGCACCTCGCGGTCGTTGAACCACAGTCCGGGCAACTCGTACTGCCGGCCGACTCCGGCGGCGGCGAAGCAGTAGCCGCCGCGCTCCCGGTCGTGGACGATCGGCGCGTTGAGCCGATCGCGCATGTACATGATGTCGCGCTTGAGCGTGGCGCGGGACACCTCGAGCTCGCGCAGCAGATCGTCGAAGGGAACGACCTTGCGCTCGTGGATCAGGTGGTCGATCCGGTAGATCCGTTCCGTCTGCCCCATCGCGTCCCTCAGGTCGAAGTGTCCGCCGTGGCCGTGGCCAGCGGCAGTGCCACCCGGAAGCAGGCGCCGGTCCCGGTGCCCGGTACCAGCGTCAACGAACCGCCCAGCCGGCGCATGATCTGCCAGCTGATCGCCAGACCCAGGCCGGCGCCGGAGACGGAGGTCTGCGTGTGGGCCCAGCCGCGCAGGAACTTCGAGAAGATCAGTTCGCGTTCCTCGGGGCGGATCCCCGGCCCGTTGTCCTCGACGAGCACCTCGTAGGACTGGCCGGCGATCCGGCTGCGCACGCGCACCCACGGGTCGGAGCTGGTGTTGTACTTGATCGCGTTCGACAGCAGGTTGATGAACACCTGGCTCAGGCGGTCGCCGTCGGCTTCGACGACGGCGTCGCGCGCGCGAGCCTCGCTGAGCAGCCGCACCCCCGCCTTCGCGGCCAGGCCCTGGCAGGTCCGGATCGAGTTCTCGAGCGCGAGCTCGGGGTCGACGCGCGAGAGCTGCCAGGGCGCCTCGCCGCGCTCGAGCAGGCTCAGGTCGAGGATGCTGTCGAGCAGACGCGTCAGCCGGATGCTCTCCTCGTGGATGATCCGGACGAAGCGATCGGCCTGCGCCGGGTCGAGATCCTTCGAATCGAGCAGGATCTCCGAGAACGAGCGGATCGAGGTCATCGGCGTGCGCACCTCGTGGCTCACCTGGCTGAGGAAGTCGTCCTTCTCCGCGTCCAGGCGCGTCAGGCGCTCGTTGGCGTCGCTCAGCTGGCGGGCGGTGGCCTCGAGCTGGCGCGACTTCTCCTCGAGCTGCCGGCTGTATTCCCGCACGCGCTGGGTCTCGTCGGCGATCTTCATCAGCGCGTCCAGGCTGATCGTCTCGCCGGTGACCACCTGCGAAATCATCGCGTGCGCCGACGCGGCGCCGATGCTGCCCGCGAGCTTTCGCTCGAGTTGCGTGATGAAGGCGTCGTTGGCGACCGGCGCCTCGTTGCCCCGTCCCTGCGCGCGGCTGGCCGCGCGGAACAGCCGTGTGGCCTCCTCGGAGCCGAGGATGCGCTGCGCGAGGAGGCTGAGGTCGTCGGTCGTCGCCGAGCGCCGGACCAGCCCGCTCGCCGCCTCGGCCGGCGTACGGAAAACGTCGACGAACAGCGTGCTCTGCAGCCGCTCGAGCGGCTGGGGCTCGCGCCACAGCGACAGCAGCACGAACAGCAGCGTGTTCAGCGACAGGCTCCAGAACAGCGAGTGCATCAGCGGATCGAGCCTGTCGAGCCCGAACAGCGCGTGTGGCCGCAGCAGCGGCAGTCCGAACAGGCCGTCGGCGATCACCCGCGACGAGACGATGAAGTCGCCGCCGAAGCTGGGCAGGAACAGCGTGTAGGCCCAGAGCAGTGCGCCGGCGGCCAGCCCGGCGAGCGCGCCGTCGGCGTTCGCGCGCCGCCAGAACAGGCCGCCGACCAGGCTCGGCATCACCTGTGCGACGCCGGCGAACGAGATCAGGCCGATCGACGCCAGTGCGTCGGAATTGCCCTTGACGCGGAAGTACAGGTACCCGAGCAGCAGCATCAGGCAGATGCTGGCGCGCCGGCTGGAAAGCAGGAAGCGCCGGATTTCGCCGCTGGCGTTCAGCGACACCCAGCCGAAGCGCAGCGCCACCGGCATGATCAGGTGATTCGAGACCATCGTCGACAACGCGATGCACGCGACGATCACCATCGAGGTCGCCGACGAGAAACCGCCGAGGAACGCGAGCAGCGCGATCTCCTCCTGCCGCGCCCACATCGGCAGCGTCAGCACGAACATGTCGGGGTTGGACCCCTCGGGGAGGAAGTTCAGCCCGGCGATCGCGATCGGAAGCACGAACAGCGAGATCAGGAACAGGTACAGCGGGAACAGCCACGACGCGGTGCGCAGGTGGCGCTCGTCGGTGTTCTCGACCACCGCGACCTGGAACTCGCGCGGCAGGCAGACGATCGCCGCGGCCGAGAGCAGCGTCACCGCGACCCAGCGCGGGCCGAACACGTCGTGAGAATGGAGGATCTCCGGCGAGGCGCGGGCGAAGATCTCGGCCGGGCCCTCCGAGATGCCGTAGACGACCATCAGCCCGACGGCGATCAGCGCCACCAGCTTGACGACCGCCTCGAGCGCGATCGCGGCGACGACCCCGTGGTGGCGCTCCTTCGCATCGATGTTTCGCGTGCCGAACAGGATCGTGAACACCGCCATGCCGACCGCGATCCAGAACCCGAGCCGGAAGTCGGGCGTCGCGGCCGGATGCCCCGACAGGGGATCGGGCCCGGCGTTCCCGATCACCTGGAAACTGACGGTCACCGCGCGCAGCTGCAGCGCGATGTACGGCGTCGTGCCGACGACCGCGATCAGCGTGACCAGCGCCGCGAGGCCGGGGCTCTTGCCGTAGCGCGACGAGATCATGTCGGCGATCGACGTGATGCCGTGGACGTGGCCGATGCGCACGATCTTGCGCAGGAATACCCACCAGCCGACGAAGACCAGCGTCGGACCGAGGTAGATCGTCGCGAACTCCAGCCCGTTGCGCGCGGCCGAGCCCACCGCGCCGTAGAAGGTCCACGAGGTGCAGTAGACCGAGATCGACAGCGTGTAGACGAGCGGGGACTGCAGCCAGCCGAGCCGGCCCATGCGGGCGCGCCGGTCGCCGGCGAAGGCGACCGCGAACAGCAGCGCCACGTAGAGCAGCGCGATCGCCAGGACCAGGTTGGCCGACAGCATCATGCGGTCGGGCCGCGGTCGCGGTCAGGGTCGCGGGGCTGCCCGGCGCTCTCGGGCCCGGGGTCGGACGCGGCGCTGCGCCCCGAATCGGGCGCGGCGTCGGGCGCGATGCGGCGCCCCAGCACCGCGGCGCAGACGATCAGCGCGAGCCAGACGCCGAACAGGTACGCGACGATCAGCGGCACGCCGACGACGTCGGCGGGCCTGACGAACAGCGTGATCACCGGCGGCATCAGCAGGAACAGGCCGACCAGCGGCAGCACCACTGCCGCGTCGCGCAGCCGGGGCGAGGAGGGCGGCGTGTTCACGGCTTGGGCAGACCGGACGGCGCGCGCCTCAGCCGCCCGCCAGCCGCCGCACCTGCTCGACGATCTCGCGGTTGGAGAACGGCTTGGTCATGAAGCCGTCGACCCCGAGTTCCTCGGCCATGCGGCGATCGTGCGCCTGTCCCTTCGCGGTGAGGACGATGACCGGGATCGACCTGAGCGACGGGTCGGACTTCACCTGCTTGAGCACCTCGAAGCCGTTTACCCGCGGCAGCATCACGTCGAGGATCATCATGTCGGGCGGGTCGGCGCGCAGCCGCTCGAGCGCCGCTTGGCCGTCGAGCACCGCCGTCACCTCGAAGCCCTCGCGGCCGAGCACGAAGCTCAGCGACTCGACGATGTTCGGCTCGTCCTCGGCGATCAGTACCCGCGTCGCCATGCCTTGCCTCTCCTGTGCGTTGCCGGCTCCTTGCCCCGGGGCGAGTGTAGCGCCTGGCAGGGCACGCACGCGAGCAGGCCCCGGGCGCGCAGCCGTCGTCTTGCCGGCTCACGCATCGATGATCGGGTCTTCCTCGCGATAGACGCATTCGCGGCGCGCGCACAGCCGGCAGTTCGGTCCGACCGGCACCGCCGGGGCCGACGACGACAGGTCGAGCCCGTCGCCGTACACGGTGCGGTCGGCGTGCAGCGCGTGGCACGCGAGCATCACCGACACCAGCCGGCGCGGCATCGTGAACGCCGGACGCGGCTTTTCGATCGCCCGGGCGAGGAACAGGTAGCGATCGCCGGTGGGGAAGGCCGCGAGCTGGCGAACGATCGCGCCGGGGTTCTGGAACGCCTCGTAGACCGCCCACATCGGGCAGGCGTTGCCGTGGCGCGGCAGCAGCAGGTGCGGCAGCGGGAAGCGCTTGGTCACGAAGCCGGCCGGATCGGCGCGCATCAATCCGAACGGGATGCCCCCGGCGCCGGGCCGGCGCAGCGTCACGAGGCGATGGCAGACCTGCTCGTAGCTCGCGCCGAAGCGCCGACCGAGGTTGTCCAGGTCGTAGCGCGAGCGCTCGGCCGTGTCGAGGAACGCGTCGTAGGGCATCAGCACCGCCGCGGCCAGGTACGACGAGAGCGCGCGCTGCGCGCGCCGGCGCGCGGCCTCGCTGGTCAGACGCGTGGCCGCGTCGACCTCGGCCGCCACCGGCCGCCCCTGGCGGAACCGCTCGACGGCGGCGCGCGCGAGCCAGAAGCGCCGCGTCGGGTGCGGCGCGGTGTCGGCGAGGAGCAGCGTGCGGCCGTCGGCGGCGAAGGCGGCCGCGCGCCCCGGCGCGATCGCCTCGACCTCGACCGCGGGTCGAACCTCGGCGCGCACCGAGTGGGTCCGCAGCAGGTAGTCGGCCAGCGCGCTCTCGCGACAGTCGCCCTCGATTGCCGCGGCCGCGCGGAAGTCGGTCGCGGCCTGCTCGAGCGCGGCGAAGTGGTTGTCGTGGTCGAACAGGAAGTCGTCGACCTCGTCGGCCGGGGTGATCGAGCGCGTCGCGGTGTGCGCCTGGTCGAAGAACGCGGCGAGCGCCTGAGCGAGGTCGGACAGGCGCGCGCTCTCGGCGCCGATGATCGACACGAAGCGCTGGCGCTGCGCAGGCTCGAGGTCCTCGACGGTCTCCAGGATTTCCGACGACGAGCGGATCGCGGAGACGCGGCTCAGCACGTTGTGCACCGCGTCGCCCAGGAACGGATCGTGGCTGAGCCGGTCCGACAGCGCGGCGACGGCCCGGTCGCGATCGAGCAGCGCGCGCTGCAGCACGACGAGCGCGCGCGCCCAGCCGGGATGGCGACCCGCGAGGTCGTCGATCCCCGACGGATCGAGTCGCAGCGCCGCCAGTCGCGAATCGCCGGCGAGCTCGCCCAGGTCGTCGAGCAGGCGCCGCCCGGCGGCGCCGTCGAGTTCGTCGAGCGCCAGGCCGAGCGCGCCGGCGATGCGCTTGAGCAGGGCGCCGCCGATGTTGCGCTTGTTGCGCTCGATCAGGTTCAGGTACGAGGCCGAGATGCCGATCGTCGCCGCCAGGCCCGCCTGCGTCATGCCCAGCGAGCGGCGCCGCTCGCGGATGTGCGCGCCGATCAGCGAGCGCGGCATATCCGTGGCGGCGGCGTCCGATGCTGCGCCGCAAGGTCAATTATCGACAGATTTCCATTTCCCACGATTCATTGTTGACAAGATTATCCAATCAAGTCAATCAGATATTGCTCCATTGACTACCCCAGCCCATTCTTGCCGCCAGGTCCGGCGCCGCCACGGGGCGACCAGGGTCCATCCGGGCGCCGGGTAAACGATCGACACCTACACGAAGGAGGCGAAATGAGCGGATTCGACGGCAACGGCCGCCGCAGGTTGCTCGAAGCGGTCGCGGCAGCGAGGAAAGAGATGTCGGAGTCCGGGGTCGCCAGCGCGGCGGGCCCGGCCCTGTCGCGCCGCGGCCTGCTGCGCGTCGGGGCGGGCGTCGCCGGCGCGACGCTGATTCCCGGTCTCGGCAACATCGGCTGGGCCGTTGCCGCGGACAAGCCGCCGATCGGCACCTGGCCGGCCGGCTCGCAGGGCGGCACGGTCTACATCGGCGCCGCCGTGCCGCTCACCGGCACCTATGCAGTCCAGGGTGCGGACGAGCTCAAGGGCTGGGAACTCGCCGTCGAGCACATCAACACCGGCCACGAGTTGATGAAGAAGATCGCGCCGAAGGTCGACAAGGGCCTGCTCGGCAAGAAGGTGCAACTGGTCTCGGCCGATTCGGCTGCGAAGCCGAACCAGGCGGTGCAGGCGGAACAGACCTTCATCAACCAGAACAAGATCGTCCTGATGACCGGCTCGACCTCGTCGGCCGTGGCGGTCGCGCTCAACAAGTTCGCGCAGCGCGAGAAGATCCTCTACGTGCCGGGCATCTCGGGATCGAACGACACCACCGGCAAGGACTGCGTGCGCTACGGCTTCCGCCAGGGCTTCTACGGCGAGACCGCCGCCAACGCGATCGGCCCGATCCTGGTGAAGAAATTCGGGAAGAACCGCAAGGCGGCGTTCATGACGCCGGACTACACCTACGGCCACACGACGACGAAGTCGGTCAACGACTACCTGACCGAGAAGGCCGGCTGGACGATGGTGACCAACCAGGTGTCGCCGCTCGGCACGCAGGACTTCAGCCAGTACCTGACCAACATCGCGAACTCCGGCGCCGAGTTCCTGATCAACGTCAACTGGGGCCGCGATGCGGTGCTCTCGACCCAGCAGGCCAAGCAGTTCGGCCTGATCCCCAAGATGACGCTGATCGTCCCGTACCAGATCCCCTTCCTCGCCAAGGAAGTGGGGCCGGACCTCACGGCGGGCGTCTTCGCCGCGACCGACTTCTGGTGGACGCTCGAGGACAAGTATCCGCTCGCGAAGATGTTCGTCGAAGCGTTCCACAAGAAGTACGGCTACCGGCCGGAGTGGGGCGCCGAGAACGCCTATGTCAGCTTCGCCCACTGGGCGCGGATGGTCTCCGAGGCGGGCAGCTTCTATCCGCCCGACGTGATCAAGCAGTACGAGAAGGGCGAGACGATCCCGTCGCTCGTCGGCGACGTCCACTATCGGCCGCAGGATCACCAGTGCGTGCGCCCGGTCGTCATCGTTCGAGGCAAGGCCAAGAAGGACATGAAGAACGACGAGGACTTCTGGGAGGTGGTCGAGATCGTGCCAGGCGAGACGGTGATGCAGGCGCCCGACGCGTTCGGCTGCAAGCTCGGCGACTACACCTGACAGGCCAGCGCGCCCTCCGGCCGATGCGGGCCGGAGGGCGCCTGCCGCACGCTTGCCGTCGCACCTGACGGCGTGATCGATGCTCCGGGCGGGACAGCGTGATCAACTGGGCCAATTTCATATCGCAGTGCTTCAACGGGTTGGTGCTGGGCGCGCTGCTGGCGCTCATCTCCTCGGGACTGACGATCATCTACGGCACGCTGGGCGTGCTCAACCTGGCGCACGGCGCCATGTTCATGCTGGGTGGCTATGCCGGATGGGTGGCCTACACCTACACCGAGTCGTTCATCGTCGCGGTCATTGCCGGCTCGCTGTTCGTCATGCTGGTGGGCGTGGCGATGGAGCGGCTGATCATCCGCCACTTCTATTCGCGGCCGCACGAGGACCAGCTCCTGGTCACCTTCGGCCTGGGCATCGTCTTCGTCGAGGCCGTGCGCTTCTTCTTCGGCAGCCTGTCGCAGACGGTGCCGCCGCCGGCGCCGCTCGTCGGCATCACGCAGCTCGGCTTCATGGTCTACCCGACCTATCGGCTGGGCCTGCTCGGCATCGTCACGGTGGCGCTGCTGCTGCTGTATTTCGTGCTCTACCGCACGCGCATCGGGATGATCGTGCGCGCCGGCATCGAGGACTCGGTGATGGTCGATTCGCTCGGCATCAACGTCTACCGGGTCTTCATGCTGGTGTTCGGCATCGGTGCCATGGCGGCCGGCTTCGCCGGCATCGTCAACGCGCCGGTCGTCTCGATCGCGCCCGATGTCGGCGAGGCCATCCTGGTGCAGACCTTCGTGGTCGTCGTCATCGGAGGCGTCGGCTCCTTCACGGGCGCGGTGCTCGGCGGCCTCATCGCCGGCGAGATCATCAGCATCACCTCGATGTTCGACCCTGCCTATTCCTACGTCATGCTGTTCGTCGCGATGACGCTCGTGCTCGTGCTTCGTCCTCACGGACTGCTCGGCACGGCGGGCCGCGAGTGAACGTGGCCCTGCGATGCTGACCAGAAAACGCCCCTTCGTCGTCGAGATCGTCACGGCGCTCGCCCTGATCGCGGCGCCCTTCGTGTTGCCCTACCTGGGCTTTTCGCCGACCACGATCAACCGCATCCTGATATGGGGCCTGGTCGGGATCGGCTTCGACCTGCTGTTCGGCTACACCGGCCTGCTCTCGTTCGGCCAGTCCGCGTTCTTCGGCACCGGCGGCATGTTCGCGGCCTACCTGCTGACGCAGACGTCGTTCACCAACACCATCGCGGCCGTCATCCTCGGCACGATCGCGGCGGGCGTGATCGGCTACCTGGTCGGCCTGATCGCGCTCAGGCGCACCGGCATCTACTTCGCCATGATCACGGTGGCGATCGCCGAAGTCTTCTTCTTCGTCGAGTTCAATCCGCTGTCGGCCTTCACCGGCGGCGAGAACGGGCTGCCCGGCGTGCCGACGCCGAACCTGAACCTCGGTTTCACGACCATCGAGTTCGACGGCAACCTGTCGATGTACGCGTTCTTCGCGTTCTGGTATTTCGTCGGGCTGGTGATCGCGCTGCGCTTCGTGCGCTCGCCGGTCGGATTGCTGCTGCGCGCCATTCGCGACAATCCGCTGCGCGCGCAGGCGCTCGGTCACGACATTCACGGCTACAAGCTCGCCGTCTTCGTGGTCGCGGCCATGTACGCGGGTTTCGCAGGCGGGTTGCTCGGGCTCATGCAGGGCTTCATGCCCCCCGACGCCTTCATGTTCGGGACCTCGGGCGAGATCGTCATGCAGACCGCGATCGGCGGCGCAGGCACGCTGTTCGGGCCGTTGCTCGGGGCGGCGACCTGGCTCTACCTGAGCGACCTGTTCCAGACGACGCTGCACCTCGGCGCCACCTGGAAGCTCGTCCTCGGCATCGTGTTCGTGCTGCTGGTGGTGTTCCTGCGCCGCGGGCTGGCCGGCGCCATCGTCGATCTCTGGAACCTCGCAACGCGTGACAGGAAGGCGGCGGAGCAGCCGTCCGACGCGGCGCCCGCGGCCACCGCGCCCCACGCGCCGGCAGCCGCCACGGTCGTGGCCATGCCTGCCCGGCACAAGCCGACCGGCAGCAAGACCGGGCCCATCCTGCAGGCCATCGGCCTGACCAAGCGCTACGGCGGCCTGGTCGCCAACAGCGACATCGACTTCACCGTCCACCACGGCGAGATCCGGGGCATCATCGGGCCGAACGGCGCGGGCAAGAGCACTTTCTTCAAGATGCTGACCTGCGAAGTGCCGTCGACCTCGGGCAGGATCGTGTTCGACGGCCGCGACATCACCGGCCTGGGCGTCGCCGATGCCTGCCAGCTCGGCCTCACCAAGAGCTACCAGATCAACCAGCTGTTCGAGCGGCTGACCGTCGGGCAGAACCTGAGGATCGCCGCGCTCGGCGAACTGCGCGGCAAGTTCAAGCTCGACATGTTCAGGAGCCTTCCGAAGGTGGAGGGCCTCGATGCGCAGGTCCAGAGCACCGCTGCCCTGGTCAACCTCACCGCGCGGCTCGACACGCCGGTGTCCGAACTCGCCTACGGCGAGAAGCGGCGCCTGGAGATCGGACTGGCGCTCGCGACCTCGCCGAGCCTGCTGCTGCTCGACGAGCCGCTGGCCGGCATGAGCCCGCAGGAGCGGGTCGACACGGTGGCGCTGCTGAAGTCGATCGCCGTGGGTCGAACGATGATCGTCATCGACCACGACATGGATTCGCTGTTCGAACTGGTCGAGAGAATCACCGTGCTGCAGGAAGGTCGTGTACTCGTCGAGGGGACCCCCGAGGAGATCAAGAACGACGCCAAGGTCCAGGAAGCCTATCTCGGCGGTGTCAACGGAGAGTTGGCATTCCATGGAGAGACGGCATGAGCCTGCTCGAAGTCAGCGGCCTGCACAGCTACTACGGTGACAGCCACATCCTGTTCGACGTGTCGCTGCGCGTGGACAAGAACGAGGTGGTGGCGCTTCTCGGCCGCAACGGCGCAGGCAAGTCGACGACGCTGAAGAGCCTCATGGGCGTGGTGAAGCCCAGGGCCGGAAGCGTCAAGCTCGATGGCGTCGAACTCGCCGGCAGGAAGGCGCACGACATCGCGCGGGCCGGGGTCCAGCTCGTGCACGAGGACCGTCGCATCTTCGGCAGCCTGAACGTGGAGGAGAACATCGTCCTCGCCGGGCTGACCGCCGAGAACAGGTGGCCGCTCGAGCGCATCTACGCGATGTTTCCGCGCCTGAAGCGGCGGCGCGCCAGCCGCGGCACCGACCTCTCCGGCGGCGAGCAGCAGATGCTGGCGATCGCGCGCGCGCTGGTGCGCGACCCGAAGATCGTCCTGCTCGACGAGCCGTTCGAGGGACTCGCCCCGGTCATCGTGCAGGATCTCGTGCGCGCCTGCCGCGACCTGGCGCAGTCCGGCCAGACCATCGTGCTGGTCGAGCAGAATCTGGCCGCGACGCTGGCGCTGGCCACCCGCGTCTACATCATCAACAACGGCCACATCGTGCACGAAGGGCCGGCCGCCGAGCTCAAGGCCCAGCCGGACCTGCTTCAGCGTTACCTGGGCGTTTAGTGTGAACACGCCCTGGTCCGCCCCCTGGCGACGCGCAGGCTAGAGCGCCTTCGCAGCCAGCCCTGCGCCGGCCGCGAGCAGCACCAGCCCGAGCAGGCGCGTGATCGTCGCCACCGGCAGCGCCTCGGCGAGGCGCCGGCCGGCCAGCACGCCCGGAACCTGCATCGCCCCGAGCGCCGCGCCGGCGATCCAGTCGACGCCGTGGCCGAGCGCGTGGCCGAGCGTCGCGGTCGCCGCGATCGGCAACTGCACGATCTGGCCGAGCAGGATCGCGTCGAGCACCGGCACGCCGCGCCACAGCAGCAGCGGCGTGAGCACCATCGCGCCGCCGGTGCCGGTGAGCGAGGACGCAAATCCCGATACGGCACCGATTCCCCAGCCGGGCTGCGCCGCCGCCGGGGACTTCGCCGCGGCCGCAGCGGCCGGTCGGGAAAGCAGTCGCGCGCCTGCGAACGACACGGCTAGCGCGAGGACCGCGAGCGCCGCGCGTTCGGGCACCATCGCGATCACGGCGGCCCCCAGCAGTGCGCCCGGCGCGGTCGCCAGCACCAGCGGCCAGCGGGTCCTCGCGGGCTGCCGCGGCGCGCGCGCCGAGACCCATATCGCGGCGACGCCGGTCGCGACGAAGCTGAGCATCGCGATCGCGATCGCGTCGCGCACCGGCAGCCCGATCGCCTGCGTGAGCCACGGCACCAGCAGCACGCCGCCGATGCCCACGCTGCCGATCAGCAGCCCGATCAGCAGGGCCGCGACGGACGAGATCGCCAGTTCCGCACCGGTCATCGCGCGGCCGGCAGGCACGATCGGTACAGATCGGCGTACTGCCGCGCCGGCGCGTCCCAGCCCCAGTCGCGCGCCATGCCGTTGCGCTGCAGGCTGCGCCAGGCCTCGGGGGCGCGCCATGCCTCGATCGCGCGCTCGACCGTCGCGAGCAGCGCGTGCGTCGTGGCAGGGACGAAGCTGAAGCCGTTGGCCGTGCCGTTGGCCAGCGTCGCGGGCGTGCAGTCGACGACGGTGTCGGCGAGCCCGCCGGTGGCGCGCACGACCGGGGGCGTGCCGTAGGCCAGGCTGTACATCTGGTTCAGTCCGCAGGGCTCGAAGCGGGAGGGCATCAGGAACATGTCGGCGCCGGCCTCGATCAGGTGCGCGAGCGATTCGTCGAAGCCGATTCGCACGGCGATGCGCCCGCGATGGGCGGCCGCGAGATCGCGCCAGGCGGCCTCCATCCCGGCATCGCCCGAGCCGAGCACCGCCAGGCGCGCGCCGCGCGCGACGAGCGTCGGCGCGGCCTCGATCAACAGGTCGACTCCCTTTTGCAGCGTGATGCGGCTGATGATCCCGAGCACCGGCGCGTCCGCGTCGAGATCGAGGCCGAGCCTTTCGCCGAGAGCGGCGCGGCTGAGCTGCTTGAGCGCCAGCGAGCGCGCGCTGTACGGCGCGGCGATCGAGCGGTCGGTGGCCGGGCTCCACTCGGCGGTGTCGATGCCGTTCAGGATGCCGACCAGGTCGCCGCCGCGCCGGTCGCGGCGGTAGCTCAGCAGCCCGTCGAGCCCGAAGCCGTGCTCGGGCTCGCAGATCTCGCGGGCATAGGTCGGGCTCACCGTGGTCAGCCGGTCGCTGTGCTGCAGCCCCGCCTTCAGGAACGAGATGCGGCCGTAGAACTCGACGCCGTCGAGCGCCATCGCGGCTGGCGGCAGGTCGAGCGCCTCGCGGCTCGCCGCCGGGAACAGGCCCTGGAACGCGAGGTTGTGGATCGTCGTCACGGTCGCCGCACCGGGTGCGTGCCGGTAGCGAAGGTAGGCCGGAGCGAGCGCGGTCTGCCAGTCGTTGCAGTGAAGGACGTCGGGACGCCAGTCGAGCGGCGTCTCGCGGCTGGCCAGCAGCGCGGCCGCCTTCGACAGCAGGCCGAAGCGCATTGCGTTGTCGGCCCAGTCGAGGCCGGTGCGATCCTGGTAGGGGCCGCCGTGCCGCTCGTAGCAGGCCGGGCATTCGAGCAGCAGCAGCCCGAGACGGGGCCGGAGCTCGACGTGCGAAATCGCGGCCGGCAGCAACTGTCCCCCGGGCTGATCGAGCCGGGCGACGAGGCTGCGCTGCGGGAACGCTGCCAGCAGCGCCGGATAAGCGGGCACCAGCACGCGGACTTCGAGCCCCGCTTCGGCGAGCGCCGCCGGCAGTGCTGCGCTGACGTCGCCCAGCCCGCCGGTCTTGACCCAGGGCGCGATCTCCGGCGTTGCGAACAGGATGCGCAGCGGGGTCGCGTCGCTCAGAGCCACAGCATCATGCCCATCTCGTACGGATGCGCGAGCAGCGGATGATGCGGGTAGACGCGGAAGCGATAGTCGATCTTGCCGCACATGTCGGGCTGGACCTCGATCGAGTACAGCTGCTCGTCGCCTTCCAGGCGGCGCTCGCAGCGCATCTCGTAGCGCCTGTGCTTGTGCGTCGCGCCGGTCTCGCTCGGTCGCCCGAACAGCAGCTCGACGCGCAGGTCGCCCGGGTCGAGCCCGTCGATCCCGACGGCGAGCTCGAAACGCAGCGACTCGCCGAACCGGATGCGCTCGGGCGATTGGTCGAGTCGGCGCGCGCGCACGCCGCCCCAGTGCTCGCGCAGGCGCCTCTTCCAATGGGTCAGGTCGCGCGTCGCCGCGAACGCGTCGCGCGCGTGGCGGTGCCACTGCCCGGCGGCGGGGCGGTAGTACCGCTCGATGTACTCGCCCAGCATCCGCTCGGTATTGAAGCGCGGCAACAGCGACACCATCGAGCGCTTGGCCACCGCCACCCAGCCCGGCGACAGCCCGTGCGGACCGACGTCGTAGAACAGCGGCACCACCGAATCCTGCAGGATCTCGTAGAGCGTCCGCGCTTCCTCGCGGTCGCGCCGCGCCGGGTCGGGATCGGCCACCGGCTTGATCGCCCAGCCGTTGTGCCCGTCGTAGCCCTCGCTCCACCAGCCGTCGAGGATCGACAGGTTGATCACCCCGTTCATCGCGGCCTTGATGCCCGAGGTACCCGAGGCCTCCAGCGGATAGATCGGGTTGTTCAGCCAGACGTCGACGCCCGAGACCATGCGCCGCGCCAATCTGAGGTCGTAGCCCTCGACGAGCAGGATGCGGCTCTCGAATTCGGGCATCTTCGCGACCTCGGCGATGCGCCGGATCAGATCCTGTCCCGGCTGGTCGGCAGGATGCGCCTTGCCGGCGAACACGAAGATCACCGGGCGCTCGGCGTTGCAGACGATGTCGCGCAGCCACTGAAGGTTGTCGAACAGCAGCGTCGCGCGCTTGTAGGTCGCGAAACGACGCGCGAAGCCGATCGTCAGCGCGCGCGGGTTGGCGGGGTCGGCCAGCCGCAGCACGCGATCGAGGTGCGCGGACGAGCCGTGGTTGCGCGCGTGCTGCTCGGCGAGGCGGTCTCGCAACAGGTGGAACAGCTGCGACTTCAGCGCCTGCCGCACCGCCCAGAACTGCTGGTCGGGGATCGCGTAGATGCCGTCCCAGCATCCGGGCTCGGTGAGCCGCTGCTCCCAGCCGTAGCCCAGGTGGTGGTCGAACAGGTCGTACCAGTCGGGCGCGAGGAAGGTCGGGACGTGCACGCCGTTGGTCACGTGGCCGACCGGATTGTCCTGCGGATCGATCTGCGGCCACAGGTTCGCGCAGATTCGCGAGGACACGCCGCCGTGGATTGCCGACACCCCGTTCTGGAAACGCGAGCCGCGGATCGCCAGCGCGGTCATGTTGAAGTCCGGGCTGCCCGAGATGCGCCCGAGATCCATGAGCTGGTCGGGCGAGACGCCGAGCTGCGAGGCCCAGTCGTCGAAATAGCGTCGGAACATCTCCTCGGCGAAGTGGTCGTGGCCCGCCGGCACCGCGGTGTGCGTCGTGAACACGGTGTTGACCGCCGCGGCCTCGAGCGCACTGGCGAAGTCCAGGCCGCCGGCGACGAGCATTCGCGTGCGCTCGAGCACGAGGAACGCGGCGTGCCCTTCGTTGATGTGCCACACCGTCGGATTAAGGCCCAGCGCGGACAGCGCGCGCACGCCGCCGACGCCGAGGACGATCTCCTGCTCGATGCGCGTCTGGCGATCGCCGCCGTACAGGCGGTGCCCGATGTCGCGGTCGGTGGGCGAATTCCCGGCCAGGTCGGTGTCGAGCAGGTACAGCCGCACTCGGCCGACGCGCACCTCCCAGACCTTCACCTGGAGCTCGCGCCCGGGCAGCGCGACCGTGAGGTGCAGCTCGCCGCCGTCGGCGCCGCGAACCGGCGAGATCGGCAGGTCGTCGAAGTCGGAATCGACGTACTGCGCGTGCTGCCGGCCGTCGCCGTCGATGGTCTGGAAGAAATAGCCCTGCCGGTACAGCAGTCCCACGCCGACGAAGGGCAGGCCGAGGTCGCTGGCCGCCTTGCAGTGGTCGCCGGCGAGGATCCCCAGGCCTCCCGAATAGATCGGCAGGCTCTCGTGGAAGCCGAACTCGGCGCAGAAGTAGGCAACCAGGTCGTCCTCGCCGAACTGCCCGGAGAGGCGTACGCGCGAGCCTTGCGCATGGTAGGTGTCGTAGGCCGACAGCACCCTGTGGTAGGCGTTCAGGTAGACATGGTCCTCGGCGGCCGCCTCGAGCTTCGACTGCGCGACGCGCTTCAGGAACGCCTTGGGGCGATGCCCGGCGTGACGCCACAGCGTCGGGTGCAACCGCGCGAACAGCGTGCGCGTCGGGCGGTCCCAGCTGTACCAGAGGTTGTTGGCCAGTTCGTGCAGCCGTTCCAGACGCTGCGGGACCTGCGGCGTGACTTCGAGCGAAAAGGGTGTGCCGGGCATGACAGTGTCGCGACGGTGACCCGGATGCTAGCACCCGCCGGCGCGATCGTGCAGTCGCTCAGGCGATCCGGTGCAGGGACTGCCCCAGCATGTCCGGAGTGACCAGCGTGACGCCGCGCTCGGTCACGTGGAAGCGCCGCCGGTCGGCAGTCGCGTCGACGCCGATCTGCGTGCCTTCCGGGATCACCACGCCCTTGTCGATCACGCAACGCCGCAGCAGGACGTGGCGGCCGATGTGGACGTCCGGCAGGATCACCGAGTCCTCGATCGTCGAGTAGCTGTTGACGCGAACGTTGGAGAACAGCAGCGAGCGGCGTACCGTCGAGCCACTGATCACGTCGCCGCCCGAGACCAGCGAGTCGACCGCCATCCCGCGCCGGTCGTCGTCGTCGAACACGAACTTGGCCGGCGGCAGCTGCTCCTGCCAGGTCCAGATCGGCCACTCCCGATCGTAGAGGTTGAGCTCCGGCGTGACCTTGGTCAGCTCCATGTTCGCTTCCCAGTACGCGTCGACGGTGCCGACGTCGCGCCAGTAGGGCTTGCCTCCGGGGCGCGTGCCGACGCAGCTGTCGGAGAAGCGATGCGCGAAGACGCGGTAGCGCGGCACGCAGTGCGGAATGACGTCCTTGCCGAAGTCGTGGCTGGAGCGCGACTCCTGCGCGTCGCGCAGCAGTTGCTCGAACAGGAACCCGGTGTTGAAGACGTAGACGCCCATGCTGGCGAGCGCAGTGCCGGGCTCGTCGGGCATCGGGTCGGGCGAGGCGGGCTTCTCGGCGAAGCGATGCACCCGCCCGTCGGCGTCGGTGCCCATCACCCCGAACTGGCTGGCGTCGGCCAGGGGCACATCGACGCAGGCCACGCTCAGGTCGGCCTTGCGGCTGACGTGCTCGGCCAGCATCCGCCCATAGTCCATCTTGTAGATGTGGTCGCCCGAGACCACCAGCACGAACTCGGGCTGGCTGCGGCGGATGACGTTCAGGTTCTGGTAGACCGCGTCGGCGGTGCCCTGGTACCACGCGTTCTCGCTGACCTGTTGCGCGGCGGGCACGATGTCGATGAACTCGTCGAAGCGACCCTCGAGGAAGCTCCAGCCACGCTGCAGGTGCCGGATCAGGCTGTGTGCCTTGTACTGCGTCGCGACCGCCACGCGCCTGACGCCCGAGTTCACGCAGTTCGACAGCGTGAAGTCGATGATCCGGAACTTTCCGCCGAACGGCACCGCCGGCTTGGCGCGCCAGTCGGTGAGCTGGTGCAGGCGGCTGCCGCGTCCGCCCGCCAGCAGCACCGCGAACGTGGCGCGGGTGAGCGCGCTGACGAACCGGGGTGTCGGGTCGTCGCCGCGCTCGGCGTCGGGGGCTTCGTCGCCGCGCTCGTCCATCGGGGGCGCGGCGGTCAGTGGCGCGTGCCGGCGAGCAATTGCTCGATCTCGGTCTCGGCCTGGTGCCAGTCCTCTTCGGGCGAGCCGCCGCTGAAGCCGCGCCGCTCGGCGATGTAGTAGGCGGCCTCGGCGATCCAGGTGTGACGCTGATCGTCGGGCACGTCCGATTCCGGGGCTGCGCTCTCGGGCTCGACACCGGTCATCGGCGTGGGCTGCCCGGTCGGCGCCGCGTGCGCCTTGCGGCGCGGGCGCGCAGCCGTGGCGCCGGTGCGCGAGGTTCGGTTACTGCTTGCCATCGGTCGTCTCCCGCTGAAGGGTCGGCCGCGAGCGCCACCGCAGGAGGTGTTCGGCCGGTATTGCGAGGCCCGCTCACGGATGTCGGCGCGCTCGATGCGGACGTGAGCAGGACCGAGTCTCGCACGATGCGATGAGCGGAGTTTGACTCCGGTCGAATTTCGCGCGATTCGCCGGCCGGCGAGCCCGGCCGCCGCCGGTCAGCGCTCGGGCCCGAGCAGCCCGGCCGGCAGTTGCAGTTCGCCCTTCGACTCGAAGCGGTAGCCGCCGAATGCGGGGCCGGCCAGCTTGCCGCGCATCTGGTAGTCGGTGCGAACCCGCTCGCTGGTTGCGATGCCGATCACCTGCCGGATCATCGCGCCGACCGATACGCTCATCGGCAGCGTGATCACCGCCTCGCCGTAGCGCGGCACGACGCCCCTCTGGTCGCTCACGCCGCTGGCCAGCTTCGAGCCACGCACGTCGAGCTCGACGAACACGCCGTCGTATTCGATCGGGGTGTCGTTGGGGTTCTGCACCCGAAGCTTCAGCGCGAAGCGCGTTTCCATGCCTTCGCCCTGCATCGGCTCGAGGCCGACGACGTTGACGCTGACCGGGTCGGGCAGGCCAAAGCCGGCGCAGCCTGAGAGCGCCAGCAGCAGGGCGGCAATCGCCGCCAGGCGGGCGGCGCCACGGGTGCCGAAACGAATGGGCATGGGGTGCTCCGCAGTTGCGCGCAGTCTCAGCGCTTGACGAACTTCAGCGTGAAGCGATCGCTCTCGCCGATCGCATCGTAACGCGCGCGCTCGCGTTCTCCCAGCCGGTACGACGGCGGCAGCGTCCAGACGCCCTCGGGATGGTCCTTCGTGTCCTTCGGGTTGGCGTTGACTTCCGACGCGGCGACGAGCCTGAAGCCGGCCCGCTCGATCAGCGCGATCGCGTAGTCCTGCCGGACGTAGCCGGTCTTCGCCTGCGCCGCCTGCGGGAGGTCGTCGCGCCCCCGGTGATCGACCACGCCGAGCACGCCGCCCGGCTTGAGCGCGCGGTGGAACGCGCGCAGCGCGCCCTCGACCTCGCCCCGATCGATCCAGTTGTGCAGGTTGCGGAAGGTGAGGACGAAATCGGCGCCTCCGGCCGGCGCGATCTCGTGGCGATCGGCTGCGAACTGCGTCACCCGGACCTTGCCGTAGAGCGCCGGCTCGGCCGCCAGGCGCGCGAGCAGCCGGCGATGGTCGGCGAGATAGCGCTCGGGCGCGCTCGCGTCGCGGCTCGCCGCGACGTAGAGCCCGCGTTCGCGCAGGTAAGGCGCGAGGATCTCCATGAAATAGCCCGCGCTGCCGGGCAGGATCTCGACCACCGTGCTGTCGGGACGGATGCCGAAGAACTCGAGCACCTCGACCGGGTGGCGGTAGCGGTCGCGCGCGACGTTGCCGGGGCTGCGGTGCGGCGCCGCGGCCAGCGCGGCAAGGCTCGCGGGCGCTGCAGCCTGCGCGTGCGCGGCCGGCGCGAGCGCGCAGGCCGCCGCGACGAGTGCGGCGAGCGCCAGCGCTCGGGCGAGCCGCGCCGTCGGCGGGGAATCGGGAATTCGGATCGGCATGTTCGGCTCCCCGGGGGCCGCGAAGGCGGCCTCGGCGTACCGGGTCGATCGTCTCACCGAAACATTCCGGCAACAAGGCGATGCGGCGGGGACATCGGCGCGATACCGGCGCCCGGGACACTGGGCACTCCGCAACCCATCCCGACGCAGAGGAAGTCACCATGGAAGCGAACCGGTTTTCCGCAGTCGCCGCGCATCTCGCAGCCGTCCTGTTCCGCGCGGGCGCGCACAACGACCCCGACAGCCTGCTGGGCCGTGCCCGCGCGCTGGTGCGCTGGCAATTGAAGGTGATCGCGCGCCGCCGCCGGATGGTGGCCACGCGCGTCGCGCTCGACGCGCTGGACGAGCGCACGCTGAAGGACATCGGCCTGCATCGCTCCGAGGTGCGTGCTGCGGCGGCCGGCCTCTATGCCGCCGAGCGTGCGCGCCGCCGCGCCCAGTCACAGTTCCGCCAGGCCGCCTGAAGTCCCCGGCGCCCCGGGCCGCTGCACCGTCGCCGCCCCGGGGCGGTACCATCGCCGGCGAGGACTGCGCCGGGACGCGATAATGCGCCTTGAGCAGCCCCGACCGATCCGGCTGGGGCCCGGAGGTGGCCGAGGGGAGAGACGGATGGTTCGCAGGCAGTGGTACCTGTTGGCGGCATGGCTCGCCGCGCTGGCATGCAGTGCGCCCGTGGCGGCCGGGGCGGCCGATGCCGCGCAAGGTCGCGCGCTCTACGAGACGCGTTGCGGCGGCTGCCACGACCGCAGCGTGCACTCGCGCGCGGCGCGCTCGGCGAATTCGTTCGAGCAGGTGCGCGCCGCAGTCGCGAACTGGGACCGCCAGACCGGCGCGCTGTGGCGCGACGACGAGATCGACGCGGTCACCCGGTACCTGAACGAGCGCTACTACCGGTTCCCGTGCCCGCCGGAGGTCTGCGGCACCGACCGCGGCTGACGTGGCGACGAGCCTGCTCGTCCTGATCGACGACATCGCGAGCGTCCTCGACGACGTCGCGACGCTGACCAAGGTCGCCACGAAGAAGACGGCGGGCGTTCTCGGCGACGACCTCGCGTTGAACGCGCAGCAGGTCTCCGGCATCAACGCGGACCGCGAACTGCCGGTGGTCTGGGCGGTCGCGAAGGGTTCGCTGCGCAACAAGGCGATTCTCGTGCCCGCGGCGCTGGCGATCAGCGCGTTCGCGCCGTGGGGCGTGACGCCGCTGCTGATGGCCGGCGGCCTGTTCCTGTGCTACGAAGGGTTCGAGAAGCTGGCGCACAGGCTGCTGCACGGCAAGGCCGGCGACAATGCGCACCGCGCAGAAGTGGTGCGGGCACTGTCGGATCCCGCCGTCGACCTGCTCGCGCTCGAGAAGGAACGAATCAAGGGCGCGGTGCGCACCGACTTCATCCTGTCGGCCGAGATCATCGTGATCACGCTGGGCGCGGTGGCTTCGGCCGATCTCGGGACGCGCGTGGCGGTGCTCGCCGGCATCGCGCTGATCATGACCGCCGGTGTCTATGGCCTCGTGGCGGGCATCGTCAAGCTCGACGACGCCGGCTTCTATCTCGTGCGCCAGCCGGGTGCAGGCGCCTGGGCGCGACTGAAGCGCGCCGCCGGCGACGCGATCGTCCGCACGGCGCCCTGGATGATGAAGGGGCTGTCCGTGGCCGGCACCGCTGCGATGTTCCTCGTCGGCGGGGGAATCCTGGCGCACGGCATCCCCGGGCTGCACGAGTGGATCGACGCGGTCACGCACGGGGCGCAGTCGCCGCTGAGCCTGGGCGGCGTCGGCGCGGCCTTGATGCCGCTGGCGATCGATGCGGTGGTCGGAATCGCGGCCGGTGCGATCGCGACGCTCTTCGTCAGCCTCGTGCAGCGCGCGAGGCGCGCGGCGAATCCGGGCTGAGCGGCATCAACGCCGCGAGCTCGGCGCCCTGCATCAGCCGCACGCCGCTGCCCGCCGCGAAAGCCTGCGCGGTATCGGTCAGCTCGCCGGCGGTGACGTAGATGCACTCGTCGGCCTTGCACCGGTCCTTCGCGGCGCGCAGCTCGCGCAGCGGCTCGATCCCGGTTCGCGCGGCCTTCCAGCGCTTGCAGGCGACCAGCGACACGCGCCCGTTGCGGCTCAACTCGTAGTCGGCGGCGTCGCCCGGGTGCGCTGCGACCGAGTAGCCGTCGCGGCGGAACCCTTCCTCGATCGCCTTCGAGAACGCGCTCCAGGGCATCGCCCTGATCGCGTCCAATGACCGGGCGACGCGGCGCGGAGCGGGCGCCCGCCACTGGCGCCAGGCGGCGACGCAGCCGATCGCCAGGAACGGAAGCGCTCCGATCGCGCCCACGACGAAGTAGTCGGGCGGCAGCAGCGCACGGGCGACGGCGACGAACGCGGCGGCGACGGCGAAGCTGATCCACCAGGGCGAGCGCAGCAGGATCGCGAACAGCGAATTGGGGGCCATCCCGAATTTCATGGGCGCAAGTATAGGTCCGCGCGGCGCCGCCCCGTATCATTGGCCGCATGAGCGTGCGCAACCTCGTCCAGCTATTCGAGCCGCGATCGGTCGCGGTGATCGGCGCGTCCAATACGCCGCGCCACGTGGGCAACGTGCTGATGCGAAACCTGCTCGATGGGGGCATCGCCGGACCGATCATGCCGGTGAACCCGAAATACCACGCGGTGGCCGGCGTGCTCGCGTATCCCGACGTCGCCAGCCTGCCCGAAACGCCCGAACTGGCGGTGGTCTGCAGTCCCGACGCGACGGTGCCGACGGTGATCGACGCGCTCGGCGAGCGCGGCACCGCCGTGGCGGTGATCGTCAACGACGGCCTGGCGCGGCGGTGCGACGCCGACGGACGCAGCCTGCGCGACGCGGCGGTCGAAGCGGGAAGGCGTCACGGCATGCGCCTGCTCGGTCCGGGCAGCCTCGGGGTTCTGGTGCCGCACACCGGGCTGAACGCCAGCCTGAGCCACGTCGGCGCGCTGCCGGGCCGGCTCGCGTTCGTCTCGCAGTCCGGCGCGATCTGCACTGCGGTGCTCGACTGGGCGCGCGCGAAGGGGATCGGCTTCTCGCACTTCGTCGCGCTGGGCGACTGCGTCGACGTCGACTTCGGCGACGTGCTCGACTACCTCGCCACCGATCCCGACACCGGCGCGATCCTGCTCTACATCGACGAGATCCGCGAGCGGCGCAACTTCATGGCGGCCGCGCGCGCCGCCGCGCGCAACAAGCCGGTGCTGGCGGTCAAGTCGGGGCGCGCTCCCGGGCTGTGCGACGAGGCCGCGCCGGGGCAGCGCGGCGCGCTGGTGCGCGCCGACGAAGTGTTCGACGCCGCCCTGCGGCGAGCCGGCATCCTGCGCGTCTACGACATCGACGAGCTGTTCGCCGCGGTCGAGACGCTGGGGCGCGCGCGGACGTTTCGCGGCGAGCACCTGGCCATCCTGCACAACGGCGGCGGCACCGGCGTGATGGCGGTCGACGAGCTGCGGCTGGGCGGCGGCCGCTGCGCGCAACTCGCGCCGGACACCTGCGCGAAGCTCGCTGCTGCGCTGCCCGAGGGGGCGGCAACCTGCAATCCGCTGGATCTCGGCGTCAACGCGTCGGCGCAGCGCTACGCTCAGTGCCTGAAGACCGTGCTCGCCGACCCGGGCGTCAATGCGGTACTGGTCGTGCATGCGCCGACCGCGACCACGCCGAGCGAGGAGATCGCCGAGGCCGTGATTGGCGTCGCGCGTGAAATGAGCAGCGCCCGCATCCTCGCCAGCTGGGTCGGCGCCGGCGCGATGGAGAAGGCGCGCCGGATGTTCGCCGGGGCGGGACTGCCCACCTACGACACGCCGTCGAGCGCGGTCAAGGCGTTCCTGCACGTGATGAACTTCCATCGCAACCAGGAAATGCTGATGCAGACGCCGCCGTCGCTGCCCAGCGAGTTCCAGCCCGACGTCGCCACCGCGCGGGCGATCGTCGAGCGCGCGCTGGGCAGTGGCGACGGGCTGATGACCGAGCCGGACGCGAAGGCGGTGCTCGCGGCCTACGGGATCCCGGTGGTCGAGAGCCGCATCGCCGACTCGGTCGAGCAGGCGGTCGCGGCGGCCGGCGAGATCGGGTTCCCGCTGGCGCTGGCGGTGCTCTCGCCGGACATCGCGCATCGCTGGGACGTCGGCGGCGTGGCGCTGCACCTCGAGAGCGCCGACGAAGTGCGCGCCGCTGCGGCCGGAATGGTCAAGCGGATCGGCGAACTGATGCCCGCGGCCCGCATCGCCGGATTCACGTTGCAGAGGATGGTGCCGCGCACCAACGCGCGGCAGCTGTTCATCGCGGTCGCCAGCGATCCGCTGTTCGGCCCGGTCATCGTTTTCGGCGAGGGCGGGCGCGCGGTCGAATTGCTCGGCGACCACGCGGTGGGCTTTCCGCCGCTGAACCTTCCTCTGGCGCGCGAATTGATCTCGCGCACCCGCATCGACCGGCTGCTGCAGTCGCACCGCGACCGCCCGGCCGCCGACGTCGACGCGCTGTGCCTCGCGCTGGTCAAGGTGTCGCAGATGCTCGTCGACATGCCCGAGATCGTCGAGCTCGACATCAACCCGCTGTTCGCCGACGAGCGCGGCGTCGTCTGCATCGACGCGCACATGCGGGTGCAGGCGCTCGCGGGCCGCGAGAGCCGGCTCGCGATCCGCCCGTACCCGAAGGGGCTCGAGCAGCGGGAGCGGCTGCGCGACGGCCGCGACATCCTGGTCAGGCCGATCCGCCCCGAGGACGAGCCGGCGCATCACGCGCTGATCGCGCGGATGTCCCCCGAGGACCTCAGGCTGCGCTTCTTCAGCTACGTGCGGGAGCTGCGCCATGCGCAGATGGCGCGCCTGACGCAGGTCGACTACGACCGGGAAATGGCGTTCATCGCGACCGCGCCCGACGAGCGCGGCGAGCCCGAGACGCTCGGCGTCGTGCGCACCGTCACCGATCCCGACAACCAGTCGGCCGAGTTCGCGGTGCTGGTGCGCTCCGACCTCAAGGGGCAGGGGCTCGGCCGGCTGCTGATGAACCGGATCGTCGACTACTGCCGCAGCCGCGGCACCGCCGAGATCAAGGGCCTGGTGCTCGCGTCGAACGAGTCGATGATCGGGCTCGCGCGGCAGCTGGGATTCCGCATCGAGCGCGGCCCGGACGCCGACACCGTGGTCGCGCGGCTGGCGCTGCGCTAGTCGCCTGGCGGTCGCATTGGCCCCGCCCGGCCGGCTCGACTACGATCCGCCCATGTCGGACGGCGTGAACGATGCGGACGCGAGGGCGGCGGCGCTGCGTTACCTGTCGCTCGGCTGGTCGGTGGTGCCGATGCAGCCGCGAGGCAAGCGGCCGCTGATCCGCTGGATGCCTTACCAGAGCCGGCGCGCGACGGCCGACGAGATCGGGGATTGGTTCCGGCGCTGGCCGGACGCCAACGTCGGCATCGTTACCGGCGCGATATCGGGCCTGCTGGTGCTCGACGTCGACGCCGGGCACGGCGGCGACGGGAGCCTGGCCGCGCTCGAGCGCGAGTTCGCGCCGCTCGAGCCGACGCTCGAATGCCTGACCGGTGGAGGCGGGCGCCACCTGTACTTCAGGCACTTCGGCGAGCCGATCGCCAACAAGGCGGGCTTTCGCGCGGGGCTCGACCTGCGCGGCGACGGCGGCGTGGTCGTCGCCCCGCCGTCGATCCACCCGAGCGGCCGGCCGTATCGCTGGCGCCAGGGACGAGACCCGGGAGCGATCGGCGCGGCGCCGATGCCGCAGTGGCTGCGGCAGGTCTTGTCCGGAAGCGCCGTGCAACCGGGGCATTCGTTGTCGCACTGGCGCGGGCTGGTCGCCGAAGGCGTCGGCGAGGGCGCCCGCAACGCGACGATCGCATCGCTGGCCGGACACCTGTTGTGGCACGAGGTCGACCCGCAGGTCGTGCTCGAGCTGCTGCTCAGCTGGAACCGGCAGCGCTGCCGCCCGCCGCTGCCCGACGACGAGGTCGCGGCCACCGTGGCCAGCATCGCGCGCACCCACGCGCGCGGCGCGTGACGCCGGCACGCAGCGCGTCCGCTCCCCATCTCATGGCCAGCCGTCGCGACCCACCGGGCAATTCACGCGGCAGGCGCGCCGCCGCGCCGCCCGCGACCGAAGCGGCCGCGCGCGTCCCGCAGACGCGGATCGGACGCCTCGCCAGCGTCGCGCTGGCCGCAGGCGAGCTGGCGCTCGGCGGCCTGGCCGAAGGGGTGCGCCGCCTCGTCGCCGACAGGACCGGGGCCGGCGGCGGCGACGCCGCGAGCGCGTTTCTCTCCGCCGACAACGCGCGCCGCCTCGCGGCCCGGCTCGCGCGGCTGCGCGGCGGCGCGATGAAGCTCGGGCAGATGATCTCGCTGCAGGGCGCCGACCTGCTGCCGCCGGAGTTCACGCAGGCGCTCGCGATCCTGCGCTCGCAGGCCGCGCCGATGCCGCTGGCCCAGCTGCGCGGCGTGCTCGGCCGCGAGTACGGCAAGGGCTGGCAGCAGCGCTTCGAGCGCTTCGACGAGACGCCGATCGCCGCGGCCTCGATCGGCCAGGTGCATCGCGCGCGCACCGTCGATGGCCGCGAGTTGGCGCTGAAGATCCAGTATCCGGGGGTCGCGCGCTCGATAAAGGGCGACGTCGACAACGTCGCCGCGGTGCTGCGCCTGCTCAAGGTGTTCCCCGGCGAAGCGGACATTCCCGCGATCGCCGCCGAGGCGACGCGCCAGCTCGTGCAGGAGGCCGACTACCTTGCCGAGGCCGAGTCGCTCGCGCACTACGCGAGGCTGGTCGCCGACGAGCCCGGCCTGCTGGTGCCGCGCACGCACAGCGACCTGACCACCGCGCGCATCCTGGCGATGGATTTCATGGAGGGCGAGCCGCTGGAGACGCTGGGCGCGCCGGGCGTTGCGCAAGCGAGGCGCGACGCGGTCGGCACGGTGCTCGAGCGGCTGATGTTCCGCGAGCTGTTCGAGTTCCGCACGATGCAGACCGACCCGAACTTCGCCAACTATCTGTGGCAGCCCGAAAGCGGCAAGGTGGTGCTGCTGGACTTCGGCGCGACGATGCGCTTCGACGAGGCGTTCGTCGCGGCCTACGCGCGGATCACGCGGGCAGTGATCGCCGGCGACCGCGCGTCCGTCGCCCGCCACGCGGTCGAGATCGGCTACGCGGCACGCACCGATCCGCCGGAGCTGATCGAGGCGACCATCGACCTGATCATGCTGGTCTGCGAGCCGCTGCGGCACCGCGGCCGCTACGACTTTGCAGCCTCCGACCTGCCGTTGCGCTCGCGCGCGGTGGGCTTCGATCTCGGGTTCCGGCAGGGCCTGTTGCGCGTGCCGCCGCCGCAGACGATGTTCCTGCACCGCAAGCTCGTCGGATCGTTCCTCACGCTCGCGCACATCGGCGCGCGCGTCGACGCGCGCGCGCTGGTGCTACCCTTGCTGGAGCGCTGGCCGTCCGGCTGAGGGTCGCAGTCCGGCCGATCGGGTCGGGTGGCCTGCCGGCTGGCGGCGGTACGCGGCCGGCGGGCGCCGCCGGGACCGGGTCGTGCGCCGGCGCAATTCGTCGTGGGTATCGTCCGCGGAGACGGCGCTCGTCCCGCGTGCGCCAGGGGAGATTCACCGATGCGCGCTTCGACGCTCTTCGCCGCCGTGCTGTCGGTGCTGCCGGCTTCGGCCTTCGCCGAGGGCGGGGCGCTGACCTTGTACGGCGGCTATCGCAGCGGCGGCAGCTTCACCGATTCGACGACCAGCCAGTCGATCGACGTGGGGGACTCCGGCGCGGCGTCCGTGAGCCTCGACTTGCCGCTCGACGCGAGCCGGCAACTCCAGCTCTTCATCGGGCACCAGGCATCGAAGTTCGCGGTCGGCGCGCTGCCGGCGACGCCGGCGTCGGGCCTCGATGGCCGGTCGGTTTCGGTGACCTACGTGCACCTGGGCGGCACCTACTTCTTCGACGGCCCCGTCGGCAGGGGGCCCTACGTGGTCGGCGGTGTCGGCGCGACGCTCTTCAGCCCGACCGTCAGCGGCTACTCGCGCGCGTGGCGCCCGTCGCTGGGCATCGGCATCGGCTACCAGTGGCCGATCGCTCCTCGCGTCTCGGTCCGCGTCGAGGCGCGCGGCTACCTCACCCTCGTCGACAGCGAGGGCAGCCTGTTCTGCTCGGGCGGCTGCATCGTCTCGATCAGGGGGGACTCGTTCACGCAGGGCGAAGCGCTGATCGGGCTGTCGCTCGGTTTCTAGGTGCCGGATCGGTCCGGCGCATCAGCCGCTCGTACGGATCTCGCGCGCGCTTCGGCCGGTCCGTCGTCGCAGCAGGGCGCGCAGCGTGACGCCGTCCGCGTAGCCGACGGCGGCGGCGATCTGGTCCAGGCTGCGACGGGTGGTCCTGAGCAGGTGCACGGCACGCTCGACGCGCAGGTCCTGGAAGTACGAGAGCGGGCTCTTGTCGAGTACCTGTCTCATGCGGCGCGCCAGCGTGCGCTTGCTCGTGCCGGCGGCGCGCGCCGCTTCGTCGAGCGAGAAGCCCTCGTCGAGCCGGCCGCGCGCCCAGTGCTCGAAGCGCTCGACGAGCGGGTCGGCGTGCGCGAGGTGGTCGGCGACGACGTAGGCGGACTGCGCCGGACGACGGTCGACGATCAGGTAGTGCGCGACCAGGTTGGCCAGTTGAGGGCTCGCCTGACGCACCAGCCAGAGCGCCATGTCGACGTGGCCGAGCGCAGCCCCGGCGGTCACGAACGATCCCGACCTGACCAGCATCCGCGCATCCTCGAGTTGCACCGACGGATAGCGCTGGCGGAAGAGGGGCGCGAGCCACCAGGTGGTGGTGGCTTTCCGCCCGTCGAGCAGGCCCGACTCCGCGAGCACGAAGGTGCCGATGCAGGCGGCGGCGATCCGGGCGCCGGCGGCGGCGCGCGCGCGCAGCACCTCGGCGGCGTCGCGCACGTCCGGACGGCCCAGTGCCGGAAGCAGCGAGTCCGGCATCTTGTAGCCGAGCGCGGGGATCACGATCCAGTCTTCCGGACTCGACTCGATGGCGCCGCCCAGGGGCACGGCGAACCCGTGCGCGGTCCGCACCCTGCGCCGCATGCCGACGATCCTGACCTCGAACGGCGCCACGTCGCGCGCGAAACTCGCCGCGAGTTCGTTGGCCGTGGCGAACACGTCGAGCACCGCGGACAAGCCGGTATCGAAGACGCCGTCCAGGGCGAGTACGCGGAGTTTCATGGCAAGAACGATATCAAAAATGACAATCCGGCCAATGGCTGAAGGGCCCGGACCGGACCAGACTTCGCCGCGTGGGGATGCCCGCACCACGCCGCTCGAGGAGCACGACGATGATCGCGTCCTGGGATGCCTTGCTTGCACTCGCCGTCTTCGCCCTGGTCACGTCGATCACGCCGGGACCCAGCAACCTGATGTTGCTCGCCTCGGGCGCGAACTTTGGGTTCCTGCCCACGCTTCCGCAGGTTCTCGGCATTACGCTGGGTTTCACGTCGCTGCTGCTCGGCGTCGGACTCGGACTCGGGGCCCTGTTGTCGGCGTTGCCCTCGATGCATTCCGGATTGAAGGTCGCGGGTGGCGCCTACCTGCTCTATCTCGCGTGGCGCATCGCGAGCTCTGGCGCGACCGGTGCCGACGGGAACATAGGGGGACGACCGCTGACTTTCGGCGAATCGGCCGCGTTCCAGTGGATCAATCCGAAGGCCTGGGTCGTCGCGCTGGCGACGATGGCCGTCTATGCGAACCCCGACGCGCCGCTGATGTCGATCGTCCTGATCTGCGTCGTCTTCGCGTTCGTCAACCTGCCGACGGTTTCCGTCTGGGCCGCGTTCGGCGTCGGGCTGCGGGGATTCCTCGCGGATCCGGTGCGAGCGAGGCGGTTCAACCTGGCGATGGCCGCGCTACTGGCCGCGACCTTGTGGCCGATGATCGCCTAGGGGGTGCGGCATGCGCGCGACAGCGCGGCGAGTCCGATGCCTGTGGCCGCGAGAATGGCGGCGACGACGAACGTCCCGGTGTAGCTCTGCAGGCGCCCGTACACGGCCGCGAAGGCCGAGGGGCCAAGCAGGACGCCTGCGAACGTGAAGAACAGCGCCCCACCGGTCGCCGTGCTCGCCCGGCTCGCGGGGGCCAGTCGGGCGACCTCCGCGAGGAATACGCCGTTCCAGCCGATTGCGGTCGAGCCCATGGCCACGAATACGAAGAGAATCCATGCCGCGCTCCACCCGGCGTCGATCCGGGTGACCACGAGAGTCGCCGCCAGCATGATCGTCCCGAGCGCGATCAGCACCGCGGTGCTCGATCGCGTGCGATCGGCAGCCCATCCCCAGGCAATGCGGCCGATGGCGCCCGCGAACTGGACGACCGACAGGACCAGGCCTGCGCGCACGAGCGAGTACCCCGACTCGGCGACCAGCAGCGTCACGGTGAAGGTCATCAGACAAAGTTGAACACCGGCGAAGCACAGCGCCATCAGCGACAGGTAACGAAGCGACGGCTCGCGCCAGATCAGCGAGATGCCGCCGAAGACCTGCGCCCAGGAGATGGGCAGCGGATTGTCGCCGGGCTCGTCCCAGCGGCTGCGGGGAAACTGGAGCAGGACGACCATGGCGATGGCCAGTGCCGTGACGAGCAGCAACGCCGCACGCCAACCGAAGGTCGACGCGATCCCCGGAGCGACCATGGCCGCGGCCATGCCGCCGAGTGGAACCCCGGTCTGCTTCAGCGAGAAGATCAGGTTCCTCCGGCTGGCCGGGGTGTATCGGACGAGCAACTCGGCCGCGGCCGGATTCGACAACCCGTAGCCGAGGCCGAGCAGCAGCGATGCGATCATCAGCGCTGCGATACTGCCCGAGGTTCCCAGCGCCATGCCGGCCGCGATGGCCGCGAGCGCCGTTTGCGTCGTTCGGCCGGCACCGATCCGCTGCACGACGCTTCCGCCCAGGGCGGCGCTGGCCATTGCGCCCGCGTAGAGGATGCTGATCTGGTAGCCGATTGCGGAGGCATCGACCTCGAGTGCCCGGGCGAGCGCCGGCGCGATCGCCGGAAGCGTCAGCGTCCCCATCGAAACGATCGTCTGTGCGACGAGCATCGCGACGACGACGAACGATGCCGAGGTGAGGGGCACTGGCCTGCAGCCTATCGGACGCTGCCGATCAGGCCCGTCGCGAGTACGGGAAAGATCGCGACCAGCGCCAGCACGGCCAGCATGATCGCCACGTAGGGAAGGGCTCCGACGATGATCCGCTCGAGGCTGACGTCGCGCACCACGCCCTGGACGACGAACAGGTTCAGACCCACCGGCGGGGTGATCAGGGCCATCTCCATATTGATCGTCAGGATGATGCCGAACCAGATCAGGTCCCAGCCGAACGTCGTGATGATCGGGATCAGGATCGGGGTCGTGATCACGATGATCGACAGCGTCTCCATGAAGCAGCCGAGAAAGATCAGCAGCAGGTTGATCGCTATGAAGACGACCCACGGCGACACGTCGAGTTGCGCAACCGTGCGCGAGAGGACCGGCGCGACCTGCGTCGCGGTCATCGCGTAGCCGAAGACCATCGCGCCGGCGATGATCATCAGCACCATGACGCTTCCACGGGCTGTTTCCTGCAGGATGAGCCGCAGTCTGGCCAGGTCGAGCTCCCGGTAGATCACGCCCGACAGCAGCAGGCTCGCGAGCGCGCCGAGCGCCGCGGCTTCGGTCGGCGTCGCGATGCCCTGGTAGATGGAACCCAGGATGATCCAGATCAGCACGGCGATCGGTCCGACGTGCCGCAAGGCGAGCAGCCGGTCGCGCCAGCCGACCTCGTCGGGCGCCTGCGAGCGCGCGCGCAGCGACTGTTCGCGCATGGCTCCGATGACCTGGTACGCGACGAAGGCACCCGCCATCATCAGGCCGGGAACGATGCCCGCAATGAAGAGCTTTCCGATCGACTGCTCGGCAACGATGCCGTAGACGATCATCGGGATGCTGGGCGGAATCAGGATGCCGAGCGTGCCGCCGGCGGCGACCGCGCCGCACGACGCGCTGTCGCGGTAGCCGAACCGCCGCATTTCGCTCACGGAGAATCGGCCGATGGCGCCCGCAGTGGCGACGCTCGACCCGGAGACGGCTGCCATGACGGTGCAGGCCAGCGTCGTGGCGACCATGAGGCCGCCCGGAACGCCGTGCATCAGGGTCGCCAGCGACGTGTACAGCCGCGAGCCCATTCCCGATGCCGAGATGATCGCCCCCATCAGGATGAACAGTGGCACCGCGGTCAGTGTGAAGCTCGTCACCGAGCCCCAGAGCGTGGGGGCCACGAGGCCCAGGGCGTCGACGCCGCCGCCGACGATGAACAGGGCGGCGATGCCGATGCCGAACAGACCGAACGCGACGGGGACGCCGACAGCCAGCAGCGCGATGAGGCCGGCGAACATCGCCAGGCCGATCCAGATTTCCATCGGGTCTCCCGGAGGCGTCGATCGAGTGCCGGACGGGTCAGGACGTCTCGCCGCGCATGCGACCGACCATCATCGCGAGGTGCATGACGAGCAGCCAGAGCATGCCCACGGCGAGGAACGAGTAGGGGATCCAGAGTGCGACCTCGACCAGTCCCCACGACTTCTCGCCGCTGGTGTAGGCGTCCCACCAGAATGCGGCGCCGAGCCAGGCGAGCGTGGCGACCACCGCGAGCACCAGCAGGTCCGCGATGCGGACCAGCAGGCGCCTCGTGCGCGCCCCGACCCGTGTCAGCACGACGTCGACGCTGACGTGGGCGCGCTCTGCGAGCGCGTAGGCCGCCCCGACGAAAGTGATGAAGCCCATCAGGTAGACGGAGACGTCGTTCACCCACGCGGTCGTCGCGCCCAGCAGCGTCCGGGCGACGACCTCGACCGTCACCAGCACGGCAATCAGGAACGCCGCCACCCCGACCGCGATCCCGGAGAACCGGGTTGCTCGGCCCAGCCACCCCCTGCGACCGGAGTCGCCGGGGGCGGGGACCGACCGATCGTCGCCGAGCGAGTCGGTCACTTGCCGAACCGGGCGCTGTCCCCGATCAGTTCCTCACCGCCGGGGATGTCCTTCCTGAACTTCGCGAAGCTGTGCTGCGCGAACCAGGCCTGCCAGGTCTTCCAGTCGGCCTCGCTCATCTTCTCGACCTTGACACCCTTGTCGGCGAAGAGCTTCGCCACGCGCGAATCCTCCCTCTTGGCGCCCTCGAGCGCCGCCTGCTCGAGGCTGGCACCCACCTCGGTCATGATCTTCTGCTGCTCGGGGCTCAGCTTGTTCCAGGTCTTCATGCTGATCGCGATCGGCTCGATCGTGAAGAAGACGCTGAAGTCCTCCGGCGAGACGTAGTACTTCGCCACTTCGTACATCCGATATGCGCCGAACGAACCCGACGAGGTCCACATGCCGTCGAGGAGCCCGAGCTGCATCGCACTGTAGTTCTCGGACGAGGGCATCGAGACCGTGCTTGCGCCCGCCTGCTGCAGCGCGTACTCCATGAACTTGCCGGCCGCCCGCATCTTCATGCCCGAGACGTCTTCGGGCTTGTGGATCGCCTTCTTCGTCGACGCGACGCCGCCGGAGATCTGGATCCACGACAGCGTCTTGAAGCCGAATGCCTCGGCCTTCTGCTCGAGCTTCTTCCAGGCTTCCGACTTGCGGAACGCGAACGCGTCGTCGTGCGTCTTCCACAGGCCCGGCAGCAGGACCAGGTTCATCTCGGGGATGGCGCCCGCCGAGTAGATGTACGGGTACACCGCGAGATCGACCGTGCCGTTCTTCAGCGCGGTGTGGGTCGCACCCGCCTTCACGAGGGACTCGGCGGGGAACACCGCGATCTTGATCTGTCCGTTCGAGCGCTTCTCGACTTCCTGGACGAACTTGCTGGCGATCGCGATCACGTAGTCGAACTCGTCCTGCGGCCACTGGTGCGCCATCTTCAGGTTCAGGACCTGGGCCGCGCTGGTGCCGCAGACCGCCAGGATTCCCGCGGCCAGGGCCGTCTTGAACGTCTTCGTCAAAAGCCTGTTCATCTGCATCTCCCTCTCGTCGTTGGTGTGGTTGCCAGTGTCAGCTGGGGCTCCCCGCCTGCTCGGCCAGCCGGGCCAGCAGGTCGCGGTAGACGTCGGCGGGCCTCTCGTCGAACCGGGAGGCCGGCAACAGGGCAATGGCTTCGTCCAGGCGGCGCGCCGCGAGCCGCTGGACGCGGTACCGGTTGAAGCGGCGCCGGCGCTCGAGGCCCGCGGCGGGCCGCATGCACCGCGCGAGCGCGTCGTCGACCAGGCTGCTCAGTTCGCGCAGGCCGGCCTCTTCGTCGTGACGGACGAGGACGACCGGCGGGGGGGCGACGTTCCTGCGACTGCCGAACACCGAGCGCAGGTCGAGCGCCAGGCGCTGCGTACCGGGAAGGTCGGCCTTGTTCACGACGAGGATGTCGGCGGTCTCGAGGATGCCGGCCTTCATCGCCTGAACCGTGTCGCCGGATCCCGGCGTCAGCACGAGCAACTCGACGTCGACCAGTTCGCGAACCCCGTACTCGGACTGGCCGACGCCCACCGTCTCGAGGATGACCTCGGCGAAGCCGAAAGCGTCGACTGCTGCGAGGACCTCGGGCAGGTTGTCGCTCAGCCCGTCCTGTGTCCGGCCGCTGGAGAGCGAGCGGATGTAGATGCGCGGGTCGTCGGCGACCGAGTCCATGCGGATGCGGTCGCCGAGCAACGACCCGCTGGTGTGCGGGCTGGAGGGATCGATGGCGATGACCGCCAGCGGCGCCGCGCGTTCGACGCGGTGCCGCGCGAGGCGCGCCACGAGCGAACTCTTGCCGACTCCCGGGGCACCGGTCACGCCGATCCGGGGTGCGGCTGCGGAGGGTGCGTCGGCGTCGCGCAGCGTGTCGTCGACGCTCGCGCGCGCGGCGCGCGTGAGCGCTCGTGCGAGCGCGCGGCGATCGACGGCCATGGGCGCGCGCGCTCCGGTCACTTCGGATGCTCCAGCAGCACGTCGTTGTGCTCGCCCAGCGCCGGTGGTGCCCGGTACTCGTCGCGCGCCCCGGAGAACTTGATCGGATTGCCGACGACCCGGATCGTCCCTTCGTCGGTCGGGACACCGGCGACCATCGCGCGAGAGAGAGTGTGCTCGCTGGCGAGCGCCTGCTCCAGGCTCTCGACGCCGGCAGCGACGATGCCGAGCGGTGCGAGCCGGGACACCCAGTGTTCGGTGGTGTTCGAGGCCACCACGTCGGCGACGAACTGCAGGGCAACCGTGCGATTCTCGCGCCGCGCCGACATCGTCGCCAGGCGCGGGTCGGTCGTCCACTCGGGGTGCCCGACTTCCTGGCAGAAGCGCCGCCAGAAGTCGTCGTGCGTGATGAACAGCGTCAGCCAGCCATCGGAGGTCCGGAAGATCTGTGCCGGCACGATGTACGGGTGCGCGGAATGCGGATAGCGCTCCGCTCGCTCGCCGGCGTTCAGCCAGGCCCCGGCGAGGTAGTTCAGTTGCGAGAGCATGACGTCGTACATCGCGATGTCGACCTGGCCGCCCTTGCCCTCGACGAGCTTGGCGAGCAGGCCGACCGCGCCCATGATTCCGGCCGAGTTGTCGACTGCCGAATAGCCGGTCTTGGTCGGCGGGCCGTCGGGGTCGCCGGTCAGCGCCATCACGCCGGTGAGCGCCTGGATCACGTAGTCGTACGCCGGCCGTTCGGCGAACGGGCTCTGCAGCCCGTAGCCGGTGAGTGCCACGCAGACGATGGCCGGGTTCGCGTGCTTGAGCCGGTCGTAGGTCAAACCGAGCTTGCGGATCGCGCCGGGCCGCAGGTTGGTGACGAGTCCGTCGGCAGTGCGCGCGAGCGCGACGAGCTCCGCCTGTCCGGACTCCGAGCCCAGGTCGAGCACGACGCTCTTCTTGCTGCGATTCAGGCTCGCGAAGTACGCGTTGTGGCCCCCGATCCGGTGCGGGCTGATCGTGCGGGCGATGTCTCCGCCGGGAGGCTCGACCTTGACGACCTCGGCCCCCATGTCCGCGAGCAGCATCCCGCAATACGGCCCCATCAGCATGTGGCCGACTTCGATGATCCGTTTTCCGGCCAGCGGCAGGCTCATGACAGCAGCTGCGCGACGCTGGCGACGACTTCGTCGAGCGGGATGTCGCTGGTGTAGACGCCGCGGACGCCCTGCGCGCGCAAGGCTTCGCGATCGTTCTCGGGGATCGTGCCGCCGACGAACACCGGGATGTCGCCGGCGTCGAGCGCGCGCAACTGCTCGAGGGTCTGCGCGACGAGCTCGTTGTGGCTGCCCGAGAGGATCGACAGGCCCACCGCGTCGACGTCCTCGTCGACGGCGACGTGCGCGATGAAGCCCGGTGCCTTGCGCAGACCCGTGTAGATCACGTCGGCGCCGGCATCGCGAAGCGCGAGCGCGACGATCTTCGCCCCGACGTCGTGGCCGTCGAGCCCGGGCTTCGCGATCAGGATTCTCTTGCCGCGCAGCGATGGCGGCTTGGCGGACGTCGTGGTCATAGGCGCACCGGCTCCTGGAACTCGCCCCATCGGGCCTTCAGGCGGGAAACCATTTCGCCCACGGTGGCGTAGGCGTGGCAGCATTCGATCAGGTAGGGCATCAGGTTCTCGCCGTCCTGCTCCGCCGCCTGTTCGAGGCGATCGAGCGAGCGCGCCACAGCGCCCGCGTCGCGGCGATCGCGGATGGCCTCGAACTTCTCGAGCACGCGACGGCTGACCTGCGGATCGAGGTGAAAGACCTCTCCGGGGGAGGTCGGCTGGTCGTCGCGCCGGAAACAGTTCAGGCCGACCACCGGCAACTCGCCGCTGTCGAGTTGCTGCTTCCTCTCGTGCGCGCGATGGGCGATGCGCTGCTGCATCCAGCCGTCCTCGATCGCCTTGATCGCCCCGCCGTAGTCCTCGACTTCCTTCATCAGCGTGTCGATCCGCTGCTCCATCTCGTCGGTCAGGTGCTCGGTGTAGTAGCTGCCGCCGAGCGGATCGACGGTGCGCGCGATGCCGCTCTCGTGCGCGACGATCTGCTGGGTGCGCAATGCGAGTTCGGCGGAGAACTCGGTGGGGATCTGGAACGGCTCGTCGTAGGCGCAGGTGAAGATCGACTGTGCGCCGCCGAGCACCGCAGCCATCGCTTCGATCGACACGCGGATCACGTTGTTGTGGGGCTGCGGCGCCACGAGCGACGAGCCGCCGCAGACCACGCCGAAGCGGAACATCTGCGCCTTCGGGTCGGTGACCGAATAGCGGTCGCGCAGCAGGCGGGCCCAGACGCGACGGCCGGCCCGAAACTTCGCGACCTCCTCGAACAGGTCCATGTGCACGTAGAAGAAGAAGGACAGTCGCTTGGCGAAGTCGTCCGCCCGTCCTCCGCGGCGCAGCAGCTCGTCGACGTATGCGAGTCCATTGGACAGCGTGAACGCCATCTCCTCGGCGGCCGTGCAGCCCGCGTCGCGCATGTGCGCGCCCGCGATCGAGATCGTGTTGAAGCGCGGCGTCTCGCGGTTGCCGAACAGGATCGTGTCGGAGATCAGCCGCATCGAGGGGTGCACCGGGAAAATCCAGGTGCCGCGCGCGACGTACTCCTTCAGGATGTCGTTCTGAATCGTGCCGGTGAGCTTCTCGCGCGGCACGCCATTGCGGTCGGCGCAGGCGATGTACATCGCATAGATGATCGCCGCGGTACCGTTGATCGTGAACGACGTCGAGATCTTCGACAGGTCGATCCCCTTGAACAGGATCTCCATTTCCGAGAGGTTCGACAGCGAGACACCGACCTTGCCGATCTCGGGGCGCGCCATCGGGTCGGCCGGATCCAGGCCGCACTGCGTCGGCAGGTCCAGCGCGATCGACAGCCCGGTCTGGCCGCGATCGAGCAGGAAACGGTAGCGCTCGTTCGACTCCTCGGGCGTGCCGAAGCCCGAGTACTGGCGCATCGTCCACATCCGGCCCCGGAAGCCGTCGGCGAAGATGCCGCGGGTGAACGGATACTGCCCCGGAAGGCCCGGGTCACGCGTCCGTGGCGTGTCGGCGGTCGCGACGACCGGCGCTTCGATGCCGGAACGGATGAACGGCGAGGGGGCCTGCGGATTGGCGCCGGGCGCGCCGGTGCGCTTCGTGTCGTTCATGCGGTGCCTCGTGCCATGCGGGCCAGTACGCGCTCGGCGGCTGCCCAGTGATCGGGGTGCGTCCAGGTGCGGACGAAGGCGGCGCGCTCCTCGCGCTCTCGCTCGTCGCGCGGCAGGCCCTGGCGTGCGCTCGACGCGATCGCCTTGAAGGCGCGCAGCACCTGGGGCGCCTGGGCGCGCATCGGCGCCAGGAAACGCTCCACGCAGTCATCGAGCGATTCCGAGTCGCCCGACACCTCGTCGACGAGCCCGATCCGTTTCGCGTCGGTCGCGTCGAACACCTGCGCGCCGATCAGCAGAGACAGCGCCATGCGCGGGCCGACCAGCTGGACCAGGTCGGTTCCGCCGCCGAAGCCGGTGGAGATGTTCAGGCGCCCCTGCACGAATCCGATCGTTGCGTGCGCCGCCGCCACGCGGAAGTCGCAGGCCATCGCGAGTTCCGCGCCGCCGCCGATCGCCATGCCGTTCAGCGCCGCGACGACCGGAACCGGGAATCGCCGGATCGCGGCGAGCGCGTCGTTGGCGTGCGCGAATAGCGCGTCGGCGTCCTCGTCGCTGCGAAACGCGGAAAACTCCTTCAGGTCGCCGCCGGCCGCGAAGCTCCTGTCGCCTGCGCCGGTGACGACGGCCGCGCGCAACGAGGCGTCGGTCGCGTATTCACGGAAGACCTGCCCGAGTTCGCCGAGAACCGCGCGGCTGAGCGGATTGCGCTTCTCGGGACGATCGATGCGGACGCGCAAGACGGCGTCCACGACCTCGACCCGCAGGTGTTCGGGTTGCGTCATCGTTCGAAGATCTTCTCGATGGTGCGCCGGGCTTCGAGCAGGTGCGCGGCGTGCTCCTCGACCTGCTCGCCCATCCGGTGGGTGGGGCCTGCGATCGCAAGGCCGAGGGTCTCGCCATGGACCGACAGCGAAACCGCCAGCGCCGTCACGTCGGAGACGTTCTCGCCTTCGGTCATGTGGTAGCCGCGCCGATGGCCGCGCGCGAGGTCGGCCCGCAAGCGCTCCGGGTCGACGAGCGTCCGGCCGGTGACCGCGGGCAACGGGTTCGCACGCAGCCAGTCGGCGAGCGCGTCTGCGGAAAGGCTTCCCAGCAAGGCCTTCCCGATCGAGCTGGAGTGCAGCGGCTTGAACTCCCCGGGGTTCGCCGTATAGCGCACCGTGTGCAGCCCCGGCACGACCTCGAGGTAGAGCACCGCATCGCCCTGGCGCTTGCCGAGGATGATCGTCTCGCGCGTGCTGTCGCGCAGGTCGTGCAGCACCGGCTCGATGCGCTCGAGCAGGGGGTCGTGGCGGACGATTTTCTGCGCGGCGTCGAGCAGGCGCCGCGTCGGGTAGATGTCCTTGCGGCGTCCGAGCGAATAGAGATAGCCGCGCTCGAGCAGGGTCTGCACGAGTCCGTGGCAGCTGCTGACCGGCACGCGCGCCCGCTGCGCCAGCTCGCTGAGCAGCATGGGCCGGCAGGCGGCTTCGAAGGCTTCGAAGATCGCGAGCGTGCGGTCGGCGGTGCGGACGCGTGACATCTTTAGGATTCAACAGGCTGAAATGGATTTTGAGATATTGAATCGGGCGCGTCAAGGCGCGGGCCGATCGGCCCCGGGGGTCGGCTATTGCCTTGGCTTCAGGCTCTTCCAGACGCCGCTGGCGGTGGCCACGGGTCGGTCGCCGGCGGTGAGCACGCCGCGAAGGAACAGCAGGGAGGATGTCTGCCGGACGAGCTCGGGCTCGACCTCGATGAATTCGCCGATTCGCCCCGACGAAAGAAACTGCATGTCGAACTGCACCGTCACGCACGGCGCGCCACCCGCTGCCTCCCAGGCCCGCAACCCGAGCGCGCGGTCGCCGAAGGTCATCAGCATTCCGCCCTGGACTACGCCGATCAGGTTCGCGTGATGCCTGTCGGCGACGAAGCCGAACCGCGACCGTCCGTCGTCACGCTTCGTCCAGATCGGGCCGACGTGGTCGATGAAGCCTTCGTCCGGGAAGGCGGTCCATCCGTGTGCTGCGGGGTCGTAGGTCGATGACATTCGGCGCAGAACCCGAAGGCGAGGCGCCGTGCATCGTACACGCACCGGGCGCCCACCTTGCGCCGGCCGCGCCCGCGCCGAGCGTGACCACCGGCCGCTCTCCGTTGGCCTGACGCAAGGTCGTTGACCCCATCCGGTCGCGCAGGGTAAGGTCCGTCGGGTTCGATCCGCGGACCGTTGTCTCATGATGCAAAACAATACCCAATCGGTGCAGCGCGCGCTCTCGCTGCTCAAGGTGTTCGACCGCGCAACGCCGCCGTTGGGCATCACCGAGCTCGCCGCGAGGGTCGGCCTGCACAAGTCGACCGCCTATCGCCTGGCCGCGACACTGGCCGGCGAGGGGTTCCTCCGGCAGGACCCGGTCACCGGGCGCTACAGCCTCGGCGAGAGCCTCTATCGCGTCGCCGCCGGTTTCGTCGAGCAGGACCCGCTGCTGCGCGAGGGGCGCCGCGTCGTCGCAGCGCTGCGCGACGCCTGTGGGCACATGGCCTCGCTCGCGGTGCTCGACGACGAGCAGGCGCTGTTCGTGCTCGTCGAGGAGGCGACGCTGCCGGTCCGGGCGGCGGCGATGAAGGCCGGTGACCGGCTTCCGGTCTCCGCGAGCGCGGCCGGAAAGGTACTGCTCGCCGACCTGCCGCCCGTGCAGGCCGACGCGGTACTGCGCCGACAGGGGATGCAGCGGCTGACGCCGAAGAGCCTCGGATCGCGTCAAGCGTTCGCGCGGGAGCTCGCGTGCGTCCGTCGCGACGGCATCGGCTGGGGCCGCGAGGAATCCTTCGTCGGCCTGCTGGCGCTGGCCGCGCCGGTGCGGCGCGCGGGCCGAACGGTGGCGGCGCTGGGCGTCGCCTGCCCGACCAACCTGACCGATGCGCGGGGCCTCGACGCGCTGGCGCATCGCGTCCGCGCGGCGGCCGACGAACTGTCGTCCCGACTGCACGACTGACCGGGGGAATTCGCCGTGTCCTGGGACTTCATCGTCGTCGGCTCGGGCCACAACGGCCTGGCCTGCGCGGCCTACCTTGCGAAGGCGGGCGCGAGCGTGCTCGTGCTCGAGCGCAGTGCCCGCGTGGGTGGCTCGTGCAGCACCTCGGAAGCGACGCTGCCGGGGTTCGGGCACAACATCTGCTCGGTGGTGCACACGCACATCCCCACCAGCCCGGTCTATCGCGACCTGGAGCTCGAGCGGCACGGCGTCAAATACGTCTATCCGCAGCATCTGCGCGGAACGATCTTTCCGGGGCACGAGAGCATCGTCATGTATCGCGATGCCGAGCGGATGGCCGCCGAGCTCGCGCGCTTTTCCGCGCGCGATGCGCGGACGTTCCGGCAGCTGGTCGAGGACTACGGCGAATTCATCGAGACGACGTACCTGCCGCTGATGTATTCGCCGCCGCTGCCGCCTTCGGTGCAGAGCGCCCAGCTCGAGCGCTCCCCGGAGGGGCGGACGCTGCTGCAGTGGCAGGCGAGCACGCCGGTGCAGTTGCTCGACGAGTTGTTCGAGAACGAGGCTGTCAAGGTGCACTTCCTTGCCCGGATGACCGTGCTCGGGTTCGCGCCCGACCAGTTCGGGCAGGGGTGGATCTGCCTGTTCCGCATCCTGAAGGCCGAGGCGCCGATCTGCGTGGGCGGCTCGGGGCAACTGGCCACGGGGTTGAGGCGCGCGGTGGAGGCGCACGGTGGCGTGGTCCGCACCGACGCCCCGGTGAAGCGCATCCTGGTGCGCGGCAACCGTGCAACCGGCGTCGAGCTTGCCGACGGCACGCGGATCGAGGCAACGCGCGCCGTCGTCACCAACGTCGAGCCGAAGAAGAGCTTCCTCGAGATGGTCGGCGAGGAGCACCTGCCTGCCCCGTTCGTCACGCGGGTGAAGAGCTATCACTCGAACGGGCGCTCGCTCTTCGTGCTGCACCTTGCCCTCTCGGAGCCGCCGGACTATCGCGCGGCCGTGGGCAATGCAGCGGTGAACACGGCGTTCAGCCAGGAGATGTTCGGCGGCAGCGTCCAGGACCAGGTGCGCGCCTACCAGGAGATCGCGATGGGCACGCCGCCGCGCATGGAGATGCTGCAGGTGACGCTGCCCACGCTGTTCGATCCGTCGCAGGCGCCCGCGGGCCGGCACACGGCGGTGGTCTGGCAATACGCACCGTACCGGGTCGAGCCCGACGGCCCCGCAGGCTGGAGCAGGGTGCGCGCCGAGTACGCCGAGCACGTGCTCGATCTCTGGCAATCGTACGCGCCGAACATGACGCGCGACAAGATCCTGGCGATGGCGATCCAGGACCCGACCGACACCGAGCGGCACAACGACAACCTCGTCAACGGCGTCGACGTCGTCGGCGACATGACGCCCGACCAGATGGGCTACTTCAGGCCGTTCGCCGGGTGGTCCGACTATCGCACGCCGCTCGAGGGGCTCTACATGTGCGGCGGCTACTGCCACCCCGGCGGCGGCGTGCACGCGGGGGCCGGACACAACGCCGCCGGCGTGATCGCGGAGGACCTGAAGCTGAACAAGTGGTGGGACTGATGCCGACGCGCGAGACGAAGTTCACCGTCAATGCGCCGCCGATGGAGGTGTGGGGCTTCGTGCGCGACGTTCACGCGCTGTGCTCGTGCATCCCCGGCGTCGAGCAGGTCAGGGTGGTGGACGACCGGACCGCGCAACTGACGGTGAAGGAGAAGGTCGGCGTGGTGCCGCTGATCGTCGACCTCACTGCGCACATCGATTCGGAAGAACCGCCGAACAGGCTCCACGCGATCGCGACGGCCGAGCACCTGAGCATGGAGATCGACGTCGCCCTCGAGGCACGGGGCATGGGCACCGAGATGCGCGGCCTGATCAGCGCGAAGGGCGAAGGGCCGCTCAAGCCGGTCGTCGATCGCCTGTTCGAGCGGCGTGCGGACGAGCGCACCGCGCAGTTCGCCGAGCATCTGGAGCAGCGCTTCGGGGCGGTGGCGCCTGCGGCCGCTGCGCCCGAGGGTGTGGCGCCGGGAGCGGTGGCGCCGGTCGTGGGGCGGGATTGGCTGGCGCGATTGGGCGCCTGGCTAGGCGGAGTATGGCGGCGACTCTTCAGCCGCGTGGGGCCGGGCAGCCACTGACCGTGAAGCGAGTTGCAGCGTGCGCCGGTGCGCAGCGCTGCTGACAGCTCGGCGATCTGCGCGGCGAACTCAGGCCCGTGCGCGGCGACTGCGCGCGGGCGCTCGGGGCGCTGCCGCCGCGCGTGCATCCGTGCCGATCTGCGATCGCAGGATCTCGACGAAGCCCTCCGCAGCGGGCGACAGCGACGCACCCTTTCGGGTCACGATCGAGAGATTGCGCGTGACCACGGGGTCGACGAGGCGAATCGCCGAGAGCTGGCCGCTGTGGAAGTACCGCGTGAGATAGGATGGAAGCACCGAAACGCCGAGCCCGTGCTGCGTCAACGACAGCGCTGTGGCCAGATAGGAGACTTCATAGGCAGGTTCGAAACGCAGGCCGAGGCGGCTCATCGTCTCGTCGATGATCGCCCGGATGCCGCTTCCTTTCTTCACGGTGACGCTCGGATGCCCGGCGATCTCGCTCCAGGCGATCTGCCTGCGACGGGCGAGCGGCGCGTTCCGCGGGCAGATCAGGCACATCCGGTCATTGAGCAGGGGCGCCAGATCGATCTCAGCTGACGGACCGTGCGGCGTGCCGAAGCTGAGTTCCACCGTCTCGTCGACCACCGAGCCGACGAGGTCTTCGGGAGCCAGGTCGTGAATCGTCACGTCGATCGCCGGCCAGCGCTTGCGGAACTCGAGCAGCGCGGGCGGCACGAGCGAGGCGGCCACCGCCGGCGTCGCGCCCAGCACGAGCGATCCGCGCCGTCGGCGCGCAACGTCCTCGAAGCCGCCGGCGAGCTGGTCGAATTCGCGGAGGATGCGCTCGGCGCGTGCGATCGACTCGTGCGCTGCGGCGGTCGGACGCAACGAGCGCGTCGTGCGGTCGAAGAGCCTCACGCCGATCGATTCCTCGAGCTGTCGGATCATCACGCTCGCCGCCGGCTGAGTGATGAACATCTGCTCGGCAGCACGTGTGAGGCTGCCGAGGCGGTATACGCCGACGAAGGCCTGGAGCTGTCTCAGGTTGATATTCATAAAGAGAAGACATGAATCGTGGCAAATAATCAATTTTACGTGGTGACCCGATCGTGAAACGATCCCCGGATTGCCGAAGCTGCCGGAGACGAAGATGAGCCTCGTGGTCGACATCCACACGCACATGCTAAACAGGGAGTGGCTCGACCTGCTCAAGCGGCATGGCGCCCCGCGCTACTCGGTCGCGCAGGTGGACGCGGGCGTCGAGGCCGTTCACAAGGACGGGGCGCCGTTCATGACGCTCACCCCGGGGATGTTCGACTACGACCTGCGCATCAGGAACATGGACCGCGCCCGGGTCGACCTCGCCGTCGTCTCGCTGACCTGCCCGAACGCGTACTGGGGCGGGCCGGAGATCAGCCTGAAGGCCGCACGGATCGTCAACGACGACATGGCCGCGGCGCAGCGTCGATACCCGGAGCGCATCCGCTGGTTCGCGTCGCTGCCGTGGCAGCACCGGGACCTAGCGCTGCAGGAACTCGGCCGCGCCTGCGACGCGGGGGCGGTCGGCGTCATGGTGCTGGCGAACATTGGCGGGCGATCGCTCACCGACCCGGCGTTCGCCGACATCTGGAAGGCCATCGACGATCGCCGTCTCCCGGTCCTGGTCCATCCGACCGATCCGCCGGGCGCCGGCGAAATGGACATGGCCGACCACAACCTGATTCCGCCGATCGGGTTCACGTTCGACACGTCGCTGGCGATCGCGCGCTGTATCTACGACGGGTTCCTCGATCGCTATCCGAACCTGAAACTCATCGCTTCGCACGGCGGCGGCGCGCTGCCGTACCTTGTCGGGCGGCTCGACATCTGCCACGAGCGCATCCCGCGCTGCCGCGCTCGCACACAGGAGCGCCCGAGCAACTACATGCGCCGCGTGTACGTCGATACCGTCGTGTTCACGCAGGAAGCGCTCGACATGTGCGTGAAGGTATGCGGACCGGACAATGTCCTGTACGGATCCGACTATCCGCACAACATCGGCGACATGACCGGATGCCTCGCTCGCGTGGACAATCTTCCGGGCGCCATCCGCCACCAGGTTCGCGGCGGCAACGCGTCGCGAATCTTCGAATTCGGTTGAACCGACGCCCGAACGAACGAGGAGACAAGGACATGGAACGACGCAAGCTGCTGCAAGGACTCGGCGGAGCACTCGGCCTGGCCGCCGTCGCGACAGCGCCGACCCGCGCATTGGCGCAACAGGACAAGCCGATGGTCCTGGTGGTTCCGTACGCGCCCGGCGGGACGAGCGACCTTCTGGGGAGGCTCATCGCCCAGTATCTCGGCGCGGCGCTCGGACGTACGGTCGTCGTCGAGAACCGGCCCGGCGCCGGGACCGGCGTCGGGGCGAGCTTCGTCGCACGTGCCCCTGCCGACGGCGGCACACTGCTGCTGGCCACCAGCACGACCCTCGCGATCAATCCCGCGCTGTATCCGAAGCTGACCTACGACCCCGCCCGCGACTTCGCGCCGGTCGGACTGGTCGCCGCCGTGCCGTTCATCGCGGTCGTGAGTCCGTCCCTGAAAGTGACGACGCTGGCCGACCTGGTGGCGCTGGCCAAGCGCGACCCGAATGCGCTCATCTACGGCTCGGCCGGCAACGGCAGCCCGCAGCACCTGATCGCCGAGATGTTTCGCGCGGCCACCGGCATCCAGATGCGGCATGTTCCGTACAAAGGCTCGGCCCCGGCGATCACCGACCTCGTCGGCGGCCAGATCAACGTGATGTTCAGCGACTTCGCACCTGCGCTGCCACACGTGCGCACCGGGAGGCTCGTCGCGCTCGCGGTGGCCACGTCGAAGCGTCAGCCGGCGGTGCCCGACGTGCCGGCGATTTCCGAATCCGGCGTACCCGGCACGGTGGATTTCGACGCTGCCGCCTGGCAAGGCCTCGTCGCACCCGCCGGCACCCCTGCCGAGGTCGTAGGTAGCTTGAACCGGCAGTTGGCGAAGATCCTGTCGCAGCCCGCGGTGCGCGCGCGACTCCAGGAGTTGAGCGTCGAGCCGCGCAGCAGTGCGAGTCCCGATCAGTTCGCCGCCTACATCCGTAGCGAGGCAGCACGCTGGGGCGAGGTGATCAGGGCGTCGGGCGCAAAGGTGGATTGACCGCCTGCCGGTCCTGCCGACGACGCCCGGCTGAGGCGCTGGCCGATCCCCTCGCTGCGACGCGCGACAGCGCGGGGCGCACAATGCGCCCATGAAGACGATTCGCCTGCATCCCGGCAGGGAGCGTTCGCTGCTGCGCCGCCATCCGTGGATATTCGACTCTGCCATCGCGAAGGGCGGGGGTGATCCCGGCGAGACCGTGCGCGTGGAGTCGCACGACGGCAGGTTCCTGGCCTGGGCCGCGTTCAGTCCGCAGTCGCGGATCCGCGCACGCGTCTGGAGTTTCGACGAGGCGCAGCGCATCGACGCCGCGTTCTTCGCGGCCGCCTGCGCCCGCGCGATCGGCGTACGCAGCCGCTTCGACATCCGCAGCGACGGTATGCGCCTCGTGCACGGCGAGTCCGACGGGCTGCCGGGGTTGATCGTCGATCGCTATGCCGAAACGCTGGTCGCGCAGTTCACCAGCGCGGGCGCGGAGCGCTGGAAGAGCGTCATCGTCGACGCATTGCTGCGCGAGACCGGTCTTGCGCGGCTCTACGAACGCTCGGACGCGAGCGTGCGCGCGCTCGAGGGGTTGGCGCCGGCCACCGGCTGGCTGCGCGGCGCGGCGACGAGCGGCGCGGCGGCGGCGCCGACCGGATTGGAGATCCGCGAGCACGACTGGCGCCTGTGCGTCGACATCGCCGAAGGGCACAAGACCGGCTTCTACCTGGACCAGCGCGACAACCGCAAGCGCTTCGCCGACTGGGTGCAGCGATTGCGGCTGCGCCGGGTGCTGAACTGCTTCTGCTACACCGGCGGCTTCACGGTGGCCGCGCTCGCCGGCATGCGCGCGGCGGGCGTCGACGACGGCGAAGTCGTGTCGATCGACTCGTCCGCGCCGGCGCTCGCGCGGGCTCGCGCGAACCTGGCGTCCAACGGCTTCGGCGCCGCGCGCACCCGATTCCTCGATGCCGACGTCAACGCTTCGCTGCGGCAGTTCCTGCGCGAGGGGGCGCGCTTCGATGCGATCGTGCTCGATCCGCCCAAGTTCGCGCCGACGGCGAGCCACGCCGAGCGCGCCGCGCGGGCCTACAAGGACATCAACCGGCTCGCGCTGCAGCTGCTCGAGCCCGGCGGCATACTGTTCACGTTCTCGTGCTCGGGCGGGATCAATGCCGACCTGTTCCACAAGATCGTGGCCTCCGCCGGGGCCGATGCAGGGGTGGACGGCTACCTCGTCGAGACGATGGGGGCTGCCCCCGACCATCCGGTGACGCTGGAGTTCCCGGAAGGCGAGTACCTGAAGGGCTTGGTCGTGATGCGCAAGCCGTGAGGCGGCCCGGGCGCCGGGGGCGAGGCTCGCATCGTGTCTAGTACCATCCATCGCTCACGCCTCCCCGGAGTTCCCCAATGAAGCTCAGGAAGATCGCTGCCGGATTGCTGACCGGCCTCGTGGTAGTCGGCACCGCCGGCTGGCTCGGTCTCGACAAGGAAACGCGCGGCCTGCTGGCGACGTTTCCCACCAACCGCGACATCCTGTTCTGGAGCCAGCCTCAGCGCGATGCGGCGTTTCGCGCGCTCGACCGCCTGCCGGTGCTCGCGAAGGCACGGGTCGTGCCGGCCGGGGGCGCGCCGCTGCCGCTGCCGCCGGGTCCGCCGCTGAAGCTGGCGCTCGACGTCGACGCGTACATGGCCGGGCAGCGCAGTGCGGCGCTGCTCGTCGTGCACGACGGCAAGGTGCGCCTGGAGCGCTACGGGCTGGACTTCGACGCCAGCGGGCGCTGGACGAGTTTCTCGGTCGCCAAGTCGATCACCTCGACGCTGGTGGGCGCCGCCCTCCGCGACGGGTACATCCGCAGCATGGACGACAAGGTCAGCGACTACATCCCCGACATGAAAGGTTCGGCCTATGACGACGTCAGCATCCGCCAGCTGCTGACGATGACATCGGGCGTGCGGTGGAACGAGGACTACGCCGACCCGAACTCGGACGTGGCGCGGTTCAACAACCACCAGCCCGAAGACGGCGTCGACGCGCTGGTGAGTTACCTGCGTCGCCTGCCGCGCGAAGCGCCGGCTGGCACGCGCTGGCTCTACAGCACCGGCGAGACCAATCTCGTCGGCATCCTCGTCGGCGCGGCGACGAAGAAGCCGCTGTCGGAGTACCTGTCCGAGAAGATCTGGAAGCCGGCCGGCATGGAGCAGCAGGCCACCTGGATTCTCAGCCGCACCGGCAAGGAGATCAGCGGCTGCTGCATCCAGGCCGCGACGCGCGACTTCGCCCGGTTCGGGCTCTTCATCCTCGACGGCGCCCGGGTCGATGGCCAGAGCATCGTGCCAGACGGCTGGCTGGCAGAGGCCACGACCGGGCGCGCCGACATCGGCGTGCCCGGCCGCGGCTACGGCTATCAGTGGTGGACCTACGCCGACGGCAGCTTCTCCGCGCGGGGCATCTTCGGCCAGGGCATCTTCATCGATCCGAAGCGCAGGATCGTGATCGCCTCCAGTGCCAACTGGGGCGGGGGCGCGCGCGACCCCGTCGCGAGCGAGGCGCGCGAAGCGTTCTATCGGGCGGTGCAGAAGGCGGTCGACGACGAGGCGGCGGCGACCCGGGAAGACGGACAGGCGCAATAGTCGCCGAAGCGGGACCCCGCGCCGACGGCGCGGCGCGAGCCATCAACCGGGGGCGAGCACCCGCGCAGTCGTGATCGGCAGCCTGAAGTGCCGCACCCCCGTGGCGTCGAACACCGCGTTCGCGATCACCGCCCCGGCCACCGTAATCGCCGGCTCTCCGCCGCCCTGCGGCGCCAGTTCGTCGTTCCTGACGAGAACGGTCTCGATCGCCGGCACATCGCGAAAGCGCGGCAACGCGTACGTGTCGAAATTCCGATCGAGAACCTCGCCGCTCCTGAACCGCAGCTCCTCGGTCAGCGTGTAGCCTAGCCCCATCGTGAGCGCGCCTTCGATCTGCATCGTCGCTCCGGTCGGATTCACGACGATTCCCATGTCCTGCGCGCAGACGATGCGCGCCACCCGCACCTTGCCGGTTCGGCGGTCGACCTCGACCTTCGCGATCGCGGCGACGCAGGTGCCCGCGTCGATGCTGCACGCGACCCCGACACCGCGGCCGCTCGGCGCCGCTGCGGGCGTCCACCCGAACTCGTCGGCGGCGGCCTCGAGAACCCGACTCACCCTGCGGTTCGAGAGATGCTTCAGGCGGAAGGCCACCGGGTCCTCTCTGGCCGCCGACGCCATCAGGTCGATCTGCGACTCGATCGCGAACACGTTCATGTTCGCGCCCGGCGCCCGCCATGGGCCCACTGCGAACGGGTGCAGGCGCGACTCCGCAGGCGACGCCTCGTAGGAGATCCGGCCGCGAATCTCGATGCGGGCGTTCGGGACGTCGTAGAACAACTCCGAGCCGCGCTCGCCCGCGGCGAACACCTCGTAGTCCCACGTCGCGATCCTGCCGTCGCGGCCGAGCGAAGAAGCGATTCTCACGACGCAGGCCGGATCGAAGGTGTCGTAGAAGAACTCTTCGGCGCGCGAGAAAGCGACCTGCACCGGCCGGCGCGTCGCGGCCGACAGTAGCGCCGCCTCGATCGCCTGCGGTCCGGCACTCTTGCCGCCGAACCCGCCGCCGACGTAAGGGGTGATCACGCGGACGTCGTCCTGCTTCATCTTCAGGCGCTGCGCGACCAGGTCGCGCGTCGGAAAGGGCGTCTGCGTCGACGCCCAGATCGTCGCCTTGCCGTCGCGAACGTCGGCGAGCGCGGTGTGGGTCTCCATCGGCGCGTGGGCGACGTACCCCTTGCGGTAGACGCTCTCGAAGCGCGCCGAGGCGCTCGCGCGCGCGCCGGCCAGGTCGCCGCGATCGAGCGTGATCCTTCGGCCTGTCGGCGTGGCCATCAGGTGCTCGAAGATGGTCTCCGGGGTCAGCGCCGACGGGGTCGTCTTCCAGTCACACTTCGCCCGTTCGAGCGCCTGGTCGGCGGTCTCGGGGTCTTCGTGCAGCACCGCGACGAGGCCCTCGATGCGCACGACCGACACGCCGGCAATCGCCTCGGCCCCGCTCGTGTCGATTCGCTCGAGCCGCGCATCGTGACTGGGCGGCCGCACGATCCGCGCGTGCAGCATGCCGGGCAGCCGGATGTCGGCCGCGAACTTCGCGGCGCCCGTCACCTTCTCGACGCCGTCCAGGCGCAGCGGCGATCGGCCCATCACGCTGAATTCCGATGCCGCGCGCAGCACGGCCTTGCGGCCCACGACCTCGGCGATGGCGGCACCCTGCGACAACTCGCCGTAGCTCGCCGCGCGGGCCGGCTCGCCGTCGACCGAGACGACCCCGCCGCGCGCAACGAGCCGCCCGGCCGGAACGCCCAGCCGCTTCGAGGCCAGCGTGATCAGCGTGAGGCGCGCCTGCGCCGCAGCGGCCCGCAGCGCCGGCCCGAACATCCGAATGGTCAGCGACCCGAAGGTGCCCATGTCCCAGGGGCAGCGCGCCGTATCGCCGAGCACCATGTCGATCGCGCCGAGATCGACGCCGAGTTCCTCGGCGACCAGCTGCGCCTGCGAGGTGAGCACGCCTTGGCCCATCTCGATCTTCCCGGAGAAGACGGTGACGCGCGAGTCGCGCCCGATCACCAGGTACGCGTTGAAGTCTTCGGGGTAGCCGCGAAACGCGGGCTGCGAGAAGCTCTCGGGCGCGTCGAGCGCGACCAGCACGACGATGCCGCCGCCGATGCGGCGAAAGAAGTCGCGGCGACCGGGTGACGGAGGTGGTTTCATTGACCCGCTCCGGCCTGGCGACCGACCGCCTGGACGGCGGCGACGATCCGCTGATGGGCGCCGCATCGACACAGGTGGCCGTCGAGTGCCTGCAGCACGTCTTCGACCGACGGATGCGGATTGCGACGCAGCAGCGCGAGCGACGCGAGCAGCATCCCCGGCGTGCAGAAGCCGCACTGGAAGGCGCCGTGCTCGATGAACGCCTGCTGCAACGGGTGCAGTCGCCCGTTGGCCGCGATGCCTTCGATCGTCAGCACGTCGCGTCCCTCGACCCGGGCGAGATCGATCCGGCATGCCGGCACCGGGCGGGCGTCGACGAGCACCGTGCAGGCGCCGCACAGACCTTCGCCGCAGCCATACTTGGCGCCGGTGAGCCCGAGCTTCGTGCGCAGCGTCCAGAGAAGGTTTCGGCTTGCGGGGACGTCGAGCGCGACAGGTTGACCGTTCAAGGTGAAGCGGATCACGTGCGCACCTCCTGCATGCGGCCGCTTGCCGACGATTGCAGGGGGAATTGTCCGCCGGTCCCTTGCCGCTGGCGAGAGGCGGCCGTCAGGGCTCGAAGGCGCCGCACCGCGTGTCGTCGGGGGCCGCCACGGCTACTTCGCCGCCAGAAGCCGGGCAAGCTGCCCCGCTGCCTCGTTCAGCGCGGGCAGCAGCTCCTTCACGATTTTCGGGTACGTGTATGCGGAGGTCGTGAACGAGACCGTCAGCGCGAACTTCTGCCCGCGCGGAGTCACGAGTGGGATTCCGACCGCGCCGTAGCCGAGGCTGAGCTGGTCTTCGACGACCTCGTAGCCGCGCTCGGCCGCATCGATGATCGCCTTGACGAGGCGCGGGCGGTTGACCAGCGTCTTCGGGGTGAGCTTTTCGAGAGGCATCGTCGCGACGAAGGCACGTACGTCTGGATGGGTCGCCCCGATCAGCACTCGGCCCATGGCCGTGCAATGCGCGGGCAGCCGCATCCCCACGTGCAGGTTCATCGTGACAAGCCGGCTCTTCTCGGCGTGCGCGACGTGGCGGCCGACGATCACGACCTCGTGTCCGTCGAGCACCGCGAGATTCACGGCACCCCCCGTTCGATCGGCGAGCGCCTGCATTTCCGGGCCGGCGACGACCGGAAGCGACATGCTGGTCAGCGCCGCATAGCCCAGTTCCAGCACCAGCGGTCGCAGTTGATATCGCTTGAGCGACTCGTCGCAATCCAGATAGCCCTCGTCCTGAAGCGTCTGCAGAAAGCGAAGGCAGGTGGCCTTCGTCAGGTCCACACGCTTGGCGAGTTCGGTCAGGGTCGGCTGGGGGAGGTCGTTGAACGCCCGGAGGATCCTCAGGCCTCTGGAAAGGGATCTGTTGGTCTTGAGCAAGATGGATGTCCTCTAGCGTCTCCTGTGGCAGCGCACCCCGGGTCACTCATTTCCGGCACGGCGACGCCGCATCGCAGCAAGGATATGCGCTTGCGCGGATCTTTCAAGGCGCCTATCATGACTTCAAAATGAACCGACGGTTCACTAAGTGAACCCTACCTCCGACAGGTTGTTCCAGCAATGCAATCGCCAGCAACGCCGGATCCGAACGCTCGCCCGCTCTACATCGGTCTGTCCCGGTTCGCGCGCCTGTGGAGCGTGCAGAAAGGTCGACTTGTGTCTGCGCGGCTGGAGGGGGCGCTGGGCCGGGCGATTCGCTGCGAGTCTACGACGGGTGAGATCGTCGAATTCTGTCTGCGCCGGGCGCAACTCGATTTCGAGCCCGAAGGCTCCTGGCGAACACCGCACGCGACGATCCGGATGAATCCGAAGGACTGGTCGCGAGTCTTCACCGGAGAGCTTCACGTAATGGCGATCATTCTCGCCGGACGAGCCCCGTTTCCGAAAGACCAGAGACGCCTGTTGATGCAGTTTTCGATGCTTCTGCAGACGACCATGCTGTCCGGGGCGGCTGGCAATGAGTAGTGCGGCGCTGCAACCGGCGGGGTCTGGCGATGCCGGGGCGCAGCAGAGCCCGGCCGTCACCGAGGCTTACGCACGCTTCGCACTCGAGCTGAAGTTCGAGGACATTCCTGCGGATGTCGTCGAGATCGCGCGCGAGCAGATTCTGGCGACGATCGGATCCTGCTATGCAGGCAGCAAGATGCCGGGCGCCGCCAGGATTGCCGCGGGCCTGAGAATCCTCGGGGCCGGCGAGACGGCGACCCTTCTGGGTGCCCCGGGACGGATGCCAGCCCCGTCGGCTGCGCTGTACAACTCGGCTGTAGCGCAGATCATCGAGTGGGACGACTGGGTCATCATCAGTCACACGGGCGCTGCGGTCGTCCCGACAGCGCTCGCGGTGGGCGAGATGGTCGGAGCGCCGGGGCGCGAGATCGTCACGGCGATTGTGATCGGCAACGAGATCAACGGCCGTACGTCGCGGGCGATCCAGAGGGGCGCCTACGTCGGGAATTCGATGCCGAATCACCAGATCGAGACGCCGCTGCTGGCGAGCCGTCTTCTCGGACTGGACGTGATCCAGGCACGACGCGCCGTGAGCCACTCCGGCTTTCTGGCGATGGAGAGTTGTCCGATCGGCTGGATGAGCGACAGCAAGGTGCTCTGCAACGGCCTGCCGGCGATGTGGGGGATTGTCGCGGCTTCCCTTGCGAAGGAGGGGCTCGTCGGCAATCTCGACATGATCGAACATCCTGCCGGCCTGCTGAGCACCGTTTCGGAGGTCGTCGATCAGACGGAGCTCCTGAAGGACCTGGGGCGGGAGTGGTACACGCGGACGTTGAACACGAAGCGCCATCCGTCGTGCGCCTACAACCTCGCTGCGATCGAATGCGCGATCGCCCTCAGGGCGCGCATTCCGGATTTCGATCCGTTTCGCGTAAGCAAGCTTGAGATCGAGGGGCCGGGCGTCATGCTCTACGTCGCTTCGCGCTTCCAGGCGCTCGAACCCGACGTCTACGAGCAGGTCCGGCAGGAGGCGATTACCCATGTCGCGCTCTGCTTCGATGCCGGCTACGGAATCATGGCTTCGCTGGTCGACGGCGAGCTCGGATACCGCCAGTACCTGAATGACCGGATTTTCTCCGACGAGGTGCGGCATCTGCGTTCGCGCATCGAGTTCCGCGCCGACCCGGTGATGCACGCCGCCTACTACGCCGACTATCAGTACGGTGCGCGCGTGCGCGTGACCATGGACGACAGTCGCCAGTACGTCGAGGAGCGCAGGCAGCTTCTCGGCGCGAGGGACAGGCCGTTCGATCACGCAATCAAGTTTCGGGAGGGCGCCTCGGGACTGCTCGATCCGCAGAAGATCGAAGAGGCGATCGGGGCACTGCGCAGTCTGGAGCGTTGCGAGGACGTCCGCCACGTGACTCGCATTCTGGAAACGTGATCAGGGAGATGGGAATGAAGGAGTACGCGGAGTTCGATGGCCTTGCCTTTGCGGTGACCTGGCCTCCGAACGTCACGTTCGGGGCGGGGGCCGTGGCGGGCCTCGGCGACCGTGCGCGCGCGATGGGGGGAAGAAAGGCGTTGCTCGTCACCGATCCGGGACTCGTGGCGATCGGCCTCGCCGACAAGGTTGCCGGGTCGCTGCGGGCCGCGGGCATCGAGGCCGACGTCTTCGGAAAGGTCAAGCCGAATCCAACCATGGCCGAGGTCACCGAAGGTGTCGCGCGCGTCAGCAGCGGTGGACACGACTTTATTGTCGCGCTGGGTGGTGGCAGTTCGATCGATGCAGCAAAGGTCATCTCGATGCAGTTGCTGTCAGGGCGCACCATCCAGGAGATCGAGGCCAAGGGTGTCGACGATGCGCCCGGTGTGCCGCTGGGCTTCATTGCGGTTCCGACCACTGCCGGCACCGGCAGCGAGGCGACGACCGGCGCCCTGGTGAAGGACGCGAGCGGAAAGAAGTACCTGGTACGCAGCGTTCGTTGCAGGCCGGCCCAGTCGATCCTCGATCCGGAGCTCACCCGCAGCGTCCCCGCGCGGATGACGGCGTCGACCGGAATGGATGCGTTCATTCATGCGGTGGGCTCCTACACCAATGTGCAGGTGAACCCGATCGGCGACGTCTGTGCCCAGGAGGCGATTCGGCTCGTGAGCGGCAACCTCCTGAAAGCCATCGAGGATGGCAACGACCTGTCGGCACGCAGCGCGATGATGCTGGCGAGTCATCTCGCCGGAATCGCAATCTCGCAGAAAGGCAACGACGCGATCCACGGACTGAGTACGGCAGTCGAGTCGATGGTCGACTGCACGCACGGCGAGAGCCTGAGCGCATTGATGCCGCACGTCCTTCGCTTCAATCACGAGGCTGCTGCGCCGCGCTATGCGCAGATTGCCCGGCTGATGGGGCGCGACGTCGCCGGAATGACAATCATCGAGGCGGCTGCCGTCGGGATCGAGGCAATGATCGAGCTTCGGGACGCGGCGGGCACATGCCGGGCCCTGCGCGAGATCGGCGTGAAGCCGGAGATGACCGAGCGCCTCGCGGACCTGGCCGCGAAGGGGCGTTCAACGCTGATCAACTGCCGAAAGCCCGATCGCGGCGAGATCGTCACGCTCTACCAAGCGGCGATCTGAGGGAACTCTCGTGGAGCAACGAGCGATGAAGCGAGAGGATGTCCTTCGTTCAACCCCCTATCCGATGCTCATAGGCGGCAGGGAGGTGGCGAGCGTATCCGGCAAGACGTTCGCCACTTACGATCCATCGAACGGCAGGAAGCTGGCCGACGTCTGCGAAGCGGGTCCCGAGGACGTCGACCGGGCGGTCGCCGCCGCGTATGACGCCTTTCATGGCCCCTGGCGCGACGTGCTTCCGAAGGACCGGTCGCGGATGCTGATGAAGCTGGCCAGGCTGCTGGAGTCGAAAGTCGAGGCGATGTCGTGGCTGGAGTGCTACGACGCCGGAAAGCCCATCGCGGCCTCCAGGGCCTGGCTCAACGGGGCCCCGGGCACCCTCGAGTACTACGCCGGCATTCTGCTCGGGTTGGCGGGCGAGACGCTCGACGTTTCGGATCGGACGCTCTTCGACTACACAGTGCGCGAACCGCTCGGTGTCTGCGGCCTGATCGTTCCATGGAATTTTCCGCTCAGCATCGCGCTGCTGAAGATGGCGCCGGCGCTGGCGGCGGGCAATTGCGTCGTCGTCAAGCCGTCCGAAGTCACGCCGCTTTCGACGGTGGAACTCGGTACGCTGGTCGCGGAGGCCGGATTCCCGCCAGGCGTCGTGAACATCGTCAACGGTCCCGGGGATCCAGTCGGCATGGCGCTGGTCCGCGATCCGAGGGTCGCCAAGATCTCCTTCACCGGCGGCACCGTGACCGGCAAGAAGATTTTCCGCGAGGCCGCCTCGACGGTGAAGCGACTGACCCTGGAACTCGGGGGCAAGTCGGCGTCGCTGGTCTTCGCCGATGCCGACCTGGGAAAGGCGGTGGGAGTTGCCTACAACGACATGGTTCGCAACTCGGGGCAGGTCTGCGGCGCCTGCACTCGCTTGCTGCTGCACGAGTCGATTGCCGACGCCTTCATCGAGGCATTGGCCGCCAAGCTGCGGCCGTTGCGAATCGGCCTCCCGGACGATCCGGCAACGGAGATGGGGCCGCTCGTCAGTCCTGTCCAACTCGCCCGGGTGACCGACTACCTCGAGATCGGTCGCAACGAGGGGGCGAACATCGAGTCGTACTCCGATCCGCGTTCCCGCCCTGAGCTGGCAGGCGGGTGCTACATCGCGCCGACCCTGATCCGGGGGGCTACGAATGCGATGAGGGTGGCGAGGGAGGAGATCTTCGGGCCGGTTCTCACGGTGATCCGGTTCGGCTCGGAGGAAGAGGCCGTCCGGATCGCGAACGACTCGAGCTACGGCCTGGCCGCGTGCGTCTTCACCAGCGATGCGTCCAGGGCGATGCGCATGACCCGTTCGCTCAGCGCGGGAACAGTCTGCGTGAACACGGGAGTTCGTTCGTCGGTCGACGCGCCGTTCGGCGGGTTCCGCGAAAGCGGCCTCGGCAAGGAGCGAGGCAAGGAGGCCCTGCTGGACGACACGCAGATCAAGAACGTTCGTTACGGATTGGCTTGAGGTCGTCGATACCGCTTCATACCGTCGAAGGAGGAGCACATGAAAGCGTTGCACAGGTACTTTGGGATCCTGCTGACTACCGCTGTCGCGCTGGCCGCCGGGGTGGGGCCGGTTCAGGCTCAGAACTATCCCGACAAGACCATCCACTTCGTCGTGCCCTGGCCGCCGGGGGGCGCAGCAGACATGATGGCGCGCCTGATCGGCGAAGGCATCGCCAAGGAGCTCGGGCAGAGTGTCGTCGTGGAGAACAAGCCGGGTGCCGGCGGCCTGATCGGCACCGAAGCGGTTGCACGCTCCGCCCCGGACGGCTACACGCTCGTACTCGGGAGCACAGGCCCCAACTCGATCGCCGGGAGCCTCTACCGAAACCTGCGCTACGACCCGGCCAAGGATTTGACGGGCGTGACCCAGATCACCGAGTTGCCGCTGCTGCTGATCGTCAATGCGTCGCTGCCGGTGAACTCGGTGCGCGAGCTGATCGACTACGCGAAAAGGAATCCGGGCAAGCTCAATTTCGGATCGGTCGGTGCCGGTACTGCCCAGCACCTGACGTCCGAGATCTTCAAGGCGAAGGCCGGCCTCGACATGGTGCACGTGCCCTACAAGGGAAGCGCGCCGGCGTTCACCGGGCTCGTCGGAGGGGAAGTCCAGATGCTCTTCGACAATATCCCTGCTTCCCAGGCGATGATCAAGGCGGGCAAGGTGAAGGCAATCGCGATCAGCAGCCGCAGTCGGTCGCCGGCGTTGCCCGACGTACCGACCGTCGCCGAGTCCGGCCTGCCGGGTTTCCACGTCGTGGCGTGGCAAAACGTTGCAGTGCCCGCGGGTACACCTCCTGCGATCGTGCAGCGGCTCAACAATGAAATTGTCAAGTTCATCAATACCGACGCGATGCGCAAGCGACTCACGGACATGGGCGCGAACGTCGTCGGCAACACGCCAGAGCAGGAAGCGAAGAGGATCCGCGACGAAGTGGCGCAGTGGGGCGCAGCCGTCGCCGCCGCGGGGGTCAAGTTGGACTACTAGCGGTTGCCGCTGCGACGAATGTGCCGAGCCGCCGTTGCCTTGCCATGACGCGAACGATCTTCGAGCCCGAACGACGCACGCCAGTCCTCGGTGAACCGGAAGTCCTGGTCGTGGGTGGCGGTGCGGCCGGAATCGCTGCCGCGTGCGCGGCGGCCCGCAGCGGGGTCGAGACCCTTCTGATCGAGCGCTTTGGATTCCTTGGCGGTACCCTGACCGCCGTCACGCTGGGCGGTTTCTGCGGCACGCATGCGATCGTCGACGACTCGCGACTGGCGCGCGTCGTCGGCGGGTTGTACCTGGATCTCGAGGATCGCCTTCGCAAGCGAAACGCGGTATCCGATCCGGTCCGCCACGGTCGGATCCTGGGGGTGCCTTACGACTCGGTCTGCCTGAAGCTGGTCGCTGACGAGATGGTTGCCGCGCAAGGGGTGACGGCGCTCCTGCATACGCATGTCGTCGGCGTGCGTCGCGAAGGCGACCGGGTCGACGCAGTCATCGTCGAGAACAAGGGCGGAAGGGCAGCGATCTGCCCGCGCGTCGTCGTCGATTGCTCGGGCGACGGCGACGTTGCGGCGTTCGCGGGCGCCGAATACGCGCTCGGCGATGATGGACGAACGCAGGCGGGTTCCACGATGTTTCGCCTCGCCGGCGTCGACACGAAAATTGCCGGAAGTCTGACACGCCCGCAGATCCGCGAGCTGCTCGAGCGTGCCGTGAGCGAGGGCTATCCGCTTCCGAGGACGGCCACGGGCGTGCACGTCAACCCGATCGAAGGGGTCGTGCACCTGAATGTCACGCGACTCGGGCGCCCCGACGGCAGCACCTATGACCTCACGAATCCGCAGGACCTCACCGAGGCCGAGCGCGTCGGACGGGCGCAGGCGTTTGTCTACGAAGAGGTGTTCCGACGCTACGTCCCGGGCTTCGAGAGAGCGCGCATCGTCGACATCGGCGCGATGGTAGGCATCCGCGAAACGCGGCTGGTCAAGGGCGAAGAGGTCTTGACGGAAGAAGCAGTGAGGAACTGCGTCAAACCGAAGAGCCGGATCGCCTGCACGTCCTGGCCGCTGGAGACGCACCAGGGAGGCAGAGGGACGACCTGGGAGTTTCTTCCCGACGGGGACTACTACGGCATTCCGTACGGTTGCCTGGTCGTGAGAGGCCTGGAGAACGTCTTCGTTGCAGGCAGGAATCTGTCTGCGACGCACGCTGCGCAAGCGTCGGCACGAGTGGCGGGGCCGTGCTTCGCGATGGGCGAGGCGGCCGGCATTGCGGCGGCGATGGCCGCCCGGGGCAATGTTCGCAGCAGGGACGTACCGATCGGCGAATTGCAGCGCGATCTCGAGCGGCAGGGGGCGATCCTGACGCCCGCGCTATGAGAGTCGCAATCTCGCCGCCGAGCCGGCACGGATCGAGTCCGTGAGGAGCAGCCCGGACGAACAGCAGATCAGGCCGTAGCCACGTGCTCAATAGCCGGATGCATCCCGCGTTCGTCGACGCTACGCGACGCTGCCGAATCCCAGGTCGACCGCGCCCGCCGGCGGCTCGAGCCCTGCGAGCCGGCAGCCCTGCGCGATCGGCCCGCCCGGAAGCAGGGTGTAGAGGTACCTGACGCCGCCCTTGTAGTGGAACTTCTCCTCGAGGGCGTCGTGCAGCTCGCGCAGGCTGATCACGCCGTCCTCGTGGCGCGCGAAGAACTCCTGAAGCCCGCGCACGACGGCCCAGTGGTCGTCGCTCAGGGTCAGGTGTTCCTGCTGCGCGATCTTCAGCGCCGTCTCGCGCGTCCAGTCGGGCGGCGCGTACGGGAACCCCGGCGCAGCGGGTTCCCTCTGGATGGGCTGGAATGCCTGCTGGATGCTCGTCATGGTGACCACCTGCGGAAACGAGCCGATGAGGGGAAGAGTATCCTCCGCAGCGCGGGTCGTGCCAAGTCCGGGGCGCGTTGGTGGCGCCGGCCATGGCGGTGCCTGCATTCCCGATTCGCCCGGCAGACTGCGCTCGCCGCGGTGGTCATCGCCGGCATCGCCGCTGCCCTGCGGGGGACCGGCTGAAGTAGGGGGCTGCGAAGCCCGGGCACTCGGCCGACTAAAATGTCGTGGCATGACCAAGTCCATACCATCGCGCGAACTCCTGCTGCTCGACACGATCACCGCCATCGACGGCTCGTGCGCCGGTGCCGTGATCGTTTCCGGGTCTCACGGCGGGGTCTCCTCCAGCGGCTTCGTCGAGCGCGCGGCGGCGCGTCCTCGTGCGGTATTGTTCAACGACGCCGGAGTCGGCAAGGATCGCGCCGGCATCGTCGCGCTCGAGAGGCTCGAAGCGCTCGGTGTGGCCTGCGCGACCTATTCGCACGATTCGGCACGGATCGGCGATGCCGGTGACGGCTACGAGAACGGCGTCGTGACGCACGTGAACGCCGGAGCCCGGCAGGCCGGTGTCAGGGCCGGCGAGCGCGTGCGCGACGCGGTGCGTTCATTGGGTGCTCCCGGATATCCGGGGAAGCTCGCTCACCCCGACTGACGGCCCGGCGACCGGGTGCCACGGACATTCGTCGCTCGACCGCCGCGGCGCTTGCACGGCCAACGCGGCCTCACGGGTTGGCGAGCGCGTCCTGGGCGAGCGACCTTTCCACCGCCATCTGGTTCGCCTGCGGATGCACGCCGTAAACACGGACCACGAACACGCTGTCGCCCTTCTTCACCGACAGCGTGGTCAGCGATCCGACCGTCGAATAGACCGCATCGTCACCGACTCCGCCGAGCGTCGTGCGCGAAACACCGGGTAGAGGTTGATTCATCGTCTGCCACCCGGACGCGTCGTAAAGCACGAGCGTGACTCGGGCCGACTGCGCGGACCATTGGCAGCCGGTGCTGCCGATCGCCTGTCCGGCGCCGGTGCGGGCGCCCAGCGCGGCGCCCACCTGCGCGGGCGTGAGCAGCTTGCACGCGTCCGCCGGCTTGGCGATCGCTACACGCGTCGTCGATGCGACGAGAACGCAGGCCGCGACGACACCGATTCGAGCCATTCGCCGGGATGTCATGACGTACCTCCGGGGGTTCGGTGATTGTGGGGAGCCGGACAGTCCGGCACATTCTGAACCGGAAGACCCGGGAAGATCAACGAAGCGAAGTCGAAGCTCGCAGGAGTTCCCCATTGCCGGCGTCGTCGCTAGCCGGTCGCCGCGCTGCTCGGCGACCGGCAGCAGGTGCAGGAGGCCCACGGCGGGATGGACGCTCGGGCCGATGCGGCGGGACGGCCGTCAGGGATTCCCGAGAAAATCGCGCTTGCCGACGGGCACGCCGTTCTGGCGCAGGATGTTGTAGGCCGTCGTCGCGTGGAAGTACACGTTCGGCATCGAGTGGCCCAGCAGTAGTTGCATCCCCTTGTAGCGCGTTTCCTTGCCGGTGACCGGAAGCACGATTTCCTTGTCCTCGGTCCCGTCGATCAGCTCCGGCGGCACGCTGCGGATGAACTCGACGCTGCGGGCGATGCGCACCTGCAGTTCGGCCAGCGTCTCCTCGTTGTCTTCGTAGTACGGCACCTCCATCCCCGCCAGGCGCGCCACGACGCTTCGCGCCTTGTCGCAGGCGATCTGCACCTGCTTGGAGAACGGATACATGTCCGCGATGAGCCGGTAGTTCATCAGCGTGGCCAGGTCGGTCTTGCCCGCGTCGACATGCGCCTGCGCCTTGTCGAGAATCTTCGACAGGTTTTCGAGGACGTTCGCCAGCCGGGGAACGCTGGCCTGGTACATCGAGATCGTCATGAGGAGGCCTCCAGTTACGGCGCCATTTCGAGCGCTCCCGGATAGCGAACGCTTCGCGGCCGCCTACCGGTAAATCAGCGAAGGCAGCCAGGTCGTGAGCGGCGGCCAGTAGCTCGCCACCATCAGCGCGGCCACCGCTGCCACCACGAACGGCATGATCGCGCGGCCCACCTGTCCCAGCGACAGCCCGGCGATGCCGCAGCTCACGAACAGGCAGATGCCCACCGGCGGGGTGAGCATGCCGATGGCGAGGTTCACCACCATCAGCACGCCGAAGTGCATCGGGTCGACGCCCATGTGCACGGTGAGCGGCGCGAGCACCGGCACCATCAGAATGAGCGCGGCAGTGGTCTCCATCACGCAGCCCACGACCAGCAGTCCCGCCATCACCAGCAGCAGCAGGCCCCAGGGCGGTAGCGCCATCGTGGCGATCGCGCTTTGCAGCATCGCGGGGGTCTGCTGCATCGCCACCAGCCAGGTGAACACCTTGGCCATCGCGATGATGAACAGGATGGTTGCCGCGATCACCTGCGATTCCACCAGCAATGCGGGCATCTCGCGCCAGGTGAGTCGCCGGTTGACCCACATCGCCACCAGCAGCGCATAGAAGACGGCCAGCGCCGCCGCTTCGGTCACCGTGACGATGCCGCTCAGGATGCCGCCCAGCACGATCACCGGGGCGCCGAGCGACCACAGGGCCTTCCTGAACGAGGCGTAGACGAACCGCAGCGAGAACGGGCGGCGCGTGCCGTAGCCGTGGCGCAGCGACTTCCAGATCGCCACGCCCATGAACGACAGCCCGAACAGCAGGCCGACGAACAGGCCGCCGGCGAACAGTTCGGCGATCGAGACGTTGGTGAGAAAGCCGAAGATCACCATCGGGATCGATGGCGGAATGATCACGCCGATCGCGCCGCCTGCGGCCACCAGCGCCGCGGCGAAGGCCGGCGGGTAGCCCTGCCGGACCATGGCCGGAATAGCCACCGCGCCCAGCGCCGCGGTGTCGGCCGCCGCCGAGCCCGAGATGCCCGCGAAGAACATCGAGGCCACGATCACTGCGCAGGCGAGTCCGCCTGGCGCCCAGCCCACCAGCGAGTCGGAGAAGTCGATCAGCTGCTGCGAGATGCCGCCGCGCTCCATGATCGAGCCGGCCAGCATGAACAGCGGCACCGCGAGAAGGTCGAACGAGTCGACGCCCGCGAAGAGCAGCTGGATGATCGTCTGGCCCAGCCCCGCCGTGTCGACCTCGGGCGGGAAGACCCCCGGCGCGAGAATCGCGCCGATCGCCGGCAGGCCGATCGACAGGGCGATCGGCAGCCCCAGCGCGATCAGCAGGAACAGCCCCCCGAACAGGAGCGCGACGATCATCGGGGATGCTTCTCGCGTGCGGCGACCATGTCGGCCAGCACGTGCACGATGAAGACGAGCGCCGAGATCGGGATCACCGAGTAGGGGATCGACATCGGGATCTGCAGCGAGGCCGAGGTGTGCTCGGCTGCCTTGATCGTGTAGGCCGCGCCGAACCAGGCGATCAGCGCGAAGCACGCCAGCGTGAGCACCTGCAGCACGAGCACGACCGAGCGCTGGAAGGCGGGCCCGAGGCTGTGGCCGATGCCCTGCAGGCCGATGAAGCTTGCGCGCTTGTAGGCGACCGTCCCGCCGAGGAAAGTGATCGCCACCAGCAGGTGGCGGCTCACCTCTTCCGACCAGCCGAGCGAGTCGCCTGCATAGCGGAACACCACCTGCGCGAACAGGATCACGCAGATGGCCGCGCCGATCACCATCAGCAGTTTTTCAACCGCGACGTTCAGGGCGCGGCTGAGCCGCAGCAGGGACCCCATCGGCGCGTACCTGGCGTGCGGGCGCTATTTCACCTCTGCGCGGATCCGCTCGACCAGCTTCTTCGTGTCGCCCGACAGCGAGTCGATCACCGGCTGCGTGGCCTTGCGGAAGGCCGCCAGGTCGGGGTTCTCGTCGACCTGCATGCCGGCCGCCTTGAGTTCGGCCAGCTGTTGGCGCTCGTTGTCGCGGATGTAGCGCCGGCCCGCGAGCGCCGCGGTCTGCGCGCACTCGCCGACCGCCTTGCGCTCGGCAGCGGGCAGGTTGTCGACGAAGCGCTTGTTGGCCACGAACACCAGCGCCGAGTAGACGTGGCGCGTGAGCGAGAGGTACTTCTGGCCGGCCTCGGGCAGCTTGGCGGCGTGGATGACCGCGATCGGGTTTTCCTGGCCGTCGATGACGCCCTGCTGCAGCTGGGTGAAGATCGGCCATGCCATCGGCGTCGGGTTGGCGCCGAGCGCGCGCCAGATCGCCAGGTGGGTCGGCGCCTCCATCGTGCGGATCTTCATCCCCTTCAGGTCGGACGGCTCCTTCACGTCGCGCTTGGAGTTGGTGACGTTGCGAAAGCCGTTGTCGAGGAAGGCGAGGGCGACGAAGCCGGCTTTCTCGAAGCGGCGGCGCAGGTCCTGGCCGATCGGGCCGTCGAGCACCTTGTCGGCGGCCTCGTACGACGGGAACAGGAACGGCATTTCGAGCGCCTTGATTTCGGGCACGAAGGCCTCGACCGGCCCGGTGGTGCTCACCGACATCTGCGTCGTGCCGAGCTGGATCTGCTGCAGCACCTGCGTCTCGCTGCCGAGCACCGCCGAGTGGTGAATCACGACGTCGAACTTGCCGGGCACCTGCTTGTCCAGGCACTCCTTGAACCAGGTGGCCGCGCGCGTGTGCACGAAGGTCGGATTGGTGACGATGCCGATGTTGATCTTCGTCTGGGCGCTGGCCGCGCTGGCTGCGGCCAGGCACAGGGCAGCGACGGCGACCGCGAACGGTGGGCGCATTTTGAGGCTCCTGGAGGAAGAATATCGAGGGCTGGAAGCATCAGGGAAAACATTGGACCTGTCAAAATATCCGTGGATCGCGGAAAGGTCCGGGACGGGTGCGTGGCCCAGGGCACCGCACCATCGGATCGCTGTCAACCCGATCACGGCGACTCGTCGGCCGCACGACGGCTTCGACGAAGCATTGGCATCAGCAGCAGCGGTGCGAAATACATCGGAATCTGTGCGATACCCGCGTATAGCGAGAACGCCTCCGTAGCGGTGCCGGCGGTGATCACCAGCATGATTCCGACGTTGCGGTTTCCGCTGAGTAGCGAGGCGCTGTAGGCAGCAGTCACGCCGGCGCGACGAAAGAGCGCGAGCCCGGCCAGATGCAGGGCCATCGTCGCGACGCACGCGAGAAGCAGCAACGCAAGAACATACGCCGGATCCCTCAGGAATCGGGCCGTCACGCCGTCCATCAGGGCGCTCGAAAAGAGCACCAGCAGCAAGACGTTCGCTCCGCCGAGCAGGTCCCGATTGCGAGTCAGTCTATGGATGCCCGCAAACCGGCGAATCAGGCTGGCGACGGCGAACGGGGCGACGACCACCAGTGAGACGCGCACGAGAAAGGCGCCGAGATCGATCTCGACACCGGCCGCCGACAGCAACGGGCCGACCAGCGGGGTCAGCGTGAGTGGCAGCAGCAGCGTGGTCGTCACTGTCCCGATCACGGCCAGCACCCCGTCCAGGCCGAGGATCATCGCGAAGACAGGTGCGGAGCCGATAGGGGGCGCAGCGGCCTGTAGCACGAGGACCAGCCGGAAGTCCGGCGGCAGGCCCACGACTGCGGCCGCGGCCCAGGCAAGCAGGGGCGAGACGATCAACTGCCAGATTGCCAGCAGCGACGGGAGAAGCGGATGCCGAGCGGCGGTCTGCAAGTGCTTCCAGTCCAGGCGGAGCAGCGCAATCGTCAGCGTGCCGACGACTGCCGGCAACACGACCGGGCGAAGAAATGCCGCCAGATCCGGAAGCACCACGCCGGTGAACACGCCCACCGGCAGTGCCCAGTGCGCCCTTCGATCGAGAAACCTGAGGAGTGCTCGCAAGGTGTTCACTCGGCGCCGTCGGTGTCCGGCCAGCTTGCGCGGACAAACGACCGGCGCCGCGCTCGGCTCATTGGTGTGCAAGAGGCGACATCGTCGACCGCAAATGAATGGCCGGTCAATACTCGCCCGCCCGCCCGTCCGCAGTGCTTGACACGTCCCGGACCCCATGATTGAATGAACATTCATTCAAGGAGGGTGCGATGATCGATTCGAAGAGGGCGACGTTTCTCGGCCTGTCGGCCGTCGCAGTTTCGGCAGTCCTGGCCACGAGCGCATGGGCCGCGAAGGAGCCGCTGAAGATCGGTGTGCCGACTTCGCTTACCGGGCCGTACTCCCAGCTCGGCGACGAAGTGAAGCGCGCCGTCGAGTTCGCGGTCAACGAGGCGAATGCCGCGGGCGGGGTCGACGGTAGAAAGGTCGAGGTACGTTTTCTCGACACCGAGGCCAAGCCAGACCTCGCCCGCCAGCAGGCCGAAAAGCTCGCCCTCGAGGGCTACAACATCATGACGGCAACGATCGCCTCGAGCGAGGTGCTCGCGATCGGTCCGATGCTCGGTCGCTGGAATGCCCTGTACGTCGCAACGGTCACGAAAGCCAACGACATCACCGGCAAGCAGTGCCAGCCGCGGTTGTTTCGCGTGAACCGACCCGACTACTCCGATGCTGCGGTCATCCAGCCGTGGCTGGCCACGCGGTCGGAAGCGAAGTGGGCCATCGTGGCGGCCGACTACGCCTGGGGCAGGGGCTCCGGAGAGGGCTTCCGCAACGCCGCCGCTGCAACCGGGAAGACCGTCGTCTCCGAGAATTATCCTCCCCTCGGCAGCAACGACTATGCGGCGTTCATCCAGAAGGTCCTGGATTCCGGCGCTCAGGGGATGTGGGTTGCGCTGGCAGGGCGCGACGCAATCACCTTTGCGCGCCAGGCGAAACAGTTCGGATTGTTCGACAAGGTCACCACTGCCGGTATCAGCTTCACGACCGACGGGACCGTCAAGGTTCTCGGCGATGTCGTCAAGGGTATCAACACCATCATCAACTACAGCGCGACGCTCGACACTCCCGCGAACAGGAAGTTCGTCTCCGACTGGGCGAAGGCCTATCCGGGTGATTCGCCGACCAACTTCGGAGGCGAGACCTATATCGGCATGCAGGTGATCTTCCAGGCGGTGAAGAAGGCTGGCAGCGTCAAGCCGGCGGACGTTGCCAAGGCGATGGCGGGAGGCACTTTCGAGACGATTCTCGGCACCCAACTGATGCGCAAGGAGGATCACCAACTGGTGGGCCCCAACTACTTCGGCATCGTGGAGGCCGTGAACGGCACCCTCAGGCCGGCCATCAAGATGACAGTCCCGGCGCAAACTGCCACACCTGGCCCCGACGCCAACTGCAAGCTCTGATCCCGGCGCTTGGTTCCCGCGCGCGGCGGAGTGGCCGGGTACCGCCCCCGCGCCGCCGCGGGTGGGACACGACGAAGAGTCCGGCAGGATGATTCAGGTAATCAACGGCCTGGTCTACGGCAGCTTTCTCTACGTGCTGGCCGTCGGACTCGTCCTGATCTTCGGTCTGCGGCGCGTGACGAATTTCGCGCACGGCAGCTTCTTCATGCTGGGGGCCTACGTCTCCTACGCGGCAGCGGCTCATCTCGGTTTCTGGACGGGAATGATCGTGTCGGTCGCGGCGCTTGCGGTCTTCGGGGCGCTGCTCGACCGTTTCGTCTTCAGGCCGCTGTCCAGGGAGGAGCCGATCGTGACGCTGCTCGTCACGTTTGGCTTGTTGTTCGTGCTCGAGGACGCCGTCCGGACGATCTGGGGAAAGGACTATATCTCGGTGTCCGCACCGGAGGCTCTGTCCGGGTCGGTGACGCTCTTCGGGTCGCAGTTCCCTACCTATCGGCTGTTCGTCATCGCCGTGGCAATCGCGGTCGCGCTGGGGCTCGCGGTCTGGCTCAGATCGACGAAGGTGGGGCTGTATGTCCGTGCGTCGAGCGTGGACCCGGTGACGACGGCGATGCAGGGCGTCGACACCGATCGCCTCAGCGCGCTCGTCGTGGCGATCGGGACTGGGCTCGCGGGGCTCTCGGGCACCATCGCCGGGCCGCTGATGGCGTTGTCACCCTCCATGGGTGGCTACATCATCATCGACTGTTTCATCGTCGTCGTTACAGGCGGGTTGACCAGCTTTACCGGTGCCTTCGTCGCCGCGCTCGTGATCGGGCAGTTCCACAACCTGGGGCTGGTGTACGTTCCGGAGGTCGCGTCGGTGATTCCGCTGCTGATCATGGCAGCGGTGCTGGGATTGCGCCCTCAAGGACTCGCGGGGCCGCGGAAATGAGCAGTGCGGTTCCGCGAGACAAGGCCAAAGTCGCGGCAGCCTCCATCGCGGCGGAACGGCGCACCCCGACGGTCGTGCTCGCGGCCGGACTGCTTGCTGCCGCGGGTTTCGCGGTTCCCTGGGTGGTTGGCTCCCAGCTTGCGTTGACGCTGATGACCCAGGCGGTCATCCACGCCATCCTCGCGACCTCGATCGGCTTCATGATTCGCCAGAACGGGCTCACGAGTTTCGGCCATGCGGCCTTCTTCGGCATGGCGGCATACCTGATGGCGCTGAATGGCAAGTTGGACGCGATGCCGGCCGAGTTGGCGGTGCTGGCTGCGATCGCAGTGCCTGCGGCGTTCGCGTTCTTCGCCGGGCTCATCATCGTTCGCTTGCCTGCTCTGTCCTTTTCGATGCTTACGCTCGCGGTCGCCCAATCGCTTTACGAACTCATGTTGCGGTGGCGAGGCCTCGCCGGCGGGGATGACGGCATGGCGGTGCGCTTGCCCGCCCGACTGTTCGGCATCGACATCGAGTTGTTCCAGGCACCTTCGTCGATGTTCGTCGTCTCCTGGTGTGCGCTGGTGGCGGTCATCGCAATACTCACACTGGTCGCGAGGAGCCATTTCGGCGTGCTCACCGTGGCGATCCGCGAGAACGAGGAGCGGGCCCGTTATGTCGGTTATCACACCCTCGTTCCACGGGCGCTGGTGTTCGCGCTGTCGGCAGCGGTCGGTGGACTGGCGGGCGTTCTCTTTGCGCTCTACAACGCTTTCGTGACCCCCGGGGCGCTGCACTGGAGCCTGTCGGGCGAAGCATTGATCATGGCCGTGATCGGAGGGCCGCAGGCGATCTGGGGCCCGGCCCTCGGAGCCGTGATCTTCTTTGTCGTCAAGAATGCGATGGGCGATCTGACCGAACACTGGCCCGCGATCATCGGTGCGATGCTGATCGTGGTTACGGTGCTGCTGCCTCAGGGCATCAGTGGCCTGCTGAACCGGCTGAACCGGCTGAACCGGCGCTCGCGCGAAGCGAGGAAGGCATGACGACCCTGGCACTCGAGGGGATCGACCTGACCCGGCGCTATGGCGGGTTCGCCGCGCTGGACAAGGTTTCGCTGCGACTCGAACCGGGCGAAATTCGCGGGCTCATCGGGCCGAACGGTGCCGGGAAGTCGACACTGATGGACGCGCTTTGCGGCCGGGGAGGGCCAACGGGCGGGACCGTGGTTTTCAATGGACGCGACATCAGCGGCCTCTCGGCGCAGGCGCGCCGCCGTGCGGGACTGGCGCGGTCGTTCCAGAAGACCAATATCTTCCCGGCCCTGATGGTCAGGGAGCAGGTGGCGCTGGCAGCGCGGATGGCGGAAACCGACAATACGGACGAAGTGCTCGTTGCATTGGGGCTTCTCGACCTTGCCGACCGCCGGGCTGCAGACATCTCGTACGGTGACCAGCGTCGGCTGGACCTCGCGCTGGCGCTGGTCGGGCGCCCGTCGGTGCTGTTGCTCGACGAGCCCGCCGCAGGGCTGTCGATCAACGAGTCGATCGTTCTGGCGCGACTGCTCAAGGACCTCGCCAGCAGCTGGAGCGTGACCGTGCTGTTGGTCGAGCACGACATGGAGGTGATCTTCGCCGTGTCGGACCGGATCACGGTGCTGAACCTCGGCCGTGTTCTCGCGGAAGGCACGCGCGAGGAAATCCGTGGCAATCCTGAGGTCGTTCGCGCCTATCTCGGATCGAGCATCGAATGACGCTGCTGAGGCTGCAGTCGGTCGACGGTTACTACGGCGGGGCCAGGATCCTCCATGGAGTCTCGCTCGAGGTCGGCGCTGGAGAACGGGTTGCGATCCTCGGGCGAAATGGCGTCGGAAAGACGACAGTGGTCAACGCATGCCTTGGCATCGCGAGGGTGCGTGCCGGGCAGATCGCATTCCAGGGCCAGGCGCAGGCATCGATCAGGCACTTCACCGCGGCGCGGGCCGGGATCGCGGTCGTGCCGCAGGGGCGCCGCATCGTTCCCGGACTCACGGTTCGGGAGAACCTGGCGCTGGGTGCCGCGGTCGGGCGACCGGGGAAGTGGAACTTCGAGTCGGTCTGCGATTTGTTCCCGATCCTCAGGGAGCGTGCCGACACGCCGGGTACGGCGATGAGCGGGGGACAACAGCAGATGCTGGCGATCGGCCGCGCGCTGATGGCCAATCCCGCGCTGCTGATCCTGGACGAGCCGAGCGAGGGATTGGCGCCCGTGATCGTCGACGAGCTCGCGGCGACGCTGGTCCGGCTTGCCGGGGAAGACACCAGCATCCTGCTGATCGAGCAGAACTTCAGCCTGGTCCATCGGGTCGCACAACGCTACTACGTGCTCTCCAAGGGTGCGGTTGTCGATCAGGGCACCGTGGAGGGCATGTCGATGGCCGACCTCAAGAAGCACGTCGCGGTGTGAGCCAGCTTGCCATGGAGTCGACCGCCGCGCTGCCGCTCGCGGGGATCAGGGTCCTCGACTTCTCGAACCTGCTTCCAGGGCCGCTGGCCAGTCTGCTGCTCGCCGAGGCAGGCGCCGAGGTGGTCAAGGTCGAGCGGCCGGGCGTCGGCGACGAGATGCGCAGCTATGAACCCGCGTGGGCCGGCGCGAGCGGCAATTTTGCGCTACTCAACCGGGGCAAGACGAGCCTGTGCGCCGACTTGAAGAACGACGGTGATCGCGCGCATGTTCGCGAGCTCGCGCGGGCCGCCGATGTGGTCATCGAGCAGTTCCGGCCTGGCGTGATGGCGCGCCTCGGGTTCGGCTACGAGGCGCTTCGCGCCGACAATCCAGGCCTGATCTACTGTTCGATCACCGGCTACGGCCAGACCGGCGAACGCGCCCTGAAGGCGGGGCACGACCTGACCTACATGGCCGAGACAGGCATCCTCGGGCTGAGCCGGGCAGGCGATGGTGCGCCCGTCTTGCCGCCGGTTCTCGCAGCCGACATCGGGGCCGGCGCTTATCCGGCCGTCATCAACATCCTGCTCGCACTACAGCAGCGGGCGCGCACTGGCCGAGGCTGCCACGTCGATGTGGCGATGTGCGACAACCTGTTCACTTTCGCGTACTGGGGGATCTCGGCGGGCCTGGCTGGCGGGCGCTGGCCGCGCCCAGGAGCCGAACTGACGACAGGTGGCTCGCCGCGCTACCGGATCTACAGGACGGCCGACGGCGAGTACCTGGCCGCCGCCCCGATCGAGGAACGATTCTGGCAGACGTTCTGCGACGGGATCGGGCTTGCCGAAGCAGACCGCGACGATGGAGTCGATCCCGCAAGCACGATTCGCAAGGTCGCCGAGCGGATCGCAGCGCGCACTGCTGCCGATTGGCGTCAGCGCTTTGCCGGCACCGACGCGTGTGTCTCCGTAGTCGAGTCTCTCGAACAGGCTTTCGCCGATTCCGCGTTCGTGGGGCGCGGCCTGTTCGATCGGGTCGTTGCAGCGCGAGGTTTTGCGATGCCGGCCCTGCCGGTTCCGGTCGCCGACGGCCTGCGTGACGCAAGCAGGGAGCGCCCGTTTCCGGCTCTCGACCCGTTGAATCGGCGCAAACAATGGGTAGGCGCGCGCAGTTGCGCGCCGCGACCCTACGACCTGAGTGGCATGCGAATCCTCCTGACCGGTGCTTCGGGCCGAATCGGACAGGCGACCGCCCGGCTTTGCGCGGGATTGGGCGCAGATCTCGTCCTGGCCGATAGTCTGCCGGTGGCTGGCCTCCTGGAGGCTCTACGCGTCGACGGCGGCGAGCACGTCTTCCTCGCGTGCGACATTGGCTCGCGCCGTGAGATCGATCGGCTGTGCGACGCTGTCGGGGACATCGACGCAGCCGTGCTAAACGCGGAAGTCTCGCCGGGCAGCGACCGGAATGACGAGGCTTGGGACGACGACTTCGAGTTCGCGATGGACGTGAACGTTCGCGCGCCGGCTCGCCTGGCGCTCGCGCTGATTCCCCGGATGAAGGCGCGCGGTCGGGGACGACTGGTGCTGATCGGTTCGGATACGACACACATTGGCGGGAGCCGCACGAGTTCCCCGCTTCAGGATGCCGGCTCGAAGTCTGCGCTGGACACGATGGTTCGATCGCTGGCTCGCAGCGCCGCACCACAGGTGCTGGTCAACGGCCTGGCGTTGGGCCGGACCGCCGTGTCGATGCTCGCCGACATTGACGAGTCGGCTCCGGGAACCATGCCGGTGCCTCGGCTCGCGCGCCCGGAAGAGATCGCCTGGCCCGTCGCCTTCTTGTGCTCGCCGGGTGCGAGCTTCGTCTGTGGCGCCGTGCTCGACGTCAGCGGCAGGGCCTGCATCCCTTGAGGTCGGCCGCCGGATCGGAGGTTTGCGTCACTTGGGCTCCACCTTCAGCATTTCGCGGAGCTTGAACTTCTGGATCTTGCCGGAGGGAGTCGCAGGCATCGCATCGCGGATTTCGAGCCGCTCGGGAAGATAATGCGTGGCGAGCTTCTGGCTTTTCAGGAACCCGATCATCGACGCGAAGTCGAGTGTCTGGCCGGGTTTGGTGACCACGAATACGCAGGCTCGCTCACCGAGTCGCTCGTCGGGGTAGCCGACGATGGCCGCTTGAGCGACCGATGGATGTCGGTACAGCAGGGCCTCGACCTCGACCACCGGAATGTTCTCTCCGCCCCGGATGATGACGTCCTTGGTACGACCGCTGATCCGGATGTACCCGCGTGCGTCCGCCACGGCGAGGTCGCCCGTGTCGAACCAGCCGTCCGCGTCGGTGCTGTTCAGGTGAGGGCGCTTCAGGTAGCCACCGAAGTTCGAGCAGCCACGAACCAGCAGCCTGCCGATCGTTCCTGCGGCAAGAGGTTTCCCATCCAGGTCCGCGATGCGTACCTCCATGCCCGGGAGCGGGCAGCCGTCCGTATTGACCGAGCGCTCGTCGTCGTCGTCGAGCAGCGTCGTCGTCACCGCGCCATTCTCGGTCATGCCCCATGCGGAGACGATCTTCGCGCCCAGCGCCTCCCTGGCCTGTTCGACCAGTGGCCCGGGGATCGGCGCGCCCGCGCAAAGGAAGGTTCTCAGGCTGGGAATCGGCTTGCCGGACTGCGACACGGTCCGCGCAAGATCCGCCAGGAAGGGCGTGGAAGCCATGGTGAACGTGACGCCTTCGTCGCGAATCAGGTCGACGGCGCGCGCCGGTTCCCAGATGTCCTGCAGCACGGCGCGGGCCTGCAGCATGATCGGCATCATCAGGCCATAGAGGAATCCGGTCTGGTGGGCCATCGGAGAGGCCATCAGCACGACGTCCTCGCTGGACAATCGCATGCGCTCCGCGTACGGAACGATGTTCGACATCGCTGTGTTGGCGGAGTGCATGACGCCTTTCGGCTCGCCGGTAGTGCCGGACGTGTAGATCAGCTGCATCACATCGTCGGGGTGCGGGCGGCCGCGCCTCAGGATTTGGGGCGCGTCGGTTTCGCACTCCCAGGCCGGCGTGGTCAGGCGCGCCTCGAAACTGTCCGGGCCCTCGCCGCCCACAGCCAGCACGTGACGCAGGTCGTGCAGTGTGGGTTGCAGGCCACGCAGCATCTGCTCGTAGTCGAAGCCGCGGAACTGCTTTGGAACGATGACGACCTTGCTGTGGCCATGGGCCAGCATGAACGACAGTTCGCGTTCGCGAAAGATGTGCATCAGCGGATTGATCACGGCGCCGATGCGCGAGCATGCAAGGTAGACGAGCGTGAACTCCCACCAGTTGGGCAGCTGGCAAGACACGACGTCGTTGCGTTCGATGCCGAGGCGAGAGAAACCGACCGCGATCCGGTCAGCCAGTGTCGCGAGTTCCCGGTAGGTGAAACTGCGCGTCGTGCCTCGTTCCACCGAGAGTGCTTTCAGCGCGGGCTTGTCGGGGCAGTTCGCCAGGCAGGCGTCGAGGGCGTCGTTGATGGTGCGGTCGCGCCAGTGTCGCTGCGCGACCATGGCGGCCCGGCGTGGCGGAATCAGAATCGCGTCGAAATCCATCTGCTGGGTCCTCGGTTCAGTCGGCTACCCACGAATTGCCTGCACGTGTTCGCGCGGTTCCTCGGTGTCGTAGGATAGCTCGAGCGCGCACATGCCCATTTTGGCGATGCGCACTGTTAGGAAGGAGACGTACATATTGAACGGCCGCTCATTCGATGTGGCGAGTATAGGGCTGCGCCGTTGTTCCGGCATGTCGCGTTTCCTTGACATGCAGGCAGGGTACCAAATAAAATGAATGAACAGTCATTCAACGACACAGTCATTCAGCAACAGGCTCCCCCATCCTCGTGCCGCCGACGCGACGGTGGTGGGTCGCATGCCTTCACTAACCCGACGGCTGGAGGCCTCACGATGAAAGCGGTAGTCGCGCATGCGTTCGGTGCCATCGAGGCGCTGCGCCTGCAGGACTGGCCGGACCCCGTGCCGGGGCCGGGCGAGGTGGTCGTCGACGTCGTGGCTGCCGGGGTGAACTTTCCGGACCTCCTCGTGACAGGTGGGCGGTATCAGATCCTGCCGACGCCGCCATTCATCCCCGGCAAGGAAGCGTCCGGCATCGTGTCGGCCGTGGGGGAAGGTGTTCACACCTGTGCGGTGGGCGATCGTGTCCTCGTTCTCGTGGAGAGCGGGGCGTATTGCGAACGACTGCTGGCACCGCAGGCGAATTGCTTCGTCCTGCCTCGGGGCATGGATTTCCTCGTGGCCGCAGGCTTCGCACTCGTTTTCCAGACGGCGTATTTCGCGCTGGTCGAGCGCGCGAACCTGCAGCCCGGCGAAGTCGTCTTCGTGACCGGGGCAGCTGGCGGCGTCGGCCTGGGCTGCGTGCAACTCGCCAAGGCGCTGGGCGCGCGCGTGCTCGCAGGCGTGAGCACTGCCGAGAAGGGTGCCGTTGCGCGAGCTGCGGGCGCCGATGCGATTGTCGACCTGTCCGGAGCCGACCTGCGGAACTCGATCCGCGACGACGTACACGCGTTGACTGGCGGAAAGGGTGCCGATGTCGTCCTCGAGGTCGTCGGCGGCGACGTCTTCGACGGCGCGTTTCGCTCGCTTGCGTGGCGGGGGCGGCTTGTGGTGCTCGGATTCGCCGGTGGCCGAATTCCGAATATCCCTGCGAACCGCATCCTGCTCCGGAACGTTGCAGTAATCGGTCTGCACTGGAGCGACTACCGCGAATGGCATCCGGAGTGGATGCGACGGGCGCAAGCCGAGTTGTTCGCCCTCTACGAGAAAGGCCTGTTGCGTACCGAGCTGGCTGGGGCATATCCGCTGGACGAGGCGGCCCGAGCCATGGCGGAGCTTCGCGACCGGCGCGTCAAAGGGAAGGTCGTGCTGACCACCGACCTCTGGCGGCAGCGCGAGTCGGAGGCGTCCTCGACATGATCACGCACTCGCACGTGCCCACCGTGCCCGCCGGCTTCGTCCCGTGCCGCATCGCGGACGGGCGCTTCGCGGAAGCCGTCGGCCCGCTGTATGTTCGGGAAGGGGACCTCGTGCGATTCGGTTTCCTCGCCGAGTCGCGCCACGGGAACGTTCGCGAGACGGTGCATGGCGGCATGCTGATGACGCTGGCTGACCAGGTGCTGGGCCTGACCGTGATGCAGGCGGTCGGGCTGGAAACCCCCGTGGTCACCGTGAGCCTGCACTGCGACTTCGTGTCGGCGGCGAAGCCCGGCGACTGGATCGAGGGGGAGGCGACGGTGACCCAGATCACGCGTACGCTGGTTTTCGTCCGCGGCAGCCTGAGCCACCACGGTGCCGTGGTGCTGTCTGCTGCGGGAGTGTGGAAGAAACTGCGCCGCCCCCACGCCGACGGCGCGCGCATCAGGGATGAGAGAGCATGATCCTGACGGAATCGCAGGCGATGATCCAGGGCACGGCTCGCGCCTTCGCGCGCGAGCAGCTTGCGCCGCATTCGGCGGAATGGGACGAAGGGGGCGTGTTCCCGCGCGAAGCGCTGCGTCGCATGGGTGAGCTCGGTCTTCTCGGCATGACGGTGCCAGAGCGCTGGGGCGGCGTCGGCGCGGATGCGGTATCGCTCGCGCTGGCGCTCGAGGAGATCGCCGCAGGCGATGCGGCCTGCGCTACGATCATGAGCGGGCACAATTCAGTGGGGTGCATGCCGATCAGCAGCTTCGGCACCGACGCGCAAAAGGAACGATTCCTCGTGCCGATGGCGAAGGGCGAGATGCTCTCGGCATTCTGCCTGACCGAGCCGCAGGGCGGCTCCGACGCGGGGGCGCTGACGACCCGGGCGCGCCGGGTGGGCGACGACTACGTGCTGTCGGGCACGAAGCAATTCATCACCACCGGCAAGAACGCCGACGTCGCGCTGGTGTTCGCGGTGACCGCGCCAGAGCGGGGGCGCAAGGGGATCAGCGCGTTCATCGTGCCCACCGCAACGCCCGGCTACGTCGTCGGACGCGTCGAATCGAAGATGGGGCAGCGCGCGTCGGACACTTGCCAGATTCACTTCGAGGATCTGCGCATACCGAAAGACCTGCGTCTGGGCGACGAGGGTGCGGGATACCGGATTGCATTGTCGAATCTCGAAGGCGGTCGCATCGGCATCGCGGCACAGGCGGTGGGAATCGCCCAGGCGGCGCTCGACGCGGCGCACGCCTACGCGCGCGAGCGGGTGACCTTCGGCAAGCCGATCGTCGAGCATCAGGCCGTGGGCTTCCGGATCGCCGACATGGCCACCCGGATCGAGGCGGCACGCCAACTGGTGCTGCACGCTGCGCAGCTTCGCGATCAGGGGCGACCATGCCTGATGGAGGCCTGTATGGCGAAACTGGTTGCCTCGGAAGCGGCCGAATGGGTGTGCACCGAAGCGATCCAGGTACTCGGTGGCTACGGCTACCTGCGCGACTACCCTGTCGAGCGCCTTTATCGCGATGCGCGCGTGTGCCGCATCTACGAGGGCACCAACGACATTCAGCACCTGGTAATCCTGCGCGAGCTCGAAGACCGAATGGGGCGCAACGCATGAGCTCTTCGGCGCGGCGCTTGTCGCGACAGGGAGAATGCCAATGAACGATCGCCCCAGGGGAGTCGTCGTCACCGGCGCTGCCGGAGACCTCGGCCGGGCACTTTGCAGCGGATTTCTCGACGATGGCTTCACGGTGTTCGCCGCCGACGTCGCACAGATCGACGCTACGGCACGGGTCGTCCCGGTGCGCGTCGACGTCACCGACCGCCGTGCGGTCGTCGATCTGGCGGAGCAGGCGTCGGTCGAGACGCGGCTCGAGGCCTGGGTCAACGCGGCCGGTATCTTCGTCGCCTGCCCCGTGCTCGATGCGGATGAATCCGGATGGCAACGGATTCTCGCGGTGAACCTGACGGGCACCTGGCACGGTTGCGCGGCGGCGCTGCCCGCACTCGCACGCGCCGGCGGTGGCCGAATCGTCAATGTCGGCTCGGTCTCCGGTCAGATCGGCGGCAGTGCCGTACACCCGGCCTACGGCGCGTCCAAGGCAGGCGTGCACGCGCTGACCAAGACCTATGCGCTCGAGGGCGCGCGACGCGGGGTGCTGTGCAATGCGGTCGCTCCCGGACTGATCGAAGGCAGCATGTCGGGAGAGTTCGAGGCCCGCCAGCGCGAACGGATGGCCCAGGCGAACCCGATGCGCCGGCTTGCGCGCATGGACGAGATCGCGCGCGTGATCCGCTTTCTGGCCGGTCCGTCGAACACCTACATGAACGGCGCGATCGTGCCGGTCAACGGGGGGGCCTACATGCCCTCGTAAGCAGGGCACCGCACGCGTTCAGGTCGATGTCGGTGCGAGCGTGCGGGCGAGATCGCGCAGCAGGTACTTCTGGATCTTGCCGCTGGCCGTGCGAGGCAGTTCGGGGAGCACCTCGAGTCTCTCCGGAAAATACTGTCGCGCCATCTGCTGTGTTTCGAGGAAGCGGGTCATCCCCGGCAGATCCAGCGCGTGGCCGGGGTGCAGGCTGACGAACGCGCAGGCACGTTCGCCGAGTCGCGCATCGGGCATGCCGACCACGGCCACCTCGCGGATGGCGGGATGGCGGTAGAGCGCGTTCTCGACCTCGACCACCGGCACGTTCTCGCCGCCGCGGATCAGGATGTCCTTTGCGCGGCCCGTGATCCGGATATAGCCGTCGTCGCGCATCACCGCCAGGTCGCCCGTGTCGAACCAGCCGTCGGCGGTCGCCTGTGACAGCTCCGGTCGCAGGAAGTAGCCAAGGAAGTTGCCGATTCCCCGGCACTGAAGTCTGCCCTCGCTGCCGCTCGGCAGCACTGCGTCGGCAGCGTCGACCACCCGTACCTCCATGCCCGGTAGCGCGACGCCATCGGTGCCGAAGATCCGTTCGTCCGGATCGCCCGGAATCGTGGTGGTGACCGATCCGGTCTCGCTCATGCCCCAGGCCGAGATGATCGCGGCGCCCAGGCGTTGGCTGGCCCGCTCGACCAATACGCGCGGGATCGGCGCGCCCGACGACACGAAAGTGCGCAGCGTGCCGATGTCGTACCGATCGATCGCAGGCGTGTTCGTCAGATCGGCCAGGAAGGGGGTCGAGCCCTTCGTATAGGTGACCCCTTCGTCCCGAATCAGCCTTGCCGCCTCTTCGGGCACCCAGATATCCTGCAACACCAGCTTGGCCCCGAGCATGGGCGACATCATCAGCCCGTACATGAAGCCGGCCTGGTGGCCCATCGGCGAGGCCATGAGGATGACATCGTCGCCAGTGATGTGCAGCCGCTTCGCATATTGCTGGAGAATGCTCAGCAGCGTGTTCGAGCTGTGCAGTACGCCCTTGGGTTCGCCTGTGGTGCCCGACGTGTACAGCAGTTGCACCGCGTCGTCCGGGTGTGGGCGGCGTTGCGCGAACAGCGTGGACGTGTCGCACTCGTCTTCCCAGCGGCGGGCGATCAGCACCTCCTCGAAGGAGTCCGGACCGGTTCCACCGATGGTGAGAACGTGGCGCAGCTCGGGCAGGTCGGCGCGCAGCGTGGCGACCATCGACGGATAGTCGAAGTTGCGGAAGTTCCGTGGAACGACCAGCACGCGCGCCCGGGCGAAGCCGAGCATGTAGCGAAGTTCGCGCTGCCGGAAGATCGGCATCAGCGGATTCGTCAATGCACCGATGCGCACGCATGCAAGGTGCAGCGCGACGAACTCCCACCAGTTCGGTAGCTGGCAGGCGACCACGTCTGCCTTCCCGACGCCCAGCCCGACCAGGCCTGCCGCTATGCGATCGACGAGTCGCCGCAGCTGGCGCCAGGACAGCGTCACCGTGACGTCGCTCACGCTGTTGCGACCGGTCAGGGCGACCTTGTCGGGATGGCGCGCAGTTGCTTCGTCGAGGTAGTCGGTGAGCAGGCGGCCGGGCCAGTACGTTCGTGCCCATTCGGCGGGTGTCCAGTTACCCGCGGTCGGTAGGGCATTCATCGGATTCTCGGGCGTGGTTTCATGGCTGCGCGGCTCCCCGTCGATTGAATGATCGTTCATTTTCTGCAAGCGTGTCAATGTCACCTGACGCGGGCCGCCCCGCGGAATTGACACCTCCCGCCGGGCAGCAGAAGATTCGAATGACTGGTCATTCAGAAGGGCGGCGACCATGACGTTGACGCACCCGCGCAGTGCCAGCGCCGCCTGAACAAGGAAACCCGTGGACATCATCATCGAAAGCAGCATCGAGGATCCCGAGCGAATCGAGCGGCGCCGCGAGCAGATCATCGACGCCGCGGTCCGTCGTTTCGCGGTCAATGGCTATTACCGGACCACGATCAAGGACATCGCGGACGCAGCAGGGTTCAGTTCGGGTTTGATCTACTCGTACGTGAAGGACAAGGAGGACGTGCTGTTCCTGGTTTTCATGTCGCTGTTCCGTACCTACCAGCGCGAGATCCCGCGCCGGCTCGAAGGCGTGATCGATCCGCTGCAGAGATTTTGCACCGCGGTGCGTGCGTATTGCGAGGCGGTCGACAAGAACGTCGGCGCCACGGTGGTCGGCTACCGGGAGAGCGCCTCGCTGCGTCCCGAGCTGCGCAAGGCGATCCAGAAGATGGAGCTCGAGACCAACAAGCTGATTTCCGGTCCGATCGAGGAGTGCGTCAGGGCCGGCTACTTCCGCTCGGTGAACGTCGATCTGCTCACGTTCAGGCTCGTGTTCCTCGCGCATGGGTGGGCGTTGAAGCATTGGCACTTCGCCGGAACCATCTCGCTTGCCGGATACATCGAAGAAGGTCTGACCTCGTTCCTCAACGACTTGTTGACACCATCGGGGTGGAAGCACTGGAAATCGCTTGTCGCAACCGAGGTCGCGGCCACGGCCGCGCGGAAGCCGGCAAGATCGACCGGCAAGCGGACAACTCGCGAGCGTGCGGCGAAGCCGGTGCGATCAGCGCGCTGACGCTCCGGCATCGCCGGGCCAGCCGCGCCTCATGTCAGGGACGTCGACGACTCAGCCACTGGTCCCTGCCGGCCGTCGCGCAGTCACGAGCAGCACCGGATACTCGCGCGTCGAGCCATCCTCTCGGGACTTTCGGATCCGGTGCGCGATGCGTACCTGGACATCCGCGAACCCTGCAGCTTCGATCCAGCGCGTGAGCTGCGCAGCCTCGAACCCGTGATGCATGACACCGGGGACGTCGGCACCGTGGAAGCTGCCGTCCTCCCTGTCGAGGTCCGCGAACGCGATCCGGCCGCCCGGCGCGAGCACGTCGTGCACGCGTGCGATCAGGCCCGCGACGTCCTCGATGTGGTGAAGGGTCATGCTGCTGAAGACGAGGTCGAAGGGCCCCGCCGGCATCCGTTGCGCTAGATCGGCCTCCATCGGCTCGACGTTCTCGATCCCGAGTTCCCGAAGCTTTCGGCGCAGCACGTCGAGCATGCCCGCCGAGCTGTCCAGCGCGAGCACGCGCCCGACGCTGGGCGCGACCAATGCGGTGACGAGCCCGGTTCCGCAGCCGAACTCCATTGCCCGCTCGGTGCCCGCGAGGGGAACGGCGTCGAGGATCGCGCTCGCGACGGCTCGCGCGATGGCCGTGCGCCTGGGATCTTCCTCCCAGGTGTCGGCAACGGCGTCGAAGTGCGCCACGTGGGCGCGGTTCGTGGCATGCGGCTCTGTCACGCTTGGCTCCTGGTCGACGGCCGAATGCACTTCGACCTGAAATGACGGGGACTTCGGCGTCCGGGCTCTCGAGCGCTTGCGACGCGGCGCAGCCTCAGTGCGCCAGGATCTTCCCGAGGAATTGGCGCGCCCGCTCGCTGCGGGCTTCGATGTTGCCGAAGAACTCCTTCGTGGGGCAGTCCTCGACGATGCGTCCTGCGTCCATGAACACCACACGGTCGGACACGCTGCGCGCAAAGCCCATCTCGTGGGTGACGACCATCATGGTCATGCCCTCCTTGGCCAGGCCGACCATGACCTCGAGCACCTCGCCGACCATTTCGGGGTCGAGCGCGGAGGTGGGCTCGTCGAACAGCATGGCGATGGGGTCCATGCACAGTGCCCGGGCGATCGCCACGCGCTGCTGCTGGCCGCCGGAGAGCTGGCCGGGGAACTTGTCGCGCTGCGAGGCGAGCCCGACCCGTTCCAGGTAGTGCATGCCCTTGTCGGTCGCCTCGGACTTGCTGCGCCCGAGCACCTTCACCTGGGCCAGGCGAAGGTTTTCGAGCACCGACAGGTGCGGGAACAGCTCGAAGTGCTGGAACACCATGCCGACCCGCGAGCGCAGCTTGGGAAGGTCGGTGCCGCGCGCCGACACCGAGATCCCGTCGACGACGATGTCGCCTTTCTGGAACGGCTCGAGTGCGTTGACGCACTTGATCAGTGTCGACTTGCCCGAGCCCGAAGGCCCGCAGACCACGACCACTTCGCCCTTCTCGACGTGCGTCGAACAGTCGGTGAGCACCTGGAACTCGTTGTACCACTTGCTGACGCCGCGGATGTCGATCATCGGCATGTCGATTCGCCTCGCAGGCTCAACGGATGATGGCGATGCGCCGGTTCAGCGCCTTCACGCCGAGGGACAGCGCGTAGCTGAGCACGAAATAGACCACGGCCACCAGCGTGTACATCTCGATGAGACGGCTGTCGCGCTGTGCGATCTTGACGGCGGCGCCCACGAGGTCGGTGACGTTGAGCAGCGCCACCAGCGAGACGTCCTGGAACAGCACGATCGTCTGCGTGAGCAGCACGGGAAGCATGTTGCGCAGCGCCTGCGGCAGGATGATCAGGCGCATCGCCTGCGAGTAGTTCAGGCCGATGGCGTACGCGGCGCCGAGCTGGCCCTTGGGGATGCTCTGGATGCCCGCGCGGACGATCTCGCAGAAGTACGCGCCTTCGAACAGAATGAACGTGACGTAGGCCGAGCGGTCGGGGCCGATCTTGGGCGGATAGGCCGCGCCGGTGATCGACTGCAGCATCACCGGCACGAGGAAGTAGAACCAGAAGATGACCAGCAGCAGCGGCACCGAGCGCATCAGGTTCACGTAGGCGGCGGCTGCCCACGCCAGCGGCGCGATGCCGGACAGCCGCGCCAGCGCCAGCAGGATGCCCCACAGTGTGCCGCCGATGGCGGCGACCACCGTGAGCTGGACGGTGTACGACAGGCCGTTCATGAGAAACGGCAGCGAGTTCGCGATGGAAGACCAGTCGAATCCGCCCATGGCCTAGCGCCTGCCTCCGAGATAACCGGGCACGGCCGTGGCGCGCTCGACCCAGGCGAAGACCCGGTTGATCGCGAACGCGACCAGCACGTACAGCACGGTGGCGGCGCCGAAGGCGGCGAAATAGCGGAAGGTCATCTCGCCCATCTCGCGCGTGCGGAAGAAGAGCTCGGCCAGTCCGATCGAGTAGGCCACCGCCGAGTTCTTCACCAGGTTCATCGACTCGGACGTGAGCGGCGGAATGACGATGCGAAACGCCATCGGCAGCAGCACGTAGCGATACGTCTGCGCCTCGGTCAGGCCCATGGCGTAACCGGCCATGCGCTGGCCGCGCGGCAGCGACAGGATGCCGGACTTGACCTGCTCGGCGATGCGCGCGGAGGTGAACAGTCCGAGGCAGACCACTGCGAGCAGCAGCTGGAAGCGGGTCGGATCCATCTCGACCGCCATGCGCTTGAGGGGCGGGACGAATTCGGGAATGACGAAGTACCAGAGGAAGAACTGCACCAGCAACGGAATGTTGCGGAACAGCTCGACCCAGGCGTCGCCCAGCGCGACCACCCAGCGCCGGTTGGTCGTGCGCAGCACGCCCAGCAGCGAGCCGAGCACCATGGCGACGATCCAGGACAGCGCCACCAGCGCCAGCGTGTACTCCAGCCCCGAGAGCAGCGACATCGCCCAGGTCGTGTCGCCGTCCGGGGTCTCCTCGCCGAAGATGCCGAGGCCGAGCATGGCCGTCCTTCAGGCCTGGGTGGCGCTTACTCGACGCCCTTGTCGTTCGGATTGGCGAAGGCTTCCTTGTTCGCCGCGTTTTCGGGGAAGTTCAGGTTGATGCCCTTGGGCGGAATCGCGCTGATGAACCACTTCTTGTAGATCTGGTGGATTTCTCCGGACTTCATCACCGCGCCGATGGTCTTGTCGACCAGCGCCTTGAACTGCGGGTCGTTCTTGCGCAGCATCATGCTGTAGGGCTCGCTGCGCAGCGAACCGGCCAGGATCCGGTAGCCCGACGGATCCTTGGAGTTCGCGATCTGGCCTGCCAGCAGGATGTCGTCCATCACGAACGCCACCGCCCGACCGTCGGCCATGAGCAAAAAACTCTCGGCGTGGTCCTTGCCGTAGATCTCCTTGAAGTCCGCGTCTTCGGCCTTGGCGTACTTCTTCAGCAGCGGCACCGACGTCGTGCCCGACGTGGTGACGATCGTCTTGCCCTTGAGCTGCTCGAAACGCTCGATGCCCGAGTCCTTCTTCACCGCCGCCGAGACGTTGATGACGAAGTAGGTGGGTCCGAACGCCACCTGCTTCTGCCGCGCGACCGAGTTGGTGGTGGAGCCGCACTCGAGGTCGATGGTGCCGTTTTCGAGCAGCGGGATCCGGTTGCTCGAAGTGACCGGCGCGTAGGTCACCTTCAGGTTGGGCATCTTCAACTCGGCCTTCACCGCCTCGACGATCTTCCCGCACAGGTCGATCGCGTAGCCGATCGGCTTGCCGGCGTTGTCCAGGTACGAGAACGGGATCGAGGATTCGCGATATCCCACGGTGATGGCGCCGGTCTCCTTCGCCTTTTGCAGCGTGCCGGTCAGTGCCTGGGCGTGCGCGGCAGCGGAGACGAGGGTGAGGCACGCGAGGAGGGCGGCTTGCTTGAAGGCGGTCATGAGGTTCCCTCGATCGAAGGGGGTGAATCGGGAATGCGCAAATAGTGTAGCAACGCCCGCGAGCCGGCGCAGCATGCAGCGGGCGCAGCAGGCGGGCGCCAGGTGATCGGCCGCATCGAGGCCGCCTGTGGCGAAGGTGCCGTTCTTCGGATCGGCCAGGAGCCGTGCGGCGACGAATCGCGCCGGGGCGGCATGGGGATGCCACTTCGCTCGCAGGCGATCGACCGGGGGCGCGGATCCGCGCTGACGATGTCGCTGGAGGCTGGTGGGCGGCACTGGGTTCGAACCTGTGACGCCTGCCGTGTGAATCGCTCGAGCCACTGGAACCCGAGCGAAAAGTGCTTGTGGTTCAGGACGTTAGCAGAACGGGGCTGCAAGTCGACGGGTCGTGAGGGAGCGATGACGAACCTGAGCGAGCCGGCGCGAGCACCCACCTGCACTTCCGAATGGATGGCAGGCCCGCCGCACAAGAACTCGTCGACCGACGAAGCAGGGCCCCTCGAAGGAGTCTGCCTTCGTGCAGCGACCGGGGGCCAAGCATCGCGCACCAAGGCTGAATCGCCGGCGATCCGTTGGCCAGGCTGAACACCAGGCATCTGCATCTCCATGATCTTGCCGGACGGAATGACGCCGTGCCAGGCAAGCGTGTCGCCGCGGCGAATAGACTCCGGGAGCCATGCAATGTCGGCGCCAGCGGATGTCGTCCCGTCTGCGCCTGCCAGGACAACTGCGCTGGCGAGCGCAATCACGGGAGCGGCGCTACGCGTGAAGAATCCGCTGGACACGGCCTCTTGGTACGAGGGGGGTTCCCGGGTGGTTTGAACTGGTCGGAGTACCCGTGTCTGGCAAGCGATAGAGCATTCGTGGACGGCGCGAATGGCAAGGTCGCGCAGGGAATCGACGAGGCCGGCAGCGGCCCATTCTGACGACTTTCGACCTTCACTTGTTCAGTCTTTCGGGTTTACCGGTCTGAACGGTTCGGAGATGCTTCGTCACGAGTGACGAGGTGGTGGCGCATTCAGGCGGACTGTAGCGATCGAGATTCTGCGATCGAGCGAACCGGGACCGCCGACGTTGGGCGCACGCGAAAGCGCGCCGGCGCAAGCGAGAGGCTTCCATCGAGCGTCGAGATACAACGTGATGTCCAGTGACCGAGACGGAGGAGACAGTGATGGTGAATCGATATGACCAGGGTGTTCGCAGCGGAATGAGGCGGATGGCGATCACCGTCGGTCTCCCATTGATGACGGCGCTCTTGGGAATCCTCGCGCCGAGCGCCGAGGCGCAGGGGCAGACGGTGCTGAAGGCGGCCTTTTACCAGCCGGCCGGGCATCCGATCGTCGAACTGGCCAAGGAGTCGTTGGCGAAGATCGAAAAGGCCACCGACGGGCGGGTGAAGTTCGCGATCTACCCCAGCTCGACGCTCGTGCCGACCGCCGAAATGGCAAGTGGAGTGGACGACGGAACGGCATTCATGGCGATCTGGTACATGCCATACATGTCGAAGACGATACCGTTGTTCGACATCGAGACGATACCCGTCTGGACCGCCGGCACCTGCAAGGCGATCATCGACGCATATGACGCCGGCCTGAACGATGTCTATACCGAGGCGCTGAAGCGGCAGGGTTTGGTGAACGTGAAAGTGGCGGGCGTGAGCGAATGCCTGCCCAGGGTGCTGGCCGCCAGGAAGGAGGTGCGGGTTCCAGCCGACGCGAAGGGCCTGAAGGTCAGGAGTGTGGGCGCCGAGGCCGAGATGTTCAAGTTCATCGGGGCGAGTCCGGTCAACATGACGATGGACCAAGCCTACGAGGCGTTGTCGCGCGGTATCGTCGACGGGATTACAAATGGTTTCATGATGCTCTACGAGCGGAGCCATCTCGAACCGCTGAAGCACGTCACGAACATGAACCTGACCTCGGTGCTGATGCATGTGATCTACAACTCGGCCACGCTGGCCAAACTCGATCCACGCGATCGGCCGACGGTCGAGAAGGGCATGAAAGAGGTCGCCGAGCATGTCCGCGCGGGCCTGGACAGGCGTAACGCGGAGACGATTACCAGTTCCGGAAGCAAGTTCGGAACGCGCATCTATCAGCCGACGGAAGCCGAGCGCAAGCAATGGGTCGAGGCTGCGCAGGCGTCCAGGAAGACCTTCGAAGCGCGCGCGGCCAACGATCCGCTGATCAAGAAGGGTCTGGGCTACGTCTATCAGTTCAATCCGAGGGACTGAGCGTCGCTTCGAAGCTGTCGACGCACTGGAGATTGTTCGATGACCGGTTCCGTGAGCCCATCGCGCAGTGTCTTCCGTCTGACGAGCGATCGCATCACCACCGTCTTCGGCTTCGTCGCGCTGCTGGCGCTCGGCGTCATGGCAGTCTTGCTGGTCTACGACGTGGTGATGCGCTATGTCGTCGGACGCCCAGCGGATTGGGTGCTCGATGTGGTTCAGTTGGTGCAGGTCACGCTGGCCTTCACGGCGGCCGCGCCGGTGCTGAAGGCGGGCGGGCACATCAACATGGAACTGCTTCCGACTCTTGTCGGGCCGCGGTACCAGAGGCGGCTCGCAATCCTCTCGAATGGCATCTGTTCGGTGGGCAGTCTCTGGATGACCATCCTGTCCTGGAAGACGTTCAGCCGCAGCTACCAGATCACAGAGGCGGCCTATGGAATTGCGCTTCCGCTGTACCCGTGGAAGTTCCTGTTGCCCCTGTGCTTCTTCGTGCTGGCGTTGGAGTTCTTTGCGTCGTTCCTCGAGCATCTCCGGCATTCCGAGCGGCCGTAGCGGCCGGGTCCTGATTTGCGTCTATCGAAGATGCGAGACAAAGGGAGTCAAGGCACGATGATTTTCGATGAAAGAGTCGGCGTCGTGACCGGTGCGGGTGGAGGCATTGGACGCGCGATCGCCATGAAGCTGGCTCGGGAAGGCGCGCGACTGGTGCTCGTGGACATCGCGGCGGACGATATCGAGACGCTAGCCCGGGAGATCGAACGGTCGGGGGGCAAGGCCCTCGCCTGCCGTGCGGACGTCGGCAATGAATCGGACGTCGGCATCTGCCTCGAACGGAGCATCGCCGAATACGGTCGGATTGATCTACTGGTCAACAATGCCGGGATATCCCCGAAGAAGGTGGATGGGACTAAGGCGACCCTGACCGAGATCTCCCTCTGCGAATGGGAGCAGGTCATGAGGGTCAACCTGACGTCGGCATTCCTGATGTGCAAGGCCAGCATTCCGCACATGGTGCGCCATGGGCAGGGCGCGATCGTCAGCATTTCATCATCCGCCGCGCTTGACGGTGGCATGCTCGCCGCGACGCACTACTCGGCATCGAAGGGCGCCGTTTCAGCCATGACCCGGACGCTGGCGAAGGAGGTCGCACCGCATGGAATCCGGGTCAACGCAGTGGCGCCGGGAAGGGTCGCAACGGCGATGGCCAAGCTGTCGTCGGATGAGCGAAACCGGGCGGCGCTCGGGCGCATTCCGCTCGGGCGATTCGCAGAGCCGGACGAAATCGCAGACTCGGTGGCGTATCTGCTGTCCGAGCAGGCGAGCTACATAACCGGAGTCACGCTGAACGTAAGTGGCGGCTACGTAGTCGGCTGAATACGCTGCGCCAACACGGCGCTGACATCGGCGGCGTTTCGGTTCAATTCGAGGGTGCTCGTTGGCGCGATCCCCTCGCACTCTTGTGAACGGTACACGAATGGATCTTCAACTGTCCGGGAAAGTCATCATCGTAACTGGCGGCGGCCGGGGGCACGGCGAGGCGATGGCGCTTGCACTAGCGAGCGAGGGCGCGACCGTCGTCGTCGTCGACATCAACGGCGAGAACGCGCGCAACGTCGAGGCAGAGATCCTGCGCCGCGGTGGCGTCGGCGCGGCGCACCAGGCGGACATCACGCGAATGGCGGACGTCGAGGCCATGGCGGGCGCGGTCAGACAGCGATTCGGGCGCATCGACGTTCTGGTCAACAATGCGTGCGCCGCGATCCGCAGGATTCCATTCCTCGAGATGGAGGCCGCCGAGTGGGATCAGGTCATCGCTGTCAACCTGCGCGGCGCGTTCAACTGCTCCCAGGTCGTCGGCCGGATGATGAAGGAGCAGGGCGCTGGACGAATGATCAACATTTCGTCCTTCGCCGCCGAGCTGCCGGCGGCCGGTTTCGCTGCCTATAGCGCGAGCAAGGCAGGGCTCGAGGCACTCTCTAAAACCGTCGCCGGCGAACTCGGAGCGTTCGGGGTGACCGCCGTATACGTGAGGCCTGGCGTCGTCGAAACGGAGTTCACGAAGGCGGGTCATGCCGGGGAGATCGGGGAAAAGATGCGCTCGGTGATTGCGCTGCGTAGATTCGGGACGACCGAGGAGCTTGCGACGGTCATCTGCTTCCTTGCATCGCCTATTGCCGAGTACATCAACGGTGGCCCGGTCACGATCGATGGCGGCAAGTATGTCTGTCAGTTCTGATCGATAAGAACGGAGCTGCAATGGCCGTCTGAGGAGTCGGGATGACACACGAAGCGATGGGGCTGGTGATCTGCCTCGGACTACTGGCGACGTTCCTGATCATCGGCATGCCGATCTTCATGGGACTGCTCCTGGCCGGGCTGGCGGCGATGCAGTACCTGGAGGGTTTCGATGCGTTGGCCAACGTCGCGGGAAAGATCGCCTTCAACCAACTCCTCGGCTACCCGCTTCTCGCAATCCCGATGTTCATATTGATGGGGAATCTGCTCACGACCCACCGCATCGGGGATGATCTGTTCAGCGGCCTGTACAAGTGGTTCGGAGCGTTGCCCGGCGGGCTCGCGATCGCCAGCACCGTGGTGTGCGCGATCTTCGGATTCATGAGCGGGTCGAACACCGCGGCGGCCGCGACGATCGGATCGGTCGCGATCCCGGCGATGGAGCAGAAGAAGTACTACAGGCCGCTGAGCCTCGGAACGCTGGCGGTCGCTGGGACGCTCGCGGCGCTTATCCCTCCCAGCACCATCATGATCATCTATGGTGGTGCCGCAACGGAGGTTTCGATCGGCCGGGTGTTCATTGGGGGAATTCTGCCCGGCATCCTTCTGACCGCACTGATGAGCGCGTACATCTACAGCTATGCGCGTGTCTTCCCGACCCGGGCTCCGAAAGGGGAGCGGGCGCCGATGAGTGAGAAGATCCTAGGGCTCAAGGAGCTGGCGCCGGCGGGCGTCCTGTTCGTCTCGATCGTCGGGGGTATGTACGCCGGGATCTTCACGGCAATCGAGGCAAGCGCCGTGAGCGTGTTCGTCACGCTGGTTCTGTTGATCGCCTATCGCAGACTCAACACAGCCGGTGTCCTCCAGGCGGCGCGGACGACCATTCGCGTATCCGGGATGATCTACATGATCATCGTCGGGGCGACGATTCTCGGCCACGTGTTCTTCATCACCGGATTCCGGGATACGGTCAGCAACCTCTTGCTCGGCCTGAACCTGCCGGGCTGGGGCACGATGATCGTGATCCTGGCCATCCTGACCGTGCTCGGCACCTTCCTGGACGTCATTGCGCTGATCATGATCTCGGTGCCGATCTTTCTCCCGGTCGCGATTCAGTCGGGTTACGACGCTGTCTGGTTCGGCGTCATCATGGTGATCGCCTCCGAGATGGCGCTCTGCACGCCGCCAGTCGGTGTCAATCTCTTCGTGATCCAGGGAATCGCCCCCCGAGGAACTTCGCTGATGACGGTCGCGCGGGGCGCGGCACCCTTCATCGGCGTGATCTGGGTACTCCTGCTGCTGCTCATATTCTTCCCGGAGATCGTGACCTGGCTGCCGAGCAGGATGGAGTTCTAGTCTCGCACGGTGGTCATGGGGCGGCCGGCATCGGACCGGCGTCCCGGCAGCGACGCACGTCACGGCCCGGCTGGAAGTGGGAGCGACTGAGCGGCGACGGTTCCAGCAACAGACGATTTCGGAGATTCTGATGGTTCTGCCCCCTTTGAAAGTCGACGACCCGGACAGGGTCGCTTGGGACGACACGGCCGATGTGGTGGTCGTGGGGTTCGGTGCGGCCGGGGCGTGCGCCGCGCTCGAGGCTCAGGCGTCTGGTGCCAGTGTGATCATCATCGACAAGTTCGAGGGCGGTGGCACGAGCGCCCTGAGCGGGGGAGTGTTGTACGCGGGAGGCACCCGATTCCAGCGCGAGGCCGGCTTCGACGACACCACCGACGAGATGTTCAAGTACCTCAGCATGGAAGTCGGAGACATCGTTGGAAGCGATACGCTGCGGCGCTTCTGCGAGCAGAGCGCGGCAAACCTGGACTGGCTGATTGGACATGGGGCGACATACGCGGGCCGCCTCGCAAAGCCGGACGAGGCGTACGACGCGGCCTTGTCGGCTGGCGCGTCGCTCTACTTCAGTGGAAACGAGTGCGTGCAGCGCTACGCGGCGGTTGCAAAGCCCGCACCTCGGGGACATATCACGGTGGGGCCCGGGTTTGGCTCGAAGGGAGTACACCTGTTCGCGGCACTTCGCAAGGCCGTGGGTCGCGTCGGCGCCAGGCTGCAGCTCCGGTCCCCGGCGACGAGGTTGATCGTGGACGCGAGCGAACGCGTGGTCGGCATCGAAGTGGCGGCAATCGTGCCGGGCAGTCTCGCCTGGTCGTTGCATCGTCTCTGCGAGCGTCTGTATCACAAGGGCAAGGGCAACCTCTACGGGCCGCCCGCCAGGTTATTGCATCGTGGCATTGCGTGGGCCGAACGGCGCGGCGTGGCTCGTCGAATCCGCGCCAAGCGCGGCGTGATCCTTGCGACCGGTGGCTTCATCAACAATCGCGAGATGATGGCCGAGTATCTTCCACAACATCTGAACGCAATTCCCATGGGATCGGCCGGATGCCGGGGCGATGGCATCCGGTTGGGGCAATCCGTGGGAGCGCTCACGCGGATGGATTGTGGCGAGTCCGGGCGCTCGCTGTTGGTGCCAAAGCCGTTCAAGTTTGGGGTTCTCGTCAACGCCGACGGCGAGCGCTTCATCGCCGAAGATGCCTACGGGGCGACGATTGGTCACGAAGTGTTCAAGCAGCCCGATCACGTTGCGTGGCTGATCCTCGACTCGGCGCAATTCAGGGCAGCATGGCGCCAGGTGATGCCATGGCGCCCGATGATCCTGCGCTATCGGGCCCGCGCCCTGATGCCGCTGATGTTTGCCTGGCGGCGGTCACGGACGCTCGAGAAACTGGCGAGCAAGTGTGGAATCCGCCCGGACGGGCTGCGGAACACCGTCGATCGGTATAACGAGTGCGTGCTTCGCAAGCGGGAGGACTGGCTCGGAAAGCTTGCGCCGAATACCTTGCCCTTGGGCACGGGGCCGTACTACGCGATCAACTGCTCGCCCCACAGCAAGGGCTTTCCGCCGCTTTCGCTGACCCTTGGAGGTCTGATGATCGACGAGCGTACCGGGCAGGTCCGTGGCGTCGGACGACCTCTGATCGACGGGCTCTACGCGGCGGGGCGCGTCGCGATCGGCATGCCATCGAACTTTCTCGTGAGCGGCTTGTCGCTGGCTGACTGTGTCTTCTCGGGGCGAAGGGCGGGGCGATCGGCGTCGGGTGCGACTTTCCTCGCCGGCGAAGAGAACGTGCAGGTCTGCGATCGTTGAATGAGGCCGAACGACCGGGCTTCTCCAACGTCGGGTATCACTTGCGCGTGCGCGTACCCGCGCGCTCCTGCGGCGCGGGTGCGCCGTACTCAGTCAGCGCGGTGAGTTTCTCGCTCAGGAAATCTACCAGCACCCGGGTCCGATAGAGGAGCCGCCGGTTCGGATAGAGGATCCATACGCTGGGGAGTTCACCGGAGGGGTAGACGCAAGCGTAGTCGGGCAGGATCTGCACAAGTCGGCCGGCCTCGAGGTCGGTCCTGACAATATTCCGGCCGAGCCTCGCGATGCCCAGACCGTGCCGTGCGAACTCGAGCAGCACGTTGTGACTGTCCGCCTCGATCCGGGAACGCACCGGTATGCCGACGGTCTTGTCCCCGTGGCGGAAGAACCAGTTTACGGGTTCGTTGGAGGGGTGCACGAGACATTCGTGCATCTCCAGTTCGTCGAGGGATTTCGGCGTGCCTGCGCGCTCGAGATACTCCGGTGAGGCACACAGAACCCTATGAACATCGCGCACTCGGACACCGACCATGCTGCTGTCCGGGATGCGACCGGAATGGACCGCTACGTCGATGCCATCGGCGACGAGATCGACCAACTCGTCGGTCGTGACCACCGAGAGTTTGACATCGGGATACCTGGCGCTGAATTCGGAGAGCACCAGTGGAAGATAGCTTCCCGCGGCGTAGTGATTGACGGCGATCCGCACGACACCGCGCGGGGCCTGCGTCATCGTCGTCACGGAGTCGTCCAGCTCGGTAAAGCCTTCCAGTGTCTGACGTGCCCAGTCGAGTACGCGCTCGCCGGCCTCGGTAAGACGGATGCTGCGCGTCGTACGCTGGAACAGCCGTACGCCAAGCGCGCGCTCCAGCGAAGCAATCTGGCGCGCAGCCAGCGAGCCGGACATCCCGAGTTCCCGGCCCGCAGCGGTAATGTTCTGCATTGTGGCGACATGCTGCATCAGTTCGAGCTGCATCAGCGTCACCCGCGATCGCCCCCGCGGAGCCGGCCGGGCCTGGTGCGTCGAAATCGTCGCCTTGCGTCCTTCACTGTGCCTCATCGTCTGACCTCGATTGATACCCGAGCCTGGCGCAAGGGGATCCACCCTGGATGCGTGATCTACAGGCAACACGTCATCCCCAAGGAGGCAGCCGGGGTGTCCTCGGCATGACGGGGCCGGCCGGGGCCCATCCCCTTCGTTGCGAATCTTACGCAAGGACTCCGGAATCCAGAAACCAGGTGCGAATCCGGCAGCAACTCGCCCGACTTGTGCGGCGGTCGATTGTGACCTCCGATGCGATTGTTCAAGTACTTCTTTGACGGTTCTGTTGGGCGTTCCACGACGCCATAATCTCCGCCAACATCAACCAAGGATCAACGATGACGGAGCGCAGCTACCTGATCGCCGCAGACACGGGCGGAACGTTCACGGACGTCGCCGCGTTCGATTCATCGAGCGGAAAGGTCTGGTACGGCAAGGCGCTCACGAACTACACCAACCTCGCTGATGGTGCGCTCGAGGGACTGGAAGGCGCCGACGTCGATCTGGCGCAAGGGCTTCTATTCAAGCACGGCACGACGCACGTCATCAATGCGTTCATTCAGCGGAGCGGCGCGAAGACCGCACTGGTGACGACGCGAGGCTTCTCCGATCTGCTCGAGATCGGCCGCGGCAACCGACCGGTCCCGTTCTCACAGCGGTATCGCCGGGATCCGGTACTGGTCCCGCGCGATCTGCGCTTCGATGTGGACGAGCGCATCGATGCGAGAGGGCAGGTCGTCGTCGCTTTGAATGAAAGCGAACTCGAGGAGGTCGCGGAACGGCTGCGCGCAATGGGAGTCGAAGCCGTTGCCGTGGCATTTCTGAACGCCTACATCAATTCTGCCCACGAGGAGCGCGCAGTCGAGGTGCTTCGGAAACGTCTCCCGTCGGCCTACATCACCGCCGGCACCGCATTGAGCAGGGAATGGTACGAGTACGAGCGAACTTCGACCGCGGCTGCGAATGCCTACGTCGGACCGAAGATGCGCCATTACGTGGACGCATTCGATGCGCGTCTGAGGCAGCGGGACTTCGAGGGGACGTTCTACATGATGGGCTCGGGCGGCGGGGTCCTGTCGACTGACAGATCCGTCTCGGAGCCGGTTGCACTCGTCGAGTCAGGACCTGTCGGTGGGTGCATCGGCGCGGCCCGGTACGCGGCCGAGCTTGGTTGCGAGAAGTTGATTGCGTTCGATATGGGTGGAACGACCGCCAAATGCGCGCTCGTGATGGACGCCCAGTTCGACGTGCAGCCGCTCTACTACGTCGGCGGCTACGACCACGGATTTCCGCTGCGCACGCCGGTCATCGACATCGTCGAAGTCGGCGCGGGCGGCGGATCCATCGCCCAAGTCGATTCGGGCGGAGACCTCATGGTGGGGCCCCGCAGCGCGGGCTCCGAACCCGGGCCGGTGGCGTTTGGAAGGGGCGGTGTCGAACCGACGGTCACCGATGCGAACCTTGCGCTCGGGCGCATCGGAACAGGCGCGTTCATGGGCGGACGTCTGCGCCTCGATCTCGAGAAAGCCAGGCAGGCGATCGAGACGCGGGTCGCTGATCCCCTGGGATATGGCGGTGCCGACAGCGTGGACCTCGCCGCCCAGGGGATTCTCGACCTTGCGAACATTGCCATGACGAATGCGATCAAGGAAATATCGATCGAGCGCGGGCACGACGTCCGCGAGTTCACGTTGTTTGTCTTCGGTGGTAGCGGTCCGCTGTTCGGCTCCCAGCTCGCGCGTGCATTGAGGATCCCGCGCGTGCTCGTTCCGCCGCATCCCGGGAACTTCAGTTGCCTGGGAATGCTTCTGGCTCCAATTCGTGTCGACCTCGCCCGGACGGTCGTTGGCGATGTATCGCCGGCCATGCTGCGCGAGACGGAAGCGGTCTTCGCGGATCTCGAGCGCGCCGCGCGTTCCACGCTGGAGCGCGAATGCGGTTCGGGGGCGATTCGCAGCGAGCGATCGTTCGAGATGCGCTACCGCGGGCAGAAGCACAGCGTACGGGTTCGGGTGGATCGGGGATCGACAGTCGACTCGATCTTGCAGAAGTTCGAGGCGACGTACGGCGCACGCTATGGCCATGTCAATGGCAGTTGTGCGGTCGAGATCGTCGGCGCCCGGCTATTCATGGAGGGCGATGTGGCGCGTCCGACGCTGGAAGTCCTTGGGTCGGCAAGCAATTCCACGACACCGAAACCGTCGTCCAGGCGTTCCGTGTATTTTCCGCAGCCCTTCAACCGAATCGAGACCGACGTCTGGGATCGCGCGTCGCTTCCGGTGGGATTCAGGATATCGGGTCCCGCGATCATCGAGGAGTACAGCGCAACGACAGTGATCCTGCCAGGCGATTGCGCCCAGATCGGGCGATTGGGTGAGATCTCGATCTCTTGCGACCTGTCATGAAGCGGAGCGACGTGATGCATGCCGAAGTGGCCCATGCGGTGAAGGACAAGGAAACCCGGTCGGCTGTCGAAGATCCGATCACACTTCAGATCATTCGGCACGATCTGGTCTCGATCCCGAACCAAATCGACCGGAACATCACCCGGACCGCCTTTTCCCAACTCATCAACGAGTACAAGGACTACGCGGTCGGGATCGTCGACCCGGACGGGAACCTGATTTCACAATCGCGGGGCAGTCTGTTGATCTTCGCGGCGAACGCGCTAGGAACCGCGGTCAGGGACGGGCTTTCGCTTCATGGGGCGGACAACATCGCCCACGGCGACGTGCTGATCTCGAACCACGCGGAGACGCTGGGCCAGCACCTGAACAACGTGGTCATGTATACCCCGGTGCGTGCCGATCAGGGCCGGGGTGAGATCGTCGCGTTCTTCTGCGTGCTCATGCACTGGATCGATGTCGGCGGCATCATGGTCGGGTCGTGCACATCGACGTCGACCACGGAGATCTTCCAGGAGGGGATCCAGTTCCGGAGCGTCAAGCTGATGCATCGGGGCGTTCGATCTGACGACATGTTCCGGATGATCCAGTGCAACACGCGGTTTCCCGAGATGCTGACTGGCGACGTCGAGGCGCAGATCGCTGGATGCCTGCTGGGGCGGGACATGGTTGGCCAGGTCGTTGGCAAGTACGGGGTCGACCGTTTCCGGGCCGCGGTCGTCGCGATGTGGGATCACGCTCGCCGGCTGAGCAAGATGGCAGTGGAGGCGGCGCCGCGCGGTGAGTTCTCCGGATACGCGTTTCTGGATAACGACGGCGTCCATATGGATCGGACCGTACCGGTCGGTGTCCGTGTGCGACTCGATGGGAAACGCATCACGGTCGACTATGCGGACGTGGCCGACCAATTGTCCGGCCCGATGAATGCCGGGCGCAATGGCGGCGCGGTGGCTGCGGCAAGGATTGCGATCAAGTACCTCTTCTCGCCGGAGGAGCCGCTCACCGAGGGCGATTTCGATCTCCTCGACGTCGAGATTCCCGAGGGGAAGTTCCTCTCGGCGCACCGCAATGCCCCCTTGGGACTTTCGGGGCACATGATCCCCACCACGGTCGATACGATACTCCGGGCGATGGCAGAGCCGTTCCCCGACCGGGTAGCCGCCGCACACCATGGCACCTACGGCGTACATGCGTTCCACGGCATGAGCGCGGTCACCGGAGAACCGTTCTTCCATCTCGACACTTCGGTGGGTGGCTGGGGGGCGTCATCGGGCATGGACGGCTATGGTCCGTCCCGTTCGAACGTTCATGGAGATACGTCCGACGTCCCGATCGAAATGCAGGAGGCCTACTATCCATTCAGGTTCACGTCATACCGACTGCGCTGCGATTCCGGTGGTTCCGGCGAGTTCCGCGGGGGGCTCGGCGTCGAGAAGACGTACCTCATCACGGGACCGTGCAAGATCACCCTGAAGATCGATCGAACCAAGTGCCCGCCCTGGGGCGTCGCCGGGGGAGGTGAAGGCAAGGTGTCGGAGGTCGACATTTTCCGGCGTGACGGGAGCCACATCCGCTCATTCAAGGGTACCTATGATCTGGACGACGGCGACCGCATTGTGATCCGCACCGGCGGAGGCGGGGGCTATGGTCTCGCCTGGAACCGGGACGTCGAACGAGTAGAAAGGGACGTCCGGCTTGGCTACGTCTCGCATTCGTCGGCGCTTCTCGACTACGGGGTCGTCTTTGGTGACGACCTCGCAGTCGATATCGAGGCAACGGCGATTCGCCGCCGCGAAATGTCGCAGCGGCAGAACATCGGCCGTGAACGAGAGGCGGCGGCGTGACTCGGACCGGGGAGATCGACGAGATGATCAACGAAACGCACGCCCGCGAGTTGACGAGCTGGGTCCCGGGCGCAGAATCGGCCGGAGGCGAATTCCCGATTCAAAATCTGCCGCTTGGCGCGTTCATCCCCAAGACGGGCGGACCCGCCCGGCTAGGCGTCGCAATCGGGGACCGTATCCTCGATCTGCGAGCGGCCTCGGAGGATGGGCTCCTGACGGGTGCTTCTGAAGTGGCGGCCAGCGCCTGCAAGGATTCGACGCTCAACGGATTGATGGCTCTTGGGCCGCTGCATTGGCATTCGCTCCGCCTCGAGCTCTCGCGGCTCCTCCGCACCGGATCGGACCGGCGCGCGAACACGGAGCCACACCTTCGGCGACACGCAGAGGTCGACATGGTGGTTCCGGCGAGCATCGGGGACTACACCGATTTCTACACCTCGATCCATCACGCTACCAACGCGGGGCGGATCTTCCGCCCCGAGAACCCTCTCTATCCCAACTTCGAGCATCTGCCGGTGGGATATCACGGTCGGGCGTCTTCGATCGTAGTCAGTGGTCATCCCTGCCGGCGCCCTTGGGGTCAGCTGCGACGGGGCGGCGAACCTGCTCCGGTCTTCGCACCCACCGAGAAACTCGACTTCGAGCTCGAGCTCGCGGCCTTCGTCGGCCCGGGCAACCGCTTGGGTGAACCGATTCCGATCGGCGCATCGGATCAGCATGTTTTTGGAATGTGCCTGCTCAACGACTGGTCGGCGCGCGACATCCAGGCATGGGAATATCAGCCCTTGGGTCCGTTCCTGGGCAAGAGCTTCCTGACCTCGATTTCGCCGTGGGTGGTGACGATGGAAGCGTTGGCCCCGTTTCGCATGCCGATGGTCGCCGGCCCGGCGCGTGTGCAGATCCCGGGATATCTTGCAGATGCCGAACTTGCCCGACGAAGTGCTCTCGATATCGAGGTCGAAGTGGCATTGCAGACCGCCGGAATGCGCCGGGAAGGGGTGAGGCCACTAGTGCTCGCAAGAGCCGGGTTCGCCCAGCAGTACTGGAGCATCTTCCAGATGCTCACCCACCACGCAAGCAACGGCTGCAATCTTCGCCCCGGGGATCTCTTGGGCACCGGGACAATTTCGGGCCGGGAGCCTGGCGAAGAAGGCTGCCTGTTGGAGAAGACCCGGAATGGCGCAGAGCCGATCGAGTTGCCGACCGGCGAGGTGCGACGGTTCCTCGAGGATGGGGACGAGGTCATCATGCACGCGCGATGCGCGCGGGACGGATTCGTGACAATCGGATTTGGCGAGTGTCGCGGACGGATCGAGCCGCCGATCGCCTGCGGAAATTCCTGAGCGCGATGACGGAGGCGCAGGTCCGCCAAAGGCTCGGGTGTTCACTGCAACGCGTTGGCTGAAAGAGGGCGCGGTCGGAACTACCCACCCGGTGCCGTGCCCAACGACAGGGAGAGGATTGTGAATAGAACGATGTCGAAGGTGTTTGCGCGGGCCATCGCGTCCGTTGTCCTGGGGCTCGCTGCAACTGGCTGTGCCCTTGCCGCAGGCTTTCCCGAGCGCCGCATCGAGATCGTGGTGCCGGTCACTCCCGGATCGGCGACTGACCTTCTCGCTCGCATGGTTGCAGAGAAACTCTCTGAGCGCGTATCGCAGCCGGTCATCGTGTCCAACAAGCCGGGGGCGGCGTCGAAGATCGGGGCGGACTACGTCAAGCGCTCGGCCGCGGATGGATACACCCTTCTCGTGATCCACTCGGGGATCATGGCGAATCCGTACGCGTACAAGGCGTTCGACCTCGACCTTCGCAAGGATTTCACCTATATCGTTCCGCTGACATGGACGCCCTGGGTCGTCGCGGTACACAGCGAGCTTCCAGTCAAGAGCATTGCGGATCTGGTTGCCTACGCCAAGGCCAATCCCGGCAAGCTGAACTTCGGCACGACCGGCGGATCGAGTGAGCTGGACGTGCGCATGCTGATGCAGCGGGCAGGCATCGACGGCGAGCTGTTGCTGTATCCCGGGGGCACACAGGTGCTTACCGCACTTGCCGGCAACGAGATCCAGGTTGCACTAAACGCCATTCGAGGCGTGGAATCCCTGCGGGGGCGTGGGGTGAGGGCGATCGCGGTGACGAGTCCGCGGCGTTTCGCACTGGCACCCGAGATTCCTACGGTGGGCGAAAGCGGAGTCCCCGGCTTCAAGGGCGCGTCGTTGTGGTTCGGCTTGCTTGGTCCTGCGGGAATACCAAGAGACGTGGTCGAGAAGCTTAATCGGGAGGTGAATGGCATCCTGGCCATGCCGGATGTCATCAAGCGTGTCACGGGGATGGCCCACGAGGTCATCGGGGGATCGTCCGAAGACTTCCGAACGTTCGCGCTCGAGGAACTGGATGGATACGAGCGTACGGCCAGGGAAGCCAAGCTCGAGCCGAGGTGATATGACAACGTCGACCGCAGCAGGCAAGGCAATGAACGGGCCCGAATCCGACCGGGACACCCTGGTGCGCGACGCACTGGGGCGAGTTCGCGAAGCGGCAGCCGCGGGCGTGGACCGGGAGACTCTGGAAGCAATTCTCTCCGAACTGAAGCGCCTTGCAGCGAATCGGGCGTGGTGGTCGGAGGAACGGTATCCAGCGCCGCAGGAGCCGGAGCGGCAGGCGCGCTACCTCGTCTCCGAGGACGCCGATCGACGCTTCGCGCTGTATCTCAACGTGATGCGACCGGGCAAGCGCATTCCCCCGCACAATCACACGACGTGGGCATGTATCGCCGCAGTGGACGGGGCGGAGCTGAACCAGTTGTATCGCCGCGTGGACGACGGGTCGAAGGAGGGGGTGGCTGTTCTGGAGGAAGATCGGTCGGTCGTCGTCGAACCGGGCATGGGCATCGCGCTGATGCCCGACGACATCCATTCGGTATTGATCCAGGGCGACCAGGTCATCCGCCACCTTCACTTGTACGGCCGCGCGTTGGAGACGCTGACTGAACGTATCGTCTTTGATCCGTCGACGCAGACCTGTGCGAAGATGGGCATCGGCGTCGCTACTCGACGATAAGCAATGGGGCCGACTCAGGAAGGTGGCCTCGAACGGCACGCCGACGTGCTCGTCTTCGGCACCGGTGCTGCCGGGCTGACGGCTGCGCTGGTGGCAGCGATCGAAGGTCTCGATGTTGCGCTGTTCGAGAAGTCGGCGTTCGCAGGCGGGACGACCGCGACCTCCGGGGGATCGCTCTGGGTCCCCGGGGCTGCGCCGATCCTGCAGGCAACCCCCGACGTCGACGTGGAGCGTGCGCGGCGGTACCTGTTGACGGAGCTCGGACCTTGGGTCCGCCAAGACCTGCTCGAGGCGTTTCTGGACGCCTCACCCGAGGCGATCGACTACCTGTCTCGACATAGTGAGGTGCGCTTCGCCCACGCGACGAACCCTGACTACCACGCGGACCAGCCGTTCGGCTCGGCGACCGGGCATGCGATCACGGCGCTGCCCTTTGACGGCCGACTCCTCGGGGCCGATTTCGCGCGATTGAAGCCGCCGCGGGACGTTTTCATGGTGCTGGGCGGCATGATGGTCGGGCGCCGCGAGATTCCGATTCTTGTACGACCCTTCTCCAGTCTCTATGCCTTGCGGCGGACCGTGGGCCTGTTGGCAAGGCATGCGCTCGACCGGCTGCAGTATCCGCGTGGCACTCGATTGCTGATTGGCAATGCTCTGGTGGCGCGATATCTGTATAGCCTCCGCCGGCGAGGCGTGTCCGTCGAGTACGAGACGCGACTGATCGATCTCCATCGGGAGAATGGCCGTATCGCTGGCGCGATCGTCGAGACGGACGGCCGGCAGCGGCTCGTGCGTGCCCGCCGCGGAGTCATTCTTGCGACAGGCGGGATAGCGCACAGCGGGCCACTGCGTACGGAGCTCATGGCATCGCACCCGCACGACTATTCGATGGCTGACGAAGCCGATACGGGCGACGGAGTGAGCGCGGCACGCCGCGTCGGCGCGGCAATCGATGGCGCGGTCCCGAACCCTGCATACTGGTCGCCGGCATCGATCCGCACCAAGCCAGACGGTAGCCAGACGTTGTGGATCCACGGTCACATGGATCGAGGCAAGCCTGGCTTGATCGCAGTGGATGCGTCGGGGCAGCGTTTCGTGAACGAGGCGGACTCGTATCACGATTTCGTCATCGCGATGTTCGGCGCCGATGGGCGCAAGCCGGCGATCCCTGCATATCTGATCTGCGACCATCGCTTCGTCCGCAAGTACGGAGTGGGTCTGGTGCGCCCGCTCGTGTCGAGGATCGCCCCTTTCGTACGTGACGGATACCTGATCCGCGCCGACTCGATCGAAGGTCTCGCGCAACGGGTCGGCATCGATCAGGTGGCGCTGCGACAATCGATCGAGAAGTACAACGCCGATGCACGCAATGGCACCGACAGCGAATTCGGGCGTGGTAGTCGAATCCTCAATCGATTCAACGGCGATCCGGAGCAGCAGCCGAATCCCTGCGTGCGTCCCATCGAGTGTCCGCCGTACTACGCGCTCAAGGTCTGGCCATGTTCCATCGGCACGACGGTCGGCTTGGCGACCGATGCGAATTCGCGGGTCCTCGACCAGGCCGGGGTCCCGCTTCAGGGGCTCTACGCGTGCGGCAACGACGTGACCTCGGTAATGCGAGGTTTCTATCCCGGGCCAGGCGCCACGCTCGGACCGGCCGTCGTTTTCGCATATCGTGCCGCGAGGCACTTGGCCGCGGCTGCGTAGCCGGGGCGGGTTTCCTCCGGAAAGTGCGATGAATACGGTTTCTCCAGAAATGCTGCATGACTGGCTCGGTCAACCCGCCGAGCTTGCCGTCCTCGATGTGCGGGAGGCGGGCGAGTTTGGCCTTGGCCATCTCTTGTTCGCGGTACCTGCTCCGTACAGCAGATTCGAGTTCGATCTCGATCAACTGGTTCCGCTTCGCGCGACGCGCCTCGTTCTCTGCGACGACGGCAGATCGCGCGTCGCCGAACGCGCGGCCTGGCGCGCCAATGCGCTTGGATACGAGCGGGTGTACGTGCTCGAGGGCGGGACCGAAGGCTGGGAGCGGGCAGGATATCGGCTCTTTGCGGGGGTCAACGTCCCGAGCAAGGTGTTCGGCGAACTCGTCGAGGAAACGCACCATACCCCGCGCATTGGCGCGTCTGACCTGCACGCCATGCTCGAGCGTGGCGAGCGTGTCGTGGTCGTTGACGGTCGGCCGTTCGCCGAGTACCGAAAGATGAATATCCCGGGCAGCCTCTGCTGCCCAAATGGCGAATTGCCACTACGGATCTCGGCAATCGTCGAGAACGAAGCCATCCCCATCGTCGTGAACTGTGCTGGACGCACCCGCAGCATCATCGGCGCGCAGACGCTCCTCGAGCTTGGCATCCGCAATCCGGTGTTCGCACTCGAGAACGGCACCCAGGGTTGGACGCTGGCGGGGTTCGAGCTGGAACGAGGAAGCGCACGCCGCTATCCTTCCGCGCCGCCGCAGACGGATCTGACCGAGCGCGCCAGGGTCTCGGCGGAGCTTGCCGCACGCCAGGGCGTGCGTAGCCTCGATCCCGGGGAGGCGCGGCAGTGGCTCGCAGATCCGGCGCGTACGACGTACCTGCTCGACGTCCGGACGCCTGAGGAGTTCGAGACAGAGGCAGTGCCCGGAGCTCGCAATGCCCCAGGAGGACAGTTGGTCCAGGCAACGGATCAATGGCTTGCTGTGCGTGGCGCACGGGTGCTCCTGCTCGACCACGATGGAATCAGGGCGCCGATCGTTGCCCGATGGTTGCGGCGGATGGGGTGGGACGCGCATACGGTTCGCGTGCCGGTCGGTACCGTTATCGCGGACCGCGCAGTTGGCAGCGCTGTCGCTTCGACCTTGCCGTTGCCGGTTCCAGTTACTCACGATGTTCTCGATGAGTGGAGACAAAGCGGAGACTGCCTCGTTCTCGACGTCCGACCCAGCATGGAGTTCCGGCGCGGCCACATTCCCGGATCGACGTGGTCGATCCGGCCGCGCATCGCCAGGGACGTTCCGGCGGGCGCGAAACGGATTGCGTTGGTCTCCGACGATCTTCTTGTGCTTCGACTGGTCGCGCGCGAGCTGGCGGAGCGGAAAGACGTGGCACTGCGCTACCTCGACGGAGGCTATCGGCGTTGGGTGGCAGAGGGCCGACCCACCGAGGCGTCTCCCGAGGTGCCGACCGACCGGGACGCCATCGACTATTTGTTCTTCGTGCACGATCGCCACGAAGGGAACCTCGAAGCGGCCCGCCAGTACCTGGCGTGGGAGCAGGGCCTCGTCGCTCTCCTCGAACCCGAAGAACGCGCCAGGTTCAAGCCCTAGACTTGCTCTCGACGCAGGTACCGTCCGGCTGACCGCTCCCCCGCTGCGGGCCGTCGCGCATTCTCTACAAATCGGACGTTCTGAACTTCCTCTTGCATCGTTTATTGACGCCGAGACTTGGTTCAGACTTGATGCACTTCGCTGCGACGCACTGCGTCTCGCGGTGCGCACCGAGGTCCAGGGTTCGCTTTTCGCCGAACGCATGCGCGGATGCGTCGCGACCTCGGCGGCGAACATACATGCAGTCGGGAGGGGAGGAAGCCGGAAATGGATCGACGTAGAGCAATCATCGTTGCCTCCAGCCTGTTGACCGGGATGGCCGCCGGGCCACTGCGGCAGGCATCCGCAGCGACATACCCGAACCGCACCATTCGTCTCCTGGTGCCATTTCCCCCTGGGGGAGGAACCGATCTTGTCGCCCGGGCTATCGCCGAGAAGATTTCAGGCCGGCTTGGGCAGCGAATGATCATCGAAAACAAGAGCGGCGGTCTGGGCGCGATCGCACAGCGCGAACTGGCTGCAGCGCCACCAGATGGTCACACACTGGTGATGGATTCGATGGCAATCGTCGTCTTCCCGCATCTCATGAAGACACCCTTGTACGACCCGGTGGCCAGCCTCGATGCAGTGGCACGGGTGAGCACCTTTCCGTTTGTCATCGTAGTAAATCCGAACGTGCCGGTGAAGAGCGTGCGGGAACTCATCGACTATCTGCGCGGAAACTCAGGTGCGAACGTGGCGTCCGCAGGCGCCACTACGCGGCTGGCTGCCGAGCTGTTCCGACTCGAAGCCAACGTTGACATGACCTTCGTGTCGTATCGCGGCGGGGCGCCGACGATGGTTGCGATGATCTCCGGAGAGTCACACGTGTACTTCGGTGACATTCCTACGGTGATCAATCACGTCCGATCCGGACGCCTTCGGGCGATAGCAGTGACCTCGAAGACGCGTTCATCAGTTCTGCCGGATGTTCCGACTGTCGCCGAATCGGGCTTGCCGTCGTACGAGTTCGCGTCCTGGAACGGGGTATACGCCCGATCCGGCACGCCGCCCGAAGTGCTCGATCTCCTGAATCGTGAGTTCGTCCGCGCAACGCGCGAGCCGGACATTGCAGCGCTCCTGGACTCGGTCGGCTCCGTACCCGGAGAGGGCTCGGCGACGGAGTTCGGTGCATTCCACCGCAGCCAATATGCGTACTGGCGGGATGTGGTGCGTCGGGCGAACATGCCCAATATCGACTAGCCTGTGCGCGCTCGATCATGAATGTCTACGACCTGAGAGGGCGCGTGGCCGTGGTGACCGGCGGTGCGAACGGAATCGGTTTCCACGCGGCGAAACGTCTGCTCGAATCGGGTGCGAGCGTTTCGCTCTGGGACCATTCGACAGAGCGCCTCGGGGAGGCGGCGAGCAGCCTCAGGGCGACAGAGCGAACGATCGATGTCCAGGTCGTCGACGTCAGTGTCTACGAGCAGGTCGAGGAGGCCGCGGCGCGTGTGTCCTCGGCTTTCGGCCACATCGACATCCTCGTGAACAGTGCGGGGATTTCCGGCCCTTTCGCGCGATGCGATGAATACCCGCTGGATGCCTGGGATCGACAGCTTGCCGTCAATCTCACCGGCGTGTTCTATTGCTGCCGCGCGGTGCTCCCGTACATGCTTCGCAACGGGTATGGACGTGTCGTGAACCTGTCGTCGATGTCCGGTAAAGAGGGCAACCCCATGTCGTCCGGCTACAGCGCATCGAAGGCCGGAGTGATCGCGCTCACCAAGACGCTTGGAAAGGAATACGCGACGACGGGCGTCATCGTCAATTGCATTACACCCGCGTTGATCGATACACCGATGCACCGGGCCAGCTTGCAGCGAATGCCCGAGGCGCTGATGCATTCTCTGAAAGCGAAGATTCCGATGAATCGCGTTGGAACGCCCGACGAGGTCGCGAAAATGATCGCATGGTTGGTCTCGGAGGACTGCTCGTTCTCGACAGGGGCCGCTTTTGATCTCTCAGGCGGGCGCGCCACGTATTGATTCGCACCAGACGCCGAGCCAAGGTCGTGCTCGAGATTGGCCACGCACAATGCAACTCGGCCCATTCCGATGTCGGCTTGAATTGGCATGGTCAACCATCGAAAAAGTCAGGAATTGATCATGGGAACAAGTGTTTTTGATTCCGACCTTCTGAAGAATTCATGGTCGACAGAGGAGATGCGGAATGTCTTCAACGATCAGGCCCGTATGCAGAGCTGGCTCGACGTCGAAGCAGCGCTCGCGCGAGCACAGGCCGAACTGGGCATTATCCCAGAAAGTGCCGGGCAGGAAATAGCGGCCAAGTCGCGCTATGAAGCGATCGACAAGGACCAGGTGCTGCATTACCTGAGAATTACCAAACATCCTCTCGTGCCGACGGTGCGGGCGCTCGAGCATGCTTGCGCGGGAGGTGCGGGCGAATATGTCCATTTCGGCGTGACGACACAGGACATCATGGACACGGGCCTGGTTCTTCAGATGCGGAACGCCTTCCAGATCGTTCGACGCGACTTGAAGGGCATCGCGAGCGACCTGTGGCGACTCAGCAAGGAGCATCGAAACACGCCAATGATGGGTAGAACTCTTTCCTTGCAGGCCATCCCCATCACCTTCGGTTTCAAGACTGCGATCTGGCTATCCGAAATCGACCGGCACCTTCAGCGCATGGACGAAATCGAACCGCGCGTCTTTGTGGGCTCGATTGTCGGTGCGGTGGGGACCAAGGCCGCTTTTGGACCAAAGGCCGATGCATTGGAAAAGGCGGTGAATGAGCGTCTCGGCCTCGCGACGCCGAACATCTCCTGGCAGTCCGCCCGGGACCGTTTCTACGAGTTCGGTTCAGTGCTAGGCGGCATTAACGCCACGCTGAACAAGATCGGCAACCAGTTGCTCTTGTTGGCTCACAACGAGTTCGACGAGATCGCCGAACCATTTGGCGAAGGGCAGGTCGGCTCATCGACGATGCCACACAAGCGCAATCCCGCAGTGACCGAGAACTCGGTGACCGTCAGCAACACGCTCAAGTCCAATATCAATATGTTGTCAGACATCACCAAGCATGAGCACGAGCGCGACGGTGCTGTCTGGAAAATGGAGTGGAAGATAATTCCCGAAATCTGCCTGATGCTGTCGGTGGTGCTTGACAACCTGAAATTCGTACTCGCCGGGCTCGAGGTGAAGCAAGACAAGATGCTGGTCAATCTCAACCTGTTGAAGGGCTACGCCCTGGCCGAGAGGGTCATGTTCGCGCTCGCCGACAAGATGGGCAAGCAGACCGCGCATGAAGAAGTGTATCTGGCGGCGATGAGAGGGATCGAAAGTGGCCTGACCTTCAGGGATGCTCTCTTGGAGGATGAAGCAATCCGTGCGGCGGTAAGTGCTGAAGATCTCGACGTGCTGCTGGACCCGACCACCTATGTCGGTTCCTCACCTGAAATCGTGGACCGCGCGTTGGAAGATATCCAGGCGGGTCATCGGATTGACGCGCCGTAAGCCTTGCGTTACGGGCGGCGAAGCGCCGCCAAGTCGGCGAAGACGCTGTACGCCGGGTGAGTTGGCGTACCCATGGCCGACAGCGTAGCGCCAAGAGCCTCGAACGTCAGCTTTGCCTCGGCAAGTTGCCGTCTTCTGCGTTGTCGCCCGCCTTTCGAGTGCCTTGGGTGCAACGTATGGCAGCGGCGTGCGGTGTCTCCTACCGCTGGCATCGGGAAGCTCAACCGTTCCTAACGGATGAATAGCTGGCGCCCATGCCCTGGCGGGCGTCGCTCTGGATGCCGTAGGGAGGGATCGGGTAGCGCAGTCCGTTCGCGGCGAGGGCGCGCAACCCGTCGATCGCTGGTTGCAGGAAGCGCGGCGGCAAGGCCATGAGCATCTCGTCGTCAGGAACACCCCCATAGCGTCGCTCCGCATAACATGGGAGCGAGAGGCTCGGTTCGCCGGTGGCCAATGCGCGTCCCCACGAGTCCGCGCATGCGCTTTCGCCGACGACGCTCCAGTCGAAGCGCCGATAGCCACGCCACTGCAGCCCGTTGATCAGAATGATCATCTGTCCGGGGGTTGCATAGATCAGGCAGATATCAGGTGGGTCAAGCCGTCCGGAGGCGAGCGGCGCTACCGCCATGGCTTGGTATTTTCCATGCGGCACCGTCACCAGCGCTTTCTGACGCTCTGCGGCATCTTCGGGCGTCGCGTGCCAGATGCCGACGTATCGGCGACCGCCGAGCCACTCCGGGCTTCGCGGCGCCAAGCCGATGATCGCGCGGCACTGGTCGCCAATCAGGTCGTCCGCCGTGATACCCACCGTCCAGTTCATCCGCGCCGCCATGCCGACGATCTGGTCCGCGGTGTGGATCGCATCGGGACGCCGGATCTTCGGTATCGCTTCCATGTCCTCGATGCGCTCGAACAGCTTCATGCCTGTGATCGTCGTCTTCAGGCGCAGCAGCGACACGAGGGCCTCGACCTGTTCACTCCAAGCCTGGCGGGGTGTTCCGGAAACTGTATCCATGCGAGTCCCAGTTGCTCATTCGCGTGTGACGCGCCATCGTCCGTTCAACCAGGCGAGAGCGCGACCATGAGGGGACTATACGTCATGCGTAAAGGATCGGCGCGATCCGGCGGCAAGACGGCGATACTGCACTGGGGTCGTGAAAGAGGGCGCTGCGTTGTGACGAGAGGGCCGATTCGGTACAGTGACGGCCTTCTCCGCCTGTCGAGAGTCCAACTGCGAGCAATGGGGTTCGAAGGCTTGCCCGAGAGAACGGGGGCGAGCACTCGTCGGCGCGACTGTCCCCCTGGTGCTCCGCAGTGACGTGATTTGCGGGACGGGCGAATGCTCCGGTGAGAAATTGACCTGTCCGCGGACGCCCCAGCGGCATCAGAGGTGGCGCGCACGAGACAGGGCGCGGAGTTCGAACGCTGCCTACGCGACGTCACCGGCTGAATTCCGCAAGGCGGACTGCTGCAACTGGTGAGCGTTCCGTTCGGTCTTCCGAGCACAGAGAGAGGAGCCGACATTCACGCACTCCGTCCTACAGGAAGGGGCCTCGAATGGAACTTCGCCAACTCCGTTACTTCGTGCGTATCGTGGAACTCGGCAGCTTCAGCCAGGCCGCCGCGGCGTTGGGGCTCGTCACTTCAGCACTGAGCCAGCAAATCTCGCGCCTCGAGAGCGAGCTGGCCACGCGGCTGCTGAAACGGAGCAGCGCAGGCATCCAGCCCACCGAGGCGGGCCTCGCCTTTCTGCACCAGGCACGATTGGCACTTCGTCACGTCGATGCCGCCGCGAACGCGGCGAAAAGTGCGCGCCTGTCTGGGCACGTCAGCATCGGAATGTCTCCTACGACTGCCAGCGTATTGGGCATGCCGTTGATCCTCGCGATGCGCGAGCGTCATTTCGGCGTGCGCGTACATTTCGTCGAGACCCTGTCGGGACACCTCGCCGACATGCTGACTGCGCGCGTGCTTGACCTCGCCATCCTTTTTCGCGCCGACCTCGCGAGGCGTTTCAGCGTGACGCCGCTGCTCGAGGAACGGCTGTTCGTCATCGGTCGCCCGTCGCTATCTGGCATGCCTGCCGAGCGAAGTGTGCGCCTCGCCTCGCTCGGGTCGCTACCGCTCGTGCTGCCGAGCGCGCCGCACGACCTGCGATCGATGCTGGACCAGGCCTTTGCGCGTGCGCGGGTGACCCCAAACGTCGTCGCCGAGATCGACGGCCTGTCGACACTGATGGACCTGGTCACCGGCGGACTCGCGGCGTCGATCCAGCCCGGGGCGGCGATCGCGAGGCTGGCCCCGGGAGAGCTGGCCGCGGTGCCGCTGACCGACGCCAGTGCGAGGCGGCCGATCCTCCTGGCCAGCCTGAACGACGACGAACTCTCGCCGGCTGGCCTCGCGACCCGCGCGGTGACGGTCGAGGTTGCCCGCCGGCTGGTTCGCGAGCGGATGTGGGCCGGAGCCGCTCTTCACGAATCGTGAAACCCTCTTGAGCGCAAGCGGCTTCCAGCCGCCGCTCGTCGGCCTCATACTCTCGGCTATATTGGATTTCGAAAGCCGATGCCTTGGAGGAAGCCGTCGACGTACTGGTGATCGGGGGAGGCAACGCCGCGCTGTGTGCCGCCCTGGCGGCGCGCGAGGCCGGCGCGAGCGTCTTGCTTCTCGAGGCAGCGCCGCGCGCATGGCGAGGCGGCAACTCCGCGCACATCCGGAACATCCGCTGCATGCACGACGCCCCGCAGGACGTGCTGGTCGATGCGTATCCGGAAGAGGAGTTCTGGCGGGACCTGCTGAAGGTGACCGGTGGGCTTACCGACGAGACGCTGGCGCGGATCGCGATTCGCGCATCGGCCAGCTGCCGGCCCTGGCTGGTCAGGCACGGCGCGCGTTTCCAGCCGTCGCTGACCGGTGCGCTGCACACCGCCCGCACGAACGCGTTCTTCCTTGGCGGCGGCAAGGCGATGCTCAACGCCTACTACCGTAGTGCGCAGCGTCTTGGGGTCAGGGTGCGCTACGAGGCGCCGGTCGAACGGCTCGAGGTGCAGAACGGGCAGTTCGTGGCCGCGTGGGTGCGCGACGAGCGCATCGTGGCGGGCGCCTGTGTGCTTGCGGCGGGGGGCTTCGAGTCGAACAGGGAGTGGCTGCGGGAGGCTTGGGGCCGCAATCAGTGGGGCGAGTACCCCGCCGACAACTTTCTGATCCGCGGCACCCGATTCAATACCGGCGCATTGCTCGCGTTCATGCTCGAGATAGGGGCTGACCGCATCGGTGATCCGTCGCAATCGCACATGGTGGCCATCGATGCGCGCGCGCCGTTATACGACGGCGGCATCTGCACCCGCATCGATTGCGTCTCGCTCGGTATCGTCGTCAACCGCGACGCCGAGCGGTTCTACGACGAAGGCGAGGATTTCTGGCCCAAGCGGTACGCGATCTGGGGCCGCCTGGTGGCCCGGCAGCGCGGGCAGATCGCCCATTCGATCATCGACGCGAAGGCAGTCGGAAGGTTCATGCCGCCTGTGTTTCCCGGCGTCAGGGCCGACACGCTTCCCGAGTTGGCGCGGGGGCTGGGCCTGGACGAGGCGCGGCTGGTTGCCACGGTCGAGCAGTTCAACGCCGCGTGTCGGGTCGGGAAGTTCGACCACACGGTGCTGGACGATTGTCGCACCGAAGGCCTTGCGCCGCCGAAGACGCATTGGGCCCGGCCGATCGACACGCCGCCGTTCTTCGGTTACACGGTACGACCGGGCGTGACGTTCACTTACCTCGGGTTGAAGACCGGCGAGGATTCCGCGGTCCGCTTCGCTGGCGTTCCGAGCGACAACCTGTTCGTCGCGGGAGAGATGATGGCCGGCAACGTGCTCGGCAAGGGATACACCGCAGGCGTGGGCATGACGATCGGCACCGCGTTCGGTCGCATCGCCGGTGCGCGCGCGGCGGCCGCTGCGCGAGGGAGACGGGCAACGAACGGAGACGACGATGTCGCCGCTTGAGGCGCTTGTCGAGGAGGCAGAGGCGGCGCGGGTGCTGGGCATCTGCAATGCGTGCCGCTATTGCGAGGGCTTTTGCGCGGTATTCCCGGCGACGTTCCGCCGGCTCGAGTTTGGCCCGCGGGACGTGCACTATCTTGCGAACCTTTGCCATCAATGCGGCGCCTGCCTGCACGCATGTCAGTACGCGCCTCCCCACGAGTTCGCCCTGAACGTTCCACAGGCGATGGCCCGCGTGCGCGTGAAGACCTGGTCCGAATACGCCTGGCCTCGGGCGCTGGGCAGTCTCTATCAGCGCAACGGTCTCGTGCTGTCGCTGGCGCTCGCTGCGACGATCGCGTCGTTCCTCGCCCTGGTGATGGCCTCGGCAGGTTCGCTCTGGGCGGTCCCTGATGGTGGCTTCTACGCACTGGTGTCGCATGAGGTGATGGTCGGCCTGTTCGCTCCGGTGTTCGGCTGGGCTGTTGCTGCGCTCATGATCGGCGTTACGCGGTTCTGGCGGAGCAACCCTCCGGGCCCATCGTCCGTGGCCGCAATGCGGGAGGCCGCCGGGGACGTGCTGAGCCTGAAGTACCTCGGTGGCGGGCATGGCGACGGGTGCAACAACAGCGACGACGCGTTCAGCCTGGTGCGGCGCCGGTTTCACCATGCGACCTTCTACGGATTCATGCTGTGTTTCGCGGCCACTTCGGTCGCGACGCTCTATCACTACGTCGGCGATATGCCGGCGCCTTACGGCTTCACCAGTCTGCCGAAGATCCTGGGCATGGGTGGTGGCGTGCTGCTCGTCGTCGGTACAGTCGGGCTGTTCTGGTTGAACCTGACGCGGCATCCGCTGCAGGGTGCTCCCGAACGAAAGTCGATGGACCTCGGGTTCATCGCGTTGCTGGGGCTGACGGCGGCGACCGGCCTGGCGCTTGCCCTTCTGGGCCGCCAGACAGCGCTTCCGCTGCTGCTTGCGTTGCACCTGGGAGCGGTCATGGCGCTGTTCGCGACGATGCCGTACAGCAAGTTCGCCCACGGCATCTATCGGAGTGCGGCCTTGCTGCGTTGGGCTGTCGAGAAGCGCGGCGGTAGTGAGATCAAGCTGACCAGCGAATGACCCGGACTACACCGGATCGAGAGGCCCGACATTCAGCGATGACCCGACCGGTTCGCTGTCCCCCTTGTTCGAATCGGATCGCGACTTGCCACCGAGGTAGAGTTCGGCGACATATGGGTCTTGCAGCAACTCGGAACTCGGACCCTCCAGGGCAAGCCGGCCTGTTTCGAATACATAACCATAGTGCGACAGGCGCAGCGCGAGTCGCGCGTTCTGTTCGACCAGAACTATTGTCAGCCCTTCGCGGTTGATCGCAGTGATGATGGAGGCGAGCTGCGAGACGATCAGCGGCGCGAGGCCGAGCGAGGGTTCATCCAGCAGCAGGAGGCGCGGCCGCGACATGAGCGCCCGACCGATAGCGACCATCTGCTGCTCTCCGCCCGACAAGCTACCTGCGAGTTGTTGCATCTTCGGCTGCAGACGCGGGAAGTAGCCAAGCACCTTGTCGATGTCGCTCCTGAAACTCGCGTCTCGGCGTCGGAGGTAGGCTCCTACGCAGAGGTTCTCATAGACGGTCAGATCGGGAAAGAGCCGTCGGCCCTCCGGGGACAGTGCTATCCCTCGTGCCGCAGCTTCGTAGGCGTTGATGTTGGTAGCGTCCTGCCCGTCCAGGAGCACCTTGCCCGATCGGGCAGGAGCGAGTCCTACCAGGCACTTGAGGAAAGAGGACTTGCCCGCGCCATTGGCGCCCAGGATACATGCGACCGTACCTGCCCTCACGGACACATTCATGTCTTCCAGCGCGACTGCACTACCGTAGGCAACGGTCAGGCCATGCGTTTCCAGACTATTCATGATCCACACCCAGGTAGGCATCGATCACTTCAGGATGGCGCACGATCTTCTCTGGCACATCGATCGCGATTGCCTTTCCGTAGTTCAGCGCGAGAATCCGATCGCAGACGCTGGTGACCATCTTTATGTCGTGTTCGACCAGGACCACATCGATACTGCGCTGGTCTCGGATCTGGGCGACGAGTGCCCCCATGGCCACAGTCTCGGTGGGATTCAACCCTGCGGCGGGTTCGTCCATGAGTAGTTGCGTCGGCTGCTGCGCAAGTGCAATCACCACACCCAGTATCTTCTGCTTCCCGTAGGGCAGGGTGCCCGCAATCGTCGTCGCCACATCCGTGAGGCCGGAAAACTCGAGCAACTCGGCGACGATTTCCTTCGCCCTGCGCTGCCCGTTGGCCACGACGCCAGGCCGAAAAAACCAGCTCGGTTTCCCGATACAGCCAAACATGCTGCTGCGGCGAATGTTTTCGTATACGGTCTCGTTCCTGAAGACAGTGGCCGACTGAAAAGTACGAATCAGGCCACGCCGTGAGATCGTGTCCGTGGAGAGCCCGGTTATCGTCTCGCCGCGAAAGCGCACACGACCAGCGGTAGCCGGGATCACGCCGGTGATCACATTGAAGAGGGTTGTCTTGCCGGATCCGTTCGGTCCGATGACGCCGAGGATTTCTCCGCGTCTTGTGCTGAAAGACAGGTTGTTGATCGCGTGCACGCCGCCGAAGGCTTTGGTCAGTCCCGAGACCTCGAGAACCACATCGTTCACCGCGAGATCTCCCTTCTCGTCAGCTGCCCTCTGAGTTTGTTGATCAACCCGTGTACGCCGTCGGGCATGAACAACAGGAAGAAGATGAGCACGATGCCGTACAGCAGCATCTGATACTGTTTCGCGTCGCGCAACAACTCAGGCAGGGGCACCAACAGCAGCGCGCCGAGGACGGAACCGATGGGGTGGGCAATTCCGCCGATGACGTTCATCATCACCAGGTTCACCGGTACCCAGAAGCCGTAGTCCTCCGGCGTCACCAGCGTAAGGTAGTGACCGTAGAGTGCGCCGGCCATGCCGGCCAAGAATGCGCTGAAGCAGAACGTCAGGAGCCGGTAACGACGCGAGTCTATGCCCAATGAGCGAGTGAGCGCTTCGTTTTCGTCCAGCGAAGTGATCACGGCGCCGAGTTCCGTGCGGTAGATGGCCCGCACCGACGCATAGGCGAACGCGGCCAGTGCCAGCGACAGCAGGTAGAAGCCTTCGCGGCTGGCGATCACGTAGCCAAACAAGCGGGGAGAGGGTACCCCGGGCAAGCCGCCGCTGCCGCCGAAGAGGCTCACCCACTCGACGAAGGTCAGAACGATGATCTCGCCGAACGCAAAGGTCAGCAGGACGAAGTAAACGCCGCGGATGCGCAGAAAGAGAACCCCGACGAGCCAGGCCAGCAGGGTGACGCCGAGGGCCGCCGCGAAGAACGCTACCGCGAACGGCAAGTCCAGGCGCATCATCATGAGTGCCGAGCCATAGGCACCCAGCCCCATGAACGCTCCATGTGCGAAGGAGATCTGTCCGATTCGCAGCATCAGGTTCATGCTCAACGCCAGCACTGTATAGATCCCGATCATCACCCCGATGTGCGTGAGGAAGGGGGTTAGCACGACGAAGGGCGCCGCGGCCAGCAGCGCCAGAAGCACGAGGTACTTCAATAGGACTTTCATCGTCAGCGCCCCAGCAGCCCGGTCGGCTTGAAGAGCAGGATCAGCACGACGATTCCGAACGAGATCATCGTGGCGACCGTCGTGTTGAGCAGGGTGGCAAATACCGACTCGAGCAGGCCCAGGACGATTCCGCCAAGCACCGCCCCGGGTACGCTCCCCAGGCCGCCGAGGATCACGACGATGAAAGCCTTGAGCATGGGCTGCGCGCCCATATAGGGGTGGATGGTGTAGATCGGGGCCATCAGCGCGCCCGCAAAGCCTGCGAGCATGGCGCCGATGCCGAATGCGAGGGGATGGATGATCTTCGGGCGCACGCCGTGGATCGAGGCGATGTCCTCGTCCTGCACGACGGCCCGCATCGCGAGTCCGGTCCTCGTATAGCGCATGAACACGTAGAACGCCAGGAGTACGACCAATGCGCATGCGCCCACGGCGAGGCGATCACGCGGAATTACCATCGCCCCGAAGTCGAATACGCCGGAGATTGGCCGCGGTACAGACAGATCGTTCGCACCAAAGAGTATGAACGCCGCGGCCTGGAGCGTGATCGAGACGGCCAGCGCCATGATCATGCCCTGCAGTTCGCGTCCGACGAAGGGGCGGAACAGTACGCGCTCGAGCGTCGCGCCGAACAGGCCCAACGCGAGCGCAGATAGGATGACCACCAGGTAGTAGTTCCAGCCAAGGGAGCCGACCAACGCATAGACCAGGAACGCCGCGATCATGTACATCTCGCCATGAGCGAAATTGACCACGCGCATGATGCCGAAGATGAGCGTGAAGCCCAGGGCCATCAAGATGTAGACCAGTGACGACATGAGGCCGTTCACTACAATCTGCAATGCGAGTTCCAAGGTGGTTGCCCCGTCAGCGAAAGGGGCCGCCGCGGCAGGTCCGGCCGCGGCGGGGGCTCTGGTCTTGCGCTAGTCGATCTTTCCGGCGATCACTTGCTCGCCATTCTTGATCGTTCCGACAAACACCGGGGTGATGATCTGGTGGTTGGATCCATAGCTATTCATGCCACTCCATCGAACCGCACCCTGGACGCCGGGGAAGGGGCTCAACTTCTCGAACTCAGCCCGGACTTTGTCGGTGTCATCCACGGTGCCGGCCCGCTGGATCGCTTCCAGCAGCATGCGAGCCATGTCGTAGAAGTACACGGTGAACTCGTTCATCGGCGGCTTCAGCACTTGCGCGTACTTCACCTCCAGGTCTTTGTAGGCCTTGGTGGTGGTGTCGGCCGCGGCATAGCAGATGAGGCCTTCTGCGAACTCCTTGCCGGCCGCCGCCACGATCTGCGGCACGCCCGGTCCGCCGAGTTTGACGAACTGTCCCTTGAATCCCATTTCACGTGCTTGCCGAACAATCAGTCCGGACGTGCCGGGCGGGGTCGTACCGAGCTCGATGATGTCCGGCTTCAAGGCCAGGATGCGCGTGAGTACGGGCTGGAAGTCCTTCACGCTGCGCTCGACCAGCTCGGAGGACACGATTTCGAAACCCGCCGTCTGATAGTCGGCTTTGAGCAAACGCTGGGATGCCCAGCCGGTTTCGTCGTTCGGCTCGAGCTGTGCCACCGTCTTCAGATTCGGGCGGTTGCTCTTCACCCACTTCGCGATAGGGCCCGCGAATTCGGTCTGGGTCGGAAATCCCCGATACGAATACTTGGTGTCCTTGTCGAGAGCCTTTTCGGTGTAGGCGCCGATGACGGCGAGAATCTTGTTCTTCTCGTACAGGGGCTTGACGGCCAGGAGAGCAGCCGACCCCATCGGGCCGAAGACAAACTTGACCTTGTCCTGCTCGATCAGGCGCGTCGCGCCAGACACGGACAGGGCCGCCTTGTACTGGTCATCGTATGAGATGACTTCGATCTTGTAGGTCTTGTTACCGACCTTCAGACCGCCTTTGGCATTCGCCTCCGCCGCTGCGATCTTGAGGGCCCCGTCCTGCGCCAGGCCCCATTCCGAGCCCGGTCCGGTCAGTGCACTCACCACCCCCATCTTCAGGACCTCGGTCTGGGCCATGGCAGGGTTCGCCCATGCGAGGCCCGCCGCCAAGGCTAGAGCGCCTGCCGCTCTCATCGCCCGGATACTGTTCATCTTCATCCTCCTTCAAGTAGTAGCCGTCCTGCTCCACTCGGTAGACGCCGCGGCCGTTGCCTGACCGTTGCCCCTACCACCTAGCGATGCCGCCCGCCTTCCTTCGCCGGACTGCCTGCGCACCAAACCGTCCTGAACACACATGTCGCACCTGTTGGTGCCGGAGGCCGCGGAGCGCCACAGCGCCCTGACGATCGCGTTCGACTGTTCCGTGACTGCGGGATACACGGCGCACGAGCCACCGACGCCGCGCAGAAACAGCGAGACACCGGCGGGGTCGCTGGACTCCTGTGAGGCACATGGCCCTGGCGCCGCGAAGCTTGTCTCCATCCCAAGCGGTCCTGCGCCCGAGTCCATCGGCGACGAATCGAGGGCGTGTTGCGATCCGAAGACGTCGACCGCTAGGCCGCAACCCGAGTACCCGGCGCCCGCGGCAAAGCACGGCGCCAATGTCGAGTAGCCGGGCCTACTACCGATTTGTTCCACATCGTCCTGTCTCCCTTGGTCATCATTGCAGCACTGTGCCTTTCGGACTTCCAGTGCCCGGAGAGCGCGCGATCCGCGCACACCGCAGGCCACGGCGGTCTCTCGCCCCGCGAGCGTGCCTCCGGCAACAGCGTCTCGATCTGAAGCCCCGAATGTGCAACCGCAACTCGGGCCATGCTAGCGGAACTCGATCAGAAGGCCAAGCATTTTTAAAATCACGTTCCGCACTGTGGACCAGATGCTCCCTGCAAGCTTTGCTAGAACGGGACTCGAGTGGGGCGCACATCAAGCCGCCATGGGCAAGTCCGGATCGCGTCCTGAGCAATCGGCACATCGCGAATGGCGTTCTATTGAACAGAACAAACGTTCCGACACCGATCGAGTATGTTTGTCGAGTCCCTGGGCGTCAATACGGGTTTTGCGTGCCGCGGCGACCCGGGCGCACCACTTCGCGGCCCGGACAAGGCAACGGTCAAGACGGATCGGTGCGACATCAGTCCTGATCACGTCGGTCCGCGACGGTCCCAGCCATTGCGCTCGACGTTTTCGACGAACTCGACTACGCACTTCACCAGCGCATCGCGCATCGCGCGACCCTTGTCAGGCGTTGCTGCGGAGGGGTCTCCGGTCGAGCCGCAATCGGTCAACTCCTCGAACGTCCAGTACTGGACGATGTGGCGATCCGTGCGCGGTATCGCTCGCCGTCCCTTCGTCACATCCACGAGATCCGGAAACAACGCGAGCGCGAGGGAAGTCTCTCCTTCGCCTCCATGTCCCATTCCGCGAATCGAGCCGAATGTTTCGCGCGGCAGCAGTTTCGTCACCGTACTCCACCACGTCGCGAGCGCCGCGATACGCATCTCCGGATTGGACTGTCGCGAGTTTCTCGCTGCGATCTCGAGGCAGGGGAGATTCCCGTCGTGGCCGTTGATGACGATCACCTCCTCGATTCCCCAATGCGCCAGCGAGCGGAAAATGTCGCTGAACAGACGCGTCGCCGTGTCGGTCGAGAGCGAGATCGACATCGGGAGGTGCCGATAGTGCTCGCTCATCCCGAACCATGTCGGCGGCAACACGAAGGTGCGTTGGAGGCGTTCGCCGACGGCGAGCGCGAGGTCGCGTGCGATCATCGCATCCGTTCCGAATGGAAGGTGCCCGCCGTGGCTCTCGCACGAACCTATCGGAACGATGGCGCGTCGGTACGCTCCGACCTCGAGACTGTCCGTGTTCAGTTCTTCGTAGCGGATCGCTTTCTGCATGCTGGTGGCTCCCGGATCGCAGGGCTGCTGGTCAAGACAGGGCACTCGGGCCGAATCTACATCAGTGTCGGTGGCGCGCCTCGCGCCGACTCGGTTCGTGGGGCGATGGTTGATCAGTCGCGGAGGGAATGCTCCATGGGACGCGCTGGCTTCTGTGACTGCGAATTGAGTGCACCGTGTGGTCGTTCCGCAGGCACGGTCAACGCGTTCCGTGAGCGCTTCCACTTTCAACTGGTTTGCCGTGCCGATCGTTGGCTAGTTGGCTTTGCATGCCGCCAGTTCGCGCGCGCGTCGCTCGAGCCACCAGCCGTATTGGCTCGGCCAGGAATGGAATTGACTGGCGGCGCCGAGCGCCTTTTCGGCATGAAGCGGCCAGTTCGGGTTGTACAGTGCTTCGCGGCCGATGGCGACTAGATCGGCGGCACCGCTCTGCAGTACCTGTTCGGCCTGAAAGGCGTCGAAGATCAGACCGACCGCCATCGTCGCGGTTGATACCTCGCGTCGTATCGTCTCCGCGAATGGGACCTGGAAGCCGGGGCTTCGCGGCCTGCGGGCTGCAGTTGCCGACCCTGTCAGGCCTCCGGACGAGCAGTCGACGACGTCCACGCCACGCTCCCGGAGCGCTCGGGCGAAGGTCACGCTGTCGTTCAGCGTCCATCCGCCGTCGATCCCGTCGACGGCGGAGATCCGGAAGAAAAGAGGTTTATCGGCGGGCCAGACCGCACGCACCGTTTCGACGACCTCGAGCGGAAAGCGCATCCGAGCGGCCAGGCCACCTCCGTACGCGTCGTTGCGGCGGTTCGAAAGTGGCGACAGGAACTCGTGCAGCAGGTATCCGTGGGCGCCGTGTACCTCCGCGACTTCGAAGCCGGCATCCAGTGCGCGCAATGCGGCGGCTCGCCAAGCTTCCCTGAGCGCACCTAGGTCGGCAATTGAGAGTTCGTGTGGCACGAGCCAGCCCGCGGCGACCGGCAAAGCGCTCGGGGCGACGATGGGCCAAGGGATCTCGCCGGCGGCGAAATCGCGCTCGTCGAGAGGACCATTGCCGTTCCACGGGCGTTGCATGCTCGCCTTGCGTCCTGCGTGTGCAAGTTGTATTGCCGGCACGGCGCCGAACTGTCGCAGGAAATCGGTGATGCGCTTGAGTGGCGCAATCTGACCGTCGTGCCACAGGCCGAGGTCGCCGTGCGTAATCCGGCCACGTTCGTGCACGGCAGTTGCCTCGGCGAACACCAGACCTGCGCCGCCCATCGCAAATTTTCCAAGGTGCACAAGATGGAAATCGCTGGCCAACCCGTCGCGGGCCGAGTATTGGCACATCGGCGAAATCGCCAAACGGTTGCGCAGTTCGACCGCACGCAGCCTGATGGGAGTGAAGAGCAGTGGTCGCGCCATGGCGGGGTCTGCGTCGTCAAAGGCCTGCCAGTCGAGCCAGCGGTTCGTCGCCGCACGACGGCTCGTCGGCATGCGGCCCGCCGAAGTCCATCGCCATAGCGAACGCTTCGTATATTCCCCTGGTCATGGCCCCGGGTTCGTAGGCATCCGAAAGCAGGCGCTCGGCCGGATCGAGCGGCAACGACCAGTTATCTGCATCGTCATAGGACGCGTTCCGGGCGTGCCCGACGACGACGAGGTCTCCGGGATCGTATCGAGGCGCATCCTGCGTTACCTTTCCGCCATGGGCAAGGATCTGGCGCAGCGTGATCTCACGGTAGCCTGGATGGGCGTCGACCGCGATGGCTGATGTGGACGAATGAAGAATGACCCGCGCTCCGCGCGACGCGGCCAGAAGCGCCGCTTCGGCCGCGGAAAGGTCATCGCCGATCACCACCACACGGCGGCCAGGGGGGACGCTCACGGATTGCGCCAGCAGTGCATAACTCGATATTGAGCCGGGCAGGTCATCAAGCCGGTCCTGATCGATCGGCTGGTACTGCCGCGTGCGCCAGATCTGTACATCCTCGTTGATTGTGAGCGAATCACCGACCCGTACGCCGGCGTTGACTGCGCGCCGCAGTACGGCGTCAACGACTTCGCCGTACTCCCGCTGACCCGGAACCTTTGCACGCCATGCCTGCATTCCGCCGACCGGCTCGTCGGCGCGGGTGACGACTGTGACCGGGTGGCCGCGAGCCGCCGCGATCCAGGCGGCGGTCAAGGCGGCGATCGAAGTGCCATGGATCGCGAGCGCACGCGGGTGACGAGCGAGCCGCAACCGGATTGAACTTTCGCGCCCGACCAGAGGATTTACCGGGCAGATCGTTTCGGGTCGCGCCGAGCGACCGAGGCAGATATTGCAGCCCAGGCACCAGACTGTGTCTCGCTCCTGGTTGGCCAGAATTTTCGCCGGAATCCGCGGATCTGCAATTGACGCGCGCCCAAACGCGGCGATGTCGATCTGTCCAGTCGCGATTGCTGCTTCGGCGACCGATGCGCGCTTGATCCGCCCGACGCCGACTACCGGCATCGTCGTGCGGCTCTTGATCTGCCCGGCAAGGGTCAGCCACTGTCCTTCCGGCTCCCCGGTGATCATCGAGAGTTTGTTGAACGATTCGTAGACGCCGACCGAGACCGAGAGCGCGTGAACTCCGTCGGCATGGAGCTGGTTGGCGATCACGACAGCTTGTTCGACGTCGAGGCCGTCCGGCACGAACTCGCAGGCGCTGATTCGGACAATCAGCGGGAACTCATCGCCGAGTCGGGCTCTGATTCCCGAGACAATCCGGCGCAGGAAGCGCATGCGGTTTTCCGGGGTGCCGCCGTATGCATCGTTGCGGCGGTTGGAGTAAGCGGACAGGAACGAACCGACCAGATAGCCGTGCGCGCCGTGGATCTCTACTCCGTCGAATCCTGCGTCAGCGAGCCGCTGCGCACTGTCGATGAACGCCGTTTCGAGCCGTTCGATCTCCAGGGCCGACAGCTCGCGCGGCAGTTCGCGGTTCAGTGGACACGGGATCGCGGATGGCGCGACGAGTTGCTGGCCCGTAATCCGGCTGCGTGTCTGACGGCCCGCGTGGCTGATCTGTCCGATCAGGACGCCGCCCGCGCCATGCACAGCCGACGCAAGGCGGCGCAATCCGGGAACGTAGCGATCATCGTCGGCCATCACCATGCGGGGCATTACGCGACCCCCGGGGTGCACGCCGATATTCTCGGTGACGATAGACCCAAAGCCACCGCGCGCCCGCTCCACGAGATAGCCGATCAGGGCATCGCCCACAGAGCCGTCGGCCTGCGCGAAGTTCGTCGTCATGGCCGGCACCATCGCCCTGTTGCGCAACTGCAGGCGGCCCAAGCGGAATGGCGAGAACAGTGACGGATAGGCGTGGTTGCCGTCGTGCGGCGCCTGCTCGAGCGCTTGCAGTTGCCTTGCCATCACAGCCTGCTCCGTCAAAGTAGGCCCAGCGCCTTCGAGATGACCAACAACTGGATCTCGTTGGTTCCTTCGCCGATCCACGCTTCGGGTGCGTCACGAAAAAGCCTTGCGACCTTCATCTCTTCCATGTAGCCGGCGCCGCCGTGCAGCAGCAGCGATGACGTTGCAGCCTGTACGGCAAGCTCGCTCGCCATGAACTTGGCCATCGAGGCTTCGCGGATGCAATCCTCGCCTGCCATCTTCAGGCGAGCGGCCCGATAGATCATCAGCCGCGCGGCGTCACATCGTATCGCCATCTCTGCTACCTTGAATGCGATCGCCTGGAACTTGGCGATTGGCTGCCCGAATGCACTTCGCTCGCGTGCGTAGCGCAGGATGCATTCGCAGGCTTCCTGACCGATGCCGAGGCCGCGGTTGGCGACGAGGATCCGGCCCTCGGTCAGGGTGGCTTTGAGTTGATTCAAACCCTGGCCGACACTTCCCAGCACGTAGTCCGGCGCGATCGTCACGTCCTCGAAGCTTATGAAGGCGGTCGAGGATGAATGGTTGCCGACCTTCCGAAGCTCCGATGCGTTCACGCCTTTGTCGCGTGTATCTACCAGGAACAGGGTCAGACTGTCCGAACGGCGGTCATCGCCGGTTCGTGCTGCCACCAAGATGAAGTCGGCAATCCCGCCGTTGGTGATGTAGAGCTTGCTGCCGTTGATGACCCAGTTGCCGCCGACTTTCCGGGCTCGGGTCTTGATGCCCCGGATGTCGCTCCCGGCATCAGGCTCTGTGAGGCCGAACGCACCGATCCGCTCGCCGCGTGCGGCTGGGTACGCGAACTCGGACTTCTGCGCCTCGGTGCCGAACTTCAATACCGGACCGGCTGCAAGGTGCTGGTGGGCGAAGACGCCCGCCGAGATGCCAGCCGACGCTCTCGTCAGCTCTTCGTAGAAGATGCAGCCCATCAGCAGGTCGCCGCCACCGCCGCCGATCTCCTCGGGAAAATTGACGCCGAGGTAGCCGTGTTCAGACAGCTTCCGGTAAACCTCCTTTGGGAATTCGCCCTTCGCCTCTGCCTCGATGGCGATCGGCTCGAGTTGATCCTGTACGAAGCGCCGGAACTGCTCGCGAAAGGTCAAGTGTTCGGGTTCAAGCCCGAAGTCGAGGTATGGGGTCGATCCAGTTTCCACGCGCGCACTCCTGCCAAGGTTTGCTCAGGCGATGATGCCAAGCGATGGGCACTAGCGCAACAAATATTGAAAAAAGGTTCCGCACAGTGGTATTCAGGCGCTATCATTCGTGGTCACATTCACGAACTCGGAAACCCGGGCATGAGCGATAACGAGATCGTCCAGTACGCGGTCGATGACGGCATTGCAGTGATTACTCTCAATCGACCGGAACGACGCAACGCGCTGTCGATCGCCGCCGCCGAGCGTCTGCACGCCTTGTGGTACGAGCTCGATCGTGATCCGGAGGTCAGGGCCGCCGTACTGACATCGGCAGATTGCGGCACCTTCTGCGCCGGCATGGATTTGAAGGAAGCGGCCGAGATCCGGCGCGAGCGCGGCGTCGACATCCTCGACGTCCTCTCCGATCCCTTCTACGAGCGGATGCGCGTGGTCAGCAAGCCGATCGTTGCGGCGATGACCGGGCACTTCGCGGCTGGCGGCATGATGCTGTGCCTGAACTCGGACATCAGGGTGGGGCTTGCGGGCACGCGCGGCGGAGTCACCGAAGCGAAGATCGGCCGCGGCTCACCGTGGGCCGTGCCGCTGCTATGGATGCTTCCGCAGCCAATCGTGGCCGAGATGCTGTTGACCGGGGTGATGATGCCAGTCGAGCGCCTGCACGCGCTCGGCTTCGTCAACTACGTCGAGCTCACCCCCGAAGCAGTTCGAGCGCGTGCGATGGATGTTGCGCGGAGCATTCGTGACAATGCTCCCCTGACCGTCGCGGCGGGAAAGGAGGCGATCCTGGGGGCCATGGATCTGGGCTGCGCCGCCGGGTTCGACCATGCGAAGACCATCTACAAGAAGGTTTACGCGAGCGAAGATGCTCAGGAAGGGCCGCGCGCCTTCGCCGAGAAGCGCAAGCCCGTCTGGGTTGGCCGCTGAGATGCCGCTGCCCCGGAAGCCGACCCCGATTCTGGAATCGCCCAACGGTGGCGACGTGGGGGCGACCTCGCTGCGGCGCGGGCTCGAGATCCTCCGGACATTCCGGTCCGTCGATGGTCCGTTGGGGAACAAGGAGATCGCCGAGCGCACGGGGTTGCCGAAGGCGACCGTTGCGCGGCTCACGTACACACTGGTCCGCATGGATTACCTTCGCAAGGCCGGACCGGCAGGTCAGTATCACCTCGGCGACAAGGTGAGCACGCTCGGCCACGCGCTGTTGCGTGGTCTTCCGGTGCGTCAGATCGCCCATCCGCTGATGGCCGAGTTCGCACAGCGCCACGAGATGCCGGTGGGCCTGGGCGCCGGGGACGGCGCATGGATGGTGTATCTCGATACGTGTGTGGGCCCCAGGACCGTTGCGATGCGATTGCGCGTGGGCACGGAGATCCCGATGAGCTCGACCGCAATGGGGCGTGCCTATCTGCACGCAATGTCGGCCGACGATCGCGAAGCGCGATTGCGGTTGATCGAAGAGCAGGCAGGCGAACAGGCGCCGCAGGTCCGGGAGCGGATTCGCCTGGCCATGCAGCAGGTGGCGCGCGATGGCTACGCGGTCTCCTTTGGTGAGTGGAAGCCGGAGATATTTGCCGTCGGAGTGCCTCTGGTACTCGACCAAGGCGCCACCATTCTGGCTTTGAACTGCGGCGCCAGGCGTCCTCACCACACCGAAGAGAAGTTCCGGCGCGTACTGGGTCCCGCGTTGATCGACCTCGCCGGCGACATCGCGAACACGGTTGCGAGCCTTGGCATGACGTTCTGGAACGAGTGAGGAGGGCTCTGCCGTGGGTTCGGATGAAATGGAGCCGGTGGGTGCGACGCTTGCCCCGGTGCGCGAGCGCTTGTCGAGGCGACGCACGCGCGGCGCGGTATCCGCAGATCGGAACTTCGTGACCGCGCTCGGTAGGGGCCTGATGGTGCTCGAGAGCTTCGCCGATCGCTCGGTCTGGCAAAGCAGTACTGAAGTCGCCAACGCCGTGCGCCTGCCGAAGCCAACTGCCTCGCGCCTGCTGCAGGGCCTTGCGGCGATGGGCTACCTGCACTACTCGCAGCGCAGGCGCCAGTATCGGCTGGGTACCGCAGTACTCGCCCTGGGCTTTGCCGCGCGTGATAGCTACAGCATGGGCGATCTGGTGCGGCCGTACCTTGAACAACTCGCCGATGAATTCGGCGTTCACGCGGCGCTCGGGGGGCGCGACCGACTCGACGTCATCCACCTGGAGGTCTGCCACAGCAAGAAGACGCTCATGACTCTGCGCCTCGAAGTCGGATCGCGTATTCCGCTGGCCGGCACCGCGACTGGACATGCGCTGTTGGCGGCTCTTCCGGATTCCGAGCGACGCCTCCTGATGGAACATCTGCGGCTCCGTCACGCAAAACATTGGGCCGACATCTCGGCCAAGATTGACGAAGGGGTGCGGCAGTTCGGGGAGCGCGGGTATACCTGGTCGGTCGCGAGTTGGCGGCTCGATATCAACGGTGTGGCCGTGCCGCTTACCTGCGTCGAGGGACCGCCGCTGGTGATCTCGTGTGGAGCGCCCGCGCGCCACCTTCCGCGTCGCACGATGGACGAGATCGGCAGGCGCCTCATCGCGGTGAGAGACGCCGTCTGCGCGCAGACCGGTGCCCATGGAGCCGTTGCTGCCGATGCACGTCCGGTGGTCGCCGACTGATCGCCATCGACAGACAAGAGGCGGAAGTTCGTGGTCGTCTTCGAGCGGATCTCCAGTAAGGTCCATTGTGCGGAACGCAATTCCATAATTTCTTGACGGGACGTTTCCGGGTCGCACATACTCGGTGCGTCCATCAGGCAAAGGGTGACGACGATGAAGGGGTTCGACTCGTTCGGCGGCAAGACCGCATTCGTAACCGGCGCGGGCACCGGGCTCGGGCGCGCGTTCGCATTGCGATTTGCTGAGCTCGGGGCCACCGTGGCGCTCGCGGCGCGACAGGTCGATCGACTGGAAGCGACCGCCGAGACGATTCGGGAACGCGGCGGCAAGGCGCTGGTCTGTCCCCTGGACATCCGCGACCCCCAGGCGGTCGAAGCAACCGTCGATCGCGTGGCCAAGACGACCGGTCGGTTCGATGTGCTCGTCAACAACGCTGCCGGGAACTTCATCTGTCGTGCCGAGAAGATCACGCCCAACGGCTGGAACTCGGTCGTCAACATCGTGCTGAATGGGTCGGCATACTGCACCATGGCTGCCGGACGGCGCATGCTCGCGCAGGGGGGCGGCAAGATCCTGAGCGTTACTGCGAGCTACGCGTGGGTCGGTGGCCCCGGCACGGTCCACTCGGCCGCGGCCAAGGCGGGCCTCATCGCAATGTCGAAGACGTTGGCGGCCGAATGGGGCGGGAGGAACGTGCAGGTCAACTGTCTGTGCCCAGGCTTTGTCGACACCGAGCAGTCGCACGCGGTACTCTGGCCGACGCGGGAAGGCCAACAACGCATCATCGACCGCATCCCGGCCGGACGGTTCGGGACGGTCGAAGAAACGGTAGAGGCGGGCGTCTACCTCTGTTCGTCGGCCGCGGACTACGTCAACGGTGAGGTGTTCACGATCGACGGAGGCGAATGGCTCAACAAGGGCGCCTTCGTCTTGCCCGACCTCGGGGATGGCCAGGCATGAGTCGGGTTGCGCTGATCACGGGCGCAAGCCGCAACATCGGGCGTGCCATCGCGCTATCGCTTGCGCGCGAAGGCTATGCGATTGCATGCCTCGCCCGCGACGCGGCGGCACTGGAGGAGACGGCGGCACTGGTGCGCGAGGTCGGAGCGTCCGTCTCGGTCCACCTCGGCGACGTAAGCGATGAAGGGGTGCTGAACGACTTCGTTTCCGAGGCGTCCAGGGCACACGGTGGAGTCGACGTGGTGGTCAACAACGCCGGAATCATGCCGGAAGCACGCACCGCCGAATTGAGCGTTCAGCGGTTTCGCGACGCGATAGAGGTCAACCTGGTCGCGCAGTACGCGCTGGCCCGCGCGGCGCATCCATCAATGCGGGCGCGCGGCGGTGGCGTGGTCATCAACATCGGCTCGATGTTCGGCGCCATGGGCGTGCCCGGCGCGGCGGCCTACTGTGCGTCCAAGGCTGCGGTCGAAGGCCTGACCAGGGCGCTCGCAGCCGAGTGGGCGCGCGATGGCATCCGCGTCGTGTGCGTTGCGCCCGGCTATATCCTCAGCGAGATCTCCCGGGATGTACTCGACGATCCCGATCTGTCGAGGCGGATCGTGTCGCGCATTCCGCTTCGGCGGGTCGGTCAGCCCAGGGAGATCGGCGAACTGGTGGCGTTTCTGGTTTCCGAGAAGGCCGCCTTCATCACGGGCGAGACAATCGTCGTCGACGGCGGCCAGAGGATGTCGATTTGACGGGATTGGAGAGATCATGAACGTCCCGATGCGGGTGGACGACGTCTTTCGCAGTGCCGCGCGCGAAGCGGGCGACGCCGTCCAGTTGCTTCTGGTGGACGGCACCGAGATCACCTATGCGCAGACTTACGAACGGGCGGCCCGGCTCGCCGGTGCACTGGTTGCGGCAGGTGCGCGCAAGGACGACCGCGTCGCCGGGCTGATGCGCAATTCGCGCGAGATCGTCGAGTTCTACATAGCGTGCGGTCTGGCCGGTGCGATCGGCGTCGCCATCAACGCCATGAGCACCGAACGCGAGGTCGATCGAATCCTCGCCGACTGCGATGCTTCTGCGATCGTGGTCGAGGCGCGACTGCTCGAGCGCGTGCTGTCCAGCGCGCAGGTCGCCAGGATGTGCCTGAGAGTCGTCGCGCAAAAGGAAGAGGTGCCTCTTGGCTGGGAAGCCTACGACGCATTGATCGCCCGGTCGAACCCGGTCGAGCGGGCCGACGGCGCATCGCCGGACGATCCGGCCATGATGATCTACAGTTCTGGCACCACCGGTGCCCCGAAGGGGATCCTGCTGCGGCACTCGGCGTTGGTGCTGAATGCTCGAATGACCTCGCGCGTCCTCGGTACCGGCAGCACGGATCGCTACCTCGCGATCCTGCCGATGTTCAGCAGTTTCGGGCATGCATTCGACTTCCTCCAGGCCGGGTTGGTGCGCGCATCGACCGTGATCATGGAGCAGTTCGATGAGCGCGTGGCCGTCGACTGCATCGAACGCCTGAGAGTCACCTTCATTGCGGGAGTTCCAACCATGTTCGCGCGGATGTTCGACCCGTCGAACATCGCGGGGCGAGACATCTCCAGCCTCCGGTTGATGGACGTAGGGGGCGGGCCGGTGGCGCCCCGGCTCAAGCAGTCGCTGCGAGACGATTTCGGCCTCGAAGTCGTCGAGAGCTACGGGCTCACCGAGATCTCGCCGGTTGCGAGCGTGCAGCCTCCCGGTGGGGACAATTCGATCGGCTCGTGCGGGGCACCGCTTCCCGGAATCGAGGTTCGCGTCATTGCACTGGACGGTACTCCGGCACCGACAGGCGAAGCAGGGGAGCTTCAGTTCCGCTCGCCGACCTTGATGATCGGGTACTGGAACCAGCCGGAGGCGACCGCCGTGGCGCTACGCGACGGGTGGTTGCGCTCCGGAGACGTGGGGAAACTCGACGAGCGCGGACACATCCATATTCTCGACCGCACGAAGGACATGATCGTCAGCAATGGCTTCAATGTCTATCCGAAAGAGGTCGAGAACGTCATCGCCGAGCTGCCCGGAGTGCAGTCGGTCGCTGTTGTCGGCGTTCCGCACGAGATCAGCGGCGAGTTGATTCACGCGTTCGTGGTCGCCAGCCCGGATGCCCGGTTGAACGAAGAGGAGGTGCTGCGGCATTGCACCCGGGCGCTGGCGAGCTTCAAGCGCCCGAAGCGCGTGACCTTCGTCGACGCCATGCCGCTAACCGGGTCCGGCAAGATCAGGCGCGTCGCGCTGCGCGAGCTGCTCGCGAGTGAACACATGAGCGGGAAGAAAAAATGAGCGAAGCACCCGTCGCCGGATCGAATTCTGCCAACAAGTACCAGCTGAACGACGATCAGCTCGCGTTCCTCGACAGCGTCAGGCGGTTTTGCCGGGAGCGCATCGAACCGCGCGCGGCCGATATCGATGCCACCTCCGAGTTTCCGATCGATCTGTTCAAGGAGATGGCCGCGGTCGGCTTCATGGGCGCGCCGTATCCGGAGGAGTGGGGCGGGGCTGCTTGCGATGCGGTCATGGTGTGTCTGCTGCTCGAGGAAGTCTCACGCGCCTCGGGCGCCGTCGGCAGTTCGCTCAATGCCCACATCAGCCTCGCTTCATCCGTCATTGCCGGCCACGGCACCGCGGAGCAGCGACACAAGTATCTGGTCGAGCTCACGTCGGGCCGAAAGATCGGTGCCTTCGGGTTGACAGAGCCGTCGGGCGGCTCGAATGCCGCTGCGTGCCGGACCAAGGCTGTTCGCCGCGGCGATCGATATGTTCTGAACGGTGCGAAGGCATTCATCACCAACAGCACCGTCGCCGATATCTTCGTGGTGACTGCAAGGACTGCCGAAGGCTCCGGATCGCAGGGCGTGTCGGCGTTCATTCTCGAGCGTGGCATGAAGGGCTTCTCGATCGGCAAGGACGATCGGAAGATGGGCATGAATGGATCGCCGACCGCGCAGCTTTTCTTTGAAGATGTGGAGGTTCCCCGTGAGAACCTCGTTGGCGACGAGGGAAAGGGGTTCAGGCAGTTCGCGCAGACGCTGGACCGTGGCCGGATCAACGTCGCGGCGCTCTCGGTCGGGCTGGCCCAGGCGGCCATGGACGCCGCGGTCGAATACGCGAAGGTGCGCAATCAGTTCGGACGCCCGATCGCGGCGTTCCAGGGGATTCAGTGGCCGATCGCCGAGATGGCGACCGACATCGAGGCCGCGCGCCTCTTGACCCTGAACGCTGCCCGTATGTACGAGGCCGGACTGTCGATCAAGAAAGAAGGAGCAATGGCGAAGTACTTCGCTGCCGAGGCTTCTCTCAGAGCCTGCAGCGCTGCGATCGAGATCCATGGCGGATACGGCTATATGCGCGATCTCCCGGTCGAGCGCTTCTACCGCGATGCGAAGATGTACCAGATCGGGGAGGGCACGAGCCAGATTCAACGCATGATCATCGCTCGTGAACTTCTCGGTCGCTACGACTTTTAGGAGTTGTTCACGATGGCACGCGACGAAGTCGTAATCGAAAAGGACGGTCAGATCGCCTGGATCGTCTTGAATCGGCCGGAGAAGCGCAACGCGCAAGGCGTGACCTTCGCGGCGAGTATGCTCTCGGCACTCGATCGGGTCGAGCGCGATCCGGACGTGTCGGTTGCGATACTCACCGGTGCCGGGCCAGTGTTCGGTGGTGGCGGCGACCTCAAGGAGATCATGAACGTGGAGCAGTCGGACCCGGAGTGGGAGTTCGAGCTGATTCGCGGGTACAACACGCTGATCTCGCGGCTTTACTACTTCGAGCGGCCGATCATCGCAGCGGTCAATGGTCCGGCGATCGGAGGGGGCGCCTGCCTTGCGCTGGCCTGCGATTTCGCGCTGGCCTCCGAGCAAGGTGCCTATCATTTCGCCTTCGGGCGAATCGGCTTGTCGGGCGCGGACATGGGGGCGCCGTACCTGTTGCAGCGCCACGTCGGTGCTGCGCGAGCGAACCACCTGATGCTCACGGGCGCGCAGGTCGATGCCCGACTCGGCGTCGAGCTCGGTCTGTTCGTCGCGGCGGTGCCTGCCGACCGGCTCCGCGAAGAGGCTCTGCGCATTGCGCGCTCGATTTCGGCCCAGTCGCGGCGCGCGACAACGATCACGAAGATGGCGCTGCGCCGATCTCCGGAGGCTGGTCTGGCGGCGAGCCTCGAGTACGAGGCCTACCTGCAGAGCTTCGCGTTCCGTTCGGAAGGGCACAAGCAGCGGCTGGCAGCCTTCCTGGCGCCACGGGGTGAGAACAACTGAGCCTTCTTGGGGATGGCCCGCGGGACGCAGGAATTGCAAATGAAATCCATTGTTCGACTTGGCTCCGGCTCGGGGTTCTGGGGCGATGCGCTCGATCCGGCCGAGGAACTGCTCAGGGAAGGCGATCTCGACTACCTGTGCATGGACTATCTCGCCGAACTCACGATGGCGCTGCTGCAGCGACAGAGGCTCAAGGCTCCCGATGAAGGCTTTGTGCCGGACCTGGTGCCGCACATGAACGCGCTGCTTCCGCTGGCGCGCAAGCATGGCGCACGCCTGATCTGCAACGGCGGGGGTGCGAATCCGCGTGCGGGTGCTGCGCGAATTCGCGATCTGGCGCGAGAACTCGGGCTCACGGGAACGAGGGTGGCCCTCGTCGAAGGCGACGACGTTCTCGACCGACTCGATCGATTCGTCGCTGACGGCGTTCCGCTCGCGAACATGGAGACCGGTGAAAGCGACTTCGCGGCGATACGCAAGCGGGTCGTCGCCGCGAATGCGTACACGGACAGTACCGGAATCATCGAAGCGCTGCGGTGCGATGCCCATGTGGTGATTGCCGGACGCGTCTCGGACAACGCGCTCTACGTCGGGCCGATCATGCATGAGTTCGGTTGGACGCACGATGGCACCGATCCGGACAGCATTGCCGCGGCGATCACGGTCGGGCATATCGTCGAGTGCGCTGCAGCCTGCACCGGCGGCATGTCGTCGCGATTCGCCGAGATGCCTCATATGGGGCGCGTGGGTTTCCCGATCGTCGAGTTCGGGCGCGACGCGACTGCGGTAATCACCAAGCTGCGAGGAACAGGCGGGCGCGTCGATCCTTTTACGGTCAAGGAGCACCTGGTCTACGAGATCCACGACCCTGCGAATTACCTCATGCCGGACGGCATCGCGGATTTCACGCGCCTTCGGCTCGAGGAGGTCGGACCGGACCGTGTTCGGGTCGATCGAATGGGGGGGCGCCGGCGGCCGGACACCCTGAAGCTCGTGATCGGATACCAGGACGGCTGGATCGGCGAAGGGATGCTGTTCTTTCCGTGGCCTGATGCGCTTGCGAGGGCTCGTAAGGCAAAGGAGACGCTTGGCGAACGATTCGAGCGGATGGGCCTGCGTGCCGATGCGATCCAGTTCGACTTCGTCGGCGTGAATATGCTCCATGGTCCGGCCGCGCCAGAGCCCATCGGGGAGCCGAACGAAGTGGGTCTGCGTGTAGCAGTCCACACGGCCAGCCGCGAGGAAGCGGACAAGGTGCGCAGGGCGTGTTCGCATCTGTGGATCATGGGACCGGGCGGCACGTCATTCGGCACGCCGATGAAAGCGAGGCCTGTGGTGGCGGTCTGGCCGACCCTCGTGCCGCGCGAGTTGATCTCGCAAAACGTCGAAATCCTGGAGGTCTGAGCATGCGCCTGCTCCGCGATGTCGCATACGTTCGGTCTGGCGACAAAGGCGATACGGTGACTGTAGGCGTCATTGCCCGCACTCCGGGGGACTATCGGTCGATCGTGGATAGCGTCGACGAGCAATCGGTCCGGAAACTGTTCGGGGATTGGCTCAAGGGGCCCGTCGACATCTACAGGATGGACAACATTCATGCGGTGGTCGTGGTGCTGAACCATGGCCTCGGCGGCGGTGCGACGCGAACGCTGCGTCTGGACCAGACTGGCAAGTCGCTCGGTAACGCAATCTTGCGCCTGCCCGTCAAGGTCGCTGGTTGAGGCGATCGATGCGATGACCGTCTTCACGTCCCGTATCGACCGCAACGGCGCCGCCTTCCGACGGAACCTCGAGGCATTTGCGGTCCACCGCGCTGCGGTCGAGGCGGCGCGCGCAGCCACGCTTGCGGGGGGAGGAACCGAGGCGCTGAAGCTGCACCGGTCCCGAGGCAAGCTGCCCGCGCGCGAGCGCATTTCGCACCTGCTCGATCCTGCGACACCGTTTCTCGAGATCGGTCAGTTGGCCGGATACGAATCGCGAAAGGAAGATGCGGTCGCTTCGGCGGGTATCGTCGCCGGCATCGGCATGGTCGAGGGACGCGCTTGCGCGATCGTCGCCAACGACGCGACCGTGAAGGGGGGAACCTACTATCCCCTGACGGTGAAGAAGCACGTCCGTGCCCAGCAGGTGGCGCGCGAGAACGGTCTGCCATGCATCTACCTCGTGGACTCGGGTGGCGCGTTTCTGCCGTTGCAGGAGGACTTGTTCCCCGACGAGCACCACTTCGGACGGATCTTCCGCAATATCGCCGAACTGTCGGCGATGGGTTTGCCGCAGATCTCCGCGGTGATGGGCCAGTGCACCGCAGGCGGTGCGTACATCCCGGCCATGAGCGACGAGACGGTCATCGTCCGCGATACCGGCACCATCTACCTGGGCGGACCGCAACTTGTGCAAGCGGCAACCGGCGAGGTGGTCGATGCCCAGAGGCTTGGCGGGGCGGACGTTCACACCCGTTCGAGTGCAGTTGCGGACCATTTTGCTCACGACGACTATCACGCGCTGGCGCTGGTGCGTGAAATCGTTGCGCGATCGGCCACGCACCCGTTGCCGTCGCCGCCGACGCCACCGCAGCCGCCACTGTATGACTCATCGGATATCCCGGGCATCATCAGCGCCAATCCGCGCGAGCCGCTTCCGGCACGCGAGATACTCGCGCGCTTGCTCGATGGCAGCCGGATGATCGAGTTCCGGGCGCGTTACGGGCCGACCGTGATCTGTGGCACGGGCGCAATCAATGGCTGGCCGGTCGGTGTGGTGATGAACGATGGCGTGTTGTTCTCCGAGAGCGCGCAGAAGGCAGCCAACTTCATCGAGATTTGTGCGCAGCGCCGTATTCCACTGCTGTTCCTGCACAACATCAGTGGATTCATGGTCGGCGAGGCCTACGAGGCGGGGGGCATCGCGCGGCATGGCGCGAAGATGGTCGCCGCGGTGTCGTGCGCACGCGTGCCCAAGTTCAGCGTCATCATCGGCGGCAGCTATGGCGCAGGCAACTTCGCGATGTGCGGCCGCGCGTTCGGCCCCCGTCTGATGGCGATGTGGCCCAACGCGCGCACGTCGGTGATGGGTGGCGAGCAGGCTGCGACGGTGCTGGCGCTCGTTCGGCAGGCGCAGATGGAGCGCAGGGGGCTGACGATGAGTCCGGAAGAGATCGAAGCGTTCAAGCAGCCGGTGCGCGAGACCTACGAGCGTGCCAGCAATCCGGTGCACGCGGCCTCGCGGCTATGGATCGACGCCGTAATCGAGCCTGCCGAGACGCGCAACTGGTTGACGCTGGGACTGGCGCTGGCGGCGGGTGCTCCACACGAGGACACGCGCTTTGGCGTATTCAGGATGTAGTAGATGATCGCCCGCCTGTTGATAGCGAACCGAGGGGAGATCGCCGGACGAATTGCGCGAACCTGCCGTCGGATGGGTATCGAGTACGTCACTGTCCATTCGGAGGCGGACGCCGGGGCGAGCTACCGTGAAGGGGCGGTCAGCAGCGTCTGCGTGGGGCCGACTGCGGCGAGCGAGAGCTACCTGAGCATCGAGCGATTGCTCGATGCGGCAAGGAAGACTGGCTGCGACGCGGTGCATCCGGGCTACGGATTTCTGTCTGAGAATGCGGCCTTCGCCGCCGCGGTCGTCGATGCAGGCATGGTCTTCGTCGGCCCCGACGCGCAGACGATTGCGGCGATGGGAGACAAAGGGCGGGCCAAGGCGCTCATGAGCGAGGCGGGCGTGCCGGTCATTCCGGGGTCGACCGAAGCCAGCGACGATCCGTCGCGCGTTGTGAAGATGGCGAAGTCGGTCGGGCTGCCGGCACTGTTGAAACCGGCGGCTGGCGGGGGTGGCAAGGGCATGCAGGTCGTCACGGCCTGGGACGGTCTGTCGGCGGCAGCGGAATCAGCGATCCGATTGGCTCGTTCGTCGTTCGCCGACGGCCGCCTGCTCGTCGAGCGCCTGGTGCAGGACCCGCGACACATCGAAGTACAGATCTTCGGTGATTCCCACGGCAACGTGGTACACGTGTTCGAGCGCGAATGCTCGCTGCAGCGGCGCCACCAGAAGATCGTCGAAGAGGCCCCGGCCGCGAACCTGGACCAGCGCATCCGCGAGCAACTGTTGTCGGCGGCGGTGCGCGGCGCGCGCGCGATCGGATACCGCAATGCCGGGACGTTCGAGTTCATTGTCGGCGTCGATGGTTCGTTCTATTTCCTCGAAGTCAATACACGTCTGCAGGTCGAACACCCGGTCACCGAAGAGATTACCGGCATCGATCTGGTCGAGTGGCAACTGCGCGTAGCCGATGGTGAGCCGATTCCGCTGAAGCAGCACGAGATCGTTGCGAGCGGGCATGCGGTCGAGTGCAGGGTCTACGCGGAGGATCCTTCGAAGAATTTCCAGCCGACCCCGGGCCGGGTGCGGCGCGTGATCTGGCCCGCGCACTTGCGCATCGAGACCGCGCTGCGCGACGGGGAAGATGTGTCGCCACACTATGACCCGATGGTCGCCAAGTTGATCGCCCGGGCACCTGATCGGCGGCAGGCCATGCAGGCAATGCGAAGCGGACTGCAACACACGGGGTTGCTCGGCCTGACGACGAATGTCGGATTCCTCGACAGATTGCTGGCCGATCGCGGAGTCGTCGAGGGGCAGGTCAGTACTCGATACATCGACGCGAATCTCGATCGATTCCTCGACGACTCCGGGTATGGCTCAAAGGCAATTGCGTGCGTTGCGGCGCTGTGGTCCGTTGGCAGGGCGCGGACGGTGACCGGGACGGCGGGGTGCTCGCCCTGGGAATCGACCACTCCGACCGGGATCCTGGACCGTGCACGACTCGACCCTGGGGCGCCGTTCGGGCGAATCGCCCTCCGGCAGGGAGAACATTGGGCTAGCGCGAGACTGCTGGCGATCGGCCGCGCGTCGGCGCGCATTGCAGTCGGCGAGGAAGATGGCCTGATCTGCGACGTCACCATCGAGGCCCGCGACGGGGTGTGGGGAGGAACGGTTGACGCAATGCCTTGGTCTGCGCTCGAAGTGCCGGGTGCCGTCGAGTTGGTCATTGCGGGTCAGCGAGTCCGGTTGGAGACCAACCTCGACGAGTCGGTGCCGAGTGACGGTGAACGCGTGGCGACCGCGCCGATGGCCGGGAGTGTCGCACTGATCAACGTTGGTCCCGGAGACAGGGTCGAGCGCGGCGCGGTGCTTGCCGTCGTGGAAGCGATGAAGATGGAGAACCCGGTGGTCGCTCAATGCGACGGCATCGTCGAACAGGTCATGGTCGATGTGGGCGACAGCGTGAGCGGCGGTCAGGCCCTGGTACTGCTCGAAGTCCGATGACACGAGGCGGTGCGCAGAAGTTGACGCAACGAACTGCACGGGTCGTATAATCGCCGACCCAAAAAAGAGAACTATCGTTCTGTGGGAGAGAACGCAATGAGACGATGGCCATGATCTCTTCGAAGCCGGGTCCTGAATTGCCAGCCACCGACGAAGAATTGGCGGCGCTGTTTCTCACCTCTCTCGAATCCGACTCGCCGGCATTGCGCGACCTGACCCGCCGCGGCCTGTGGACGTCTGCGCGGATGCTGGTCGGCATCGGTGACGCACAGATCCTCGTGGAGGTTCGCGAGGGTGTCCTCAAAGTGCACGCGGAACTGCCTCTGTTGTGCTCATGGGATTTCTGCGTGCGCGGTCCCGCGTGCGCGTGGGTGTCGCTCTGGCGCGCAATCCCTGAGCCCGGGCGTCACGATCTGTTCGCCTTGACGAAGCATGGTGACCTCCGGGTCGAGGGCAACCTGCATCCGTTCATGTCGAGCCTCCAGTATTTCAAGGACCTGCTTGTGATGCCGCGCGAGGTGCTCGTATGACTGCGCCGGTGTACGAGCCGATCGTCGGGCGCTATCTCAATCTGGAAGTTCTCGGCGAATCGTGTCGCATTCATGTCGAGGAAGCCGGTAGCGGAATTCCGCTGGTGTGCCTGCATACCGCCGGTGCGGACAGCAGACAGTTCAGGCATCTGATGTGCGACGAGGCGATCACTGCTCACTATCGGATTGTTGCGTTCGACATGCCCTGGCACGGCAAGTCGTACCCCCCGGTGGGCTGGCAGATGCAGGAATACCGGCTGACGACCGAGCGCTATGTGGAGACGATCAGGGCCTTCTGCCGCGCACTCGGGCTGGAGCGGCCTGTCGTCATGGGCTGCTCGATCGGGGGACGCATCGTGCTTCAGTTGGCGCACGCGCACGGAGCCGAGTTTCGCGCACTGATCGGACTCGAAGCGGCAGACTTCCAGCAACCCTGGTATGACACGAGTTGGCTTCATCGGCCCGACGTTCACGGAGGTGAAGTCTGCGCGGCCCTCGTGTCGGGCCTCGTTGCCCCGCAGAGTCCATCGCAGTATCGGAACGAAACCCTTTGGCAGTACATGCAGGGCGGACCAGGTGTATTCCGCGGTGACCTTTACTTCTACCGTGTCGATGCGGATCTGCGCGGCAGGCTGGACGGAATCGACACTGGCGTCTGTCCGCTTTACCTTCTCACGGGTGAATACGACTTCTCGTGCACGCCGGAAGACACGCTGCGCACTGCGGAAGCGATCGAGGGCGCGAAGGTCACGATCATGAGAGAGTTGGGCCATTTTCCGATGAGCGAGAACCCGGCGCGTTTTCGGGAGTACCTGCTACCTGTCCTCGAAGAAATCCGCTCGTCGTAGCGCCGATCCACGATCGGCTCGATCGCTTTTCCTCACCCGCACCCTGGACGCATCATCGATGTCGGCAGCCCAACCCGCGAGGCCACTCCTGATCGACGGCGAGTGGCTTTCAACGCCCGACGCGCTAATCTCCGTCAACCCTGCCAACGGCGAGGATAACCACCGGGTGAGCGCCGCGGGTCCCCGTCAGGTCGATGTCGCCGTGAAGGCGGCGGCACGAGCGGTGGTTGATCCGGTCTGGGCACGTCTGCTTCCACACCAGCGGGCCGCGATCCTGCACCGCATCGGCGACGCGATGCTGGCGAACATCGAGACGTTTGCGCGTCTTCAAATGGTCGAGAACGGCAAGGTCTGGTCCGAGTGCGTCGCGCAGGTAAGGAGCGCGGCCGCGACTTTCCGCTACTACGCGTCGGTATGCGAAACGGTGTCGTCGGAACTGACGCCGTCGCGCGGCGAGTACCTCTCCATGTCGATCCATGAACCGTTCGGAGTGGTGGCGGCGATAACGCCGTGGAATTCACCGATGACGATGGAGGCGCAGAAGGTCGCACCGGCCCTCGCCGCCGGCAACGCGGTCATCCTGAAGCCATCGGAGGTGACGCCGTCGCCCGCGCTCGAGCTTGGTCGGATTGCCCTGGAAGCGGGTCTTCCGCGGGGGATCCTGAACGTGCTGCCCGGCACGGGAATCGCAGCCGGTGGGGCGCTGGTTGCGCACCCGGGCGTCGGAATGGTGTCGTTCACCGGAGGTACCGCAAGTGGCCGTCGGATCGCCGAGATCGCTGCAGCGAAACTCATGCCAGTCGCGCTCGAACTGGGCGGCAAGTCGCCGCATATCGTGTTCGAGGATGCTGATCTCGACGCGGCGGTTGCGGCGATCATCGGCGGAATCTTCGAAGGCACCGGGCAGTCCTGTGTCGCGGGGTCGCGCATGTTCGTGCAGCGCCCGATCTACGATCGGGTCGTCCAGGCGGTCGTCGCGGCAGCGCGGACGCTGCGCGTCGACCTTCCCGATCGACCGGGCGCGCAGATGGGGCCGATTGCGACGTTTGCGCACCGCGATCGGGTCGCGTCAATGGTCGAACGCGCGCGCAGCGAGGGGGCGAGAATCCTGACCGGAGGTGGGCCGCCGCAAGCGCCGGATCTCGCGAAGGGGTCCTTCTACCTGCCCACAGTAATCGACGGCATCGACAACCGTGCGGCGATTGCGCGGGAAGAGATATTCGGTCCGGTGCTTTGCGTACTTCCGTTCGATTCGGAGGACGATCTGATCGCGCAGGCCAATGATTCGGTTTACGGGCTCGCCGCCGGAGTCTGGACAGCCGACTATCGCAGGGCCTGGCGCGTGGCACGGCGGCTCGAGGCCGGAACCGTATGGGTCAATACTTACAAGCAGCTCTCCATTGCGACGCCGTTTGGCGGTTTCAAGGAAAGCGGGATCGGGCGTGAGAAGGGTGTCAGTGGCATGCGTCTTTACCAGCAGGCGAAGGGCATCTATTTCGGTCTCCCGGCTCAATAGAGATCCGTGAACGGAGGGAGGGTCGCGTGAGTACATCCGGCATGATCATCGGATTCATCGGCTTGGGCGTCATGGGCGAGCCCATGTGTCGGAACCTGGCGTCCAGAAGCGGCCTTGCGGTGCGCGGCTACGACCGCGATCCCGCGCCCCTGCAGCGCCTTGCCGGGCACGGTATCGTCAGCGCGACGTCGGTGCGGGAGGCAGCAGAGCATGCGTCGACCATCTTCCTGTCCCTGCCGTCGGGGGAGGTCGTACGCCAGGTTTGCGAGGGTCCGGGCGGCCTCCTTGGCGTAATTCGCGCCGGGCAGACCGTCGTCGACCTCAGTACTTCGCCGGTAGATGTCACGCGCGACCTGGCCGCCCGCTTCGCCGAACACGGTGCCGACTTCATCGATGCGCCTGTGGCACGCACCCGCGCAGCAGCGGAGGCCGGTACCTTGGCGATCATGGTTGGCGCCGAGCCCGACGGGCTCGAGCGCGTCAAGCCGCTGCTGGCCACGTTCGCAAGCGACATCATTCATTGCGGGCCGGTAGGGTGCGGACAGGTCGTGAAGATTCTCAACAACATGGTCCTGTTCGAGACGGTCGTTGCACTTGCCGAGGCCAAGGCAATCGGTGAGCGTTCTGGCGTTGACCCGGTACTGCTATTCGACGCGCTGTCGAAGGGTTCGGCCGACAGCTTCGCGCTGCGCAATCACGGCATGAAGTCGATCCTGCCAAACCAGTTCCCCGAGCGTGCGTTTTCGGTCGCCTACGCGCGCAAGGATCTGGCGTATGCCTTGAGGCTCGCAGAGCAGACGGGGATCGATGCGCGCGGGGCTGCCAACGTCGACCAGTGGTTCCGCAAGGCAATCGAGAGCGGGTTGGGCGAGCAGTACCACCCGGTGGTCAGTCGCCTGATCGGCGCCTGAACCCCCCGATCGCTTGTACGCCATGGCGCTCGAGTCGAAGCCAGGGGCAGGAGCCGCGACACCGGTCGACGGCGTTGCCGCCGTGGATCGTGCGCTGAAGATCGTCTACGCGATCGAGAAGGCCAGCGGGCCGCTGAGTCTGGCTGACCTGGCGCGCGCCACCGGCCTCTACAAGAGTACGCTGCTGAGGCTGATCGCGTCGCTCGAGCGAGGCGCCTTGGTGGTACGGCGTCCGGACCACCGCTATGGCCTGGGGCCATTTGCCTTCAGGCTTGGGCGCGCCTTCGAGACGAACTACCACATGAGAGAGTGCGTCGTTCCAGTGCTCGAATGGCTTGTCGCGAACGGAACCGAGAGCTCGTCGTTCCACGTCAGACACGGCGACGACGCGCGGCTGTGCCTTCTTCGCGTCGATTCGCCGCACGCGACGCTCGATCGGGTACGTGCCGGCGACCTGCTACCCATGGACAGGGGGGCACCGGGCAGGGTGCTTCGCACGTTTCGTGCTGGATGGGACGGCCACGCAAACGTGGAATTGGTGTCGAGATCGATCGGCGAGCGGGATCCGGCATGCGGAGCGCTCTCCTGCCCGGTGTTCGGCCCGGGTGGCGAGCTGCTCGGCGCGATCTCTTTGTCGGGCCCGCTCGAGCGCTTCACTGGCGCACGGATCGACGAGATGTCGCGACTGCTGCTTGCTGCGGCTGAAACAGCGTCGCGCGCTCTGGGAGGGCCCTGGCCATCGGCCAGCCGGCGCGGGGCCGGCAGAGTTCAGGCCCGGGCCAGAAGGATGATGGAGCAGCCATGAACGTACTGCCCGAGTACGAAGTGTATGCAATTCGCTATGCGGAGATGCCGCGTCGGCGCCGGGACAACTTCATATCCGGTGATCCGCACGACAGCGCGATGCCGATGGACTTCTTCGTGTGGCTGATACGCTCGCCTGAGCGGATAGTGCTGATCGACACGGGTTTCAATTCAGCAACTGCGCGGACCCGCGACCGCAAGCTGCTGAGATGTCCGATCGACGCGCTAAGGGTCCTTGGCGTGAGCGCCTCGCAGATCGAGGATGTTGTACTGACGCACCTGCACTACGACCATGCGGGGAATCTGCCGAAGCTTCCTGCCGCGAAGTTTCACGTGCAGGATTCGGAGCTCGCATTTGCGACCGGGCGTTGCATGTGCCACGCGTCGATTCGCCATACCTACTCGGTCGACGACGTGACCGAACTCGTGCGAAAGGTCTACGCAGACCGAGTAGTGTTCCACGACGGCGATGAGACGCTTGCGCCGGGCATCGAACTGATGCTGATCGGCGGACACACGCGCGGCCTGCAGGCCGTGCGCGTGCACACCGCGCGCGGATGGGTGGTCGTGGCCTCGGACGCCAGTCATTACTACGAGAATCTGCACGCTGGCCGTGCGTTTCCTCTGGTCGACAGTGTCCCGACGATGCTCGAAGGCCATCGTCGTCTGTTGGGTGCCGCGGATTCGGCAGAGCACGTGATTCCGGGACACGATCCACTGGTGCGACAGAACTATCCGGCTGTCCCTGGCGACGAGATCGGTATCAGCTGCCTGCACCTTCCTCCGACACGGTGATCGCGAGGGCCGTTGACTGCATCTTTCGCGCTGCGTCGAGCGGCTCGCTGTCGCGACTGGTATGCGACGACGGTTGCACCTTTGGAATCGAAGACGCAGCCAAGGTCGGCTTCACCGTCTGTGTCAGGGACTGCTTCGACAACTTCGGAGATTGAGCCATGGCGCTCGACGCGGAAACGTTCGCCCTCCTGCTGGGTTCCGTGCAACGCTTCATTCGTGATCGACTGATACCGAGCGAGGACGACCTCGAGGATCAGGACGATGTCCCGGCTGATATCGTCGCGGACATGAAGGAAATGGGCCTGTTCGGGTTGTCGATTCCGGAGGAGTACGGCGGCATCGGCTTGTCGATGAGCCAGGAGTGCCGGGTCGCATACGAGTTCGGACATACCGCACTGGCGTTTCGTTCGGTGTTCGGCACCAACGTGGGCATCGGTTCCCAGGGAATCCTCATGGACGGCACCGAAGAGCAGCGCCACGAGTTCCTTCCACGCATTGCCACTGGGGATCTGATCATTTCGTTCGCCCTGACTGAGCCGGATGCTGGCTCGGACGCGGCCGCGATCCGGACGCTTGGCCAACGTGACGGGGACCACTACGTGCTGAACGGCTCGAAGCGTTTCATCACCAATGCGGCGCGTGCAGGGGCGTTCACGCTGATGGCCAGAACCGATGGGCCGGGGGCGGCCGGAATCAGTGCGTTCATCGTGCCGTCCGACTTGCCGGGGATCAGCCTGGGCAAGCCTGATCGAAAGATGGGCCAGCGTGGGACGAAGACCTGTGACGTGACTCTGCAGGACGTGCGCGTGCCGGCCCGGATGATCATCGGCGGCGTCCCTGGACGTGGGTTCAAGACCGCGATGAAGGTTCTGGATCGCGGCAGACTTCACCTGTCGGCGTTGGCGTGCGGAATGGCCGAGCGTCTGCTCGACGAGGCGCTTCACTATGCGCGCGATCGCCGTCAGTTCGGCCAGAGGATCGGCGATTTCCAGTTGATACAGGCGATGCTGGCCGACAGTCAGGCTGAATCGTATGCGGCGTGGTCGATGGTTCAGGACTGTGCGATGCGCTACGACGCGAAACCTGCCTCGCAAAGTGAGCCGGACGTGAGCATGCGGGCGGCCTGCGCAAAAATGTTCAGCACCGAAATGGTCAACAGGGTTGCCGATCGAAGCGTCCAGATCCACGGTGGCGCTGGCTACATGCATGAATCGAAAGTGGAGCGCTTTTACCGCGACGTGCGCCTGATGCGACTCTACGAAGGAACCACACAGATTCAACAGTTGATCATCGGGCGGGAGCTGATGCGCAGAGGATGACCGACGCGTCGGATTCAGGCGGCGCGTAAGCGACGCTGAAAAGCTTGCCCTGCACATCAATGACCGAACATGCCGGAGCGTGATCGACCATGCCAGCATTCCTGCTTTACGAACAGAACGGTGACGTCGTAACCCTGACGATGAATCAGCCGGAAATGCGCAATCCATTGACTGGCAATAGCGCCGTGCCGGAATTCGTCGAGGCGTGTGGGCGCATCAATTCCGATCAGACCGTCAAGGCCGTGATCCTGACGGGCGCGGGTCCGGCGTTCTGCTCGGGTGGAAACCTCAAGGACATGCTTCGCTATTCGCGCGATGCGATCCCGCCAATGCAGATCCGCGACGAGTACCGCCACGGCATCCAGCGCTTGCCGCTTGCGCTATACAACCTCGAGGTGCCGACGATTGCAGCGGTCAATGGTGCGGCGATAGGGGCCGGCTGTGATCTCGCCTGCATGTGCGACATCCGGATCGCGGCCGACACTGCGAAGTTTGCAGAGAGCTTCGTCAAGGTCGGCATCATTCCAGGCGACGGAGGAGCGTGGTTTCTCCCACGCATTGTGGGGATGTCGAAGGCTGCCGAAATGTCGTTTACCGGCGAGGCGATCGATGCCAACGAGGCGCTGGCCTGTGGGCTCGTGAGTCGCGTTGTGTCATCGGGCGAGTTGATGAATGCGGCGAAAGACCTGGCGCGGCGGATCGCATTGCACTCTGGTCCGACGCTCAGGCTGACCAAGAGACTGCTTCGCGAAGGGCAGCGTGTGAGCCTGGATGCGCTGCTCGAACTGTCGGCTGCATTCCAGTCGATGGCACACAAGACTCCCGAGCACGGCGAGGCAATTTCAGCGTTCATCGAGAAGCGGACGCCGGGGCTGAAGTGACGGCAATTCGCCGCCTCGAATCGTGCCGGGACTGGATGCGATCTCCGATGGCGTGGCTGGCCCGTGTCATGGACAGGCGAGTCGCCCATTGGGCGCATCCTTCGTACCAAGGGCGGGTCGGGTCGTCCCCCGGGCTCCCATGGCCGGCGGGCATTCGCAAGTGGACTCTTCTGAAGGGGATTGCCCGTGGATGCGGGCGGGCTGGTTCCAGTTTGCGGGCGAGCTGTTTGCGGGCGCCTGCCCTAAGCCCTTGTTCTTACTGGTGGGCGGCACAGGGTTCGAACCTGTGACCCCTGCCGTGTGAAGGCAGTGCTCTACCGCTGAGCTAGCCGCCCCTGGGGAGGGAGGCGCAATTGTAGGCAAATCCGCAACCCCGATCAAATCCGCCCGCGCCCCCGGCAACGCCTCTCTCACCCCCGCTTCCAGACGAGGCACCGGTTGTTCGCCGGCATCGCGCGGTCCTCCTTCAGCGCGAACCCGGCCGCGTGCGCCAGCGCATCCACCTCCTCGAAATCGCGGATCCCGCGCTTCGGGTTTCCGCTGCGCAACGCCTCGTCGAACTGCGCGTTGCTCTGGCTCGTGAACTGTCCCTCGTAGTTGAACGGCCCGTAAATCACCAGAACGGCACCGCGCTTCGTCAGCTTCGGCAGCGAGGCGAACATCCGCTCCACTTCCTTCCAGCCCATGATGTGCAGCGTGTTGGCGCTGAACACCGCGTCGTACTCGCCCTCGGGCGGCGCGTCGTTGACGTCGAAGGTGATCGGCGCCGGCGTGTTGGCCAGCGCCGCTTCCTTCAGCCACAGGCGGATGCCGGGCAGGTTCTCGGCGACGTCGGAGGTCTGCCAGCGCAGCTTCGGCAGCGCCGCAGCGAAGTGCACCGCGTGCTGGCCGGTGCCGCTGCCGATCTCGAGCACGTGCTTGCGGTCGGCGAACCACTCGCGCACCACCTCGAGGATCGGCTCGCGGTTGCGCTCGCAGGCGGGCGAAAACGGCTTCTCCATGTCAGAACAAGAGTGCCTTCACGGTCCAGAAGTAGATCAGCAGGCTCAACATGTCCTGGATGATCGTGGCGATCGGTCCGCTGCCGAACGCGGGGTCGCGTCCGGTGCGCGCGAGCAGCCACGGTAACGCAAAACCGATCGTCGTGGCGCAGGTGCTGGCGGCCAGCAACGCGACGGCGACCGCCACGGCCAGGTCGGCGTCGCCGAACCACCACCAGATCGGGCCCAGCACCAGCAGCGCCAGCGTGATGCCGATCAGCAGGCCGGTGCGCAGCTCGCCGGCCAGCAGGCGGGCCAGCGGCAGGCGGCTCAGCGACAGGCCGCGCACGGCGATCGCCTCGCTCTGGGTGCCGACCGCGTCGGCCAGGTAGACGATGCCGGGCACGAAGAACGCGATCGCGACGCGCGCCTCGAGCGCGGCCTCGAAGCCGGCGACGATGAAGGTGGCCAGCATGCTTCCGACGAGGCCCACCAGCAGCCAGGGCAGGCGGTCGCGCGCGCGGCGAATCGGCGGCGCCTCGATCGCCTCGCGGGCGCGGCCGCTTTCCTCGGGGCCGATGCCGGCGAATCGGTGCAGGTCCTCGACGTGCTCGCGGCGCAGCACCTCGAGCAGCGCCAGCGGCGGCACGACGCCGGCGAGGTGCCCGCGCCGGTCGACCACCGGCATCGAAGTGAGGCCGTGCTGGATCGCCAGCGACGCGACGTGCTCCTGGTCGGCACCGCTGCGTACCGCGGGCACCGGCGCGGTGGCGATGTCGGCGAGGATCTGCTCGGGGCGGGCGCCCAGCAGACGTCTCATCGGCACGAGGCCGAGCAGGTGGCGCCTGTCGTCGAGCAGGTAGACGGCCTCGGCCGAATCGACCTGCACGCCGTCGGCGAGGCGGCGGCGCAGCGCGCCGACGTTCTCGTGCGGCGACGCGTGCAGTACCCGCAGGACGAGGTGCTCGCCCGCGGTGTCGGGGTGCGTGGGCAGCGCCTCGGCGTCCGGCGCAGGGTGGGGCGGCTCGGGGTTCGGCTGCGGCTCGGGCGCGCTCATCGCAGACTGCGCCCCGCCGGTGTGCGGCGTCGCGCGCCGTGAGGCGAGCCCGCTCGCGTAAAATCGGACGCTTGCCCTCGCTTCCCGGACTCTCGCGACATGGTTCGCACGCGCTTCGCTCCCAGCCCGACCGGCTTCCTCCACATCGGCGGCGCCCGCACCGCGCTGTTCGCGTGGGCGTTCGCGCGCCACCACAAGGGTACCTTCATCCTGCGCATCGAGGACACCGACCTCGAGCGCTCGACCCCGGAGGCGGTGCGGGCGATCCTGGACGGCATGCGCTGGCTCGGGCTCGACGCCGACGAGGGCCCGTTCTACCAGATGCAGCGGATGCCGCGCTACCGCGAAGTCATCCAGCAGATGCTCGCCGACGGCACCGCCTACCACTGCTGGTGCACGAAGGAGGAGCTCGAGGCGATGCGCGCCGAGCAGGAGGCGAGGGGGCTCAAGCCCCGTTACGACGGTCGCTGGCGTCCCGAGCCGGGCCGCAAGCTGCCGGCGCCGCCGGCCGGGGTCGAACCCGTGGTGCGATTTCGCAACCCTGTGGACGGCGCGACCAGCTGGAACGACACGATCAAGGGGCCGATCGCGTTCGACAACGGCGAGCTCGACGACCTCATCATCGCGCGCTCCGACGGCACGCCCACCTACAACTTCTGCGTGGTCGTCGACGACTGGGACATGCGGATCACGCACGTGCTGCGCGGCGACGACCACGTGAACAACACGCCGCGGCAGATCAACATCCTGCGCGCGCTGGGCGCTCCGGTGCCCGAGTACGGCCACCTGCCGATGATCCACGGCCCCGACGGCCAGAAGCTGTCCAAGCGTCACGGCGCGGTGTCGGTGATGCAGTACGACGACGACGGCTACCTGCCCGAGGCGATCGTCAACTACCTGGCTCGGCTCGGCTGGAGCCACGGCGACGAGGAGATCTTCTCGCGCGAGCAGTTCGTCGCGTGGTTCGACGGCTCGCACGTGAGCCGCTCGCCGTCGCGCTTCGACTTCGACAAGCTGCGCTGGCTGAACCACCACTACATCAAGGCGGCGGCCGACGCCGACCTGGCGGCGCGGGTGCTTCCGCGGTTGCGCACGTCGGGCGTCGTGCCCGCGCCGGGCGCGGCCGATCTCGCGACGGTCTGCGGGCTGCTGAAAGAGCGCGCGCAGACACTGAACGAGCTGGCCGAGCTCGCGCACATGTTCTACGTGCAGCCGGCGATCGCCGAGGCCGATCGTGCGAAGCACCTCGATGCGGCGCCGCCGGCGCTGGGGCCGGCGCTCGCCGCGCTCGCGGCGCGGCTCGCGGGCGGCGACTGGACGAAGGAGGCAATCGCCGCGGCGCTGAAGGACACGCTGGTCGAGCACGGGCTCAAGATGCCGCAACTGGCCATCCCGGTGCGGCTGAAGGTGTTCGGCACGACGCAGACGCCGTCGGTCGATGCGGTGCTGGCGGCGATGCCGCGCGAGACCGTATTGGCGCGGCTGATGGCGTAGCCACGAACGCCGGCTCCGCTAGAATCGATCAGTCACCACGAGGTCCCCCCGATGTCCGGCAGCACGTTCGGTCGCCTCTTCACCGTCACCACCTTCGGCGAATCGCACGGGCCCGCGATCGGCTGCGTGGTCGACGGCTGCCCGCCTGGCATGGCCCTGTCCGAGGCCGACATCCAGCCCGACCTCGATCGCCGCCGCCCGGGCACCTCGCGCCACGTCACGCAGCGGCAGGAGCCCGACGCGGTCGAGATCCTGTCCGGCGTCTTCGAGGGGCGCACCACCGGCACGCCGATCGCGCTGCTGATCCGCAACCAGGACGCGCGCAGCAAGGATTACTCGACGATCGCGCGGACCTTTCGCCCCGGCCACGCCGACTACACCTACTGGCACAAGTACGGGGTGCGCGATCCGCGCGGCGGCGGGCGTTCGTCGGCGCGGCTCACCGCGCCGGCGGTCGCCGCCGCGGCGATCGCGAAGAAGTGGCTGCGCGAGCACTTCGGCACGCAGATCCGCGGCTGCATGACGCAGCTGGGCGAGGTCGTCATCCCGGTCACCGACTGGGCGCAGGTGCCGAACAACCCGTTCTTCGCTGCCGACGCCGGCGTCGTGCCGAAGCTCGAGGAATACATGGACGCGCTGCGGCGCGCGGGCGATTCCTGCGGCGCGCGCGTGCGCGTGGTGGCCGAGAACGTGCCGGTAGGGCTGGGCGAGCCGCTTTACGACAAGCTCGACGCGGACATCGCCTACGCGATGATGGGAATCAACGCGGTCAAGGGCGTCGAGATCGGCGCGGGCTTCGCCTGCGTGACGCAGAAGGGCAGCGAGCACGGCGACGAGCTCACGCCCGAAGGCTTCGCGACCAACCACGCGGGCGGAGTGCTGGGCGGCATCTCCACCGGCCAGCCGATCGTGGTCGAACTGGCGATCAAGCCGACCTCCAGCATCCGGGTGCCGCGGCGCTCGATCGACCTCGCGGGCGCGCCGACCACGGTCGAGACGCTGGGCCGGCACGACCCGTGCGTGGGCATCCGCGCCGCGCCGATCGCCGAGGCGATGCTGGCGCTGGTGCTGATGGACCACGCGCTGCGCGATCGCGCGCAGAACGCCGAGGTGTCGGTGGCTACGCCGCGCATCGCGGGGCCGGCGCCGCGCGGCGCGCGTTGAGCGCCGGCGGCACCGGCGCCGCCGGCATCCGGGCGCTCTATCTCGCCTATTTCACCTACGTCGGGCTGTTCTCGCCGTACCTGAGCCTGTACCTGGCCGCGATCGGGCTGTCGATCGCGCAGATCGGCGTGCTGATGGCGGTGCCGCAGGTGCTGCGGATCGTCGGCCCGCCGTTCTGGGGCTGGATGGCCGATCGCGGCGGTAGCCGCGTCCTGCTGCTCCGAGTGAGTTCGGTCGGCGCGTTCCTCTCGGCGTTGCTGCTGCCTTGGGCCGGCGACCGCTTCGTGGCGCTGCTGCCGGTGCTGGCACTGCTGTTCTTCATGACCGCGGCGCAGATGCCGATCGGCGAGACGATCGCGATGCGCGACGCCGGGGGCGACGCCGGCCGCTACGGGCGCATCCGCATCTGGGGCTCGGCGGGCTTCATCGTCGGCGTGGTGGCAATGGGGTCGGTGCTCGACGCCTGGGGGATGCGCTCGCTGCCGTGGTGGATGGCGGCGATCCTCGTGGCGCTCGCCGCGAGCACCTGGATGCTGCGCGCGGTGCCGGTGCCGCAGTCCGGGCCGCCGGCGATGCGGGTGCGCGAGCGGCTGCGCCAGCCGCGCGTGCAGGCGTTCTTCGCGTCGGCGTTCCTGATGCTGTTCGCGCACGCGGCGCTCTATGCGTTCCTGTCGCTGTACCTGGCGCAGCTCGGCTACAGCAAGACGGCGATCGGGCTGTTGTGGGCGCTCGGGGTCGTCGCCGAGATCGCGATCTTCTGGGTGCAGCAGCGGCTGTTCGACCGCTTCGGCGCGATCCGGCTGCTCGGCGCGAGCCTGTGGGTCGCGGCGCTGCGCTTCGCGCTGATCGGGCTGGCCGCGGGGTGGCTGCCGGCGCTGGCGATCGCGCAACTGCTTCACGCGGTGACGTTCGGCGTCCATCACACGGCGACGGTGGCCACGCTGCAGCATTGGTTCGAGCCGGCGCAGCAGGCACGGGCGCAGGCGCTGTACGTGATGGTCGGCTACGGGCTCGGCGGCGCGCTGGGTACGCTCGCCGCGAGCTGGGTGTGGACCGCCGTGTCGCCTTCGGCGGCGTTCCTGGTGTCGGCCGTGGCAGCGGCGATCGGCGCGTGGGTGTTTCGCCGCTGCCGCGAGCCGGAAGCGGTCGAAGTCGCCCATTGAGCACCGGGCCGGGCCGGGGGTTTGGCCTTTGCAGCCGCCCTTTGCGAGAATCGGCCACGACGTAAGGTCGCAAGGGCGGCGCGACGGCCGCCCGGTCAGGGAGACGAACGATGAGCAAGACACGGGTCCTCGCGGCCGCGCTGGTCGCCTCCGCGGCGCTGCTTGCCGGCTGCCAGTCGGTGAAGACCACCAGCGCGGGCGCGGTGGGCGTCGAGCGCACGCAGCGGATGTCGTCGATGGTGTCCGAGGCCGACATGCGCCAGCAGGCCGAGTTGGCGTACCGCGAGACCTTGTCGACCGAGCGGCAGAAGGGCGCGCTGAACGCCGATCCGGCGCTTACCGCACGGGTGCGCGCGATCACCAACCGGCTGATCCCGGCCAGCGCGGCGTTCCGCCCCGACGCCAGGCAGTGGAAGTGGGAAGTCAACGTGATCCGTTCCGACCAGATCAACGCCTGGTGCATGCCGGGCGGCAAGATCGCGGTCTACACCGGGCTCGTCACGAAGCTGAACCTGACCGACGACGAAATCGCCGCGGTGGTCGGCCACGAGATCGCACACGCGCTCCGCGAGCACGCGCGCGAGCGCGCGTCCGAGCAGATGGGCGCGCAGGCGGTGATCACCGGTGCGTCGATCCTGCTGGGGGTCGGCCAGGCCGGATCCGACCTGGGCGGAGTCTTCTACAAGGCCTTCTTCGGGTTGCCGAACAGCCGCCTGCACGAGACCGAAGCCGACCGGATCGGCGTCGAGATCGCGGCCCGCGCCGGCTACGACCCGCGCGCCGCGATCACGCTGTGGCAGAAGATGGCGCGCAACGGCGGCGGCAGCGGTCCGGAGTTCCTGAGCACGCACCCGTCGGCCGAGACGCGGCTGAAGGACCTGGAGGTCTATTCGGCGCGGGTGATGCCGCTGTACGAGCAGGCGCGCCGCCGCTAGGGTGCGGGCCCGCGGCCAGCGCGCCGCGGCCCCGGGGTCGCGCCGGGCCGGCGCGAGGGCGCATGGCATAATTTCAGGATGTCGATCGCGCCCCGCACCCTCTACGACAAGCTCTGGGATGCCCACGTCGTCCGCCAGGAAGACGACGGCACCGCGCTCATCTACGTCGATCGTCACCTGGTCCACGAGGTCACCAGTCCGCAGGCGTTCGAGGGGCTGAAGCTGGCCGGCCGCAAGCCGTGGCGCGTCGCGGCCAACCTGGCGGTGGTCGACCACAACGTGCCGACCACCGACCGGTCGCAGGGCATCGCCGACCCGATCTCGCGGCTGCAGGTCGAGACGCTCGACGCCAACGCGCACGAGTTCGGCATTCCGTACTTCGACATCAACGATCGCCGCCAGGGCATCGTGCACGTGATCGGGCCCGAGCAGGGTGCGACGCTGCCCGGCATGACGGTGGTCTGCGGCGACTCGCATACCAGCACGCACGGCGCGTTCGCGTGCCTGGCCTTCGGCATCGGCACCTCGGAGGTCGAGCACGCGCTCGCCACGCAGACGCTGGTGGCGAAGAAGATGAAGAACATGCTGGTCAAGGTCGACGGCGCGCTGCCGCGAGGGGTCACGGCCAAGGACGTGATCCTGTCCGTGATCGGCCGAATCGGTACGGCCGGCGGCACCGGCTACGCGATCGAGTTCGCTGGCTCCACCATCCGCTCGCTGTCGATGGAAGGCCGGATGACGATCTGCAACATGGCGATCGAGGCCGGCGCGCGCTCCGGAATGGTCGCGGTCGACGACACGACGCTCAATTACCTGCGCGGCCGCCCGATGGCGCCGGCCGGACCCGACTGGTACAAGGCGGTCGACTACTGGCGCACGCTGCGCTCCGACCCTGGCGCGCGCTTCGACCTGGTGATCGACGTCGACGCGACGCAACTGAAGCCGCACGTCACCTGGGGCACGTCGCCCGAGATGGTGGTGCCGGTCGACGACCGCGTGCCCGACCCCGACAAGGAACGCGATTCGGTGCGCCGCGAGGGCATGGAGCGCGCGCTGCAGTACATGGGCCTGAAGCCGAACACGCCGATCGGCGACATCCGTGTCGACAAGGTGTTCATCGGTTCGTGCACCAACTCGCGCATCGAAGACCTGCGCGAGGCGGCCGCCGTCGTGCGCGGCAAGCACAAGGCCTCGAACGTGAAGCTGGTGATGGTCGTGCCGGGCTCGGGGCTGGTGAAGAAGCAGGCCGAGGCCGAGGGGCTCGACCGGATCTTCCGCGACGCCGGCTTCGAGTGGCGCGAGCCCGGTTGCTCGATGTGCCTGGCAATGAACGCCGACCGGCTCGAGCCGGGCGAGCGCTGTGCGTCCACCTCGAACCGCAACTTCGAGGGCCGGCAGGGCGCCGGCGGGCGCACGCACCTGGTGAGTCCTGCGATGGCGGCTGCCGCAGCCGTCGCGGGGCATTTCGTCGACGTGCGGCGCATCTGATTCAGGAAGGAGCAAACGATGAAGCGAATCATCTCAGCGGTGCTGGCCGGCGCGTTCGTGCTGTCGCTGGGCGCCTGCAACACGATCTCGGGCGCGGGCAAGGACATCGAGAAAGCCGGCGAGACGATCCAGGGCGCGGCCAAGAAGTAACGGCGAGAGGGCACCTGCGGTCATGCGAAGCCTCACGGTTCACCGCGGTCTCGTCGCGCCGCTCGATCGGGCGAACGTCGACACCGACGCGATCATTCCGAAGCAGTTCCTGAAGTCGATCAAGCGCAGCGGCTTCGGGCCGAACCTGTTCGACGAATGGCGCTACCTCGATCGCGGCGAACCGGGCATGGACAACAGCCGGCGGCCGCTGAACCCCGACTTCGCGCTGAACCAGCCGCGCTACCGGGGCGCTTCGATCCTGCTCGCGCGCAAGAACTTCGGCTGCGGCTCCTCGCGCGAGCACGCGCCGTGGGCGCTGGAAGACTACGGCTTCCGGGTGATCGTCGCGCCCTCGTACGCGGACATCTTCTTCAACAACTGCTTCAAGAACGGGCTGCTGCCGGTGCGGTTGTCGGAGTCCGACGTCGACTGGCTGTTCGACCAGGTCAACGCGTTCACCGGCTTCGAACTGGTCGTCGACCTGCCCGCGCAGGAGGTGCGCACCGTGGACGGCTCGCGCAGCTTCGCGTTCGAGGTCGATCCGTTCCGCAAGGAGTGCCTGCTGGGCGGGCTGGACGAGATCGGGCTCACGCTGAAGCACGCGGACGCGATCCGCGACTACGAGAGCAGGCGGCTGGTCGAGCAGCCGTGGCTGGCGACCACCCTCGCCGGCTGACGGAGACCGGGCTCGCAGGCGTCTTGTCGAGATCGACCGAGGCGGCCCGGCCCGGAAAGCGAGGCCGGGTTTTTTTTTGCAGATCACTGAGCGGAATTCCTGGACATGAGAATCGCAGTGCTGGCCGGCGACGGCATCGGACCCGAGATCACCGGGCAGGCGGTGCGCGTGCTGCGGGCGCTGGCCACCGACGGCCTGAGCATCGAGATGGAGGACGCGCCGGTCGGCGGTGCCGGTTACGACGCGGCCGGCGACCCGCTGCCCGAGGCGACGCTCAAGGTCGCCGGCCAGGCCGACGCGATCCTGTTCGGCTCGGTCGGGGGCCCGAAGTACGACACGCTTCCTCGCGCCAAGCGCCCGGAGCAGGGGCTGCTGCGGCTGCGCAAGCACTTCGACCTGTTCGCGAACCTGCGCCCGGCGATCGTCTACCCGGAGCTCGCCCACGCGTCGACGCTCAAGCCCGAGGTCGTCGCCGGCCTCGACCTGCTGATCCTGCGCGAGCTGACCAGCGACATCTATTTCGGCCAGCCGCGCGGCGTGCGCACCAACGAGCACGGCGAGCGCGAGGGTTTCGACACGATGCGCTATACCGAAGGCGAGATCCGCCGCATCGCGCAGCTGGCGTTCGAGACGGCGCGCAAGCGCCAGCGCCGCGTCTGCTCGGTGGACAAGGCCAACGTGCTCGAGACCACGCAGTTCTGGCGCGAGGTCGTCACCGACGTGCACGGACAATACCGCGACGTCGAGCTCACGCACATGTACGTGGACAACGCGGCGATGCAGCTGGTGCGCAACCCCAGGCAGTTCGATGTCATCGTCACCGGCAACATGTTCGGCGATATCCTGTCGGACGAGGCGTCGATGCTCACCGGGTCGATCGGGATGCTGCCGTCGGCGTCGCTGAACGCGCGCGGCTTCGGCCTGTACGAGCCGATCCACGGCTCGGCGCCCGACATCGCGGGCAAGGGCGTGGCCAATCCGCTGGCGACGATCCTGTCCGCGGCGATGCTGCTGCGGCACTCGCTGAACCAGGAGGCGGCGGCGCAGCGGGTCGAGGCGGCGGTGCGCAAGGTGCTGGCGCAGGGGTTCCGGACGGCGGACATCGCCGAGCCGGGCAAGCGGACGGTGGGAACGAAAGAGATGGGCGACGCGGTGCTCGCGGCGCTTTGAAGACGACGCCGCCGGCGCAATGGCGCCGGCGCGATGCGGGAGCGATGTCATGCTGAAGGTGGCGATGGTCGGGTGGCGCGGGATGGTCGGTTCCGTGCTGATGCAGCGGATGCGCGAGGAGAACGACTTCGCGCAGGTCGAGACGGTGTTCTTCAGCACCTCGAACGCCGGCGGCGCCGCCCCGGAAGTGCCCAATCTCGGCGATCGCAGGTTGCACGGCGCCGGCGACGTCGATTCGCTGAAGAAGATGGACGTCGTGCTCACCTGCCAGGGGGGCGACTGGACCAACGAGGCCTACCCGAAACTGCGGGCGGCGGGCTGGAACGGCTACTGGATCGACGCGGCCTCGGCGCTGCGGATGAAGGACGACGCGGTCATCATCCTCGACCCCCTGAACCTGCACGTGATCAAGGACGCGCTGGCGCGCGGCGGGCGCACCTTCGTCGGCGGCAACTGCACGGTCAGCCTGATGATGATGGGCCTGAACGGCCTGTTCCGCGAAAACCTGATCGAGTGGATCAGCGCGATGACCTACCAGGCGGCCTCGGGCGCAGGCGCGCAGAACATGCGCGAACTGCTCGCGCAGATGGGCGCCGCGCACGCGGCGGTGGCGCCGCTGCTGGCCGACCCGGGCTCGGCGATCCTCGAGATCGACGCGCAGGTTTCGCAGGCGATGCGCTCGAAGGCGTTCCCGGCCGAGCACTTCGGCGTGCCGCTGGCCGGCAGCCTGATTCCGTGGATCGACAAGGATCTCGGCAACGGCACCTCGCGCGAGGAGTGGAAGGGCGAAGCCGAGTGCAACAAGATCCTCGGGCTGCCCGCGTCGGGGCCGGGCCACATCCCGATCGAGAGCCTGTGCGTGCGCATCGGCGCGATGCGCTGCCACAGCCAGGCGCTGACGATCAAGTTGCGCCGCGACGTGCCGCTCGACGAGATCGAGTCGATCGTCGCCTCGGGCAACGCGTGGGTGAAGCTCGTGCCGAACACGCGCGAGGCCAGCATCCGCGAGCTCTCGCCGGTGGCGGTCAACGGCAGCCTGACCGTGCCGATCGGGCGCCTGCGCAAGCTGTCGCTCGGCGCCGGCTATCTGAGCGCGTTCACGGTCGGCGACCAGCTGCTCTGGGGCGCCGCCGAGCCGCTCAGGCGCATGTTGAGGCTCCTGGCATCCTGAGCGTCTCGGCCGGTGGCAGGTGCCCGCCGTCGGGTCCCCGTGGGGCGCCGTTCGTCACATGAGGGCCACGCGGCGAACCTGCGCCACTGCTTAAGCTTGCGTGGGTAAGTAGCTGATGTTAGGCTCGAAAAATCGCTTAATGCGACTGGGGAAAAGCGTGAAATCAACGCAAGCACAGCCGCTCGGGCGGCGTCGAACGGGCACTCCGACGATCCTCGCGCTGGCGGTGGCCGCGGCACTCGCGGGCGGGGTTCCCACCGCCGTCGATGCAGCGGGCCTCGGGCGCCTCACCGTCCAGTCTGCGTTGGGCCAGCCGCTCCGGGCCGAAGTCGAAGTCACCTCGGTCGGCCTCGAGGAACTCGGATCCCTCAGCGCGCGGCTCGCCCCGGCAGAAGCCTTCAGGCAGGCCGGACTCGAATACAACCCGGCATTGACCAGCCTGCGCTTCGCGATCGACCGGCGCGCCGACCGGTCGGCGGTCGTGCGGATCACGTCGTCGCAGCCGATCAACGAGCCCTTCGTCGATCTGCTGGTCGAATTGAACTGGGCCTCGGGCAAGTTCGTCCGCGAATACACGTTCCTGCTCGATCCGCCCGAACTTCGGTTGGGCCGCGAAGCGGGGGCCGGCGCCGCGACGGCGCAGCAGGTGGTGACGCCGAGCGTCGCGGCGGCGCCCGCCCCGAGCGGGCAGCCCGCGCCGGCGGTACCGGCGCAGGCGACGGCAGCGCCCGCGCCGGCGGCGCGCAGCCGGGCTGGCGCGCCTGCCCCGGCAGCCGCGCCCGAACGCAGCGCGCAGGCCGCGCCTGCGCCCTCGGGCGCGCCGGGCGAGGTCACGACCCGCAACGGCGACACGCTGGCGGGGATCGCGGCGCGGGTCAAGCCGGCCGACGTCTCGCTCGACCAGGCGATCATCGCCATCTACAACGCGAACCCGTCGGCGTTCTTCGGCAGCGTCCACCAGATGCTGGCCGGCAAGCGGCTCGAGGTTCCGGGACACGACGCGATGGCAGCCGTCGACGCCGCCGCCGCCACCAGGCAGATCCGGGCCCAGGCAGCCGACTTCCGCGCGTATCGAGAGCGTCTCGCCGCCGCGGCGCGCCGCGTCGAGCCGGCGCAGGCCGGCCAGAGTGCTGCCGGCTCGGTCACGGCCCGGGTCGAGGACAAGGCAGCGGGCGCCGCCGCCGGCGACCAGCTGAAGCTGTCCCGCTCCAAAGGCGCCGCAGGCAAGGTTGCGGGCGCTACCGGTAGCACGAGCGGCGGTGCCGATGCGTCGGCCGAGGCGCAGGTCGCGCGCGACGCGGCGGTGCGCGAGCAGCAGGAGCGCGTCGCTGCGCTCGAGAAGAACGTCGCCGACCTGCAGCAGCTGGTCGAACTGAAGAACAAGCAGCTGGCCGAGCTCCAGCGCCAGGTCGAGGCCGCTCGCGCCGCGGGCACCACCGCGGCCGGCACGGTGGCCGCGGCGGGCGCTGCGCCGGCTGCCGAGGCGGCGCCGCCGGCGACCGCGCAGGCGCAGGCCACGCCGGCAGCGCCGGCAGCGCCGGAAACCGGACCCGCTGCGTCGGCCGCTGCGCCGGCAGGCCAGCCTTCCGCCCCGGCCGCCGAACCCGCGACCGCCGCCGCCCCGACGACGCCGCCGACCGCAGCCGGCGAGACGAAGCCGCCGGCCGCTGCGGCGCCGGCAGCGGCCAGGCCCGCGCCTGCGCCCGAGCCCGGTTTCGTCGATTCGCTGCTGGCCAACCCGCTGACGCTTCCGGGCCTCGGCGCGATCGTGCTGGCCTTGGGCGCGTACGGGATGTACTCGATGCGGCGCCGCAAGAAGGACGAGAAGTTCGAGGAAGACAGCCTGATCCCGGCCGACGCGTTCACCGCGAACTCGCTGTTCGGCTCGACCGGCGGCCAGGCGGTCGACACCAGCAACAGCCTGTTCGCCACCAGCGCACGCGACAGCGGCGTCGACGTCCACTCGACCGAGGTCGACCCGATTGCCGAGGCGGAGGTCTACATCGCCTACGGTCGTGAAGCGCAGGCCGAAGAGATCCTGAAGGAAGCGCTGAAGAAGCAGTCCGAGCGGCAGGCGATTCGCCTGAAGCTGCTCGAGATCTACGCGGGCCGCAAGGATCCGGTCGCCTTCGGCACGCTGGCACAGGAAATGTACGAGATGACCGGCGGGCAGAACGAAGAGTGGCCGAAGGTGGTCACCCTCGGCCTGTCGATCGACCCGGCCAACCCGCTCTACACGGGCCACGGCGACGCATCCTCGGGCGGCACCCCGTCGGCGGCGGTGGTCGCGCCCGATGCAGGTGCCGCGGCGCCCGCCGCGGGGCTCGGCGCAGCCGGCCTGGCGGCAGCGGCGAGCGCGGCCGCGACCGCGCTCGGCGACCGGATGCTGCCGGACGCCGGGATGATCGAGCGTCCGCCCGGGGCGGTCACCGGCTCGTTCGCCGAGACGGTGCCGATGGAGGGCGAGGCTGCGGCGGCCGGCGAGATGCCGTCGCTCGACTTCGACCTCGACCTCGACACGACGATCGGCCGCGCGGCGAGCATGCGCGAGGCGGCCGGCGCGCAGCCGGAGTCGGGCGAAATTGCCGAATCGGACCTGGCGCGCGCGATCGACGGGCGCTTCGAGTTGCCCTCGCTCGACATCGAGCCGGCCGGCTCGTCGTTCGGGGAGCAGGCATCGGCGGCGGCCGCAGAGGCCGACGCGCTCGCCGACCTGGGCGACTTCAAGATCGACCTCCCGTCGCTCGAAGGGCTGGACACGCGCCCGGCGATCGACGAAGGTCCGGCGCTCGGAGAGGCGGGCGGAGACCTGGGCCTGGCAGCGGCCGAGACTGCGGTCGCGCCGACGGTCGACTCGTCGCGCTGGCAGGAGATGGCGACCAAGCTCGATCTCGCGTCCGCCTACGAGGAGATCGGCGACAAGGAAGGCGCCCGCGAGCTGCTCGAGGAGGTGCTCAAGGGCGGGGACAACGCACAACAGCAGAAGGCACGTTCGATGCTCGCGAAGATCGGATAAGTTCCCGTCACCGGAGTGCCTGGGGAAGCTTCGGCTTCCCCTTTTTTCTTTGCGCCTGCCGATGCCAAGATTCGCGCTCACGCTCGCCTACGACGGCAGCCGCTTCAACGGCTGGCAGACGCAGCCGGGGGGCGAGGCGGCCCAGGACGTGCTCGAGCGCGCGCTCGCGACGATCGCCGGCCACCCGGTCGGCACGATCTGCGCCGGCCGCACCGATGCCGGCGTGCACGCGCTGCGCCAGGTCGTGCACTTCGACAGCGACGCCGCGCGCCCGCTCTCGGCCTGGGTGCGCGGGGTGAACTCGCACCTGCCCGAAGGGCTCGCGGTGCGCAGCGCGACGCAGGTGGCCGACGATTTCCACGCGCGCTACGGCGCGGCGCGGCGCCGCTATCGCTACCTGCTGTATCGCTCCGCGGTTCGCCATCCGCTGCTCGCGCGGCGCGCCGGCTGGACCTTCCGCGATCCCGACGTCGCACGGATGAGCGAGGCGGCGGCCCTTGTCGTCGGCGAGCACGACTTCTCGGCGTTCCGCTCGGCCGAGTGCCAGGCGGCGTCGCCGGTGCGCCGGCTCGAGGAGTTGACGCTGCGCGAGCAGGGCGCGTTCGTCGTGTTCACGTTCACCGGCAACGCGTTCCTGCACCACATGATCCGCAACCTGATGGGGGCGCTCGTTGCGGTGGGCGAGGGGCGTCGGCCCCCGGGGTGGATCGGCGAGCTGCTCGCGGGCCGCGACCGGCGGCGCGGGCCTGCGACGTTCGCCCCCGACGGGTTGTACTTCGACGGCGCGCAGTACGACGCACGCTTCGCGGTGCCGTCGTGGGGCGACGACCTGTCCGGGTGCTTCGCCTGAGCGTGCGGCCGCCGATGACCGGGCTCGTCACCGACGCGCGCCTCGCCCACGCCCGCCAGGCGGCGGATACACTGCCGCCGATGCGCACCCGGATCAAGTTCTGCGGACTGGTTCGCGCCGAGGACGTTCGCGCTGCCGCGGCCCTCGGCGTCGATGCCGTGGGCTTCGTGTTCTATCCGAAGAGTCCCCGGCTGCTCGACGTCGTGCAGGCCGCGGGATTGCGCCGGCTGTTGCCCTCGTGGATGGCGGCGGTGGGGCTGTTCGTCAATGCCCCCGAGGGTGCGATCCGGCGCGTGGCCGGCGCGGTCGGGCTGGACGTGATCCAGTTCCACGGCGACGAGGATCCGCGCACCTGCGAGAACGAGCGCCCTGCCGGACTGTCGTACTGGCGCGCCATCCGGATGCGCGAAGGGGTCGATTTGCTAGAATCCTTCGACCGGTATGCCGGTGCCGAGGCGCTGCTGCTCGATTCGCACAGTCCCGGCTACGGCGGCAGCGGCGAAACCTTCGACTGGTCGCGGGTGCCGCGCGAACGGCCGAGGCCTGTCGTTCTTTCGGGCGGCCTCGCACCGGAGAACGTCGCGACGGCGATCGCGCAGCTGCGGCCGACGATGGTCGACGTGTCGACGGGCATCCAGGTCGGGGGGCCGGATCCCGATCCGCGCGCGAAGTCGCGCGAGCTCATGGAACGGTTCGTCGCCGAAGTGCTGCGGGCCGATTCGGCACGACAGGATTCACGATGAAGCCGTACGATCTTCCCGATGCCCGGGGCCACTTCGGACCCTATGGCGGCATCTTCGTCGCAGAGACCCTCGTGCACGCGCTCGAGGAGCTGCGTGTCGCCTACGAGCGTTACCGTGACGATCCCGAATTCGTGGCCGAGTTCCAGTACGAGCTCGAACACTTCGTCGGCCGCCCGAGCCCCGTCTATCACGCGAAGCGCTGGTCCGAGCGCCTCGGCGGCGCCCAGATCTGGTTCAAGCGCGAAGACCTGAACCACACCGGCGCGCACAAGATCAACAACACGATCGGCCAGGCGCTGCTCGCGAAGCGGATGGGCAAGCCGCGCGTGATCGCCGAGACCGGCGCCGGCCAGCACGGCGTGGCCACCGCGACGGTGGCAGCACGCTACGGGATGACGTGCGTCGTCTACATGGGCTCGGAAGACGTCGCGCGGCAGGCGCAGAACGTCTACCGGATGAAACTGCTGGGCGCCGAGGTGGTGCCGGTCGATTCGGGCTCGAAGACGCTGAAGGACGCGTTGAACGAGGCGATGCGCGACTGGGTCACCCACGTCGAGGACACCTTCTACATCATCGGCACGGTCGCCGGCCCGCACCCGTACCCGATGATGGTGCGCGACTTCCAGTCGGTGATCGGCATCGAGTGCAGGCGCCAGATGCCGGTCGACGCCGGCCGACAGCCCGACTACGTCGTCGCCTGCGTCGGCGGGGGCTCGAACGCGATCGGCATCTTCTACCCGTACCTCGACCTGCCCGACGTGCAGCTGGTCGGCGTCGAGGCCGGCGGCGAGGGGCTGGCGACCGGCCGGCACGCCGCGTCGCTCACCGCCGGCACGCCCGGCGTGCTGCACGGCAACCGCACCTACCTGCTGCAGGACGCCGACGGGCAGATCATCGACACGCATTCGGTCTCGGCCGGCCTCGACTACCCGGGCGTCGGACCCGAGCACGCGTGGCTGAAGGACACCGGGCGCGCGAGCTACGAGGTGGTCGACGACGAGGAGACGCTGAAGGCGTTCCACGACTGCTGCCGCATCGAGGGCATCATCCCGGCGCTCGAGTCGAGCCACGCGCTCGCCTATGCGGCGCGGCTCGCGCCGACGCTTCCGAAGGACCGCATCATCCTGGTCAGCCTGTCCGGGCGCGGCGACAAGGACATGCACACGGTCGCGCAGCGCGCGGGGATCCGCCTCTGATGTCGCGGCTGGCGACGACCTTCGGGCGGCTGGCCGCCGCCGGCCGCAAGGCCCTGATTCCCTACGTCACCTCCGGCCACCCCGCGCCGGCGCTCACCGTGCCGATCATGCACGCGCTGGTCGCGGGCGGCGCCGACGCGATCGAACTCGGCGTGCCGTTCTCCGATCCGATGGCCGACGGCCCGGTGATCCAGCGCGCCAACGAGCACGCGCTCGCGCTGGGCGTGGGCCTGCGCGGCGTGCTCGGTTTCGTGCGCGAGTTCCGCAGCCGCGACGACGCGACGCCGGTGGTGCTGATGGGCTACGCCAATCCGGTCGAGCGCATGGGCGTCGAGCGCTTCCTCGACGAGGCTGCGGCGGCCGGCGTGGACGGCGTGCTCGTCGTCGACTACCCGCCCGAGGAGTGCGAGGCGTTCGCGGCGGCCGCGCGAGGTCGCGGCATCGACCCGATCTTCCTGCTCGCGCCGACGACCACCGGGGAGCGCATCGGGCGCGTGCTCGCGATCGCCAGTGGCTACGTCTACTACGTGTCGCTGAAGGGGATCACCGGCGGCCGGATCGACACGGCCGACGTCGTGCGCCGCGTCGGCGCGATCCGGCAACGCACGAAGCTGCCGGTGGGCGTGGGCTTCGGCATTCGCGACGGCGCGACCGCGCGCGCGGTGGCCGAGGCGGCCGACGCGGTGATCATCGGCACCCGCACGATCGAGTTGCTCGAAGACGGGCCGCCGGGCGAGGCGCCCGAGCGCGCCCGCGCATTCATGGCCGAGATTCGCGCCGCCCTCGACAGCAGGGCTCACACGGAGGTGACTCCATGACCTGGCTCGACAAGCTGCTGCCCCCGCGCATCAAGCGCTCGCCCGCCGGCGGCAAGAAGGTACCCGAAGGCGTCTGGGTCAAGTGCCCGTCGTGCGACGCGGTGCTGTACTCGGCCGACCTCGAGGCGAACCTGAACGTCTGCCCGAAGTGCGCGCACCACATGCGGCTGTCGGCGCGCAAGCGGCTCGACCTGCTGCTCGACGCGGAAGGCCGCTACGAGATCGGCCACGAGGTGCTGCCGGTCGATGCGCTGAAGTTCAAGGACAGCCGCAAGTACCCCGACCGGCTGCAGGAGGCGATCGACGACACCGGCGAGACCGACGCGCTGGTCGTGATGGGCGGGGCGATCCGCACGATCCCGGTCGTCGTCGCGTGCTTCGAGTTCGACTTCATGGGCGGCTCGATGGGCTCGGTGGTCGGCGAGCGCTTCGCGCGCGGCGTGCAGGGCGCGATCGAGCAGAAGGTGCCGTTCGTGTCGATCGCGTCGTCCGGAGGCGCGCGGATGCAGGAAGGGCTGCTGTCGCTGATGCAGATGGCCAAGACCACCGCGATGCTCACGAAGCTGGCCGAGAAACGCCTGCCGTACGTCTCCGTGCTCACCGACCCGACGATGGGCGGCGTCTCGGCGAGCTTCTGCTTCCTCGGCGACGTGGTGATCGCCGAGCCGAAGGCGCTGATCGGCTTCGCCGGGCCGCGCGTGATCGAGCAGACCGTGCGCGAGAAATTGCCCGAGGGTTTCCAGCGCTCGGAGTTCCTGCTGGAGAAGGGCGCGATCGACATGATCGTCGACCGACGCGCGATGCGCGACGAGATCGCGCGACTGCTCGCGCTGCTGCTCAGGCAGTCGAGCGAGGCGGTGTCCTGACACGCGCATGACCTCCGCCGACTCGCCGGCGCTTCGCGACTGGCTGGGCCGCATCGAGCGGCTGCACCCGAAGACGATCGACCTGGGGCTCGAGCGGGTGCGGGAGGTCGCCGGGCGACTGCCGCTGTCGCTCGAATGCATCGTGATCACGGTGGGCGGCACCAACGGCAAGGGCTCGACCTGCGCGATGCTCGAGTCGATCCTGATGGCGGCCGGCTACCGGGTCGGGCTCTACACCTCGCCGCACCTGGTGCGCTTCGCCGAGCGCGCGCGCATCGGTTGCGTGCCGGTCGACGACGCGGCGCTCGTCGAGCAGTTCGAGGCGGTCGAGGCCGCGCGCGGCGACGTCGCGCTGACCTACTTCGAGTTCACGACGCTGGCGGTGCTGCGCCTGTTCCAGCGCAGCGCGCTCGACGTCGCGATCCTGGAGGTCGGCCTGGGCGGTCGGCTGGATGCGGTGAACATCGTCGACGCCGACTGCGCGATCGTCACCAGCATCGACGTCGACCACGCCGAGTACCTGGGCGACACGCGCGAGCGCGTCGGCTGGGAGAAGGCGCACATCTTTCGCGCCGGGCGCCCCGCAATCTGCAGCGACCCTCTGCCGCCGGCGACGCTGGTCGAGCACGCGAACGAGATCGGTGCCGACCTGTGGCTGCACGGCCGCGACTTCAACCACACCGGCGATCGCCAGCAGTGGTCGTACGGCGGGCGCGCGCAGCGGCGCAGCGGGCTCGCGTACCCCGCGCTGCGCGGCGCCAACCAGCTGCAGAACGCCGCCGGCGCGCTCGCGGCGCTCGAGGCGCTGCGCGATCGGCTGCCGGTGCCGCAGCAGGCGGTGCGGCAGGGGCTCGCCACCGTGGAGCTTCCGGGGCGCTTCCAGGTGCTGCCGGGGCAGCCGATCGTGATCCTCGACGTCGCGCACAACCCGCACGCGGCGGCGCACCTGGCCGTCAACCTCGACGCGATGGGCGCGTTCAGGCAGACCTTCGCGGTGTTCGGCGTGATGCGCGACAAGGACGTCGACGGCGTGATCGCCGCGCTCAGGCACCGTGTCGACCACTGGCTGCCGGTGGACCTGCCCGGGCCGCGCGCCGCGCGCGCCGGGTGGATCGCCGAGCGCCTGGAAGCGGCGGGGATCGCGCGCTCGGGGCCGAAGACCAGCATCGAGTGCCACGCCGACCCCGCGTCGGCACTCGCCGCGGCGCGGGCTCGCGCGGGCGTCAATGATAGAATCATCGTCTTCGGATCCTTCCTCACCGTCGCCGACATCCTTGCCGCCCGTGCTGCGTAGCGTGCGCTTCCCAGGCTCCTCCTTCGACTCGCGCAGCAGCGCATGCGTGCCGGGATCGGCGAGCACGGACGCCCATGGCCAGGCGTGATGCGAGCGGGGGCGACGGCGGCGCCCTCGATCCGGCTCTGACCCAGAAGAAGCGCGCGCGCCGGCGGCTCGTCGGAGCGCTGGTGCTGGGGCTCGTGGCGGTGATCGTGCTGCCGCTGGTGCTCGACTCCGAGCCGCGCCAGGCCATCACCGACGTCCAGGTCGAGATTCCGCCGCGCGACGCGCCGCTGCCGCCCAAGGCGGACGAGGCACCCGCGCGTGGCGGCGAGGTCGCGGTGGTACCGCCGCCCGAGCCGGCGCCGCCCGCGGCGCCCGAGAAACCCGAGCCGCCGCCCGTCGCACCGCCGAAGGCCGAACCGCCGAAGGCCGAAACCCCGAAGGCGGAGCCGCCGAAGGCCGAGCCGCCGAAGGCCGCGGTCGCCGCGCCCGTCGCTCCGGCGCCGAAGGCGGCGGCACCCGCAAAGGCAGCGGACGAGCACAAGCCCGCTGCGAAGTCGCCGCCGAAGCCTGCCGAGGCGCCGAAGTCGAGCGCGACGGCGACGAAGCCCGACACCGCGACGACCCCGGCCGGGACGCGTTTCGCCGTGCAGCTGGGCGCGTTCGCCAACGCCGGCAGCGCGCGCGCGCAAGCCGACAAGGCGCGCAAGGCGGGCGTTCGCGCCTACACCGAGACGGTGAAGACCGCGCAGGGCGAGCGTACCCGGGTGCGGGTCGGCCCGTTCGCCAGTCGCGAGGCCGCCGACCAGGCGCGCGCGAAGCTGAAGGCGATCGGCATCGACTCCGCCGTGGTTCCGCTCTAGCGATGTCGGTGAGCATCGCCGCGCTGACCGGCTGGGACTACTTCGTGATCGCCACGCTGCTGATCTCGGTCGCGCTCGGCCTGCTGCGCGGGCTGGTGCGCACCGTGTTCGCGCTGGCGGCCTGGGTCGTAGCGCTGCTGGGCGCGCCGCTCGTCACGGGGCCGCTGCTGGCGGCGACCGGCTGGTCGCTGCACCCGCTGTTCGTCGCGGTTCTCGTCTTCTTCGCGCTCCTGATTTCGGTGCGCCTGCTGGGCGGGCTGCTCGCGCGCGCGCTGGCGAAAGTCGGCCTCGGCGCGGCTGACCGATCGCTCGGGGCGGTGCTGGGCGTCGTGCGCGCGCTGATCATCGTGACGATCGTCGCCGTGGTCGGCCGGCACCTCGGCGCGGACCGCGAGCCCGCCTGGCAGCAGGCGCTTTCGAGACCGCTGCTCGACGAACTGGTATCGTGGGTGTCGCCGTACCTGCCCTCGCGTTCGGAGCCGGTCAGGCAGGCCTGAACGCCGGAATCGGGGAGCCTCAGATGTGCGGAATCCTGGGCGTCGTAGCGCGCTCGCCGGTCAACCAGCTGCTCTATGACGGGCTGCTGCTGCTTCAGCACCGCGGCCAGGACGCCGCCGGCATCGCGACGGCGATGGGCAAGGCGTTCCACATGCAGAAGGGCAACGGCCTGGTGCGCGACGTCTTCCGCACGCGCAACATGCGCTCGCTGGGCGGTCATTCGGGAATCGCGCACGTGCGCTACCCGACCGCCGGGTCGGCCGCCAATTCCGAGGAAGCCCAGCCGTTCTACGTGAACGCGCCGTTCGGGATCATGCTGGCGCACAACGGCAACCTGACGAATTCCGAGCAGCTGAAGGACGAGATGTTCCGGCGCGACCGCCGCCACATCAACACCGACTCGGACTCCGAGGTGCTGCTCAACGTGCTGGCGAACTCGCTCCAGGCGTCGGCGCGCGGCGTCTCGCTCGATCCCGACACGATCTTCTCCGCAGTGGGCGAGCTGCACGCGCGGGTGCGCGGCGCCTACGCCTGCGTGGCCGAGATCGCGGGCTACGGCATCCTCGCGTTTCGCGACCCGTTCGGGATCCGCCCGCTGTGTTACGGAGTGGCCGAGACCGACCAGGGCGTCGAGTACCTCGTGGCGTCCGAGTCGGTGGCGCTCGAGGGGCTCGGCTTCCGCATGGTGCGCGACGTCGCGCCGGGCGAGGCGATCTTCATCGACCTCGACGGCAACTTCCACTCGCGGCAGTGCGCGACGTCGCCGTCGCTGAATCCCTGCGTGTTCGAGTACGTCTACTTCGCGCGGCCCGACTCGATCATCGATGGCGCGTCGGTCTATTCGGCGCGGCTGCGGATGGGCGAATACCTGGCAGAACGCCTCGCCAGCGAGCTGTGGCGCGGCGACGTCGACGTCGTGATGCCGATCCCCGACACGTCTCGGCCGTCGGCAATGCAGCTGGCGATGAAGCTGGGGCTCAACTACCGCGAAGGCTTCCTGAAGAACCGCTACGTCGGGCGCACGTTCATCATGCCGGGACAGGCGGTGCGCAGGAAGTCGGTGCGCCAGAAGCTCAACGCGATGAGCGTCGAGTTCAAGGGCAAGAACGTGCTGCTCGTCGACGACTCGATCGTGCGCGGCACGACTTCGCGCGAGATCGTGCAAATGGCGCGCGACTCGGGCGCCAACAAGGTGTTCTTCGCGTCGGCCGCGCCGCCGGTGCGCTATCCGAACGTCTACGGCATCGACATGCCTACCCGCAGCGAGCTGATCGCGCACGGCCGCACCGACGAGGAGATCCGCATGGCGATCGGCGCCGACGCGCTGATCTACCAGACGGTGGAGGCGATGAAGCAGTCGGTGCGCGACGTGAACCCGAAGCTGAGGAGCTTCGAGGCCTCGTGCTTCGATGGCGTCTACATCACCGGGGACGTGACGCCCGAGTACCTCGACCGGATCGAGCGCGAGCGGCTGCTCGGCCCCTCGGGCGGCTACGACGAGGATGCGCCGAAGAACCAGATGAACCTGCAGTTCCCGGTGGCGACCGACTGACCCCGGGCACGATCCAGCGGCGGAAGCAACGACGATGAGCGATCGCGCGGCGCAGGCGCCCGGCGAAGGCGACGAGTACGGTTTCGACACGCGCGCAGTGCGCGCGGGCTTCGAGCGCACGCAGTATGGCGAGCACACCGAGCCGATGTTCCTCACGTCGAGCTTCGTGCACGACAGCGCGGCACACGCCGCCGCCAAGTTCGCCGGCGAGGCCGAGGGCTTCATCTACTCGCGCTTCGGCAACCCGACGGTGCGGCTGTTCGAGGAGCGCCTCGCCGCGCTCGAAGGCGCCGAGGACTGCCGCGCGACGGCCTCGGGGATGTCGGCGATCATGTCGGTGCTGGTGAGCCTCACTCGCGCGGGCGACCACGTGGTCTGCTCGCAGGGCGTGTTCGGCACGACGATCCAGCTGTTCGCGCTGTTCGCGCGCTACGGGATCGAGACGACCTACGTGCCGCTGGACGACCCGGCCGCCTGGGAGGCCGCGATCCGGCCGAACACGAAACTGCTGTTCCTGGAGACGCCGTCGAATCCGCTGACCGAGGTCGGCGACGTGCGCGCGCTCGCGGCGCTCGCGCGCGTGCGCGGCATCCCGCTGGTGGTCGACAACTGCTTCTGCACGCCGGCGCTGCAGCGGCCGCTCGAACTGGGCGCCGACATCGTCGTGCACTCGGCGACCAAGTACCTCGACGGGCAGGGAAGGGTGATCGGCGGTGCGGTGCTGGGCTCGCGCAAGTACGTCGCCGAGGCGCTGCAGCCGGTGGTGCGCTACTGCGGGCCGACGCTGTCGGCGTTCAACGCCTGGGTGCTCGCGAAGGGGCTCGAGACGCTGTCGGTGCGCATGGCCCGGCATTCGGAGAACGCGCTCGCGGTGGCGCGCTGGCTCGAGGCGCGTCCCGAGGTCGAGCGGGTGCGCTATCCGTGGCTCGAGTCGCACCCGCAGCACGCGCTGGCCCGCGCGCAGCAGCGCGCCGGCGGCGCTGTGCTCGCGTTCGACCTGAAGGGCGCCGACGACGCCGCGCGCAAGGCCGCGGCCTGGCGCGTCGTCGACGCGTGCCGGTTGCTGTCGATCACGGCGAACCTCGGCGACGTGAAGTCGACGATCACGCATCCGGCCAGCACGACGCACAGCCGGATGCCGGCCGTGGCGCGGCGCGAGGCCGGCATCGGCGAGGGGATGCTGCGCGTGGCGGTGGGCCTGGAAGATCCGCGGGACGTCTGCGCCGACCTGGCGCGCGGGCTCGCGGGCCAGGGCGTGTGAACACGCCCTGGCGTCCGCGCGTCAGCGGAAATCCCGGCTGGCGACCATCAGTTCGCCGAGCAGCGCGCTGTGGTCGACGATGCGCTGCGCGACCAGGTGCCTGACTTCGCCGCCGGTGTCGGTGTCGCACTGCCAGGTGCCGTAGACCGTCATCAGCTGCGCGCCGAGCACCTCGCGGCGCTGGCGCTCGAACACGCGCGGCCAGACGATGACGTTGACCGCGCCGGTCTCGTCTTCGAGCGTGACGAAGATCGTGCCCTTCGCGGTCTCGGGGCGCTGGCGGTGCGTGACCAGGCCGCTGGCGCGCGCCGGCTGGCCGTTCGGGAACGCGCGCAGCGTCGCCGCGGTGGCAATGCGCAGGCGCGCGAGCCGCGGCCGCAGCAAGGCCAGCGGATGGCGGCCCATCGGAATGCCCAGCCCCCGGTAGTCGGCGACGATCTCGCGGCCCTCGGGCAGCGCGGGCAGCCGGGTCGGCGCCTCGTCGAAGCGCGCGTCGGCCAGCAGCGCCGGCATCGGCCGGATCGCCGCGGCCTCCCAGTGCGCCTGCGCGCGGTGCCCGGCCAGCTGGCGCAGCGCGTCGGCCTGTGCCAGCGCCTGCAACTCGCCCGCGTCGAGCCGCGCCTGCCGGGCCAGGTCTTCGACGCTGTCGAACGCGAACTCGTCGCCGCGCGCGCGCCGGCGCGCGTCGCGCGCGTCGAGCAGCCGTTGCGCGCCGGCCTGCGACAGGCCGCGCACGCGGTTCAGGCCGAGCCGAACCGCGGGCTGGGGGCGCCAGTCGATCGCGCTGCCGTCGGCGGCGGCGACGTAGGCCGGCGCACGGCCTGGCGCGTCGCCTGGCGCGCCCTCGGCCGGCGCGGCCTCGGCGCCGGCCTGCGGCGCCTCTTCGAGCGTGCAGTCCCAGTCGCTGGCGAGCACGTCGACGCCGCGCACCTCGATGCCGTGCTCGCGCGCGTCGCGCACCAGTTGCGCCGGCGCGTAGAAGCCCATCGGCTGGCTGTTCAGCAGCGCGGCGAGGAAGGCCGCCGGCTCGTGCCGCTTGATCCAGGCCGACACGTAGACCAGCAGCGCGAAGCTCGCCGCGTGGCTCTCGGGAAAGCCGTATTCGCCGAAGCCCTGGATCTGCCGGAAGATCGCCTCGGCGAACTCGCGCCGGTAGCCGCGCGCGAGCATGCCGTCGACGACGCGCCGCTCGAACGGCTCGAGCCCGCCCTTGCGCCGCCAGGCCGCCATCGCGCGGCGCAGCGCGTCGGCCTCGCCGCCCGAGAAACCGGCCGCGAGCATCGCGACCTGCATCACCTGCTCCTGGAAGATCGGCACGCCGAGCGTGCGCTCGAGCGCGGGGCGGATCTCTTCGCGCGGATAGACGACCGGCTCGAGGCCCATGCGGCGGCGCAGGTACGGATGCACCATGCCGCCCTGGATCGGGCCGGGGCGCACGATCGCGACCTCGATCACCAGGTCGTAGAAGCGGCGCGGGCGCAGCCTGGGCAGCATGCTCATCTGCGCGCGCGACTCGATCTGGAACACGCCGATCGTGTCGGCGCGCGAGATCATCTCGTAGGTGGCCGGGTCTTCGGCCGGGATGTCCTGGATGCGGAACGGCCGCCCGCGCCGCTGCCCGACGAGCTCGAGCGCGCGGCGGATCGCGGTGAGCATGCCCAGCGCCAGCACGTCGACCTTCAGCAGGCCGAGTGCGTCGAGGTCGTCCTTGTCCCACTCGATGACGCTGCGCCCGGGCATCGCCGCGTTCTCCACCGGCACGAGCCGGGTGAGCGCGTCGCGTGCGATCACGAAGCCGCCGGTGTGCTGCGACAGGTGGCGCGGAAAGCCGCGCAGCGCGCCGGCCAGATCGAGCCACTGGCGCGCCACGGTCGAGGAGGGATCGAAGCCGGCCTCGCGTAATCGTTCGGGCTGCACGCTGCGGTCCCACCACTGGTGGGCGCGCGCCAGCTGCTCGATGCGCTGCGCGTCGATGCCCAGCGCGCGCCCGACGTCGCGCAGCGCCGAGCGCGATCGGTAGCTGATGACCGTGGCGGTGAGCGCGGCGCGGTGGCGGCCGTACTTCGCGTACAGGTACTGGATGACCTCCTCGCGCCGCTGGTGCTCGAAGTCGACGTCGATGTCGGGCGGCTCGTTGCGCTCGCGGCTGATGAAGCGCTCGAACAGCACGCTGGTGCGCGCCGGGTCGACCTCGGTGATGCCCAGGCAGTAGCAGACCGCCGAGTTGGCCGCCGAGCCGCGGCCCTGGCACAGGATGCCGCGGCCGCGCGCGAAGTGGACGATGTCGGCGACGGTGAGGAAATACGGCTCGTACTTCAGCTCGGCGATCAGCGCCAGTTCGTGCTCGAGCTGTGCGGCGACCGCCGGCGGCAGGCCGTCCGGGTAGCGGCCCGGCACGCCGTCGAAGACCAGCGCGCGCAGCCAGCTTGCCGGCGTGTGGCCGGCGGGAACGATCTCCTCGGGGTACTCGTAGCGCAATTCTTCGAGCGAGAAGCTGCAGCGCGCGGCGACCTCGAGCGTCTCCTCGAGCAGCGCCGGCGGATACAGCCGCGCGAGCCGCAGCCGGCTGCGCAGGTGCTGCTCGGCGTTGGGCGCCAGCGCGTAGCCGAGCGCGGCCAGCGGCGTGTTCAGGCGGATCGCGGTGAGCGTGTCCTGCAGCGTCTTGCGCGAGCGCAGGTGGTAGAGCACGTCGCCGACGGCCACGCGCGGCAGGCCGGCGGCGACGGCGACGCTGCGCGTGCGCTCGAGCAGCGCCGCGTCGTGGCCGCGCACCAGCAGCGGAACGCCGAGCCAGCAGCGGCCGTCGAAGCGCTCGCGCAGGAAGCGCGCGTGGCGAAGCAGCTGGGCGCACGGAGAATCCCGCGGCGGCGCGGGCGAGGCGGCCGCGGGGTCGACGGCGATCGCCGGCGAGGGCACCAGCAGCGCGAGGCAGTCGTCGAGCCCTTCCGCGAGGTCGTCGGCGAGCAGGCGGTAGTGCCCCTTGCCGGCGCGCATCCGCGCGCGCGTGATCAGCTCGGACAGGTTGCCGTAGCCGTTGCGCGAGGCGGCGATCAGCACCAGCCGCGAGTCGCCGCCGAAGGCCTTGCGCAGCGAGAACTGCGCGCCGACGAGCAGCGGCAGCCCGACCTCGCGCGCGCGCAGGTGCGCGCGCACGACGCCGGCGAGCGAGCACTCGTCGGTGATCGCGAGCGCGGCGTAGCCGAGCGCGTGGGCGCGCTCGACGAGCTCCTCGGGGTGGGAGGCGCCGTGGAGGAAGGAGAAGTTGGTGGCGCAGAGAAGTTCGGCGTAGGGGGACAGCATCGGGAGCGCTGCTTGATACTGTATGGACGTACAGTATACGCCCGGCTTCGTGCGACGGGGTCCGCCGCGCCGGAGACGGCGCCTGGCGGCCGGGGCCCGGGCAAGCGGGGTTGGGGGCGCGTGCGGCGCCCGGGCGGCGGCGCGCGGGGCTGTCAGCGGGGGTGTGCCTCGCGCCGCGCCGGGCAAGAGGCTTCGGCCCCACTTCGCGGGGCTTCCGGCGTCTACCTCGCAAAATGGCACCCGCTGCCGACACGCGCTACGCGCGTGACGGCGACGGGTCCCGCCATTTTGCTTTCGGTAGCCCGCCGCTCGCCAATTGCCCGGCGCGGCGCGAGGCACACCCCCCGCTGCGACGGCCCCGCGCGCCGCCGCCCGGGCGCCGCACGCGCCCCCAACCCCGCTTGCCCGGGCCCCGGCCGCCAGGCGCCGTCTCCGGCGCGGCGGACCCCGTCGCACGAAGCCTCGACGTCGTTGGCGGTCGACGGGGCGCGCGTTCGATGCGCGGGCGAGCGGCTCGAGGCGGTGCCGGTGGTTCAGGCGCGATTGACGAGGACGATGCCGGCGGCGATCAGGGCGAGGGCGGCGATCAGGGCGGGGCTGACGGGCTCGCCGAGAAGGAGCGCGCCGGCGAGGACGCCGAAGAGGGGAGTGAGGAACGTGAACGCGTGCAGCGTGGTGGCGCGGTAGCGCGAAACCAGCCAGAACCAGACGGTGTAGCTGGCCCAGGCGATGGCGACGGTCTGGAACGCGAGCGCGCCCCAGACGAGCGGGGTGGGGGCGAAGACTCCGGGCTCGCCGAACGCGTACGAGAGCGCCACCATCAGCACCGCCGAGATCGCCAGCTGGTAGAGCAGCGTCGTCTCGGGCGGCGCGCGGCGCAGCGCGGTGGCCTTGATCACGACGGTCGTCGCGCCCCACATGAACGCGGCGCCCAGGCACAGCAGGTCGCCGACGAGCGCGTGCGCGTCGGGCAGCGTCAGGCGGTCGCCGAACGCGAGCAGCAGCCCGGCGAAGGCCGCCGACAGGCCGAGCAGCTTGTTGCGCGTGAACCGGTCGCCCGGCACGAAGAGGTGCGCGCCGAGCGCGACGAAGAACGGCGCCGAGTAGAGCAGCAGCACGGCGCGCACCGCGGTCGTGTAGACCAGGCCGACGAACAGGAACACGAACTCCAGGCCGAACAGCACGCCGGCGACGATGCCGGGCACCAGCGTCGCGCTGCGATCGCCCAGCGGAATCCGGCGCCACGCGATCCAGGCGACCAGCAGCAGCGTCGCGCCGATCGAGCGCAGCGCTGCCTGCCAGATCGGCGAGATGCCGGTGTTGCCGACCTTCGTGGCCACCTGGCCGAGGCCCCAGATCATGCAGAGCAGCAGTTGGGCCGCGGCCGCCGAAGGCGGGAGCGTGCGGGCGTCGTTCATCGACGCGTTTATACCCGGGTTCCGCCCAGTTGCGGGCGCGCCACGGTTCTGTAATAGTCGGCGCAAGACAATAACGCGCCGCCCGCCCGGGCGGCCCGGCCTTCAGAAGCCGGCATCACTGGAGAGGAGAGCTCATGAAGACGCAATGGGAAGGCGGCGTCGCCGCCTGGACGCGGCGTGTCGTCGGCGCGGCCGCGACCGTGGCCGGATTGGCGATCTCGACGCAGGCGCTGGCGGTCACCGAGATCCAGTGGTGGCACGCGATGACCGGCGCGCTGAACGACAAGGTCAACAACTTCGCCGACCGCTTCAACAAGAGCCAGTCCGACTACAAGGTCGTGCCGGTCTTCAAGGGCACCTATCCCGAGACGATGACCGCGGCGATCGCCGCGTTCCGCGCCGGCAACGCGCCGCACATCGTCCAGGTGTTCGAGGTGGGCACCGCGACGATGATGGCCGCGAAGGGCGCGATCGTCCCGGTCGAGAAGCTGATGAAGGACGCCGGCGAGAAGTTCGATCGCGGCGCGTACGTGCCGGCGGTGGCGGGCTACTACACGAGCAGCAAGGGCGAGATGCTGTCGTTCCCCTTCAACAGCTCGACCACGATCTTCTACTACAACAAGGACGCACTCGCGAAGGCGGGCGTCGACAAGGTGCCCGAGACGTGGACCGAGTTCGCCGCCGCGATGGCGAAGATCAAGGCCTCGGGCGCGTCGAGCTGCCCGTTCACCTCCAGCTGGGCGAGCTGGGTGCACCTCGAGAGCTTCTCCACCTGGCACAACACGCTGTTCGCCACCGAGAACAACGGCTTCGGCGGGCCGAAGGCGCGGCTGGCGATCACCACGCCGCTGCACGAGCGGCACCTGAACAACCTGCTGAACTGGTCGAAGAACGGCCTGTTCGTCTATCCGGGCCGCACCAGCGAGGGCGACGCCAAGTTCTACAGCGGTGAGTGCGCGCTGTTCACCGGCAGCGCGTCGGCCTACGCGAACATCAAGCGCAACGCGAAGTTCAACTTCGGCATCGCGAAGCTGCCGTACTACTCCGACGTCGCCGGCGCGCCGCAGAACACGATCATCGGCGGCGCGAGCCTGTGGGTGATGAGCGGCAAGAAGGCGGCCGACTACAAGGGCGTCGCGAAGTTCTTCTCGTTCCTGTCCTCGCCCGAGGTGCAGGCCGAGTGGCACCAGAGCACCGGATACCTGCCGGTGACGATCGCCGCCTACGAGCTCACGCGCAAGACCGGTTTCTACGACAAGAACCCGGGCACCGACGTCGCCGTGCAGCAGATGATCGTGAAGACGACCGACAAGTCGCGCGGCGTGCGGCTGGGCAACATGGTGCAGATCCGCGACATCGTGCACGAGGAACTCGAGAGCATGCTGGCCGGCAAGCAGAACGCGAAGACCGCGCTCGCCAACATGAAGCGGCGCGGCGACGAGCAACTCGCGCGCTTCGAGCGCACCGCCCGGGAGTAGCGCCTGGACAAGCGGGTCGTCTTCGGCACGACCGGCTGGCTGCCGGTCGTGCTGCTCGCGCCACAACTGGCGATCATCCTGGTCTTCTTCTACTGGCCGGCGTCGCAGGCGCTGTTCCAGTCGGTCTTCATCCAGGACGCGTTCGGCGGCAACCTCGAGTTCGTCGGACTGGAGAATTTCCAGACGCTGTTCGCCGACGAGCTTTACCTGCAGTCGTTCAAGGTGACGGCGGTGTTCTCGGTCGCGGTTACCGGGGTCGGGCTCACGCTGAGCCTCGCGCTGGCCTACTTCGCCGACCGCGCGATCCGCGGCGCGCTCGTGTTCCGCACGCTGCTGATCGTCCCGTACGCGGTGGCGCCGGCGATCGCCGGCGTGCTCTGGGTGTTCCTGTTCAACCCGTCGCTGGGCGTGGTCACGCACTGGCTGCGCTCGGCCGGCTTCGACTGGAACCACGTGCTCGACGGCTCGCAGGCGATGACGCTGATCGTGATCGCCGCGGTCTGGAAGCAGATCAGCTACAACTTCATCTTCTTCCTCGCCGGGCTGCAGTCGATTCCGAAATCGCTGATCGAGGCTGCGGCGATCGACGGGGCTGGGGCCTGGCGCACGTTCCGCTCGGTGATCTTTCCGCTGCTCTCGCCCACGACGTTCTTCCTGCTGGTCGTGAACGTCGTCTACGCGTTCTTCGACACCTTCGCGATCGTCGACGCTGCCACCAGCGGGGGGCCGGCGAAGGCGACCGAGATCCTCGTCTACAAAGTCTTCCTCGACGGTTTCAAGTCGCTCGACATCGGCAGCTCGGCGGCGCAGTCGGTGGTACTGATGACGATCGTGCTGCTGCTCACGGTTGCGCAGTTCCGCTACGTCGAAGGCCGCGTCAAGTACTGAGCCGCCCGCACGTCGCCGCCACCCGCGCCACCGACACCGATGCTCGACCGCTCTCCGCTCAGCCGCTTCGTCACCTATGCCGTGCTGGTCGCCGGCGTGGCGATCGTCGCGCTGCCGGTCTGGGTCACGTTCGTCGCGTCCACGCAGACGCTCGAGCAGGTGCTGGCCGCGCCGATGTCGCTCGCGCCGGGCAGCCGCCTGTTCCAGAACTATGCCGAGGTGCTGACGTCCGGCGCCGGCAACAGCGGCGCGCCGGTCGTCCGGATGATGACCAACAGCCTGATCATGGCGCTGGCGATCGCGCTGGGCAAGATCGCGATCTCGCTGCTGTCGGCGTTCGCGCTGATCTACTTCCGCTTCCGCTTTCGCCAGCTCGCGTTCTGGCTGATCTTCGTCACGCTGATGCTGCCGGTCGAGGTGCGCATCATGCCGACCTACCAGGTGATGTCGGACCTGCACCTGCTCGACACCTATGCCGGGCTCACGCTTCCGCTGATCGCGTCGGCGACCGCGACCTTCCTGTTCCGGCAGTTCTTCATGACGGTGCCCGACGAGCTGGCCGAGGCCGCGAAGATCGACGGCGCGGGGCCGATGCACTTCTTCTGGCACGTGCTGCTGCCGCTCTCGCGCACCAGCATCGCGGCGCTGTTCGTGATCCAGTTCGTCTACGGCTGGAACCAGTATCTGTGGCCGCTGCTGGTCACGACCCAGGAGTCGATGTACCCGGTGGTGATCGGCCTGAAGCGGATGATCTCGACCGGCGACGCCGCGACCGAGTGGAACCTGGTGATGGCCACCGCGATCCTCGCGATGCTGCCGCCGGTCGCCGTGGTCGTGCTGATGCAGAAGTGGTTCGTCAAGGGGCTGGTGGAGTCGGACAAGTGAACTGGCCCTATCCGCGCAAGCTCGCGCATCGCGGTGCCGGCAGGCTCGCTCCCGAGAACACGCTGGCGGCGATCCGGCTGGGCGCCTCGTTCGGCTACACGATGTTCGAGTTCGACGTGAAGCTGAGCGGCGACGGCGTGCTGCTGCTGATGCACGACGCGACGCTCGAGCGCACGACCGACGGCGCCGGGCGCGTCGCGGGGTTCGCGTACGGCGAGCTGGCGCGGCTCGACGCGGGCGGCTGGCACTCGGCCGCCTATGCGGGCGAGCCGATCCCGACGCTCGCGCACGTCGCGCGCTGGCTGCTGCGCAACGGGCTGATGGCCAACGTCGAGATCAAGCCCTGCCCGGGGCGCGAGGCCGAGACCGGCGCCGCCGCGGCGCTCGAGGCGCGCCAGCTCTGGCAGGGCGCGGCAGCGCCGGTCCTTTCGTCGTTCTCCGCGGCGGCGCTGGAGGCGGCGCGGCGCGTGGCGCCGGAGCTGCCGCGCGCGCTGCTGTTCGGCGAGTTGCCCGACGACTGGCTGCAGCGCTGCCGGGCGCTGGGCTGCGTCGCGCTCGACGCGAATCACGAGACTTTGACCGAGGGCGTGATCGCCGCCGCGCACCGCGCCGGGCTGCGCGTGATCGCCTACACGGTCAACGAGCCGGCGCGCGCCGACCAGTTGCTCGGCTGGGGGCTCGACGCCCTCATCACCGACGCGGTCGACCGGATCGCCCCCTGACGGCCGGGCGTGCGCGGCACCCCGGGACTTTCCCGAGGCGCAGGGGGCGCGCCCGAGGCGCTTGACCGGGGTCAAGGCCGGGTTCGGAGCGGGCCTTAGCATGGGGGATCGCATCCGGAGGCGTGAATGCCCTTGTCCGAAACCCAGATCGGCGAACTGCTGGCCCAGATCCGCCAGCGGCTTTCCGTTCTCGAAGAGGAAATCTCCCGCAAGCTCGGCCAGGCGTCCGAGGAGTTCTCGGCGTTCGAGCGCGTCGGCGACAGTGGCGACCTGTCGTCGATCCTGAACGAGGGCGAGGTCGAGATGTCGGAGGCGTTGCGCGACATCGACGAGTGGCGCGGGCTGCGGGCCGCGCTGCGCCGGGTCGACGAGGGCACCTACGGCGTCTGCATCGACTGCGGCATCGAGATCCCGTTCGAGCGGTTGCACGCGAGCCCGATGGCGCTGCGTTGCGTCGACTGCCAGATGCGCGCGGAGCGCCGCGAGGCGTCGCATCCGTCGTCGATGTGAGCGACGCGGCAGCGGCGTTCGCTAGCCGAAGCGCCCCTGCACGAACCAGCCGCGGCGCGCGTCGTCGGGCGCGAGGCGCTCGCGATAGATCCAGTACAGCGCGTGGCTCTCGTCTTCGGCGATGAAGTAGTCGCGCTGCACCAGCGAGGCATCCCACCAGCCGCCTTCGATCCGTTCCGGCCCGGCCAGCAGCGTCAGCGCCGAGTGCCACCAGGGCCGGTTGTTGCGCTCGCCGATCGCGATCGGCTCGCGCAGCAGCCACAGGGGCCGTGGCAGGTTGGCGACCGGGGCGTCGGCGGGCAGGGAATCAACGGGCAGGGAATCGGCCGCCGGGGCGTCGGCCAGCGGCCCCGGGGGGCGTGGTCGGGGCCCGGGCCGCGGCGCGCTGGCCGGCGGACCCGGCGGCGCATCGAAGGCTTCGACCCGGTAGGCGACCTCGGGGCGATGGTCGGCGACCAGCGCCAGCCGTTGCACCTGGCGCGGGCCGAGCCGCGCCTGCAGCCGCTCGACCAGTCGCGCAAGGCTCTCGCGCGCGGCGGCGGGCGCGGGAAACAGCTGGGTGCTGGCGCCGGGCAGCGCCAGCACCTCGTCGCAGCGCAGGCGCAACGCGCGCACCGGCGCCGGCAACCGCGTGATCGCGAGCTTCTCGCGCAGCAGCGTGCCCAGCCGCTCGACGTCGCGGCTCGGATCGGCGAGCCGCACCGTCAGCAGCGTGTCGGTGCGCTGCTCGCGTCCGCTGCGCCGGTCGTGCTCGGCGTGCACGGTGAATTCGCGCACCGCGCAGTGGCGCGCCGCCAGCCATCCGGCGAGCCGATCGAGCAATCGGCGGGCGGCGAACAGCAGCGCCTCGGCGTGCTCGACCTGCGCCAGCAACTCGATCCGCGTCTCGAAGCGCTCGGGCGCCTCGAACCAGCGGCGCGGCTCCGGCTGGCGGCCGAGCGCGCGGTCGATCTCGTCGAGCAGCGTGCGCCCGCAGCGGCGCGCGAGGCCGGCGCGCGGCAACGCGAGCAGGTCGTCGATACGGTGCGCGCCGATCGCGTCGAGGGTCTCGCGCTGCGCGCGGCTGCGCGCGAGTAGCACCGCCGGCAGGCTGCGCAACGCGGCCTCGAGCCCCGCCTCGTCGGCTTGCAGGCCGTCGCGGTCGCGCGCGAACAGCCAGGCGGCGGCAGCGGTCGGCGCCGCACCGATCCGCGCCGGGAATCCGAGCGCGCGCAGCCCCTGGCGCAGCCGGGCGAGCAGCGCATCGGATCCGCCGAAATAGCGCAGGCTCGGCGCCACTTCGAGCAGCAGGCCGCAGGGACGGGGCGTGTCGTCGGGATCGCCGAACGACAGGTCGGATTGCAGGCTGACTGCGGGCGTGAATTGCAGCGCCCAGGCGGCGAGCGAGTCGAGCGTCGCCTGCTCGCCCGCGTCGTCGCGCTCGCGCAGCCGCAGCCCCGGGGCGAGCGCCAGCGCGGCGGCGCGCTTCATGCCGGGAACGATGCCCAGCACGCGGGCGCCGTCGTCGGCGTCGAGGACGCGCAGCCGGTCGCAGATCGCCAGCGGGCGCGCATCGTCGGGCCCGGGCGCGCCGCAGCGGGCGACGTCGAGCGACAGCCGGTCGAAGAACAGGCCGAGCCACCACATGGTTCTGGAGAGCTCTGGAGGGTTCCGGGGTCCGGGGCGAATCGGTGCCGGCGGGGACGATCGTAGTGTGAACACGCCCTAGTTGAGCGTGCCGGCGCGCGACTCGTCGTGGCGAGCGTGGATCGTGCGCATCGGCCGGGGGTCGGGCGTTGCGGCGAGAGGGCTCGTGCGAGGCCGGATCGCCGAAACCGGCTGTGGAAGGTCGACGAGGATCGGGTCGGCCATCACCGGGCCGCGGCGCTTGAGGATCTGCACCGACAGGCGCTGGTCGGGGCGCGGCAGCAGCAGCAGGCGCAGCGGGGCGGGCGAGGCCTCGAACTGCGCCGCCAGCGAGCGGAACAGGAACGCCGGGCCGGTGGCCGGCTGGGCGGCCGACTGCATCCGGCGCAAGTGCTCGGGGCGGGTGCGTTCCTGTGGCAGCCAGGCGAGCAGGGCGCCGAAGGCCGCGCTCTTGAGCGTTTGCTCGACCGCCCACAGGCGATCAGCGGCGTTGGGCGCCTGCACGACCAGCAGGTAGTCGAGGTCGATGCCGTGGCTGGCGAGTGCCGGCGCATAGGGTTGCAGCGGCGGCGCCAGCAGCACGACGAAGCGGCGCTCGCGGGTGAGCTGGCGCAGCAGCGGCACCAGCAGGCGCAATTCGCCGATGCCCGATTCGCGGCCGATCAGCTCGGTGAGCATGCCCGCCGGCCAGCCGGCGCCGGGCAGTTCGGCGTCGAGGGCGGGAAAGCCGCTGGACAGCGCGGCGACGCTCGCGTGGCCGAGCTGGCTGGCGCGCCAGACCGCGGCGGGCAGGGCCGACGACATCGCCGCCTCACAAGGCCTTGCCGCCGCGCAGCAGGCCGACCGCGATGCCTTCGAGCGCGAAGGCGTCGCTGCGGCTGTCGACGACGATCGGCTGGAAGTCGGGGTTTTCGGGCAGCAGCTCGATCGTGTGGCCCTTGCGACGCCAGCGCTTGACGGTGACGTCGTCGCCGACGCGGGCGACGACGACCTGGCCGTTGCGCGCCTCGTCGGCGCGGCGCACCGCGAGCAGGTCGCCGTCGAAGATGCCGGCATCGCGCATGCTCATGCCGCGCACCTTCAGCAGGTAGTCGGGCTTGTCGTCGAACAGGTTCGGGTCGATCGCGTAGCTGGCCTCGATGTGCTCCTGGGCGAGGATGGGGCTGCCGGCGGCCACCCGCCCGACCAGCGGCAGGCTGAGGGCGATCTGCACGGCCCGCGGCGCCTCGTCGGTGGAGTCGGGCAGCAGCTTCAGACGGATGCCCCGCGAGGAGCCCGAAGCGAGCTCGATGACGCCCTTGCGCGCCAGCGCCTTCAGGTGCTCTTCGGCGGCGTTCGGCGAGCGAAAGCCCAGCTGCGCGGCGATTTCGGCCCGCGTGGGCGGAAAACCGGTGTCGGCGATGTGCTGCCTGATCAGCGCCAGGATCTGCTGCTGGCGCGCGGTGAGATCCCGCATCGGGGGCTCCGTGTCGAGGTGTCCAAGGTCTGTATTTTTATACAGTATCCGGGATCTTTTCAAGTGGTTTCGCATCGGGCGCCGTTCCCGATCGCGGCGCCGGATCGCCCCCCGGCGCGTTCGTGACGCCGCGCAAGGACGCGCCGGGACGCCACTGTGCATTCGTGCACGTTTGTGGCAAAGTCGAAAAACGGACCGGCAATCCGGTCCGCGGAATTGCATTTCCCGGTTTGCTCGCTCAGGTGTCCCTCGAAATGCAATGAGTTCAACGGTCCGAGGAACGAGTTTCGATGGGAACCAAGATCTACGTGGGCAACCTGCCGTGGCGCGCCACCGATGCACAGCTGTCGCAGCTTTTCGGCAATCACGGTGAAGTCATCGATGCCAAGATCGTCACCGATCGCGAAACCGGCCGCTCGCGCGGCTTCGGCTTCGTCACGATGGCCACCGACGAGGCGGCGCAGGCCGCCATCCGCGCGCTGAACGGCTACTCGCTCGAAGGCCGCAGCCTGGTCGTCAACGAGGCGCGCGAGCAGTCCGGCGGCGGTGGCTTCGGCCGCGGCGGCGGCGGCGGTGGCTACGGTGGCGGAGGCGGCCGCAGCGGTGGCGGCGGCTACGGCGGCGGCGGCGGCCGCAGCGGTGGCGGCGGCTACGGCGGTGGCGGTGGCGGTGGCGGCGGCTACGGCGGCGGCTACGGCGGAGGCGACCGCGAAGGCGGCGGCGGCCGCGGCGGCCAGCGACGCGCCCGCCAGTTCGGCCAGTAGCCGACTCTTCGTTCCTGTCACATCCTTCGCGCCGGCACCACCGGCGCGAAGCGTTTTCACGGCATCGATCACCCCTCGGTGGTAGGTCGCGGATCCCCCTCCGTGGCTATGGACGCGCGTGCAGCGAACCGCGCCCAATACGGAGGACGCACCGTCGCCACCGAGGAGGAACGTTCGATGAAGTACCCGGTTTCCCGCGCCATGCCCGCGCTCGCCGCGCTGCTGCTCGCCGGCTGTGCGGCGCCGCCGTCCGCGCCGGTCGCCGCGCCGCCCGGCTACCTGGACGAGGCGCGCACCATCGCTGCCACGGTCCCCGCGAACCTGCTCACGGTGCTGACGGCCGAGCTGAATCGCAGCGGGCCGGCCGGTGCGATCGAGGTCTGCCGCGACAAGGCGCCGGAGATGGCACGTGCGGCTTCCGAGCGCACGGGCTGGAACGTGCGCCGGGCGAGCCTGCGCAACCGCAACCCGAAGGGCGTCCCCGACGCCTGGGAGCGGGGCGTGCTCGAGCGCTTCGACGCGCAGGCGGCGGCCGGCGTCGCCGGCTCGACGCTGGAGACCTGGCAGGTCGTCGACGAGGGCGGCCGGCAGGTGTTCCGCTACGCGAAGGCGCTGCCGACGCAGCCGTTGTGCGTGCAGTGCCACGGCAGCGTCGACAAGTTGAGCGAGCCGGTGAAGGCGAAATTGCGCGCGCTCTATCCGAACGACCGGGCCACCGGCTACGAGCCGGGGCAGATCCGCGGCGCGTTGTTCCTGAAGAAGCCGATCTGAGCCTGCGCGGCGAGCAGGCCGCCGCGCCCGCTCACATGCCCGAGTAGTTCGGGCCGCCGCCGCCCTCGGGCACGACCCAGACGATGTTCTGGGTCGGATCCTTGATGTCGCAGGTCTTGCAGTGCACGCAGTTCTGCGCGTTGATCTGCAGCCGCTCGGCTCCGTCGTCGTCGCGCACGAACTCGTAGACGCCCGCCGGGCAGTAGCGCTGCTCGGGGCCGGCGTAGCGCGCCAGGTTCACCGCGACCGGCACCGACGGATCCTTCAGCGTCAGGTGGATCGGCTGGTTCTCCTCGTGGTTGGTGTTCGAGATGAACACCGACGAGAGCCGGTCGAAGCTCAGCTTGCCGTCGGGCTTCGGGTACTGGATCGGCTGGCACTCGGCGGCAGGCAGCAGGTAGGCGTGGTCGGGCTTCGTCGTGTGCAGCGTGAACGGCGCCTTGCCGCGGAACAGCACCTGGTCGATGCCCACCAGCAGCGTGCCCATCCACAGGCCCTTGCCCATCGCCGGCTTGAAGTTGCGCGCGCGGTGCAGTTCGTCGTGCAGCCACGAGGCGCGGAAGGCGTCCGGGTAGGCGGTCAGTTCGTCGCCCGAGCGGCCGGCGGCCAGCGCGTCGAAAGCCGCCTCGGCCGCCAGCATCCCGGTCTTGATCGCAGCGTGGCTGCCCTTGATCCGCGAGGCGTTCAGGAAGCCTGCGTCGCAGCCGACCAGGCAGCCGCCGGGGAACGTGAACTTCGGCAGCGAATTCAGGCCGCCGGCGGTGATCGCGCGCGCGCCGTAGGCGAGCCGCTTGCCGCCTTCGAGGAACCCGCGGATCGCCGGGTGCGTCTTGTAGCGCTGGAATTCCTCGTACGGAGACAGGTACGGGTTGCGATAGTTCAGGCCGACCACGTAGCCGATCGCGACCTTGTTGTCCTCGAGGTGGTAGAGAAACGAGCCGCCGTAGGTCGCATTGTCCAGCGGCCAGCCCGCGGTGTGGATCACGAGGCCCGGCTTCGACTTCGCCGGATCGATCTCCCACAGCTCCTTGAGCCCGATTCCGTAGCTCTGCGGATCGCGGCCGGCGTCGAGCCCGAACTTGGCAATCAGCTGCTTGCCGAGGTGGCCGCGCGCCCCTTCCGCGAAGAGCGTGTACTTCGCGTGCAGCTCCATGCCCGGCTGGAACGCGTCGGTGGGCTGCCCGTCGCGGCCGACGCCCATGTTGCCGGTGGCCACGCCCTTGACCGATCCGTCGGCGTGGTAGAGCACCTCGGCGGCGGCGAAGCCGGGGAAGATCTCGACGCCGAGCGCCTCGGCCTGCTGGCCCATCCAGCGCACGACGTTGCCCAGGCTGATCACGTAGTTGCCGTGGTTGCGGAAGCACTCGGGAAGCATCCAGTTGGGCACCTGCCGGGCGCCGGTCTCGGACAGGAACATGAACCGGTCTTCGACGACCTCGGTGTTCAGCGGCGCGCCGCGCTCGCGCCAGTCGGGCAGCAATTCGCCGATCGCGCGCGGGTCCATGACGGCACCCGACAGGATGTGCGCGCCGATCTCCGAGCCTTTCTCGATGACGCACACGCCGATCTCGGTGCCCTTGTCGGCGGCGAGCTGCTTCAGACGGATGGCGGCCGCGAGGCCGGCGGGGCCGCCGCCGACGATCACGACGTCGAACTCCATCGAATCGCGCTCAATGTCCATGGAATGGGCTCTCCGGGTGTCTGGGACGATGCTGGCGGCCACGATTGTCCGGAAACCGGCGACTGCGCGCAAACGGCCCCCAGGGCGGGCCCCATGCGAGCGAGGGCGCGGGTGCCGCGTCCGGCCCGCGGCGTGCGGCACGGCATCGGCTAACATCGTGCCGCTAGCGATCCGCCGCGACCCGCACAGGAGACTTCACCGTGACCATCCGATTCGACCTCGACGGCAAGACCGCTCTCGTCACCGGCGCTTCCAGCGGACTGGGGGCGCGCTTCGCGCGCGTGCTCGCCGACAACGGCGCGCAGGTCGTGCTGGCCTCGCGGCGCGTCGAGCGCCTCAAGGAGCTGCGCGCCGAGATCGAGGCCGCCGGCGGCGACGCGCACGTGGTCGCGCTCGACGTGACCGACGTCGCCAGCATCCACGCGGCGGTTGCGCGGGCCGAGGACGAGGCGGGGCCGATCGACATCCTGGTGAACAACTCGGGCGTCAGCACGACGCAACGGCTGGTCGACGTGAAACCCGAGGACTACGACTTCATGTTCGGCACCAACACGCGCGGCGCGTTCTTCGTCGCGCAGGAGGTCGGGCGCCGGATGATCGCGCGCGCCAAGGCCGATCCCGCGCGGCAGGCGCGCATCGTCAACATCGCGTCGATGGCGGCGCTGCGCGTGCTCGCGCAGATCGGGGTCTACTGCATGAGCAAGGCCGCCGTCGTGCAGATGACGAAGGCGATGGCGCTCGAGTGGGGGCGGTACAACATCAACGTCAACGCGATCTGCCCCGGCTACATCGAGACCGAGATCAACGCGCACCACTGGCAGACCGAGGCCGGCCAGAAGCTGATCCAGATGCTGCCGCGGCGCCGCGTCGGCAAGCCCGAGGACCTCGACGGCGTGCTGATGCTGCTCGCCTCGGACAAGTCGCAATTCGTCAACGGCGCGGTGATCGCGGCGGACGACGGGTTCGGGGTCTAGCGCCTGAGGGCCACGCCCCGAACGGAGCTGGCGCTCGGGGCGGCCCGCGGCAGGTGGCGAACAGCGCTATGCACGATCAGTTCAGCTGGATGCCGGCTGCTGCGATGGCCTGCCTCCAATAGGCGAACTCGGCTTGCCAAAACTCGCCCAAGGCGCGGGCGCCCATGGGGTTGGGGATGGCACCCAGATCCTTGAGCTTGTCGATCGCCTCGGGCTGGGCGCAGCCATCGAGAACAGCCTTCTCCAGCCGTGCGAGCACGTCGCGCGGCGTGCCGGCGCGAGTGAACACAGCGAACCAACTGGAGTTGGCGAAGCCCGGAATGCCCTGTTCGGCGAAGGTGGGCACATCGGGCAACGCAGCCGAGCGCGCCTCGGTGGAGACGCCGATCGCACGTACGCTGCCGGCGCGGACCATCCCCATCACACCGGTGATATTGTCCAGCACAGCGGCGAGATTTCCACCCATCAAGTCCTGGATTGCGGCGGCGGCGCCGCGATAGGGCACGTGAGTCATATTGAACTTGCCGTCGCGTTTCAGCAGTTCGCCCGTAAGGTGCATGACGCTGCCCGTGCCGCCAGTGCCGTAGTTGGCGCGCTCGGGATTTGCGCGGGCCCATGCCGCGAACTCCCGGAAATTGCGCGCGGGGATGTCTTTGTTGATGATGAGCACATTGGGTAGTTTGCAGACCATGGCCACTGGCTCGAACGAGCCGATCGGATCGTAGGCGAGGCTCTTGCCCTGAGTGATCGGCATGATCACCGCCGATGTCACGATGCTCGCCAGCAGCGTGTAGCCGTCGGGCGCCGTGCGGGCCACTTCGGCTGCACCGATTGCTCCGGCCGCGCCGCCCTTGTTGTCCACTACCACGGTGCCTTTGAGCGCCTCGGCCGTCTGCTTTGCAACCAGACGGCCGACGATATCGGTCGAGCCACCGGGCGGGTAGGGGATCACGAGGCGGATTGGCCGTTCCGGGAACTCTGCAGCACGTGCGGAGCCGCCGTAGGTCAGCGCGGCCAACGATCCGGCAATCAGGAAGTCTCGTCGTGTGACGGTCATCGGGGAGAGGAAGTCGGTCATGGGGGCTCCCGTCAATGTATTCAGAGCTGCGTCTGCCCCAACTGCTCGCGCAGGTGGGCGATCGCATCGCCTTGGCGGCCGATCCAGGCATCTTCGAGCCCTCGGGCGCGCTCGATCAACTGTTCGAAGACGTTGATGCCCGTGAGTCGGCCATACACGTGGCCATGGATGGACGGGTTGAGCCGCACCGCGCCACGCTCGTGGCGCCTCACGTAGGTGAGCCAGTCGTCGAACAGCTCGAGCATCTGGCGAGGTGGGTTGCCATAGCGGATTGCATGGGGCGTGTCGTTCATCTCCATGCCTCCGGGGAACGCCGCGATTTCGTGCTCGCCGAAACGTACCAGGTAGGGAAGATCGTCGTTCATCGTGTCGCCATGCCAGAGGTACCCCTCCTCCGCGAGCAGGCGCGCGGTGCGGGGGCTGGGCGAGGCACGCGGGCTGATCCAGCCCCTGGGGCGCGTGCCGCAGGCGCGCTCCAGGATTTCGGTCGTCCGGCGGATGTTGGCGCGCTCGCCTTCCTCGTCCAGGTAGGCCGGAATGACATCCATACCCCACGAATGCGCGACGATTTCGTGCCCAGCGTCCGCAATCAGGCGCAAGGTCTGCGGGTGGCGCTCGGCCAGCACGCCGCAGACGAGCATGCTGATCCGGATCTGTTGGCGGTTCAGCACCTCCAGGATCCGGTGGATACCGCGGCGTATTCCGTACTCCACCCAACCCAGCGCGTTCAGGTCGGGGGTGCCGGGCTGTAGCGGATTGCCCATGGGGCCGAAGCCCGGCCATGCATGGTCGGACCAGCCTTCCAGCGCGACTCGAAAGAAAATACCCAGGCGCTTGCCGCCTGGCCATCGGAAGTCGGGCGCCGGGAGCGTTTCGGTGCCGCCCGCATGAATGTCGAACGCCGTGGGCATGGGAGCGATGCCGCCACGTGGGCAGCCTGTGGTGAACAATCAGTACGGCGAGTGTCCTCGGAAAAGCTTAAGCAGCCTCGGCGATCGCGGCAAATGATAGTTTTCGTACAGAGCGTTGATGTATGGGCAACGCTCGGGTGGGCAGGAAATCACTCCTGCGAGGATTGCCCGATCCGGATCAGGTGGTCGAGGAACGCGGACGCCGCGACCGGGAGGGTGCGACGAGCCAGCACACAGATGTCGATACCTCCTTGGGTCAGCAATGGATCGCTCAGTGGAATTCCCACCAGCTGTCCTGCGGCGAGTTCGTGCCGGATCGACATCCGCGACAGCAAGGTGACGCCTCCACCGTTGCGTGCGAAACCGCGCAGTACCGCCAGCGAATTCGCTTCCAGCGCCGGCGTTACTCGAATCTTGGACATCTGGCTCTGCAGATCGATGAGCCGGCGGACGCCGAAGCTGGCGTCAGGAAGAGCCAGCCGCTGCTGGGCCAACTGGGCCAGCGAGAGGCTCTTGCGACGCGCCAGCGGGTGGTTGGGCGCCATCACTGCCAGCAGTGGAACGTGAAGATGCAGCACCGAGCGCAGCTCGTCGCTCGGGCGCAAATTGAAGACCAGTCCGATGTCGGTTTCTCCGCTGGCGACACCAGTCACGATGGCGCTGGCTGCAGTAATGCGCAGCGAGAATGTGATGTCGGGATGTTCGTCCTGGAACTGCGCAATGGCCGGCGCGAGGAAGTCCGACGCGTATCCTTCGACGGACATCAGGTCCACATGGCCACGCAGCAGGTTCTGCAGCGCATCGAGTTCCGATCGCATCCGCTCGACGCCATTGAGCACGTCCCGGACGTGATTCAGGTAAATCTTCCCGGCGGGCGTAAGTGCCATGCCACGAGCGCGGCGTTCGAACAACTCGACGCCGAGCTCCTCCTCGAGCCGATGAAGCTCACGGCTCAGAGCCGACGGCGTGACGAACAGGCGATCGGCGGCTGCCCGGATGGAGCCAGTGCGCGCGACCTCCTGAAATCGGACTAGCGTCGTGTTGGACATGGTGCATTCTCGCCGGGCGTTGCATATATCGCAACACTCCGTTCGAAAGTATTCGTTTGATGCGTTCGTTCGACTCCTGCACATTGAAGCCTGATCATTGCGCACAGGGGGCGTCCGATGACCAAGAAGGTGATCTACAGCCCGAGAGTGACACGCACGAAGGCGCCCCACGCGCATGCGGTCAGGACCGGGAACCTGGTCTTCGTTTCAGGCTGCCCGGCCTACTTCGGTGACATGCAGTTGGCGAAGGGTGACTTCGCCGCACAGATGCGCCAGTGCATGACGAACGTGAAGAATATCCTCGAGGATGCAGGCTCGTCGCTGGAGCGTGTGGTCAAGGTCAACGTATTCCTCGATCGTCGCGCCGACTTCGATGAGATGAACGAGATCTATCGCGAGTTCTTCGGCGGCGATCCGGATACGTGGCCGGCACGAACCACTGTCGAGGCTCGGCTGCCGCGCAAGGACTTCCTGCTGGAGATCGAATGCGTCGCTGAGGTGGAGTGATCTCGTGGGCCGGATCGACACCCGCCTGACCGAACGTGGGATCGTTCTCCCGGATGCACCGGTCATAAAGGCCAACCCTGGACTGGTGCCGGGTGTGGCCGTGGGCAATCTCTTCTTCTGTCAGGGCGCGCTCGGCCACACCAACGGTGCGTTTCCCTATCTCGGCAAAGTCGGCGACAAGGTGTCCGAGCAGCAGGCCTACGAGTCGGCGCGGCTTTGCGCGATCAATCACCTGGCGCAGGCCAAGGCCGTCCTAGGCGATCTCGATCGGATCGTACGGGTGGTGCAATTGCTGGTCTACGTCAATGGCGCGCCGGGCTTTGAACGCGCTCCGTACGTTTCCAACGGCGCATCGGACCTGTTCGTTGAAGTCTTCGGCCCCGAGCGCGCGGCGATGGCGCGTGCCAGCCTGAGTGTGCCGGATCTCGTCTACACGGCGCCGGTGGAAACCGTCTGCACGTTCGAGATCCGGTCCGAGACGTAACCCGATGGAGTGAATACCATGCAGCGACGTCATTTCCTGGGGGTTCTAGGATTCGGTACGCTCGCGCGTGCCGTGCCCGCACTGGCCGACGATTTCCCATCGCGAACGATCACGCTGGTGAGTCCTTGGGCCCCGGGGGGAACGAACGACCTGCTGTGCCGCATTCTGGCGCGCGAGGCTGGCAAGGTGCTTGGGCAACCGGTCGTCGTCGAGAACCGGCCGGGCGCTGGCGGGGCCATCGGCACCACGGCAGTGGCGCGGTCCAGACCCGACGGTTATACGCTGACGCTGGGTAGTACGCCCGGATACGCAACTGCACCAGCTCTATACCCGAAGCTGCCCTACGATCCTCAGCGCGACTTCGTGCCGGTGATCGGTGTTGCGACGGTTCCCAATGTACTGGTCGTGAACCCTTCGCTGCCCGTGTCGAACCTGCGCGAATTGATCGCCTACGTCTCGGAGCGCCCAGGAAGACTGAGCTATAGCTCGGTCGGCCCCGGGTCGACGCAGCACTTGTGCGCCAAGATGTTCGAGAAGATGACTGGCACCCAGATGATTCACGTGCCCTACAAGGGGACGGCGCCGGCAATGCAGGACTTGATGGCAGGTGTCATCACCCTGGCGTTCGAAAACATGCCACCGCTGTTGCCGCAGATACGGCACGGCGGCCTTAAGGCGCTGAACGTGACCTCGGCCAGGCGGGTGAGCCAACTGCCCGATGTCCCCACCATGTCGGAGTCAGGGCTCGCGGACTTCACTTCGACGGTTTGGTATGCCGTGTTCGCCCCAGCCGGGGTGCCGGAGCACATCGTCGCGCGGCTGCAGGACGCATTCATGGCTGCATTGCGCGCGCCCGAATCGGCGGCGCAGCTTGCGGGCCTTGGTCTGACCACGCTGGCGACCGATGCGGAGGGCACGCGCGCCCTCGTACAGGCAGATGCGGCAAGGTGGGGCGAAATCATCCGATCCGCCGGAATCAAGGCGGAATGAGGCGGATCCGGGCTCAAGGCATGGATGTATCGAGCAACGATCCGGCGGGGCCCCTCGTAGGACGTGTCGCGCTCGTCACGGGGGCAGGCAAGGGCCTCGGCCGCGCAATCGCCCAAGGACTGGCCGCGGCGGGCGCGGACGTGGCACTCGTCGCGCGTACGCGTGTGGACCTCGAGGCCGCAGCGCACGAGGTCGAGAGCTGTGGCGCCCGCGCACTGGTGGCGCCGGCCGATGTCACGGACGGGGTACAGGTCGATGCAGCGGTCGCGAAGACTGTTCTGACTTTTGGTCACATCGACATCCTCGTCAATGCCGCTGGCGGCAGCCTGCGCAAGCCGACGTTGGAGATCAGCGATGAGGAGTGGGACGGCGTCATCGCCGCCAACCTTTCGTCGACCTTCAAGGTCTGCCGCGCGGTAGGCAAGCTCATGGTCGCCCAACGCGCAGGCGCGATCATCAACATCGCCTCCACTGCCGGTCTGCGTGGCCGCGCGGCGAACGCGCCTTATTCCGCCGCCAAGGCGGCCGTGATCAACTTCTCGAGGGCGATCGCGATGGAGTGGGCGGCCAATGGCGTGCGTGTCAATGTGCTCGCGCCGGGACGCTTTCTCACGCCGCTGACCGAGGCCGAAATGTCCTCGCCCGAGAAGTACGCCGCCTTCGTTCGCCACGTGCCCCTGGGTCGAATCGGCCGGCCGGAGGAAATCAAGGAAATCGCCGTCTGGCTGGCTGGCGACGCCTCCGCATACGTGACGGGCAGCGTCATTACGATCGACGGCGGGCAGACGCTCGCCTGAGCCAAGCTCCGCAGGAACGCGGGATCGCGCTCAGGCGCCGCCGAGCCGGCGGCGGATGCCCTCGCGGATGTGGCGCACGCCGAGCGCGACCGCGACGGCGATCGGCACGATGGCGAGCCCCGTGGCCAGCTCGGGGTCGACCGGCCAGCCGAGCGCCTTCATCGCCTTGAACAGGTAACCGGCGATTCCGGCCCCGTAGTAGGTGATCGCCGCGACCGACAGGCCCTCGACCGTCTGCTGCAGGTGCAGCTGCAGCTTCGCGCGGCGGTTCATCGCCGCGAGCAGCTCCTGGTTGTGCCGCTCGCGCTCGATCTCGACGCGCGTGCGCAGCAGCGCGCTGGCGCGCGCGATGCGCTCGGCGATCGTCTCGATGCGACGGCCCACGCTCTCGCAGAACGCCATCGCGGGGTCGAAGCGGCGCTCGAGGAACGCGGTGAGCGTCTGCAGGCCGGGCAGCCGCTGCTGGCGCAGCTCGGCGCCGCGCTGGCGCACCAGCGCGTGGTAGGCGCGCGCTGCGCCGAAGCGAAAGCCGACCGAGGCCGCGATGCGCTCGACAGTGCCGGCGAGCCGGCTGACTTCGCGCAGCAACTCGGGTTCCTCTGCGACCGGCGCAGACTCGAGCCGCGCGACGAGCGCGCCGAGCGAGGCCTCGACCCCGTCGAGCTCGACGGCGCTCGCGCGCGCGAGCGGAAACGCCAGCATCGCCATCATCCGGTAGACCTCGACCTCGATCAGCCGCTGCACCACGCGGCCGGCGTAGGTGGGGCTGAGCGAGCGGTCGAGGACGAGGATGCGGGTGAAACCGCGCTCGTCGACGCGGAAGTCGGTGAACGCGCAGGCCGCGCCGTCGGCGATCGAAGCGCCGCTCGACTCGCCTGGGCCGAAAATCGCCGCGGGCCCGGCCGGGTCGTCGGGCATCTCGCGCGCCGGCAGCAGCGCGACGTGGACGGCTGCGATGAGCGAGCCCGGCAGCGTGTCGAGCCAGCCTCGGGGCAGCGCGTCGATGGCAGGCTGCGCGAACGGTGCGTGCGGATCGCCGCCGTCGCAGTAGACCGTGTAATCGTCGAACTCGCCGTGGCGCTCGCGCTTGAGCCGGAAGGCGCCGAAGTCGGCGAAGAAGTGGCCGTCGCGCGAATCGGGGGCCGCGACGCCGCGCTCGGCGCACAGGCGCTCCAGCGGATCGGGTGCGGCCTCGTGCGCGCCGCGCGCCGGGCGCAGCAGCGCGATGTGCGACACTCGCTGCGGCGTGGCCACCGGCTGGCGAGGCCGCGCATGGATTTCGTTCTGCAGCGCGTCCCGGTCGGGATGGATGATCATGACGGTGCGATGCCGACGCGGGCCGGCCTGCTGGGGGCGTCGATCGAAGAGAGAGGGAAACGAGTGAGCGAGCGCATCCTGGTCTTCGAACTGGAAATGCCGATCCGCTGGGGCGACATGGACGCGATGGGCCACGTGAATAATACGGTCTATTTCCGCTACATGGAGCAGCTGCGGATCAGCTGGTTCGATTCGATGGGCTTCCGGCCGGATCCGGCGGGCGAAGGGCCGCTGATCATCAACGCGAGCTGCACGTTCCTGCGCGAGCTGCAGTATCCGGGGACGGTGCTGGCGCGGCAGTACGTCGGCAAGATCGGGCGTTCGAGCTTCGAGACCTACATCGACATGCTGCGCACCGACGATCCGGGGACGGTCTACGCGCACGGTTCGGCGAAGGTGGTCTGGGTCGACTACCCGAGACGCAAGTCGGCGCCGTTGCCCGACTTCGCGCGGCAGGCGGTCACGACGCCGCGACTGCGTTAGTCGGCGCGGCGCGGCAGGCGACGGCGGGCCGGGCTCGCGGGGCGGCCTCGGGTGGCCCTGGGCGCGGTCTGGGGCGGCGCGCAACCCGATGGCCCAGGCGCGGCGGCGCGATGACGACGGCGGTCGTTGCTTCGCAACGACTTCCCTGCGCTGCTCGCGTCGGGGTCGCGCGGCGAAACTCGCTGCGCTCGCTTCGCGAGCTCCGCTCGGACAATCGCCGCGAGAATGATGGACGATGCGCGCTTCGCGCGCCGACCCCGACGCTGCGCTGCTCGGCGCCACCGACATCGCGCCGCCGCGCCTGGGCCATCGGGTTGCGCGCCGCCCCAGACCGCGCCCAGGGCCACCCGAGGCCGCCCCGCGAGCCCGGCCCGCCGTCACCTGCCGCTCTGGCGACGTCATGGGTGCTCGAACGGTGGTCGGGGCCCTTGCGCACGAACACCACCACGGTGACGGAAGCCGGGGCTGTTGCCTCGAACACCACGACGGTGTCGGCAACGGCGCGGGCCGTCGGCCGGGGGCGCGCCTTGTGCGCAGCCGAGAAGCGCAGCTGCACCGGCGGCGCGCGCAGCGCGCATCGTCCATCATTCTCGCGGCGATTGTCTGAGCGCAGCGCGCGAAGCGCGCGGAGCGAGTTTCGCCGCGCCAGCCGGTGCGGCGAGCATCGCAGGGCACCCCCGCGAAGCGGGGGCAAGCACCCGGCGCGCCCGCGGCCGACGGCCCGCGCCGTTGCCCGCGCGAACGGACGCACGCGACCGGTCGAGGCGGCCGGCGCCCTGTGCGTTCTACTGTACGGCGGACACGTCGACCGGGCATCCGGTCTTCGCGACGACCTCTTCCTTCGTGACGCCGGGTGCGAGCTCGCGCAGCTTCAGGCCCTTCGACGTCACGTCGAGCACGCCGAGGTCGGTGATGATCATGTCGACGACACCGACGCCGGTCAGCGGCAGCGTGCAGGCCTTCAGGATCTTCTGCTCTTCGCTGCCGTCCTTCTTCTTCGCGGTGTGCTCCATCAGCACGATCACGCGGCCGACGCCGGCGACGAGGTCCATTGCGCCGCCCATTCCCTTGACCATCTTGCCGGGAATCATCCAGTTGGCGAGGTCGCCTTTCTCGCTGACCTGCATCGCGCCGAGGATGGCGAGGTTGATCTTGCCGCCGCGGATCATCGCGAACGAGTCGGCCGACGAGAAGATCGACGAGCCGGGCAGCGTCGTCACCGTCTGCTTTCCCGCGTTGATCAGGTCGGCGTCGACTTCGTCTTCGGTGGGGAAGGGACCGATGCCGAGCAGTCCGTTCTCGGACTGCAGCCACACTTCCATGTCGGCCGGCACGTGGTTGGCCACCAGCGTCGGCAGGCCGATCCCGAGGTTCACGTAGAAGCCGTCGCGCAGCTCGCGCGCCGCGCGCGCGGCCATCTGGTCACGGGTCCAGGGCATCTCGGTTCTCCTTATCGTGCCGGCCGCGTCGTGCGCTGCTCGATGCGTTTCTCGGGGGTCGGGTTGTGCACGATGCGGTGCGCATAGATGCCCGGCAGGTGGATCTGGTCGGGATCGATCTCCCCGGTGGGCACGATGACCTCGACCTCGACGATCGTGACGCGGCCGGCCATCGCGACGTTGGGGTTGAAGTTGCGCGCGGTGCGCCGGAACACGAGGTTGCCCGCGCGGTCTGCCATCCAGGCCTTGACCAGCGAGACGTCCGGCACCAGCGAGCGCTCCATCACGTAGGTCTGGCCGTCGAATTCGCGCAATTCCTTGCCCTCGGCGACGATCGTGCCGACGCCGGTGCGGGTGAAGAATGCGGGGATGCCGGCGCCGCCGGCGCGCAGCTTCTCGGCGAGCGTGCCCTGCGGCGTGAACTCGAGCTCGAGCTCGCCCGACAGGTACTGGCGCTCGAACTCCTTGTTCTCGCCCACGTACGAGGCGATCATCTTGCGCACCTGGCGCGTCTCGAGCAGCTGGCCGAGGCCGAACCCGTCGACCCCCGCGTTGTTCGAGATGCAGGTCAGGTTCTTCACGCCCGAGTCGCGCAGCGCCGCGATCAGCGCCTCGGGGATGCCGCACAGGCCGAAGCCGCCGACCGCGATCGTCTGGCCGTCGGCGACCACGCCCGCCAGGGCCGCCGCGGCGCTCGGGTATACCTTGCTCATCGATGTCCTCGCCTGGATCGTTTGCGCTTCGGCAGCGATTATAAGGGCCGCTACAATCGGCCGACGGCGCGGCTTCGCGGGAACCGGCCGGTTCCGCAACCCGACGCCGGATTCGCGACCCCGACCCACGATGACCGATCCGCACGCGGCGCCAGGCGCCCAGGCCCACCCGACGCACGTCCGGGACGACCGCGGACACCCGGTTCACGCCCGCGTCGGACACGGGCACCCGGCCCAGGGTCACGACGACCACGGGCACCCGCATCACCGCGTCCACGCGCCGTCGTCCGCGCTCGGCTGGTCGCTGCTGCTCGTGTTCGGATTCGGGGTGCTCGAGATCGTCGTGGGCCTGGGCAGCGGTTCGCTGGCGCTGGCCTCCGACGGCGTGCACATGCTGACCGATGCGGCCGCGCTCGGGCTGGCGTGGGGCGCGCAGTGGGTGTCGCGGCGCAAGCCGGGACCGCAGATGAGCTTCGGCTACGGCCGCATCGAGCCGCTGGCGGCGCTGGTCAACGGGGTGTTCTACCTCGGCGTGCTTGGCTTCATCGTCCACGAGGCGATCGGGCGGATGCGCGCGCCGCCGCCGATCGACCCCTCGGCCGCGCTGCCGGTGGCGGTCGTCGGCCTGCTGGTGAACGCCGCGATCTGGCGGCTGCTGCACGGCGAGCGCCACGAACTGAACACCCGCGGCGCGCTGCTGCACGTGATCGGCGATTTCGCCGGCTCGCTGATCGCGATCGTCGCGCTGGCCACGGTCTGGCTCAGCGGCTGGACGCTGATCGACCCCATCCTGACGCTGGCGATCTCGGCGCTGCTGCTGGTCTCGACGGTGCGGTTGCTGCGCGAGAGCGGTCGTGTGCTGATGAACGCGGTCCCCGACGGCGTCGATCCGGTGCAGGTCGAGGCGTCGCTGCGCAGCCCGGCCGGCGTCGATTCGGTGCATGATCTGCACCTGTGGTCGCTCGGCGACGGACGGCCGGCGCTGGCTGCGCACCTGGCGATCGACGACATCGCGCACTGGCCGCGCATCCTCGAGGAGCTGAGGCGCACGATGGACGAGCGACACGGGATCCGGCACCTGACACTGCAACCCGAAGCGGCGCTCGACGCTGCGCTCGCGCGGCTGCGCGAGGTCGAGGCCGAGCGCGACCTGCAGCGCGACATGGCGTTGCGCTTCGAGCGCGAGCTCGAAGCCCTGCGCCGGGAACTGACGGGCGCGGTGCAGCGCGAGCTCGGCGAGCAACTCGCGGGCCTGCGCTCGATGGCCGAGACGCTCGAGGCGCGCCTCGTGCCGCGCGAGCCCTCGCTGTCGGAGCTGGCGCGGCTCGTCCGCCGCAGCGCCGAGTCGATGGCCGCGTCGATCCGCGCGCTGGTCTCGCGGGCGCGCAGCCACGAGATGCAGGGCGAGTCGCTGCCGGATGGCCTGCGCGCGCTGGTGGCCGACTGGCGGCTGCGCCATCCCGGAGCACGGATCGAGCTGCTGCTCGAGCCCGCCGAGGACCGCCGCTTCGGGCTCGGCGAGCCCGGGGTCGAGACGCTCGCCTGGCGGATCGCCGACCACGCGCTCGGGCGCGCGTTGGGCGACGGCGGTGCGGGGATCGTGATCGTCTCGGCGATCCGGGAAGACGAGGAACTGCGGCTGCAGGTCAGCGACGACGGCGCGCCCTGGGCGCAGGGCCGCGATGCGGGAACGGCGCGCGAGGCATTCGACGATCTGGCAGGGCGCGCCGCGGCCTGCGGCGGCAGCTGCACGATCGCCCGCGGCGAGGCGGGCGGCGCCGAGCTTCGCGCCCGGCTGCCGTGGCCGAAGCAGCCCGGAGAATAGGCTGGAGTACCGGCGCTTCGCCTATATAATCGCGGTTTACCGGCCGAGCCTCATGACCAAATTCGTATTCGTCACCGGTGGCGTGGTGTCCTCGCTGGGCAAGGGGATCGCCGCCGCGTCGATCGCCGCGCTGCTCGAGTCGCGCGGCATCCGGGTCACCCTGCTCAAGCTCGATCCCTACATCAACGTCGACCCTGGAACGATGAGCCCGTTCCAGCACGGCGAGGTCTTCGTCACCGAGGACGGCGCCGAGACCGACCTCGACCTGGGGCACTACGAGCGCTTCGTGTCGGCGCGGATGCGCCGCACCAACAACTTCACCACCGGCCAGATCTACGAGTCGGTGATCAAGAAGGAGCGCCGCGGCGAGTACCTCGGGCGCACGGTGCAGGTCATTCCGCACATCACCAACGAGATCCAGGCCTTCATCGAACGCGGCGCCGGCGTCGGCACGCCCGACGCGGCGCAGGTCGCGATCGTCGAGATCGGCGGCACGGTGGGCGACATCGAGTCGCTGCCGTTCCTCGAGGCCGCGCGGCAGATGAGCCTGAAGCTCGGCCGCGGCAACGCGTGTTTCGTGCACCTCACGCTCGTGCCGTTCATCCCGTCGGCGGGCGAGCTCAAGACGAAGCCCACGCAGCACTCGGTGCAGAAGTTGCGCGAGATCGGGATCCAGGCCGACATGCTGATGTGCCGCGCCGACCGCCGCATTCCCGACGACGAGCGCGCCAAGATCTCGCTGTTCTCCAACGTGCAGCTCGACTCGGTGATCTCGGTCTGGGACGCCACCAGCATCTACAAGATCCCGCGCATGCTGCACGAGCAGGGCGTCGACCGCACGCTGTGCGAGATCCTGCGCCTCGACACGAAGCCGGCCGACCTCAGCGTCTGGGACCGCCTCGTGCATTCGCTCGAGAACCCCAGGCACGAGGTGCGCATCGCGATGGTCGGCAAGTACGTCGACCTCACCGAGTCGTACAAGTCGCTCAGCGAAGCGCTGGTGCACGCGGGCATCCATACCGAGAGCCGCATCCAGATCGAGTACATCGACTCCGAGCGCATCGAGGCCGAAGGGCCGGCGATGCTCGCCGGCTTCGACGCGATCCTCGTCCCCGGCGGATTCGGGCGCCGCGGCGTCGAGGGCAAGATCCGGGCGATCCGCTATGCCCGCGAGAACCGCGTGCCGTATCTCGGAATCTGCCTCGGCATGCAGCTCGCGGTGATCGAGTTCGCGCGCGACGTCTGCGGCCTCGAGGGCGCCAACAGCACCGAGTTCGACGCGCAGACGCCGCACCCGGTCGTGGGCCTGATCACCGAGTGGCTCGACCGCGAAGGACGCGTCGAGAAGCGCGACGCTCGATCCGACCTCGGCGGCACGATGCGGCTCGGCGCGCAGCGCTGCCCGGTCGAGCCGGGCACGCTGGCGGCGTCGATCTACGGCGATGAGGTCAACGAGCGCCACCGCCACCGCTACGAGGTCAACAACCACTACGTCCCGCGCCTCGAGCAGGCCGGGCTCGTGGTCGCCGCGCGCACCCCCTCGGAGGGGCTGACCGAGATCGTCGAGCTGCCGCGCAGCGGCCCGATGGCCCACCCGTGGTTCGTCGGCGTGCAGTTCCACCCCGAGTTCACGTCGACGCCGCGCGCGGGCCACCCGCTGTTCCGCTCGTACGTCGAGGCGGCGCTCGCTCGCGCCGCACAGCGTGCGGCGCGCAGCGAGCCCGGCGTGGTCAGGCTGGCCTGAGGCGGCGCGCATGCGTCTTTGCGGATTCGAAGCCGGGCTGGACCATCCGTTTTTCCTGATTGCCGGACCCTGCGCGATCGAGTCGCGCGAGCTGGCGCTCGAGACCGCCGGGCAGCTCAAGGCGCTCGCCGCGTCGCTGGGCATCCCGTTCATCTACAAGTCGTCGTACGACAAGGCCAACCGCAGCTCGGGCGAGTCGTTCCGCGGACCCGGGCTCGACGAGGGGCTGAAGATACTGGCCGAGGTGCGCAGCCAGATCGGCGTTCCGGTGCTCACCGACGTGCACGAGATCGGCCAGATCGCCCCGGTCGCGGCGGTGGTCGACGTGCTGCAGACGCCGGCGTTCCTGGTGCGCCAGACCGACTTCATCCGCGCGGTCGCGTCGGCCGGCAAGCCGGTCAACATCAAGAAGGGCCAGTTCCTCGCGCCGCACGACATGAAGAACGTCGTCGACAAGGCGCGCGCTGCCTCGATCGAGGCGGGTGGCGACGGCGACAACATCCTCGTCTGCGAGCGCGGCGTCTCGTTCGGCTACAACAACCTGGTCTCGGACATGCGCTCGCTGGCGATCATGCGCGAGACCGGCTGCCCGGTCGTGTTCGACGCCACGCACTCGGTGCAGTTGCCGGGCGGGCGGGGCACGTCGTCGGGCGGCCAGCGCGAGTTCGTTCCGGTGCTGGCTCGCGCGGCGATCGCGGCGGGCGTCTCGGGGTTGTTCATGGAGACGCACCCCGATCCGGCCAGGGCGCTGTCGGACGGCCCCAACGCGTGGCCGCTCGCCCGGATGGCCGAATTGCTGGCGACGCTCAAGGCGCTCGACCAGGTCGTCAAGCGCGACGGCTTCGTCGAGCAGTCGATCCACGAATAGCAACCGTCAGGAAGGAATCGCATGCCTGCCTACGTGATCGCCGACGTCAAGGTGACCGATCCCGAACAGTACAAGCAGTACATGGCGCTGTCGCCCGGCGCGATCGAGGCGGCGGGCGGGCGCTTCCTGGTCCGCGGCGGCCAGCACGAGGTCTTCGAGGGCAACTGGCAGCCGACCCGAATGGTCATGGTCGAGTTCCCCGACATGGCGGCGGCGCGCGCGTTCTACGACTCGGCGAGATACCGCGAGGCACGCGCGAAGCGCGCCGGCGCGACCGAATTCTTCAACATGGTGGTCGTGCAGGGAGTGGACCGGGCATGAGCGCGATCGTCGACATCATCGGCCGCGAGATCATCGATTCGCGCGGCAACCCCACCGTCGAGTGCGACGTGCTGCTCGAGTCCGGCGTGATGGGCCGCGCGGCGGTGCCCTCGGGCGCCTCCACCGGCTCGCGCGAGGCGATCGAGCTGCGCGACGGCGACCCGAAGCGCTGGCTCGGCAAGGGCGTGCTCAAGGCCGTCGAGAACATCAACACCGAGATCTCCGAGTCCATCATGGGCCTCGATGCGGCCGAGCAGGCCTACATCGACCGCACGCTGATCGAGCTCGACGGCACCGAGAACAAGGGCCGGCTCGGCGCCAACGCGATGCTCGCGGTGTCGATGGCGGTGGCCAAGGCCGCGGCCGAGGAATCGGGGCTGCCTCTGTACCGCTACTTCGGCGGCTCCGGCGCCATGTCGCTGCCGGTGCCGATGATGAACGTGATCAACGGCGGCGCGCACGCGAACAACAACCTCGACCTGCAGGAGTTCATGATCCTGCCCGTCGGGGCCCCCAGCCTGCGCGAGGCGCTGCGCTACGGCGCCGAGGTGTTCCACGCGCTGAAGAAATTGATCCACGACCGCGGCATGTCGACCGCGGTCGGCGACGAGGGCGGGTTCGCACCCAGCGTCGAGAACCACGAGGCGGCGATCCGCCTGATCCTCGAGGCGATCGAGCGCGCCGGCTACGAGCCGGGACGGCAGATCGCGCTCGGGCTCGATTGCGCCAGCTCCGAGTTCTACCGCGACGGCCGCTACCACCTCGAAGGCGAGGGGATGGTGCTGAGCGCCAACGATTTCGCCAACCTGCTCTCCACCTGGTGCGACCGCTACCCGATCGTCTCGATCGAGGACGGCATGGCCGAGAACGACTGGGAGGGCTGGAAGCTGCTCACCGACGTGCTCGGCGACCGCGTCCAGCTGGTCGGCGACGACCTGTTCGTCACCAACACGAAGCTGCTTCAGCGCGGCATCGACGAGGGGATCGCCAACTCGATCCTGGTCAAGATCAACCAGATCGGCACGCTCACCGAAACCTTCGCGGCGATCGAGCTGGCCAAGCGCTACAACTACACCGCGGTGATCTCGCACCGCTCGGGCGAGACCGAGGACACGACGATCGCGGACATCGCGGTCGCGACCAACGCGCTTCAGATCAAGACCGGGTCGATGAGCCGCACCGACCGGATGGCGAAGTACAACCAGCTGTTGCGCATCGAGGAGGACCTCGGCGAGATCGCCGCGTACCCCGGGCGCTCGGCGTTCTACAATCTGCGCTGAAGGCGCACACGGCGCTCCCGAACCCCCGAGGTCAACCCGGATGCGAACGCTGGGCATCGTTCTCGCCTCGCTGCTCGTGCTGATCCAGTATCCGCTCTGGCTCGGCAAGGGCGGCTGGCTGCGCGTCTGGGAGCTCGACCGGCAGTTGCACGCCCAGGAAGAGGTCAACGCGCGGCTGGCGGCGCGCAACGGGGCGCTGCAGGCCGAGGTCGACGACCTGCGCGCCGGCAAGCAGGCGCTCGAGGAGCGCGCGCGCTACGAGCTGGGGATGGTCAAGCCGGGCGAGATCTTCGTGCAGATCAACGAGGCCAGCGCGCGCCGGCCGGTCGCCGAGGACCAGATCCGCACCGCGGCGGTCGACGCCACGCCGCGCCGCTGAGCGCGCCCCGTTTTCTCAGTGCCGGGTCGGCGCGCCCTCGGCGGCGGGCGCGGCGGGGTGGAACAGCGCGACGCTGTCGACCACGTCGAAGCGGTAGGCCTGGTTGCAGTACTCGCAGCGCACCTCGATCTCGCCGCGCTCGGCCAGGATCGTCTCGACTTCGTCGCTGCCCAGCATCCTCAGCATGTCGCCCACCTTGTCGCGCGTGCACCGGCACGCGAAGCGGCACGCCCGCTCGTCGAAGGCGTGCAGCGACTCCTGCCAGAACAGCCGCCGGAGCAGCTCGCCGGGCGGCAGCGTGAGGAGTTCCTCGCGCACGACGGTGTCGGCCAGCTTCTGCATGCGGTTCCAGCCGTCGGTGTCGACTTCGGGCTGGCCGCCCTCGTCGGGCAGCCGCTGCAGCAGCAGCCCGACCGCGCGCTCGCCGTCGGCGGCCAGCCAGAGCCGCGTCGGGATCTGCTCGGAGCGCTGCATGTAGCGCTCGAGCACGCCCGCCACCGTCTCGCTCTCGAAGGGCACGATGCCCTGCCAGGCGGGCTTGTCGGGGGCGGCTTCGCGCGGATCGAGCGTGACGACGAAGCGTCCGCGCCCCTGCGTGTCGACCAGCGCCGGCAGCGGCGCGTCCTCGGCGATCACCGCGCCTTCGCGCAGCTTTGCGGTGGCGCGGTAGCCGCCGTCGGAGCGGTACTCGACGACGAACAGCGCCACCGGGCCGTCGCCGTGGATTTGCAGCACCAGCGAGCCCTCGAACTTCAGCGTCGCGCCCAGCAGCGCGGCCGCCGCCGACAGCTCGCCGAGCCGGTCGCGCACCGGCTCGGGCAGCGCGTGGCGCGCGACGACCTCGCGCCAGGCGCGGTCGAGGGTGACGATCTCGCCGCGCACCGACGCGCCGCGAAGCAGGAAACGGGTGACGCCGTCGCGCATCGGTCGCCGCCGGCTCAGGGTCGCTGCCGGCGCACCAGCGCCTCGCGGAAATGGCGCGCGCGCTGCACGTAGCGCTCGCTGCCCGCGTGCAGGTTGGCGACCTCGGCGTCGGTGAGCTGGCGCACGACGCGGCCCGGCGTGCCCATCACGAGGCTGCGCTCGGGAATCTCCTTGCCTTCGGCCACCAGCGCGCCGGCGCCGACCAGGCAGTCGCGGCCGATCCGCGCGCCGTTGAGCACGATCGCCTGGATCCCGATCAGCGAACCGTCGCCGATCGTGCAGCCGTGCAGCATCGCCTGGTGGCCGACGGTGACGCGCTCGCCGATCGTCAGCGCAAAGCCGGGATCGGTGTGCAGCACGCAGTTGTCCTGCACATTGCTGCGCGCGCCGACGCGGATCGGCTCGTTGTCGCCGCGCAGCGTGCAGTTGAACCAGACGCTGGATCCGGCGGCGAGCTCGACCAGTCCGATCAGCTCGGCCGACTCGGCGACCCAGGCGGTCGGGTCGATGCGGGGCTCGCGATCGCCGAGACGGTAAATCGCCATGAAAGGGAGTTCCTGTGTCGGGGAAGGGGTGGCGCGCCGCAGGCGCGGCGCCAAAGGCTGCAGTTTAAGCGATCGGCTCGCACGAGGCCGGTCAGCGCGGCGGCGCCAGCTCGGTGCCCAGCGCGCGCAAGCGCAGCCAGCGCAGGCTCGCGGCGACGTCGATGCCGCGGCGACCGCCGACGTTGACCGGCACGACCGGGTGCAGGCCCGGGTTGCCGCGCGCGGCGACGACGAACGAGAACGCGTACCACGGCTCCTGGCCCATGCGCAGGTCGGTCAACACCAGGCGGCCGTCGGTCTCGGAGACGCGGAAGAACCCGTGCGTGAAGCGCGCCATCCGCTCGACGGCGGGGATCGTGCGCACGGTCTCGTACAGCGCGCGGCCGCTGGGGAACGCGTCGAAGCGCATCGTCGGCGTGCGGTCGAGCAGCGAGCGGAAGCCCTCCTCGTAGCGGTCGTCGTGCATCACCACCACGCGCCACAGCAGCGTGTTGAACGCGGTGGGCGTGACCAGGATGCGCGCGTCCCGCGCAACCGCGCCGTCGCGCATCGCCAGCGTCTCGCGCGCAACCGCGCTCACCTGCTGCTGCGCGAAGACGCTCCAGCCGACGTAGGCGGTCGACAGCGCGAGGCCGATCGCATTCCAGCGCAGCGCCTTCGGGCCGCCGCGCAGGGCCGCGCCGATTCCGGCCAGCAGCGGCAGCGTGTAGAGCGGGTCGACGATGAACAGGCTGGCGACACCGTACGGATAGTCGGAGAACGGAAGCGCGAGCTGCGTGCCGTAGACCGTCATCGCGTCGAGCAGCGGATGCGTGACCAGCACGGCCCAGACCGCGAGCCACCATCGCCGGGCGAGGCCCGGCTCGCCGGCGGCCCGGGCGACCGCCCAGGCGATCGCCGGCGAGACGAGCGTCAGCCAGACGAGCGCGTGGCTCTCGGCGCGGTGCCGGGTCATGTTCAGCACCGCGTCGCCGTGGTCGATCAACGCGTCGAGGTCGGGCAACGTGCCGCACACGCCGCCCCACAGCGCCGACTTCCAGACCGCGGTGCGCCGCCCCATCACGGCGACGCCGACCGCGGCGCCGAGGGCGATCTGCGAGACCGAATCCACCGGTCGTTCAGCCCCCGGCCTGCTCGCGTTCGCGCAGCACGCGGCGCTGCACCTTGCCGGTCGTCGTCATCGGCAACTCGGCGATGAACTCGATCTCCTTCGGGTACTCGTAAGGGGCGAGCTTCCCTCGCACGTGCTGCTGCAGTTGCTCGACGAGCGCCGGCGAGGCGGCGTGCCCCGGCGCGAGCACCACGAAGGCCTTGACGACGTTGCCGCGCTCGGCGTCGGGCTTGGGCACGACCGCGGCGTTGGCCACCGCGGGGTGCCGCACCAGGCAGCTCTCGATCTCGCTCGGGCCGATCCGGTAGCCGGCCGCCTTGAACATGTCGTCGGCGCGCCCGCCGTACCAGAGGTAGCCGTCGGGATCGGCGGTCGCCAGGTCGCCGGTGCGGCACCAGTCGCCGCTGAACTTCGCGCGGGTCGCGGCGTGGTTGCGCCAGTAGCCGAGGAAGAACACCGGGTCGGGGTGGCCGTGCCGGTCGAGGCGGTTGACCGCGACTTCGCCGAGCTGGCCGGGCGGCAGCTCGCGCCCGTCGTCGTCGAGGATCGCGACCCGGTGCCCCGGGTAGGCGCGGCCGATCGAGCCCGGGCGCGCCGGCCAGCGCTGCGCCGAGTTGCCGACGACGTAGTTGACCTCGGTCTGCCCGAACATCTCGTTGACGGTGACGCCGAGTGCGTCGCGGCACCAGTCGAACAGCGTCTCGCCGACCGACTCGCCGGCGCTCATGATCGCGCGCAGCGCCAGCCGGTGGCGTGCGCGCGGCTCGGGCGCGTGCTTCATCATCATCTTGAGCGCCGTCGGGAACAGGAACGTGTTCGTGACGCGGTGCCGCTCGAGCAGTTCGAACGCGCGATCGGGCGAGAAGCGGCCGCGCTGCGCGACGATCGGGAAGCCGAAATACAGCGTCGGCAGCAAGGCGTCCATCAGTCCGCCGGTCCAGGCCCAGTCGGCCGGCGACCAGAACACGTCGCGCGGGCGCGGAAACCAGTTCTGCGAGGCGACGAAGCCGCTCAGGTTGCCGATCAGTGCGCGGTGCGGGATCAGCGCACCCTTGGGCGGCCCGGTGGTGCCGCTGGTGTAGATCAGCACCGCCGGGTCGCCGGCCAGCGTGTCCGCCGTGACGAAGCGATCGCGCGCGCGCGCGATCAGTTCGACGTAGTCGTGCTCGCCGGCCCGAAGGGCGGGGCGCTCACCCGAGGCGGGCACCACCACCACGTGCCGCACCGACTCGCCGAGCGCGGCGCGAAGGTTGTCGACGTACTCGGCGTCGACGATCGCGACCACCGTCGCGCTGTCGTCGAGACGGAAGCGCAGCGCGTCGGGACCGAAGAGGATCGACAGCGGCATCGCTACCGCGCCGAGGCGGTAGATCGCCATGTGCGCGACTGCGGTCTCGGGGCGCTGCGGCAGCACCACCGCGACGCGGTCGTCGCGGCGCACGCCGAGCGCGGCCAGCGCATTGGCGAGGCGGTTGGCTTCGTCGTGCAGCCGGCGATAGGCCACGCGCTCGACGTGGCCATCGCCGTGGTCGACCACGATCGCGGTGCGTCGCGCATTGCCGGCCCAGCGGGTGCAGCAGGCCTCGGCGATGTTGAAGCGCTCGGGAACGAGCCACCGGAACCCGTCGTGCAGCTCGTCGTAGTCGTCGCGTGCCGCAATCCGCATGGATCGCCTCCCGGGGTTTCTATAATGTCGTCAGGAGTCCGTATTGTGCCCACTTCCGCTGCGCTGCCGTCCAGTCCTGGCGCCGGGTCGGCCGGATCGCCATCGGCGCAGACCGCGGATGTCGAACCCTACCGGCCGCGGCGCGAGAGCCGGTCCCTGTTCGTCGACGTCCGGGGCCTGCGCCACCACGTCCGCTGCTGGGAGCCGCTCGACGCGGCGCCGTCCGCGCCGACCGTGTTCCTGCTTCACGGCTGGATGGACGTCTCCGCGTCGTTCCAGTTCGTCGCCGACCTGCTGCCCGACCGCTGGCGGCTGCTGGCGCCGGACTGGCGCGGCTTCGGGCTGACCGGGCGCGGCGGTGCCGACGCGTACTGGTTCCCCGACTACCTCGGCGACCTGGACGCGCTGCTCGCGGCACTGGCGCCGGCCGGCGCCGTCGACCTCGTGGCGCACAGCATGGGCGGCAACGTGGCGGCGCTGTACGCCGGCGTGCGGCCGCAGCGGGTGCGACGGCTGGTGAATCTCGAGGGGGTGGGGCTCAGGGCGACGCGCCCGGCGCAGGCGCCCGCGCGCTACGCGCGCTGGCTCGACGAGCTGCGCGACGGCGTCGCGCTGCGCGACTACGCGTCGCGCGCCGAGGTCGCGGCGCGACTGACCAGGGCCAATCCGCGGCTCAGGCCCGACTTCGCCGCCTACCTCGCGCAGCACTGGTCGCACCGGAACGCGGCAGGCCGCTTCGAATTGCTCGCCGACCCGGCGCACCGGGTGTCCTCGCCGATCCTCTACCGGGTTCCCGAGGTCGTGGCCTGCTGGCGGGCGATCACCGCGCAGGTGTTGTGGGTGCTCGGCGACGGCACCGCCGAGCGGATGCCTTTCGTGCACACGGCCGAGTACCGGCGCCGGCTGCAGGCGATCCGCTCGCTGCGCGAGGCGACGGTCGAAGGGGCCGGCCACATGCTGCACCGCGACCGTCCCGACGCGGTCGCGCGGCTGATCGAGGAGCACCTGGCTTGAGCCTCGCCTTCACGCCTGCCGCGCAGGCCCCGCAGGACGCGCTGGCGATCAACGCGGACCTGCATTCGCATTCGCGCGTCTCCGACGGCTCGCTCGCGCCGGGCGAGGTCGCACGGCGCGCGCACGCGCACGGCGTGGAGCTGTTCGCGCTGACCGACCACGACGAGGTCGACGGGCTCGCCGAGGCGGGCGCCGCTGCCGCCGCGCTCGGCCTCGTGTTCGTGCCCGGCGTCGAGATCTCGGTCACCTGGGGCGGCGAGACGATCCACGTGGTCGGCCTGCGGATCGACCCCGGGTGCGCCGAACTGCGCGCCGGGCTCGCCCGCACGCGCAGCGGCCGCGATGCCCGGGCGCGCGAGATCGGCGAAGACCTCGCACGAGCCGGCATCGACGACGCCTATGCTGGCGCGCTGAAGCTCGTCGGCAATCCGGCGATGGTGGGGCGCACGCACTTCGCGCGCTACATCGTCGAGCAGGGTGCCTGCCGCGACGTCCACGAGGTGTTCCAGCGCTACCTGTCCGAGGGCAAGCCGGGTTTCGTCCCGCACCGGTGGGCGGATCTTGGCGACGCGGTGGGCTGGATCCGCCGCGCCGGTGGCGTCGCGGTGCTGGCCCACCCGGGCCGCTACCGGATCGGCGACACCGCGCTGTGGTCGCTGGTCGCCGCGTTCCGCGACGCGGGCGGCGAGGGCATCGAGGTCGTCAGCGGCTCGCACACGCGCGACCAGTACCGGCGCTTCGCGCAGGTGGCCCGCGAGTTCGGGCTGCGCGCCTCGCGCGGCTCGGACTTCCACGGCCCCGACGAGAGCCGCGTCGAGCTCGGCAGCCTGCCGCCGCTGCCCGCGGCGCTCGCGCCCGTGTGGCTCGACTGGCCCGAGACGGCGCGGGCGATCGCGGCCGCGCGCGCGGCGCGCGGCGAATCCGGCGCGCGGACGGCACGCGCATGACCCAGCGCTTCACGCTGCACCCGACGCATCCCCAGGCGAGGCTGCTGCGGCAGGCGGCCGAGGTGCTCGGCGCGGGCGGGCTGGTGGCGATGCCCACCGACGCCTGCTACGTGCTCGCGTGCCGCTTGGGCGACAAGGCCGCGGTCGACCGGATGCGCGCGATCCGCGGCCTCGACGAGCGCCACCTGCTCACGCTGATGTGCCGCGACCTCTCCGAGCTGTCGACCTACGCGATGGTCGACAACCGCCAGTACCGGTTCCTCAAGGAATGGGCACCGGGGCCGTACACCTTCGTGCTCGACGCGACCAGGGAGGTGCCGCGTCGCCTCTGGCATCCGTCGCGGCGCACGATCGGCCTGCGCGTTCCCGACGCCCCGGTCGCGCAGGGGCTGCTCGAGGCGCACGGCGAGCCGGTGCTGTGCTCGAGCCTGATCCTCCCCGACGAGGACGACCCGCTCACCGAGGCCGACGCGATCGTCGAGCGCCTGGCGCGCCGCGTCGAGCTCGTGCTGGACGCGGGCGGCCAGGGCTTCGTGCCGACGACGGTCATCGACCTCACCGGCGACGAGCCGCTGATCGTGCGCGTGGGCTGCGGCAGCATCGAGGGAATGGTCGCGCGCGGCGCGGAGACGTCGGCGCTGCGGGTGCGTTTCTAGTGCCCGCGAGGCCGGCTGCTACAATCGGGCCATGGATTTGAGCCTTCCGCAGCTGATCGCGGTCTATGCGATCCCGGTGATCTTCGCGATCACGCTGCACGAGGCGGCGCACGGCTTCGTGGCCGCGCGCCTGGGCGACCGCACCGCGCAGCTGCAGGGCCGCGTCACGCTGAACCCGCTTCGCCACATCGACCCGGTCGGAACGCTGCTGGTGCCGGTGCTGATCCTGCTCGCCAGCAGGGTGCTGGGCGGCGGCATGCTGTTCGGCTGGGCCAAGCCGGTGCCGATCGTCGCGTCGAACCTGCGCTCGCCGCGTCGCGACATGGGCATCGTCGCCGCGGCCGGGCCGCTCGCCAACCTGGCAATGGCGCTCGGCTGGGGACTCGCGCTCAAGCTGATGACGATGTTCGGCAGCGACGGCGAGTTCCTCCCGCGGATGGCGATCGCCGGCATCTTCGTCAATCTCGCGCTGGCGGTGCTCAACCTGGTGCCGGTGCCGCCGCTCGACGGCGGGCGCATCGTCAACAGCCTGCTGCCCGCGCGCCTCGCCGTGGGCTTTTCGCGCCTGGAGCCCTACGGACTCCTGATCCTGCTCGGCCTGCTGGCGACCGGCGTGCTGGGTTTCGTCGTCGCGCCGCTCGTCGACGTCGGCGTCGGCGTGATCGCGGCGCTCTTTTCACTGTCCGACTGAGATGTTCACCGAACGAGTCGTATCCGGCATGCGCCCGACCGGCGCGCTGCACCTGGGCCACTTCCACGGCGCGCTGAAGAACTGGGTGCGGCTGCAGTCCGAGCACCCGTGCCTGTTCTTCGTCGCCGACTGGCACGCGCTCACGACCCACTACGACTCGCCCGACGTGATCGGCGACAACGTCTGGGAGATGGTCATCGACTGGCTCGCCGCGGGGATCGATCCGCAGCAGTCGGTGCTGTTCATCCAGTCGCGCGTGCCCGAGCACGCCGAGCTGCACCTTCTGCTGTCGATGATCACGCCGCTGGGCTGGCTCGAGCGGGTTCCGACCTACAAGGACCAGCAGGAGAAGCTGTCCGACCGCGACCTCTCCACCTACGGCTTCCTCGGCTATCCGCTGCTGCAGGCGGCCGACATCCTGATGTACCGGGCGGCCTGGGTGCCGGTCGGCGAAGACCAGGTGCCGCACGTCGAGTTCACGCGCGAGATCGCGCGCCGCTTCAACCACCTGTTCGGCCGCGAGCCGGGCTTCGAGGACAAGGCGCGCGAGGCGGTGAAGAAGCTCGGCAGCAAGCGCGCGAAGCTCTACCAGGAGCTGCGCACGCGCTACCAGGAGCAGGGCGACGACAGCGCGCTGCAGCAGGGGCGCGAGCTGCTCGAGCTCGCGCAGAACCTCAGCATGGGCGACCGCGAGCGCCTGTTCGGCTACCTCGAGGGCAGCCGGCGCATCATCCTCGCCGAGCCCCAGGCGCTGCTCACCGAGGCGTCGCGGATGCCGGGCATCGACGGCCAGAAGATGTCCAAGAGCTACGGCAACGCGATCGCGATGCGCGAAGACCCGGAGTCGGTGCGCAAGAAGATCCGCACGATGCCCACCGATCCGGCGCGCGTGCGCCGCACCGATCCCGGCGAGCCCGAGCGCTGCCCGGTCTGGCAGCTGCACCTCGTCTACTCCGACGAGGCGACGCGCGAGTGGGTGCAGACCGGCTGCCGCAGCGCCGCCATCGGTTGCCTGGAGTGCAAGCAGCCGGTGATCGACGCGATCCTCGCCGAGCAGCAGGGCTTTCACGAGCGGGCACAGCCCTACCTCGACGACCCGAGCCTGCTGCGCAGCATCGTCGCCGACGGTTGCGACCAGGCGCGCAAGATCGCCCAGGAGACGATGGGCGAAGTGCGCGAGGCGATGGGGCTCGCGTTCGACTGAGGACGCAGCTCAGGCGGCGCCGCCGCGCGCGTCGCGCACCAGGTGCATCTGGCGCAGCGTCGGCAGCGCCTCGAGGAACTCCTGCAGCTGCGCGAACGGCAGCGGCTCGGCGATCAGCGAGCCCTGCACCTGGTGGCAGTCGAGCGATCGCAGCCCGCGCAACTCGGCCGCGGTTTCCACGCCCTCGGCCATCGCCTGCAGGCCGAGTTTCGCGGCCATCGTCGTGATCGCCTGCACGATCGCCGCGTTGCCGCGATCGGCGGGCAGGTCCTTCACGAAGGTGTGGTCGATCTTGATCCCGTCGACCGGCAGGTTCTTCAGGTACGACAGCGACGCGTAGCCGGTGCCGAAGTTGTCGATGAAGACCCGCACGCCGAGCCGCCGCAGCTCGCCGATCAGCGCGATCGTGCGCTCGGGGTTCTCGATGAACGCGCTCTCGGTCAACTCCAGCCGCAGCAGCCGGGGCGGGAAGTCGCGCTCGTCCATCAGGTCCGCCAGCGTCGCGAGGAAGCCCTCCTCGGAGAGCTGGCGCGCCGACACGTTGACCGACACCGCGATGTCGGGGTAGGCGTCGAAGCCCAGCCGCACGCGGTCGTCGAGCGCGCGGCGGATTGCCCACAGCCCGATCTCGCGAATCAGGTTGCTCTGCTCGGCCGCGGGCAGGAAGCGGTCGGGCAGCAGCAGGCCGCGCGTCGGGTGGCGCCAGCGCAGCAAGCCCTCGAACCCGATCACCGTGCGCTCGTCGATGTTCATCGCCGGCTGGTAGAAGAGGTCGACTTCGCCGCGCCGGATGGCCATCGGCAGTTCCGCGGCCAGTTGCAGCTGCTCGGCGCGCTCGTCGGAGATCCCGCCGGCGAAGAAGCGCACGTCGTTGCGGCCCTCGGACTTCACCTGGTACATCGCGCTGTCGGCGCAGCGGATCAGCGCGTCGGCTTCCTGCGCGTCCTCGGGGGCGAGCGCCACGCCGATGCTCGCCGACAGGAAATACGCGCGATTGGCGAGCACCAGCGGCTTCTCGATCGCCGCGAGCGCGCGCCGCGCGGCCTGCTCGACCTGCTCGCGGGTGCCCGGGCGCACGAGCAGCGCGACGAACTCGTCGCCGCCCATGCGTCCGACGACGTCGTCGGCGCCGACCGACGCGCGAAGGCGCCGCGCGACCTCGATCAGCGCCTTGTCGCCGGCCGCGTGCCCGAGCGTGTCGTTGATCAGCTTGTAGCGGTCCAGGTCCACGTAGAGCAGCGCCGCAGGCTCGTTCGACTGCAGCCGCGACTCGAGCTGCTGCAGCAGGAAGGCGCGGTTGGGCAGCCCGGTGAGCGCGTCGTGCATCGACGCGTGCAGCAGGCGCCGCTCGGCGGCCTTGCGCTGCAGGTACAGCGACAGCGTGCGCGACAGGGTCTCGGCGGCCTGGCCGAGGAAGGCGTCGCCCTGGAACGCGACCGGCCCGAGGAACAGCAGCAGGCTCAGCGTGTGCCCGTGCTCGTCGCGGATCGGCGCGAGGAACGCGGCCTTCGCGCCCAGCGCGCGGGTGCGGTAGCGCGCGACGAACGACGGGTGCGCGGCGAGGTCGGTGATCCACGCGTGGCGCCCCTCGCGCCAGCACAGGCCCTCGATGCTGTCCTCCTCGAGCGCGATCTCGCCCGGCAGGTCGCCGACCATCTTCGTGAAGCCCGGGTAGCCCCAGCGCTCGCGCGGCGCCAGGCCGCGGTCGGTGCGCACCAGGTGCACGCCGCCCAGCCAGCCGAGCTTGCCGGACAGCGTGATGATGATCGCCGTGATGACGCGCGCCGGCTCGGTCTGCTCGCGCATGATGCCGGCCACGTCGCCCTCGATCTCGAGCAGCATCCGCTGCTGCTTCTCGCGGGTGATGTTGCGGCCGGTGCCGCGATAGCCGGTGAACTGGCCGGCCTCGTCGAACACCGGATGGCCGCTCAGCGACAGGTGATGGACGTTGCCTTGCGGATCGATCTGGCCGAACTCGAAATTCTCGAAGGGCTTGTGGGCCTCGCAGATCGCCCGGTGGCTGTCCCAGTCCGGCCGCAGGAAGTCGGCCTCGGGCATCTCCCAGCGGCGCCGCCCGATCAGCGCGCGCCGCCACGGGCCGAGCACCGCGTCGATCGAGTCCGACAGGAACGAGACGCGGTGCTGGGCGTCGGTCTCCCAGACCCAGTCGGAGCTCAGGTGAGTCAGGTCGCGGAACTTGGCCTCGCTGGCGGCGAGCTGCTGCTGCATCGCGCGCATGCCGGTGATGTCCTGCACGATCCCGGCGATCCGCACCGTCTGGCCGCGCGCGTCGCGCTCGGGCCGCCCGACGCTGCGGATCCAGACGACGTCGCGGTTGGCGCGCATCCAGCGGAACTCGACTCGCGCCTCGCGGCCGCTGCGCAGCGCGCGGCGATGCGCCTCCTGCCAGCGTTCCTGGTCGTTCGGGTGGATGTGCGCAAGGAACTCGGGCGGCGGCGGCACGCCGGCGCTGCGGTCGATGCCGAACAGCCGGAACGCGCCGTCGCTCCAGTGAAGCGTGTTGTGACGCAGGTCGTGCACCCACGAGCCGAGCGCCGCGAGCTGCTCGGCGGCCTGTTGTTGCTCACCGAAGTCGCGCAACAGCTCCCGGGAGCGCTTGCCCGCGCGCAGCTCGCGGCGCATCGCGAGGCAGGCCCACCCGATCGCCGCGACCGCCGCGATCGCCGCGAGCGCGAACGCCGCGCGCCGCGCGCCCGGCACCGGTGCCAGCCATCCCGCGAGCAGCAGTGCTGCGGCGAGCGCCAGCGCGACGGCGCAGACGGCGAGGTCGCGCGACGACGATCGCGGGCTCGGCGAGGCGGCAACGGGTTCGATCGTCGGGCTCCGGTGGGGATTCGGCGTAATGTAGCGGATCGCAGGCACCGAACAGAGGAATATGTCCACCTTGCGCGTCACCGCGCACGCCGCTGCGCCGCCGGAACCGTCGCCCTGGGTGCAGCGCTGGCTGTCCACCCTGCCGGCGGGCGCCAGCGTGCTCGACTTCGCCGCCGGCTCGGGCCGCCACGCTCGCGAGGCGCGACGCCTCGGCCTGCGCGCGACGGCGATCGACCGCGACGCGGACGCGCTGGCCGCGGCGGGCGAGGGCGTCGCGACGCGCGTGGCGGACCTGGAGAGCGGCGAGTGGCCGTTCGCGCAGGAGCGCTTCGACGGCGTGGTCGTGACGAACTACCTGTTCCGGCCGCGATTCGCGCTGCTGGCCGCGCTCGTCGCGCCGGGCGGCCTGCTGGTCTGCGAGACCTTCGCGCAGGGCAACGAGCGCTACGGCCGGCCGTCGAATCCCGCGTTCCTGCTCGCCCCGGGAGAGCTGTTCGACCGCTGCCGCAGCGCCGGCCTGCGGGTGCTCGCCTACGAGCACGGGCTGCTCGAGCGGCCCCGCCCGGCCGTCGTGCAGCGGGTCTGTGCGGCGCGCGTCGCGGGTACCGAGGCCCTGCGCGCGCTCGGATAGAATGCGGGTTTTTGCGATCGACCAGCCATGATCAAGGGCAGCATTGTCGCAATCGTCAGTCCGATGCACGAAGACGGCAGCCTCGATTTCGAGAGCTACCGCCGGTTGATCGACTGGCACGTCGAGGAGGGCACGGCGGCGATCGTGGCCGTCGGCACGACCGGCGAGTCGCCGACCGTCGACGTCGAAGAGCACGCGACGCTGATCCGCGTCGCCGTCGAGCACGCCGCAGGGCGCGTGCCGATCATCGCGGGCACCGGCGGCAACTCCACGCGCGAGGCGATCGAGCTCACCGAGCACGCGCGCAAGTCCGGTGCGCACTCGTCGCTGCAGGTGGTGCCGTACTACAACAAGCCGACGCAGGAAGGCATGTACCGGCACTTCCGCGCGGTGGCCGAGGCGGTCGACCTGCCGATCCTGCTCTACAACGTGCCTGGCCGAACCGTCGCCGACCTCGCCAACGCCACCGTGCTGCGCCTGGCGCAGGTGCCCGGCATCGTCGGGATCAAGGACGCGACCGGCGACGTCGCGCGCGGGTCGGTGCTGCTGGCGCAGGCGCCGGCGCAGTTCGCCGTCTACAGCGGCAACGACGACTCGGCGCTGGCGCTGATGGCGATGGGCGCGCACGGCGTGGTCTCGGTCACGGCGAACCTCGCGCCAGGCCCGATGGCGAAGATGTGCGAGCGTGCGCTGGCGGGCGAATGGGCGCAGGCGCTCGCGATCAACCGCCGGCTGCTGCCGCTGCACACCGATCTGTACGGCGAAGCGAACCCCATCCCCGTCAAGTGGGCGCTGGCGCAGATGGGGCGCATCCGCCCCGGCATCCGCCTTCCGCTCACGCCGCTGTCGGCAGACCGGCAGGAAGTCGTGCGCGCCGCGCTCGTGCGCTCTGGAGTGATGAATTGACGATGAGATCCCGTCCGGTTGGCCTCGTTCGTGCGCTGCGGCTGGCCGCAATCCCGGCGCTCGCCGCGGCGCTCGGCGCCTGCGCGATCGGCGAGACGATCGACGAGGCGAGCCGGATCGAGTACAAGTCGGCCACGAAGGGGCCGTCGCTCGACGTGCCGCCCGACCTCGTGCGGCCGTCGGTCGACAGCCGCTACGCGATTCCCGATCGGGGCGCGCGCACCGCGTCGGCCTACGCGAGCACGCAGGCGACCGAGCGTGCCGCTGCCGGTACCCCCAGCGCGGTGCTGCCGAAGGTGCCGGGCGCGCACATCGAGCGCGACGGCTCGCAGCGCTGGCTGGTCGTCGACCTCCCGCCCGAAAAGGTCTGGGCCGTGTTGCGCGACTTCTGGCAGGAGTCGGGGTTCGTCGTGAAGACCGAGTCGCCCGAGACCGGCATCATGGAAACGGACTGGGCCGAGAACCGCGCGAAGCTGCCGCAGGATTTCATCCGCGAGACGATCGGCCGGGCCTTCAAGAACCTCTATTCCACCGGCGAGCGCGACAAGTTCCGCACGCGGCTCGAGTCGGCCGGCGGCAAGACCGAGGTCTTCATCAGCCATCGCGGGATGATCGAGGTCTACACCAGCACTGCCCGCGAGAACACGGCGTGGCAGCCGCGCCCGAGCGATCCGGAGCTCGAGGCCGAGTTCCTGCGCCGGCTGATGCTCAAGTTCAGCCCCGCTGAGGCCTCCACGACGGCGACCGCCGCCGCGAGCACCGCCGAGCGCGCGCGACTCGCCGGCAGCGGCGCGACGCAGACGCTCGAAGTGCTCGAGGGCTTCGATCGCGCCTGGCGCCGGGTCGGGCTCGCGCTCGACCGAGGCGGCTTCACCGTCGAAGATCGCGACCGCGCGCAGGGGCTCTATTTCGTGCGCTACATCGATCCCGAGGTCGAGGGCGGCCGTGTCGCCGAGAAGCCGGGATTCTTCGCGCGGCTGTTCGGTTCGTCGAAGGCGCGGGCCGACGCCAGCCAGAAATTCCGCATCCGGGTCGAGGGCAGCGGCGAGCAGAGCCGCGTGAGCGTCCTCGGGGGCGATGGCAAGCCGGTCGCCGACGTCGACCAGCGCACGGCGGGCCGCATCCTCGCGCTGCTGCACGAGCAGCTGAAGTGACGACCGGGCGGTGCGCTTCGCGAGTCTGGGCAGCGGCAGCGAAGGCAACGCGCTGTTGATCGAGAGCAGCGACGGCGCCCGCACGACGCGGGTGCTGGTCGACTGCGGATTCGGCCGGCGCGAGGCCGAGCGCAGGTTGCGCGCGGCCGGATGCGAGCCCGACCGGCTCGACGCGATCCTCGTCACCCACGAGCACGCCGATCACATCGGCGGTGTCTTCCGGCTCGCGCGCGCACACGGGATCCCGGTGCACCTGACGCACGGCACGCTGCGCGCGGCCGCCGCGATGCTGGCGGCGAGCGGCGAGGCCGACCCGTTGCTGCGCGTCTTCGACTCGCACGCGGGGTTCGAGTGCGCGGGGTTCGCGATCGAGCCGGTGCCGGTGCCGCACGACGCGCGCGAGCCGGTCCAGTACGTGATCGACGACGGCCGGCGCCGCCTCGCCGTGCTCACCGATCTCGGGCAGGGCACGCCGCACGTCGTGCGCGCGCTCGCGCGACTCGACGCGCTGGTGCTCGAGTGCAACCACGACGAGCGGATGCTGGCCGTCAATCCGCGCTATCCGCCGGCGCTCAAGCGCCGCATCGCCGGCCCCTGGGGCCACCTGGACAACCGCGAGGCGGCGCGCATCCTCGCGGCGATCGACCGCTCGCGGCTGCGCACCGTCGTCGCGGCGCACCTGAGCCGGCACAACAACCGCCCCGAACTGGCGCGCGAGGCGCTCGCGGCGGTGCTGGCGTCGGACGCGGACGAGATGATTCGCGTCGCCGACCAGGATCGCGGGATCGACTGGATCGAGGTCTGAAAAAGAAAAACCGGCCGCGAGGGCCGGTTTCGACGACGCCGGTACGCGGGCACCGGCGTGCGGCGGCCAGCGTTCGCCAGCCGCCCCGCGCGACGGGTGAGTCGCGCGGGCTTCTTGCGCCGGGTGAGTCGCCCGGCTTACTTCTTGGCGGCTTCGGCGGCCTTGTCGGCAGCTTCCTTGGCAGCCGCAGCAGCCTTGTCGGCGGCTTCCTTGGCCGCGTCGACGGTCGCGCCGGCGGCGTCCTTGGTGGCCTGGACCGCGTCCTTGGCCATCTCCTTGGTGGCGTCGGCCGCCGCGGTGGCGCCTTCCTTCACGGCCTCACCGGCCTTCGAGGCAGATTCCTTGGCGGCTTCGACCGCGGCGCCAGCGGCTTCCTTGGCAGCCTCGGCAGGGGCCGGGGCGGTGGTGGCCGGAGCGGGCGCCGGCGCCGGCGCTTCCTCTTTCTTGCCGCAGGCGGCCAGGGTGACGACGATCAGCGAGGCGAGGAGCAGCGACTTCTTCATGATGGCGTTTGATCCTAGGAGGAAACAACGGAGGGATTCAGCTTCGGCGGCCGGCGATCCGCGGTCGCGCCCGGGTTCGTGCGCGGGGCGAATCTCGGGTCAAACCCTTAAGTGTTAACCCTTGCTTCCGGACCGATCGAGCCGCGAATTCTAGCAAACTTATGGCAGAAGCTCAGATTTCCGCCAGGTGCAGCCAGCCCGCCTCGTACCATTGGAGCAACAGCTCGGTGCAGCGCGGCTCGGCGAGCGCCTGCGCCGCGTCGCGCGGGCCGAGGCGGCGCGCGTCGGCCAGCCGGCGCAGCCAGTGCGCGGCGCGCCGGCCGGCCTCGAAGGCCTCGCCGTTCACGAAGACCTGGCGCCGGTAGGCGATCCGGGTTCGCCGATCGAGCCGCACGCCGTCGCGCGCGGCAAGCGCGGCGAAGCGTCCGGCCGCGAGCTTTTGCCCACGCTGAAACCAGACCTGCGGCTTCGGCTCGGTCAGGAAGCGGCCCACGAAGGCGTCGATCGCGGCGGGCGAGGGTCGCCAGTCGCGCGCCCAGCGCGCGAGCTGCGCATGCAGGTCGGCCGGCACCCGAGCCGGCCGGGTGACCGCGCGGCGCCCGGCATCGCCGAAGCGCGGATCGGCGCCGCCCGGCGCCTCGGCCGCATCGGCAAGGAACGCCGCGAGGAACTCGTGCCGCGACGGCGCGCGAAAGCCGACCGAGCAGGTCATGCACGGGCCCTCTGCGACGCCGTCGTGCGCCCAGCCCGGCGGCAGGTACAGCATGTCGCCAGGCTCGAGCACGAACTCGTGGCTCGGCTCGAAGCGCGCCAGCACCTTCAGCGGCAGGCCGGCGACGAGTTCGCGCGAAGCGGGCCAGCCGATGCGCCAGCGCCGCCGTCCCCACGCCTGGACCAGGAAGACGTCGTAGGAATCGAGGTGAGGTCCGACGCCGCCGCCGTCGGACGCGAGGCTGATCATCAGGTCGTCGAGCCGCGCGTCCGGGACGAAGCGGAAGCGCGCGAGCAGCGCGTGCGCGCGCTCGTCGTGAAGGTCCACCCCCTGCACCAGCAGCGTCCAGCGCCGCCGGCGAAGACCCGGCAGCGCACCTGCGTCGAACGGCCCGTGCCGAAGGCGCCAGCGCCCGTCGAAGGCGCTCACCAGCCGCGACTCGACCTCGTCGCGCGCGGCGAGCGCGCGCAATGCGTCGACGTCGAGCGGCGGCTGCAGCCCCGGCAACGCCCGGCGCACCAGCAGCGGCCGCCGCTGCCAGTAATCGCGCATGAAGCGCTCGACGCCGATGTCGCCCAGAGGCCAGCGCGAGCGGCGCCGCGCGGCGCCCTCCGGCGCCTCGATCGGGTGGCGCGCAGACGGGCGGTTGGCAGGCATCGGCCGGCTACGGGCGCGCGGGCCGCGTCGCCGCGCGGCCGCAGGCGCGCGTCACGATTGCCGGGCCGCGGCCGGCCCGGGCGCCGCCGACGGCGTGAACGCGTCGGAGTAGCAGGCGTCCTCGTTCAGCCCCTGGGCGACGAACGCCGGCCGCGCGGCCTCGACCATCCGGACCGAGCCGCAGGCGTAGACCGAGAACCCGGACAGGTCGGGGAAGTCGGCGAGGATCGCCGCGTGGACCAGCCCGGTGCGTCCGTTCCACGCGTCCTCGGGCGCGGGCTCGGAGAGCACCGGCACGAAGCGGAAGTTCGGGTGCTCGCGGGCCCAGCGTTGCGGCAGATCCGTCATGTACAGGTCGCGCAGCCGGCGCACTCCCCAGTACAGGTAGAGCGGCCGCTCGATCCCCATGCGGAACGCCTGCTCGAGCAGGCTCTTGACCGGCGCGAAACCGGTCGCGCCGGCGACGAAGATCAGCGGCTTGTCGCTCGGTTCGTGCAGCACGAACGAGCCGACCGGGCCTTCGAACGTGATCGGGTCGCCGACCTTCATCGACTCGAACACGCGGGTGGTGAAGCGTCCGCCTGGCATCAGGCGCACGTGCAACTCGACCAGGTCGGTGGCGCCCGAAGGGGTGGTGAACGAATAGCTGCGGCGCGCGCCGTCCTCGAGCACGATGTTCAGGTACTGCCCGGCCTCGAACTCGATCGGCCGGTCCAGCCGCAGCGCGACCAGCATCACGTCGTGCGCGAGCTTCTCGAGCCGTTCGACGCGGGCCTGGTAGGTGGCGATCCGCGTGCCGCGCGCGGCCGCGTCCTCCTCGTACTCGAACTCGACGTCGGAGAGCGCGCGCGCGCAGCACAGCAGGATGCGGCCCGCGCGGCGCTCGTCCTCGGACAACGCGCTCGGCTGGTAGCCCGACATCTCGACCTGGCCGCCGATCATCGTCGCCTTGCACACGCCGCAGCCGCCCGAGCGGCACTCGTACGGCAGCGCGATTCCCGCGCGCAGCCCCGCGTCGAGCAGCGTCTCGCCCGCGCGCACCGGCGCGCCCTGTCGGCCGGGATGCGCGACCAGGTGGTAGCTCTGGCCCTTGCCGGTGCGCGCCGGCGGCAGCCACGGCATCGCCAGCAGCAGCAGCGTCGCCCCGGCGCAGACGATCCACAGCTTCAGCGGATCCCACGCGTAGATCAGCGGATAGACGGTCAGGTAGAACCAGTCGAAGTCGAGCCGCGTCGGCACCGTGCCGAAATCGGCCGGCGCCTGGCTCACGACCGGCTTGACCAGCGCGAGCACGAGCAGCATCGCGACCAGCCCGTAGGCGAGCCGGCGCGGCGGCATCTGCGAGGCGCGCGGCACCCGCTGCGTGTGGATCCACAGCGCCAGCAGCACGACCAGCGGAATGCCGATGTGCAGGAACGACAGCAGCGAGAACAGCCGGTCGGTGATCGCCTCAGGGGTGATGAAGTTGCGCGTCAGGATGCCGCGGAACACCGGCAGCGCGTCGAGCCACTCGGTGGTGCCGATGACGACGAACTGCGCGAGCTTGTCCCAGGGCAGCATGAAGCCGTTGACCCCGGACGCGTAGACCAGCCACAGCACGATCACGCCGGTGACCCACGAGAACGCGCGAAAGCCACGGTAGCGATCGAAGGCGAAGTGCCGCACCATGTGCAGCAGCATCGTGAGCACCATCGCGTCGGAGGCGTAGCGGTGCACGCTGCGCATGATGCCGCCGGCGAACCACTGGCCGTGCGTGATCGACTGCATCGACGCGTAGGTCTTGTCGATGCCGGTCTCGTAGAAGGCGTAGACGTACAGGCCGCTCGCGACCACGATCCAGAACATCCAGTAGCTGGTCGCGCCGAGGTAGTACATCGGGTTCAGCCGGTCGCCGAACACCCGGTTGCCGACGGCCTCCATCCGCAGGAAGAACCACTGCAGCAGGGCCTGGATTGTCTTGAGCAACGCAATTCTCCGTCGTGCCGGGCGCCCGGTGCGGCGCAGCATCCGATGGCCGGCGCGCTGCACGCGGCCGGCAGGCAAATCAAGCGGACCCTAGCCGCATCGCAAAGCCCTTGCAAGTACATGGAGACGCGCAAACCACAGTGGGCGCGGCGCTCGGTGCGGCGTTGCGGTTTCCGGACTGCTGCAGCGCGGCAACTGGACAAGACTTGATTCGAGTCAATGCGACTGCACGCGGGCGCCAACCATGATGGCCGGCGTTACCAATCCATTTCGACATCGGGAAGGGGAGCTGCCATGGCTGACCATGCTCAATCGCAGGCCGGAGCCCAACAAGACGAAGAACGCGTACCCGTGATGCAGCAGATCCTCGACAACCCGTTCCTGCTGCTGTTCCTCGGGGTCGCGCTGCCGACCGTGCTCTACATCCTTTGGGGGGTGATGGAGATCGCCACGGTTCCGGTCACGCCGCTGGCCAAGTGATCGTTCGCGAATACAAGGAGAAGATCCGTGAGCGCGATACTGCCCCCGCAGCAGCGAATCTGGTGGAAGCAGCCAGTCGACAAGATCGAGATCCTCTGGATCGTGATCGCCTTCGTCTGGTGCATGATCATGTTCTTCATGATGCCGTACTGGCACGTGTACGGTAAGCAGAACCTGTCGACCGAAACGTACAAGGTCAGGCCCGAGCTGTTCGCCAAGGCCGCGCAGGACATGGTCGACAAGTACACGGTGCGCACCGACGGCGAGAACAAGGTCCCCGTGGTCGCGCCGCCCGCCGGCAGCGACGTCTACCTGATCGCCCGCCTGTGGGACTGGTGGCCGATCCTCGAGCTCGAAAAGGGCAAGACCTACCGCCTGAACCTCTCCTCCATGGACTACCAGCACGGCTTCTCGCTGCAACCCGAGAACATCAACATCCAGGTGCTGCCCGGCTACCAGCACGTCGTGACGATCACGCCGAACCGCTCGGGCCAGTACGCGATCGTCTGCAACGAGTTCTGCGGCATCGGCCATCACAAGATGGTCTCGAGGCTGTACGTCAAGTAACCGGGGGAGAACATGGCAACCGCTCAAGCGCAGTTCCGGATCTGCCCCCGCACGGGGCTGCAGTTCCACAAGTCGGCCGAGCCGCTGATCAAGCTGAACGCGGTCGCGGCCGTCGTGTCGCTGCTGGTCGGCGGCATCCTCGCGCTGCTGATCACGCTCACGCGCTGGCAGGCGATCCACCTGATCGACGCCGACAACTTCTACCTGTTCCTGACCGCGCACGGCCTGGACATGCTGGTGGTCTGGATCATCTTCTTCGAGATCGCGATCCTGTACTTCTGCTCGTCGACGCTGCTGCGATGCCGATTGGCGACGCCGCGGCTCGCGTGGCTGGCGTTCGCGCTGATGGTGATCGGCACGCTGACCTTCAACGCGGCGATCTTCACCGGCAATGCGACGGTGATGATGACCTCGTACGTGCCGCTGCCCGCGCACCCGGCGTTCTACCTCGGCCTGATCCTCTTCGCGGTCGGCGCGCTGGTCGGCTGCTTCATCTTCCTGGGCACGCTGGTCGTCGCGCGCGCCGAGAAGACCTACGAGGGTTCGATCCCGCTGGTGACCTTCGGCGCGCTCACCGCCTGCATCATCGCGATCTTCACGATCGCCTCGGGCGCGATCATCCTGATCCCGACGTTCCTGTGGTCGGTGGGCTACATCAAGCACATCGACCCGGCGATGTACCGGGTGATCTGGTGGGCGTTCGGGCACTCGTCGCAGCAGATCAACGTCAGCGCGCACATCGCGGTCTGGTACGCGATCGCCGCGATCGTCTTCGGCGCCAAGCCGATGTCCGAGCGCATCAGCCGCAGCGCGTTCCTGCTCTACATCCTGTTCCTGCAACTCGCGTCCGCCCACCACATCCTGGCCGACCCGGCCGTGGGCACCGAGTGGAAGGTGTTCAACACCAGCTACGCGATGTACCTGGCGGTGCTGGCCTCGATGCTCCACGGCCTGACGGTGCCGGGCGCGATCGAGGTGGCGCAGCGCGAGAAGGGCTACACGAAGGGGCTGTTCGAGTGGCTGCGCAAGGCGCCGTGGGGCAACCCGGTGTTCTCGGGCATGTTCATCTCGCTGATCGGCTTCGGCTTCCTGGGCGGCATCTCGGGCGTGATGATGGGCACCGAGCAGCTGAACATGATCATCCACAACACGATCTACGTTCCGGGGCACTTCCACGCGACCGTGGTGATCGGCACGACGCTCGCGTTCATGTCGCTCACCTACTTCCTGCTCCCGGTGCTGTTCAACCGCGAGATGATCCTGCCGGGCTGGGCGAAGTGGCAGCCGTACATCTTCGGGCTGGGGATGGGCGTGTTCACGCTGGCGATGATGGGCGCGGGCACCCTTGGCGTGCCGCGCCGCCACTGGGACATCACGTTCGCCGGCGCCGCGCTGCCGTACGAGTACCCGGGCACCGCGCTGCTGATGCTGGCGATCTGCGGCGTCTCGGGCGTGATCGCGATCGTCGGCGGCGCGATGTACATCCTGATCACGGTCGGCACGCTGCTGTTCGGCAAGAAGCTCGACGCGGGCGCCTACACGACCACGGTCAGCCCGCTGCGCCTGCCGGTGCAGGCCGCGCTCACCGGGCACGGCGGGCACGGCAGCGCCTCCGCCCCGGGCACCTTCGTGTTCGCGCTGGTGTTCCTGACCGCGTTCGTGCTGTACTACTTCGTCAACTGGAAGTACCTGTCGACGGTCTGGGGCCTGAGCTGATCCCCAGGGTCGGGCGAGGCGTGACATGAGGGCCTTGCTGAACCTGTTCAAGCTGCGCATCGGGGTGGCGATCGCGTTGACCGCGGTCGCCGGCCTGATGGTCTCGCCGGGAGCGGCGGTATCGCCCTGGCAGGCAGTCGTGCTCACGCTCGCGGTGCTGCTGTCCTCGTCGGCGGCAGGGGCCTTCAACCAGTACTACGAGGTCGACCTCGACGCGCGGATGGCGCGCACCCGCCGGCGCCCGTTCGTCTCCGGGCGGATGCGCCACCATGGCGGATGGCTGGCGCTGATCGTCGCGCTCACCGGGATCGCCGTCGCGGCGGCCTGGCTCGCGACCAACGCCAGCGCCGCGCTCTACACGTTCCTCGGCGCATTCTGCTACGCGGTGGTCTACACGGTGTGGCTGAAGCGGCGCACCGCCTGGAACATCGTCATCGGCGGGCTCGCGGGCAGCTTCGCGGTGCTGGCCGGCGCCGCGGCGGTCTCGCCCGGGCTCTCGAACGAGGCACTGCTGCTCGCGCTGGTCCTGTTCCTGTGGACCCCGCCGCATTTCTGGAGCCTGTCGATCGTCTTTCGCGACGACTATGCCGAGGCCGGCGTGCCGATGCTGCCGGTGGTGATGGGCGATCGCTTCGCGGCGTGGGCCATCTTCGGCCACGCGGTCGTGATGGTCGGCCTGTCGCTCGCGCTGGCGCTGCTCAGCCCGGGGTGGCTGTACCTGGCCTGCGCGGCCTCTGGCGGCGCACTGCTCGTCTGGCGCGCGCTGGTGCTGGCGCTCGCCCCCAGTCGCGCCCACGCGATGGCGAGCTTCCACGCCTCGCTGATCCAGCTCTCGCTGCTGCTGCTCGGAACGATCGCCGACGGTTGGATGCGGGCTGCGCTCGGTGCCTGAGGGCACGATGGGAGGGCGCTCGCTCCGGGCGGCGCCCCGCGGGGGCGTCTGGCGCCGGCTGGCGCTGGCCGCCGCGGCGGCGCTGGCCGTCGTCGCAATGCCGCTGGCGCGGGCCGAGGGCGGCGACGGCGCAGCGCGCGCGCCCGACTACCGCAAGGCGCTCGAGGCCAGCCAGGCCGTGATCGGCCGGCCGGTGGCCGACATCCGCCTGCGCGACACCGACGGCCGCGACGTGCGGCTGAGCGACTACCGCGGGCGTCCGCTGCTGGTCAGCCTCGTCTACACCGGCTGCTTCCAGGCCTGTCCGGTGGCCACGCAGTTCCTCGCGCGCGCGGTGCGCACCGCGCGCCAGGCGCTCGGCGAGGACAAGTTCGCCGTCGTCTCGATCGGTTTCAACCAGCCGTTCGACAGCCCGGCCGCGATGGCGGCATTCAGGCGCCAGAACCGCATCGACGAGCCGGGGTGGGCGTTCCTCAGCCCCGACCCCGCGCAGATCGACGCGCTGACCGCCAGCCTCGGCTTCACCTACGAGGCGACGCCGAAGGGCTTCGACCACGTCACGCAGGTGACGATCGTCGACGCCGACGGCCTGATCTACCGGCAGGTCTACGGCGAGAACTTCGACCTGCCGATGCTGGTGCAGCCGCTGAAGGAGCTGCTGTCGGGGCAGGCCTCGCAGTCGCCGTCGCTCGGCAACCTCTGGGAGAAGGTCGTCCTCTACTGCACCGTGTACGATCCGGTGACGGGCGGCTATCGGGCGAACTATTCGTTGTTCTTCGAGATCTTCGCCGGCCTGACGACGCTGGGCGCGATCGGCTGGGTGGTGATGCGGGAGCTGCGGCGGTCGACGCGCGCCTGAGCGCGTCCGGGTGTTTCCCAGGCATCTGCCATCGCGCCGGTCCAGCATGTCCGTGTTCCTGTCCCAGAGTCCCGTCGAGCCGCCGCGCGGCGGCCGCGCCGCCCGCGCGTGGCGGGCGCTCGAGCACGGGCTCGACCGGATCTGCGGCGAGCCGGACAACCCGTTGCGCCAGCTCGGTGGGCTGGGCTTCTACCTGTTCTGGCTGATCGCGCTGACCGGCGGCTACCTGTACGTCTTCTACGACACCAGCGTCGACGGCGCGCACGCGTCGGTCGAGTCGCTCACGCACGGCCAGTGGTGGGCAGGCGGCGTGATGCGCAGCCTTCATCGCTACGCGTCGGACGCGTTCGTCGCGGTGATGATCCTGCACCTGCTGCGCGAGCTGATGCTCGGGCGCTTTCGCGGCTTCCGGTGGTACTCGTGGGTGAGCGGCGTGCCGACGCTCTGGCTGGCCGTCGCGGCGGGGGTGATCGGCTACTGGATGGTCTGGGACACCGTGGCGCTGTTCGTCGCCACGGCGACCACCGAGTGGTTCGGCGCGTTGCCCGGCTTCGGTCCCGCGCTGGTGCGCAACTTCATCGCCGAGGGCGCGGTCTCCGACCGGCTGTTCTCGCTGGTGGTGTTCCTGCACGTCGGCCTGCCACTGGTGCTGCTGCTGGCGATGTGGGCGCACGTGCAGCGGCTCACGCGGCCGCAGACCGGCGCGAGCCGCGCCGTGGCGCTGTGGAGCCTGGGTGCGATGCTCGCGCTGTCCCTGGCGATGCCCGCCGTCTCGCAGCCCCCCGCCGACCTGGGACGGTTGCCCGCTGCGCTGCCGATCGACTGGTTCTACCTCGCGCCGCTGCCGGCGATCTATGCGTGGTCCCCGGCCGTCGTCTGGGCGGCGACCCTCGGGCTGACGCTGCTGATCGGCGTGGCGCCATGGCTGGGCGCCCACGCACGGCCGGCCCCGGCGAAGGTCGATCCCGATCACTGCAACGGGTGCCGGATCTGCTTCGCCGACTGCCCGTTCGCCGCGATCGCGATGGCGCCGCATCCCGGGGGCGAGGGCGAGATCGCCGTCGTCGACGACGACCGGTGCGCGTCGTGCGGGATCTGCGCGGGCTCGTGCCCGTCGGCGGTGCCGTTCCGGCCCGGCGTGCGGCTGGTGAGCGGCATCGACCTGCCGGACCTGACGGTGGGCACGCTGCGCGACGAGGTCGAAGCCGCGTTCCGGCAGCCGGGCGCCGCCGGCGCGACGCTGGTGTTCTCGTGCCGGCACGGCGCGCGGCCGGCGGTGCGCGACGGCGTGCTCGGCTTCGAGCTGCCTTGCGCGGGGATGCTGCCGCCGTCGTTCGTGGAATACGGGCTGCGGGCGGGCGCCGCCGGCGTGGTCGTGGCCACGTGCGCGAAGGGGGATTGCGAGTACCGCTTCGGGGTAGGATGGACCACCGAGCGGATCGCGGGCACTCGCGAGCCGCGCCTGCGCCGCGGCGTCGATCGCGCGCGGGTCGAGGTGATCCGCGCCGGCCGCGAGGAGGGCGCCGCGCTGGACGCGGGGATCGAAGAGTTCGGGTCGCGGCTCGCCGCGGCCGGGTCGGCATCGGCGGCCGGCGGCGTTCGCCGGCGTACTTTCGGAGAACACGGACATGGCTAGCGCGCTGCTGCGGTACGGCGGACAGGGAATCCTCTACCTGCTGTTCGCCGCGTTCATCGGCTACTTCTCGACCGCGCCGGCGTACCAGCACCTCGCGCCCGGCGAGGCGCTGCTGCGGCTGTCGTTCCGGCATCCCGGCCAGTTCGCGACCGACTGCCGCGCGCGCACGCCCGAGGAACTGGCCAAACTGCCGCCGCAGCTGCGCGCGCAGATGGACTGCCCGCGCGAGCGCTCGCCGGTGCACGTGCGCGTCGAACTCGACGGCAAGGTGCTCTACGACGAGACCTTCCAGCCGGCCGGGCTGCGGCGCGACGGCGCGGCCAGCGGCTATCGCCGCCTGCCGATCGCGTCCGGCGATCACCAGCTGCGCGTGCAGTTCAACGACGACGTGCGCGTCAAGGGCTTCAACCACGAGGGCGAACGGCGGATGACCGTCGTGCCGGGGCAGGTCGTCCTGATCGACTTCATTCCCGACCAGGGCGGGGTGGTGATCCGATGAGCGGGGCACCGACAGCGGGCTTGCCCCGCCAGATCGGAAGCGCGCCGGCGAGCGCGCGCGACGATCGCTTCGACGTCGCGGTTCCCGCAACCGAACAGCGCGCGATCGCGGCCGGCTGGCTGCTGCTCGGCGTCGCGGCGCTGATCGGCGCCGGCGTGTTCTCGATCCTGCTGGTGCTCGCGCGCACGCCGTTCTTCGCCAACCTGGTTCCGGCCGGCGACTTCTTCCGGGTCGCGCTCGTGGTGCACGTCGACCTGTCGGTGCTGGTCTGGTTCGTGTCGATGGCGGGCATGCTCTGGACGATCGACACGTCGCCGCGCTGGCTCTGGCTCGGCTGGCTCGCGCTCTGGGTCACCGGGATCGGCACGCTGTTCATGGCGGTGGCGCCGTTCACCGGCGCGGCGACGCCGGTGATGTCGAACTACGTGCCGGTGCTCGACAACGACACCTTCCTGTACGGGCTGGTCGTGCTCGGCGCCGGGTTCCTGCTGCTCACGCTGCGCTCGTTCGTCGCGCCGGCGCGGATGAGCCTGCAACTCGACGGCGCCGACGCGCTGCGCTTCGGCCTGAAGGCGGCGGCGGTCTCGAGCGCCGTCGCGCTGATGTCGCTGGCGTGGTCGGTGGTCGAAGTGCCGCGCGAGCTCGATCCGCGCACCTACTACGAGCTGCTGTTCTGGGGGCCGGGCCACGTGGTCCAGTTCACCTGGACGCTGCTGATGCTGGTCGCGTGGGCCTGGCTGGCGACGCTCACCGGCTCGCCGCTGCCGCTCAGCCCGCGCGTCGTCGTGCTCGTCTACGCGATCGGCCTGGTGTCGGTGTTCGCCGCGCCGCTGATCCACCTGAACTGGAGCGTGCCGTCGGTCGAGTACCGCAAGATGATGACCTGGCTGATGCGCTTCGGCGGCGGGCTCGCGATCCTGCCGATGGTGCTGGCGCTGGCCGTTGCTCTCGCGCGCCGCGTCGCGCCGACGCCCGCCACGAGGCCGCTGCGCGCGTCGCTGATCGCGTCGCTGCTGCTGTTCTCGGCGGGCGGCCTGCTCGGCTTCCTGATCGAAGGGTCCGACGTCCGCGTGCCGGCGCACTATCACGGTTCGATCGTCGGCGTGACGTTGGCGCTGATGGGGCTGGCCTACGCGCTGCTGCCGCGCCTGGGCTATCGCGAGGCGACCGGCCGCATCGCGAACTGGCAGCCCTGGGTCTACGGGGGCGGTCAGTTGCTGCACATCCTCGGGCTGATGTGGTCCGGCGGCTACGGCGTGCAGCGCAAGGTGGCGGGCGCCGAGCAGACGCTGCGCAGCACGCAGGAGGTGTTCGGCATGGGCCTGATGGGCTTCGGCGGGCTGCTGGCGATCGTCGGCGGTGTGCTGTTCATCTGGGTGGTGCTCGACAGCGTGATCGCCGCGAGGCGCACCCGATGATCCGCGCGCTGGCGCTGGCCGCGTGCCTGCTCACGGTGTGCATCACGGCGTCGAGCGCGTTCATCCGTCACTGGGGCAACGGCGTGGGCTGCGAGGGCTGGCCCGACTGCTATCGGGCTGGGCGGCCGTCCGAAGCCGCGCCGGGTCCCGGCGCGGGCGCGGGCGCGAGCGCAGGGCGCAGCGCGCTCGACGCGGCGGTCGCGACGATCGCCAACGTCCCGTCGGCCGAAGCGCCGCCGCCGGTGCGGATCGCGCGCGCGCTGCACCGCATGAGCGCGACGCTGGCCGGCGTGCTGGTGCTGCTGGTCGTCGTGTTCGGCTGGTCGTCGATGGGCGCTGGCGCGCGCGTCGCCGCGGCCGTCGCGCTCGCCGACACGGTCTTCCTCTCCTGGCTGGGACGCTATACGCCGCACGACCTGCCGCTGGTGACCCTCGGCAACCTCGTCGGCGGGTTGCTGCTGGCGGCGGCGCTCGCCTGGATCGCGGCCGCGCGCAGCGGCCGCGGCGTGGCGCCCGGCGCGCGCGGCGTCGCCGTCGCGGCGCTCGTGCTGGTCGGCCTGCTCGCTTGGGGCGGCACGATGATCGGCGCGCGCCACGCGATCGACGCCTGCGCCACGCCGCTGTGCGCCAGCGGGGCGCGCTTCGACGCTGCGGCGCTCGATCCGACGCGGGCGGCGGTCGCGGTGGATGCCGCCGCGGCACGGGGGCTGCACGTGGCGCACCGTCTCGCCGGGATGCTGCTCGCGATCGCGGTCGCGCTGCTGGCGCTGCGGCTGCGCGCCGCGCGTCCCGTGGTGGCCGCGTGGCTGGCCCTGCTGGTGGCAGCGCAACTGCTGCTCGGCGTGGGCACGGCGCTGGGCACGCAACCGCTGCTGACGACCACGCTGCACAACGCGGTGGCAGCGCTGCTTGCAGTGGCGCTGGCGGCCGTCGCGGGTAGCGCCACGGCGGCGGCTGCGCCGCGGCGATCCTCCGGCTGACGACGACCGCGCAAGGTTGGCGCGCGCTCGCGTCGACGTCGGTGCACGCCCGCAGCCTACGGGACGTCGATGCCCGGTCCGCAGGCGTCCTCGTCGAGCTGCGCGCGCAGCTCGTAGAGCAGCTCGAGCGCTTCGCGCGCGCTGAGGGCGTCCGGGTCGATCTCGCGCAGGCGCGCGAGCGCCTGCATCGCGCGATCGGGCGCAGTGCCGCCGCGGGCCGGCGCCGCTGCGGCGACACCGGGCGACGGGCCGGCGAGGTCGGGCCCCGGCCCCCGGGGCATCGCGAACAGGTCGAGCTGGTCGTCGCGGGCGCGGGCACGCGCCTCGAGCTCGGCCAGCAACTGGCTGGCCGCGCGGATCACCGGCGGCGGCAGGCCCGCCAGCCGCGCGACCTGCAGGCCGTAGCTGCGACTGGCCGGCCCGTCGCGCACCTCGTGCAGGAACACGATCCCCCCGCGGTGCTCGGCCGCAGCCAGGTGCAGGTTCACCGCCTGCGGGTGCGTGGCCGCGAGCTCGGTGAGCTCGAAGTAGTGGGTCGCGAACAGCGTCAGCGAACGGTTGTGCGACAGCAATCGCGCGGCGATCGCGTGCGCGAGCGCGAGGCCGTCGAAGGTCGAAGTGCCGCGTCCGATCTCGTCCATCAGCACCAGCGAGCGCTCGGTCGCGGCGTGAAGGATCGAGGCGGCTTCGGTCATCTCGACCATGAAGGTCGAGCGCCCGCCGGCCAAATCGTCGGAAGCCCCGACGCGCGTGAAGATCCGGTCGAGCGGGCCGATCTCGCAGGCGTCGGCCGGCACGAAGCTGCCGCAGCAGGCGAGCAGCGCGATCAGCGCCACCGAGCGCATGTAGGTCGACTTGCCGCCCATGTTCGGCCCGGTGAGCAGCAGCAGGCGGCGGTTCTCGCGCATCACGCAGTCGTTCGGCGTGTACTGCTCGACGCCGGCCTCGACCACCGGGTGGCGGCCGGCGCGAATCTCGATGCCGGGCGCGGCAGAGAAGCGCGGTCGCACCCAGCGCAGCGTGTGCGCGCGCTGGGCGAAGGCCGCCAGCACGTCGAGCTGCGCCGCGCCGCGCCCGGCGCGCTGCCAGGCGGCCACCGTCGGCGCCAGCGACGCGAGCAGCGTGTCGTAGAGCTGGCGCTCGAGCGCCAGCGCGCGCTCGCGCGCCGACAGCGCCTTGTCCTCGAAGGCCTTGAGCTCCGGCGTGATGTAGCGCTCCGCGTTCTTCAGCGTCTGGCGGCGGCGATAGTCGTCGGGAACGCGGTCGGCCTGGCCGCGCGTGACCTCGATGTAGAAGCCGTGCACCGCGTTGTAGCCGACGCGCAGGTTCGCGATGCCGGTGCGCTCGCGCTCGCGCGCCTCGATCGCCGCGAGCAGGCTGTCGCAGTCCCGGTCGATTGCGCGCAGCTCGTCGAGCGCGGCGTCGTGGCCGTCGCGGATCACGCCGCCGTCGCGCGCCTGCGCGGCAGGCTCGTCGAGCAGGGCGGCCGCGATCGGCGCAAGGGCTTCGTCGGGCACCCGCAGTGCGTCGCGCAACTCGCCGAACAGCGCGTCGTCCAGCGCGGCGAGTCGTTCTCCCAGTCGGCGCAGCGCCGGCTCGGCGTCGCGCAACGCGGCGAGCTCGCGCGGACGTGCCGAGCGCAGCGCGATGCGCGCGGCAATGCGCTCGAAGTCGGGCAGCTCGCGCAGGTCGGCGAGCACCGGCCCGTAGAGGGGCGCACCGGGCGCGGCGGCGTCGGGCGCGAGCGCCGCCGCCGGCCGGCTCCCCGGGCCCGGCGCGGGGGCGGGAGCGAGTAGCGCCTGCACGCACGCGTGGCGGCGCGTGGCGGCTGGCTGCGAGCGCAGCGGCTCGAGCAGCCAGCGCCGCATCATGCGACCACCGGCGCTGGTCGCGCAGCGGTCGAGCAGGCGCAGCAGCGAGGCGCCGTCGTCGCCGCGCAGGCTCTCGACGAGCTCCAGGTTGCGCCGCGCGCCGGCGTCGAGGAGCACGAACTCGTCGTCGGTGAAGACGCGCAGGGCCTGCAGGTGCGAAGGCGCCTGTCCCTGCGTGCGCTCGACGTAGTCGAGCAGGGCGCCCGCGGCGGCGATCGCGGCGTCCATCTCCTGGGCGCCGAAGCCGGCGAGGTCGCGGGTGCCGAGCAACGCGGTGATGCGCCGCTGCGAGCGGACGGCATCGAACTGCCACGCGGGGGCCCGCGCGATCGCGGCGCCGGCCAGCGCGTCGGCCAGCGCCAGGGGCAGCGTCGCGTCCTCGGGAAGCACGACCTCGGCGGGGCGCAGCCGGTCGAGCTCGCGCGCGAGCGCGTCGATCGACAGCTCGGCAAGCCAGCACTCGCCGCTGGCCACGACCATCCACGCGAGGCCCATCCGGGCCGCCCGGGTGGAGGCGGCGCCCCCGGTCGAACCGGCGCCGGCGCCCATTGCGTCGGCGCTACTCCCGGCCGCGCCGGCGCCGCGGACCGCTTTGCCCGCCGGCTGCACCGCCAAGAGGATCCGGTCGTCGCGATCGGGCAGGAGCTGCGAGTCGGTCAGCGTGCCGGGCGTGACGATGCGCACGACCTTGCGCTCGACGGGGCCCTTGGACGTCGCGGGATCGCCGATCTGTTCGCAGACCGCGACCGACTCGCCGAGCCGGATCAGCCGCGCCAGGTACTGCTCGACCGAATGCACCGGCACGCCCGCCATCGGGATCGGCTCGCCGGCGGACACGCCGCGCCGGGTCAGCGTGATGCCGAGCAGCCGCGCGGCGCGCTCCGCGTCGGCGTAGAACAACTCGTAGAAATCGCCCATCCGGTAGAACATCAGCCGGTCGGGGTGCTCCGCCTTCAGGCGCAGGTATTGCGCCATCATCGGGGTGTGGGCGGCCAGGTCCGACTCGACAGGACGGGGGGCCGGTGAGGGCTGCGGCGAGGGCACTTGCGCTGTACCTTGGATCTGGCTCGCAAGTATGCCAGCGGGGGCGCGAGGCGCCGCCTGGCGCATCGTGGGGGTCGGCGCGGGGTGCATCCGGGTTCTCGATCAGCGACCACGTGTCGGAACGAAAGTGAATAATAAACAAATGGTTGAATACGATTATTCAGAAGATACTTCAGGTATGGAGCGCCGGCCGGCGGCCCGCCTGGCCGAAGCGGCCGTGGTGATGCCGTGAGCAACGCCATCCTGACGGTGACGCCGAACCCCGCGATCGACGTGTCGGCCGTGACGCAGGTCGTGACGACGGAGCACAAGCTGCGCTGCACCGACGTGCGGCGCGATCCTGGCGGCGGCGGGATCAACGTCGCGCGCGTGCTCACGCGGTTCGGCGCCCGGTGCACCGCGCTGTATCCGGCCGGTCCGAACCTGGGCCGGTTGCTGCGCGAGTTGCTCGACCGCGAGGGGGTGCCGAGCATCACGATCGGCATCGCTGGCGAGACCCGCGAGAGCTTCACCGTGATCGAGCACGCGAGCGGCCGCGAGTACCGGTTCGTGCTGCCCGGCCCGCAACTGGCGCCCGGCGAGTGGCAGGCCTGCATCGACGGCGTCGCGTCGCTGACCGAGGCGCCGGCCTGGGTCGTCGGCAGCGGCAGCCTGCCTGGCGGCGTTCCGGAGGACTTCTTCGCGCGTCTCGCGCGCGCGGCGCGCGACCGGGGCGCCCGCATGGTGCTGGACACGTCCGGGCCGCCGCTCGCGGCGGCACTCGACGAAGGCGTCTACCTGGCCAAGCCGAACCTGCGCGAGCTTCGCGAGCTCACCGGGGACGCGCTCGAAGCGGAGGCCGACTGGGCGCGCGCGGCACGGGATCTCGTGCGCTCCGGCAGGGCCGAGGTCGTCGCATTGTCGCTGGGTCATCGCGGCGCGCTGCTGGCCACCCGCGACTCGGTGTTGCGCGCCCCGGCGCTTCAGGTCGAGATCGCCAGCACGGTCGGGGCCGGCGACAGCTTCGTCGCCGCGATGCTCTGGCGCCTCGCGTCGGGCGGCTCGCTCGAGGACGCGTTCCGCCACGGGATCGCCGGCGGGACCGCGGCGTTGCTGGCGCCGGGCACGCGGCTCGCGTTCCCGGAGGACACGACGCGTCTTGCGCGGCAGGTCGACGTGCGCGCGCTGCAGGCCGGCTGACCGCGGGCGCGCGCATTCGCGCGACGCCCGGGCCGCCGCCCGACGCTACTGCTTGCCGTAGTTCCTGGCGAGGTAGTCGACGATCGCCGGCACGTCCTCGGCCTTCACCGGGGCTCCGTAGGCCTTCATCATCTTCGCGACCTCGGCCTCCCAACCCTTGTGGTCGAGGAACGGCGAGTTGAGCTGGATGTAGTCCACGCTGTGGCAGGACATGCAGTTCGTGTAGACCTGCTGCACGCCGGGCGCGTCTTTCAGCTTGAACTGCGCCTCGGCCGCCCAGCCGGTGGCGCAGGAAGCGGCGAGGGCTGCCGCGATCAGGGTTCGCATCATGGCAGCCTCCTCAGACCACTTCGACCTGGATGCGCTCCACCACGTTGTGGTGGTAGCCGGCCGGGTTGTGCACCAGGTTCATCGTCTGCGTGTCGCCGCGCGCGTTGGTCGCCTTGACCATCACCAGGTGGACACCTTCCTTCTCCGGGCGGAACCGGTAGCTGTACTGGCGGAACGAATAGGGGCCGTAGTCGTGTCCCAGCTTCGCCGGCTGCCAGCTGCGCCCGGCGTCGGTCGACACCTGCACGTCGCGGATGCCGCGGCCGCCGTCCCATGCGATGCCGGCGACCTCGACCGTCTGCCCGCGGCGGACCCGCTCGCCGTCGTGGATCGACGTGACCAGTGAATTGACGACGATGTCGGTGATCGGCGTGTTCGCCGGCGTCGCCTGGGTCGCGAAGGCGTCGGCGTGCGGGAAGCGGCCGGCCGGCACCCGATAGGCCGGGTTCATCCAGAACCCGCCCTGGGGCTTGGTGCGGATGTCGAGGTCGGTGAGCTGCTTCATCCAGTAGGTGCCGGTCCAGCCCGGAACGATCAGCCGCGCGGGGAAGCCGTTGGCGGCCGGCAGCGGCTTGCCGTTCATCTCGAAGGCGATCATCGTGTGCTCGTCGCGCGCCTTGTCGACCGGGATGCTCTTGACGAAGTCGGGCGTGGCCGGAAACACGCCGCCGTCGGCCCCGTTGAAGGCGACTTCGATCGCGCCGGCTTTCACGCCCGCCTTGTCGAGGACGTCGCGCAGCCTCACGCCGGTCCAGCGCGCGTTGCCCATCGCGCCCACGCCCCATTCGACGCCCGCGACGTGCGGCTGGAACATGCCGCGCCGGTTGCCCGAGCACTGGCAGACCGCGACCAGCTCGACCTGCTCGAACTCGCGCCGCAGCGTGGCCATGTCGAACTCGAGCGCCTTGCCGGCCGCCTCTCCGCCGACCTTGAGCCGCCAGTCATGCAGCTTGACCGCGGGAATGCCCGAAAGGTGCCAGCGCACGAAGAACGCGTTGTTCGGCGTGATCGCCGTGCGCAGGTAGTCGATCGGGGTTTCGTAGTTGGTCGGCCGATAGCTGCGCTTGATCAACGGCACCTTGCCCGGCAGCGCCTCGAGCGTCGCCGAGTCGATCGTGCCCTCCGCCAGCTCGCCTGGCTGCCAGGGTGCCGCCGCCCGCGCGAGGCCCGGCGCGATTGCGCCGAGCGCGCCGGCGGCCAGCGATCCGCCGGCTCCGGCCAGGAAGTCTCTCTTTCTCATCGTCGTCGTCCTCCTCCTGTGGGGACCGGACGCCGGGCGCGGCCGCGTCCCACCCACCCGAGACGGTCGACGCGCTGGGTTTATTCCATCGAATGCATTGCGCGGATCAGTCGGCGCTCGCGGGCCGTCGCCGCCCGAGCCGGCGGTACAGGGTGCGCTCGCTGATGCCCAGCTGCGCCGCCGCCTGCCCGCGGTGGCCGGCGCAATCGTGCAGCGCCTGGGCGATCGCCTCGTCGGCGACCGGGCCCGCGCGACGCGGGGGCGTTGCCGGCGCGCGCGCGTGGCGCGCCGCGCCGTGCGCGCTGGGCCGGCGCGGCTCGTCGAGAACGATGTGGCTCGGGCGAAGCGCATCGTCGCAGGCCAGGATCGCGGCGCGTTCGACGATGTTGCGCAGCTCGCGCACGTTGCCCGGGTAGTCGTAAGCGAGCAGCGCCTCGATCACCTCGGGGCTGAGCGGAAGGTGGCGGTCGGCGTCCTCCATCCGGGACAGGAAGTGCTCGGCCAGCCGGGCGATGTCGTCCTTGCGCTCGCGCAGCGGCGGCACCGTGACCGGGAACGCCGACAGCCGGTAGTAGAGGTCCTGCCGGAACAGGCCGTCGGCGACCATCTGCCGCATGTCGCGGTTGGTGGCCGCGATGATGCGCGCGTCGACCTTCACGTAGCCGGTACCCCCGACGCGCCGGATCGTGCCGGTCTCGAGCGCGCGCAGCAACTTGGCCTGCAGCGGCAGCGGCAGCTCGCCGATCTCGTCGATGAACAGCGTCCCGCCGTCGGCCGCCTCGAACAGGCCCCGGGTGCGCTGCGACGCGCCGGTAAACGAGCCCTTCTCGTGGCCGAAGAGCTCGCTCTCGATCAGGTTCGCGCCCAGTGCCGCGCAGTCGACCACCACGAACGGCCCGTGGGCGCGGTTCGAATAGTGGTGCAGGTACTTGGCGACCTGCTCCTTGCCCACGCCGCTCTCGCCGAGCAGCAGCACCGTGGTCTGCGTGGGCGCCACGCGCTGCAGCAGGCTGGTCATGCGCAGCAGCGGCTGCGAGCGGCCGATGAGGCGCGCGGCGTCGTCGCCTTGCGCGCTCGCCACGCGGAAGATCGTCTCGCCGACGTAGCGCACCTCGCCGTCGTCGCCCAGCAGCGGGCTGGAGTGCAGCTGCACGTACTCCTCGCCGCCGTCGCGGTCGAAGTGCACGTGCATCACCTGCGTGGCCTGCTTGCGCTCGAACACCTCCTCGAGCGGGCAGTGCTCGCCGTTGCGGCTGCACGGCACCTCCGAGTGGTGCGAGACCTCGTGGCAGAGCCGGCCGACCACGTCGTGGGCTTCCACCCCGTAACGCTCGCGATAGGCGCGGTTCGCCGCGACGATGCGGTAGTCGCGGTCGATCACCACGAAGGGATCGACCATGATGTCGATGATCTGCTCGCAGCTGGGCTTCGAGTCGGCTGCCATGCGCGCCTCCGGACCGCCGTCGGACATGACGTGTCATGACAGTGTACCGGCTTTGTCATGACACGCCGGTGCCGGCGGCGCCCGGCGGAGGTGGCCCCCGCAGCTGCGAGGGGCGGGGTCTCAGCCGGCCTTCGGCTTCGACTCGTCCTGCAGCCGGGTGATGCCCAGCGCCTTGAGCACGTACTTCTCGTAGATCGGGTCGGACGACCCCTTCTTCATCTTCCGCAGGAAGTACTTCTCGAACGCGACCTTGCCCAGGTGCACCCACTTGCCCTTCTTCATCCACGCGACGTTGCGCGGCGGGATCTGCGGGATCGCGACGAACGCGACGCCGGTGTCTCCCATGTCGGCCAGGCAGATCGCGTTCCAGGTGCCTTTCTCGGAGACCGGCTTTCCGGCGAGGTCGTCGCGGATGTTGTGCGCGACCGCGGTCACCATCGACTCGATCATGTAGCCGGTCTTCGGCGTACCGGTCGGCACCGGCGTGGCCTCGACCGGCGGAATCGCGATGCACACGCCCACCGAGTAGATGTTCTTCCATGCCGGGTTGCGCTGGAACTCGTCGACCTTCACGAAGCCGCGCGGATTCACCAGCTTGTCGCCGACCTTCGCGACCGCGTCGACGCCCTTGAACGCCGGGATCATCATCGAGTACCTGAACGGCAGTTCGTGCTCCCTGACGACCTCGCCCTTCTCGTTGTGCTCGGCGACGACCATCTTGCCGGGCTCGACTCGAACGACCTTGGCGTTGCAGATCCACTTCACGTGGTGCTGGCGCAGCTCCGACTCGAGCATCGTCTTCGAGTCGCCGACCCCGCCCAGCCCGAGGTGGCCGATGTACGGCTCCGAGGTCACGAAGGTCATCGGCACCTTGCTGCGCAGGCGCCGCTTGCGCAGGTCGGAGTCCATGATGAACGCGAACTCGTAGGCCGGGCCGAAGCACGAGGCGCCCTGCGTCGCGCCGACGACGATCGGTCCCGGGTCGGCGATGAAACGCTGCCAGCTCGCGTACGCCTTCTCGGCGTGGTCGATCGTGCAGATCGACTCGGTGTTGCCTTCGGGGCCGAAGCCTTCGATCTCGTCGAATGCGAGCTTCGGGCCGGTCGCGATCACCAGGTAGTCGTAGGACAGCTGCTGGCCGTCGGCCAGCACGACCTTGTTCGCGTCGGGCTGGATTTCGGTGACCGCCTGCGCGATGAAGTCGATGTCGCGCTTCTTCAGGTATGGCGCGATCGGGAAGCAGGTGTCGCTGCGCTTGCGCCAGCCCACCGCGATCCACGGGTTCGACGGCACGAAGCTGAAGGTCTCCGACGGATTGACGACCGTGATCCGGTGTCCGGAGCCGAGCGTGTCGCGGATCTCGTACGCGGCGGGCATCCCGCCGGTGCTCGCGCCGACGATGACGATGTGGGCCATGTGTTCGTTCTCCTCTGGTTTGGTCCGGGCCGCCACGGGACACGCACTTTTCGTGCCAATGCACGTGGCTGCCGCGCGGTCGGCTGCCGCGTCGCGGCGTGCCGCGGGACCTTCGAGGAGGGCGGTCGGCCCTGCGCCATTGCGGATCCCGGCACGCTCGCCGTGCCGGGACGGGAAACGCTGCTCAGGCGCGGGCCTCGAAAATCAGGTTGAACGGCGTCTGCGTCGCGCGACGGAAGCTCCCGAACCCTGCCGCCTCGGCGACCTTGCGCAGCCGGCGCTCGCCGGCCTGCGCGCCCAGTCCCAGGCCCACCTCCTGCGACAGCGAGCACGGCGTGCAGACCATCGTGGAAGCCGCGTAATAGACGCGGCCGACCGGATTGAGGTTTTCGGCGACCGTGTCGCCGGCGAACGGTTCGACCAGCATCCAGGCCCCGTCGGGCGCCAGCGTCTCCCGCACGTGCCGGCCGGCGCCGACCGGGTCGCCCATGTCGTGCAGGCAGTCGAAGAAGGCCACCATGTCGTAACCGGTCCCGGGATAGTCCTTGGCCCCGGCGACCTGGAACTCGACGCGGTCCGCGACGCCGGCCTCGGCCGCCTTGCGGCGGGCGGTCTCGATCGACAGCGGGTGGTAGTCGAAGCCGACGAAGCGCGAGGCGGGATAGGCCCTGGCCATCACGATCGTCGAGGCGCCGAACCCGCAGCCGACGTCGGCGACCCGTGCGCCCTTGCGCAGCTTCGCGTCGACTCCCTCGAGCGCGGGAATCCACTCGGGCACCAGGTGCGTGTTGTAGCCGGCGCGGAAGAAGCGCTCGGTGCCCGAGAACAGCATCGGGTGGTGTTCGTGCCATCCGAGGCCGGTTCCGGTGGTGAACGCGCGCTGGACCTTGTCGAGGTCCTGGTACAGCGCGCCCAGCACCTCGAAGCCCCCGGCCAGGAATGCCGGGCTGTCCTCGTCGACGAACACCATCGCGGCCTCGTCGGACAGGCGGTAGCGGCCGGATTTCGCGTCGTAGTCGACGTAGCCGCTCGCGGCCATCGCGTTCAGCCACTCCTGCGCATAGCGAAGGCGGACGCCGCTGGCATCGGACACCGCCTCGGCGTCCATCGGCCCGGCGCCGGCCATCTTCCTGAACAGGCCGAGCCGGTCGCCCAGCACCACCAGCGGCGCGTTCGCGATCGCGCCGAACTCCTCGACGATCCTGCCCACCAGGGCATTCAGCTTCGCTTCGTCGACAGCCATGGTCGCCTCCTCGGGTCGGACAGTGCGGATCGAACCGTTCGCTGCGCTGCGGATGGCGCGCGCGGGCACGGGCGCGGATAATTTCCGCTTCCGCCGGCCGGGGGTAAATACGCATCCTTGCGTAGGCGCCGCCTGGTGGAGCGCACCGTGAGACAGTCGCGCCCGGGTGAACTCGCTCGCGCGTCCCGCCTGCTCGGGACCGTTGGGGAACGCGCGCGCCCGTCGTCGCAGCAGGTGGCCGAGCTGCTGCGCACGCTCGCGCGGATCGTGCGCTCGGAGTTCACGACGCTCAGCGTCTGCGACCTGGCGGCGGGGCGGCGCTTCCTGTCGGCCCAGCCGCCCGAGCCGCCGGGGGGCTTCGACTCCGCAGCCTTCGACCGCTTGCTCGGCAGCCATCCGCTCGTGCGGCACCATCTGCGGCATCCGCACGCGCGGGCGATCCGGCTCTCGGATTGCGTCCCCGACGCCGACTTCAGGCGCAGCGAGCTCTTCGGTGCGTACTACGAGCCGCTGGGCCTGGACCGCGTGCTGCTGCTGCCGCTCGCCTGGGAGCCGGGCCGGCTGTCGGGCATCGTGCTGAACCGCGCGGGCCGCGATTTCTCCGACGCCGAGCTCGGCCTGCTCGAGGCGGTGCGCCCGCAGGTCGCGGCGCTCTACCGGCAGGCGCTGGCGAGCGCGTGCTCGGACTGCGCGGCCGGGCTGCTGCACGGCATCGCGGGCGATGGCCGGATCGCTGCGATCACGCTGGACCGCGATTTCGGCATCGTCGACGCCTCGGGCCCGGCGCTCGCATGGCTCGCGGAGATCGCGCGCCGCCATCCGTCGCAGCGTCCCGGGCCGGTGTTGCCGGGCCCGGTGCTGCAGTGGCTGCGCGCGCAGGTGAGCGAGGCGGCCGCCTGCCCCGAAGACCGGCGCAGCGCGTCGCTGGTCGACGAATCGAGCGGCGCGCGCCTGGTGCTGCACTGCCTGCCGCGCTCGTGTCCGTCGGGGTGCACCGTGCTGATCGAGCGCGAGCGATCTGCGAGCGGCGCGATCGCGTCACCGCAGCGGCTCACGCCGCGGCAGACCGAGATCCTCGGCTGGCTCGCCGCCGGCAAGACCGACGAGTGCATCGCGCAGCTGCTCGGCGTGAGCCCGCGCACCGTGGGCAAGCACCTGCAGAACATGTATCGCAGGCTCGGCGTGGAGAACCGCACCGGCGCGGTGATGCGCGCGCTCGGCCGCTGAGCGGCGCGGCGCACGCGCGCTCGTCGCCGCGCCGCTCGACGTCGGGGCGCAATCCGCGGTCCCCGGGCGTCACAGCGTGAAGTCGCCGCTCGCCTCGGGCTGGAACAGCAACTCGACGATCCGCAGCGTCTGCAGGCCGCCGTTCGGCGTCGTCCAGGCGACTGTCTCGCCGCGCCGGCGCCCGAGCAGCGCCGTGCCGATCGGCGAGAGCACCGATACGAAGCCGGCGCCGGGCTCGGCGTCCTCGGGATAGCAGACGGCGAGCTTGCGCTGCGTGCCGTCGCGCGGGTCTTCGACGCGGACCTGCGTGTACATGGTGACGACGTCGGCGGGCACCTGCCGGGGCGACACCACGTCGGCGTCGTCGAGAAGTTCGTGCAGCGTGTCGTCGCCGGCGCGCTGCGCGCGCGAGAGCAGGCGGTCGATGCGCACGTGGTCGAGTTCGGTGATCACGCGCGGGGCGAGGGCGGTACGGTTCATGGCGAATCCTGTGTGCGCGCCGGCGGCGCGCGTCGAAACGGGGCCCCTTCGAGTGGGCCCGGCGATCAGTAAGGGGCGGGTGGGTCGGTGCGGAGGATCGCCGGGCTCAGAGATCGAAGGCCGGCGAGCCGTTGCGGCTGGCGGCCTCGATCTGGCGTCCCGGGGACGCGATGCGCGCGCGCGTGCGCGCCGCGCCCGGCAGGGCGGCGGCGTCGAGCTGGCGTTTCGTTGGCGTCGCGTTCATGGTCCGTGTTCCAGGACGGATGATAGCCCACCGGGCTGTCGGTGCGCGTTCAGGCAGAATTCGGGTCGCCCATGGAACCGTTCTTCCGTCCCGTCGATACCCCGCCGCGCCCGGCGGCCACCGTCGTGCTGCTGCGCGACGGCGACCGCGGCCCCGAAGTGCTGATGCTGCGCCGGCACGGAGCTTCGGACGTGCTGGGCGGTGCCTACGTCTTTCCCGGGGGCAAGCTCGACCAGTCCGACAGCGACGAAGCGCTGCTGCGGCGCGCCGGCGCGCGGCCGGAGGCGCTGCAGGCGCGGCTCGGCGAGGCCGGGCTCGACGCGCGGGTCGCGGCCGGCTTCTTCGTCGCCGCGTGCCGCGAGACCTTCGAGGAAGCCAGCGTCCTGCTCGCGCGCGGCGCCGACGCCGGTCTCGCCGAGCGCGCGGTGCGCCGCGCGCGCGAGGGGCTTGCGTTCGGCGCGCTGCTCGCCGAGCTCGGGCTGGAGCTGGCCAGCGAGGCGCTGGTGCCGTTCACGCGCTGGATCACGCCGAAGGTGCCGGCGATGATGAACAAGCGCTTCGACGCGCGCTTCTTCGTCGCTGCGCTGCCGGGGGGCCAGAACGCGCGGCACGACGACCACGAGGCGACCGAGAGCGTGTGGCTCACGCCGCGCCAGGCGATCGAGCGCTACCGTCGCCGCGAGATCGTGCTCGCGCCCGCGCAGATCATGAGCCTCGCGCAGGTCGGCCGGCACGACAGCGTGGCCGCGGTGCTCGACGAAGCGCGGCGGCGCCCGCCGCCGGTGATCGAGCCCGAGTCGTTCGAGGCCGGCGGCGTGCGAACGATGGTCTATCCCGGCGACGAGCGGCACAGCGTGCGCGCGCGTGCCATGCCCGGCCCGACCCGGCTCCTCGTGCGCGAGAGCCGCTTCGAGCCGCCAGGAGGTCTCGATGCCCTCTTCGATTGATTACGGCCAGGGAATCGTCGCCGTCGACTCGGGTTTCGTGCGCCCGATGCTCGATGCGGTGCACCTCGTCGTCGAGGGCGGTCGCGCGGCGATCGTCGACACCGGCTCGAACGACTCGCTGCCGCGGGTGCTGGCGGCGCTGGCCGAGCGCGGCCTGGGTGCCGGGAAGGTCGACTGGGTGATGCTCACCCACGTGCACCTGGACCACGCGGGCGGCGCCGGAACGCTGATGGCGAACTTCCCCAACGCGCGGCTCGCGGTGCATCCGCGCGGCGCGCGCCACATGATCGACCCGACGCGGCTGGCCGCGGCGACGGTCGAGGTCTACGGCGCCGAGGCTGCGCAGCGCATGTACGGCGACATCGTCCCGGTGCCGGCCGCGCGGGTCGTCGAGATGCCCGACGGCGCGACCCTGTCGCTGAACGGGCGCCAGTTCGAGTTCCTGGATACGCCCGGGCACGCCCGCCATCACGCGTGCATCGTCGACGAGCGCACCGGCCACGTCTTCGCCGGCGACACGTTCGGGCTGTCGTACCGCGAGCTCGAGCGCGACGGGCGGCAGGCGATCTTCCCGTCGACGACGCCGGTGCAGTTCGATCCGCCGGCGCTGCACGCGTCGATCGACCGGCTGCTCGCGAGGTCGCCGGGCGCGATCTACGTGACCCACTTCGGGCAGGTGACCGACGTGCAGCGCCACGGCGTCGACCTGCACCGGCTGATCGATGCGCACGTGCGGCTCGCGCTCGATTGCCGCGACGCCGGGCCGGCGCGCGCCGAGCGCCTGCGCGAAGGCGTGCGCGCGATGCTGATCGAGGAGGCGCGCCGCAACGACTGGCCGGTGAACGGGCCGGCGCTGTTCGAGCTCTTCGAGCTCGACATCATGCTGAACGCCGACGGGCTGGCCGCCTGGCTCGATTCGGGCGCCTGAAGCGTGGCAGCCGGGGCCCGGCGCCGCAGCCGCCCAGCCCTCGCTCAGCCTCTGTCGACCGGCGGCATGCCGCGCAGCAGGCCGATCATCGCGACGAACACTTTCGGCGTGCCGGCGACCACGCGCTCGGAGAACAGGTAGTCGGGCTCGCCGTGGAAGTCGCCGACCAGGCCGCCGGCCTCGGTGATCAGCAGGCTGCCGGCCGCGACGTCCCACGGCGACAGCCCCATCTCGAAGAAGCCGTCGAAGCGCCCGCAGGCGACGTAGGCGAGGTCGAGCGCCGCCGCGCCCGGGCGCCGGATGCCGCCCGCGCGCTCGGTCAGGCTGCGGAAGATCGCCAGGTACTCCTCGAGCTGGTCGAGCTTGCGGTAGGGGAACCCGGTGCCGATCAGCGCCTCGTCGAGCTTCTGGCGCTTCGAGACCCGCACGCGGCGGTCGTTCAGGAACGCGCCGGCGCCCTTCGAGGCGGTGAACAGCTCGTCGCGGTTCGGGTCGTAGACGACCGCCTGCGTGACCACGCCGCGCTGCATCAGCGCGATCGAGATCCCGTACTGCGGCAGCCCGTGGATGAAGTTGGTGGTGCCGTCGAGCGGATCGATGATCCAGACGTGCTCGGCCTGCTCGACCTTGTGCTCGGGGCCGGCGGCCATGCCCTTCACGAGATGGCCGGACTCCTCTGCTAAGATCGTGTGGTCCGGATACGCGGTGAGCAGGGTCTCGATGATCGCCTTTTCCGAGGCGTGGTCGACCTCGGTCACGAAGTCGTTGCGCTGCTTGCGCGCGACCGCGAGCGTCTCGAGGTCGAGACTCGCGCGGTTGATGATCCGGCCGGCGCGACGCGCCGCCCGGACCGCCACGTTCAGCATCGGATGCATGGGCGATCGGGCCTGTAGTGACTGAACAGAACCCGTCATTCTAAGGGATCGCCCTGGCAAGCCTTCATCGTCCCGCGCCGGCGTGGTTCGACCGCGTCGAGTTCGTGCTGGTCGGCACGAGCCATCCCGGCAACGTCGGCGCCGCGGCGCGGGCGATGCGGGCGATGGGCCTGCGCCGCCTGGTGCTCGCGGCGCCGCGCGACCCCGGCGTGCGCAGCCACCCCGAGGCGATCGCGCGCGCGAGCCGCGCCGACGACGTGCTGGCGGGCGCGCGCGTCGTGACGTCGCTGGCGCAGGCGCTGGAGGGAACCACGCTGGCGATCGCGGTCAGCGCCGAGCCGCGCGAATTCGGCCCCGATCCGCAATTGCCCGACGCGTGCGCGCGGCTGGCCGAGCGCGAACTCGCCGCCGGCGGCGCGCACCGCGTCGCCTTCGTGTTCGGCGCGGAGCGCACCGGCCTGTCGATCGAGGAAGTCGGCCTTTGCCAGGCACTGTGCAGCATTCCCGGCGAAGAGGACTACGCGTCGCTGAACCTCGCCCAGGCGGTGCAGGTCCTCGCCTGGTGCCTGCGCGCGCGCACGATCCAGCCGGTCGATGCGGCGGCGGACGCGCCGGTCGCCGCAGCGGTCGACGCCGCGGCGGCGGCAGTGCTGCCGAGGGCCGCCGACGGGGCGCCCGCGCCGAAGCACGCCACGCACGCGCAGGTCGAGGCGCTGTTCGCGCACCTCGAGCGCGCGCTGGTGGAGATCGGGTTCCTCGATCCGCGCCATCCGAAGAAGCTGATGCCGCGGCTGCGCCGGCTGTTCGCCCGCGCCCGGCTCGAGACCGAGGAGGTCGACATCCTGCGCGGCATCTGCACGCAGATCGAGAAGCACGCGAGAACCCGGCGATGAACCTGCGACGCATCCCGGCCGTCTACATGCGCGGCGGCACCAGCAAGGGCGTGTTCTTTCACGTGCGCGACCTGCCGCGCTCGCCGCGCGAGCGCGACGCGCTGCTGCTGCGGGTGATCGGCAGCCCCGATCCGTACGGCAAGCACACCGACGGGATGGGCGGCGCGACCTCGAGCACGAGCAAGGTCGTGCTGATCGCGCCGTCGACCCGCGACGACTGCGACGTCGACTACCTGTTCGGCGCGGTCTCGATCGGCGAGCCGTTGATCGACTGGTCGGGCAACTGCGGCAACCTGTCGGCGGCGGTCGGCCCGTTCGCGATCGCCGAAGGGCTGGTCGCGCCGGTCGACGGCCTGACGCGCGTGCGCATCTGGCAGCAGAACGTGGGCCAGCGCATCGACGCGTTCGTTCCGGTGCGCCACGGCGAGGTGCTCGAGGACGGCGCGTTCATGGAGGACGGCGTGCCGTTTCCCGGCGCCGAGATCCGGCTCGAGTTCCTCGAGCCGCGGCGCGAGGGCGGGGGCGACGATGCAGGCGCCGGCGTCCTTCCGCTGCTGCCAACCGGCGCGCCGCAGGACGAGCTCGCCGTGCCCGGCCTGGGCAGCATCCGCGCGACGATGATCACGGCCGGCAACCCGACCGTGTTCGTGCGCGCCGAGGCGCTGGGACTCACCGGCCGCGAGCTGCCCGACGGGTTCAATCGGCAACGCAAGCTGCTCGCCCGGCTCGAGGCGATCCGCGCGGCCGCAGCGGTGCGGATGGGCCTCGCCGACGACGCCGAGTACGCCACTGCGTTTCGGCCGGCCACGCCGAAGGTGGCCTGGGTGGCGCGGCCGACCGGCTACCGCACCAGCGCCGGCGTCGACGTCGGCGCAGACCGGATCGACCTGCTGGCGCGGATCATGTCGATGGGCAAGTTGCATCACGCATTCACCGGCACCGGCTCGATCGCGCTGGCGGCGGCCGCGGCGCTGCCCGGCACCGTGGTCGCCGAGATCGCCCGGACGCTGCCCGGGGTGCCGACCCGGATCGGCCACGTCTCCGGCGTGCTGGCGGTGGGTGCGGAGGTCTCGCAGGGGCCGGACGGCTGGTGCTTCGACAAGGCGGTGCTCTCGCGCAGCGCGCGCCGCCTGATGAGCGGCTGGGTCCACTTGCCCGCGTCGACGGCAGGACCGCCGCAAAGCGCTTAAACTGGAGCGGTTCGTCCACTTTCGGAGGGGTCCCGATGTTCGCGCGCCTGCGGGAGGACATCACCGCCGTGCTGGAAAAGGATCCGGCCGCGCGTTCGAGGCTCGAGGTGCTGCTGTGCTATCCGGGCGTGCACGCGCTGGCACTGCACCGGGTTGCGCATGCGCTGTGGAATTCGGGCCTGCAGACGCTGGCGCGCGCGGTATCGCAGCTTGGCCGGCTGCTCACCGGCATCGAGATCCATCCCGGCGCGAAGATGGGCAGGCGGGTCTTCATCGATCACGGCATGGGCGTGGTGATCGGCGAAACCGCCGAGGTCGGCGATGACTGCACGATCTACCAGGGGGTCACGCTCGGCGGCACGTCGCTCGACCGTGGCAGGAAGCGCCACCCGACGCTGGAGAACGGTGTCGTCGTCAGCGCCGGCGCCAAGGTGCTGGGGCCGTTCACCGTAGGTGCCGGCGCGCGGGTCGGCTCGAACGCGGTACTGCTCAAGGCGGTGCCGGCCGGCGCGACCGCGGTCGGCATTCCGGCGCGGGTGATCGTCGAGGACGCCGACAAGCGCCGCGAGGCGCAGGCGCAGAAGATGGGGTTCTCGGCCTACGCGGTCACGCAGGGCGGCGACGACCCGCTGTCGCTCGCGCTGCACCGGCTGATCGACCACGTGGCCGAACAGGACCGCACGATCGAGCAACTGCAGGCGGCGCTGGCCCGGCTGGGCGGCGAGGTCACCGAGTCGTGCGAGCCGCTCGATGCGCCGGCGCTGAACCGGATGGTCGAGTAGCGCGGCCTCAGTTGCCGGCCGGTCCGCCGGTCGTCGTCCAGCCGGTCGCGTCCACGCGCAGGAAGCCGCCGCGCTCGAGCCCGGCACGGCCCGCGTGCCAGTCGGGCAGCACCCAGCGGCATGCCGGCGCGCCGTCCAGCTTCCAGCGATGGCAGGCAGGCCGATGGGTGTGCCCGTGCACCATCGTGCGCACGCGCGCCGCGCGCATCGCCGCGTCGATCGCGCGCGGATTCACGTCGCCGGGATCGGCGTCGCCCATCGCGCGCGCTGCCTGGACCCGGCGGCTCTCGCCGCGCAACTCGCGCGCGATCCGCAGCCGCTCGTCCAGCGGGCGCGCGAGGAAGTCGCGCTGCCAGCCCTCGCTGCGCGCCAGCGCGCGGGCGTGCTGGTAGTCGACGTCGTCGGTGCACAGCGCGTCGCCGTGAGCGAGCAGCACCGGCTCGCCGAACAGCATGACCGTGCACGGATCCTCGAGCAGCGCCGCGCCGCTGCGCTCGCGAAACGGCTGCGCGGGCCGCGCTGCCGCGGCGGGCGGAAACGCGACGTCGAGCAGGAAGTCGCGGTTGCCGCGCATCGCGTAGACGCGCGTCCCGGCGGCGGCGAGCGCCGACAGCCGATCGAGCAGCTCGCGCGCGACCGCGTCGGGCTGGTCGTCGCCGACCCACGCCTCGAACAGGTCGCCCAGCAGGAACAGGTGGCTGGCCGCGCGCGCCTCGCCGTCGAGCCGCTCGAAGAACAGCGCCGCGGTGCGCGGGTCGTGGTCGCCCAGGTGCATGTCGGAGCAGAACAGCGCGGCTTCGCGCGCCGCTCGCCCGACTTCGATCACCGGGCGCCGCCGACGACGGCCATCGAATCGATCACGACGGCGTCGACCGGCACGTCCTGGTACGGGCCGACCGAGGTGGTGCGCACCTTGCGGATCGCGTTCACCACGTCCATCCCGCTCACCACCTTGCCGAACACCGCGTAGCCGTGGCCGTCCGGGTTCGGGTAGTTCAGGTTGACGTTGTCGACGACGTTGACGAAGAACTGGCTGGTCGCCGAGTTCGGGTCGCCGGTGCGCGCCATCGCGACCCAGCCGGTGTCGTTCTTCAGTCCGTTCTTCGACTCGATCGCGATCGGCGCGCGCGTCGCCTTCGGGCGCAGCTGCCCCTTGTAGAGCTCGGCGGTGAACCCGCCGCCCTGGATCATGAAGCTGCCGATCACGCGGTGGAAGATCGTCCCGCTGTAGAAACCGTCGTTCACGTACTGCAGGAAGTTCGCCACGCTCGCCGGCGCCTTGTCCGGATAGAGCTCGATCACGAATTCGCCCATCGAGGTCTTCACCAGCACCTGCGGGTTCGGGGCCGCCGACGCGCCCTCGGGCACGACGGAGAGGGCTGCGACGAGGGCGCCGATCAACGGCAGTTTCTTGAGCATCGTGGACTCCGGTGAGGTCGTGAAAGAGGGCCGGGCTGCTCAGCGCGCGGCGGCGGGGGTCGCGCCGGACGCTGCGGCGGGGCGCGGTTCGGCGGGCCGGGCGTCGGCCGGCCGGCTCGCGGCGGGCGACACCTTCGAGATCAGCTCGCGGGCCAGCGCGAGCTTCTCGCGGGCCGAGCGGTTCGCGGCGTCGGCCTTCGTGGCGCGTTCGTAGGCGCGCTCGGCCAGCCGCAGGTGGACGTCGCCCAGGTTCTCGTGCGCCAGCGCGTACGAGGGCAGCGCGTGTACCGCGTCTTCGAGGGCCGCGCGCGCGCGGTCGAGGTCGCCGCGCGCCGCGTACAGCACGGCAAGATTGTTGTGCGGCTCGGGCAGCTCGGGGAATTCCTGCGTCAGCGCCTCGAAGGCGGCGATTGCCTCGTCGGTGCGCCCCATGGCGGTGAGCACCACGCCGCGCTGGAAGCGCAGTTGCGCGTCGGCGGGCGAAGCCTTCAGGCCGGAGTCGATCGCCGCCAGCGCCTCGTCGTTGCGGTGCTCGGCGAAGAGCTTGCGCGCCGATTCCAGCGCCGCGGTCGCGGCCCGGGGATCGCTGGCGCGCGCGGCGGCGGCGCCTGCAGCGGGAGCGGTAGCGGCGCCTGCAGCGGGGGCGGCCGCGGGCCCGGTCCGGGGAGCGGGCGCCACCTGGGCGGCGTCCTCCGCCCCGGCGGCCGGCGCGCCGGCGCCGAGGGCGGCGGCGAACAGCAGGGTCGACGCTGCTATACTCGATCGCATCCGCGCATTCTAGCCAATCGCGCCTTGCCGGCCGCCGGGCGCCCCGCGCCCAGCCGGCGCCGTCCGCGCCGGTCCGCCAGGCCCCGACCCATGCTCCGGATCTACAACTCGCTCACGCGCAGCAAGGAAGAATTCGTCCCGCTCGAGCCGGGCAAGGTGCGCATGTACGTCTGCGGCATGACGGTCTACGACTGGTGCCACGTGGGCCACGCGCGCGTGCTGGTGGTGTTCGACGTGGTGCAGCGCTGGCTGCGCGCGTCGGGATACCGCCTCACCTACGTGCGCAACATCACCGACATCGACGACAAGATCATCCGGCGTGCGGTCGAGAACGGCGAGACGATCTCGCAGCTCACGACCCGCTTCATCCGGGCGATGCACGAGGACGCCGACGCGCTCGGCGTCGAGCGCCCCGACCAGGAGCCGCGCGCCACGCAGTACGTGCCGCAGATGCTCGGGCTCATCGAACTGCTCGAGAAGAACGGACTCGCCTATCGGGCCGCCGACGGCGACGTCAACTACGCGGTGCGCAAGTTCCCCGGCTACGGCCGCCTGTCGGGCAAGTCGCTCGACGACCTGCGTGCCGGCGAGCGCGTCGCGGTCGACGACGCGAAACAGGATCCGCTCGACTTCGTGCTCTGGAAGGCGGCGAAGGCCGACGAGCCCGGCGAGGCGAAGTGGGAATCGCGCTACGGCTTCGGCCGCCCGGGCTGGCACATCGAGTGCTCGGCGATGGCCACCAGCCTGCTCGGCAAGACGATCGACATCCACGGCGGCGGCGCCGACCTGCAGTTCCCGCACCACGAGAACGAGATCGCGCAGAGCGAAGGCGCGCTGAACTGCCGCTTCGTGCGCTACTGGATGCACAACGGCTTCGTGCGCGTCGACGACGAAAAGATGTCGAAGTCGCTCGGCAACTTCTTCACGATCCGCGAAGTGCTGAGGAAGTTCGACGCCGAGGTGGTGCGGCTGTTCATCCTGCGCGCGCACTACCGCAGCCCGCTCAACTACTCCGACGCGCACCTCGAGGACGCTCGCCAGGCGCTGCTGAGGCTCTACGGTGCGCTGTCCGACGAGGGCGCGGCGGCGGCGGGCGAGCCGGCCCCGATCGACTGGGACGATCCCCAGGCGGCGCGCTTTCGCGAAGCGATGGACGACGACTTCAACACGCCGGTCGCGCTGTCGGTGCTGTTCGACCTCGCGAGCGAGCTGAACCGCGCGCGGGCCGCGGCCCCGGGCGGGCAGGGCGGCGGCGAGCGCGCGACCCAGGTCCCGGCGACCGAGGCGCGCCTGCGCCGCCTCGCGGGGCTGCTCGGGCTGCTGGCACGCGCTCCGTCGGAGGTCAAGCGTACGGGCCTGCACGGCAGCGACGCGGCGCAGGCGGCCGCCGGTGTGCCCGACGACGCGGCGATCGACGCGATGATCGCCGCGCGCGCGGCAGCCAAGAAGGCGCGCGACTTCGCGACGGCCGACCGGATCCGCGGCGAGCTCACCGCGCAGGGGATCGTGCTCGAGGACACGCCGGCCGGCACGGTCTGGCGACGCTCGTGAGCAGGCTGGCCGCGCAAGCGCCGACGGGACAGGCCCTGGCCCGATGAAGCCGTTCTGGATCCACTCGGGGCTGGCGCTGCTCGACGCCGACGAGCACGGCGGGCTGCAGCCGACCGACGCGTTCCTGCGCGCGTACCTCGAGCGGCCCGAACTCGCGCCGGTCGCCGAGTCCTGCGAGGCCGAGCGCGCGCTGCACGCCGCGCTGATGGCCGAGCCGCGCCGGCCGGTCGCCACCGGCGCCAGCGGCGAGCTCGACGCGCTGGCCGACGCGGACGCGCGCGAGAACTGGCGGCTGTTCCTGCGCTTTCGGGACCGCCTGCTGGGCGCCCCGAACCTGCAGGCCGCCTACGTCGCGATCTTCGCAGACGCGCAGCACTCCGGGCGCATCGACGTGCCGCCGCTGTTCGTCGCGCAGCTCGCGCAAATCATCGTCCACCACATGCTGGCCGACAGCGAGGACGGGCTGCTGCTGCGCGTGGCCGAGCTGTGGTTCCGCGAGCAGCGCGTCTCGCTGCTCGAGAACCGCGTCGTGCTCGCCGACCTCGAGACCGTCGAGGCGCGCGCCGGGGACCCGGGGCTCGGCAACCTCGGTCGCCTGCTCGCGCAGGCGAACGTCAGGACGAAGGCGGGGGCGGACGTCGACCTCGAAGTGATCGACCGCCCCAACGCATCGGCGTACTTCGGGCGCGACGAGCGCCACGATTTCGCGGTCGAGATCACGCACGGCCGCACCGCGTCGGCGATGTTCTGCGACCTTGTCCGCCGCTGGGTCGGGCACCTGCTCGGCGTGCCGGTTCGTGTGACGACGCTCGCCTCGATCGACGACGCGCGCTGGCGCTGGCACGTCGGGCTGGACGCGCAAGCCTCGCAGCTGCTCGACAAGCTGTACCGCGAGGAGGGGCTCACGCCCGACGAGCACCGCCGCATCCTGCTGCTGATGCGGCTGGACTTCGAGCGGCTCGAGGACCAGGACCCGGCGGTCGCCGGCAAGCCGGTCTACCTGGCGCTGGCCGCCGACGAGGCCGGGGTGCTGAGGATGAAGCCGCAGAACCTGCTGTTCAACCTGCCGCTGCGGGGGCACTGATGAAGCCCGACTACTGGGACGACGCCTGCCGCGCGCTCGCGCGGCGCGACCGCACGATGGGCCGGATCATCCGCGCCTGCGGCCCCGCGCACCTGGTATCGCGCGGCGACGCGTTCCAGACGCTGGCGCGCTCGATCGTCGGCCAGCAGATCTCGGTGAAGGCCGCCCAGTCGGTCTGGGACCGCTTCGCCGCAAAGGCCGGCGAGGTCGTGCCGGCGCGGGTCGTGCGGATGCGCGCGACCTCGCTGCGCGCCTGCGGGCTGTCCGGCCGCAAGGCCGAATACCTGAAGGATCTCGCCGCCCGTTTCGCCTGCGGCGAGGTCGATCCGGACCGCTGGCCGGGGGCCGACGACGAGACGATCATCGAGGAACTCTGTTGCGTACGCGGCATAGGGCGCTGGACAGCCGAGATGTTCCTGATCTTTAATCTGCTGCGCCCCGACGTCTATCCGGTCGACGACATCGGCCTGCTGCGGGGCATCGGAACCAATTATCGGGACGGACAGAAGGTCTCGCGAGACGAGGCCCGCGCGATCGGGGAGGCCTGGCGGCCGTGGCGGACCGTCGCCACCTGGTACCTGTGGCGCAGCCTCGATCCGTTGCCGGTGGAGTATTGATGAAGACGACGTTTCTCGACTTCGAGCAATCGGTCGCGGACCTCGAGCAGAAGATCGAGGCGCTGCGCTTCGCGCAGGAGGACTCGGCGGTGGACATCGCCGAGGAGGTCGCGCGGCTGCAGAAGAAGAGCCAGTCGCTGCTGAAGGACACCTACGCGAAGCTCACGCCCTGGCAGGTGGCGATGGTCGCGCGTCATCCGCAGCGGCCCTACACGCTCGACTACGTCCAGGCGATCTTCACCGACTTCCACGAGCTGCACGGCGATCGCGAGTTCGCCGACGACCCGGCGATCGTGGGCGGGCTGGCGCGTTTCAACGGCCAACCGGTGATGGTGGTCGGGCACCAGAAGGGCCGCGACACGAAGGAGCGCGGCTACCGCAACTTCGGCATGCCGCGCCCCGAGGGTTATCGCAAGGCGCTGCGGCTGATGAAGCTCGCCGAGAAGTTCGAGATCCCGGTGGTCACCTTCGTCGACACGCCGGGCGCGTTTCCCGGCATCGGCGCCGAGGAGCGCAACCAGTCCGAGGCGATCGGGCGCAACCTCTTCGAGATGGCGGCGCTCAGGGTGCCGGTCGTCACCACGGTGATCGGCGAGGGCGGCTCGGGCGGGGCGCTGGCGATCGCGGTCGGCGACGTCACGCTGATGCTGCAGTACGCGATCTACTCGGTGATCTCGCCCGAGGGCTGCGCGGCGATCCTCTGGAAGAGCGCTGCGCAGGCGCCCGAGGCGGCCGAGACGTTGGGCATCACCGCGCACCGGCTCAAGGCGCTCGGCCTGGTCGACCGCATCATCAGCGAGCCGGTGGGCGGCGCGCACCGCGATCCGGCGCAGATGGCCCACCTGCTCAAGCGCGCGCTCTCCGATGCGCTGCGCCAGTTCCAGGGCGTGAGCCCGAAAGAGCTGATCAGGCAGCGGCACGAGCGCATCATGAACTATGGCAAGTTCAAGGAGATCGGGCCGGGCTGAGGCCGCGGTCGACGCGGCGGTCGCCGAGGCGCTGCGCCGGCTTCCCGATCGTTCGACGCTCGTCGTCGCGTTCAGCGGCGGGCGCGACTCCATGGTGCTGCTCGACGCGCTGGTGCGCCTTCGCGGCGCGGCTCAGCTGGTCGCGTGGCACGTCCATCACGGCCTTCAGCCGCAGGCCGATCGCTGGCTCGCCTGGTGCGAGCGCGAAGCGGCGCGCCTGCGCGTGCGCTTCGGCCACGCGCGGCTCGGCCCGGCGCCTACCGCCGGCGAGAACCTCGAAGCCTGGGCGCGCGATGCGCGCTATGCAGCGCTGTGGCGGGCGGTGGCGGACTGCGGCGCAGCCGCCTTGCTGACCGCGCACCACGCCGACGACCAGGTCGAGACCGTCTTCATGCGGCTCGCGCGCGGCAGCGGCCCCGAGGCGCTCGGCGGCATGGCGCCGGCCGAACATCGTGCCGGCGGCTGGCTGCTGCGGCCGATGCTCGGCGTCGGGCGCGACCTGATCGATGCCTGCGCGCGCGAGCGCGGCCTCGCGTGGATCGACGACCCGATGAACGCCGACGAGGCCTTCCTGCGTGCGACGCTGCGCGCGCGGGTGCTGCCGGCGCTGGCCGCGGCGGTGCCCGGGCTGCGCGAGAACGTGCTGCGCAGCGCCGCGTTGCTGCGCGAGACCGGCGACGCGCTGCGCGCCGCGGCCGAAGCCGACCTCGCCGCGGCCGGGCTGGCTGCCGACCTGCGCGCGATCGACCGCTGCACGCTCGCCGCGCTGCCGCCGTTTCGCCGCAACGAGGCGGTGCGCGAGTGGTTCCGCCTGCTCTGCCTGCCGATGCCCACGCAGGCGCGGCTCGCGCAGTGGGTCGCGCAGATGCTGCTCGGCGGCTCGGCCAGCGCCAGCGTCGAGGCGCCGCCGTGGCGCTTTCGCCGCTACCGCGACCGGATCAGCGTCGAGCGTTGCGGCGCGCGCGACTGGCGCCGCGATCCGCCGCCGCCGGTGGCGCTGCGCTGGCGCGGCGAGGCGGCGATCGAGCTGCCGGGCTGGGGCGGGCGCCTGACGGTGCGCCCGAGCACGGAGCCGGGCGCCGTCGACGCCGCCTGGCTGGCCAGCCAGCCGCTCGAAGTCCGCTCGCCGCCGGCGGGCGCGCGCCTGCGGCCGCGCCGCGGCGGGCCGAGCCGGACGCTGAAGAACCTGTACCAGGAACGCGGCGTGGCGCCGTGGCTGCGCGCAGCGATGCCGGCGGTGTTCGCCGGCGAGCGCCTGGTCTACGCCGCCGGCGTCGGCATGGACGCGTCCGGCGAGCCCGACCCCGACGGGCCGCGCGTGCGCCTGCACTGGCGCCCCGACGACCCCGAAGACCCGCGCAGCGCCGGATTCGAGCCGGCCGCTGCCGTATAATTTCGGGTTTTTCGCGGCCCGCGAAGCGGCCGAGCCAACATCCGGCAGCCATGGCACTGATCGTTCACAAGTACGGCGGCACGTCGATGGGCTCGGTCGAGCGCATCCAGAACGTCGCGCGCCGCGTCGCCAAGTGGCGCGCCGCCGGCCACCGGATGGTGGTCGTCCCGTCGGCGATGTCGGGCGAGACCAACCGGCTGATCGCGCTGGCGCGCGAGATCCAGGCCCAGCCCGATCCGCGCGAGCTCGACATGATCGCCTCGACCGGCGAGCAGGTGTCGGTCGGCCTTCTCGCGATGGCGCTGAAGGCGCTGGGCACCGACGCGATCAGCTACACCGGCTGGCAGGTACCGGTGCGCACCGACAGCGCGTACACGAAGGCGCGCATCCTGTCGATCGACGACGCGCGCGTGCGCGCCGACCTCGACGCGGGCCGCGTCGTCATCGTCACCGGCTTCCAGGGCATCGACGAGCTCGGCCACGTCACGACGCTGGGCCGCGGCGGCTCGGACACCTCGGCGGTCGCGATCGCCGCGGCGCTGAAGGCCGACGAGTGCCTGATCTACACCGACGTCGACGGCGTCTACACCACCGACCCGCGCGTCGTGCCGGAAGCGCGTCGCCTCGAGCGCATCACCTTCGAGGAGATGCTCGAGATGGCGAGCCTGGGCTCGAAGGTGCTGCAGATCCGCTCGGTGGAGTTCGCCGGCAAGTACAGGGTCAAGACGCGCGTGCTCTCGAGCCTCACGCCGCCGGACGTCCCGCTGCAGGTCGAGGCCAACTCGGGCACCCTGATCACCTTCGAGGAAGACACGAGCATGGAACAGGCGGTCATCTCCGGGATCGCGTTCAACCGCGACGAGGCAAAGATCACCGTGATGAACGTGCCCGACCGGCCCGGCATCGCGTTCCAGATCCTGGGCCCGATCGCCGATGCGAACATCGACGTCGACATGATCATCCAGAACCAGAGCGTCGGCGGCATGACCGACTTCTCGTTCACCGTGCATCGCAACGAATACCAGAAGGCGCTCGACGTGCTCGAGGGCAAGGTGCGCGAAACGATAAAGGCGGGCGACATCGTCGGCGACCCGAAGATCTGCAAGGTCTCGGCGGTCGGCATCGGGATGCGCTCGCACGTCGGCATCGCCAGCCAGATGTTCCGCACGCTGTCGGAAGAGGGGATCAACATCCAGATGATCTCGACCAGCGAGATCAAGATCTCGGTGGTGATCGAGGACAAGTACATGGAGCTGGCGGTGCGCGCGCTGCACAAGGCGTTCGGGCTGGACCAGCCGGCGGCGGCGATCGGCGCCTGAGTCCGGTCGCGGGCGCGCCGCGGCGCGGCCCGCGCGTCGCCCGCGCAACGGCCTGCGGTACAATCGCCCCCGAGCCGGCATCGAGCGAGCGTTATCGCGATCGAAGCCCGGAGACGTGGCCGAGAGGTCGAAGGCACTCCCCTGCTAAGGGAGCATGCGGCCAAAAACTGCATCGAGGGTTCGAATCCCTCCGTCTCCGCCACTCCGCTCCTCTAAGCTGCTGATTCCCAAGTCTTATTCGACTCTACTCCTGCGCCGTCCGAGGGTTACCCGCTTACTTGCCCGTTTCGCGGCGTGTTAGCTGGCTGGGGCTTCGCCCCTGTGAGCGCTCCGCGCGCAAGCCGCTGATCTGGCATGTGGTCGCGGACTTCGCTGGGCCGAGAATCGTTGCGCCGGAATTGCCGATCGCGTGCGTCGGGCGCCACACTTGAGTCTAGGGAGACGTTTCGGCACGTCTCCTCGGCACAGGGCCGGCGCACTCTCCGAGCCGCAGTTGGGCGGTGCCAGGAGGCGGGCGACTGGCACGTTCCATCCGTCGAGGTGCGGCCCCTCGAAACGGGCTGCCATCTCGCCGCTGACACATCGGCTCGCCCGCAATCCGTCCTGAGCCGCATGGCCGATACAGCCGACCGCCGAGTCGATGCACGATTCCGGCATGCACCTGGTCATCCTGCCCGAGTCGCGCGAAGCACTGGTGACGTGTGCCGATGGCCGCGCCATTCGCATCAGGCCCGACGGCGCGACCTTCCCGCCGATGCCGTCCTCGATGGGGCCGAACAGTGCCTCGTCCTCGCGCTGGCGCCGGCTTTGCGGGCAACACAGTCAGGCGTGGTACCCACTCGGATGCAGCACCATCGTCCGGCAAAGCGTTCGCACCGCGTGCTGCACCTGCTGCTCGCGGATAAAGGCGCACCTCACGTGGAATGCTTGGCGAAGTACGCGGTGGCCTTTCTTGGGATGTCGCGTTCCTCGGTCACGCGACGCAGCTCCGACTTCAGCCGCCGGATCTCCACGGCGATACGCCCAAACGCATCGCCACTTCGCGTGCCGGATAACCCCACGCTCGACGACCTGCGTCAGCGCCTCGGCCCTGAACTCGGCCGTGTACCGCGTCTGACTCGTTCCCATCTGACCTCCGTTCGCCTCATTGTGAGGCCCGAAGGTGTCTAGGAAAAGCGGGGCGATTCAGTTGAGGTTCGCAACCTTACGAAGGTTACACCGCCGAATATTCTCCGAATCCGAGCGCCTGTCGGATGCGGCCCGAAGAATCGTGATTCAGGCAACTTGCGGCCCGCCCAAGGGGGTTCCCATGGGGCGTGACGGACAGATAATCGAAAGCGCTTCAACGATGGGGATAGGCATCTTCCGATGCGGTTATTCCGCGCTCTGGTCATATTCGCGGCGCTCATGGCCACTTCGGCTGCCACGCACGGAGGGCACGGTGGCCCGGGGCCGGCGTATGCGGCGCCGCTGCTGAGAGTTACGTTCGGCACCATCGAGGCTCCGCCTCTGTCCATGCGTGAAAGCGGCGGCGCGCTGCGCGGATATCTCGGCCAGTATCTTGCAGCGCTGGAGCAACGTTCGAGCCTGCGCTTCGACGTGCGCTTCTTCGACAACCTGGCTGCGCTCAAGCAGGCGGTCGACAGGGCCGAAGTCGATGTCGCGGGCCCACTGATGCAGACGGCCAACCCCGTCGTTCATGCCCTGTTCACACGGCCACTGGAGCGCCTGCCGATAGTGTTGGTGAGCGGACCATTGGGGCCGTCTCTCCCCGTCTCTTCGGCTAGCTTGGCGGGCAAGCGAGTTGGCGTCCTCCAGGCCGGCACCATCGACGGATTCGTGGAGCTCGGAGCAGGGGTGCGTTACGTGGGCTTCGACGGCGACGTCGACGCACTCGAAGCGCTAGAGCATGGACGAGTCGATTTCGTCGCCATGGAGGAGAACCGGGCCGTCTACTACATCGAGAAGCTCGGCTTGTCGCGTTTCTCTCTACCGGGCCGCCTGCCGTTTCATTTCGAACCCGCCTTGGCGGTGCGCGCGGACCGTCCCGCGCTGTTCTCGGACCTCACCCGGGCTATCCAATCGCTTCACCCGGATGAGCGCACGGCCATCCGTGACTCATGGCTGGAGCCCGCCGAAGGACGTTGGTACCAGCGCGGCGCAGTGGTGGCGGCATTCGGGGCGTCCGCGCTGTTGCTGCTGACCAGCGTCCTCTTTGCCGCCCGATTCTGGGCCAACTCCCGAGCCCACAAGGCACGGCTCGTCGTGTCGGAGCGAATGCATCGCGCACTGGCTTCCAGCATCTCCGACATTGTCACCTTGCATGCAGCCGATGGAGCCATCCTGTTCGCCTCGCCATCGGTCGTCGGGCTGACGGGTCATGACCCGGAGTCGCTGAAGGGTATGCGCTTCATCGACCTGCTTCACCCGGACGACAAACCGGCCATGGTTCAGGCCGCCAAGGCAATGAACCGGGGGCTCGAGCAGCGCACGACACTCCGCCTGCGATGCCGCAACGGCGAATACCGGTTCTTCGAGTGCATCGGGAAGTTGTTCAACGCAGGAAAGCGCGGCGAGTTCGTCGTGGTCTCGCGGGACGTGACCGAGGAGACCCGCGTGCTCGGCGAGCTGCATGCCGCCCAGGAGCGCTTCAGGTACCTCGCCTATCACGACGCCCGCACGGGACTGGCCAATCGCGGCGGCCTCATGGCCCGCATTCAGGAGGTGCTCGCCACGCCTTCGGGCGAGACACGCCTGCTGTCACTGCTTTATCTGGACATCGACAATCTCAAGACGGTCAATGACCTGCGCGGCTATGCAGCAGGTGACGAAGTCATCGATGCACTTGCGCAGCGACTGAAGGCCGTGACCGACGGGCATTGCGAGTTGGCGCGCTTGGGCGGCGACGAGTTCGGCGCTCTCGTATGGCACAACGAGCCGGGGGAACTCGAGAACCTCGCCGCGATGATGATGCGTGCGTGTGCCCAGCCAGTCGAACTGGGCGATTCAGCTCTCTACCTGACCGCCTCGGTTGGAATTGCACGGTACCCGCACGATGGCAACAACGGCGAGGAGTTGTTGGCGGCAGCCGGAATTGCCCTGCACGCGGCAAAGTCCGCCGGAAGGAACCTCTGGCGCTACTTCGACTCCGAGGCGGGGCGTCGCGCGACAGACCGCGCGCTTTCGCTGCAGAACATGCGCTCTGCGTTCGAGCGCGGCGAGTTCGTGCTTCACTATCAACCGAAGGTCGCGCTCGGAACCGGTGAAGTCGTCGGCTACGAGGCGCTTCTGCGCTGGAATACGCCCAGTGGCATGCAGGGGGCGGGAGAACTCATTGCCGCGGCCGAGCAATCGGGGTTTGTCGTCACGCTTGGAGAATGGGTGACACGTGAGGCTGCGCGGCAGAGCCTGGCGTGGCGGCGCGGCGGGATGCGATGCTCCATTGCGGTGAACGTCTCTGCGATGCAACTCCACGACGACCGGCTCGTCGCGGCACTTCGTGAACTGACGGCTCGCGACCCCGACCTGCCAGGGTCACTTGTTCTGGAGCTCACTGAAACGACAATTGCGACTGATGTCGAACGGGCCAAGCGGGCGGTGGGTGAAATCGCCGCGATGGGCTTCGCGATGCATATCGACGACTTCGGTACCGGATACTCGAGTCTGGCGCGAATCTCCCGTCTCCCCGTGAGTGCGCTGAAGATTGACCGCACATTCGTGGCCGGGACTCCAGCCAATGGGGATGCGTGCGAGATTGTGAAAGCCGTCGTGGCCCTGGCTAGGGCTCTGCGCCTCGAAGTCATCGCCGAGGGGGTGGAGACCCGGGACCAGGTGCGATTCCTTCACGCATCCGGGTGCGAGCAGGCACAAGGCTTCTACTTCGGCGCAGCGATGGTGCCGCAAGCGGCGCTGGCTTATTGGCATGAATGCCGGGGCCGCATGCGTACTGCGCGAGCCTCGCATGCCGTGGCTTACGAGGGATAGCCGGACCTTCGGCTGCGGTCGGCGCCCCCGCCGAAGCGGGGACGCCGTCCCCCCGCGATCACGCGAGGTCGAATCGGTCCAGGTTCATCACCTTGTTCCAGGCCGCGACGAAGTCGTTCACGAACTTCGCCTTCGCGTCGTCGCTCGCGTAGACCTCCGAGAGCGCGCGCAGCTCCGAGTTCGATCCGAAGACGAGATCGACCCGGGTACCGGTCCACCTGGGCTTGCCCGACGAGCGATCGCGTCCCTCGAACACCCCTTCGGTCGAAGAGGGCCGCCACTCGACGTCCATGTCGAGCAGGTTGACGAAGAAGTCGTTCGTCAGCGTGCCCGGGGCCGAGGTGAGGACCCCGTGTTTCGACTGCCCGAAATTCGCGTCCAGCGCCCGCATGCCGCCGATCAGGACGGTCATCTCGGGCGCGGTGAGCGTCAGCAGCTGCGCACGATCGAGCAGCAGCTGCTCCGCGGGCGCCGCCTGCCCCTTGCGGAAGTAGTTGCGGAAGCCGTCTGCCATCGGCTCGAGGACCGCGAAGGACTCGACGTCGGTCTGCTCCTGCGAGGCGTCGGTGCGCCCCGGCGAGAACGGAACCTTCACCGCGTGGCCGGCCTCCCTTGCCGCTTCCTCGACGGCGGCGCAGCCGCCCAGCACGATCAGGTCGGCCAGCGACACCTTCTTGCCGCCCGATTGCGCGCCGTTGAACTCCTTCCGGATGGCCTCGAGCTTCTGCAGGACCCCGGCCAGTTCGGCCGGCTGGTTCGCCTCCCAGTCCTTCTGCGGCGCGAGCCGGATGCGCGCTCCGTTCGCTCCGCCGCGCTTGTCCGAGCCGCGGAACGTCGCCGCCGACGCCCACGCGGTCGTCACCAGCTGCGAGATCGACAGGCCCGACGCGAGGAGCCTGGATTTCAGCGCCGCGATGTCCTGCTCGCCGATCAGTTCGTGGTCCACCGCCGGGACCGGGTCCTGCCAGATCAGCTCTTCGGCCGGGACCTCGGGACCCAGGTAGCGCGAGCGCGGGCCCATGTCGCGGTGCGTCAGCTTGAACCAGGCGCGGGCGAACGCGTCGGCGAATGCCTTCGGATCCTTGTGGAAGCGGCGCGAGATCGGCCCATAGATCGGGTCCATGCGCAGCGCGAGGTCCGCGGTGGTCATGATCGTGGTCACGCGCTTCGACGGGTCGTGCGCGGCAGGCGCGAGGTCCTTCTCGGCCGGGTTCACCGGCACCCATTGCCAGGCGCCGGCCGGGCTCTTGACCAGGTTCCAGTCGTAGCCGAACAGCATGTCGAAGTAGCCGTTGTCCCACTGGGTGGGGTTCGGGGTCCAGGCGCCTTCGATGCCGCTGCTGGTGGTGTCCCCGCCCTTGCCGCTGCCGAGGCCATTCTTCCAGCCGAGGCCCATCTGCTCGACGGGCGCCGCTTCGGGCTCGGGACCCACCAGCTTCGGATCACCGGCGCCGTGGCACTTGCCGAAGGTGTGGCCGCCGGCGATCAGCGCGACGGTCTCCTCGTCGTTCATCGCCATGCGCGCGAAGGTCTCGCGGATGTCGCGACCCGCGGCGACCGCATCGGGCATGCCGTTCGGTCCCTCGGGGTTCACGTAGATGAGCCCCATCTGCACCGCGGCCAGCGGGTTCTCGAGTTCGCGCTCGCCGCTGTAGCGCTTGTCGCCCAGCCACTCGGCTTCGGACCCCCAGTAGACGTCCTCTTCCGGTTCCCAGATGTCCTCGCGCCCGCCGCCGAAGCCGAAGGTCTTGAAGCCCATCGATTCCAGCGCGCAGTTGCCGGCCAGGATCATCAGGTCGGCCCAGGAGATCCTGTTGCCGTACTTCTTCTTGATCGGCCACAGCAGCCGCCGCGCCTTGTCCAGGTTCACGTTGTCGGGCCAGCTGTTGACCGGCGCGAAACGCTGATTGCCCCTGCCGGCCCCGCCGCGCCCGTCCGAGATGCGATAGGTGCCGGCGCTGTGCCAGGCCATCCGGATGAACAGGCCGCCGTAGTGGCCCCAGTCGGCGGGCCACCAGTCCTTCGAGTCCGTCATCAGCGCGTAGAGGTCTTTCTTCAGCGCGGCAAGGTCGAGCTTGCGGAACTCCTCCGCGTAGTCGAACTGCTCGTCCATGGGGTTGGACCTGGCGGACTGCTGGTGCAGGATCCTCAGGTTGAGCTGATTCGGCCACCAGTCCCGATTCGACTGGGCGCCGGAGGTCGTCCGGGCACCGTGAACGGCGGCGAACGGGCACTTTGCTTCGCTTGACATCGCTGGTTCCTTCCTTGCTTTGGGGTGCAGGGTCGAATCTAGGCCTAGCTGGCCTATCGTTCAAATTGTTTCTATTGATCGGAGCTATAGGCAGGGTCTCTCGCGCCTGATTGTCTGGTCGGCCTCGTCGCGCGGGGCTTGCGTGGCGAGGCCTGCGTCGAGCCGAGGCCCGTCTTCCCTTCGAGCGCGCGCGCTGCCATCATCGGCGCGCGGCGCGTTGCCGCGTCGCGCATCCCGCCGCGCTCGTCGATGCCCGCGAGGAACGCCCGCGATGTCGATCCCACCGTCCTCTGTTGCACCGGCCGCGTCGCTGCCGCGCGCCGATCGTCGCGCAACCTTCCGGCGCTGACGGGGAGCAACCGCGATGGCGGGCATTCGCCAGGTCGTCGTCATCGGCGCGGGGCCCGCCGGGGCGGCGACTGCGGCGCGCCTGCACCGGCGCGGCGTGCGCGACGTCCTGGTGCTCGATCGCGCGCGCTTCCCGCGCGACAAACCCTGCGGCGGCGGCCTCACCGGGCGCGCTGCCGATGCGCTGGCCGAGCTCGGTTTGCGGCTCACGGTGCCGCGCGTGGCGTCGGCGCTCGCGCGGGTGCGCTTCGGCGCGCACGAGCACGCGGTCGGGCTCGATCGCCCGGTTGCGATCGTGCGGCGCCTCGATTTCGACGCGAGCCTCGTCGAGCAGGTCCGCCAGCTCGGCGTCGAGGTGCGTACCGGCGCGCGCGTCGAAGCGCTCGACGTGCGGTGCGATGCGGTCGCGTTGCGCCTCGAATCGGGCGAAGAGCTCGCGGCGCGGATCGTCGTCGGCGCCGACGGCGTCGGCTCGCTGGTGCGCAAGCGCCTGTGCGGCACCCACCGCATCGCGCCGCACCGGCTGTTCGTGCAGGAGGTCGCGGCGCAGCGTGCCGACACCGCGATGCTGTACGACTTCACGCCGATGCGCGAAGGCCTGCGCGGCTATCTGTGGGCGTTTCCGCTGGCCGACGGCCGCACGAACGTGGGCCTGATGCACTACCCGTCGGTGCGGCAGGACGGCCCGGGGCTGCGGCGCCTGCTTCAGGCGGGGCTCGCGCGCCACGGCATCGAGGCGCCGATGCGCGATGCGCGCGGCTGGCCGGCCTGGGGCTACCAGCCCCGGGCGCCAGTCGCGGCGCCGCGCCTGCTGACCGTCGGGGACGCGGCGGGCATCGACGCGCTGACCGGAGAGGGCATCGCCGTCGCGCTGGAGCATGGCTGCATCGCGGGCGACGCGGCTGCACGGGCGCTGGCCGACTCGGACTTCCGGTTCGCCGACTACCGGCGCCTGCTGCGCCGCGCGGTCGTCGGCCGCGAGCTGAGCCTCGATCGCTGGCTGGCCGCCCGGCTCTACCAGGCGGGGCCGGGCTGGCAGCGCTGGGCGGGCGTCGCGCTGGCCGATCCGGGCATCCTTCGGCTCTACGCGGCGCGCGTGGCCGGCACCGAGGTCCTGGCGGATCGCAAGCTCAGGCTGCTGCGGGCCCTGGCGTGGCGCTGGGCGCAGTGGCATGGGCGTCGGACCGGACCGGACGCAGCGGCGCCGTAGCGCTCGCGCCGGCGCGCCGCGAGCGAGCACGGGAGCGAACTCCCGGCGCGAACCGACGGATAATGCGGGCTGGAGGCGATGCCGGCTGCTCCGCGCAGCCGGTGGGCGCGGACGCGCCGGTCGCGGGCGGGTCGCATCGATCCGGTGATTCACGAGCAGGGCCCATATGCCGATCTACGAATATGCGTGCCGCCAGTGCGGCCATCACTTCGAGACCCTGGTCCGTTCCGGCGCCAGCGTCGAATGTCCGACGTGCCGCTCGAACGAGCTGGACAAGCAGCTGTCGGTGTTCGCGACGCCAGCCGCTAGCGGCGCCGCAGCCGCGGCCATGCCGGCGCCGTGCGGCTCGTGCGGCCATCCGGACGGCCCCGGAGCCTGCGGCTTCGGTTGAAGCGGCTCCGGCAGCCATGACTTCCGGCACGCGTTCCGGCACCGGCTCCTCCGTCGTCGGCGTGATTGCCGCCGCCGGGCGCGCCAGCCGGCTGGCACCGCTGCCGTGCAGCAAGGAACTGCTGCCGATCGGCGTGCACCGCGAGCCCGCGGAGCTCCGCGGGCGCCCGAAGGTGGTCTCGCAGTACCTCCTCGAGAAGATGCGCGCCGCGGGAGCGCAGCGCGTCTTCTTCGTCGTGCGCAGCGGCAAGTTCGACATCGCGGACTACTACGGCGATGGCTCGCGCCTGGGCCTGTCGATCGCCTACCTGATGATGAACGAGCCGTGGGGGCCGCCGTTCAGCGCCGCGCAGGCCGCTCCGTTCGTCGATGACGCGACCGTCCTGTTCGGATATCCGGACATCCTGATCCAGCCGGAAGACTGCTTCGTGCGCGCGCGCGACCGGCTGCGTGACACCGGGGCCGACATCGTGCTCGGCCTGTTCAACGGCGCGCTGACCGACGGGCTCGACCTGGTCGATACCGACCAGCACGGCCGCGTGACCGGGCTGATCACCAAGGAGGAGGGCCCTCCGCGCCGCGAAAGCGACACCGGGTACATGCTGGCGGCATGGGCACCGGGGTTCACGCGCTTTCTCGTCGACGAGACGCGGCGGCTTTCGGAGGTCGCGCGCGCTGCAGCGCGCGGGGAGGTCGCGCGCGCCGCAGCCCGCGGGGAGGTCGCACGCTCCGGCGCGCGCGGGCCATCGCCGGATTGGCCGATGGGCGCGATCATCGCCGCGGCGATCCGTGCGGGGCTGCACGTGGACAGCGTCTTTCTTCGCGATGCGCGCTTTCTCGACGTCGGCACGCCCGATGGGCTGGCAGCTGCCACCGGTTTTCCGGGCGTGTGGCTCGGCCGCGAGTGACGCGCGTGACCGATCAGCCGGGCACGCTTCCGGTCGCCTTCTGGCTGGTGCCGTCCGAGCCCTGGCGGTCCGAACTGGCGGCACTGATTTCGGTGCTCGGCAGGGCCCACGAGGGCCCGGCTTTCGAGCCGCACATCACGCTCGAGGTGGGCCACGCCCGCCGCGAGCAGTCGCTCGATGCGCTACTCGATCGCGTCGCCGGGTCGTTCGAGGCGGCGACGCTGACCGCGGGGGCGACCGCGCACTCCGAGGCCCACTTCAAGACGCTCTTCGTCGAGTTCGACGATCCGCGGCCCTTCGCACTCCAGCGCAGGCTGCGCGACCAGCTCGGATGCGACGAAGGCTACCTGCTGCGCCCGCACCTGAGCCTGCTCTACCACGGCGGCCTGGCCATCGAGACTCGCGAGCGCCTGGCCCGGACCCATCGCTTCGAGGGGGAACGCATGACGTTCGACTCGCTGGTCGTGGTTCGACCGCTGGCGGCCGGGGGCGACCTGTCGGACATCGAGGCCCTCGACACGTCGCTGCGCCGGACGCTGCGCTCGGGGCCACCGCCGCGCGGCTGAACGCGCGCTGCTTCTCCAGCGCTGTCAGCCTGCCATCGCGCCCGGGTCGTATCCGAGGATCCAGCGCGCGACCTGCGGCCAGGCCTCGCGCAGCGTGCCCGACCCCATGAACAGGCCGATGTGCCCGCCCGGGGCGAGCGTCTCCACCCGGTCCGCGGCCGCCGTTCCGAGCAGGCGGGACGCGCCGAACACCTGCTCGCGCGGCGTGATGTCGTCGTCTGCGCCCGCGAGCAGGTAGACCGGGATCCGGATGTCCCGCAGGTTCAGGGTTCGGCCGAGCGCGACGAACTCGCCGCGCGCGAGCCTGTTCTCCTTGAACAGCAGCTGGATCGCCTGCAGGTAGTAGCGGCCCGGAAGGTCGATCGGGTTCTCGTACCAGCGCTCGAAGCGCTCGGTCCGGGCGACGAACGACTTCTCCTCGATGTGCGCGTAGAGGTCCAGGTACTTGCCGAGGTACTGCTCCTCGGGGTGCATCTGCTTCCAGCCGGCGAGCATCGTGCGACCGAGCATCCGCCCGCCGCCTGCGTCGACCATCTCCTGGTAGAAGCTCATCGGCAGCTCGTCCGCGATTCGCCGGATCGCGCCGTGGCCCGCGTGCGTGTCGATCGGCGAGCCGGCCAGCACCAGCGTGCGCACCTTCGCGGGAAAGCGCGCCGCGTACATCGCGCCCATCCAGCCGCCCTGGCACAGACCGACCAGGTGAACCGGGCCGCCGAGCTCGTCCACCGCGACGTTGATCTCGGCGAGGTACTTGTCGATGTCGAAGCCCTGCATCGCGACCGTGGCCGACTTCCAGTCGGTGACCAGCACCCGGGACAGCCCGGCGGACTGAAGCACCCGGACCAGGCTCTGCTGCGGCGCGTGGTCCGCGATCGTCGAGTCGTGGCCGGCGTAGGGCGCGTCGATCAGCACCGGGGTCGGACCGGCGCGCCCGCGAGGCGAACCGCTCGCGACCTCCGGCGACGGATGCGAGACCGCGAAGTCGCGCAGTCGCATCGTGTCCATGTCGAGCACGACCCGATTGCGGGTTGCCCACTCTGGTGGCGGCGGCGCGGTGATCGAGAGACTCTCGGCCGCGAACTTCATGTTGGCCTTGAAGGCGCGCAGGCCTTCCTCTTCCATCTCGATCGCCGCGGACATGGGCCAGAACCACGGGACGCTGTGCTCCTGGCGCGGCTTGCGAACGGGGGGCGCCCCGGTGTTCTTCGATGTCACGTCGGCCTCTCCCCGGTCGATCAGAGCTCGAACGAGTCGCCCATCGCCGGCATGCTCACCGGCCGGTCGCCGAGCTGCGCGGCGAACTTCGCCATCACCTCGTCGTCGCCGTGAACCAGGAACGTGCGATCCGGCGCGACGCGCGCGTGCCAGTCGAGCAGCTCGTCGCGATCCGCGTGGGCGGAGAACCCGTTGATCGTGTGGATCGACGCGCGTACCCGGATCTCCTCGCCGAGGACCGTCACCGTTGCCGCGCCGTCGACGAGCTGGCGCGCCAGCGTTCCCTTCGACGCGTAGCCGACGATCACGACGCTGCACTCTTCCCGCCACAGGTTGTGCTTCAGGTGATGGCGCACGCGCCCGCCGGTGCACATTCCGGAGCCGGCCATGATCACCGCGCCGCCCTCGACGTCGTTCAGGGCGATCGAAGCCGCCGTCTGGCGTACGAAGCGCAGCCCCGGCAGATGGAACGGATCGCGGCCGGCGCGCAGGCTGGCGGCCACCGCGGGTGCCAGCGCCTCGGCATGCCGCTCGAAGATCTCGGTGGCCGACACCGCCATCGGCGAGTCGAGGTAGACGGGGAGCCTGCGCGGAAGCCGCCCTGCCTCGGTGCCTTCGCGCAGGAAGTACAGCAGTTCCTGCGCGCGCTCGAGCGCGAAGGTGGGGACGATGACGTTGCCGCCGCGCCCGATCGTGGATTCGACCACCTGCTGCAGTTCCTCGACCGACGGGCCGATCGGCTTGTGGAGCCGATCGCCGTACGTGGTCTCGAGTACCGCGACGTCGGCGTGGGGCGGCGGCTGCGGGTCGCGCAGCAACGGCCGGCCGGCGTTGCCGAGGTCGCCGGAGAAGGCCACGGTACGACGCTTGCCCGGCTCCTCCAGTTCCAGGTAGATGCTGGCCGAACCGAGGATGTGGCCGGCGTCGCAAAACGTGGCGCCCACGCCGGGGGCGATGTCCAGCCGCTCGGCGTAGCGCGCCGTGCGCCCGAAGTGCTCCATGGCGTGCAGCGCGTCCATTGCGGTGTACAGCGGCCGCGAGGCGCTGCGCTCGCCGAGCCGCGCGACACGCCTCGAGTGATGGCGGTCCTCTTCCTCGTGCAGATGGCCCGAGTCGAGCATCACGACGCGCGCCAGCTCGCGCGTGGCCGCCGTCGTGACGATCTCGCCGCGGAATCCCCGCTTCACGAGAAGCGGCAGGCGTCCGCAGTGGTCCAGGTGCGCGTGAGTGAGCAGCACGACGTCGATCGACCCGGGGTCGAACCCGAAGGGCTCGGCGTTCTCTTCGTCGAGCTCGAGCCCGCCCTGGAACATCCCGCAGTCGATCAGGATGCGCTTGCCCGCGCACTCGACCAGATGGCAGGAGCCGGTGACGCCGCGATCGGCGCCGTGGAACGCAATCCTCATCCTGGGCCTCCGGTGGCGATCGGTGTGCCGTTCGACTCGTGCCATTGACGGATGCCGTCGAGAATCTCGTTGGCCGTCTCGGCGTACCAGAACAGATCCCGGTCTTCGGCGTCGATCACGCCTTCGTCGACCAGGAAGTCGGCGTCGAACGCGCGCCGCCAGAAGGCTTCCCCGACGAGCACGACCGGGATCGGCGCGACCTTGCGGGTCTGGATCAGCGTCAGCATGCACAGCAGTTCGTCCAGCGTGCCGAATCCGCCGGGAAAGGCCACCAGTGCGCGCGCGCGCTTCAGGAAGTGAAGCTTGCGCAGCGCGAAATAGTGGAAGCGCATGCACAGCTCCGGGGTGATGTACGGGTTCGGGTACTGCTCGTGCGGCAGCGTGATGTTCAGTCCGACCGACGGCGCATCGGCGTCGAAGGTTCCGCGATGCGCCGCCTCCATCATGCCGGGGCCGCCGCCGGTCATCAGGACCAGCCGCATGCCCGCGCTTCCGCGAACGAGCTCGCCGATTCGCCTGCCGAGTGCGCGCGCCACCTCGTAGTAGGCGCTCTTCGCGAGCACCCGCTCGGCGACCGCGACGCGCCGTGCCGCTGTGGAGTCGTCCGGCGCGGCGTCGTGCGCCTGCCGGGCGGCGCGCAGGATGCGCTCGGCGGCGGCCGGTTCCGGAATGCGCGTGCTGCCGAACACGACGATGGTGTGCTCGATGCCGTGGCGTTGCAGCACCGATTCCGCTTTCTGGTAGTCGAGCTGCAGGCGCACGCCGCGCGTCTCGTCGCGGTTCAGGAACTCCACGTCCTGGTCCGCCTGCCGGTAGCTCGGACTCTCGAGGATCGCGCGCACGCGTCGATCGACGTCCGGCTCGTCCTCGCGCGCCTTCGGCCGGTGCCAGGGCAACGGTTCGTGCCGTCTGTGGGGGTGGGCCGGTGCGGGCGGATGGCGTCGGTGGTTCTTCATGGAATCCCGATGGAGTTCGTGGCGGGCGGCTGCGCACCGGCGCTCGGGGCGGGTCGGCCGGTCCGCGTGCCGCCGGCGCTCAGCAGGATCAGTTCGATGTCCTCGGTGATCTCCTCCTGCCGCTGGCGATTGCGCTCGCGCCCGAGGTCGGCGAGCCGATCGTCCATCTTCCTGAGCGCCCGGTCCATGTGATCGAGGCGTCGCTGGTTCTCGGCGAGCAGGGATTCGTACAGCGCGGCCATGGGTGCCGCGAACAGGTACTGTCGCATCGCAGCCGAGAGAAAGTCGGCGGGATCGAGGTCGAGATCGATCGGGAACGGCTTCGGGCGACGATTCGCCGCACCGATCGAAAGCGGCAGCAATCGCCGCAGTTCCGGGCCGGCTTCGCCGTGAAGCAGCAGAACGAGTCCCCAGGGCGGACCTCCGGGCGCCGCCGGCATCAGGTCGCGAATCGACTCGGCGAGCCGCGCCATCGTCGCGGGAACCTCGTCGGCCACGCTCGCGCCTGCACAGCGGGCGTCGGCCGCGCCGGTCCACGCGGACGACAGGTTCGCGCCGACGAGCACGGTCCTGGTGGGAGCGCGCAGCTGCGCGCCGAGCGTTCGCGCGGCCTCGGCCAGCCGGAGATTGAAGTCCCCGCAGAAGCCGCGCTCCGAGCCGACCACGCAACAGACGTCGCCGCCGGTCGACGGCGGCGCGCGGAACCCGGGATAGCCGTCGAAGAAGTCGGCGAGCGCGTCTTCGACGATCGCGACCGATCGCCGCTGCGCCTCGATGAATCCGGTCACGCGACGCACCTCGACGAGCGCCAGGTTCTTCATCGCCTCGACGATCTCGGCGATGTCGCCGAACGTGGCGATGTGCCGCTCGATCTCACGTCGTCGGGTCATCGTCCGACTTCCCGAGCCAGCCGCGGACAGCCTCGACCCAGTGACCGCGATTCGCGTCGATCGCGGGCGCTGCTGTGTCCGCCCCCTGGCGCAGCTTGCGCATCGCGTCGCGAAGTGCAGGCGGCTCCAGGCCGTCGAGCAGGCGCTCGTTGTAGGCGACCAGCCACGCGAGGTGCGAGGCGGCAGGCTGGGGATCGAGCTGCTCCTGCTTGAGCACTTCGCGCAGCAGTCGCCCGCGCCGGATACGCTCCTCGATCGATGCTTCGAGCTTTGCGCCGAAGCGCGTGAAGACCTCGAGCTCCTGGAACTGCAGGTAGTCGAGCTTCATGCGCCCGGCTTCGTGCTTGATCGCTCCCTCCTGCGCCTTGCCACCGATCCGGGACACCGAGCGCGCGATGTCGATCGCGGGGAGCAGCCCGCGCGCGAAGAGCTGGGCGTCGAAGTAGACCTGTCCGTCCGTGATCGAGATCAGGTTCGTCGGAATGTAGGCGGCGATCTCGCCCTCGGCGGTTTCGACGATCGGCAGCGCGGTCATGCTGCCGCCGCCGCAGCGCGACGCGTACTGCGTCGAACGCTCGAGCAGGCGGGCATGCAGGTAGAAGATGTCGCCCGGATACGCCTCGCGGCCCGGCGGCCGGCGCAGCAGCAGCGACAACTCGCGGTAGGCGCGCGCGTGCGTGGTGAGGTCGTCGTAGACGACCAGCGTGTCGTGGCCGCGGCGCGCCCAGTGCTCGGCGATCGTGCAGCCGGCAAAGGGGGCGGCGAACAGCAGGCCGGGGCTGGCGGTGGCCTCGGCGACCACCACGGTGGTGTAGGGCAGCGCGCCCTCGCGGCGGAGCGTCTCGATCGTCTGCACGACCGACGAACGCTTCTGGCCGATCAGCACGTAGACGCAGCGGACGTCCTGATCGCGCTGGCGGATCACCGTATCGACGGCCAGTGCGCTCTTGCCGGTGCCGTTGTCGCCGATCAGCAACTGGCGCTGTCCGCGCCCAACCGGGATCATCGTGTCGACGATCTTGCTGCCGGTGTAGAGCGGACGAGCAACGAAGTCGCGGTCGACGAGGGGCGGTGAGCCGACGTCGATGGCTGCGAGCCCCTCGGTCGCCGGCTTCGCCCGGGCGTCGAGTGCGCGCCCGCCCGGGTCGACCACGCGGCCGAGCAGTTCGTCACCGACCGGCACGGTCAGTCTGTGTCCGGGCAACCGGGCCTCGATTCCGGCCTTCAGGCCCGGTGTCGCGCGCAACAGCACGGTGCCGATCCGGTCGCGCGCGAGATGGGCGACGAAGGCGTCGCTGCCGTCGGCGAACGCGACGATCTCGTCCATCCGTGCCGACGGCAGGCCGTCGACCCAGATCACGCCATCGCCCACCGAGGCGACGCGCCCGCGTTCGCCGACGCGAAGCGCGAGCCGGTATCCGGCGAGCCGCGATCGCTGCGCCGCGAGCGGCATCGGGCGCCGGCCGTCGCTCGGCGCGGGTGGCGTGGTCGCGGAGGATTCCACGTCAGTCGGCACGCGTCGCACCGGCGCGGAAGAACGAGAGCTCGTCGGCGAGGTTCGCGGCGAGAACCCAGGGTCCGGTCTGCACGCGCACCCCCGAGATCAGCGAGGGATCGACACGGACCTCCGGCGGCGATGCACCGCCCGTCAGCGGCTCCAGCGCGTGCCGCAGCCGATCGAGCACGGCGTCACCGAGCGGGCGCGCACAGGTCAGCGCCACGTTCGAACCGCGCGAGGCGTCCGTGATCGTCTGGCGATCGGCGTCGCTCATCGCGCCGAGATCCTCGATCATCACGTCGACGAGCTCTTCGTCGAGCGTCTCCCCGGCGAGCCGCTGCAGAAGCCGCGTGGCGAACGAGGCACCGAGGACGAGTGCTTCGGCCTCCATCGCACTTCGAATCTCGTCGCGACGCTGGGCTTCCAGCGCCTCGCTGCGCTCGCGCTCGCCGGCGAGTGCCTTCTGCGTCTGCGCCAGCATGCGCGCTCGCTCGCCGTCGATCTCGTCCTTCAGCCTTGCGCGCGCGGCCTCGCGCTCGCCCTCCCACTGCGCGACGCGCTGCTCGTAGTCCTTCCGAAGCGCGGCGGCCTTCGCGCCGGCGGCGGCCGCCTGCGCGAGCGAGTCCTCGATTCCCGCGCGGCGCCGGGCGACGACTTCGAGCACCGGGCGGTACAGGAAGCGACGCAGGATCCAGACCAGGATCAGGAAGTTGACGGTCTGAAGGAAGAACGTCGACCAGTCGAGTTGCACGGCACGCTCTCCCTATTTCAGCACGTACTCGAGCAGCGGATTGCGGAACAGCACGATCAGGACGACCACGAGCACGTAGATTGCGAGCGATTCGATCATCGCGAGGCCGATGAACAGGAGTCGGGAGACGGACTTCTCCGCTTCCGGTTGCCGGGCAATCGCGTCGATGGCCTGGCTGATCGCCCGTCCCATCGCGAGCGCCGGGATGAGCACGCCGATCGCGATCGCCAACAGGGCACCGACGGTCGTCAGGCCTGCAAACCACGTGATGCCGCTCATGGAACCTCCCCGGTACGTTTGCGACGGACTTCGCGTTGGGAATGAATCCCGCCCGAGATGTAGACGAGGGCGAGCATTCCGAAGATGTAGGCCTGCACCACGGCTTCGACGACGTGCAGCATCAGAACGGGGACCGGCGCGAACAGCCCGGCCACCAGCAGCACCAGCAGCGCCGCAGTCTCCAGGCTCATCACGTTGCCGAACAGGCGCACGGCCAGCGCCACCGTGCGCGAGATCTCGCTGACGACGTGGAAGGGGAGCATGACCGGGTTGGGCTTCAGGTAGTGAGACAGGTACTCGCCGAGTCCTTCGGAGCGGATGCCGAACCAGTGCGTCGAGACGAACACGAGAACGGCCAGCGCTGCCGTGGTCGACAGGTCGCCGGTCGGCGCCGACACGCCGGGAACGATTCCCGACAGGTTGGCCACGCCGATGAACAGCCACAGCGTGCCCACGAATGGCAGCAGCGCCCCGGGGCGGTCCGGCAGTAACGCGTCGATCGCCTCGTCGATCGTTGCGACGACGCCTTCGACCGCGGTCTGCCAGGGGCCCGGATCGATGCGCAGGCGGCGCGTCGAAAGCCACGCAACGAGAGCGAACAGCGCGATCAGGACCCAGGTCGTGACCACGGTGCGCGTGACGACCACGACGCCCAGCGAGAACGCGACGGGGACGGCTTCCATCAGATGCGGTCCCTGAGGAACAGGTAGACGTTCACTGCCCCGACCGCCACGCCGGCGAAGATCATGCTCACGGTCCAGTGCACCGAGTAGCCGGGGAGGCGGGTGTCCAGCCAGCGCCCGAGATAGGCGCCGCCGACGATCGGAACGACGAACAGGCCCGCGACGGTGCCGAGGAAGACCGACTGGGCGAGCAGGTCGCCGCGGTCGCGCTCGGCCTTGCGGATGCGGCGCACGCGGGTGTCGACCTCGCGCGCCAGGCGATCGTCGCTCTGCTTCGGAGCGCCGTAGTCGGAACGCGACGGGATCGGCTTCGCCGGGGAGCCAGACTCGTCGCTCATGCGCGCTCCACGGTCATCAGGCGGCGCAACATCGCCTCTTCGAGCCGCGCGAGGTTGCCCTTCAGGTGTGCGATCTGCTGCTCTTCGCGCCGCAGGTCGCGCTCGAGCGCGTCGCGGATCCGGCCATAGTCGTCGCCGACCAGGTAGCGGCGCGTGGCGAGGGACAGGATGTCGTCGGCGAAGTGCAGCGTCGCTTCCGGCAAGGCGACGTACCGCCAGGGCGCGTCCCCGCACCGGAGTCGCGCCAGTCCGTAAACGAGCACCGTGGCAAACGGGCGCCGGCCGGCCATAACGCCGAACTGTCCGCTCGCATCCTCGCCGACGAAGCTGGTCACGCCGTCGATTCGCTCGCAGCGCGTCGCGTCGCAGATCGTGATGCGGAAGCTCTTCATTGCCGAGCGGCCTCCATCGCGCCGCGCATGTAGCACGCCTCCTCCGGCGCGTCGTCGTGCTCTCCACGCAGGAATGCCTCGCAGTCGTCCAGTGTCCGTGACAGCGGAACCGACGCTCCGGCGATTCCCGTGTGCTGGCTCACGACGTGAAAGGGTTGGGTCAGGTAGCGTTGCAAGAGGCGAGCGCGACGCACGATGCGCCGGTCGGCCTCCGACAGCGATTCGAGGCCGAGCATCGCGATGATGTCCTCGAGCTCGTGGTAGCGCGCCAGGTGCTCCCGGACGCGCTCGGCGACCTCGTAGTGCCGGTCGCCGACGAAGCGGCGCGACATCATCTTGCTCGCCGACTGCAGCGGATCGACGGCAGGGTAGAAGCCCTTCGCAGCCTGGCTTCGAGAGAGCACGACCAGGGTGTCGAGGTGCGCGAAGATCGCGCTCACGCCGGGATCGGTCATGTCGTCGGCCGGCACGTAGACGGCCTGCACCGAGGTGATGTTTCCGGCTCGCGTCGATGCGATCCGCTCCTGGAGTTCCGCGACCTCGGTCAGCAAAGTCGGCTGGTAGCCGACGGTGGCGGGCATGCGGCCGAGCAGTCCGGAGATTTCGCTGCCGGCCTGCACGAAGCGGTAGACGTTGTCGATCAGCAGCAGGACGTCCTTGCCTACGCTGTCGCGCAGGTATTCGGCGTAGCTGAGCGCGCTCAGCCCGACGCGGAAGCGCACGCCGGGCGATTCGTCCATCTGGCCGAATACCATGACCGCGCGCGGCATCACCCCGGCATCGCGCATGTCATGCCAGAGCTCGTGGCCCTCGCGGATTCGTTCGCCGATTCCGGCGAACACCGAGACGCCCTCGTGGAGCTTGACGATCGCGTGCATGAACTCGGTGATCAGGACCGTCTTGCCGACCCCTGCGCCCCCGAAGAGACCCGTCTTTCCGCCCCTGACGAACGGGCACAGCAGGTCGATCACCTTGATGCCGGTCTCGAGCACGCCGCCCGCGGCGGTGACTTCGGCGAGCGGTGCCGGCCGGGCGACGATCGATCGCCGTTCGGCATCGGGCAGTGCTTCGCCGCCATCCAGTGGCCCGCCGAACACGTCGAGCATGCGTCCGAGGCATTCGGCCCCCACGGGAACCGACAACGGCCCCCCGAGGTCGAAGACCTTCATCCCGCGCCGCAGGCCGGAGGTTCGGTGAAGCGCAATGGCGCGGACGCGCCGCTCGTCGAGCTCGCCGTGGACCTCCAGCGTGACGCGCTCGTCACCGTCGCGGACGAAGAGTCCCCAGTCGAGCGGGGGCAATCGCTCGCAGACGATGTCGACGACCGGCCCCTGGACCGCCTCGATCACGCCGATCCGGGCGCTTCCCGTCTCGGGTGGCGCCGGGTCCGCGCTGCGTGCGACGGGATCTTGCGATGCCATGGCAATCGGTCTGCACGGATCCGCCGTGCTTGCAGTCGGGCCTCCAAGGGTCGCGCGGTGGACCCGCGGATCGATTGACCGGAATCAATGACCGGGTCCGGGGACGCCGGCGCGCTGCTGCCCGGCTTCGTCCTGGAGTCGCACATCGCGGCGCTCTTTGCGAGCGCCCGGCTCGGCGGGGCAGTTGGAGGACTGCCCGGGCCGGTCACTCCCGATCGAGATTTCGCCGCACCACGGCGGGCACGCCGCTCACGTAGGTCCGGCGCGCCACGTCGCGGCTGACGACCGAGCCGCCTGCCACCAGGGCTTCCTCGCCGATCGTCACGCCGTGAAGGATCACCGCAGCCGCCTTGATGCCGGCGCCTGCGCCGATCACGACCGGCTTGTCGCCCACCAGCCGCGGCAGGCGTGACTCGAGGAACGGGTTCTTGTTGAACGCGTTGTGCGTCATGACGATCACGTTCGGCCCCAGGCTGGCGCCGCGCTCGATCGTGATCTTGTTCGTGAGGTCCAGGAAGGTCCCGCCGTTGAACGCGACGTCGTCCTCGATGTTCAGGTTGACGTAGCCGTCCCAGATGTTGCTCAGCGTGATCGGAGACACCAGGCGCGTGTTCTCCCCGACCTTCGCGCCGAACGCCCTCAGCAGGCGGACGTTGATGCCCATGTCGTAGACGAGCAGCCGCGGCGGGCCCATCAGGCGGGACCACAGGTAGAGGACGAGATACTGTGCCTCGCGTACCAGCCGGCGCAACGCACGGCCGACACGCCGCTTCGCGCCCTTGCCGAGGCTCCCGTCGATGGAAGGCGCGGCGTCGCGCGCCTTCTGAAGTGTCGAGTCGCTAGCCACGAGGCCGAGTTTAGGCCCTGCCGCGCCGATCGGGAAGTATTGCCGGACGGGCGGCCGGACCCTGCAGCGGGGAGGTCGGGCGGCGGGGACGCACGGTATGATCGGCCCATGCCGCAAGCTCCCCGACCCCTGCTTCGAGAAGCCGGCGCGCTCGGCGGCGTGCTGATCGGCCGCCCGGCGGGCTGGCTGCGCGCGATCCACTTCGGTGCCGTGGCGGTGGTCACGGCGCTCTCGCCGTCGACCTACCACCGCGACGCGCGCCGCGTCGCGGCCCGGCAGATCCACTTCTCGGCCTGGCGGGCGCTACCGGGTTTCACGGTCGCGTGCGCGGTGCTCAGCTTCCTGCTGATCCGCATCGTGGTCGGCACCGCGCGGGAATTCGGCCTGGCGCCGTACGCGCTCGAGTTGACCGTGCGCGTGCTGGTGCTCGAGATCATTCCGTTGCTCGCGGCACTGTTCGTCGCGCTGCGCTCCGGGGCGGCGATCAGCACCGAGGTCACGCTGATGCACGTCCGCGGCGAATTCGAGCAGCTCGCCCGCGCCGGCCGGGACCCGCTGGGCGGCGAGCTGGTGCCGCGCGTGATCGGTAGCCTGGTGGCCGTCATGCTGCTGTCGTACCTGAGCGGCGTGGTCGCGCTGGTGCTCGCGTACGTGGAGCTGTACGGCCTGTCGCCGTGGGCGGTGGCCGGCTTCGTGCGCGTCACCGGGCACGTGTTTGCGCCGGCCGTGGTGGCGGGCTTCGTCTTCAAGTCGATTCTGTTCGGCGTCGCCGTGGGGGCGGCCCCGATCGGCGCCGCGCTCGGCATCCGGCGCGACGCGTCGCAGGCGCCGCTGGCGGTCCGGCGCGGCATGGTGCGTCTCGGCATCGCGCTGGTCGCGATCGAGATCGTGTTCCTCGGCGTCATGTACGCCTGAACGACGATGGCCGAGGAGCAGGTTCGCGTCGCCGAGGTCGCTCGCCACGTGGCCTTCAAGGCCACGCTGCTGCTCGTGCTGACGCTGGCGCTGCTGGTCGCGTTCGTGTTCTACGTCCTGTATGCGCGCGGCACCTTCGAGGACACGCAGCGCCTGGTCCTGATGGCCGACAACGCCGAGGGCGTGTCGGTCGGCGCCGACCTGAGCTTCTCGGGATTCCCGGTCGGCCGGGTCCAGCGCATCGAGCTCGCGCGCACGGGCCAGGCACGCATCGAGATCGACATCCCGCGATCGCAGGCGCAGTGGCTGCGCGCGTCGAGCGTGTTCACGCTCGAGCGCGGGCTCGTGGGCGGCGCGCGCCTGCGCGCCTTCACCGGCGACCTCGCGGACGCCCCGCTGCCGGACGGGGCGGTGCGCGAGGTGCTGCGAGGCGACACCACCGACGAGCTGCCGGCCCTCGTCGCGAGCGTGAAGCGGCTGGTCGAGAACGTCGAACGGATGACCGCGCAGGAGTCGGACGTCAACCGCGGCCTCGCCGGCCTGCGCACGATGACCGACCGCATGGGCGGTCGCTACGGGATGCTGACTGCGCTGCTCGGCAGCGAGGACGAGGCGAAGAAGGTGATCGGCACGATCGAGCGCGCGAACACGGTGCTCTCGTCGCTGGAGGGCCTGACGCGGCGGCTCGACGCGTTGTCGCAGCAGGTGGGGCGCACGGTCGGGAAGGCCGACGAGCGCGTGCTGGGCGCCGGCGGCGTGCTCGACGAGTCGCAGCGCGCCGTGCAGCAGGTCAATGCGATGCTGGCCGAGGCGCGCGAGAGCCTGAGGAAGCTCGACGCGGTGCTCGCCGACGCGCAGGGCATTGCCAGCGACACGCGCGCGGCCACGGCCGACCTGCAGGCGCTGCGCGCCGACGTGGAGTCGAGCCTGCGCAAGGCGAGCCAGCTGATCGACGAGATCAACCGGAAGTGGCCGTTCCGCCGCGACGTCGAATTGAGGTTGCCGTGACGCTTCGCCGGCGCGCGCTCGCGAGGTTCGCGGCGATTCCGGTCGTGGTGCTGCTCGGCGCGTGCGCCGGCGGCACGCCGACGCCGGGCTGGCGCCTCGCCGCGCGCGGCGCGCTCGACGGCTTCGAGACGGCCTGGCTGCGTGGCGAGACCCGTGTCGCCGAGCAGGAGTTCACGCGCGCGCGCGCCGAGCTCGCCAGCACCGGCGACGCGGCGCTGGTGGCGCGCGCGGAGCTGACGCGCTGCGCGCTGCGCGTGGCCAGCCTCGAGTTCGACGACTGCCCCGGCTTCCGGCCGCTCGCGCGCGACGCCGGCGCGGCGGCCCGCGCCTACGCGGCCTACATCGGCGGGCGGTGGGACGAGAGCGACGCGTCGCTGCTGCCCGAGCAGCACCGCGCGGTGATGGCGCGCGACGGCGACGCGCTGGCTGCGATCGCCGACCCGGTGTCGAGGCTGGTCGCGGCCGGTGCGCTGCTGCGCGTCGGCCGGATCGCGCCGACCGGGATCGCTGCCGCGGTCGACACGGCTTCCGGAAACGGCTGGCGCCGGCCCTTGGTGGCGTGGCTCGGCGTCCAGGAGAAGCGCGCGCAGGCCGCGGGCGATGCGCAAGCGGCGGCCGCGATCCGCCGGCGCATCGAGCTGGTGGTCGGCGCGCCACGCTAGCGCCGCCGGCACTGCGCGCAAAGGCGCGCAGCTGCGCCCCGGTCAGCGACGCCTACCCGCCAGTCGCGCCCGCACCGCCTCTTCCTGGTCGGCGAGCTCGAGGTGCTCGTCGATCGCCTTCAGGGAGGCCTCGATTTCGGGAAGCAGCACGTTTTCGAGCGCGCGCGCGCGGCGCTCGGTGCGCCGGTACTCGGCGGCGAGGCGCTCGAGGTTGCCGGCGAGCGCGGCCAGCTGCGCGAGCGGCCCGAGCAGCGCGGCAAAGGCCTCGCGGCATGCGCGGGCCTCGGGCGAGGGATCGATCGCGAGTTCCTCGGGGTCCGTGACACGCGGGGCGAAGCTCGCGCCGAGCTGCGGCACGCCGAGGAACCGTGTGTGCTCGAGCGCCGGCGCGGCCGGCGCGAGGTCGCCCGCCGGGTAGGCCTGCAGCGCTTCGAGGCCGTGGCGCTTCAGCGCGCCGCGCAACGCCTGCGCGGCCTCGCGCGCTTGCGCGACGAGCCTCTCCTCGAGCGCGCGGCGGACGGCCAGCGCGCGCAGGATCTCCGCCGCGAGCAGCATCCGCTTCTCGTCGAGGAACTGGTAGCCCTGGCGCATCAGCGCGCGCTCGTCGGCCAGCGCGAGCGCGGCGCTGCGGGTCGCCGCCGTCTCAGCCATCGCTGCCTGTCGCGGTCTCGCTGGCGTCGAGGTGCGCGGCGATCTGCGCGTCGCTCAATCGGGTGAGCTCGGCGCGCGGCAGCGCGCGCAGCAGTTCCCAGGCGATCGCCATGCTGTCGTCGAGGCTGCGTGCGGCGTCCTGCGCGACGAGCTCGCGCTCGAAGCGATCGGCGAAGGCGAGGTAGCCGCGATCGACGTCGGTGAGGCCGTCCTGCCCGACGACGCTCGCCAGCACGCGCACGCGCACCGCCCGCGCGTACGAGGCGAACATCTGGTGCGCGAGCGCCGGATGGTCGGCGTGCGTGAAGCCCTTGCCGGTGCCCTGGTCGAAGAGGCGCGACAGGCTCGGCAGCACGTTGATCGGCGGATAGACGCCCTTGTGGTCGAGCGCGCGATCCAGCACGATCTGGCCCTCGGTAATGTAGCCGGTGAGGTCCGGAATCGGATGGCTGATGTCGTCGGCGGGCATCGTGAGGATCGGCAGCTGGGTCACGGTGCCGCGCGCGTCGCGCGCCGATCCGGCGCGCTCGTAGATCGTCGCGAGGTCCGAGTACATGTAGCCGGGGTAGCCCTTGCGGCTCGGGATCTCGCCGTGGCTCGCCGAGACTTCGCGCAACGCCTCGCAGTAGTTCGTCATGTCGGTGAGGATCACCAGCACGTGCCGGCCCTCGTCGAACGCGAGGTACTCGGCGGCGGTCAGCGCGACGCGCGGCGTGAGCAGCCGCTGGGGGCTCGGCTCGCTGGCCAGGCTCAGGAACATCGCGGTGTGCCCGAGCGCGCCCGACTCCTCCATCGCGCGGCGGAATTCCTCGGCCGAGTCGTACGACACGCCGATGCCGACGAACACGATCGCGAACTCGCCGGCGCCGGCGTCGCGCAGGCGCGCGTGGCGCGCGATCTCGATCGCGAGCCGGTCGTGCGGCAAGCCGCCGGAGGAGAAGATCGGCAGCTTCTGGCCGCGGATCAGGCTGTTCGTCAGGTCGATCGCCGAGACGCCGGTCTCGATGAAGTCCCGCGGCAGCGCGCGTCGCGCCGGGTTCATCGCGCGCGCGTCGATGCGTCGCCAGTCGACGGCCGCGACCGGCGGGCCGTCGTCGGCGGGCTGGCCCATCCCGTCGAAGACGCGGCCGAGCAGGCCCGGCCCGACGCCGAAGCGCACCGGCTCGCCGCGGAAGCGCACGCGCACGCCGTCCAGGCTCAGGCCCTGCGTGCTCTCGAGCACCTCGACGACGATGGTGTCGGCGTCCAGGCCGGTGATGCGCCCCAGGCGCGGGCGCGGCGGCAGCTCGCCGTCGAGCAGCACCTCGACCGCCTCGCCCAGCGTCGCCTCGACGTTGCGGCGCAGGAACAGCAGCGGGCCGTCGATGCGGGCCAGCGTGCCGCGCGTGCTCAGCTCGGCGCGCATCGTCAGGCTCCCGCCGGTGCCCGGCCCAGCGCGGCCATCTCGCGCTCGAGCTGCGGCCACAGCTCGGCGAAGCGCCCGATCGCGTCCTCGCCGATCTCCTCGCCCATCCGCTGCAGTCGCCGGTGTACGGGCAGCGCGGCGACCTCTTCGGGCCGCGCACCGCGGGCGAGCGCCTCGCGCGCCAGCGCGATGAAGCGCATCGCGAGCCGCAGCATCTCGCTCTGGCGCTGCGGCGAGCAGTAGCGATCGACCGGCGAGAACGCCGACTGGCGCAGCAGCGCCTCGTTGACCAGCTCGGCGGCGATCAGCGTGAGCTGCTGCTCGGCCGGCAGCGCGTCCTTGCCGACGATGCGGGCCATCCGCTCGAGCTGCGCCTGCTCCTCGAGCAGGACCAGCAACTTCTCGCGCTGGCGCAGCCAGTTGTCGTTGCCGTGCGCGCTCCACCACGGCGCGAAGCGCCCCGCGTCGACCGAGTACGACTGCAGCGGGTGGATCGCCGGGTAGAACCGCGCCTGCGCGCGCTCGCGGTCCAGCCCCCAGAAGCAGCCGACGTAGCGCTTCGTGTGGCTGGTCACCGGCTCGGAGAAATCGCCCCCCGGCGGGCTGACCGCGCCGATGATGGTGAGGGACCCCTCGCGCCCGCACAGCGCCTCGACGCGCGCGGCCCGCTCGTAGAAGCCGGCGAGCCGCGAGCTGAGGTAGGCCGGATAGCCGGCCTCGCCAGGCAACTCGCCGAGCCGCCCCGACACCTCGCGCAGCGCTTCCGCCCAGCGGCTGGTCGAGTCGGCCATCAGCGCGACGTGCAGGCCCTGGTCGCGGAAGTACTCGGCGACCGTGACGGCCGTGTAGATGCTCGCTTCGCGCGCGGCCACCGGCATGTTCGACGCGTTGGCGATGATCACCGTGCGCTCCATCAGCGCGCGCCCGGTGCGCGGGTCGACGAGCTGGGGGAACTCCTCGAGCACTTCGGCCATCTCGTTGCCGCGCTCGCCGCAACCGACGTAGACGATGATGTCGGCGTGGCACCACTTCGCCAGCGTCTCCTGGAGCACGGTCTTGCCGGTGCCGAAGCCGCCGGGAATCGCCGCGCGCCCGCCGCGCGCCACCGGAAACAGCGTGTCGAGAATGCGCTGCCCGGTGACCAGCGGCTCGTCGGCGGGCAGGCGACGGCCGACCGGTCGCGGCCGGCGCACCGGCCAGCGATGGAACAACCCGATCGCGTGCTCGCGGCCGGCGTCGTCGCGCAGCACGAGCACGGTGTCGCCCGCATCGACTTCGCCGCGCGCCACGATGCTCGCGACCTCGCCGCCGAGGTCGGGCGGCAGCAGGCACAGCCGGGCGTGCGCGGCGCCCTCGATCTCGCCGAAGGCCGTGCCTGGCGCGAGACGGTTGCCGGGCGCGGCAGAGGGTGCGAAGACGAAGCGCTCGCGCGGCGCAGCTTCGCCCGCCTCGACGTCGAGCCGACGCAGCAGGCCGTCGTAGATGCGCCCGAGCAAGCCGGGGCCCAGCGGCACCGAGAGCGGCGCCCCGGTGCCGTGGACCGGGTCGCCGGGTTTCAGCCCTGTCGTGTCCTCGTAGACCTGAGCGACGAACGAGCCTCCTTCGAGCCGGATGATCTCGCCCGGCAGGCGCGACTCGCCGACCTCGACGGCTTCGCCGACCGCGAAGCTGCCTTGCGCGCTCGCGTGCAGCACCGGGCCGCTGATCGAGCGGATGCGCGCTTCAGCCATCGCCGCGGCCCGGTCGCTCCGCGGTGCGCACCGCGGCCAGCAGTTCGGCCTCGATCGTGGCGCGATCGGCCAGCAGTGCCTGCGGCGCGCTGTCGAGTCGCGCTCCGTCGGCCTCGACGACCAGCCCGATCGCGAGGCCCGGGTCGGCGCGCAAGCCTGCGCCGGACACGCCCCGGGCGGCGAGCAGCGCGTCGAGCGCATCGCGATCGGGCTCGCCCCATTCGGCCGGATGCCGCAACAGCCAGCTGGCAGCGGGAAGCCGCGCGCGCGCCAAGGCGAGTTGCGCCTCGAGCCAACGGCGGCGCGCCTTCGGATCCTGCCAGCGCCGCGCGAGCGCGGCCTCGAGCATCGGCCACGCCGCAGCCAGGGAATCGAGCGCGTGCCCGGACGCGCGGCGCCGTGCCTCGGTCTCGAGCTCGGCGCGCAGGGCACGAACCCGCTGTCGCCCGGCGGCGCGCAGTTCCTCGAGCGCGCGACGAAGCTGGCGGCGCGCCTTGTCGCGGGCCCGCGCCCGAATCTCCGCAGCCTCGCGCTCGGCAGCCTCGAGGATCGCCTGCCGCTGTGCCGCGGCCTGGCGCCGGATCTCCTCGACCAGCGCGTCGGCCGGCGCCGCCGGTGCAGCGGGCGAGACTGGCGAGCCCGGCACGTTCATGGCTCGATCCCGAGCACCGAGCGGATGCGTCGCTCGAACGCACGATCGGGCTGCGGCCCGGCGAGCGCGGGCAGCACCACGACGAGCGGCGTTTCGCGCAGCATCGCGGCGCGCAGCGCCTCGGGCGGCAGCGCGTCGGCCGTCTCGCGCGCGAGCACGACCATTTCCGCGACCCCGAGCGCCCGCGCAAATTCGGCGGCGATCTCGCCGCGCGCCGGCGTGCGCGCTTCGGCGCCCGCGAGCCGGAAACCGGCGCAGGTCGCTTCGTCGCCGACGACGACGATCCGGGACATCGCGCTCGCCCGTGTCGCTCAGGTGCGGTTCAGGATCAGGATCGCGACGATCAGCCCGTAGATCGCGATGCCTTCGGCGAGGCCCACCAGGATCAGCACCCGGCCCAGCAACTCGGGCTTCTCGGCAAGCGTGCCGACCGCCGCGCTGCCGACGACGGCCACCGCGTAGCCGGCCGCGAGCGTCGACAGGCCCGCCGCGGCCGCGGCCGAGATGAACGCCCACCGCATCACCTCCGGATCGGTCGCGGCCGCCGCGGCGGCTGGCGATTGCGCGCCGGCCGGAATCGAAGTCAGCAGGAAGAGCGCGGCCCCGGCGATGGCGACGGCCATCGTGAGCAGTGCGGCGGTGGCGGCCTTGTGACCGTAGTTCATGGCGGACTCCCGACTCCTGTATCGAACCTGGCAATGGGCGGCGACAGCGGCCTGAACGCGCGGCCGGTCCCCTCGAGGAAGCGAACGAAGAATTCGAACAGCAGCAGGCGCGTGGTCTGGATGCCGACGACGAGGCCTTCGAGCACGAGGATCAGCAGATTGCCCAGCCCGAGCACGATCCAGTAGCCGCCCGGGCCGCTGGCTTCGGCGACGCCGGTGACGGCGACCGACAGCCCCGCGTGCGCCAGCGCGAACGCGCCGACGCGCGCGAACGAAACGGTGTTGACCAGCAGCTGCAGCGCCTGCTCGACGAAATGCGCGAGCCCGGCGAGGAATGCCGCCGCGCGATCCTGCGACGCGGTCGCCGCGGCGCCGGCGGCGAACCATGCGGCGCCGGCGAGTGCGAACCAGGCTGCCGCGGGCGCCAGCGGCGTGGCGAGCAGCGCGACGTAGGCCAGCACGAGCCCGGCGTCGCGCGCCCACCAGCGCAGCGTCGCGCCGCGCCAGCCGGACTGCATGGCGCCGAGCGCCAGCCCGCCAAGCAGGATCGCGGCGCCCAGCGCGACCGCGGCCGTCAGCACGTCGACCGGATGGTGAAGCGGGTGAAGCCAGAGCGCGGGGATCAGGTCCTCGCGGGCGAACACCGTGCCGAACAGCAGCCCGAACGCGATCGCCATCGCGCCGCCCGGCACAAGAAGGCCAAGCATCGGCACGCGCTTGCGCAGCAGCCAGCCGGCCGCGCAGAGCACCGCGCCCTGGCCGACGTCGCCGAACATGAAGCCGAACAGCACGGGCGCGATCAGCGCCACGACAAGGCTCGGATCGGCCTCGTCGCGGCCCGGTTGCCCGACCATCCGCGCGAACGCCTCGAAGGCGCGCGCCCAGCCGGGGTTCGCGAGCACGGACGGCGGCTCGACGCCCGCTGGAGGGTCGGGAAAGTGCGCAACGCAGCGCAGATCCTTTGCCTGCAGTGTCGCGCACAAGTCGGACGGGTCGTCGGCGGTCGTCCAGCCGGTGACCCAGACCAGGCGCTCGCTGGCCGAAAGCTCGGGCCCGTGCGCGATCAGCCAATCGACGATCCCGGCCACGGCCAGCGCGTCGGCCAGGCCGTGCTCGCGCGACAGCGCAGCCAGCGCCTCGCCGGTGCGCTCGCGGCGCTCGGCCGTCGCTGCGTCGCGAGACGCGACCTCGCGTGTCGCCTCGGCGACGCTACCGCGCAGGTCGGCGGGCCACGCGATGCGCCGCGCCTGGTGCGCACGCAGGCGCTCGTCGGCCTCGTCGAGTGCCTCGCGCGGGCCAGCGAGGATCAGGAAACGCTCCTCGTCCTCCGCGCGGCCAGCGGCGAGCGACAGCGTCGCGATCCCATCCGGCAACGCGATCGCCGGCGCGCCGGCGGGAAGCGCATGGACGCGCGCGTCGGCGAGGAATCTTCCGGCGTCGGCGAGCAGCGACGGCTGCGGCAGCAAGTCGGGCGCGGCGGCCAGCAGCCGGCGCAAGTCGGCGAGCGCGCCGAGCTCGCCGTCGATGCGCTCGAGCTCGGCGATCAGAGGGTCGGCCTCCGCGCGCCAGCCTTCGATCCGCCCGACCGCCGCGGCCAGCGCGGCCGACGGGTCGGTGATGCGTTCGCCGCCGGAGCGCGCGGCTGCGGGCCAATGTGCGCGGTAGCGGCGCGCCAGTTCGTCGAAACGCGCGATATCGCGTGCGGCCTGCGAGCCGGCGACCAGTGGCGTGGCGCTCCGCTCCTGCGCCTGGAGTTCGACCGCGCCGGTGCCCGCGAGCGCCTCGAGGACCGGCGCCAGGTCGGATCGCGCGGCGAGCAGCTCGAACCAGTGGCAGGCGCGCGGTCGCAGCATCACGCCTCGAGAGGTTCGGCGGTCGGTTCGAACAGCGTGCGCACTGCGAGACCGCCGCGCAGCCGCTCGAGGTCCAGCGCGGCCAGCGCGAGCCATGCGAGCACGGCGACGGCCGACCCGGCGCTGCGCCGGAAGATCTTCAGCAGTGCGCTGCGTACGGCCTCGCTGGCCGCGGCGCGCCCGGCCTGCGAGCCTGCCAGGCGCGGCAGCAGCAGGCTGGCGGGTTCCAGCAACCGTGCACGATCGCCGCCATCGGCGGGCACGAGCGCGCGCCAGCGCTCGAGCCAGTCGGTCGCGGCCTGCGACGACGGCCGCCCGGCCTCGCCGAGCGGCAGCGTCGCCAGCGATCCGAACCACTGCACGGCCGGTTGCCATCGCGACGGCAACCAGCCCGCCACCTCGTCGACGAGGCGACGCCATCGGATCACCAGGTGGCGCTCGACGCGATGCGCGTCGCGGGCCTCGTCGAGGCCCTCGACCCACGGCGCGAGCGGCCCCGAACGGGCCAGCGCGAGATAGTGCGCGGCCGTGTGGCTCGCCTCGAGCGCCTGCCAGCCCGCCTCGCTGGCGCCGGCGCCGAGACGCGCCTGCAGGCGCGCCTGCGCGTAGGCGAACTCAGCGATCGACATCGTCGCCACCGGTGAGGCGCGCCGCCACGCGTTCGGCCGCTGCCGCGATCGTCGCGCTGTCGGGCGCACGCCGCGCCTGCTCGGCTGCCGCGGCCTGCTCGCGCAGCGCCACGAGCCGTCGTTGCAGCGCCTCCGCATGGCGCCGCTGCAGGCCGGCGATCCGCGCGGCCGTGCGGTTCACGATCGCCAGCGCGTCCTCGCGCGCGGCTTCCAGACGTGCCTGCGCGAGCTCGCGGGCCTGCGCGATCTGCGCCTCGGCGTCCTGCTCCGCGCGCAGTACGCGCTCGACCGCCTGCACCGCGGCAGCCTGCGCGCGGACGTCGCTGCGCGGATTCATCGAGCTTCGCGCGGCTCAGTCGGCGAGGTTGTCCGCGACGAGCTCGAGCAGGCTCTCGGTGGGCTTGTCCCACTTCGCGTGCTTCGCCCCCGTCTCGAGCGTGATCCGGCACTGTCCGCAGCTGGTGACGAAGTGCTTCGCGCCCGTCGCCTCGACCTGCTGCTTCTTCAGCTCGAAGACCTTGTAGCGCAGCGGCGTCGCGCGCTGGTTCGAGATGACGCCGCCGCCGCCGCCGCAGCAGTAGCCGCCCAGCCCGTGCGCCTGCAGTTCGATCAGCTGGAATCCCAGCGCCGACAGCACGCGGCGCGCCGCCGCCTCGAGCCCGCCGCGACGCACGATCTGGCACGGGTCGTGGAACGTCGCGGTCTCGCCGATCTTGCGCACGCGGATCTTGCCCGAGGAGATCAGCTCGTCGAGCAGCTCGGTCATGTGGATGATGCGCACCGGGAGCGCATTGCCGTACCACTTCGCCGCCTCCCAGCGCGCGGCGCCGTACGCGTGCCCGCACTCGGGAAGCACGACGGTCTTCGCGCCGATCTTCACGGCCGTGTCGACCAGCGAGCGCGTGAGTTTCTCCTGCAGTTCGAGGTCGCCGTTGTTGAAACCGATGTTCGAGGCGTCGAAGCCGGCCTGGTGCATCGTCCAGCGCGCGCCGATGCGGTTGAGGATCTTCGCCGCGTCCGCGAGCGCCTTCGTGTGCTCGCCCAGCTCGGCCGGCGCTGCCGTGACCAGGATGTCCGCGCTGTCGAGGTTGCACGGGATCGGCACCCCGTACTGCCCCGAAACCTCGGCGAGGATGTCCGGCAGGTCCTCGCCCGGCGTCGCGGTGCTGCCCCACTGGCGCGCCGCGCGATCCATCAGCGCCAACCGCTCGGGCACGAGCCCGGCCTTGAACATGCCGTGGCGCGCCTCCTTGACGAGCTCGGCGATGTCGATGCCCATCGGGCAGGCCAGCGTGCAGCGGCCGCACATCGTGCACGAGTCGTAGATCAGTTCCTGCCAGCGCTCGAGATCGCCGATGGTGGGCTTCTTCACCAGTCCCAGCGCGCGCATCAACGGCGCGAGCGGGCTCGCTTCGCGGAAGTACGCGCGGCGGAACGGCTCGAGCTTGTAGACCGGCGTGTACTTCGGGTCGCCGGTCGTCACGTAGAAGTGACAGGCCTCGGCGCAGAGCCCGCAGTGCACGCAGGACTCCATGTGCAGCGCCGCGGTGACGCTGAATTCACGCGCGAAGCTGCTCATCGCGGCGTCGAGCCGCGCCTGGTCGGTCTGTTCGCCCTGCCTGTCGTACGCGGGCGCGGCGGTGGTGGCGGTGCTCATACCCTGACTCCCCGGTGGCCGAAGCGCACGCCGGTGGCGCCGCGCGAGAAGGCGAAGAGGACTGCGTGCATCAGCTTGCCGAACGGGAACCAGACCAGCAGCAGTTCGAGCGTGAGCAGGTGGATGGCCAGCGGCGTGCGGTACAGCACGACCTCGCGCGCGAGCACCGAGGCGGAAGGCTCCATCGTCACCGCCATGCCGGTGATGAACGGCAGGAACGTGATCGTCCAGGTGATCATGTCGTCGGCAGTCGAGATCTGCTTCCTGACCGGGCTGCCGATACGAATCCCCAGCGCCAGCAGCAGCGAGATGATCGTCGCGGCCGCGGCCACGTACATCACGTAGTCGGGCAGGGCAGGCCACGACAAGCCGGTGATCCGGTGGATGAAGGCGATGTGCGGCGCGTAGCCGAGGAATACCAGCGCGAGGCCGACGTGGAACACGTAGCCGTTGATCGTGACGAAGCGCGTCGACGGCGAGAACTCCTTGCGGGGCCACATCGCGCGCAGGTTGGCGTGCCAGATGGCGGCTGCGTTCGATGGCGCCCCTTCGCGTGCGGGCGACAGGTCGGGCACCCGCGGCAGCCGCAGCACGCCGATCAGGCGCCAGGCCGTGCCGACGACGAAGACCGCGATGGCGAATGCCAGCGCGGGGCCGCGCGCGAAATCGAGAAGGTCCATAGTCACCCCCTGTCGCCGCGACGGCGGCGAATTGCGAAGAATGTATCCGATATCGCGGGCCACCGACAGGGCGGCTGCTGCCGCGCGACGCGGCTGCGCGACCACGATGGCTCGGGCTTGATCGAAGTCAGCATCGGCGCATGCGATCCGGAGCATGGTATCGGGCGGGCCGGCGCGGACCCGCGGAGTGCGTTCGCGCGCCGGGAATCCCGGCTCGCCGGTGCGTCGCCCGTCGCGATCGCCCGAGCCGCCACGACCGCCGGGGGCAGGCCATGACGGATGCGCAAGATGCCATCGTGAAGCGGGTTCGCGCGGCCCTGGAGCACGAGCCGCGCGTCAACCTGCATCGATTTCCGGTCCGCGTCGACTTCGAGGCCGGCGCCGTCGTGCTCGAGGGCGAGGTCGAGAGCGTCGCGGCGCGAAAGCGGGCGCTGCGCCTGACCGCGGCGGTGGATGGCGTTCGCGGCGTCGTCGACCGGCTTCACGTCGCGCCGGCGCAGCAGCGCAGCGACGGCGAAATCCGCGACGCGCTGACGGCGCTTCTGCTCGGCGAGCCCGAGCTGCGCGACTGCGCGCTGCGGTGGCTGGGGAAGGGGCGCGCCGAGACGCTCCGCGACGTTCCTTCGCGCCGCGCCGGTGCGATCGACCTGGCGGTCGAGGGCGGCGTGGTCACCTTCGAAGGCACGGTGATCAGCCTCTCGCACAAGCGGCTGGCGGGCGTGCTCGCCTGGTGGACACCCGGATGCCGCGACGTGATCAACTCGCTCGAGGTCGCGCCGCCGGAAGACGACAACGACGGGGAGATCGTCGACGCGCTGGGCCTGGTCTACGAGATCGACCCGGTGGTGCGCCACGACCAGATCACCGTCAGTTGCCGCGACGGCGTCGTGACGCTGTCGGGCGCGGTAGGCACCGAGGAGGAGCGCCGCCGCGCGGAGTTCGATGCCTGGGCGCTGTTCGCGGTCGACGAGGTGGTCAACGCGATCGAGGTGAGGGTGGCGCCCTGAGAGCGGGCGGCGAAGCCGCGCTGGTGGATCAGGCGGCTGTCGATCTCTCGTGCGACCGGGGCCGAAGGGGCGCGAATTCCGTCACGATCCCACCGCCGGGCCGCGTTCGAGCGCCGTTCACCGTCGGCGACGGTGAACGATTTCCTCGGGCGGTGCCGAGATGCGTCGAAAAATGACGCATCCGGGCAAGGCCATGAACACCCACACCGTCAGCTGGAAGTACCCCGATGGCTCGGGGGGCCAGTGCAGTTTCGGCGAATACGAGTCGGCGTTCGCCTACATGCTGGTCGTGGCCGAGCGATCCCCGCAGGCGCGGGTCTGGTTCGACGACGCCGTCATCCAGTCCGGGTTCGCGAACGACGTCGAACGGAGGCAGTCGTGATTCGCTGGACGCAGATCCTCTACTACGGTGCGCGAGTCGCCTACCTGGAGTCGGTCCATCGGCGCGTGTTCCAGACCGCGCCGCACCATCGCGAGGTGAGCGCCACGTGGCTGGAGCTGCAGCGCGCGCGGGGCGCTTTCGATGCAGCGTGGGGGGGCGGCCACCTGGCTGCGGCGCGCAGGGGCGCCTGAACCAGAGGTCTCGCCGCCGGTCTACTTCGGGGCGCTACGATGCGCGACGATCTGGATGTCGGTTCCGTCGTCGGCCCTGTTCACCATGACCTGTATCGCGCTGCTGGCTTTCTCGTCGGCGAGCGCGAGCATCACGGCGCCGTCGGCGCCGCTCATCTCGGTGAATTGCTTGCCCTGCGCCAGCGCCTTTAGCCGCTCGCGATAGAAGTCGGCCACTTTCGCCGTCGCGTCACTGCTGCGCAGGCCGACCGAGACCGTGGTGCCGTCGGGGGTGGCGATCCGGGACGACTGCCCGTCGGGGATCTTCGCACCGGGATAGAACGGCACGCCGACGTCGCTTTCGGTCACCTTCGCCGCGCCCATCTCGAACTGGCTGGTCTTGCCGGAGGCGTCCGTCGTCGTCATCCGGACGCTTCCCTCCGAAACGTCGACCCTGGCCTTGGTGCCGTCCTTCTCGATCGCCGACTCGATCGCCTTCGCGGCGACCGTCTCGGCCGCCTTCTCCGACGCGGCCTCCCTGGATTTCCCGCAGGCCGCCAGCGCCGCGAGCGCGCCGATCCCGATAATCATGACAATGGCTCTCATGATCGTGTCCTTCACGCGCAATGCCCGCAACGGCCGATTCTGTGCGCATTGCGCGCATCCTGTCCAACGCTTTCCATCGGCGGCTTGCCGGCCGGCCCGCAATCCGGCGGAACATTCCGGCGCCGCGACCGTTCAATGCGGTGTCGTGGCGCCAATTCGTGGAGGACGTCCGCCTTGGTGACGGCGGAAGACAGCCGGCTGGTCGAGCGCGCGCGCGACGGGGATACGCGCGCCTTCGCCGATCTGGTCCGGCGGCACCAGGGTCCGGTATTCCGGTTTCTTCTCAGGATGACGGGGTCGCGCGACGAAGCGATGGACCTGGCACAGGAGACGTTCATGAAGGCGTGGCAGGCGCTGCCGCGTTGGCAGCCGCGGGCGCAGTTTCGCACCTGGCTGTTCCAGATCGCGCGCAACGGCGCGCTCGACGTGCTGCGTCGCCGCGGCGCGGTGGAGTTCGTTCCGATCGAGGACGAGCCCGTCGCGGTCGCGCAGGACCCCGGCCCCGACGAGCAGCTCGACACCCGCGAGCGCTACCGGCTGCTCGAGGCGGCCCTGCAGCGGCTCCCCGCCGAGCACCGCGAGATCCTGCTGCTGCGCGAGATCGAGTCGCTCTCGTACGCCGAGATCGCCGTCGCGCTGGGAATCCAGGAGGGGACCGTGAAGTCGCGCATCGCACGCGCCCGCGTGGCGCTGCTCGCGCGCTACCGCCGCGCCACAGGGGAGAACCGCGATGCATGAGCCATGCCCGAGGACGGTGGAGATCTCGGAATACCTCGACGATCAGTCGGTCCCCGACGAACGCGCTCGGTTCGAGTCCCACCTCGGCCAGTGTCCGGGTTGTGCCGAGCAGCTCGCGGCGCTGCGCCGCCTGCGCGCCGGATTGCGCGCGTTGCCCGAGGAGGCGCTCGGCTTCGACCTGTCCGAGGTGATTCGCGGGCGAATCGCGGCCGATGCGGCGAGCCGGCGGGGGATGCGGCGGAGGCGCGGCTGGCGGGCACTGATCCAGCTGGTCCCGCTCGGCGTCGGGGCAGCGGCTGCGGTCTCGTTCGGCCTCTTCGCGGGGCTGGCGCTGACGGCCGGATCGGGCGTGGCGGTTGCGCCGCGGGTCTCGGCAATGGCGGTCTTCGATCCGACCGCGCCCGGCGGCCTGTGCCTCGGCGCCGATGGCTGCCACGCGCCGATCGGCCTGAACGGGGGGGTTCCGCGATGAAGTCGTCGACCTTGCGCCTCGTGCTGGCGCTGTCGCTGCTGGTCAACCTCGGCGTGCTCGGGGCGCTCGGGTACCGCTCGCTCGCCGGGGCGGCGGGGTCGCAGGCGCCGGCCGCGCAGTCTCCGGGGCTTCCGGACTACCTGTCGCTGAGCGACGAGCAGCGGCGCCGCTGGCACCAGGCCGAAACGGGCTTCGTCGCGCGTCTCGGCGCCAGTGCCGAGGAGATCCGCCAGCGCCGCGACCGGTTGATCGGCGAAATCTTCGCCGACGCGCCGGACGCGGCGAGGATCGAAGCCGAGCGCGCCGGAATCGCGCGGCTGCAGGACGAACGGCAGCAGACCGTCATCGAGCAGTTGCTGCGCGAGCGCGCCATCCTCGATGCCGCCCAGCGCGAACGCCTCGCGCAGCTGTTGCGCAGCCAGCCCGTCGGCGTGGGCGGCTTCGAGCAGTTGCATCGCGATTGAGCGTCGCACCGGCTATAAGATTTACGGAACATTCTGCTTCATCCCGCGTTCAACGCTCATGGCGGGTGCGGAGGGCGCGCCCGCTGCAACGACCGAACACGGAGATGAAGACATGAGTTCGCACCCCGATCTCGAGGGCGCGCTGCGCGCGAAGCGGAGCCTGTCCGCGATGCTTGTCGCCGCCGCGCTTGCGGCGGGTGGCATTGCCGGCACCCCGGTGCTGGCGGCCACCGATCACGCCCACGAGCACGCCGGCCCGGCGCACCCGCTCGAACTGAATGCCGGCAGGAAATGGGCCACCGACGAGCCACTTCGGCAGGGCATGACGCGGATCCGCGACGCCGTGAGCGTGCAGCTGCCGGCAGTGCACCGCGGCAAGATGGACGCGGCGCAATACGACGCGCTCGGCGGCGAGATCGAGGCGCAGCTCGCCCACATCGTCGGGAACTGCAAGCTGGATCCGAAGGCCGACGAGATGCTGCACGTGATCCTCGCCGGAGTGATCGAGGGCAACGAGATCATCCGGGGCCACGATGCGAAAGCGAAGCGCAGCGCTGGCGTCGTCAAGGTCGTGCACGCGCTCGAGCAGTACGGCAAGTACTTCGAACACCCCGGCTGGAAGGCCCCGAAGCTCGCGCACTGATCGCACGGCACGGCGGCCGCGTCGCTCAACCGGCGAGCCGCCTGCGCCAGGCCGCCTTGAACAGGTCGAGCACGACCGCGAGGAACAGCGTCGCCCCCGCGGCGATCACGAGGTCGTGCCAGTGGAAGCCGCCGAAGCGGAACAGCCCCGTCGCCGGCGCCCACAGCAGCGCGACCGCGATCAGGCTGCCGGCTACCGCGACGACCCACACCAGCGCGCGGTTCGGGTGGGTCAGTTGCCGCACCGGGTGGACACCGTACGAGCGGTTGACGAGGACGAGCGCGACGTTCGCCATCACCAGCGCGACGAACGCCAGCGTGCGCACCTCTTCGTCGGAGCCGCCCGCGCGCGACGCGCCCAGGTAGACCGCGGCCACGGTGGCGAACGCGAGCAGGCCCTGCAACAGGCTCCAGGCGATCACGATTCCCGACAGGATCCGTCCGTCCGGCCTGCGCGGCGGCCGTCGCATCACGTCGGCCTCCTCCTCTTCGGACTCGAAGACGATCGAGCAGACCGGATCGATCACCATCTCGAGGAACGCGATGTGCACCGGCCAGAACACGATCGGAAGGCCGGTGAGCAGCGGCAGCAGGGCCATCCCGGCGATCGGGACGTGGATCGCCAGGATGTAGGTCATCGCCTTGCGCAGGTTGTCGTAGATGCGCCGTCCCAGGCGCACCGTGCGCACGATCGAGCCGAAGTCGTCGTCGAGCAGCACCAGCGACGAGGCTTCGCGCGCGACGTCGGTGCCGCGGCCGCCCATCGCGATGCCGATGTCGGCGGCCTTCAGCGCCGGCGCGTCGTTGACGCCGTCGCCGGTCATCGCGACGACCTCGCCGGCGGCCTTCAGCGCCTGGACGAGCTGGAGCTTCTGCTCGGGCATGATCCGCGCGAACACCGAGGTGCGGCGAACCGCTTCGCGCAGCGCCGGCTCGTCCATCGCCTCGATCTCTGCCCCGGTCAGGACGCCGCCGTTCTCGATCCCGGCGCGCCCGGCGATCGCGCGTGCCGTCTGCGGATAGTCGCCGGTGATCATCACGACGCGGATTCCCGCTTCGCGGCACTCGTGCACCGCGGCGGGCACGCTGTCGCGCACCGGATCCTCGAGTCCGACCAGCCCCAGGAAGTCGAACGCGAAGCCGTGCGGCGACTCGGGCAGCTGCGGGTCGTCGTGACGGGCCTGCGCCACGCCCAGCACGCGCAGGCCCTCGGCCGCCATCTCGTCGACCTGGCGGCGCACGGCCGCGACGAGATCGGGGTCGAGCCGGCACAAGCCGGCGATCGCCTCGGGCGATCCCTTCGCGGCGACCTGCCAGCCCCGATCGCCTTCGACCGCCCAGGCCTGCGTCACGGCCAGCAACCCGGGGCGCAGCGGATAGGCGCGCGCGAGCTGCAGCGATTGCGGCACGCCGCCGCCGTTCTTCGCCTGCAGCGCGTGAAAGGCCTTCTCCATCGGATCGAAGGGTTCGGGGGCGCTCGCCAGCGTGCCGGCGGCCAGCAACCGCTCCATCGCCGGCGACCACGGCGCCGGCCCGGCGTCGTCGGGGCGAAGCCGCGCGTCCGGCGTGCGCAACTCCGCGATCGTCATCCGGTTCTCGGTCAGCGTGCCGGTCTTGTCGGTGCACAGCACCGTCGCCGCCCCCAGCGTCTCGATCGCGGCGGCGCGGCGCGTGAGCACGCGCGCCTTCGATAACCGCCAGGCGCCCATCACCATGAACACCGTGAGCACCAGCGGGAACTCCTCGGGGAGCATCGACATTCCCAGCGCGATGCCGGCCAGCACCGCGTCGAGCCACGACCCGCGCAACGTCCCGAACAGCACGACCGCCAGCGCCGAGCAGGCCAGGCCGATCAGCGCGACCGTGCGGACGATGCCGCGCGTCTCCCGAGTGAGCCGGGGCGTGGCGCTGACGATGTCGCCCAGCGCCTGGCCGATGCGGCCGATCCGGCTGCGCTCGCCGGTGGACTCGACGCGCGCGAGCCCCTGGCCGCGCACGACGAGCGTACCGGCGAACACCGCCGGCAGGTCGTCGCCTCCCGGCGCGAAGTCCGGCATCGCGCTGCGCTGCTGCGCCGGCGTCGCCGTGGCCTTGCGCACCGCGACCGACTCGCCGGTCAGCAGCGACTCGTCGACCAGCAGGTCGTCGCAGGCCAACACGATCGCGTCGGCCGCGACGCGGTCGCCTTCGCCGAGCACGATCAGGTCGCCGCGCACGACTTCGCGGCCCGGAATTCGCAGCCGCTGGCCGCCGCGGACCACGAGCGCGCGGGGACTGGTCAGGTCGCGCAGGGCCTCGAGCACGCGCTCGCTGCGGTTCTCCTGGACGATCGCGATCAGGACCGAGATCGACGCGAAGGCCAGCAGCAGCAGCGCCTCTGCCAGGTCGCCGAGCAGCAGGTAGATCGCGCCCGCGGCCAGCAGCAGCCCGAACATCGGCTCGCGGACGATGTCGACGACGATGCGGCCGAGGCTGCGCACGCCCGGGCGCGGCAATTCGTTGGGCCCTTCGGCGCGCAGCCGCTCGGCCGCCTGTTCGGGCGTCAGGCCGTGGGAGGCGGATTCGCCGGCAGCGGTCAAGCGGGCGTCCTTCGGCTCGCTGCGCGGCCCGCGCGGCCCGTGTCGCGGGACGCCTGGCAGGGCATCGCGCTCAGTCGGCCGTCCCCACAATGACGCTCGATGCCTTGAAGATCGCGGTGACCGGTGTCCCGGCCTGCAGCCCCAGGTTCCTTGCGCTCTCCATGGTGACGACCGCCGCCACGGTCCCGCCACCCGGCAGGTCGACGACGACTTCCGCGTTGACGGCGCCCGGCTCGACCCGCGACACCTTGCCCGCAAGGCGATTGCGGGTGGACAGCCTGGTCTTCTCGCCGTCGGCCATCAGGATCACCGACGACGCCTTGACCAGCGCGGACGCCTCGCGCCCCGCTTTCAGGCCGAGGTTCTCGGTGCTCTCGCGGGTGACGACCGCGACGATGCGTTGCCCGCCGGCGATGTCGATGTCGACCTCGTCGTTGACTGCGCCGCGCTTGACCGACGCGATACTGCCGACGAACTGGTTGCGTGCGCTGGTTTTCATGAGCTTCGACCTCCGGAGATGACCTTTGCGGCGGCGATACCCGCCGCGTGCCCGGGTATGATACGTCCGCCACGCGTCACTGCCGGATCACCGTCGAAGATGTGCGGACGCTACGTACTCTACGGCCCGGGCGAAGCGCTGATCGACGGCTTCAGCCTGGTCGAGCTGCCGCCCTTCGCGCCGCGCTACAACATCGCGCCGGCCAGCACGGTCCTCGTCGTCCGCGAGGAGCCGGGCAGGGGGCGCGTCGCCGAGCCGATGCGCTGGGGCCTCGTGCCGCACTGGGCGCGCGATCCGTCGATCGGCGCGCGGCTGGTCAACGCGCGCGGCGAGAGCGTCGCCGACAAGCCGGCGTTCCGGCAGGCGCTGCGACGCAGCCGCTGCCTGATTCCGGCCAACGGATTCTATGAGTGGCAGGCGCCCGCCGGCGGCGCGCGGGGCCGCAAGCAGCCGTTCTACGTCCATCCGCGCGGCGGCGGGCTGTTCGCGATGGCCGGGCTGTTCGAGCGTTGGCAGGGTCCCGAGGGCACGCTCGCGACCTGCTGCATCGTGACCACGGCGGCCAATGCGGCGATGGCCGCGATCCACGACCGGATGCCGGTGCTGCTCGATCGCGCCGGCCAGGCGGCGTGGCTCGACGCCGCGCTGCGCGATCCGCAGGCGCTCGCGCCGCTGCTGCGGCCATGCCCCGACGACTGGCTCGCGTTGCACCCGGTCGCGCCCGAAGTGGGCGACGCGCGCCGTGAAGGCGCGACCCTGATCGAGCCGATGCCGGGCTTCAGCGTTGCGGCGCCGCAATGACCTGGGCGCGGTGCCCGAAGCGCACCGAGTTGTCGATGAACCAGAGGCGGTCGGGAACGATCCGGTACCAGCGGATCTTCGCGAACGCTGCGGCGATCTCCGCCGGCGCCTGCGCGAGCTTGCCGACGATCGGGAACTTCTCGCCGTAGAGCCGGCGCGCCCGTTCGGCGTCGTCGCCGTCGAGCTCGCGGGCGACGCCTTCGAGCTGGATTCCCCGGATCGCCGCCCAGTCGCCGTAGTCTTCCTGGATCGTCGCGGCCACCCGGGCGTGCGCCGCGATGTCGGTGCAGTGGCGCGTCGAAGGCGCCGACAGGAAGCACAGTTCGAACCCGTCGTTCACGTAGAACACGGCGGCCGCCCAGGGACCGTGGTCGCCGCGCGTGGCCAGCGTCATCACGCGATGCTCGCGCAGGTAGGCGAGCACCCGTTCCTCGAGCGGATCGCTCATCGGCCGGCGAGGGTCGGCCGGGCCGACCCGGCCGGCGGTCCCGCCGTCGCCGGTGCGGTCGCGCCCAGGGCCGGGGCCGCGCCTGTCGCCGTCGCCGGCGCGGCGGACGCGGCGTCGGAGCGCGCCTCGTCGCCCTCGTGCAGGCGCTTCAGGCGGTAGGCGAGCTGCGGGCGCGTGATCCCGAGCATGCGCGCGGCCGACGACAGGTTCCCGCGCGCCTTGTCCACCGCCGTCTCGAGCAGCATCGCCTCGACCTGGTCGAGCGTCATCACGCCGTTGAACACCGCTTCGCAGAGCTCGCGGCCGGTCTCCCAGCGGTGCGCGTCGAGGCTGCCGTGGACGTCGAGGCCGAACTCGCGCGCGCGCTCGTCGGCGTAAGAGGGGAACAGATGGCCGACCTCGACGCGGGTGCCGCTCGGCGCGAGGATCACCCCGCGCTCGACCATGTTCTGCAGCTCGCGGATGTTGCCGGGCCAGGCGTAGTTCAGCAGCGCGCGCTTGGCCTTGTCGGTGAAGCCGCGCAGCTTCTTGCCGTGGATCGCGCAGTGCTTCTCGAGGAAGTGCTTGGCCAGCAGCCCGATGTCCTCCTTGCGCTCGCGCAGCGGCGGGATGTCGATCTGCCAGGCGTTCAGCCGGTAGTAGAGGTCCGAGCGGAACCGTCCCTCCTTGACCAGCCGCGACAGGTCGCTGTTGGTGGCCGCCACCAGGCGCACGTCGATGCGGCGCGTCTTCTGGTCGCCCAGCCGCTCGACCTCGCCCTCCTGCAGCACCCGCAGCAGCTTGCTCTGCGCCGGCATCGGCAGGTCGCCGATCTCGTCGAGGAACAGCGTCCCGCCGTCGGCGCGCTCGAAGCGCCCCGGGCGCGACACCAGCGCGCCGGTGTAGGCACCCTTCTCGACGCCGAACAGCTCGGACTCGACCAGGTCGTGCGGAATCGCCGCGCAGTTGACCGCGACGAACGGCCGCGCCGCGCGCGGCCCCATCTCGTGCAGCGCGCGCGCGAACAGCTCCTTGCCGACGCCGGTCTCGCCGAGCAGCAGCACGGTGATCCGCGTGTTCGCGGCCTGCCGAAGCAGCTCGTAGGCGGCACGGAATCCGGGCGAGTTGCCGGTCATGTCGGCCGCGAGCTTTTCCTTGTCGCCGATCGTCGAGCGCAGCTGCGTGACCTGGGTCTGCAGGTCGAACAGCTGTTCGGCGATCGACTCGCGGTTGAAGAAGTGCTTGTGCTCGTCGGCGTCGGGCCACTCCTCGATCGGCTTGCCGATGATCCGGCAGTTGTTGTTGCCCATCCCGACGCACTCGACCTCCTTGTAGAGGATCGGGCGCCCCATGAATGCGGAGGTGTAGCCGCACGCGTAGCCGATCTGCGTCCAGCAGACCGGCTCGGAGTGCGTGCCGTAGAAGTGCCGGTGCCACTGGCCTTCCCAGGAGTTCTCCCAGATGAACTCGCCGTAGAAGCGGCCGGCGGCGCGATCCATCTCGAGCCTGACGGGCACGACGCGCACGATCCCTTCGAGCGTGTGCAGCCGCGGCCCGGTCATGAACGCGTCGAGGTCGTCGCGGCTCTCGGCACGCGCCCGCGCGAGCTCGGCGTCGCGAACCCCCGACGCATAGCCCATCCGCGTGAGCAGCCCCTGCGCGCGATCCATGCCGAGCGTGTCGATCAGTTCCTTGCGAAGGCTGGCCTGCGCCTCGGCGTGCACGAGCAGCATCCGGTGCTCGTGCAGCCAGATCTGCCCGGTGTCGGCGCAGAAGTGGACCTGCGCGCGCAGGTCCTCGTTGTCCGCGTGGTCATAGCCACGGAGCCTGGTCATCGCCTCGCTGCCGCGTTGCTGGGCCGAAGCTGCCACTTCTAGGCGCGCCACATGGCCGGCGCATTGATCGACGTCAATCGAACGGAATCGCTTCGCGCCCGCGCGCGACGGCCGCGCCGGATCGACCCTTCACCAAATGATCAAACCGCGGCCGCCAGGCATGGCCGAAGTGACGAAACGATCAACGGTCGGTCCGGGTCGGGGCTGCCCGCCGGCGCCGTCGCCGGGCGTCCCGGCGGGAGCGCGTGTGCAGATGCACCAATCGGCGCGGAGGGCCGCTGCCGGCCGATCACGCTGCGTCCGACGGCGCTGCGACGAGCCCGGATGCTGCTGCGCGGCAACGGCCGGTGGCACGCCGATTGCATCGAACCCGGCACTCGACCCGGGCGCGACGCACGCCCGGCCGCCCGAGCGGGCATCCACGAATCAGGGGAGCAGGCAAGCATGAAATTTCCAGTGCCGCACGACGTCAAGGCCAACGCGATTCCCGGAACCGAAGGCTGGGAGCGGATGTATCCGTACCAGTACCAGTTCGTGACCGACGACGCCGTCCGCAATCAGTACGAGAAGGAGACGTTCTGGTTCTACGACGGGCTGCATTACCCGGAGCCGCTCTATCCGTTCGACACGATCTGGGACGAAGCCTGGTACCTGGCCCTGTCGCAGTTCAACAACCGGATCTTCATGGTGCCGCCGGTGCGCGGCGTCGACCACCGGATCATCAACGGCTACGTCTACATCTCGCCGGTGCCGGTGAAGGACCCCGAGGAGATCGGCAAGCGGGTGCCCAACTTCATGGAGCGCGCGGGCTACTACTACAAGAACTGGGATGCGCTCGAGGCGAAGTGGAAAGTGAAGATGGAGGCCACGATCCGCGAGCTCGAGGCGCTGAAGATCCCGCGGCTGGCCGACATGGAGGACATGTCGGTGGTCACCGAGGCGCTCGGCGAGTCGCACGGCTACCACCTGCTGAAGAACTACGACGACCTGATCAACCTCGGGATCAAGTGCTGGCAGTACCACTTCGAGTTCCTGAACCTCGGGTACGCGGCCTACGTGTTCTTCCTCGACTTCGTGCAGAAGCTGTTCCCGAGCATCCCGACCCAGCGCGTCACGCAGATGATCTCCGGGATCGACGTGATGATGTACCAGCCCGACGAGGAGTTGAAGAAGCTCGCGCGCCGCGCGATCGAACTGGGCGTCGACGAAGTGGTGACGTTCAGCCCCGAGTGGACCGACGTCGAGGCGGCGCTGAAGAAGCTTCCCAAGGGCGTCGAGTGGCTGACTTCGCTGAACCTCGCGCGCGAGCCGTGGTTCAACATCTCGACCGGCACCGGCTGGTTCCACCACGACCGCTCGTGGAACGACCAGATGAACGTGCCGCTCTCGGGAATCGCGACCTACATCACGAAACTCAAGCAGGGCCAGGGCATCGATCGGCCGACCGACAAGGTGCGCGCCGAGCGCGACCGGATCACCGCCGAGTACCGCAACCTGATCGAGAAGGACGAGGACCGCAAGCAGTTCGACGAGTTGCTCGGCTGCGCGAAGACCGTGTTCCCGTACGTCGAGAACCACCTGTTCTACGTCGAGCACTGGTTCCACTCGGTGTTCTGGAACAAGATGCGCGAGGTCGGCGCGATCATGAAGGAGCACGGCGTCATCGAGGACGTCGAGGACCTCTGGCTGCTCCGGCGCGACGAGATCAAGTCGGCGCTGTGGGACATCGTCACCGCCTGGGCAACCGGCGTCACGCCGCGCGGAACCGCGACCTGGCCGAAGGAGATCGTCTGGCGCAAAGGCGTGATGCAGAAGTTCAAGGAGTGGAGCGCGCCGCCGGCGATCGGCACCGCACCCGAGGTGATCCAGGAGCCGTTCACGATCGTCCTCTGGGGCGTGACGAACAAGTCGCTCGCCGACTGGGCGTCGGTGCAGGAAGTCGCGGATCCCGACACCATCACCGAGCTGAAGGGATTCGCCGGCAGCCCAGGCGTGATCGAGGGCAGGGCCCGCGTGTGCAGGACGGTGGGGGAGGTCGGCCAGCTGCAGGAGGGGGAGATCCTGGTCGCGCCGACGACCTCGCCGTCCTGGGCACCGGCGTTCGCGAAGATCGGAGCCTGCATCACCGACGTCGGCGGCGTGATGAGCCACGCCGCGATCGTCTGCCGCGAGTACGGGATGCCGGCGGTCGTGGGCACCGGCCACGCGTCGAAGATCATCAAGACCGGCATGCGGGTGCGCGTCGACGGCTCGACGGGCGCGGTCACGATCGCGCGCTGAGGACCGGCGATGGGTAACCTGGCGGAGACCATCGGCGGACTCGCGGCGGGCGGCCCGCGCGCGGGCCTGCCGAAGGTCTGCTGGTTCGAGGAGTGCCTGAAGGACTCGGTGCCGCTGGTCGGCGGCAAGTGCGCGTCGCTCGGCGAGCTGATCCACGCCGGCGTGCGCGTGCCGCCGGGCTTCGCGCTCACCACCGAGGGCTTCCGCAGCTTCATGGCGCAGTCCGGGCTCGAACGCGAGGTGTCCGCGATGCTGGCGCGCGTCGATGCGACCGACCTCGACGCGCTCGAGCGCACGAGTGCGTCGATCCGCGCGGCGATCGAGTCCCATCCGTTCCCGATCGAGATCGAGGACCTCGTCGCCGAGTGCTACCGCAAGCTGGGCCTGCGCTGCGGGCTTCCCGCGGTGCCGGTCGCGGTGCGCTCGAGCGCGACCGCCGAGGACCTACCGGGTGCGAGCTTTGCCGGCCAGCAGGACACGTTCCTCTGGATCCGCGGCGTCGACGAGGTGCTCGCCCACGTGCGGCGCTGCATCTCGAGCCTGTACACCGCACGCGCGATCGCCTACCGGGCGAACAAGGGCTTCTCCGAGCGCGAAGTGGCGATCAGCGTCGGCGTGCAGAAGATGGCCAACTCGTTCACCGCGGGCGTGATGTTCACGATCCACCCGGCCAACGGGGACCGCTCGGTGATCGTCATCGACTCGAACTTCGGGTTCGGCGAGTCTGTGGTCTCGGGCGAAGTGACCCCCGATCACTTCGTCGTCAACAAGATCACGCTGGACATCATCGACAGGAAGATCTCCTGCAAGGAGCTCTGCTACACGGTAGACCCGAAGACGCAGACCTCGCGCGCGGTCGAGGTGCCCTTCGAGCGCCAGAAGGTGCAGTCGCTGATCGACGACGAGATCACCGAGCTGGCCTGGATGGGCAAGCAGATCGAGAAGCACTACGGGATGCCGATGGACATCGAGTGGGCGGTCGACAAGGACCTGCCCTCCGGCGGAAACATCTTCATCCTCCAGGCGCGTCCGGAGACCGTCTGGGCCGGCCGCGGCCAGCCGGCCGTGACCGGGTCGGCCGGCTCGGCGATGGACTACATCCTCTCGAGCCTCCTGCAAGGCAAGAAAGTCAACTAGGCAATGGTTCGCACAACGGAGCAGACATGAACGCAAGGACGGAAGTGGGACTGATCGACGACCTGCGCAGCTACATCGCGGCGCTCGAGGCCAACGGCCAGTTGCATCGGGTGAAGACCGAGGTCGACTGGAAGTACGAGCTGTGCCACATCTCGAAGGTGAACGAGGAGCAGAAGGGTCCGGCGCTGCTCTACGAGAACGTCAAGGGGAACTCGATCCCGGTGTTCACCAGCGCGTTCACCACGCCGCAGCGCATCGCGATCGCGCTCGAGCAGGATCCGTCGCTGACGATGTGCCAGCTCTCGCGCAAGTGGATGGAGCTCACCACCAAGCAGATGGTCAAGCCGACCTTCGTCGACAACCCGCCGGTGATGGAGAACGTGATCGAGGGCGACGCGGTCGACCTGGAGAAGTTCCCGGTGCCGTGGTTCTACCCGGACGACGGCGGGCGCTTCTTCGTGACGGCCGGCTACCTGGTCACGCAGGACCCGGACACCGGCTGGACCAACCTCGGCACCTACCGCTCGCAGGTGCTGGGCAAGAACATCCTGGGGTCGCAGATCATCAAGGGCAAGCATGGCGACATGCACATGAAGAAGTACCAGGAGCGCGGCGAGCTGATGCCGGCGGCAGCGGTCGTCGGCTGCGATCCGGTGCTGTTCCTCGCGGGTTCGACGCTGGTGAGCTCGCAGACCGACGAATACGACGTGGCGGGCGCGCTGCGCGGCCGCCCGGTGCCGGTGTTCAAGTCGGAGCTGACCGGGCTCACGCTGCCGGCCAACGCCGAGATCATCGCCGAGGGCTGGATCGACCCGAACGAGCTGATGGACGAGGGACCGTTCGGCGAGTACACGGGCTACTACTCGGGCAACAAGGGCAAGGACTACCCGAAGCCGGTGCTGCGCGTGAAGCGCATTCTCCACCGCAACAAGCCGGTGTTCTGGTCGACCACGGTCGGCAAGCCGATCAACGACATCCACATGATCCAGTCGCTCAACCGCACCGGGGCGCTGTGGTACGACCTCGAGACGATGAAGGTGCCCGGCATCCAGAGCGTGTACCTGCCCGCGGCGGCGACCGGCCGGTTCTGGGCCGTGGTGTCGGTCAAGCAGATGTACCCGGGGCACTCGAACCACGTCGGCAACGCGGTGATCGCGAGCACCACCGGCCACTACGGCGTGAAGGGCGTGATCGTCGTCGACCACGACATCGAGGCCGACGACATGGACCGGGTCTGGTGGGCGCTGGCCACCCGCTTCGACCCGAAGCGCTCGGCGCAGATCATCGACCGCGGACGCTCGACGCCGCTCGACCCGGGGCTGCCGATCGAGGCGCGCGACATCACCAGCCGGATCATCCTCGACGCGTGCACGCCGTACGAGTGGAAGAGCAAGCCGCAGGAGATCTTCATGGATCGCGCGATGCTGCAGAAGGTCTCGGACCGCTGGAACGACTACGGCTTCGTCGGCGCGAGCCCGGTCGCCGACATGATCGGGCGGCTGACGCGGCCCGAGGTCAAGAAGAAGTGAAGGGGGGAGGGGGAACGGAGAAGGGGAGCGCGCGGCGATGAAAAAAGGGATCGTGATCGTCTGCAACCTCGACACCCGGGGCGAGGACATCGTGTTCGTGAAGGACCTCATCGCCGCGCGCGGCCACGAGCCGATCCTGCTCGACTTCAGCATGGAGGAGCCGCCGCCGTTCCCGGGCGACATCCGCACCGAGGACGTGGCGGCGCGCGGCGGGCTGCCGATCGAGGTGGTGCGCGAGAAGTACCGCAGCGACCGCGACACGGCGACCAACAACCAGATTCGCGGCGCGGCGGCGATCGTCGACGACCTGGTCCGGCAAGGCAGGGTGCACGGCATCATCGGCATCGGGGGCGGCACGGCGACGCTGGTCGCCACCTCGATCATGAAGCGGCTGCCGTTCGGGATGCCCAAGCTGATGGCCTCGCCGATGGCCGCGCACCCGGCCTACATCGACCAGTACGTCGGCACGCGCGACATCACGATGCACCACACGGTGCTCGACATCGTCAAGATGAACCCGCTGCTGCGGGCGCAGATCGTCAATGCGGTCGGCGCGATCTGCGGGATGGTCGAGATGACGCAGGGCACGAACATCCGCTTCGACAAGCCCTGCGTCGCGGTCTCGTCGTTCGGATTCGGCGAGATGGCGGTGCAGTCCGCGCTCGGCATGCTGGAGGAAGCCGGGTTCACGCCGATCGTCTGCCACGCGCAGGGCAAGGGCGACCGGGCGATGGAGGAGATGATTCGCGACGGGGCGTTCCACGGGGTGCTCGACATCTGCATCGGCGGCGTGATGGAGCACCTGTTCAAGGGCAATCGCGATCCCGGGCCCGACCGGCTGATGGCGGCGGTCGAGACCGGCATTCCGATGGTGCTCGCGCCTTGCGGGCTGGACATCCTTTCGTACGGCGGCCGCGCCGACATGCTGGAGAAGACGAAGGACCGGCCGCAGTACGTGCAGGACAAGCTTCGCGTGCAGGTGCGCACGACCGCCGACGAGCTGCGGCAGGCGGCCGACGTGATCGCGCAGCGGCTCAACCGCGCCACCGGGCCCTGGACCTTCCTGGTCCCGACGAAGGGCTGGTCGTCGCTCGATCGGGAGGGGCGGCCGATCTACGACCCGGTGGCCGACGCCGCGTTCGTGGCGCGCCTCAGGCAAGGGCTGGCCGAGCCCGAGCGCCTCAGGGAGGTGCCACTGCATCTCTACACGCCCGAGTTCGCGCGGGCCGCAGTCGACGAGTTCGTGCGGCTGTACCGCAGCGCGCGCGAGCCGGCGCGCGCGGTCGCCACGCAGGAGTAGCGGCGATGCTGGTGCGCAACTGGATGCATCCGGATCCGATGACGATTCCGAGCGACACGCTCGTTTCCGAGGCCAAGCGGCTGATCAGCGACAACAACCTGCACGCGCTGCCGGTCGTCGACGACGGGCGCCTGCGCGGCCTGGTGACGCGCGCCAACCTGCTGCGCATGGGCCAGTTCGTGCTGCGCACCCAGGATCCGGACGAGTTCGCGTTCTTCGTGACGCGCCTGAGGGTGCGCGACGTGATGGTCCGCAATCCGGCGACGGTGCAGGTGGGCGACACGATGGAGCACTGCCTGCGGCGAGGACAGGAGCTGGGCGTCGCGCAGTTCCCGGTGATGGACGGAGAGCGGGTGGCCGGGGTGATCTCGGCCAACGAGATCTTCCAGCTCGCGGCGCACTGCCTCGGCGCCTGGGAGCGGCGCAGCGGGGTGACGCTGGCGCCGACGCGGCTCGGGCCCGGCGTGCTCGGACGCATCTCCGACGTCGCCGAGGCGGCAGGCGCCGTGCTGCAGGGCATCTACCCGATCGGCCCGCACGGTGCGCAGGCCGGCGACGACTACCCGCAAAAGCGCGTGATCATCCGCTTCCACGCCGACGACGTCACGCTGGTGGTCGGCGCGCTGGAGGCGGCGGGCTTCGCGGTGATCGAATCCGTCGACGCGCGGCGCCATGCGCAGGCCGCGTGAACCTCGAGAAGGAAACCCCAGATGAGCTTGCCATTGGTCGTGGCCATCACTGGCGCCACTGGCGTCGTCTACGGCGTCGAGATGCTTCGCGTCCTGAGGGAGCTGGGGCAGGAGACGCACCTGATCCTGAGCGAGGCCGCCGGGATGAACCTGTCGATCGAGACCGAGTACTCGCTCGACGACGTGCGCGCACTCGCCGACGTCGTCTACCCGAACAAGGACGTCGGCGCGGCGGTGGCGAGCGGATCGTTCCGCACCCGCGGGATGATCGTCGCGCCGTGCACGGTGAAGACGCTGTCGGCGATCGCCAATTCGTTCACCTACAACCTCGTCGTGCGCGCCGCGGACGTGACGCTGAAGGAGCGCCGCCCGCTGGTGCTGATGGTGCGCGAGACGCCGCTTCACAAGGGGCACCTCGAGCTGATGGCGCGCGCGGCTGACTGCGGCGCGACGATCCTGCCGCCGATGCCGGCCTTCTACCACCAGCCCGAGTCGATCATGGACATCGTCCACCAGAGCATCGGCAAGGCGCTCGACCAGGTCGGGGTCGAGCACCGCCTGTTCCGCCGCTGGAGCGGGCACGCCCGGGGCGCGGCCGGCCGGCCCGACGGCGAGGCGGTCGCGGGCGAGCCGGCGGCGGGCGAACGGGGCGCTGGCGAACGGGGCGCTGGCGAACCGCGGGCCGTCGAGCGCGCCGCCACCCGCGAGACGCTGCGCGTCGCATCGCGCTGAAGCGCCGGAGCCTCGCCCCCCGGGGCGCCTGCGCCACGGCCGCCTACCGTTCGGCGGGGCGGCGCCCCGCTTCGTCCGCTCCCGGGTCGTCACGCGCAGGCGCGCGAAGCGATAGTCGGCGCAGGAGGAGCACCGAGGCGCTGCAGGGGGTGGAGATGAGCGCGCACCATGGCGACACGCTCGCGTTTCGCGACAAGCGGTTCCTGCTCGTCGAGCAGCCGCTGGAGGCCTATTTCGAGCTGATCGGGCAGCGCCCGCGGCTGCACGGCGGCGGTTGCGCCGACGGCCGCGGCTACGCGGCGCGCTGGGAGATCCGCGACGGGTGGCTCTACCTGGCCGGTCTGGCCGGCCAGTGGGCCGACAACTCGCCGGTCGCGCTGCAGAACCTGTTCCCGTTCGCGGGCGAGCGCATCTTCGCGACCTGGTTCAGCGGCACCTTGCACGCTTTCCGGCAGGACGACGCCGAGCAGGGCTGTGGCGCAGCGCCGCGCCGCTACCCCGACCTCGTGCTGACCGTGGACCAGGGCCGGGTGCGCAGCTCGAGCATCGTGCACCGCGGGGCGCCATCCGCCGTCGACGCCCACGCCGAGGCGGGACTGCAGGCCGGGCGCGAGGCGATGGCCAGCGCCGCGGGCGGCTCGGGCCTGATGATCTGACTGCGGCCGGCGCGCGGCCTCAGCGGCACTTCGCGAGCACGTCTTCGGGAATCGGCACCGCGTGGATCCGGGCGCGGTCGCCCGGGTCGCGCACGCAGAACGCGCGCGTCTCGCGGCTCTCGCAGATCAGGTCGTCGCCGCGGTGGATCGTGTGCTTCTGGACGAACACCTTCGGCCGCCATTCCTCGACCTCGGTGCGGATCTCGAGCGTCTCGCCGTAGGTGGCGCTCTTGAAGAAGCGGGTGTGGTGCTCGAGCATCGGCGTGCCGATGATCCCGTTGATGCGCTCGAGCTCGTGCCACGGCGGCACCCCGAAGCTCATGAAGAAGTGCAGCGAGGCTGCATCCATCCAGCGGTGGTAGCGCGGAAAGAACACGATCCCGGCGGGGTCGCAGTCTCCGAAGCGCACCTCGACCTTCATGGTCGTCATCTTGCCCATGCAGACGTCCTGATCCGAAGCAAAGCTTCAATGATAGTCGGTTCGCCGGGGCGTCCGGCGAGCCCGGTCAGGAGGGCTCGAGCAGCTTCAGGCGCTGGACCTTGCCGGAGGGGCCGCGGGGCAGCTCGTCGACGAAGCGGATCTCCTTGGGCGTCTTGTAGCGTCCGAGGTGCGTCGCGCAGAACGCGCGCAGTTCCTCGCGCAGCGCATCCTCGTCGCGCGGGCTGGCGGCCCGCCGGTCGTCCCGGACGATGACGCAGGCGAGGATCTCCTGCCCATAGTGCCTGTCGGGCATTCCGACGGCGGCGGCGTCGACCACCGCCGGGTGGCGCAGCAGAACCTCGTCGATCTCGCGCGGCGCGATGTTCTCGCCGCCCTTGATGATCAGTTCCTTGATCCGCCCGGTCACGTAGAAGAAGCCGTCGGCGTCGCGCCGGCCGAGGTCGCCGGTGCGCAGCCAGCCGTGGAGGAACGCGGAACGGGTCGCATCCGGGTTGCGGTAGTACCCGCAGGTAACCTGCGGCCCGCGGATCAGGATCTCCCCGGTTTCGCCGTCGGGCAGCGTCGCGCCGTGCTCGTCGACGATGCGCGCCTCGCAACCCGAGGGACGGCCGACCGAGCCGACGCGGCGCTCCGCCGCGTCGATCGGATTGCTGAAGGCCGGCGCGACGGTCTCGGTCAGTCCCATCGTCTCGACGATGCCGATGCCGAACTTCGCCTCGAAGGCGCGATGGTGCTCGGGCGGCAGGGCCGCCGACGCGGAACGGCAGAATCGGATCGCCGACAGCTGCGCGCGGGACGGCGCATCGCCTTCGAGCAGGTAGCTGATGATCGTCGGCACCACGTTGATCCAGGTGCAGCGGTGCTCGGCGACCATCGGCCAGAAGCGTGCCGCAGAGAAGCGCGGCGAGATCGCGAGGCTGCCGCCGTGCGCGAGCGGCGCGAGCATCGTCACCGCGAACGCGTTGATGTGGTACAGCGGCAGCACCGCCGCGACGCGGTCGGCGGGGCCGAGCCGGTGCTCGCGGCTGATCGCATGGGCGTTCGCGGCGAGGTTGGCATGCGTGAGCATCACGCCCTTCGGCTTGCCGGTCGTGCCCGAGGTGTACATCAGCAGCGCGAGGTCCCCGGGCGAGACCTCGGCCGGCTGCGCGTCGGCGCCGCGCGTCGCCGCCTGCCCGCCGGGTTCGTCGGGCTCGCCCGGCACCACGTCGGCTTCGGGCGCGACCTCGACGATCCGCGGCGCCGGGTCGCTGCCGGCGAGCGTCTCGCGCAGGCGCGGCGCCCAGTCGGGCGACGCGAAGATCAGCCGGCATCCGGCGTGGTCGAGCACGTAGCGCATCTGCTCGGGCTGCGACAGAAGGTTCACCGGGACGACTGCGCGGCCCGAGTACATCGCCCCCAGGAGCAGCCGCACCGTCGCGCTGCCGTTGGGCATCACGATCGCGACGTTCTCGCCGCGCCCGACGCCGTGCCGGTCGAGCAGCGCGCCGATGCGCCGGCACGAGGACCGCAGCGCGGCGAAGCCGAGCGTGCGGCCGGTCTCGGTGGATACCAGATAGGTCGCTTCGCCGCGGTCGTCGGCGCGCGCATCGACCAGCGCGGCGACGGTGCGCGGATCGTCGGGGTGGTGGTGCTCGATGCTCATCGTTCGTGGCGTCAGCGTCCGTGCCTTGCGAAGAACGTCCCGAGCAGGTCCTCGAGCTCCGGGACGCGCTCGGCGATCGGGCGCGCGACCCGGGTCACGTTCATGTAGTGGCGCACGTTCATGTTGTCGCTGAAGTTGTTGCGACCCCAGGTGCCGCATCCCATCGACAGCGAGAACGGCAGGCCGTTGTCGAAGCTGCCGCCGGTGGCGATGCAGTGCGCCTGGTTGACGATCACGCGTGCCACCGGCAGGCGCAGGCCGAGCTCGACGGCGCGACCGTCGATCGCGCTGTGCAGGCCGACCGAGTGCCCGGCGCCCATGTAGCCGTAGACGCCCTCGACGATGCGCCTGGCGTCGTCGAAGTCGTGCGCGACGTACAGCGCGAGGACCGGCGAGAGCTTCTCGCCCGAGAACGGGTGCGCGGGCCCGTAGTCGGACTCGGCGACCATCAGCACGCGCAGGTCGGAGCGCCGGGCGAGGTCGTCGAAGCCGGCGACCGCCGCGATCTCGCGCGCCGACTTGCCGATCACGTCTGACGACAGCTTTCCGCGGGGCCACATCGCCTGCTGCAGCGTCGCCTTGCGGGCGTCGTCGAGCAGCACGACGCCGCGGGCGGCAAGTGCCGCGAGCAGCCGGTCGCGCGCGGCGCGCACGACGACGACGCTGTTCTCCGAGGAGCAGCTCGTCGCGTTGTCGAACGTCTTGGAGCGGACGATGCGCTCGGCCGCGGCCTCGCAGTCGGCCGTCTCGTCGACGATCGACGCGCAGTTGCCGGCACCCACGCCGAAGGCCGGCGTGCCGCAGGTGTAGGCCGCGCGTACGTTGCTCTGCGAGCCGGTGGCCACCACGAGGTCGGCCGCGCGCATCAGGACCGCGGTGGACTCCTTCGTGATGGCGCCCGGCAGCATCTGCACCAGGTCGCGCGGCGCGTCGACTCGGTCGAACTGCGCGTGGATGAACTCGAGCAGCTTCGCGCAGGTGCTGCGGCCCTTGGGGCTGGGCGCCACCACGATCGCGTTGCGCGCCTTCAGCGCGTTCAGGATCTTGTTCGCCGGCGTCGCGGCCGGATTGGTCGACGGTGTGATCGCGGCCACGACGCCGACCGGCCGCGCGATCTCCACGAGCCCGAGCTCCGGGTATTCGGCGACCACGTCGACGGTCTTCATCCCGTGCAGGTCGCGCAACAGGCCGAGCGTCTTGCGGTAGTTCTTGCGCACCTTGTCCTCGACGTTGCCCACGCCGGTGTCGGCGACCGCGAGTTCCGCGAGCTCGCGGTTGCGGCCCGGCTCGAGGATCGCCCACGCGGCGGCGGCGACGACTTCGTCGACGCGGGCCTGCGACCAGCCGTCGGCGACGGACTGCGCGACGCGCGCACGCCGGACGACCTGCCGCACGGCTTCCTCGGCGGCCTGCATTTCGGCGTCGCTCATGGCTGTGTCCGTGCAATGCCCGGGGGCGCCTTCGCGGCGCGGATGCGCCGCAGCGCGGCGCGCACGATGGGCCAGAACAGTCCGACGAGGGCGAGCACCATCACGGCCGCGCTGATCGGGCGGCGGAACAGCACGGTCCAGTCGTTGTCGAAGCTCACCATCATCGTCATGAAGTTGGTCTCGGCCAGCGGCCCGAGGATCGTGCCAAGCACCAGCGGAGCGATCGGGAAGCGGAATCGCTCGAACAGGTAGCCGACGAGCCCGAACGCAGAGATCACGTACAGGTCCGAGAGGCTGTTGCGCGCCGCGAAGGCCCCCACGAAGCAGAACACCACTACGAAGGCCGAGACGATCGCCTCGGGCGCGTCGAGCACCTTGCACAGGGGCTTGATCGCGAAGTAGCCCAGCACGCACATGCCGACGATCGACAGGAACACGGCCGCGAACACCGTGTAGACCAGGTCGGTGCTGCTCACGAACACCTGCGGCCCCGGCTGGATGCCGTGCAGCAGGAACGCCGCGAGGATGATCGCCGTCGCGCCGCTGCCCGGAATGCCCATCGCCAGCAGCGGCACGAGCGCGCCGCCCACCGACGCGGTCGCCGCCGACTTGGCGACGACGATTCCCTCGGGGGCGCCGGTGCCCAGCTGCTTGCGGTTCTTCCCGTACTGGCTCTCGAGCCCGTAGGCCACGAACGCCGAGACCGTCGCCCCGGCGCCTGGCACGATGCCGACGACGACGCCGGTCAGCGTGCCGCGCAGCAGCGTGTACTTCAGTCGCACGATTTCGGCCCAGCGCGGCAGCGCCGTGCGGAAGCGCGCCTGCCCGTCGCCGGCCTCGCCGGGCTCGGCGGCAAAGCCCGCGCGCAGCCGCGTCAGCACCTCGCCGATCCCGTAGGCGCCGACCATCACCAGCAGGAACTCGATCCCGTCGAGCAGGAACGGCTGGCCGAACGCGAAGCGCTCGGCGCCGTAGATCGAATCGACGCCGACCGTTGCGATCAGCAGCCCCATGCACAGGCTGATCAGCGAGTTCACCACCGAGTCGCCCGAGAGCGCCACCACGCTGATCAGTCCGAAGAACACGATCGCGAAGAACTCAGGCGACGAGAAGCTCAGCGCCATGTGCGCCACCGGCTCGGCCATCGCCACCATCATCACCGCCGAGGCGATCCCTCCGATGAACGACGCTGTCAGCGACCACCCGAGCGCCTTCGCTGCCTGGCCCTTGCGGGTCATCTCGTAGCCGTCCCAGAGCAGCGGAACGTCCATGGGCTCGCCGGGAATCCGGAACAGGATCGACGTGATCGCCCCCGCGTATGTCCCCGACGCGTACATCGCGGTCAGGAGGATCAGCGCCGGGCCCACGCCCATCTTGTAGGTGAACGGCAGCGCCAGCACCACGCCCATGACCAGCGTCAGCCCGGGCAGCACCGCCACCAGCATTCCGAGCACCAACCCGATCAGCAGCACCAGGAAGTGAATCGGCGAGAGCACCGTCAGGATGCCGCCGAACAGGTGGGTCAACACGTCCATCGCGCTCGCTCCCTCAGCTCACGCCGAGCAGGCGCAGCAGCGCCAGCGAGAGCTCGCGAAACGGCCCCGCGCCCAGCGGCAGCGAGATGTAGGCCACGCGCATGAAGATCACGATCAGCACGAAGCTGCCTGCGATGCCGATCCCCGCGGCCAGCAGTGGCCGCCTCAGGCCCCCGATCAGCATGAACGACGCGAGGAACGCCGCCGTGGCCACGAAGAAACCCAGCCAGTCGACGCCGAGCGCGAACGCCCCGATCAGGACGATGCCGGCCAGCAGCCGCCCCGGATACTCGCGCTGCGCGGGCGGCGCCGCCTCGGCCTCCGGCGCCGGCTCGGGCGGCGCCGGCTCGGCGGGGTTGTGGTCGACGTCGCCGGTCAGGCCTTCGGCGGTGAACGTCGTCCGGATGACCAGCCGCTTGACGACCTCGTAGACGCAGAGCGCGCCCATGACGAGGATGACCAGCTTGGGCCAGAAATCCGGGCCGATGCGCCGCCCGCCGTCGGCACCGCGCGTGTCGATCTGCAGCGCCGCCCAGTACAGCAGCACCGAGATCAGCAGCATCACCAGGTGCGGCAGCACCCGCCTCATGCGGTTGGTCATCGCAGCGGCCCCGTGCGCCGGCCGGCCTCAGGACTTCGCCGGCATGTTGGACTCGATCCGGTCGAGCTCGCCCTTCAGGAACGCCGCGGCCTTGTCCGCAGGGATGTAGCTGTCGGCGAAAGCCAGTTCGTCGACGAGGTACTGCTTGAAGTCGTCGCTTCGCGCGACCTTCTCGATCGCCGCGGCGAGTGTCGCGACGTGCTTCGGGTCGGTGCCCGCGCGCACGACGATCGAGCGGAACTGGCTGATGACGATCGGGAAGCCCGAATCCTTCGCGAGCGGGATGTCGGTGTAGCCCGTCTGTGGCTGGTCGGCGAAGAACGTGACCGGCCGCATCTGCTTGTTCGCTAGGAACGAGCGCACGTCGCCGGCCTGCTCGATCACGATGTCGGCGTGGCCGCCGAGCACCGAGGTGTAGCGCTCGCCCGGCGCCGCGAACGGCACGACGCGGAACTTGTAGCCCTTGGCGTTCATCTGGTTGACCAGGATCTCGTCGACGCTGCCGAAGCCGGTGACGCCGACCTTCAGCTCGTGGGTGCGCGCGTCGGCGAGCAGCTCGGCGAAGTTCTTCCACTTCGCGTCGGCCTTGACGAACAGGCCGCTCGGCTGGCGGATCATGATGCCCAGCGGCGTGATGTCCGAGAGCTTCCACCGGCCCTTTCCGCCAGCCAGCGAGGCCAGCGTGTCGCCGATGAACACGCAGATCGTGTAGCCGTCGGCTGGCGCCGAGAGCAGCTTGGCCGTTCCGGTGTTGCCGGTCGCGCCGGGGATGTTCAGCACCGGCAGCGACACCTTGAGCTCGGCCTCGAGCAGCTTGCCGGCGCGGCGCGCCAGCTGGTCGGCGCCGCCGCCGGCGCCCCAGGGCACGACGAACTCGATCGGCCGCGAGGGGAACTTGTCCTGGGCCCGGGACAGGGCCGGCGAGAGCGCGAGCGCGCCGGCTGCGCCCAGCAGGGCACGGCGCGTCGGGTTCGGTTCGCGGGAAGGGGCGGCTTCGTGTTGCGCAGGCATCGTTGTCTCCTCGTCGGGGCGACCGTTGCGGTCGGATGTCCCGGGCGGCAGGCCTCTTGCAGGAGTGATCGAGCCTTTGGCCGACGCGGGATTCGCATCATGTTATGGCGCATCGCGGTGCAGCAGCGTCCCGATTAGTGTATTTTCGGATGCAATCAGCTGAGGGGGCGAGCGATGCAGAGCAACCAGGCGAACGCGGCGGCGGTGCGGGCCTTTCGCGTGCTCGAGGTCGTCGCCGCTCGCGTGGACGGCTGCACGCTCGCAGAGATCGTCGAGGCGATCGCGTTGCCGAAGCAGACCGTGCACCGGCTCGTCGGCCAGCTGCAGCTGGCCGGCCTGCTGATGCGCGAGCCGGCGGGAAGGCGCCTGCAACTCGGCATTCGCATCGAGCGGATGGCGATCGACGCGCTGATGAACGGGCCCGCGCGCCAGGAGCGCAGGGCGATCCTGCAGCGGCTGGTCGACACGATCGGCGAGACCTGCAACCTGACCGCGCTCGCCGGCACCGACGTCGTCTACCTCGATCGGGTCGAGACCTCGTGGCCGCTGCGGATGATGCTCGCACCCGGCTCGCACGTGCCGCTGCACGCGACCTCGAGCGGAAAGCTGCTGTTGAGCCTGCTGCCGAAGGCGCAGCGCGAGCGGCTGATCGCGCAGCTGTCGCTGCGCGGGTATACCGGCGCGACGATCGTCGATCGCGAGGTGCTCGAGCGCGAGCTGGTCGAGACGCGCCGGCGACGCATCGGCGTCAACCGCTCCGAGCACCTGCGCGGGCTCAACGCGATCGCGGTCCCGGTGATGCTCGACCGGCAGCGCGCCTGCGCCGCGGTCGCCGTCCAGGCGCCCGAAGGACGGATGACGCTGGACGAGCTGCTGGGGCAGGTGTCGCGGCTGCGCGAGGCCGCCGAGGCGATCCGGGCGACGTTCGCATAGCCGGTGCGCGGGAGTCCCCGGCATTTCCCCTCAGTTGACAGGCCGCCGGCGCGCCACGCATATTGAGAATCGGTCACAAGTAGAAGACGGCACCGGCCCCGCGACGGGCGGTGCTCACGACAGGGGAGACAGCATGGCAAAGACGGTCAGGATGGGCGCCGCCCTGGTGGCGGCACTGGCGTTCGCGCTCGGCGCGAGCGCCGGCGTCAACGCGCAGGAAATCAAGATCTCGCACCAGTTCAAGGCCAACGCCGACGGCCGCGACCTCGCCGCACGGGTGTTCGTCGACGAGGTGACCAAGCACGACAAGAGCATCAAGTTCCGGATCTTCCCGTCGAGCTCGCTGGGCATCAAGCCGGTCGCGCAGTTCGACGCGCTGCAGAACGGCACGCTCGAGATGGCGGTCTTCCCGATGTCGTACGCGGTGGGCAAGGCGAAGGAGTTCTCGGCGGTCATCCTGCCGGGCACGATCCCGAACCTCGACTTCGCGATGAAGCTGAAGAATTCGCCGTACCAGCAGAAATTGCAGGCGCTGGCGCACAGGAACGGCGTTCACATCGTGACCTGGTGGTGGACGCCCGGCGGCTTCGCGGCGAAGGACCGCGACATCACCGATCCGAAGTCGGTGGCGGGCCTGAAGATGCGCGCGGCCGACCCGACCTTCGAGTCGATGCTGAAGACCGCCGGCGCCTCGGTGGTCAGCATGGCCTCCAGCGAGCTCTATCCGGCGCTGCAGTCGGGCGTGCTCAACGCGACGCTGACCTCGGCGGAGACCTTCGTCAGCATGCGCCTGTACGAGCAGACGAAGCACGCGACGGTGCCGGGCGACTACACGCTGTGGATGCTGATGCAGCCGCTGGTGATGTCGAAGCAGCACTGGGACAAGCTCACGCCGGCGCAGCAGAAGATCTTCGAGGACGCGGCGAACAAGTCCGACGAGTACTTCCTGAAGCTGCAGCGCGAGGCGGGCGAGAAGATGGCCGAGGCGTATCGCAAGGCCGGCGGCAAGGTCCACCAGATGACCAAGGCCGAGTTCGACCAGTGGCTCGCGCTGGCGAAGGACACCTCGTGGAAGGAGTTCGCCGCGATCTCTCCCGAGGCGAAGGACCTGATGGACGCGCTGCTGCAAGCGAAGTAAGCGGCGCATGCGCCCCTTCGTGCGGGCGGTCGACCGCATCAGCGATGCGCTGGCGGTCGTCGCCGCGGTGCTGCTGGTCGCCGCCTCGATCGTCATCACCTGGAGCGTGATCTACCGCGCGCTGGGCAACTCCACCTTCTGGGAGATCGAGTTCTCGGTCTACATGATGGTGGCGTCGCTGTTCCTCGCCTCGCCGTACACGCTGAAGACCAGCGGCCACGTCGGCGTCGACCTGCTGTCGCACTACCTGCCGCAGCGCTGGCGCACGCGGCTGGCGATCGTCGTGGCGATCGTCGGCCTGCTGGTCTGCCTGTACCTGGCCTTTCTGGGCGGCGAGCTGACCTGGGAATCGATGCTGCGCGGCGAGCGCACCGAGAGCACCTGGGCGCCGTACAAGTGGCCGCTGTTCCTGATGATGCCGCTGGGGCTCGGCCTCACCGCGCTGCAATACCTGGCCGAGCTCGTGCGCTCGCCCGATCCGCAGGGTCTCGCACATGAGTGAGATGCAGGTCGGCCTGCTGATCCTGGTCGTCACGCTGTTCGTGCTGTTCTCCGGCTTGCCGATCGCCTGGGGACTGACGCTGGTTTCGGTGGGTTTCCTGGTTGCGTTCCAGGGTTTCGGCAGCATCGCCAACGTGCCGATCGTGATGATGGACGAGCTGTCCTCGTTCGCGTTGCTGACGATTCCGCTGTTCGTGCTGCTGGGCGCGGCGATCGGCTCGTCGGCGGCGGGCCGCGACATCTACGAGTCGCTGCATCGCTGGCTCGCGCGCGTGCCGGGCGGGCTCGTCATCGCGAACATCCTGGCCTGCGGCGTGTTCTCGGCGATCTGCGGATCGAGCCCGGCGACCGCCGCGGCGATCGGCAAGGCGGGCGTCCCCGAGATGCTGCGCCGGGGCGTCTCGCCGGCGCTCGCGACCGGCTCGATCTGCGCGGGCGGCACGCTCGGCATCCTGATTCCGCCGTCGATCACGATGATCCTCTACGGGCTGGCGACCGAGACGTCGATCGGGCGCCTGTTCCTGGCGGGCATCGGGCCGGGCATCCTGCTGGTCGTGCTGTTCTCGCTCTATGCGTGGATCGCGACGCTGGTCTCCAGGCGCGGGCTGGAGGTCGAGGAGCGCGGCTACACGCTGCCCGAGAAGATGCACGGGCTGGGCCGCGTGTCGCCGTTCATCGCGATCATCGTCGCGATCGCCTACGCGATGTACGGCGGGCTGGCGACGCCGTCGGAGGTCGCGGCGATCTCGGCCGTGCTGGCCTTGATCCTCGTCGTGGCGATCTATCGCGCCTGGCGCGCCGAAGACCTGTGGCGGATCATGAGCGAGACGGTGCGCGAGTCGACGATGATCCTGATGATCATCGGCGCGGCGGCGATCTTCTCGTACATGATGTCGCTGCTCTACGTGACCCAGACCGCGGCGCAGGCGCTGGTCGACCTGGGGCTGAATCGCTGGGTGCTGATGCTGGTGATCAACGCGTTCCTGCTGCTCGCCGGCTGCTTTCTGCCGCCGGTGGCGATCATCGTGATGGTGATGCCGATCCTCACGCCGGTGCTCGAGGCCAACGGCTTCGACCTGATCTGGTTCGCGGTGATCCTGACGATCAACATGGAGGTCGGGCTGATCACGCCGCCGGTGGGGCTGAACCTGTACGTCCTCAAGGGGGTCGCCCCGCAGGTGCCGCTCACCACGGTGCTGCTGGGCGCCATGCCGTTCGTCGCGATCATGCTGCTGACGATGGTGCTGCTGGCGATCTTTCCCGAGATCGCGACCTGGCTGCCGAACCGGATGATGGGCGGGTAGGGCGGCCCGCGCCGGACCACAGCGCCATGGGCGGCGCGCTCGCGCGTGGCGCACAGTCCGGGGTCGACGGGCTGCGCGCGACGCCCTGACCCGCCGGCCAGGGCGCTGGCCTGCGCTGCATTCCCGATCGGCCATCGGTTTTCCTGCCCACGAGTGTCGGGAAAGAAATGATGTAATTGTGCGGCATATATAAAGCGAGTATTCTGGAAATCGATTGGCTCTGGCCACTGTCATGCCGACGACGACCTCGATCGATGCGCGTCTTCCGACCTCCGCGAGCTTCGGCGCCCCGGTGGCCAGCCTCGCGCAGCTGCAGGTCTGGCTCGAAGCGACCGCCCAACTCGCCGTACGCGACCGGCGCGACTATCGATCAGCGATCCGCGCGCTGTGCGCGATGCTCGGCACCGACGCGGCCGCGACGCCTGCTGACGCAGCCGAACTCGACCGTCGCCTGGCCCGGGTGCCGAAGCCGGCCCGCGGACGCTCCGACAAGACGGTGGCCAACATCCGCTGGCGGGTCAGGCGCGCGATTGCGCTGCATGCGGGCGCAGGCCTGCCTGCGCCTCGCGGCACGGCGCTGATGCCGCGATGGGCGACGCTGCGCGAGCGCCTGCCGACGCCGAGACTGCGCCATGGCCTGTCGCGACTGATCCGCGAGGCGTCGGCGGCTGGTGTCGAGCCCGAGCAGGTGTCCGACGCGCTGCTCGACGCGATTGCCCGGCGGGTCGCGGCACGGGCGGGCGAAGCCCGGGCCCGGGCCTTCCGCGATCAGGCGGCGGCCTGCTGGAACGAGGCGGCGGGCGCGGTCGCGGGCTGGCCACGGGTGCGGCTCGCGGCCCCGGTGCGCCGGGCGCGGCCGCAACGGCTCCCGCTCGATGCGTTCCCGGTCACGTTCCGGCGCGACCTCGACAGTTATCTCGACTGGGCGGCGCGCTCGGGGCGGCTTGCCCGCGACGGTTCGCCGCGCAGCCTGTCCCCGGCCACGGTGCGCCTGCGTGGCGAGCACCTGCGGCTGGCGGCATCGGCACTGGCGCGCCGCCTCGGGTACGCGCGCCGGGTGATCGACCTCGCGACGCTGGTCGAGCCGGTCAACTTCAAGCTGGTGCTGGGCGAATACCTCGGAGAAGGTGGCGAGCGACGCGCCGGCGCATTCGTGCGCGGGCTCGCGGTCACCTTGTTCGGCGTTGCGCGACAGTGGGTGAAGGCGCCCCCGTCACAGCTGGACCAGCTGGGGCAAGCCAAGCGGCGCCTGGGCGGTGCCGCGCCCGGACTGGCCGTGCGCAGTCGAATGGCGGTCGAGCAGTTCGCCGACCCGGCGGTGCTCGCGGCGCTGCTGGCGCTGCCCGGGCGTCTGTTCGCGGAAGCGGCCGGGGGCCGCTCTCTGCAGCCGCGGGCGGTGCGCAAGGCGCAGCTCGGGGTGGCCGTCGCGTTGCTGCTCTCGGTGCCGCTGCGTCTCGGGCAGCTCGCCGGTCTCAGGCTCGGGCACGAATTGCGGCGCCCCGCGGGGCGGGAGGGCACGATGTCGCTCGCGGCGGGCAGCGCAGCGCCGGCGCTCGCACCCGAATGCCCGATCGCCGGTCCGGCGAAGGCGATCGTCGACGACTACCTCGACCACTGTCACTCGTCGTTGCTGCCGAACCCCGATGGATGGCTGTTCCTGCGACCCGACGGCGCCCCGCTCGGCGAGGCGGCGCTGCGCCACGGTATCGCTGCGGAGACGCGCCGTGCGATCGGCATCGCGCTGAATCCGAGCGGGTTCAGGCACCTCGCCGCGGCGCTGGTGCTGAACGACAGGCCCGGCGACCTCGACCTCGTCGGGCACCTGCTCGGCCACCGCGATCGGCGCACCACGGCATGGCTGTATGCAGCGCCGGGCCTGCCCGGCGCTGCATCGGCCTATGCAGCGGCGCTCAATCGCCGTGCAGGAACACCACCAGCGCGTTGAGCACGAAGGCGAGCAGCGCTCCGAGGCTCACCCAGCTCGTGGTTCGCAGCACCCGGCTGCCGGGGCGCAGCACCAGCCCGATCGTCGCGAGCGCCGTCATCACGAGCGCGGACAGCGCGGTCAGTGCGTGCACCGGAGAGACGTCCGACAGCAGCGGACGGCCCGGGTAGAAGAGATCGTCGATCGCGATGATCGCGGTGTTGAACAGGTTGCTGCCCAGCAGATTGCCCACCGCGAGATCGATCGAGCCGATGCGCAGCGCCGCGATGGTCACCGAGAGCTCGGGAAGCGTGGTGACCAGCGCCACGAACAGCGTGCCGACGAAACTGCGGTTCCAGCCGAGGTGATGCGCGAGCTCGGTCGCGAGGAACGGCAGCCAGATCCCCGCTGCCACGACGACGGCGGCGGCGAGCGCGAAGCGGATCACGGCGTGTCGCAGCACCGGGGCCGCCGGCGTCGCCGACTGCGGCGCAGGCTGCAGCGAGCGGTCGTGCAGGAAGATCGCGCGCAGCGCGAACAGGTAAAGCGCGATCAGCACCGGCGTATACCAGCCGACGTGAAGCGGCACCGCGGGCAGGCCCACCGGGGTGCCGGTTCCGAGCAGCAGCCCGAAGGTCACCAGCGCGAGCAGCAGGACGCCGAACGCGGCCGACAGCAGATGGGTCGCGCCGATGCACCGGTACAGCGGCTCGCTGCGATGGAGCAGGTCGAGCATGCCCACCATCATCAGGTTCAGCACGCAGGCGCCCAGCGCGTTGCCCACCGCGACGTTCGGTGCCGCGGCGACGGTCACCGCCGTGACGCCACTGGCCAGTTCCGGCAGCGAGGTCACCACCGCCACCAGCGCCAGGCCGATCCATCCGCCGCTCAGCCCGGTAGCCTGCGCGATCACGTCGGCGCTGCGGCAGACCTCGCGGCCGGCCACCGCGATCACCGCGCCGCAGGTGACGAACTTCGACCAGACGACGAGGACGGCGGGATCCATGCGGGCGGCGGACACTGGCTTGGGGCGATGCCGGGACTTTATCCCCACGGGCGCCCCGGCGGATGCCGGGAGGCTCGGCGCAAGGCGTAGCATGGCAGTTTGCCAGCCGACGGGGAGGGCCGAGCGATGCCGACCCGCATGGAGCCGGCGGCCGTCGAGCCGACCGGAGTCGGGCAACAGCAGAGCCTGCGGCAGCGACTGTTTGGCTGCCGAGCCTGGACGCTCGCGCTGATCGAAGGTCTGAGCGACGCCGACGTCACGGTCCAGTCGATGGACGATGCGAGCCCGTCGAAATGGCATCTCGCGCACACCACGTGGTTTTTCGAGGAGTTCGTGCTCGGTCCGTACGCGGCGGGCTACCGGGTGAGGGATCCCCGCCATCGCTTTCTGTTCAATTCCTATTACGAAGCGGTCGGACCGCGACAGCCGCGCCCCAGGCGCGGAATGCTGACTCGCCCGGCGATCGGCGAAATCATCGACTACCGGCGATACGTCGACGAAGCGTTGTCGGCGTTTCTCGCGGAACCTGCGCCGCTGGCGGCGCTCGAGCTGGTCGAACTCGGGATCCAGCATGAGCAGCAGCACCAGGAGCTGCTGCTGACCGACCTGCTGCACCTGTTCGCGCAAAACCCGCTGAGGCCGGCGTGGCGCGCGGCGCCCGAGTCCGACACGGCGGCACCGCCGAAGGCGAGCGTCGGGGCGCCGCGATCGCCGGTCGACGCGACCGTGGCGAACTGGGTCGATTTCGAAGGCGGCTGCTTCGAGGCTGGGCACGAGGGCGCCGGTTTCGCATTCGACTGCGAGCGGCCGCGCCACCGCGTGGCGCTGGCACCGTACTCCCTGGCCAGCCGGCTCGTGACCAACGGCGAGTGGTGCGAGTTCATCGCCGATGGCGGCTACCGCGAGCCGCGTTGGTGGCTCGCCGACGGCTGGGCGAGGGTGCAGGCCGAAGGCTGGCAGGCCCCGCTCTACTGGGATCGGCGCGACGGCGCGTGGATGCAGATGACGCTGCGCGGCGAACTCGCGCTCGACCCGACCGCGCCGGTTTCGCACATCTCGTACTTCGAGGCCGACGCCTTCGCGCGCTGGCGCGGCGCACGGCTTCCGACCGAGCACGAATGGGAGGTGGCGGCCCGCGCGCAGCCGATCGACGGCAACCTGGCATCCAGCGGACGCTTCCGGCCGCGGCCCGCGGTGATGGACGTGCAGGCACCGCTGCGCCAGCTCTACGGAGACGTCTGGGAGTGGACTGCGAGCGCCTTCGCGCCGTACCCCGGCTTCCGCGTCGCCGACGGGGCGGTCGGCGAGTACAACGGCAAGTTCATGTGCGGCCAGTACGTTCTGCGCGGCGGCTCGTGCGCGACGCCCGATGGGCACTTGCGCGCCACCTACCGCAACTTCTTCTACCCGCACCAGCGCTGGCAGTTCTCGGGCGTCAGGCTGGCGCGCGACCGTTGAGGCTGCCCCGGACTGGAGTCCGGCGCCGATGCCGGCGGCGCCATTCGTATGCGGATTCTGCGCGCTCGTCAGCCCGCACGCCCCCGGGCGGCGCCGCGAGGGTTAGCGTCACGATGAACGGGGGATCTCGATGCGCACCATCACGACGATGCTGATCTTCTCGGGCGTTTTCGCTCACGCAGCGATCGCCCTGGCGTCGACGACGACGACGGCGGACGCCGGAACGAAGATCGCGCAGACCGCGACGCAGGGGCCCGCCGGCCAGGGCGCCGATGCGAGCGCGAGCGCAGCCTCGGACAAGCCGAAGGCGGCCGGGCCGCGCCGGCACGTGCGCGCCGTGCGGACCACCGGAGCCGACCTCAGGCACTGCCTCGATCGGAAGTCCAACGAGGCGATCATCCGCTGTACCGAGGGCGTGAAATAGGGCGCCGCGGCGTCGGCCGGGCAGGCCGACCGCCGGGGGCTCTTCAATCGCTTCACTTCCGCAGCCCGACGGGGAATAATGACCCGTTCGGCCCTGACGTCATGGGAGGTGGAGATGCTCGGAAACGCTCCCGTCACGACGATGCTCCCGGTCATCGATCTGGATCGGGCACGCCGGTTCTACGAGGGCAAGCTCGGCCTGCGCCCGCTGGGCAGTTCGCCCGACGGCAAGTTCAAGTACGCGTGCGGCGGCGCTACGCTGGCGCTGTTCCCGAAGCCCGAAGGCACGCGCGCGGAGCACACTGCCGTCAGCTTCGAGGTGAAGGACATCGCGGCCGAGATCGCCGACCTCCAGGCGCGCGGCGTCGTCTTCGAAGACTACGACCTGCCGGGGCTGAAGACCGTCGAGCACGTCTGCGTGCTCGGCTCCGAGAAGGCCGCGTGGTTCAAGGATACCGAGGGCAACTACCTCTGCATCCACGAGAACCTGGGTTGAACGGCGCGGCCCGACCCGTGCAGACCGCCTTCGCCGCCGAGGGCGAGGCGCTCCTCGCAGGCCTGCGCGCACCGGGAGCGTCGATCGCCCCGAAATACTTCTACGACACGCTGGGTTCGACGCTGTTCGACGCGATCACCGAGCTCGACGAGTACTACCCGACCCGCACCGAGCGCGCGATCCTGGCGGCGCGCGACCGCCAGATCGCGGCGGCCTTCGGGCGCACCGGGTGCACGCTGATCGACCTGGGAGCGGGCAACGGCGAGAAGGCGGCCGGATTGTTCGCGGCGCTTCGGCCACGCGAGTACGTCGCGGTCGACATCTCGGTCGAATACCTGCAGCGCTCGCTGCAGGCGCTGCAGCGGCGCCATCCCCAGGTCGCAATGAGCGGCGTCGGTGCCGACCTGTGCTGGCGGCTCGAGCTGCCGGAACGGCTCCCGCGGGAAGGGCGCCTGTTCTTCTATCCGGGCTCGTCGATCGGTAACTTCCATCCGGACGAGGCGCAAAGGTTCCTCGGCGGATTGAGCGCGCAGCTCGACGAGACCGGCGCGTTGCTGATCGGCGTCGACCTCGTGAAGGACGCGAGGACGCTGCAGGCGGCCTACGACGACCCGCTCGGGGTCACGGCGGCGTTCAACCTCAACGTGCTGCGCCACGCGAACCGGATCGCCGGCACCGACTTCGTGATCTCCGACTGGCGCCACGTCGCCTTCTTCGACGCGACGCACGGCCGCATCGAGATGCACCTCGAGGCGCGCCGCCCGGTGCGCGTGCGCTGGCCCGGCGGCGAGCGGCGCTTCGCCGCGGGCGAGCGGATCCACACCGAGAACTCGTACAAGTACCGGATGGCGGATTTCGCCGCGCTGCTCGGGCGCGCCGGGTTCGCCGCCCAGCACCACTGGACCGACGAGCGCAAGTGGTTCGCGGTGGTGTTGGCGCGCCCCGCGCGCGAGTGCGACGAATAGCGCCCACCGCCGTCGGCTTCCGCTCGGCGACCCTTCGTCGGCGCCGACGCGCCATCGGCCGATCCAGCGGCTCCCGCGCTTGCCCCCGGAAGACCGGGATCGCGACAATGGGTCTCGCACGAGCCGCTTCTGTCGTGCGCCCGGAATGGAGAGATCGAGCGATGAACAAGTCGATGCTTGCGGGGATCGCGGTGGGCGCAGCCGCGGTCATGTCGGTCGGAGCCTACGCTGGCTACCGATCGTTCACCGGTCCGGCGTACGCCGAGGTCGTCGCGGTAGCGCCGGTCAAGCGCGTCGAGACGCAACGCAACCAGGAATGCGCGACGGTTCCGGTCACGCGGCGGCGCGAGGTCAAGGACGAGAACCGCATCGCCGGCACGGCAGTGGGCGCGGTGGTCGGCGGCATCGTCGGCCACCAGATCGGCGGCGGCCGGGGCAGGGATCTCGCGACCGTCGCGGGCGCTGTCGGCGGGGGCTACGCCGGCAATCGCATCCAGAAAGGCATGCAGGAGCGCGACACGTACACGACCGAGGAGCGGCGCTGCAAGACCGTCGAGCACCCGGTCGAGCGCGTGATCGGCTACGACGTGAAGTACACGCTGGGCGGCAAGACCGGCACGGTGCGCATGGACCACGCCCCCGCCGAAAGGATCCCGGTCAGGGACGGCAAGCTGGTACTCGATGCGCCGGCGTCAGCCGGGAAGAGTTGAGGCCGCGCAGTCGGGTACCTCGACTTCTTCATCGCTCCTCCGTCGTCCTCTTCATGGGACCTGCGAAGCAGCCTACTCCAGTTTTGAACTGCCTAAGTTTCTTGGGAGGACGTCACCCCGAGGCACGTCTCGCGCGCCCATCGACGGGTGAGTTTGACTATCCTGTCGGTTATCCCTGCGCCGGGTGGGATGGCCAAAAGAAGAAGGCCGTCAGCGACTGCTATCACTGACGGCCTTGTCTTGACTGGCGCGCCCGGCAGGATTCAAACCCACGACCCCCTGGTTCGTAGATGCGATTCCTGCTGGCAAGCAATTGACTTAATGGACGTTTCTACGGGCGCCCGTTGCTTGCCTTTGCAGGACGATGCATCACCGCGCAGACCCTGCTCCCGGAAAGTTCCCGGGGTGCGAGGCCGTGTGGGCTGTGCGGGATCGCTCCATGTCGTATCGATCTGGCGCGTGGACCCGAAATGGCGCAAATGAGCCTCAGCGCACCGCGCGAACCCGCTCGAGCAATCCCTTGGGCCATGCCTTTCCGTCGAAGTCGGAGACGATCTTCATCGATGCCGCCCGGAATGCCGCAACGTCCGGTTCCACGATGTTCGTTCCCTTCGCCTTCGCCCGCTGACGCAGTTCCTCCATGTAGGGCCCGAACTTCGCCGCGCTCTCCACGCCCACGTCACGCGCGGCCTTCGCGATCCTCTCGCGACTCTCCGGTGTCAGTCTCTGCCAAGTCTTCTCGCTCATGAAGATGGAGACTCCCGAACGAACATAGTCCAACTGGATGAAGTACTGCTGGACCTCGTTCAGGCTCATGTCGAGGAAAATACCCAGCCCGTTCTCCTGGCCGTCGACCAAGCCCGATTGAAGTGACGAGAACAACTCCGTCGCTTTGACGGGGGTCGGGCTCGCACCCCAGGCCTTCCACGTGTCCAGGAGGAAGGGCGTCTCAGGGACGCGGACCTTCAGCCCGGCCAGGTCGGACGGTTTTACCACCCGCGTCTTTCGGGTCGACAGTGCACGGGGTGCTTGGTCGGCCCCTACCGCCAAGTGGCGGATGCCAATAGCAGTGCGAACCTTGTCAGCCATTTCCTCGGCCACCGGGCTTTGCATGAAGCGTCGAAACTGGGCCTGACTATCAAATAGAAATGGCGCCAAGAGAACCTGATAGTCGCGACCGGCCGGCGCGATGGTAATTGCCGGTGTGTCCACGACCCAAAAGTCGAGCGTTCCAGCACTCAGTTGCGACAATAGCTGCGGTTGAGCACCGAGCACTCCGTTTGGCAATACTTCGATGGAGTCACTGCCGCCACTCGCCTTTGCCACCTTGTCGGCCAGGCTTGTGGCTACGTTGTCGTAGATCCCGCCGGCCGGTCCGACGTGTCCGAGGCGAAACTTCTCCGCGTGTGACGCACCCGGGGCCGCAATCAAGGCGAACGCCACAACGGTGGGCCAAAAACCAGTCTTTCTCATCTGTCTACCTCCAGTGGTGAACGGTCCAGCGATCTTGTTGTATACGTCTAGAAGACGTCAGGCCAAGCGCGCACGTTCACGATGATCGCGGCGAGTGTGCGCTTGAACTCCTGTAACTCGGCGGGGGCCAGCCCGGCACCGACCATGGTCTCCCGCCTTCTGAGCAAGGGAAGGGCTTCATCACACAGCGATTCCCCCTTTGCAGTCAGAAATAGAGCCTTTCTTCGCCGGTCGGTCTCGTCGTCGTGCGCCACGACGTAGCCACTGGTCACAAGGTGGCGAACCGCGCGACTCACAGTCATCTTGTGAAGCCCGGTGTAGTAACCGACATCCGCCTGGCTGAGCGCTGGGTGCCGATCGAGGGCGAGCATGAGGCGCCACTCGTTGATGTTTATCCTCGCATGCCTTCCAACACTTTCGTAGAAGGGACGCGCAAAGAGATTCGAAAGAACGGCGATCTGAAACGTCGCTGCCTTGTCGCTGTCGAATGCCGGCCGATGACCACTGCCTGGTTTCCGACGTGCTCCGTCCGATCGCTCCTTGGCCCGGGTCGTCGTTTTCATGATCTGAACGCTGCGAATGTCCTGAATCTGCTCACGCGCATTGGGCGGTGCGGTTCTCGCCGTTCGTTGCCGCGCATCAATGGCTTGGGACGCCATTGTTGCACCGCGGCATCCGCCTGCCCGAGACCCATGCGCGCGCCGCATCCGCGACGTCAGCCGACCACGCTCATCTGGTCGACGGATGGTACCAGATGATACTATCTTCCCGACCTCAAATACAGACATCCAAGAGGTGACATGGAGACATGGCCGCAGGCCTCGAACCACCGCGCAGACGCTGTGGCTCGCGTGTCGTACCGGATCGCGTCCGGCGTCGTTGGCCTGGGCCTCCTTGGCATCTGCGGACTTGCAGTGATGCAGGTCGGGCTGAGGTACCTGTTCGGAAGAAGCCTGTTCTGGGTTGAGGAGATTTCCGCCATCGCGTTCATTGCGATGGTGTGGGTCGCGGCGCCCGCGCTCTGGCTATCGAAGGAGCATCTCGTGCTTGATGTGCTGCCGATCGCACGCATGCGCGCCGGTGCAATCATTGCGGATGTCGCCATGATTGTCGCTGGATCGGTTGCCGTCTATGCAAGCCGGGACACGATCGCGGCGTTCTCCGTTCTCGCCCTGCCGGTCTTCGATCTCGACTACGGCTTCAAGCTATACCCAATCAGCGTTGGGCTGGCGCTCTTGGTGGCGGCGGCTGTCGTCTCGCTTGCATTGAACCTGGGCAGAGGAAGCCGCTGATGTTGGGGGAATTTGCCGTTCTCCTGGGAGCCATGCTGGCTGCGATGGCGCTCGGAATGCCGGTATTCCTGTGCTTGATGCTGGCGATTCTTGCATACGGCGCTGCCTACTGGCCAAAGGTGCCGCTCGAGATTGCGGCCCAGGGCTTTCTTCAGGGGGTCGACAACTACGGCCTGCTCGCCATTCCCTTCTTCTTTCTGGTCGGCGAAATCCTCAACGCGGGCGGGCTGGGTCGCCGGCTGGTCAATGCCGCAACAGCGGTTGCCGGTCATATTCGCGGTGGACTGAGCCACGTGAACGTCCTCGTCTCGATGGTGTTCGCCGGTATCTCTGGATCAGCGATTGCCGATGCGTCGGCCGTAGGGTCATTGATGATTCCGGCGATGAAGCGGTCCGGCTATCCAGGCCCATACGCCGCTGCGATTACTGCGGCGGCCGCGACGATCGGCCCGATCATCCCACCTTCGATTCCGTTTGTTCTGTATGCGTTCTTTAGCCAGACGTCGGTCAGCGACCTATTCCTCGCGGGAATCGTCCCCGGGGTTCTGATGGGCGCGTTCCTGCTCGCCGCTTCATTCCTGATCGCTCGCAGGAGAGGTTACCCGGCATCGCAGTGGGTTGGCTGGCGCGCGGCGATGAAGGCGGTGGTGGATACTGCTCCCGCTCTGGTGCTTCCGATACTCGTGATTGCTGGAATTGTCGCCGGCGTGGCGACGGTGACTGAAATCGGGGCGCTAGCCGCGGTTTATGCTGCCGCGGTCAGCCTCATCAATCGCGAGATCACGCTGCGCGGTCTCTGGCAGGCTACCTGCCGTGCAGGAATGGAGTCGTGCCGGGTGCTGATAGTGCTATCCGTCGCGGGTGCCTTCATGTGGATCATCGGAAACATGAACCTTGCGCGGGGTCTTGCAGAAGGCCTGATGCGCGTGTCGAGCGAACCTACAACCATCCTCGCGCTGATCGCGATCTTTCTCCTGATTGCTGGGTGTTTCCTTGACCCGGTTACGATCCTGCTTGTCTTCGTTCCGATGTTCATGCCGGCTATACGTCTAGTGGGGATTGACCCCATACACTTTGGCGTGGTGGCTGTTTTCGCGACGACATTCGGCCTTCTTACGCCCCCGGTCGGATTCCTGATCTATCTCACGGCCGCTCAGGCACAGGCATCATCCACCGCTGTGGTGCGGGAACTGATGGTATTCATCGTGGCCCTCGCCGTGTTGCTCGTGCTGCTTGTCTTGTTTCCCGCGCTCAGTACTGCGTTGCCGAACGCGATCGCGGGGAGATAGAGATCTGGACGGCATGAGGAGCATGCAGTTGCTGCCATGTCTCCTGAACCAGGCGCAGATGCGTCGAATGGAGAGACAAGATATGCGAAGGCAGACATGCGAGAGATGAATCAGATCCTGGTGCCAGAGCTTGGTGAAGGGGTGAGGGAAGTCACCTTCGTCGCTTGGTTGAAGAACTCGGGGGAGCGAGTCACTGCTGGCGAGGCTGTGGCCGAGGTCATGACCGACAAGATCAATCTGGAAATCGAAGCGCCTGCCACTGGCACGTTGCGCCAAGCGGGGTTCGGGCCTGACGACGTGGTGCCAGTCGGGGCGGCGATTGGCACCGTAGAGGAATGAGGAGAGGTTGAGATGACCAACGAGTTCCAGCGTGAATTGCTGCGCCGCATGCTCTTGGGAAGAGAGACGGAGCGTGCAATTATTGAAGTCGAGAGTCATCTGCATCCCTCGGTAGGTGAGGAGGCGGTCATCGTCGGGGCATTCTCGGCAATCGAGCGAGACGACGTTGCCGTTCCCCACTATCGGGGCGCGATTGTTGCGTCGCTGACGCGCGGCGCCGACATCAGAACCCTGATTGCGGGCGTCCTGGGTCGCAGCACGGGCCCGACGCGAGGCCGTCAGCGCGGGGACTTCTGTGGCGCATTCGCGCCCAATTTCTTCGGGATGTTCTCGGGCACTCTGGGTGCCAGCATCGGATATGCAACGGGATCGGCATTGGCAAGCAAGTTGGACGGCGGCAATCAAGTGACCGTGGTGACTTTTGGAGACGGCACGGCGAATGCGGGAATTCTCTACGAATCACTGAACCTCGCGGCCATGATGCGACTACCGGTGATCTTCGTCTGCCAGAACAATCAGTACGCAGTGTCGATGCCGGCCGCGAATGCCATCGCCGGCGGGAATCTGGCCGCCAGGGCAGCGGCGTTCGGGATGCCGGCGCACGACGTCGATGGTAACGACGTCATGGCGGTCTACGGAACGGTTGCCAGCGCGGTCGCGCGTGCAAGATCGGGCGGCGGCCCGGCGTTCGTGCATGCCCTGACCTATCGGCAGCAGGGGCATTTCGTGGGCGATCGGGCGACATACAGGAGTGCGGAGGAGGCTGAGCGGTGGAAGCGTCGGGATCCGATTGACACGTTCGCGAGAGCGCTTTTGGCCAAGGGAGTCATGTTCGAGCAAGAGATGTCGGCCCTGCGTGACGACGTGGTAGGCGAGGTGCACGCCGCGGCGGCGACTGCTCGACAAGACCCGATGCCGGACCCTCAGGTTGTCACGCCGCACCTGGATGCCTACGCGAGTTGAGAGGAACGTCATGCCGCGTCTCACGATGGTCGAAGCGATCGTGCAGGGACTCTGCGAGGAGTTCGATCGTGATCCGAATGTCTTCTTCATGGGTCAGGACATCGGGCCGCTTGGCGGCCCGCTCCAGTCGTTCAAGGGAGTCTGGGAGAAGTACGGAAGCACGGGACGGGTCATCGATGCCCCGATTTCCGAGGAGGTAATCACTGCCGCTTGCTTCGGCGCAGCCCTGCGCGGCAAGCGACCCGTGTTCGAGCTGATGTTCTCGGAATTTACGACCCTGGCCATGGGGCCGTTTGCTTCAGATGCGGGTATCTACTACAAGACCGATGGCATTCTGCGGGCGCCAGTCGTCATGCGGACCAAGTACGGTGTCAGTCCGCACCGTGGGCACCAGGAGGACTTCACGTCGTTGTTCACGCACCTCCCCGGGTTGAAGGTGGTAGTGCCGACGACACCGTACGACGCAAAGGGCCTGATCAAGTCAGCGGTGCGCGACGACAACCCGGTGATCTTCTGCGAGCACATGAGTCTGATGCACGGCAGGCGCGAGGAGATTCCTGAGACCGAGTATCTGGTGCCGATCGGAGTCGCTGACATCAAGCGGCAAGGCAAGGATCTGACGATCATCGCAGCCGGATTGATGGTCAAACGCGCATTGAGCGCCGCGGACGAGCTGGCCGACAGGGGAATCGAAGCGGAAGTCATCGACCTCAGGACCGTACTTCCTCTCGATACCGAGTTGATCCTGCAGTCGGTTGCGAAGACCGGGCGCGCGCTCGTCGTTCATGAGGCTTGGAGGACTGGCGGCTTCGGTGCGGAAGTCGCGGCGGTTCTCGCGGAGAGGGCATTTGACAGGCTGATTGCGCCGGTCGTCCGACTGGCTCCGCCTCACTTGCCCGTCCCGTACAGTTTGACGCTCGAGAATGCGTTCATTCCCGGTGAGGCGGCGATCGTGGATGCAGCGGTCAAACTTGTAGGCAAGACAGGGGTGCGGGCAAGCGTTCGATCCGGCTGAGCGGCAGCCGAAGCGCGGATGGCCCGACGGCGCGATGCGAGGGTTGACGGGGAAATCGGATCAGATGAAGCGGCTCGAAGGTCGTGTGGCGATCGTGGTGGGAGCAGGTTCGAGCGGGCCTGGCTGGGGCAATGGCAAAGCGGTTGCAGTCGCCTACGCGCGAGAGGGGGCGACAATCGTCTGCGTCGACTGCAATGAAGGCGCGGCGCGTGAGACTGCAGAGATCATCCGCGCAGAGGGAGGGACCGCGCTCGCGCACATTGCGGATGTCACAAAGGCCGAAGCGGTCAAGGCTATTGTCGACGCATGCCTTTCGGCGTTCGGGAAAATCGACATTCTCCACAACAACGTCGGGATCACGCGCGGAGGGGGGCCAGTCGAACTCGATGAAGCGGATTGGGATCTGGTCTGCAACGTGAACTTGAAGAGCTTCTTCCTGACGAGCAAGTACGTCTTGCCGGTCTTTTCCCGTCAGAGGCGTGGTGTCATCATCAATGTCTCATCTGTTGCCAGCATTCGGACGCCCAAGGACATATCGCTGGCTGCGTACAGTGTCACAAAGGCGGGCGTCAATGCATTGACGCAGGCCGTTGCCCAACAGTACGCGGCCCAAGGGATTCGATGCAACGCGATCCTTCCCGGGCTGATCGAGACTCCGATGATTTCGAGCATGAGCGAAGCGTATAGCGAGGGCGACTACGCACGCATGATCGAGATACGCAATGCGTCCTGTCCGACCGGAAAGATGGGGACCGCGTGGGATGTCGCGAATGCGGCGCTTTTTCTCGCGAGCGACGAGTCGAGTTACATCAACGGCCATCTGCTGGTTGTGGATGGCGGGCTGGTGAACGTCGTCTGAGGCAGAGCTGAACTCCACGAAGGCATTGTCTTCGGCCATGGACAGGATGCCGTGAGCAGTCCATGCTCCAAGGTTGGCCGCCCGCGGCGTCGGTCAAGAGTGGTGCCTGAGCTCGACACAAGCGTCTTTCTCATCCCGGGCAACCGGGTGAAGAACGGCGACGACCGGCTGGTGGTGCTCAGTCGCGTTGCGCGCTCGGTCCTCGAGAGCGTGCGCGGGGTGCGTCGCTTCTACGTGTTCGTCTACCGGGGTTGCCCCATCGAGACCATGCACAACACCCCGTGGCAGTCGGCGAGAAGGCGGGCTGGCTTGCGGCAGGTGCGGGTGCACGATCTGAAGCACAGGTTCGGGCGTCGCCTGCGGGCGGTCGGCGCGTGTCGTTCGAGGATCGCCAGGACCTGCTCGCGTAGCGCTCGGGGCGCATCACCACGCACTACTCGGCGGCCGAGCTCTCGAACCTGACCGGGGCCGCGGAGCGGGTGTGCGGGGAGGGGTCCCGCAAGACTCGCGAAGTGGTGCTGCTGAAGAAAATAGCGCCTGCCCCGTCACAGCAAGACCATGAAGGGACGCTTCGAGCGCTGGAGAAAGCACGCGAGCGGGCGTCGGGGCCGTAGAGTACGAAGCGACCGCACATGCGGCGAGTCTACGCGCGCGGGCCTTCCTGGCAGGTCCTTTGGCCCCGGCCGACGCGTGCGCCTATCTGCCCCTGCCGCCGCCAGGTCTGCCGCCGCCAGGTCCGCCGCCGCCGGGTCCGCCGCCACCGGGCCCGCCGCCACCGGGTCCACCGGCACCAGGTCCACCGCCACCGGGTCCACCGCCACCGGGTCCACCGCCACCGGGTCCACCGCCACCGGGTCCACCGCCACCGGGTCCACCGCCACCGGGTCCACCGCCACCGGGTCCGCCGCCGCCGGGTCCACCGCCACCGGGTCCGCCGCCGGGTCCGCCGCCGCCGGGTCCGCCGCCACCGGGTCCCCCGCGACCGGGTCCGCCGCCACCGCCGCCAGCGACTGGCCCGCCGCCGCCCGAGCCGCCCGAGCCAGCTGAGCCGCCCGAGCCGCCCGAACTCCCGTCGCCGCCGCTACCGCCGCTTCCACCGCCGCCACCGGACTTGTTGAGGGCGCTGCTCACCGCATCGAAGGGCTTGCCCGCGGAGTTGCCAAGCGCGGCCACGGCCACGACGATCGCCATCGCAACAAGGGAAGCGATGAGCGCGTATTCGATCGAGGTCACGCCGCGCTGCCGGCCGCGTTGCGGCGCGAGGTGATGCTGGCGTGCCCGAGCCACCGAAAGGCGGCCCGGCGATGCGTCGTTCATGTTGAGTTCCCGCTCCAGGTCCGGCAGACGCCGTATTACGCGACTGTCGGAGGCAGGGTGCGCTGGCTGAACCTTCGGCCGACGCGCGGTCTTGCCGGACCGATTGGAGCGGGCGACGTTGTCGCTACGGTACGCTCAGAGGCCGGCGCACTGGTCCTCCCTGTTGCCCCGCACGCGATTGCTGCCGCGCGCTGCCGACAGCGACTTCCGTCACAGTGCGTCGTCCCCGCGAATCCGGCGGACGCGTCCGCATGGGCCGCGCGGTGGGCGATATCCTCGGAGGGCGCGCCGGCCGTGGCGAGCATTGGCGTGTGGCGCTGCCGTGCGCGGGCGGCAAACCCCAAAGGTCGGTTCGGACCCGCTGCGGACACCCTCGCCATGAAAGGGACGACATGCGCACGCACACCGTCGCATGGAAGCACGCTGATGGGTACGGCGGACAATGCAACTTCGGCGAGTACGAATCGGCCTTCGCCTGCATGCTGGTCGTGGCCGGCGAAGCGCCCCAGGCGCGCGTCTGGTTCGATGGCGGCCTGATCCAGCGCGGCTTTGTCGCCGACGAGGACCGGGGCAGCAATGACGCGCTTGATGCACGTGCTGTTCTACGGCGCGCGGATCGCCTACCTGGAGATGGTGCACCAGAAGATCCTGCAGAGTGCCCCGCACCACTACGAGGTCAGGGTGACCTGGCTCGAGCTTCGGCGCGCACGCGCCGGGTTCGACGGAATCACGCGGAACTGGTGTGCGGGGAGGGGTCCCGAAAAACTCCCGGAGTAGTGCTGCTGAAGAAAAAAGCGCCTGCCCCATCGCTGGTGGCAAGCGCTTGATCCGAAAGCAGTTTTTCTGGCGCGCCCGGCAGGATTCGAACCCACGACCCCCTGGTTCGTAGCCAGGTACTCTATCCAACTGAGCTACGGGCGCTGAGCCGCGCAGTATAGCAGGCCCGGCAATTCGCCGGGGCGGCGGGCCGGTTCGCCGGGCCCGCCAGCCCCGGGCTCACTTCGCCGCGTTCGGGAAGAACAGCTGCTCGCCGTTGACCTTGTAGCTCGCGATCGTCGCCTGGCCCTCGGGCGAGATCAGCCAGTCGATGAACTTCTGGCCCGGCTCCACCTTGACCTGCGGATGCTTGGCCGGGTTCACCAGCATCACGCCGTACTGGTTGAACAGCCGCTTGTCGCCTTCGACCAGGATCACCAGGTCGCCGCGGTTCTTGAACGAGAGCCAGGTGCCACGATCGGTGAGGACGTAGGCGTTGAGGCCGGCGGCCGTGTTCAGCGTCGGCCCCATTCCCGAGCCGGTCTCCTTGTACCACTTGCCCTTGCCCGGCGCGAGGTCGACGCCGGCCGCGGCCCAGTAGCGCAGTTCGGCTGCGTGCGTGCCGCTGCGGTCGGCGCGCGAGGCGAACGGTGCGCCAGCGGCGGCGATCCGCTTGAGCGCCTCGAGGATGTCCTTGCCGCCGCCGATCTTCGCCGGGTCGCTCTTGGGTCCGACCAGAACGAAGTCGTTGTACATCACCTCGAAGCGCTTCACCCCGGCCCCCTCGGCGATGAATTTCTCCTCGGCCTTCGCATCGTGGACGAACACGACGTCGGCGTCGCCGCGGCGGCCGATGTCGAGTGCCTGGCCGGTGCCGACCGCGACGACCTTCACCTGGATGCCGGTCTTCTTCTCGAAGGCCGGCAGCAGGTGGTGAAACAGCCCCGACTGCTCCGTCGACGTCGTCGACGCGACGGTGATCGACGTCTGCGCCTGTGCGACGCCGGTCGTGGCAAGGCCGGCGGCGAGCAGCGTCGCGCCGGCGAAGGTGGCCAGGTGCGCTCGCAGGCGCGTCGTCAGGCTGCAGCGGAAAGTTGCCATGGCAGGGCTCCTTGAAGGAAGTGGCGCGCCTCGCGGGTCTGAGGGCGGTCGAAGAACGCCGCGGTCGGCTGCCTTTCGAGCAGCCTGCCGCGGTGCATGAAGACGACTTCGTCGGCCAGGCGCGCCGTCTGGCCCAGGTTGTGCGAGATCAGCAGCACCCGGCAGCCGCCGGCGCGGATGTCGCGGATCAACTGCTCGACCTGCTCGGTGGCGGAGGGGTCGAGGCTAGCGGTGGGCTCGTCGAGCAGCAGCAGCCGCGGCGCGGTGAGCCAGGCGCGCGCGAGCGCCAGGCGCTGGCGCTCGCCGCCCGAGAGCTTCAGCGCCGGCGCAGCCGCGAGCGGGCGCAGCCCCACGCGGTCGAGCATCTCCAGCGCGCGCTCGCGGCGCGCGCGCCGGCCGCGGCCGGCGGGGTCGGGGACGAGCAGCAGGTTGTCGAGCGCCGAGCCGCGGAACAGCGACGGGTGCTGGAACACCAGTGCCTGCCTGTCGAAGGCCAGTCCCTTGCCCGGCGGCGGGCGACCCTCGAAACGGACCTCGCCCGCGTCGGGCTCGAGCAGGCCGTGGATCGTCCGCATCATCACGGACTTTCCGGCGCCGTTCGGGCCGATCAGCGCGCAGATGCCGATGCCTTCGTTCCACTCGAAGTCGATCTCGTCGAGCACGGTCCTGCCGGTCGGCCGGAAGCTGACCCCGCGCAGGCTCAGCAGCGGCTCAGTTCCCATAGCGATGCATCGCGACGGCGCGCACGCCGCTGGCCACCATGTTGAGCACGACCACCAGCGTCATCAGGACGATGCCGAGCGCGATCGACAGCGCCATGTCGCCCTTGCTGATCTCGAGTGCGATCGCGGTCGTCATCACCCGCGTCGCGCGGTCGATGTTGCCGCCGACGATCATCACCGCGCCGACCTCGGAGAGCGCGCGCCCGAGCCCGGCGAGCACGACGGCGACCAGCGAGAAGCGGCAATCCCAGAGCAGGATCCGCACGCGCGCGAACATCGGCACGCGCAGCGAGCGCAGCGTCTCGCCGTGCTGGCGCCACGCGTCCTCGATCGTCTGGCGGGTCAGCGCGGCGATCAGCGGCGTCGTCAGGCAGGTCTGCGCGATGATCATCGCCGACGGCGTGAACAGCAGGCCCAGCGGCCCGAGCGGGCCGCTTCTCGACAGCAACAGGTAGACGACGACGCCGACGATGACGGCAGGCAGCCCCATCGAGCTGTTGAGCAGCACGACGGCCGAACCGCGCCCGGGAAATCGCGCGACCGCGACCAGCGCGCCCAGCGGCAGCCCGATCAGAGTCGCGAGCGCGACCGCGCTCAGGCTCACGCGCAGCGACAGCACGACGATCTGGACGACGTCGCTTTCGAAGGACTGCAGCAGGTCGATCGCCTGCGCGAGGGATTCGGTGAACACCGGCGCAGTATATGGAATGTTCGCAACCTATGATTCAATAGGAAATCGACTGCATATGCGTACACCGATGCTCGACGTAACGAACCGGATCGCTCTGCGCGTCGGCGACGATTCGCTCGACCTGTCCGAGCTCGCGCGCCTGCTCGGCGCGCTGGAGGCGTCACCGCGCGTCAGCGCGGCGGCCGCCGCTCTCGGGATGTCCTATCGCGGTGCCTGGGGCAAGCTCGTGCGCGGCGAACGACTGCTCGGCGTCGCGCTCGTCGAGCGCGTGAAGGGGCACGGCAGCCGGCCGACGCCGGCAGGCGTGGCGCTCGCGCGCGCCGGCGCCCGCTTCGAGCGCGAGGCGGCCCGGCGCCTGGCGGCGCCGGCCGGGTCGATCGTCGAGGTGCTCGAGTCGCTGCGCGCGGGCGTGCCGGGGCCGCTGAGGCTCGCCGCGAGTCACGACCTGCTGCTGCAGGCGGCGCTGTCCGGCGGCGAGATTCCGGGCCTCAACGTGCGCTTCATCGGCTCCGAGCACGCGCTCGCCGCGCTTTCGGCCGGCGAGGCCGATCTCGCCGGCTTTCACCTGCCCGAGCCCTTGCCGGCGCCGCGCTCGCGCCCCGCGCCGTTCCACGACGCGCGCCTGTTCGTCGAGCCGGTGATGCGCCGCGAGCAGGGCCTGATCGTGGCCCGCGGCAATCCGCTGCGCGTTCGCGACGTGGCCGATCTCGCACGCACCGGGCTGCGCTTCGTGAATCGCCAGCGTGGCGCCGGCACGCGCGCATGGCTCGACCGGCTGATCGCCGAGCGCGGGCTGCAGCCGCGCCAGATCCGCGGCTACGACCAGGAGGAATTCACCCACTTCGCGGTGGCCGCCGCGGTCGCCGCCGGCGCGGCGGACGCGGGATTCGGGCTGCGCGCGGCGGCGACGCAGTTCGGGCTCGACTTCGTGCCGGTCGGCACCGAGCGGTACTACCTCGCCGGCGCGCAGGCGCTCGCCCGATCGCCCGCGGTCCAGGCGCTGCAGCGCGCGCTGCGCGCGCGCGCGCGGCGCACGTCCGGCTACGGAGCGCTCAGTCCGCGCGCGAGGCGCCGGCCCTGAGCGCGATGCGCATCAGGTCGGCCATCGTGCGCGCGCCGAGCTTGTCCATGATGTTGGCGCGGTGCGCCTCGACGGTCTTGATGCTGATGCCGAGGTCGTCGGCGATCTGCTTGTTCAGCCGTCCGGCCACGATCAGGTCGAGCACCTGGCGCTCGCGACCCGTCAGCCGCTCGATCCGCTCGCTGGCGTCGCGATCGTCGCGCTGGTCGCGGTGGGCGGCCGCGGCGCGTGCCAGGCACTCGGTGACGAGCTGGCGCAGCTGCGCGTCGCTGAACGGCTTCTCGAGGAAGTCGTGGGCGCCCTTCTTCATGCGGGACACGGCCATCGGCACGTCGCCGTGGCCGGTGATGAAGATCAGCGGCAGCGCCGAGCCGCGGCGCGCCAGTTCCTCGTGCAGCTCCAGGCCGGACATGCCGGGCATGCGCACGTCGAGCAGCAGGCATGCGATCGGCTCGGGGTCGGGCAGGCGCGCCAGGAACTCCTCGGCGCTGGCGAAGCTGCTGACCTGGAAGCCGTTGGCCTCGAGCAGCCAGCGCATCGAGTCGCGAACCGCTTCGTCGTCGTCGACCACGTAGACCAGGCCCGCGGTGCCGGCGGGCGGAGTGTCGGAGATCGTGGAATCGGGCGGGGAACTGGTGCTCATGGGTCGCTGCGTCGGTGTCGTGTTCGGTCAGGCGGGATCGACGACGGCGGCCGCTTCGGCCACCACCGGCAAGGTGAATCGGAAGCTGCAGCCGCCGCCCGCGGTCGTCTCGGCCCACAGTCGGCCCTTGTGCGACTCGACGATCGAGCGGCAGATGTTCAGCCCGATGCCCATCCCCTCGGCCTTCGTCGTGAAGAACGGTTCGAACAGGCGTTGCTGGGCATCGCGAGCCAGCCCGTTGCCGTGGTCGGTGACCCTGAATTCCGCGTGGTCGTCGGCCAGTTCGACCACGAGCCGCACCTCGCGCGGGCGCCCGGGCGGCACGTCGCGCATCGCCTCGATGCCGTTCTTCAGCAGGTTCAGCAGTACCTGCTCGATCAGGATCGGGTCGACGTAGAGCGGCGGCAGCTCGGGCGGCAACTCGATGACGATCTGGATGCCGAGGCGTCGCGCGTCGATCTCGGCCAGCCCGACCGCATCGGCGACGATCGCGGCGATCTCGCAGCGGCGCCGCTCCGGCTCGCTGCGTTTGACGAAATTGCGGATGCGGCGGATGACCTCGCCGGCGCGCGCGGCCTGCGCCGTCGTCTTGGCGAGCGGCTCGAGCAACTCGTCGGCCTGCATCGGCTGGTCGGCTCCGGCGCGGGCGCGGATGCGCGCGGACAGCCCCATGCAGTAGTTGGCGATCGCGGTGAGCGGCTGGTTCAGCTCGTGCGCCAGCGACGAGGCCATCTCGCCCATCGTCACCAGCCGCGAGGTGCGTTGCAGCTTGCGGTCCTGCTCGCGCTGCTGCTCCTCGATCTCGTGCCGGCGCGTGACGTCGGTAGCCACCAGCATCTCGACGCCGCTGCCGTCGACCCAGCGGATCTGGCGGCTGCGCACCTCGAACCAGCGGCCGAGGGTCGCGTCGAAGAGCTCGCTCGGGCCGTCGACGGCGCCGACGTCGCGCGCGGCGAGCAACGACTCGTGCCGGCGGCTGTCGGCGCCGAACAGGCTGCGGTACATCCGGTTCGCGAACAGCAGCTCGGCGCGGTCGACGGAGCCGTCGAGCGGGCGCGCGACGACCGACACCGCGGCGTCGAGCTCGTCGAGCACCGTCGTGAAGCGCTCGTGTGCGGCGGCGAGCTGCTCGCGGATGCGCTTTGGCTCGGTGACGTCGGTCATCGAGGTCATCCAGCCGGTCTGCCGGCCGTGACGGTCGATCAGCGGCGACACGTACATCCGCGCGTCGAACAGCGACCCGTCCTTGCGCCGGACCTTGACCTCGAAGCCACTGGTCGGCGTGTCGCCGCGAAGCACCCGGGACAGGTTCTCGCGATTGACCTCCGAGCTGCCGGCCGGCCAGTAAGGGTAGGGCGGCAGCGCGCCGACCAGTTCGTTCGCCTCGAAGCCGACCATCTGGCAGAACGCGCGATTGACATAGGTGATGCGCCCGTCCATGTCGAACGCGCGCATGCCGGTGAGCATCGAGTCTTCCATCGCCTGGCGAAACGCGGTCTCGGCGGCGAGCGCGAGTTCGGCGTTGCGGCGTTCGGTCACGTCGCGGGCGACCGCGTACAGCAACGGGCGCGGCGCCTCGGCGTCGGCGTCGCGGCGAAGCGACCAGTGCAGCCAGCGCCAAGGCGTCGTCGCGTCGCCGCCCGGATCGGCATCCGCGTACGTAGCTTGCTCGCGCGCCGCATCGTTGTGCGGCGCACTCGCCTGCGCCGGGTCGCGTGCGCGAAAGCGCGCCTCGAAGCTCGCCGAAGAGACGCCCGGCTGCCCGATCTGGGCAAGCGCCGTCGCGACCTGGTCGCGATCGTCCGGGTGGACCCAGCGGTCGATCCGGCGCCGCCGCTCGCCTGCGCCCAGCACCGATTCGAATGCGGGATTGCCTCGCACCAGCGCGCCGTCGGTCTCGAACACGCACAGCGGGTCGGGCGACAGCGTGAACAGGCGGTCGCGCTCGTACTCGGCGAACAGGCGCCGGCGCGCGTGGCGCCAGAGCATGACCAGCGTGACGAGGATCGCCAGCGACAGGCCCACCACCGCCGCCACCAGGGAACGGTCGATCAGGTGCGGCTGCATGTCGTAGGCGAACGCGCGCAGCCGCACGCCGTGGCCCGGCGGGTCGAGCGGCAGCTCGTAGCTCAGGTGCGCGAGGTCGATCTCGAACAGGGACGAGCTCACCAGGCTGTTGCCGTCGCGGTCGACGATCGACAATTGGTAGCGGTCGCGGATCGTCTGCAGCAGCGACCCGCCGAGCACGCGGTTCAGCGAGTAACCGACGATGACGGCGCCGGTGAAGCCGGTGTCGTCGTAGACCGGCGCGTACAGCTCCACCAGGACGTCGCTGGCCGCCGAGGAAAACGGCCGGGTGAACACCGCGCGCTGGCGGCGGCGGATCTCGTCGAGGGCCTCGCGGCCCGCCGCGTCCGAGACGGTCACGCCGCGCGCGCGCAGCGCGACCGGGACGACGCCGCGCGCGTGCACCGAGTGCGTGATGCGCCCGCCGGCGTCGATCAGCGCCACGTAGACCGCGGAGCTGCGGCGCGCGAGGAAGTCCTCGATCGCCTTGTCGGCCGCGACCGGGCTGCGGCGCGCCCGCGTCGACCACTCTTCGGCCACCAGGCCGATCTCGTCCTGGTCGTCGCGCAACTCGCGGCGCAGCGCGGTCTGCGCGCTGGCGACATCGCGATACAGCGCCTGTTTCTGCTGGTCGATCTCGACCGCGCGCAGGTACCAGAAGAACGCGCCCATCAGCAGCACGAACAGGCCGATCCCGAACGCGTGCGACAGCGACAGCCAGCGGATGGCGCGCATCTCGGTACGTCGGGTCGAAGGGTCGTTGGGGTTTTTCATGGCGCGATGAGGCAGTGTACCGAGTGTAGGCACCGCGGCCGCCGGGGAGCCATGGGCATCGACCCTACGACGTCGACGAAATACCACGATATGGGATAGAATTCCTCAATACAAAAATTTTCCTTGTCATTTGAGGGGTGGCTTTCTAGAATCGGCCGGAAACGATCCATCAACGGAAGGAGGAGATTCCATGTCAGCGCTTCCGACCCGGCTGCCCGCCGCCGACGACCCGAGCGACCCGGACGTCGTCGAGACGCGCGAGTGGCTCGACGCCCTCGAGACGGTCATCGACCGCGAGGGACCGGAGCGCGCGCACTTCCTGCTCGAGCGGATGATCGAGAAAGCGCGCCGGTCCGGGGCCTTCATTCCGTTCTCGGCCAACACCGCCTACGTCAACACGATCCCCGCGCACCTCGAAACGCACTCGCCGGGCAACGCCGAGTACGAGGAGCGCATCCGTTCGTTCATTCGCTGGAACGCGATGGCGATGGTGGTGCGCGCGAACAAGCACAACCCGCCCGACGGCGGTGACCTCGGCGGGCATCTCGCGTCGTTCGCGTCGCTGGCGACGATGATCGGCGCGGGGATGAACCACTTCTGGCACGCGCCGCACGAGGGGCACGGCGGCGACCTCGTCTACTTCCAGGGGCACTCGGCGCCGGGGCTGTACGGGCGCGCGTTCCTCGAAGGTCGCCTCACCGAGGAGCAACTGGCCAACTTCCGCCAGGAGGTCGGCGGCAAGGGCCTGTCGTCCTACCCGCATCCGAACCTGATGCCCGACTTCTGGCAGTTCCCGACGGTCTCGATGGGCCTCGGGCCGCTGATGTCGATCTACCAGGCGCGCTTCCTCAAGTACCTGCACGCGCGCGGGATTGCCGACACCAGCAACCGCAAGGTCTGGGTGTTCTGCGGCGACGGCGAGATGGACGAGCCCGAGTCGCTGGGCGCGATCAGCCTCGCCTCGCGCGAGAAGCTCGACAACCTGATCTTCGTCGTCAACTGCAACCTGCAGCGCCTGGACGGCCCGGTGCGCGGCAACGGCAAGATCATCCAGGAGCTCGAGGGCGATTTCCGCGGCTCGGGCTGGAACGTGATCAAGCTGATCTGGGGTTCGTACTGGGACCCGCTGCTCGCGCGCGACAAGGACGGCATCCTGCAGCGGGTCATGGAGGAGACCGTCGACGGCGAGTACCAGGCGTACAAGGCCAACGACGGCGCGTTCGTGCGCAAGTACTTCTTCGGCAAGCACCCGAAGCTGCTCGAGATGGTGTCGCGGATGACCGACGAGGACATCTGGCGGCTGAATCGCGGCGGGCACGATCCGCACAAGGTCTACGCGGCGTTCCACGCGGCCTATCACCATCGCGGGCAGCCCACCGTGATCCTGGCCAAGACGGTCAAGGGCTACGGGTTGGGCCGGGCCGGCGAGGCGAAGAACCCGACGCACCAGCTGAAGAAGCTCGACGCGAGCTCGATCCGCGAGTTCCGCGACCGCTTCGCCATCCCGATCCCGGACGACCGGCTCGAGGAGATCCCCTTCTACAAGCCGCCGGCGGACTCGCCGGAGATGAAGTACATGCTGGAGCGGCGCCACGCGCTGGGCGGGTCGCTGCCGCAGCGGCGGCGACGTTCGAGCGAGTCGCTCGCGGTGCCGGAGCTGGACGCATTCAAGGCCGTCCTCGAGCCGACCGCCGAGGGCCGCGAGATCTCGACCACGCAGGCCTTCGTGCGCGTGCTCACCGCGCTCACGCGCGACAAGACGCTCGGCCCGCGGGTGGTGCCGATCGTCCCCGACGAGGCGCGCACCTTCGGCCTGGAGGGGATGTTCCGGCAGCTCGGCATCTACGCGCCCGAGGGGCAGAAGTACACGCCGGTCGACAAGGACCAGGTGATGTACTACCGCGAGGACGCGGCCGGGCAGATCCTTCAGGAAGGCATCAACGAGGCGGGGGCCTTCTGCTCGTGGCTCGCGGCGGCGACGTCGTACTCGACGAACGACCGCATCATGATCCCGTTCTACATCTACTACTCGATGTTCGGGTTCCAGCGCTTCGGCGACCTGGCGTGGGCGGCGGGCGACATGCAGGCGCGCGGCTTCCTGCTGGGCGGCACCGCGGGGCGCACGACGCTCAACGGCGAGGGCCTGCAGCACGAGGACGGGCACAGCCACGTCCAGTCGTCGACCATCCCCAACTGCGTCTCGTACGACCCGACCTTCGCGCACGAGGTGGCGGTCATCATCCACCACGGCCTGAAGCGCATGGTGCAGGAGCAGGAGAACGTCTACTTCTACCTGACCGTGATGAACGAGAACTACGCTCATCCGGGGCTGCACAAGGGCGACGAGGAGGGCATCGTCAAGGGGGGCTACCTGCTGCGTGCGGGGCCGAGGAAGGCCGAGCACCGCGTGCAACTGCTGGGTTCGGGCACGATCCTGCGCGAGGTCATGGCCGCGGCGGACCTGCTCGAGCACGACTGGGGCGTGGCCGGCGACGTCTGGAGCATCACGAGCTTCACCGAGCTGCGCCGCGACGGCCTCGACTGCGAGCGCTGGAACCTGCTGCACCCCGCCGACAAGCCGAAGCAGCCCTACGTCGCGAAGCTGTTCGAGAAGACGCACGGGCCGCTGGTCGCGTCGACCGACTACATGAAGATCTTCGCCGAGCAGATCCGGCCGTTCCTGCCCAAGGGACGCGCCTACCACGTGCTCGGCACCGACGGCTTCGGCCGGTCGGACTTCCGTGCGCGGCTGCGCGAGCACTTCGAGGTCGACCGGCACTTCGTCGTGCTCGCCGCGCTGAAGTCGCTGGCCGACGAGGGCGCGATTCCGGCGAAGAAAGTCGCCGAGGCGATCCGCAAGTACGGGATCGATCCGGCCAAGACCAATCCGCACCACGCCTGACGGGCGCCTTCACGGGGCAAAGTCGAGATGGCAATCATCGAAGTGAAGGTTCCCGACATCGGCGACTTCAAGGAAGTCGAGGTGATCGAGGTGCTGGTGAAGCCGGGCGACCGGGTGACGGTGGAGCAGTCGCTGATCACGGTGGAGTCCGACAAGGCGTCGATGGAGATTCCGTCCTCGTCGGCCGGCGTGGTGAAGGCGCTGAAGTTGAAGATCGGCGACAAGGTCTCCGAAGGCTCGGCGATCCTCGAGCTGGAGGCCGACGCCGGATCGGCCGAGGCGGCGTCGCCGCAGGGAGCGGCGGCCTCGCCGGTCGTGGCCACACCGAGCCGGGCAGCGGCCGAGGTGTCGCCGCTGCCCGTAGCCCCCGCGGCGGCGCCTGCGGCGCCCGCGGCTGCGGCCGTCGAGGCGAGCGCGCCGCCTGCATCGTCCGCGCCGGCCCCGACGCGCCCTGCGCCCCCGGCGGCGAGCCTGGCGGGCAACGGCCACGACGCGGTGGTCAAGCCGCATGCGTCGCCTTCGGTGCGGCGCTTCGCGCGCGAGCTCGGCGTCGACCTGTCGCTGGTGCGCGGCTCGGGCCCGAAGCAGCGGATCCTGCACGACGACGTGCGCGAGTGGGTCAAAGGCGTGGTCAGGCAGGCGGGCGCTCCGGCGGCGGCCGCGCCGGCCGGTGACGGCGGGGCCGCGCTCGGCCTGCTTCCGTGGCCGAAAGTCGACTTCGCGAAGTACGGGCCGATCGAGACGAAGCCCATCCAGCGCATCCGCAGGATCTCGGCGGCGAACCTGCACCGCAACTGGGTGATGATCCCGCACGTCACCAACCACGAGGACGCCGACATCACCGGCCTCGAGGCGTTCCGGGTGCAGCTCAACCGCGAGCACGAGAAGCAGGGCACGAAGGTGACGATGCTCGCGTTCCTCATCAAGGCCTGCGTGGCGGCGCTGAAGAAGTTCCCCGAGTTCAACGCATCGCTCGACGGCGAGTCGCTGGTGCTCAAGCAGTACTACCACGTGGGCTTCGCCGCGGACACGCCCAACGGGCTGGTCGTGCCGGTGATCCGCGACGCCGACCGCAAGGGCGTGCTCGAACTGGCGCGCGAGAGCGCCGAGCTGGCGTCGAAGGCGCGCGAGGGCAAGCTCGCGCCGTCCGAGATGCAGGGCGGCACGTTCACGATCACCAGCCTCGGGGGCATCGGCGGCACCTACTTCACGCCGATCATCAACGCGCCCGAGGTCGCGATCCTCGGCGTGTGCCGGTCGGCGATGCGGCCGGTGTGGGACGGCAGCGCGTTCCAGCCGCGGCTGATGCTGCCGCTGTCGCTGTCCTACGACCACCGCGTGATCGACGGCGCCGCCGCCGCGCGCTTCAACGTCTACCTGTCGCAGCTGCTCGCCGATTTCCGGCGTGCGATGCTGTAGTCCCGACACCGCAACGAGTCGCCCATGAGCCAGACGATCGAAGTGAAGGTGCCCGACATCGGCGATTTCAAGGACGTCGAGGTCATCGAGGTGCTGGTGAAAGCGGGCGACCCGGTGAGGGTCGAGCAGTCGCTGATCACCGTCGAGTCCGACAAGGCGTCGATGGAGATTCCTTCGTCGGCGGCCGGCGTCGTGAAGGCACTCAGAGTCAAGGTCGGCGACAAGGTGTCGCAGGGATCGGTGGTGCTCGAGCTCGACGTCGAGGCCGGGCACGGCGAGTCGCCGGAGGCGGCACCGGCCGCGAGTGCCGCAGCTGCAGCCGCAGCCGCGCCAGTCGCGAGCGCGCCAACGGCGCCGGTCGCGGGCGCCGCGTCCACGCCCGCAGGACCCCCCGGGCCCGCGCCGCAAGCCGGCGCGGCGGGCATCCGGGCCGACCTCGAATGCCGGATGCTCGTGCTGGGCGGCGGGCCCGGCGGCTATTCGGCGGCGTTCCGCGCGGCCGACCTCGGGCTCGACACCGTGCTCGTCGAACGCTACGCGATGCTGGGCGGCGTGTGCCTGAACGTCGGCTGCATCCCGTCGAAGGCGCTGCTGCACGTCGCATCGGTGATCGACGAGGCCCGGCACTTCGCCGCGGCGGGCGTCGAGTTCGACCCGCCGCGGATCGACCTCGATCGCCTGCGCGCGCACAAGGCGGCGGTCGTGCGAAAGCTCACCGGCGGCCTGACCGGGATGGCGAAATCGCGCAAGGTCCGCGTGGTGCGCGGCTATGGCCACTTCCTCGACGCGCACCACGTCGAGGTGGAGCTGACCACGGGCGACGGCCAGGACAAGACCGGCGAGACCAAGGTCGTGCGCTTCGAGCAGGCGATCGTGGCGGCCGGCTCGATGCCGGTGCGGCTGCCGTTCCTGCCCGAGGACCCGCGCATCGTCGACTCCACCGGCGCGCTGGAGCTTCCCTCGCTGCCGAAGCGGATGCTGGTGATCGGAGGCGGCATCATCGGCCTCGAGATGGCAACCGTCTACTCGACGCTCGGCGCGCGCATCGACGTGGTCGAGATGCTCGACGGGCTGATGACCGGCGCCGATCGCGACCTGGTCAAGGTCTGGCAGCGACACAACGAGAAGCGCTTCGACCGCGTGATGCTGCGCACGAAGACGGTCCGCGCGGAAAGCCTCGCCGAGGGCATCCGCGTCTGGTTCGAAGGCGAGGGTGCGCCTGCCGAGCCGCAGGTCTACGACCTGGTCCTGAGTGCAGTCGGGCGCGCGCCCAACGGACGCAAGATCGGCGCCGAGCGCGCCGGCATCGCGGTCGACGAGCGTGGCTTCATCGCGGTCGACCGGCAGCTGCGCACCAACGTGCCGCACCTGTTCGCGATCGGCGACATCGTCGGGCAGCCGATGCTCGCGCACAAGGCGGTGCACCAGGGACACGTCGCCGCCGAGGCGGCCGCCGGCGAGAAGAGCTTCTTCGACGCCCGGGTGATTCCGTCCGTGGCCTACACCGACCCCGAGGTCGCCTGGGCGGGGCTGACCGAGGACGAGGCGCGGGCGCAGGGGCTGGCGGTCGGCAAGGCGGTGTTCCCGTGGTCGGCGTCTGCGCGCGCGATTGCCAATGCGCGCGACGAGGGATTCACGAAACTGCTGTTCGACGAACAGACGCACCGGATCGTCGGCGGCGCGATCGTCGGCACGCACGCCGGCGACATGATCGGCGAGATCGCACTGGCGATCGAGATGGGCGCCGACGCGACCGACGTCGGCCGCACCATCCACCCGCACCCGACGCTCGGCGAGTCGATCGGGCAGGCCGCCGAGGTGTTCGAGGGCACCTGCACCGACCTGCTGCCGAAGCGCAGGCGTTGACGGGCGGCGCGGTGCAAAACCAACAGGACAGATACTCGTTTTCCACTAGTGCCCGCGCCGGGGGCTACGCCACGGGTTACGATCGCCGCCGGCGGCGGTTACAATCCGCCACCATTCCGCGTGCCGTCACGCGGCGCAGCGGCCCAAGCGAAGCCGGCTGCGAATCCCGATCCTTCATACCCTGAGGAGCCCATCGATGGACCGTCGTTCGATACTGAAGAAAAGCCTGACCGCGACCGCTGCCGCGGGCGCCGCCACGCTGTCCGCCCCGGCGATTTCGCAGGGCAAGATCGAGTGGCGGATGGTCACCACCTGGCCGAAGAACTTCCCGGGACTGGGCGTCGGCGCCGAGAACCTGGCGAACCGGATCAACACGATGTCGGGCGGCCGCCTGACGGTCAAGGTGTACTCGGCCGGCGAACTGGTGCCGCCGCTGCAGGCACTCGACGCGGTCATCGGCGGCACGGCCGAGATGAGCCACGGCGCCGCCTACTACTGGCAGAACAAGAACGTCGGCCTGTCGTTCTTCACCGGCGTGCCGTACGGGATGACCTCGCGCGAGCTCGCGGCGTGGGTGCGTTACCTGGGCGGCCAGCAGATCTGGGACGAGATCTACGACCAGTTCGGCGTGCAGGGCTTCCTGTCGGGCGACACCGGCACCCAGGCCGGCGGCTGGTTCCGCAAGGAGCTCAAGGGGCTGGACGACATCAAGGGCCTGCGCTTCCGCACGCCGGGCCTGGGCGGCCAGGTCTGGCAGAAACTCGGCGCCTCGGTGACCAACCTCGCCGCCGGCCAGATCTTCCAGGCGCTGCAGACCGGCACGCTGGACGCGGCCGAGTTCGTCGGTCCGTACAACGACCTGGCGCTGGGCTTCTACCAGATCTGCAAGAACTACTACTTCCCGAGCTTCATCGAGCCGGGCCTCGCCACCGAGGCGGTCGTCAACAAGTCGAAGTTCTCGGCGCTGCCGAAGGACCTGCAGGAGATCGTCCGCACCGCTTGCCAGGCCGAGTACGACCAGGTCGCATCCGACTTCGTCGCCAACGACCCGCGCGCGCTCGACACGCTGGTGTCCAAGCACGGCGTCAAGGTGCTGCAGTTTCCCGACGCGATCCTGCAGGCGGGTGCCAAGGCCGCGCTCGAGGTGCTCCAGGGGGTGCGCAGCAGCGACAACGCGCTGGCGAAGAAGACCGCCGAGAGCTTCGTGTCGGCGCTGAACCTGCTGCGCAAGCGCACCGAGAGCACGGACATGCCGTTCCTGCGGGCGCGCGAGAAGTACTTCCACCTGAAGTAATCGCAGTTCGCCGATCGGGCGCAGGGGGAGGGGCCGCGAAGGCCCGGCGCCTCTCCCGGTGCCGTTGCCGCGGCGCGGGGATCCCCGCGCCGCCGCCGCGTGAAGGCGCGACACGGTAGCGGCCACGGGCGACCGGTCCGGCACTGCGGCCTGTCTGCCGGACACCGACCATGCGCGCGCTAGCCATCTTCGTCACCGCGGTCGGCCGCCTGAACACCTGGGTCGGCCAGTTGTTCTCGTGGCTGGCCTTCGCCTCGCTCGTCCTGTGCTTCGTCGTCGTCGTGGAGCGCTACGTGTTCGCGACGACGCACCTTTGGATGCAGGACCTGTACGTGTGGCTCAACGGCGCGATGTTCATGGCCGTCGCCGGCTACACGCTGCTGATCGACGGCCACGTGCGCGTCGACATCCTGTACCGTCCGGCGAGCCTGCGCGCGAAGGCGATCTGCGACATCGTCGGCGTGCTGGTGTTCCTGCTGCCGTTCTGCGCGGTGGTCGCGATCTGGGGCCTGCCCTACGTCGAGCAGTCGTGGGCGCTTCGCGAGGCCTCGGAGAACCCCGGCGGGATGCCCGGGTTGTTCGTCCTCAAGGGTTTCATCGTGGTGTTCGTCGTGCTGGTCGGCCTGCAGGGGCTCGCGATGCTCGCGCGCAGCCTGCTGGTGCTCGGCGGCGGCGAGAACGAGCTGCCGATGCAGTTCCGCTACCGGCCGGAGTAGGCAAGCATGGCGACGCAGCTGATCGGCGAGATCCTCGCCTGCCTGATGTTCGTGGGCGTCATCGGGACGCTGCTGCTCGGCTTCCCGGTGGCGTTCTCGCTGGCCGGCACCTCGCTGGTCTTCGCGCTGGCCGGGTGGCTCTTCGGCGCCTTCGACCCGACCAACTTCGGCGCGCTCGCGTCGCGCTACGTCGGCTTCATGACCAACGAGGTGCTGGTCGCGGTGCCGCTGTTCATCTTCATGGGCGTGATGCTCGAGCGATCGAAGATCGCCGAGGAACTGCTCACGACGATGGGCAAGGTGTTCGGGCGGCTGCCCGGCGGCCTGGGCCTGTCGGTGATCGTGGTCGGCGCGATGCTGGCGGCCTCGACCGGCGTCGTCGGCGCGACGGTGGTCACGATGGGCCTGATCAGCCTGCCGGCGATGCTGCGCGCCGGCTACGACCCGAAGCTCGCCACCGGCGTCATCTGCGCATCGGGCACGCTCGGGCAGATCGTCCCGCCGTCGACGATCCTGATCTTCATGGGCGACATGCTCGCCGGGATCAACGCGCAGGTGCAGATGGCCAAGGGCAACTTCGCGCCGTCGCCGGTCTCGGTGGGCGACCTGTTCATCGGGGCGGTGCTGCCCAGCGCGGTGCTGATCGGCCTGTACCTGCTCTACATGGTCGGCAAGGCGATCTTCGATCCGAAGAGCTGCCCGGCGACGCCCGCGACCGCCGAGGAGCGCAAGACGCTGGGCCGCGACGTGCTGACCGCGCTCTTTCCGCCGCTGCTGCTGATCGTCGCGGTGCTGGGCTCGATCATGGCGGGCATCGCGACGCCGACGGAATCGGCGTCGGTCGGCGCGATCGGCGCGATGGTGCTCACCGCGGCCAAGCGCCGCTTCAGCTTCGGCATCCTGCGCGAGGTCACGGTCGCCACGGCGACGGTGACCTCGATGGTGTTCGTGATCCTGCTCGGCGCCGCGGTGTTCTCGATCGTGTTCCGGATGATGGGCGGCGACGCGCTGGTGCACGAGTTCCTCGGCAACCTGCCGGGCGGCGCGATCGGGGCGCTGATCGTCGTGATGGCCGTGATGTTCGTGCTCGGGTTCATCCTCGACACGTTCGAGATCATCTTCATCGTGATCCCGATCACCGCGCCGATCCTGCTGCACATGGGGGTCGATCCGCTGTGGCTCGGCGTGATGGTCGGCGTGAACCTGCAGACCAGCTTCATGACCCCGCCGTTCGGCTTCTCGCTGTTCTACCTGCGCGGGGTCGCGCCGCCGACCGTGACGACCGGGCAGATCTATCGCGGCGTCGTGCCGTTCGTCGCGCTGCAGGTGATCGCGCTGGCCGTGCTGATGGAGTTCACCGAGCTGGCGACCTGGCTACCGCGGATCGTGTTCGGCAACTGAGCCGCGGGCGGCAGCCGGGCGGCTCAGCGGCGCCCGCCGGCCTCGTCGGCCGGCGGCGCGCGGCTCGCGGGCGGCGCGTCGGGCGGCGCGTCGGGCGGCTTGCCCCGCTCGCCCCGCTCGGCCGGGCCAGCCGGCTCGACCGGCTCGACCGGCTCGACCTCGCGCATCTCGACGTCGATCACCTCGTGGCCGCGCGCGGCCGAGGATGGCTGCGTGCGCGTCGCGCGCATGCCGAAGCGGTTGGCGAGCCAGACCGCCGTGCCGATCGCCAGCGCCGCGGCCAGCGTCAGCGCCGCGAACAGCGCGGCCAGCAGCGCGCCGAAAACCAGCGCCGCGACGGTGGCGACGCGGCGCAGCAGCGTGCGCAGGAAGTCGATCATCGGCGCCGGTCCTTCACGACGGATCGGACTGGGCCGGACCGTCGTCCGGGGTCGCGGGCAGCGGAATCCGGGTGGCGAGCACCTTGTCGACGCGCTTGCCGTCCATGTCGATCACCTCGAAGCGCCAGTTCTCCCAGGTGACGGTGTCGCCGGTCTGTGGCATCCGCCCGAGCATCAGCATCAGCATCCCGCTGAGCGCCTGGTAGCGCTCGCGCTCCTCCTCGGGAAGCGCGCGCAGGCCGAGCCGGTCCTTCAGCTCCGGGATCGGGATCAGCCCGTCGAGCAGCCACGAGCCGTCTTCGCGCTGGTAGGCCCAGCTGTCGGCCTCGTCGCCGGTGGCGAACTCGCCGGTGATCGCCTCCATCAGGTCCTGCAGCGTGATCAGGCCCTGCACCTCGCCGTACTCGTCGATCACCAGCGCGATCTGGGTGTTCGACGAGCGGAAGTTCTCGAGCAGCTCCATGCCGGTCAGCGTCTCCGGCACGTACAGCATCTCGTGCAGGCCCTGCGTGAGGTCGATCGGCGCGCCGCGCAGCGACTGGGCGAGCAACTGCTTGGTGTGGACGAAACCCAGGATCTCGTCGAGCCCCTCGCGGCAGACGGGGAACCGCGAGTGCGCGGTGTCGGCGACCTTCGCGAGGTTGACCGGCAGCGGGTCGGCCACATCGAGCCAGACGATGTCGGCGCGCGGGATCATCAGCGACGAGATCTGGCGATCGTCGAGGCGGAACACGTTGCGCACCATCGCGTGCTCGGTCTGCTCGATGACGCCGGCGTCCGAGCCCTCGGCGAGCAGCGCGTGGATCTCCTCCTCGGTGACCGACGGCACGTTCTCGCTGCGCGCGCCGAGCGTGCGCAGGACCACCTCGGTCGACACCGAGAGCAGGCGCACGAACGGCTTGGAGACGGTCGCCAGCAGCGTCATCGGGTGCGCGACCATCCGCGCGATGCCCTCCGGGTTGATCTGGCCGAGCCGCTTGGGCACCAGTTCGCCGACGACGATCGACACGTAGGTGACGACCACGACCACCAGCGCGGTAGCCGCGTAGCCGGCCCAGGGCGGGCGCACGCCCAGGCTTTCGAGCCATTCGGCGAACGGCGCCGCGAGCGCGGCTTCGCCGAAGATGCCGTTCAGGATGCCGATCGACGTGATCCCGATCTGGATCGTCGACAGGAAGCGGTTCGGGTCGGCGCCCAGCGCGAGCGCGGCCGCGGCCAGCCGGTCGCCGTCGTCGACCAGCTTCTGCAGGCGTGCCTTGCGGGCGGTGACCAGCGCGATCTCGGCCATCGCGAGCAGGCCGTTGAGCACGATCAGCGCCAGCAGGATCGCGATTTCCATCAGGCGATCCGCGCTGGAAGCGGGCAGGGCCGGCGGGGCGGCGGGGCGTCGCGACGACGCGATCGCGGCACGGGTGCGTACATTCGGTCGGTCCTGGCGAGCTGCCGCGAGGGGACGCCGCCGGACCGGGGAAGGCTGTGGACGCCCGGATTATACCGGTCGGCCCCGTCCGCGGCTCGGGGGATTCCCTGAGCGCGGCGCTGCGGTGCGGGCCTTATCATCCGCAGGTTACCGACTCGAGGAGCGAGAAGATGTCGAGGAATTTCGTGAAGGGCATTCTGGTCGCGGCGGCGCTCGGCGTCGCCGCGCTGGCTTCGGCGCAGAGCATGCGCCTGTCGATCGGCACCGGCGGCACCGGGGGTGTCTACTACCCGATGGGGGGCGGCATGGCCGCGATCCTGTCGAAGTACGTGCCCGGGTGGGAGGCGACGGCCGAGGTGACCGGCGCGTCGGTGGCCAACCTGCAACTGATCGGGCAGGGCAAGCAGGACTTCGGTTTCACGATGGCCGATGCGGCCTACGACGCGGTGAGCGGCCTGGCCAAGTTCAAGGACAAGAAGGTCGACGCGCGCACGCTGATGGTGCTGTATCCGAACAAGATGCACGTCGTCACCACCGAAGCGAGCGGCATCAGGACGCTCGCCGACCTGAAGGGCAAGCGCATCTCGACCGGCGAGCCCAACAGCGGCACCGAGGTGATGGCGATGCGCCTGCTCGAGGCGGCCGGCATCGACAAGGACGTCCAGCGCGAGCGGCTGTCGGTCGCCGAGGGGGTCAACGCGATCAAGGACCGCAAGATCGACGCGCTGATCTGGGTCGGCGGCCTGCCCACCGCGGCGATCACCGACCTCGCGACGACGCCCGGCATCACGCTGAAGCTGATCGACCACGCGCAGTACGCCGACGCGATGAACAAGAAGTGGGGTCCGCTGTACGTCAAGGGCAAGATCCCGGCCAACACCTACAAGGGCCAGACGGCCGACGTCGCCAACCTCGACGTCTGGAACCTGCTGGTGGCCGACAGGAAGATGAGCGACCAGCAGGCCTACACGATCGTCAAGACGCTGATCGAGAGGAAGGACGAGCTCGTCGCCGTGCACCGCGAGGCGAAGAACATCACGCTGGACGCCCAGGCCTCCGCTTCGCCGATCCCGTTCCACCCCGGCGCGCGCAAGTACTTCGAAGAGCGCGGAGTGAAGTTCGCCCACTGAGCGGCCGAGCCGCCGCGCCCCCCGTTCGCCCGGGCCGATCGATGACTTCGAGCAACGAAACGCCCGGCGGGCCCGGGGCGGTGAGCGACGAGCGGCTGCGCGCCGCCGAGCGCTTCGTCGAAGAGGAAGAGGGCGCCGTCAGCCGCTTCGGCGGCGCGCTCGAGACGCTGATCACCGCGCTGCTGGTGATCATGTCGCTGTTCCACCTGTACGCCGCGGTCTCGATCGTGCCGACGCTGACGCTGCGGCCCGTGCACGTGGGCTTCATGCTGCTGCTGGTGTTCCTGATCTACCCGGCGACGCCGCGGCTGCGCAACCGGCTGATGTGGTACGACGTCGTCCTCGCGCTGGTCGGCGTGGCGACGATCGTGCACATCCTGATGGGCGGCGACGATTTCTGGGACCGCAGCACGATGCCGGACCGCACCGACCTGGTGTTCGGCTGCCTGTTCGTGCTGCTGGTGCTCGAGGCGGCGCGGCGCTCCACCGGCTGGATCATGCCGGCGGTGGTGCTGCTGTTCGCGTCCTACGCGTTCCTCGGGCCCTGGCTGCCTGGGCACTGGGCGCACCGCGGCTACGACGTCGAGAGCATGATCGGCGTGATGTACATGTCGCTCGAGGGGATCTTCGGAACCGCGATCGACGTATCGGCGACGCTGATCATCATGTTCACGATCTTCGGAGCGTTCCTGCAGCACTCGGGCGCCGGCAAGTTCTTCCTCGACTTCAGTTTCGCGCTGATGGGCGGGCGGCGCTCGGGCGCCGGGCGCACCGTCGTGCTGTCTTCGTTCCTGCTCGGCGGGCCGTCGGGGTCGGGGGTCGCGACCACCGTCACGATCGGCACCGTCGCCTGGCCGATGCTCGAGCGCGCCGGCTACGACCGCAACTCGGCCGGCGGCCTGCTGGCGGCCGGCGGCCTGGGCGCGATCATCTCGCCGCCGGTGCTCGGCGCGGCCGCGTTCCTGATCGCCGAGTTCCTGAAGATCTCGTACCTCGACGTGCTGAAGATGGCGGTGATCCCTACCTGCCTCTACTACCTGTCGCTGTTCCTGATGGTCGAGATCGACGCGCGCAAGTTCCACTCGGCGGCCGCCGAGTTCCGCCTCACCGCCACCGCGGGCCAACTGGCCCGGCGCTTCTGGTTTCACTTCCTGTCGCTGGTCGCGATCATCGGATTCATGGTCTACGGATTCTCGCCGCTGATGTCGGTGTTCTGGGCGACCGTCACGGCGTTCGTGGTGAGCTTCTTCGCGCGCGAGACCGCGATGTGGCCGAAGAAGCTGATCGCGGCGCTCGCAGACGGCTCGCGTCAGGCGCTCAACGTCGCCGCGACCTGCGCGGCCGCCGGCATCATCGTCGGCGTGGTCGGCAAGACCGGCCTGGGCCTGAAGTTCAGTTCGATCGTCATCGCCTACGCAGGCGGGAGCCTGCTGCTGACCGCGATCTACACGTCGCTGATCGTCTGGATCATCGGGCTGGCCGTGCCGGTGACCGCGAGCTACATCATCTGCGCGGTGATCGCCGCCCCCGCGCTCACCAAGCTGGGCGTTCCCGACTTCGCGGCGCACATGTTCATCTTCTACTACGCGGTGCTCTCCGAGGTGTCGCCGCCGACCGCGTTGTCGCCGTTCGCAGCGGCCGCCATCACCGACGGCGACCCGTACAAGACGACGCTGCAGTCTTGGAAGTACACGCTGCCCGCGTTCCTGCTGCCGTTCGTGTTCGTGCTCGAGCCGGCCGGCGCGGGGCTGCTGCTGATGGCGCCGAAGGACGTCGCCTGGTGGCAGGTCGCCTGGATCGTGCTGACCGCGACAGCGGGCATCGCGGCGCTGGCCGGCGGCGCGCAGAACTGGGTGCTGGTGCGCTGCCTGCTGTGGGAGCGGCTCGCGATGATCGCGGCGGGCCTGCTGCTGGTCTACCCGCACCCGATGGCCGACGGGATCGGGTTGGCGCTGCTCGCCGCGGCGCTCGTCTCGCAGTGGGTGCGCAGCCGCGGTGCGAAAGACGCGGCCGGCCCCGGCGCCGTGAGCCGGGCCTAGGAGGGCGGGCGGCGTTCCGCCGCCCGGCCTCCTAGCCTGGCTGGCGCGGACCGCCGGGCTCGCCGGACAGCCGCTGGCGGTGCCGCGCGATCGCGGCGCGCACCTGCCTGGGGGCCGTGCCGCCGACGTGATCGCGCGATGCGACCGAGCCTTCCGGCGTGAGCACCGCGCCGACGTCGGCGTCGATCAGCGGGCTGAACTCGCGCAGCTCGTCCAGGCCGAGCTCGGCGAGGTCGACGCCGCGCTCTGCGGCGGTGCGCACCGCGCGCGCGACCGCCTCGTGCGCATCGCGAAACGCCAGTCCCTTGCGCACCAGGTAGTCGGCGAGGTCGGTGGCGGTGGAGAATCCCTCGGCGGCCGCCTGGCGCATCCGCGCCGGGCGCACCTGGATGCCGCCGACCAGGTCGGTGAAGATCCGCAGCGTCTCGAGCAGCGTGTCGGCCGTGTCGAACAGCGGCTCCTTGTCTTCCTGGTTGTCCTTGTTGTAGGCGAGCGGCTGCCCCTTCATCAGCGTGAGCAGCGCCACCAGGTGGCCGAAGACGCGGCCCGACTTGCCGCGCGCGAGCTCGGGCACGTCGGGGTTCTTCTTCTGCGGCATGATCGACGAGCCGGTGCAGAAGCGGTCGGCGAGGTCGATGAAGCCCACGCGCGGCGACATCCAGAGGATCAGCTCCTCGGACAGGCGCGACACGTGGACCATGGCGAGGCTCGCCGCTGCGCAGAACTCGATCGCGAAGTCGCGATCGGAGACCGCGTCGAGCGAGTTCTCGCAGACGCCGTCGAAGCCGAGCGTGCGCGCGACGCGCTCGCGGTCGATCGGGTACGAGGTGCCCGCGAGCGCCGCAGCGCCCAGCGGAAGCCGGTTGACGCGGCGCCGGCAGTCGGCGAGCCGGTCGGCGTCGCGCGCGAACATCTCGACGTAGGCGAGCAGGTGGTGGCCGAACGTCACCGGCTGCGCGACCTGCAGGTGCGTGAAGCCCGGCATGATGGTGTCGGCGTGGTCCTCGGCCAGGTCGACCAGCGCGCGCTGGAAGGCCGCGAGCTGCGCGCGCAGCTCGTCGATCGTGCCGCGCAGCCACAGGCGGATGTCGGTGGCCACCTGGTCGTTGCGCGAGCGAGCGGTGTGCAGCCGCTTGCCGGCATCGCCGGCCAGCTCGGTGAGGCGCTTCTCGATGTTCAGGTGGACGTCTTCGAGGTCCACCGACCAGGCGAACTGGCCACGCTCGATCTCGGCGCGGATCGTCGCCATGCCCTGGCTGATCGCCGCGTGGTCGTCGTCGCTGAGCAGCCCCGCGGCGTGCAGCATCCCGGCGTGGGCCAGCGAGCCCTCGATGTCGGCCCGGGCGAGACGATGGTCGAACGAGACCGAGGCCGTGTAGCGTTTGACCAACTCGCTGACTGGCTCCGAGAAGCGGGCAGACCACGCTTCGGATTTCTTGGCAAGCTGATCTGTCATAATCGTCCGCGGCAGAGGAAGGGCCTCGAGAGCCGAATTATACGGATCGCCCCGACGGCATCGGCCGCGGCAGGCGGCCCGATGCAGCAAGGGAACCATCGATGAGCGATCCGGGGACGGTCGTCTCCCCCGAAGCGATGTCCGCCGGCGGCGCGACGGCGCAGGCCTCGGGCCCGCCGCGGCGGCGCCTCACCGACGGGGCGGACCTGCCGGTGCTCCCCGACTGCTGCAACCTCGGCACCATGGTGCGCGTCCTGCTGCCGCTGAACGTCGGCGTGCTCCTGCTCGGCTGGCTGCTTCCGGCAGCGGGCGTCGAGTACTGGCCGATGCTCGAGACGGCGCTGCGCGTCGACGCGGTGGGCGCCGCAACGCTGCTGCTGCTGTGCCCGCTGCGCCGGAAGGTCAACGGCTCGGCGCGGTGGGTGCAGTGGGCTGTCGGGCTCGGCGCGCCGGCCGGGCTGACGGCGCTGGTCGCGCTGTCGAGCGCGCAGCCGCCGGCGCCCGGGCCGTTGCCGCTCGCCACCTGGCTCGCGCCGCGCGTGCTGCTCGCGGCAGCCATCGCGTGGGCGCTGATCGAGTACCTGCGGCTGCGCCAGCTGTCGCTTCAGCCCTCGCAGGCCGAGGGGCGGCTGCAGGCGCTTCAGGCGCGCATCCGGCCTCACTTCCTGTTCAACAGCCTCAACACGGTGCTCGGACTGATGCGCAGCGACCCGCGCAAGGCCGAGCGCACGCTCGAGAACCTCGCGGACCTGTTTCGAGTGTTCATGAAGGACAGCCGCGAGCTGGTGCCGCTCGACGACGAGGTGCTGCTGTGCAAGGAGTACCTGACGATCGAGAAGCTTCGGCTGGCCGAGCGGCTCCGCGTGCGCTGGGAGCTCGACGGGATGCCCGGCGACGCGCTGCTGCCCTCGCTGCTGCTGCAGCCGCTGGTCGAGAACGCCGTCCACCACGGCATCGAGCCCAACCAGGAGCCCGGCGAGATCCACGTGAGCATCGCCAAGAGCGGCGACCGCGTGCGCGTCGAGATCGCCAATCCGCTGCCCGACGCAGCGCCCACCCGCCCGGGCAACCACATGGCATTGTCGAACGTGCGCGAGCGCCTCGACCTGACCTTCGACGTCGAAGGCCAGCTCGAGACCTCGAGCGCGGACGGGCAGTTCCGCGTGATCGTCCAGTTCCCCTACCGCAAAGAGAGAAGACGCCGAGATGCCAGACGCCCCTTCGATCCTGATCGTTGACGACGAACCGGTCGCGCGCTCGCGCCTTCGCGAGCTGCTGGCCGACCTCGCCCCCGAATTCCCCCACCGCATCGTCGGCGAGGCGCCGAACGCGCCCGAGGCGCTGTCGCAGATCGAGGTCGCGCAGCCGCAGATCGTGCTGCTCGACATCCAGATGCCCGGGATGACCGGCATCGAGCTCGCGCGGCACATCTCGGCGCGCGCGCAGTCGGGCGACACGCCCAAGCCGATGCCGCTGATCATCTTCGTCACCGCGTTCGACGAGTTCGCGGTCGACGCGTTCGAGGTGCGGGCGATCGACTACCTGCTCAAGCCGGTGCGCGCCGAGCGCCTGAAGCAGGCGCTTCAGCGGGCGCTCACGCGAATGCCGCAGGAGCACGCGCAGGCGATCGACCAGCTCGCGCGCGCGACCAACACGCGCCGCCGGCACCTGTCGGTGCACGAGCGCGGCCGCGTGATCCTGGTGCCGCTCGAGCAGGTGGTCTACCTGAAGGCCGAGCTCAAGTACATCACCGTGCGCACCAAGGAGCGCGAGTTCCTGATCGAGGAGTCGCTCACCTCGCTCGAGGAAGAGTTCAGCGACCGCTTCGTGCGCATCCACCGCAACGCGCTCGTCGCCCGCCCGTCGATCGCCGGCTTCGAGCGTGTGCTGCCGCAGGGCGAGGCCGACGGCGGCGATCCCTACTGGCAGGTGGTGCTGCGCGACGTGAACGAGCGGCTGCCGGTGAGCCGGCGTCAGTGGTCGACGGTCAAGAACCTCGTCAGCTGACGATGGGCGGCTTCGCGGCGCCCGAGCGGCTCGTCATCGCGTCGCGCCAGAGCCGGCTGGCGATGTGGCAGGCCGAGCACGTGCAGGCCCGCCTGCGCGAGCTCTATCCGCGCTGCGAGGTCGGGATCCTCGGCATGACCACCGAGGGCGACCGCGTGCTCGATCGCGCGCTCAACGAGATCGGCGGCAAGGGGCTGTTCGTCAAGGAGCTCGAGCTCGCGCTGCTCGATGGCCGCGCCGACCTCGCCGTGCACTCGCTGAAGGACGTGCCGATGGAGGTGTCCGAGCCGTTCGCGCTGGCCGCGATCCTGTCGCGCGAGGATCCGCGCGACGCGTTCGTCTCGGCGCGGTACGAATCGCTCGAGTCGCTGCCCGCCGGCGCGCGCGTGGGCACGTCGAGCCTGCGGCGCGCGGCGCAGATCCGGCGCGCGTTTCCCGCGCTGGAGGTGCTGCCGCTGCGCGGCAACGTGAACACGCGGCTGGCGCGCCTCGACGAGGGCCGCTACGACGCGATCGTGCTGGCGGCAGCGGGGCTCAAGCGCCTCGGGCTCGCCGCCCGGATTCGCGCGATCGTGCCGCCGACGCTGTGCCTGCCGGCCGCGGGGCAGGGCGCGCTGGCGATCGAGACCCTCGCCGCGCGCGACGACCTGCGCGCCTGGCTCGCTGCGCTGGACGATGCGCGCACCGCGGTCGAGGTCCACGCCGAGCGCACGGTCTCGCGCCTGCTCGGCGGCAGCTGCCGCGTGCCGCTGGCTGCCTGGTGCGTGTCGACGCCGCAGGGCGGGCTGAAGCTGGTCGCGCGCGTGGCCGCCGAGGACGGCAGCGCGATGGCCGAGGCGGTCGTCGAGTGCGCAGCGGCCGACCGCGAGGCTGCCGGCCGGATCGGCGAGGAGGCGGCGCGCTCGCTGCGCGAGCAGGGCGCCGCGCGATGGCTCGGGTCGTCCTGACGCAACCCTGGCCGCGGGCCCGCGCCATCGAGCAGCGGCTTCGCGGGCTCGGCCACGAGCCGCTCGCGCTGTCGCTTTCGCGGATCGTCGAGCGGCTCGACGAGCCGGCGGCGATCGACGCGGCCGCGCGCCTGGCGCAATTCGACTGGGTGGTGCTGGTCAGCCCGGCGGCGGTCGCGGCGGCGGGGCGGATGGCCGGCGGCCGCTGGCCCCGACACACCGGGGTCGCGGTGGTCGGGCCGGGCAGCCTGCAGGCGATCGCCGATTGCGGGCTGGGCGTCGCGTCCGAACGCGTGCTGCGCCCGGCGGGGCCGCCGTTCGATGCCGATGCGCTGGTCGATACGCCGCCGCTGCGCGAACCCCGGGGATTGCGCGTGCTGGTGCTGCGCGGCGAGGGCGGCAGCGAGGGCTGGATCGCGCGGCTGCGCGCGGCCGGGGCGCAGGTCGAGACCTGCGAGGTCTATCGGCGCGAGCCGATCGAGCCGGCCGCGGCGGCGCTGGAGACGCTGCGCGGATGGCTCGAAGCGGGAGCGGCGCCCGTCTTCGTGTTCACGCAGCGCGAAGTCGTCGAGCGTTTCGAGCGCGTGCTCGCGCGTTCGGGGCTCGCGGGGCGCGCGCACGCGGCGCCGGCCCTCGCGATCCACGCGCGGATCGCCGCGGCGCTGGCGGCGCACGGCTGGACCGACGTGCGCGCGGTCGAACCCGGCGATCGCGCCCTCGCGGCCGCGCTAGAATGGGCCCCGGATTCCCCGAGCAGCCACAGTGTCTGAGCCGGACAAGGTCGTAGCCGAAGGCGCGCCTGGCGCCGCGACGCCTCCCCCCGAACCCGCGCATCGCGCCGCGCCCGCCCCGGCAGCGGGATGGCGCGGCTGGATTGCGTGGCTCGCGCTGGCGGTCGCGATCGCCTCGGCAGCCTGGACCGGCTCGCGCCTCGGCATGCTCGAGTCCGAGGCGACGCGCCGGCTGCAGGCCAGCGACCAGCGCGTCGCCCAGCTCGAAGCCTCGCTCGGGCACGCGCAGGCGCAGCTGCGCGATGCGCAGAACCGCACCGCGGTGCTCGAGAGCAAGGTGCTCGAGACCGCCGGCCTGCAGGCGCAGCTCGAGAAGCTCTATCGCAGCCTCGCCAGCGACTCGACCGACGTGCTGCTGGCCGAGATCGAGTCGGCGCTGGCGCTCGCGAGCCAGCAGCTCGCGCTGGGCAGCAACCCGCAGGCCGCGCTGGGCGCGCTGCAGGAGATCGAATCGCGGCTGCGCCGGCAGGACGATCCGTCGCTGGGTGCGGTGCGGCGCGCGCTGATGCGCGACATCGACCGCCTGAAAGCCTATCCGGCGGCCGACATCGTTTCGCTCGCGCTGCGGCTCGATGGCCTGCTGGCGTCGATCGACCAGTTCCCGCTGGTCGCGTCGGTGCGGATGCCGTCGCCGCAGCCGGCCGACGCACCGCCCGCGGCGCGCGGGGCCGCGGCCGCGAACGGTGCGGCCCCGCGCGGCTCGGGACCGGTGAGCGAGGCGACCAGCCGGGCGACCGGCGCGGCCGCGGCGGGGCTGAGCGCGCTTCGCGACGAGCTGCAGCAGCTGTTCCGGGTGCGGCGGGTCGATGCGCCCGACGCGGCGCTCGTCGCGCCCGAGCAGGCGTATTTCCTGCGCCAGAACCTGCGGCTGCTGCTTCTGAATGCGCGCCTGGCGCTGCTGTCGCGCAACGACGCGCTGTTCCGCAGCGACGTCGAGCGCGCGATCGGCTGGCTGCGCAGCTACTACGATTCCGGGAACCGCGGCGTCGCCGGCGCCACCGCGCAACTGAACCAGCTGCTCGGTGCCCGGATCGCGCTCGAGGCGCCGACGCTCGCCGAGAGCCTGGCCGCGGTGCGGGCCGCGCGCGCGGCGCGCGACGCGGGCCGCTAGCGCTCGGCGGGGAGGGCGACGATGCGACGGGTCATCTGGAGCATGCTGATCGTATCGGCCGCGGTCGGGCTCGCGATGCTGATGCGGTTCAACCACGGCAACCTCGCGGTGCTGTGGCCGCCGTACCGGGTCGACGTCTCGGTGAACTTCGCGGTCCTGCTGCTGGTGGTCGCCTTCGTGATCTTCCACCTGCTGCTGGTCGGGTTGTCGAACGCGCTGAATCTTCCGGCGCGCGTTCGCGAATACCGCGAGCGACGGCGTCGCGAGACGGCGCTGGCCGGGCTGCGCGACAGCCTGCTGGCGTTGTTCGAAGGTCGCTTCGGCCGCGCCGAGCGGCTCGCGCAGTCGGCGCTCGGCGATCGCGCGCTGGCCGGCGCGGCGTCGCTGGTGGCCGCCCGCGCCGCACACCGGATGCGCGAGACCGAGCGCCGCGACCGCTGGCTCGATTCGGCACGCGAGGAGCCGGGCGCCGGCAACGCGCAGCTGATGACCGCTGCCGAGCTGGCGGTCGAGGACCATCGACCCGCGGACGCGATCGCGGCGATCGACACCTTGCAGGCCGCGGGCCCGCGCCACATCCACGCGCTGCGGATCGCGTTGCGCGCGCACGAGCAGTCGGGCGACTGGCAGTCGGTGATCCACGCGCTGCGGCAGATCGAGAAACGCGACGCGCTGCATCCGGCGGCGATCCGGGGGCTGAAGATCCGGGCCTACCGGGCGTTGTTCGCCGCGCGCCGGGACGATCCCGGCGCGGTGCAGCAACTCCATGCGTCGCTCGCGCCGGCCGACCGCGAGATCGACGAGATCGTCGAGGCGGCCGCGCAGGCCTTCGCCGTGGCAGGGCGACCGGACCAGGCGGCGCGCATCGTCGAACAGGTGCTCGAGACGCGGCTCGTGGCACCGCTGGTGGCGCAGTACGCGCAGCTCGATACGGTGCCGGCGCGCGAGCGGTTGCGCCGCGTCGAGGCGTGGCGCAACCGCTACGGCGACGACCCGGCGCTTCTGAAGGCCCTCGGCCGGCTGTGCGCGACGGAGGGACTCTGGGGCAAGGCCGAGGAATTCCTCGTGCTGGCGGGGCGCAGGGCGCCGGACCGCGAGACCCGCCTGCTGCTCGCACAGCTGTACGAGCGCCTCGGGCGCAGCGAAGAGGCGCACGAGCACTACCGGCTCGCCGCGCTGGCCGGAGCCGACGCCGCGCCGCTGCCGCAGCGCGAGACGGTGGCGCCGGACGAGAGCTGAACGGCACGCACGACCCGATACGGATCGTGCGATCCCGACGGCGCGCCGCGCCCGACGCCTATCCGTGGCGCAGCGCGACGGTCTTCAGCGTCGTGAACGCGTAGAGCGCCTCGAATCCCTTCTCGCGCCCGTAGCCGCTGCGGCCGATGCCGCCGAACGGCAACTCGACCCCGCCGCCGGCGCCGTAGTTGTTGACGAACACCTGCCCTGCGCGAAGCTGTCGCGCGAGCCGCAGCTGGCGCGCGCCGTCGCGCGTCCACAGCCCGGCGACGAGGCCGTAGGGCGTGCCGTTGGCGAGCGCGACCGCCTGCGCCTCGTTCTCGAAACGCGTGGCCGCCAGCACCGGGCCGAAGATCTCCTCCTGCGCGAGCCGGTGCGTCGGGGGCACGTCGGCCAGCAGCACCGGCGCCTGGTAGAAGCCTTCGGCCGGCGCGTCGTCGACGACGACGCCCTGCGCCGCGAAATCGAGCCCGCCCGCCTGCGCCTCGGAGAGGAAGTCCCAGACGCGCTGCTGCTGGCGACGCGAGACCAGCGGCCCGAGGTCGAGGTCGTCGTGCGCCGGGCCCGCGCGCAGCGAGTTGAAGCGGTCGGCCAGCATCCCGACGACCTGGTGGTACACCGACGCCTCGATCAGCACCCGGCTGCCCGCCGAGCAGGTCTGGCCCGCGTTCTGCACGATCGCGTTGACCAGCACCGGCAGCGCGGCCTCGATGTCGGCGTCGGCGAAGACCAGCTGCGGCGACTTGCCGCCGAGCTCCAGCGTGACCGGGCAGTGGTGCGCGGCCGCGGCCTGCGCGACGCGGCGCCCGGTATCGGGCGAACCGGTGAACGAGATGTGGTCGATGCCGCGATGCTCGGCGAGCGCCTGGCCGGCTTCGCCGCCGAGGCCGGTGACGACGTTGAGCGCCCCGGCGGGCAGTCCCGCTTCGGCGCCGAGTTGCGCGACGCGAAGCAGCGACAGGCACGCGTCCTCGGCCGGCTTGACGACGCAGGCGTTGCCGGCCGCGAGCGCGGCGCCGACCGAGCGGCCGAAGATCTGCATCGGGTAGTTCCACGGGATGATGTGGCCGGTGACCCCGTGCGGCTCGCGCAACGTCAGCACGGTGTAGCCGTGCCGGTACGGGATCGTCTGGCCGTGCAGCTTGTCGGCGGCGCCGCCGTAGAACTCGAAGTAGCGCGCCAGCGCCTGCGCATCCGCGCGCGCCTGCGTCAGCGGCTTGCCGGTGTCGCGCGATTCGATCGCAGCCAGCGCCTCGCGGTGCGCGTCGATCAGGTCCGCCCAGCGTCGCAGCACGCGGCCCCGCTCGGACGCGTCGGCGCGTCCCCAGGGCCCGGCGGCCGGCTCGGTGCCGGCGCCGTCGTAGGCGCGCCGCGCCGCGCGCACGGCGCGGTCGACGTCGGCCGCTGCCGCGCGCGCGATCTGCGCGAACACGCGGCCGTCGGAGGGGTCGACGACCGGAAGGCTCTCGCCGGAGACCGGCTCGACCGTATCGTTGTCGATGAACAGCGCGTGGCGCTCGGCAACCTGCAGCATGCGGTACCTCCCGGGAGCAGTCGGCGGCTGCGCCAGCCGTCTTCGGCGCGCAGCCCGCGACATTATCCCCGCAGGGCGTGCACGGGGGCGCACGGGCCGCCCCGGCGCGCGAACTCCGATAAACTTGCGCCTCTCGCGGCACTCCCCGCGCCCCGCCTCCCGCACGCCATGAACCTCGACCGCGTCGATCCCGGCCGCCGCCTGCCGGACGAGTTCAACGTCATCATCGAGATCCCGATGAATGCCGACCCGATCAAGTACGAGGTCGACAAGGAAACCGGGGCGCTGTTCGTCGACCGCTTCATGTCGACCGCGATGCACTATCCGTGCAACTACGGCTACATCCCGCACACGATCGCCGGCGACGGCGACCCGGTCGACGTGCTGGTGATCACGCCGTTCCCGGTGGCGGTCGGCGCCGTGGTGCCGTGCCGCGCGCTGGGCATGCTGAAGATGGAAGACGAGGCGGGCGGCGACGCGAAGCTGCTCGCGGTGCCGATCGACCGGATCCTTCCGATCTACAAGCACTGGAGGAAGGCCACCGACATCGCGCCGGAGCGGCTCGCGACGATCCAGCACTTCTTCGAGCACTACAAGGACCTGGAGCCCGGCAAGTGGGTGAAGGTGCTCGGCTGGGGCGACCCCGCCGAGGCGACGCAGGAAATCGTGTCGGGCGTCGCGCGCTACGACGCGGCGACCGAGAAGCCGCGGTTCTAGGAGCCGGCCGGAACCGGATCGAGCGCGCGCCGCCGCGAGGCCACGTGCGCGCGCACCAGCGGTGCCGGGTCGGGCCCGATCAGCCGCCGGTCGCGATCGAGCAGCCAGACGCGGACCAGGCCGGAGACGAACACGGTCGTCTCGAGCGCGGCGAGCGCCGGATCGACGTCGGGGCGCAGCAGCCCCTGCGCCCGCGCGCGCAGGTAGGCGTCGCGGAGCTGGTCGCGCAATTCGGTGTGGCGGCGTCGCAGCAGGTCCAGCTCGGGCGAGAGGCCGTCGACGTATTCGCAACCGAACGACAGGATCTCGAAGGTGCGTCGCGTCGTCTCGCAGCTGCCGATGGTCGCCATCACCGCCAGCAGGAATCGCTCGACGGCGGCGAGCGGGTCGCCGTCGTTGCAGGCGACCAGCTCCGGGCCGATGCGGTCGACCAGCGGGAGCTCGACTTCGTCGCGCATCGCGCGAAACAGCGCCGCCTTGTCGGCGAAGTGGAAGTAGACGGCCCCGCGGGTCAGGCCGGCCGCGCGCGCGATCTGCTCTAGCGTCGTGCGCGCGTAGCCGTGCTGCTCGAACTGCGCGCGCGCGGCCTCGATCAGGCGGGCGCGCGTCTGGGCGGACTGTTCCTTGGTGCGTCGTGCCATCGTCGCGCATTTACATACATACGAGAATGTATATACTCGCTGCTTTCCTGTCCACCCGGCCCACGCCGTCCCCGTCCATGATCGACGCCGCCCAACGCCTGCGCCTGCCCCTGCTCGTGCCGTCGCTCTTCGCCGCCGCGCTGCTGGTCGCGGGATGCGATCGCGGTTCCACCGGTGGACCGGCCCAGGGACCCGGTGGCGGCGCGGCGCCGCCGCCGATGCCGGTGACCGTGCTCGAGATGCAGCCGCGCAAGGTTCCGATCGTGCTCGAGGCGGTGGCGCGGACCGAAGGGTCGCGCGAGGTCGAGGTGCGTGCGCGGGTGACCGGCATCCTGGAGAAGCAGCTGTTCCGCGAAGGCGAGCCGATCAAGGCCGGCGCGCCGATGTACCGGATCGAGCGCGCGCCTTTCGAGATCGCGCTGTCGCAGGCGCGCGCCGCGCTCGCCGAGGCGCAGTCGCGCGCCGAGCGCGCGCAGCTCGAGGCGACGCGGCTCGAGAAGCTGCTGGCAGACCGGGCCATCAGCCAGCGCGAGTACGACGATGCGCGCTCGTCGCGGCAGCAGACGCAGGCGTCGCTGCTGGCGGCGCAGGCCAGGGTTCGCGAAGCGGAACTGAACCTCTCGTACACGACCGTCGACGCTCCGATCGCCGGAATCGCGGGCCGGGCACTGCGCTCCGAGGGAAGCCTCGTCGCGCCGGGCAGCGACAGCAGCCTGCTCACGACGCTGACGCGCACCGACCCGATCTGGGTGCGCTTCTCGCTGTCGGAGGCCGAGAACGCGCAGCTGCGCGGCATCGACGAGCGCGCCGCGAGGGTGAACCTGGTCCTGCCCGACGGCCGCGACTACGAGCGCAGCGGGCGCCTGAACTTCACCGGGTCCACCGTGGATCCGAAGCTCGGCACCGTGCAGCTGCGCGCCGAATTCGGGAATCCGTCGCTGCAGCTGCTGCCGGGCCAGTACGTGAAGGCGCGCGTCGAGATCGGCCAGCGCGAGGCGTTCGTCGTCCCGCAGTCGGCAGTGCAGCAGACCGATCGAGGCCGCTTCGTCTGGGTCGTCGACGGATCGAACCAGGTCGCGCCGCGTCCGGTCGAGACCGGCGGCTGGGTCGGCCGCGACTGGGTGGTGGGCAAGGGCCTGCAGGCCGGCGACCGTGTCGCGATCGACAACCTGATCAGGCTGCGGCCCGGCGCAACCGTGCAGCCGAAGGCGCCGGCCGACGCGCAAGGAGCCCCGGGGGCCCAAGGCGGCCCGGGCGCCCAAGGCGGTCCCGGGGCGCAGGGCGGTCCCGGGGCGCAGGGCGGCCAGGGCGGCCAGGGTGCGGCCAGGGCGCCCGCGCCGGCCGCCGGCGACGCTCGCTGAGTCGCGGGGATCGCATGTCGCGCTTCTTCATCGATCGCCCGATCTTCGCGGCCGTCCTGTCGATCGTGATCGTGCTCGCGGGGCTCGTGGCCTCGCAGGTGCTGCCGGTCGCCCAGTACCCGGAGATCGCGCCGCCGACGGTGACGATCACGACCAGCTACCCCGGCGCGAGCGCCGAGACGCTGGCCAAGACAGTGGCCGCGCCGATCGAGGAGCAGCTCTCGGGCGTCGAGGGGCTGCTCTACTTCAACTCGAGCTCGTCGTCCAACGGCACGGTGACGATCACGGCGACCTTCGAGGTCGGCACCAACGTCGACCAGGCGACGTTCAACATGAACAACCGCGTGCAGCTCGCGCTGCCGCGATTGCCCGACGAGGTGCGCCGCAACGGCGTGACCGTCCAGAAGCGCTCGAACGACATCCTGCTGGTGGTCGCGCTCAGCTCGCCCGACGGGCGCTTCGACACGCTGTACCTGTCGAACTATTCGTCGCTGAACGTGGTCGACGAGCTCAAGCGCCTGCCCGGCGTCGCCGACGTGACGATCTTCGGCGCGCGCGACTACTCGATGCGCATCTGGCTCAAGCCCGACCGGATGGCGCAGCTCGGCGTCACCGCCTCCGAGATCGCGGCGGCCGTGCGCGCGCAGAACGCGCAGTACGCGGCGGGCAAGATCGGCGCGGAACCGGCGTTGCCGGGACAGAGCCTGGTGTACACGGTCACCGCCCAGGGCCGGCTGGTCGAGCCCGAGCAGTTCGGCGAGATCGTCGTGCGCGCCGGCGGGCCGGCCGGGGTGTTGCGCCTGAAGGACGTGGCGCGCATCGAGCTGGGCGCGCTGAATTACGACGCGTTCAACACGCTCGACGGCAAGCCGACGATCGGCACCGCGGTGTTCCTGCAGTCGGGCGCCAACGCGCTCGACGTCGCGAACTCGGTCAAGGCGCGGATGGCCGAGCTGAAGAAGAACTTCCCCGAAGGGCTCGACTTCATCATCCCGTTCGACACCACGCGCTTCGTCCAGTCCTCGATCAGCGAGGTCACGAAGACGATCATGGAGGCCGCGGCGCTGGTCATCCTGGTGGTCTTCGTTTTCCTGCAGACGGCGCGCGCGACCTTCATCCCGATGATCGCGGTGCCAGTGTCGCTGATCGGCACCTTCGCGGGCCTGTGGCTGTTCGGTTTCTCGATCAACACGCTGACGCTGTTCGCGATGGTGCTGGCGATCGGCATCGTCGTGGACGACGCGATCGTCGTGCTCGAGAACGTCGAGCGCCTGATGCGCGAGCAGAAGATGTCGGCCTACGACGCGGCGGTCGAGGCGATGCGCGAGGTCTCGGGCGCGATCGTCGCGATCGTGCTCGTGCTGTGCGCGGTGTTCGTCCCGGTCGCGTTCCTGGGCGGCATCGCGGGCCAGCTGTACAAGCAGTTCGCGGTGACGGTGGCGATCGCGGTCGTGCTGTCGGGGTTCGTCGCGCTCACGCTCACGCCGGCGCTGTGCGCGCTGATGCTGCGCGCCGGCGACCACGAGTCGAAGCTGTTCCACCCGTTCAACGTCGGGTTCAACGCGCTGACCCGCGTGTTCCTCGGCTCGGTGAACCTGGTGCTGCGCCGCCGCCTCGTGGCGCTGCTGGCGTTCGTGGGCGTGCTCGGCGTGCTGGCGCTGCTGTTCACCCGCATACCGGGCAGCTTCGTGCCGCCCGAAGACCAGGGTTACGTGATCGGCGCGGTGATCCTGCCCGACGGCGCGACGTTGGAGCGCACCGGCAAGTCGGGCGCGAAGCTGCAGCAGATGTTCGCCGACCACCCTGCGATCGAGCACATGTTCGTCGTCAACGGCTTCGACCTGATCGGCGGCGGCAACAAGACCAACGCCGCGACGATCTTCGTGCCGCTGAAGGACTGGTCGCAGCGCACGCAGAGCGCGCCGCAGGTCGCCGGCGAGATCTTCATGCGCGGCATGGCGCTGACCGACGGCATGGCGCTTGCGTTCAACCCGCCGGCGATCCGCGGCCTGGGCACTGCCGGCGGCTTCGAGGTGTACGTGCAGGGGCGCACCGACCCCGACCCGATGCGGCTGCAGCAGGTGGTGCAGGCGTTCGTCGGTGAACTGGCTGCGGACCGCAGGCTGCAGGGCATCAACACGTTCTTCCGGCCGACGGTGCCTCAGCTGCAGGTCGAAGTCGACCGCGAGAAGGCGCTGTCGCTCGGCGTGCCGGTGCAGGACGTGTTCGACACGCTGCAGAGCACGATGGGCACGCTGTACGTGAACGACTTCAACAAGTTCGGCCGCACCTACCGGGTGCAACTGCAGGCCGACGCGCCGTACCGCGCCAAGCCCGACGACCTGGGCAACGTGTTCGTTCGCTCGACCGCCAGCGGCGAGATGATTCCGCTCAAGGCGCTGATCACGACGCGCAGCGTGGTCGGCCCCGAGCAGCTCGAGCGCTTCAACGGTTTCGTCGCGGCCAAGGTGCTCGGCGGCGGCAAGCCGGGCGTGAGCTCGGGCGACGCGATCCGCGCGGTCGAGGAGGTCGCTGCGCGCACGCTGCCCTCGGGCTACCAGATCGCCTGGACCGGCCAGGCGTTCCAGGAGAAGCGCACCGGCAGCGCCTCGGTGTTCGCGTTCGGCTTCGCGATCGTGATGGTCTACCTGATCCTCGCGGCGCTCTACGAGCGCTGGGGCCTGCCGGTGGCGGTGCTGCTGGCGGTGCCGTTCGCGATCACCGGCGCGCTCGGCTTCGTGTTCCTGCGCGGGCTCGAGAACGACATCTACTTCCAGATCGGCCTGGTGGTGCTGATCGGGCTGGCGGCGAAGAACGCGATCCTGATCGTCGAGTTCGCGCAACAGGGGTTCCTTGCCGGCAAGACGCCGGTCGAAGCGGCCCTCCAGGCGGCGCGGCTGCGCTTCCGCCCGATCGTGATGACCTCGCTCGCGTTCGTGCTGGGCGTCGTGCCGCTGGTGCTCGCCTCGGGCGCCGGCGCGGCCGCCCGGCGCTCGATGGGAACCGGCGTCTTCGGCGGGATGATCGTGGCGACCTTCGTCGCGACGATCTTCGTGCCGCTGTTCTTCACGGTCACGGCGCGGCGCAGGCGCGGGCGCGACGCCCCCGCGGCCCAGGCGACGCAGGGAGACGGGCGATGAGCGCCGCGAGCAGGGCGGTAGCGCGCCCGGCGCGGGCGCCGGCGGCGGCGATACGGTGGCGCCGCTTCGGCGCGGCGGCGCTCGTCGCGCTGGCGGCCGCCGGGTGCACGGTGGTCGGCCCGGATTACCGGCGTCCGGACCAGCCGCTTCCCGAGCGCTTCGTCGACGTGATGCCGGCCGATGCCGCGGCCACGGGCGCGGCCTTGCCGGCCGACTGGTGGACGCTGTATCGCGACCCGGCGCTCGACGGGCTGGTCGCGGCGACGCTCGCGCGCAACGCCGACGTACGGCTGGCGATCGCGCAGGTCGAGGAGGCGGAGGCGGCGCTGCGCGAGGCGTACGCGGTGCTCGTGCCGCAGGTCGACCTCGGGGCGAGCAGCACCCGCTCGCGGATCACCTCGCTGGGCGCTCAGCCGGTGCCGGCAGGCGTGCCGCTGGCGCGCAGCGACCAGCGCGTCGCGCTGTCCACCGCGTTCGAGCTCGACCTCTGGGGCAAGCTGCGACGCGGCGCCGAGGCGGTCGACGCCCAGCTGATGGCGAGCCGCTACGCCCGCGACGTCGTCTCGTTGAGCCTGGCCGGCGCGACGACGCAGGCCTGGTTCGCGCTGCGCTCGCTCGACGCCCAGATCGCGGTGACCCGCGAGAGCCTGCAGACGCGCACCGAGAGCCTCGAGGTGGTGCGGGCGCGGGCGCGTGGCGGCGTCGTGTCCGACCTCGACGTCAACCAGGCGGAGGCGGCGCGCGCCGAAGCGGCGCTGCAACTGATCGAGCTGCAACGCCAGCGCGCCGCGGTCGAGCGCCAGCTCGGCACCCTCTCCGGACAGCCGGGCCTGCGGGTTCCCGCGGGCGACCTGCGCGCGATGCCGCTGCCGCCGCTGCCGCCTGCCGGATTGCCCTCGACGCTGCTCGACCGGCGCCCCGACATCCGCCAGGCCGAGGCCGCGCTGCAGGCGGCCAGCGCGCGCATCGGGGTGGCGCGGGCGGCGATGCTGCCGACGATCTCGCTGACCGGCTCGTTCGGCGGCCAGAGCGCCGAGCTCTCGGACCTGCTGCGCAGCGGCGCGCGCATCTGGTCGCTGGGCTTCGGGCTGGCGCTGCCGATCTTCGACGCGGGCCGCCTGCAGGCGCGCGCCGAGCAGGCCGAGGCGCGGCAGCGCCAGGCGCTGGCCGCCTACCAGAAGTCGATCGAGACGGCGTTCCGGGAGGTCGGCGATGCGCTGACCAACACCGAGCGCAGCGGCGCGGCCGAGGACGACCTGCAGCGGCGGCTCGACGCGGCGCGCAACAGCACCCGGCTCGCGCGCGCGCGCTACGAGGCCGGATACTCCGGCTACCTCGAGTTGCTCGACGCGCTGCGCACCCAGAACGACGCGGAGCTGGCGCTGATCCGCAACCGCCAGGCACGGCTCGGCTACAGCGTCGACCTGATGAAGTCGCTGGGCGGCGGCTGGCGCCAGCAGCCCTAGCCGGCGGCGTCGGCACCGGGCGCGGCGCCCTCGTCGGGGGCAGCGCCAGACGGTGCGATGCGGTAGGGCGAACGCTCGCGCAGCTCGTCGAGGTACGCACCGACCGCCGCGTCCTCGCGCTCGAGGAAGCGGTCGACGGCCTGCGCGAACGCGGGCTCGGCGAGCCAGTGCGCCGAGACGGTCCGGACCGGCTCGAATCCGCGCGACATCTTGTGCTCGCCTTGCGCGCCGCCTTCGACGATGCGCAGCCGCGCCTCGATCGCCGCCTCGATCGCCTGGTAGTAGCAGGCCTCGAAGTGCAGGTTCGGCACCGGCTCCACCGCGCCCCAGTAGCGTCCGTAGACGCGCTCGTCGTCGTGCACCAGCAGGCTCGATGCGACCGGGCGTCCGTCGCGCTCGGCGATCACCAGCAGGAGGTGCCCGGGCAGCGCCTCGCCGATGCGCTCGAAGAACTCCTGGTTCAGGTACGGCGTCGAGTGGTGCGCGGCGTAGGTCGCCTCGTAGCAGCGGGTGAAGAACGCCCAGTGCGCGCCGCCGATCTCGCGGCCGCGCAGCCGGCGCAGCCTCACGCCGGCCTCGGCGACCTTGCGCCGCTCGGCGCGGATCTTCTTGCGCTTGGGCTGCGACAGCGTCGCGAGGAACGCCTCGAAGTCGGCGTAGCCGGCGTTGCGCCAGTGGAACTGCACGCCGTGGCGCAGCGTGAGCCCGGCCTCGCGCAGCGCGTCGGCCTCCGCGGGCAGCGGGAACAGCACGTGCAGCGAGGACAGGCCCGAGGAGCGGGCCAGCGCGAGCAGCGCCTCGGCGGCCGCGCGCCGCGAAGGCGCGTCGCGCGCGGCCAGGCGCGTGCCCGGCACCGGCGTGAACGGGACCGCCGACAGCAGCTTCGGGTAGTAGCGCAGCCCGTGCCGGCGGTAGGCGTCCGCCCACGCCCAGTCGAACACGTATTCGCCGTACGAGTGAAGCTTCAGGTAGGCAGGGACCGCGGCGGCCGGCGCGCCGGCCGCGTCGCGCAGCAGCAGGTGCTGCGGAATCCAGCCGGTGGCCTCGCCGACGCAGCCGGCCAGTTCGAGCGCGCGCAGGAACTCGTGGCGCAGGAACGGCTGCGGCTGCGCGCGGCCGGCGCCCGCGGCCGCCAGCGCGTTCCACTCGCTGGCGGCGACGCCCGAGAGATCGCCGAGAACCTGCGTGCGATAATCGGCGCGAACCCGACCGCGAGACAAAGGCCTTCCCTCCGATGCGAATCGCCGCTGCGCAGCTGAACCAGGTCGTCGGCGATTTCCGCGGCAATGTCGAGCGCATTATCGCCGCGGCGAACCAGGCGGTCGCGCGCGGGGCGCGGGTGCTGGTGACGCCCGAGCTGTCGCTGGCCGGCTATCCCCCCGAAGACCTGCTGCTGCGCGACGCGTTCCACGCCGCCTGCGAGCGCGCGCTCGCGTCGCTGTGCGAAGCGACGGCCTCGCTCGACCTGTACCTGCTGGTCGGCCATCCGCGCCGGCGCGAGGGGCGGCGCTTCAACGGCGCGAGCCTTCTGCATCGCGGTCGCGTGGTCGGCGAGTACGCCAAGCACGACCTGCCGAACTACGACGTCTTCGACGAGGAGCGCTACTTCGAGCCGGACAACCGGCCGCTGGTGTTCGAGGTCGACGGCGTGCGTCTGGGCGTGCTGATCTGCGAGGACTTCTGGTACCGCTACGCGCCGGAGTGCGCGCTGGCGGCCGGCGCGCAGGTGATCCTCGCGATGAACGCGTCGCCGTTCCACATGGACAAGCAGCACGTGCGCCTGGACGTCGCGCGCGAGAACGTCTGCCGGCTCGGCCTGCCGATGCTGGCGGCCAACCTCGTCGGCGGCCAGGACGAGCTGGTGTTCGACGGCCTGTCGTTCGCGCTCGACGCGAGCGGCGAGCTGCGCGCGCAGGCCCCGGCGTTCCGCGAGGACCTGCTGGTGGTCGAGCTCTCGGGCGGGGATGCGCCCGGCTTCGCCGCCGGCGAGATCCAGCCTGCGCCGCCGCTCGAGGAACAGGTCTATTCGGCGCTGGTGCTCGGGGTGCGCGACTACCTCGGCAAGAACGGCTTCCCCGGCGCGATCATCGGGCTCTCGGGCGGCGTCGACTCGGCGCTCACGCTGGCGATCGCCGTCGACGCGCTCGGTGCCGAACGGGTACGCACCGTGATGATGCCGTCGCCCTATACCGCAGAGATCTCGCTCGTCGACGCGCGCGAGATGGCGCGGCGGGTCGGGGTCCGGTACGACGTGATACCGATCTCGGGTTGCTTCGACGCGTTTCTCGCGACGCTGGCCGACGAATTCCGCGGGCTGCCGCAGGACACGACCGAGGAGAACATCCAGGCGCGGATCCGCGGCACGCTGCTGATGGCGCTGTCGAACAAGTACGGGTCGATCGTGCTCACCACCGGAAACAAGAGCGAGATCGCGGTCGGCTACTGCACGCTCTACGGCGACATGGCCGGCGGCTTCGCAGTGATCAAGGACATCGCCAAGACGATGGTCTACCGGCTGGTCCGGTGGCGCAACGCGCAGGGCGAGATCGTTCCGGAGCGGATCATCACCCGGCCACCGTCGGCCGAACTGAAGCCGGACCAGACCGACCAGGACTCGCTGCCCCCCTACGAGATCCTCGACGCGATCATGAAGATGTACATGGAGGACGACCGCAGCGTCGAGGAAATCGCCGCGGCCGGCCATCCGCGCGAGGCGATCGATCGCGTGGTGCGGCTGATCCGGACCAGCGAGTACAAGCGCCGCCAGGCGCCGGTCGGCATCCGCGTGACGCACCGCGCGTTCGGCCGCGACTGGCGCTATCCGATCACCTCGAAGTTCCGCGACTGATCCCCGCGGGCGCGGCGTCGGGCGCGTGCGCTGCGCCGTCGGGGCGCCGCTCGCGCCGCGGCCGCCCCGGAGTCAGGTACGATTGGCGGATGCGATCCACTGGAACCCCGGAGCGACCATGAAAAAGATTACGGCGATCATCAAACCGTTCAAGCTCGACGAGGTGCGCGAAGCGCTCGCCGAGGTTGGCGTGACGGGTCTGACCGTGACCGAGGTCAAGGGTTTCGGGCGCCAGAAGGGGCACACCGAGCTGTACCGCGGCGCCGAGTACGTGGTCGACTTCCTGCCCAAGGTGAAGGTCGAGGTGATCATCGCCGACTCGGCAGTCGAGTCGGTGATCGACGCCATCGTGCGCGCCGCGCGCACCGGCCGGATCGGCGATGGCAAGATCTTCGTGGCCGACGTCGAGCAGGTGGTGCGCATCCGCACCGGCGAGACCGGCGAAGCCGCAGTCTGACGCGCGCCGCGCCCGGCGCGGGTCCGGGCGCAAGCCCTGCGTGAGTCGCCGACCGGCGAGGGCCTGGTCGGTCGGGCCGGGGGTGCGCTCCTAGGTAGGCCCGCCGGTGGGCCCCTGGGCCGGCCGCATCCCGAACAGCCGGCGCAAGCCGCGGACGATCAGCCGGATCAGCAGCGCCGCGGCGACCAGGAACAGCAGCAGCGCGAGCACGAACAGCAGCGGGTGCTCGACGGCCAGCCAGACGCCGCCGAGCACCAGCGCGTCCTCGCCCATCGAGATGGCCAGGTTCGAGAACGGCTCGGGCGACGCGTTCACCGCGGCGCGCGTCCCCGATTTCGCGAAGTGCGTGGTGGCGGTGAGCGTGCCTCCCAGCAGGCCGGCGGCGAGCGCCGTCGCGGCGCCCGAGTCGCCGAACACCGCCGCGGCCAGCGCCGCTCCGGCCGGGATCCGCACGAAGGTGTTCAGCATGTCCCAGAGGCTGTCGAGCCAGGGCAGCTTGTCGGCGAACAGCTCGACGACCGCCATGAAGCCCGAGGCGCCGATCACGAGCGGATGGGCGAGCAGCGCGAGATGTTCGGGCAGCGGCCACCAGCCGAGCCGCCCGAGCAGCCCGAACAGGAACACCACGAGGTACAGCCGCAGCCCGGCGCCCCAGGCGAGCGCGCCGGCCAGCGCCAGCTCGGGAAGGTGGCGCACCAGCGGCTCCGGCAGCATCCGGCCGAACGCGTCGATCAGCGCGTCGAGCTCAGGCACGGGGAGGCTGCGCGCGCCCGGGGGCGCTTGCTACACTCGTCGTCATGGAAGCGATTGTGCCAGCCGGCGAGGTGCCTGCGCGCGTCGGCGCGCTGCTGCTCGCCGCCGGGCGTTCGACGCGGATGGGCGGCCCGAACAAGCTGCTGGTGGAGGTCGACGGCGAGCCGATGGTGCGGCGCGCGTTGCGCACGCTGCTGGCGGTGCCGCTCGAACCGATCGTCGTCGTGCTCGGACCGGCCGCCGACGCCGTTCGCGCGGCGCTCGACGGACTGCACGGCTGGCAGGCGTGCGTGGCGCCGGAGTCGACCGACCACCAGGTCTCCGTCGACGCGGGACTGCGCGCGCTGCCTGCGGGCCTGGACGCGATCCTGGTCATGCTGGCCGACCAGCCGCTGCTCGACGCCGGCGACCTGCGCTGGCTGCTCGCGCAGTGGCGCTCGCTGGCACGCGGCTGCGCGCTGGTGCCGGTCCACCAGGGACGGCGCGCAAACCCGGTGGTCCTCGACGCGGCGATGCGCGCCCCGATCCTCGACGCGGGGCCCGCGGTCGGCGCACGCGGCTACCTCGCCGCGCATCCGGCGCTGGTGCGCCGCGCCGAGGCGCCGAACGACCATTTCGTCGTCGACGTCGACACCGTCGACGACCTTGCGCGGCTGGCCGGGCGCGGCCTGCGCAGCGCGATCGAGAAGGAGGGCTGAGCCATGCTCGCACCGAGGGCCCTGGACTGGGCGGAAGCCGATTTCACGCGCGTGCCGTACCGTGCCTACACCGACGCCGGCCTCTACCGCCGCGAGCTCGAGCGCCTGTTCTACAGCGGCCACTGGAACTACGCGGGACTGGCCTGCGAGATCCCGAACCCGGGCGACTACCGGACCACCTGGATCGGCGAGCGCTCGGTGATCATGGTGCGCGACCACGACGGCTCGATCAACGTCGTCGAGAACCACTGCGCGCACCGCGGCGTGCGCTTCTGCCGCGCCTCGCACGGCAACGCGCGCGACTTCGTCTGCCCGTACCACCAGTGGAACTACGACCTGAAGGGCAACCTGGTCGGCGTGCCGTTCCGGCGCGGCGTGAAGACGGTCGAGGACGGCAAGGCGCGGGTGCAGGGCGGGATGCCGCCCGACTTCCGGCTCGAGGACCACGGGCTGAACCGGCTGCGCGTCGAGACGCTGAACGGGCTGGTGTTCGCGTCGTTCGACCACGAGGTCGAGCCGTTGCGCGAGGCGATCGGGCCGAAGATCCTGCCCTGGGTCGAGCGGATCTTCGACGGCCGCGAGCTCACGCTGCTCGGCTACTCGCGCCAGCGCATCCCCGGCAACTGGAAGCTGATGCAGGAGAACATCAAGGACCCGTACCACCCGGGGTTGCTGCACACCTGGTTCGTCACCTTCGGGCTGTGGCGCGCCGACCAGCGCTCGCAGATGGTGCTCGACGAGCGCGGCCGCCACGCGGCGATGATCTCGCGACGCAACGACGGCGGTCGCGCCGACGTCACGCAGGGGGTCACCAGCTTCAAGGAGAACCTGACGCTGAACGACGCGCGCCTGCTCGACGTCGTGCCCGAGCCGTGGTGGAACGGCCCGACGGTGACGATGATCACGCTGTTTCCGTCGCTGATCATCCAGCAGCAGGTGAACTCGCTGTCGACCCGCCACATCGTGCCGCGCGGCCACGGCGTGTTCGACTTCGTCTGGACGCACTTCGGCTTTGCCGACGACACGCCCGAGATGACGCAGCGCCGGCTGCGCCAGGCCAACCTGTTCGGTCCGGCCGGCTTCGTGTCGGCCGACGACGGTGAGGTGATCGAGATGTCGCAGCAGGGCTTTGCACAGGATCCCGACGGGCGCACGATCAGCGCACTGGGCGGGCACGGGATCGGAGATGCCGACCACATGGTGACCGAGACGCTGATCCGCGGCATGGTCGCGTACTGGCGCCGGCTGATGGAGGTCTGATCATGGGGGCGCAGGAACCGCTTGCCGGGTCGGCACGCGCGGGGCGCAGCGTCGCGCTGCGGGCCGACGATGCGCTGGCCGTCGCGAGGCTGTACGCCGACTATGCGGCGGCGCTCGACGAGGCGCGCTACGAGGACTGGGTCGCATTGTTCGCGCCCGACTGCCGCTACCTGGTGCAGCCGCGCGAGAACCACGACCGCGGCTTGCCGCTGGCGACGATGGCGCTCGAAGGGCAGGGGATGCTTCGCGATCGCGTGCACGCGGTGCGCCACACGCTTTTCCACGCGCCGTACTACCAGCGCCACGTGATCGGCGCTGCGCGGGTGCGCGCGGTGCTGGCGGGCGACGCGGCGAGGCCGCTGCGCGTAGCGACCGAGGCCAACTACGTGGTGTTGCGCACGCACGTGCAGCAGCCCGCGGAGATCCTCAGCGCCGGGCGGCACCTGGACGAGCTGGTGCGCATCGGCGACGACTGGTGTTTCGGGCTCAAGCACGTCGTCTTCGACACCGAGCTGATTCCCAACTCGCTGATCTACCCGATCTAGCCTGTGCTGCGCGGAGCGTGCCGATGAACGAGCCCACCGTGTGGATCGACGTGGCCGCGGAGGCCGAGCTGATCGACGCAGACGTCGTCGCAGTGCCGGCGATGGGCCGCGAGATCGCCCTCTACCTGGTCGAGGGCGAGGTCTACGCGACCGACAACCGCTGCACGCACGGCGACGCGCGGCTCTCGGAAGGCTTCGTCATCGACCACTGCATCGAGTGCCCGCTGCACCAGGGGCAGTTCGACGTGCGCACCGGCGAACCGCTGTGCACGCCCGTGACCGAACCGCTGCGGGTCTGGCGGGTGCGGCGCGAAGGAGGCCGGATCCTGGTCGCGCTCGATGCGCCGGAGGGCGACGCCCCTAGCGCGCCGGCAGCCTGAGCAGCACGATCAGCGCGCCCGAGCCGCCGTCGTTGGGGCGCGCCTGGCAGAAGGCCAGCACCTCCTGGCGCTGCACCAGCCAGCGCGGCACCTTCGCCTTGAGCACCGGCTCGCGGCCCGCCGAACCCAGGCCCTTGCCGTGGATCACGCGCACGCAGCGCCACTCGTCGCGCAATGCGCGGTTCAGGAACGCGCCGAGCGCCTCGCGCGCCTCGTCCGCGCGCAGCCCGTGCAGGTCGATCTGGCCCTTGACCGCCCATTCGCCGCGGCGCAGCCGGCGCACGACGTCGGGGCCGATGCCGTGGCGCCTGTAGGACAGCGCTTCGTCGGTCTCCAGGTACTGCTCGATGCCGATCTCGTCGGAGAGCGAGGCATCGAGCACCGCGCGCTCGTCGAGCTCGCGCTGGCGCGGCGTGGTGGCAGGCGCCGGGCGCTTCGGGACGGCGCGCCCGGTCGGCGGCAGCGGCACCGCGTCGGCGATCTCGTCGCGAAACAGGTTCGCCTCGCGGGCGAGCCGGCGCGCCTGCTCGCGCCGGCGCCGCTCCTCGTCCTCTCTCAGGCGGGCCTGCGCCCGGAGCTGGCCGGCCAGCGACTCGAGCCCGGCGAGCCCGTCGAGGCGTTCGACCGTCACGGGGCGCCGCGCGCGGTTCATCCTTCCTGTTGCGCTTCGAGGTAGCGCTGCGCGTCCAGCGCCGCCATGCAGCCGGTGCCGGCGCTGGTCACGGCCTGCCGGTAGACGTGGTCCTGGACGTCGCCGGCGGCGAACACGCCCGGAACGCTGGTTGCGGTGGCCTGGCCGGCGTTGCCGCCGCGGGTGACGATGTAGCCGTTGGCCATCTCGAGCTGGCCCTCGAACAGCGAGGTGTTCGGCGAGTGGCCGATCGCGACGAAGACCCCCGACAGCGCGACGTCGCTGGTCTGCCCGCTGCGGTTGTCGCGCAGCCGCACGCCGGTGACGCCGCTCGCGTCGCCGAGCACCTCGTCGAGCTCGTGAAACCAGCGCACCTCGACGTTGCCGTCGCGCGTCTTCGCCATCAGCTTGTCGATCAGGATCGGTTCGGCGCGGAATCGGTCGCGCCGGTGCACGACGGTGACCTTGCGCGCGATGTTCGAGAGGTAGAGCGCCTCTTCGACCGCGGTGTTGCCGCCGCCGATCACCGCGACGTCCTGGTTGCGGTAGAAGAACCCGTCGCAGGTCGCGCAGGCCGAGACTCCCTTGCCCATGAACGCCTGCTCGGACGCAATGCCGAGGTACTTCGCCGACGCGCCGGTGGCGATCACCAGCGCGTCACAGGTGTACTCGCCGGAGTCGCCCACCAGCCGGATCGGCTTCTCGCCGAGCTTCGCCGTGTGGATGTGATCGAAGACGAGCTCCGTGCCGAAGCGCTCGGCGTGCTTCTGGAAGCGCGCCATCAGGTCGGGGCCCTGCACGCCGTCGGCGTCGGCCGGCCAGTTGTCGACCTCGGTGGTGGTCATCAGCTGGCCGCCCTGCGCCAGGCCGGTGATCAGCACCGGCTGCAGGTTGGCGCGCGCGGCGTAGACCGCCGCGGTGTATCCGGCGGGGCCGGAGCCCAGGATCAGCAAACGGGCGTGGCGGATGGTCGACATCGGCGGTTCAGCGGCAAAGACGTTGTAAAAAACTCAACAAATCATTGGCTTAGGAGCCTGATCTTTGAGCGCTTTGTGATATTCGGCACGGGTAGGGCAGAATTATAGGAGTGCCGCGCCATTTTCCTGGCGCGTGGTGGCGTTTATCGCGAGGTGGGTATGGCTCACGAAGAAAACAAGGCGTTCCTGCGCAGGGTGCCCTTGTTGTCCAGTCTCAACGAACAACAACTCGAGACGCTGGCGGCCGGAAGCGCGCGACGCAATTTTCCGAAGGGCCGCACGATCGTCGCCGAGGGCGAGCCGTCCCAGTCGCTGTACATCCTGCTTTCGGGGCGCGCCAAGGTGCAGCGCTCCGACTCCGAGGGCAAGGAAGTGATCCTCGCAGTGCTCGGCTCGGGCGACTTCTTCGGCGAGATGAGCCTGATCGACGAGGCGCCGCGCTCGGCCAGCGTGATCACGCTCGAGTCCTGCGACTTCATGTCGATCAACAAGGACGCGTTCCGCTCGATGCTGATGCAGAGCCCCGAGATGTGCATGGCGGTCATGAAGGGCATGGTGCGGCGCCTCCGCGAGGCCGACAAGAAGATCGAGACGCTGGCGCTGCTCGACGTCTACGGGCGCGTCGCCCGCGTGCTGCTCGACTTCTCCGAGATGGTCAACGGCGAGCGCGTCGTGAAGAACAAGCTGCCGCGCCAGGAGATCGCCAAGATGATCGGCGCGTCGCGCGAGATGGTGTCGCGCGTCATGAAGGGGCTCGAGATCGACGGCTACATCGTGCCGATGCCCGAGGGCCGGCTGATGCTGCGCGAGAAGATCAGCTCGTACATCAGCTGAGCGCGGCGGGGAGCGGTCGAACGAGATGGCACGAGCTGCTGCAGCCGCCGCATCGCCCGGGCGGGGAATCCAGGGGCGCAACGCCGCTGCGGTCGGGTTCGGGTTGCCCGAGCGCGCGCTGCGGCTGTTTCAGGAGGCGCTCTGGATCGCGCTGGCCGCGCTCGGCGCGTTCCTGCTGCTGATCCTGCTCACCTACGACAAGGCCGACCCGAGCTGGTCGCACGCGGTGGTCGCGCGAACGATCTCGAACGCGGGCGGCCGCGTCGGCGCGTGGTTCGCCGACCTGCTGCTGTACCTGTTCGGCCTGAGCGCCTACCTGCTGGTGGCACTGCTCGGCGTCTCGGTGCTGCGCGGGCTGCGAACGCTGCGCGCGACGCCCGACGCGTTGCCTGCGCAGCGTTTCGCCTGGGAGCGCTGGGTCGGCTTCGGGCTGATGCTGCTCGGCTGCGTCGGCATCGAGTCGGCACGGCTGCACAGCCTGCAGGTCGACCTGCCGCTCGGGCCAGGCGGCATCGTCGGCGCGGTGATCACCGATCCGCTGTTCGTCGCGCTGGGCGCGGTCGGCGGCACGCTGGTGCTGCTGGTGCTGGTCGCGGCAGGGTTCAGCCTCTGGACCGGCTGGTCGTGGCTGACGATCTTCGAGCGGATCGGTTTCGCGCTCGAGTGGTCCGCGCAGCAGCTGGTGCAGGCGGTGGTCGCGCGCCGCGACCGCCGCATCGGCGAGGTCGCCGCCACCGAGCGCGACGAGCAGGTGCAGGTCAAGCGGCGCATCCTCGACGACGATCCCGAGCCGGTGCGGATCGAGACTCCGGTGGCGCGAATCGAGCGCTCGGAACGCGCCGAGGCCGAGCGGCAGAGCGTGCTGTTCGTCGACCTGCCGGCCGACACCCAGCTGCCGCCGGTGTCGCTGCTCGACGAGCCGCCGGTGGCGGCCGAGGGCGTCTCGCAGGAGACGCTCGAGTACACCTCGCGGCTCATCGAGAAGAAGCTGTCGGACTTCAACGTCGCGGCCAACGTGGTCGCCGCGTATCCGGGCCCGGTGATCACCCGCTACGAGATCGAGCCGGCCACCGGCGTCAAGGGCAGCCAGATCGTCAACCTGTCGAAGGACCTCGCCCGCGCGCTGTCGCTGGTGTCGATCCGCGTCGTCGAGACGATCCCCGGCAAGAACCTGATGGGGCTCGAGCTGCCGAACGCGCGCCGCCAGACGGTGCGGCTGTCCGAGATCCTCGCGTCGCAGGTCTACGCGACCAGCGCCTCGCCGCTGACGCTGGCGCTCGGCAAGGACATCGCCGGCAACCCGATGGTCGTCGACCTCGCGAAGATGCCGCACCTGCTGGTGGCCGGCACCACCGGCTCGGGCAAGTCGGTGGGCATCAACGCGATGCTGCTGTCGCTGCTCTACAAGAGCGACCCGACGCAGGTGCGGCTGATCCTGATCGACCCGAAGATGCTCGAGATGAGCACCTACGAGGGCATCCCCCACCTGCTCGCGCCGGTGGTCACCGACATGCGCCAGGCCGGCAACGCGCTGAACTGGTGCGTCGCCGAGATGGAACGGCGCTACCGGCTGATGAGCAAGCTCGGCGTGCGCAACCTCTCGGGCTACAACCACAAGATCGCCGAGGCCGAGAAGCGCGAGCAGCTGATCCCGAACCCGTTCTCGCTCACGCCCGACGCGCCCGAGCCGCTCGGGCGGCTGCCGCAGATCGTGGTCGTCATCGACGAGCTGGCCGACCTGATGATGGTGGTCGGCAAGAAGATCGAGGAGCTGATCGCGCGGCTGGCGCAGAAGGCGCGCGCCGCCGGCATCCACCTGATCCTCGCGACGCAGCGTCCGTCGGTCGACGTGATCACCGGCCTGATCAAGGCGAACATTCCGACGCGGATCGCGTTCCAGGTCTCGTCGAAGATCGACTCGCGCACGATCCTCGACCAGATGGGGGCCGAGTCGCTGCTCGGGCAGGGCGACATGCTCTACCTGCCGCCGGGCGGCGGCGTGCCGATGCGGGTGCACGGCGCCTTCGTCGCCGACGACGAAGTCCACAAGGTGGTCGAGCACTGGCGGCAGCTCGCCGAGCCGCAGTACGTCGAGGGCATTCTCGAGGGCGGCGTTCCCGAGGAGGTCGACGCGGGCAGCGCGGTCGGCTTCGGTGGCCTGTCGCAGACGCTGTCCGAAGCCGGCATCGACGGCGAGGCCGACCCGATGTACGACCAGGCCGTTGCGGTCGTCATCAAGCACAAGCGCGCGTCGATCTCGCTGGTTCAGCGCCACCTGCGCATCGGCTACAACCGTGCGGCGCGCCTGCTCGAGCAGATGGAGAAGTCGGGGCTCGTCTCGGCGATGGCGTCCAACGGCAATCGCGAGCTGCTCGTCCCGTCGTCGCAGGACGCCTGATGGACCCCTCGCGGCGCGCATTCGCGGCGCTGTCGTTCGTGTTGTCGTTCGTGCTCGTGCCGGCCGGCGCGCTGGCGCCGGCGCCGGCCCGGGCCGGCGGCCAGGACCAGTTGCGCGCCTTTCTCGGCGAGACGCGCTCGGCACGCGGCGAGTTCACGCAGAAGGTGCTGCGCGCGGACGGCGGCGTCGCCGAATCGAGCAGCGGCGAGTTCGCGTTCGCGCGCCCCGGGCGTTTCCGCTGGGACGTGCGCCGTCCGTTCGAGCAGCTGCTGGTCGCCGACGGCAAGCGCCTTTACTTCTACGACAAGGACCTGAACCAGGTGACGGTGCGCCGGCTCGCCGACGCGCTGGCGTCGACGCCGGCGGCGATCCTGTTCGGCGACGCCGACGTCGAGGGCGACTTCGCGCTGCGCGAGCTCGCGCCGCGCGACGGCCTCGAGTGGGTCGAGGCGCTGCCGCGCAACAAGGACGCGGGCGTCGAGCGCATCGCGCTCGGCTTCCGCGACGGGCTGCCGGCGACGATGGAGGTCGGCGACGCGTTCGGGCGCACGACCGTGTTCGAGTTCCGCTCGGTCGCGCGCAACGCGGCCGTGCCGGCGGACCTGTTCCGGTTCGTGCCGCCGAAGGGCGCGGATGTCGTCGAGCAGTGAAGCGGCGAGCTCGCCCGCGGCGCCGGGCGATCGCCTCGAACGCGTCGACACGCCGGCGCTGATCCTCGACCTCGACGCGTTCGAGGCCAACGTCGCGGCGCTGCACGCGTACGCGGCGGCGCGCGGCGTGCGGGTGCGCGCGCACGGCAAGGCGCACCGCTGCCCCGAGATCGCGCGGCGGCAGGTGGCCGCCGGCGCCGTCGGCGTGTGCTGCCAGAAGGTCGGGGAGGCCGAAGGCTTTGCCGCGGCCGGGATCGCCGACGTCCTGATCAGCAACGAGATCGTCGACGCGGCCAAGCTCGCGAGGCTGGCCCGGCTCGCACGCCGCGTGCGGCTCGGTGTCTGCGTCGATCACCCCGACGCGGTGCGGGCGCTGGCGCGGGCGTGCACCGACGCCGACGCTCGCGTCGACGTGCTGATCGACCTCGACGTGGGGCAGGGGCGCTGCGGCGTCGTCACGGTCGACGAGGTGCTCGCGCTCGCGCGCGAGATCGGCGCCGCGGCGCCGCACCTGCGCCTGCGCGGGCTGCAGGCCTATCACGGCAGCGCGCAGCACCTGCGTGCCCCCGCCGCGCGCTCGCAGGCGATCGCCGAGGCCGGCGCGAGGGCCGCGCACGCGCGCGATGCGCTGCGGCACGCGGGCTTCGCCTGCGACGAGGTGAGCGGCGGCGGCACCGGCACGTTCGCCTACGAGGCGGGGTCGGGCGTCTACACCGAGATCCAGCCCGGCTCGTACGCGCTGATGGACCTCGACTACCGCGCCAACGCGCCCGATCCGGCGCTGCCGGTGATGCGGCAGGCGCTGGGCGTGCTCGTGTCGGTGATGAGCGTGCGCAGCGGGCACGCGGTGCTCGACGGGGGGCTGAAGGCGGTGTCGGTCGATTCCGGCCCGCCCTCGGTGCGGCTCGACGGCTGGCGGGTGCGCGGCGTCTCCGACGAGCACACGGTGATCGAGCCGGCGGACGCGCGCGGCGTCGCGGCGGACAGTGGCCTCGTGCCCGCACTCGAGCTCGGCCGGCGCTGCGTGCTCGACCCCGGGCACTGCGATCCCACGGCCAACCTGCACGACTGGATCGTGGCCTGCCGCGGCGAGCGCGTCGAGGCGGTCTGGCCGGTGCTCGCGCGCAGCGCCTCGCGCTGAGGCCCGCCCGCCTGCGGTAAGCTGGCGGCTTCGACGACCCGCGGAGCCTCGTCCCGATGAGCAGTGCGGCACCGGCAGCACCCGGATTCCATTCCGGCGACACGCGCGTGATCGCAGTGGTGGGGATCGCGCACAGCGTCTCGCACTTCTTCCACCTGATCCTTCCGCCGCTGTTTCCGTGGCTCAAGGACGCGTTCGGCCTGTCGTATTCGGAACTCGGATTGCTGGTCACGGTGTTCTTCGTGATCTCGGGGATCGGCCAGTCGCTGGCAGGTTTCCTGGTCGATCGCGTCGGCCCGCTGCCGGTGATGCTCGGCTCGATGGCCCTGTTCGCGATCTCGGCGGCGGTGCTGGCGCTGGCGCCGGGCTACGCGGGACTCATGGTCGGCGCGGCCCTGGCCGGCCTCGGCAACGCGTCGTTCCACCCGGTCGACTACTCGATCCTGAACCGCAAGGTGTCGCCTTCGCGGCTCGGCCATGCCTACGCGGTGCACGGCATCACGGGCAATCTCGGGTGGGCGATCGCGCCGGTCTTCGTCGTCTCGATCGCCGGGTTCGCGGGGTGGCGGGCGGCGCTCGCCGCCGCGTCGCTGCTGGCTCTGGCGGCGCTCGTCGTCGTCTGGGTGAACCGCGTGGCACTCGAAGTGCCGGTGCACCGGTCCGGCGCAACCGGTCCGGCGCACGCGCTGCCGGGCGGCGCATTCGACTTCCTGCGACTGCCCGCGGTGTGGCTGAGCTTCGGCTTCTTCTTCGCCTACGCCGCGGCGCTCGGCGGCGTGCAGACCTTCGCGCCGGAAGCGGCGCGGCTGCTGCACGACGTGCCGCTGGAGTGGGCGGCGCTGTGCCTGACGGTCTACATGCTGGCGAGCGCGGGGGGCACGATCGTCGGCGGCTTCCTCGCGCGCGATCCGGCGCGCGCGGAGCGGATCATAGGCACCAGCTTCGGCATCGCGGCACTGGTGGCGATCAGCGTCGCGTTGCTGCCCTGGCCCGGCTGGGTGGTCCCGATGCTGTTCGGCACGATGGGGCTGTGCGGAGGCATTGCGAACCCGTCGCGCGACATGCTGATCCGCCGCGCGGCGCCGCCCGGGGCGACCGGGCGCGTCTACGGCGTCGTCTATTCGGGGCTCGACGTCGGCATGACGATCGCGCCGCCGATCTTCGGGCTGATGATGGACGCGCAGCAGCCGGCGCTGGTCTGGCTCGGCATCGCGTTCGCCCAGGCGACGCTGATCGCCGGTGCGTTCCGCGCCGGCCGCGCCACGCGGGCTCGCGATGCCGCGCCGGACGCCGTCTGACGGGCCGGCGGCCGGGACAGCGGCGGCCGACGGCGACCTGTTTCCGGGGTCGGCAGGCGACGAGGCTCCACTCGCCGAGCGGCTGCGGCCGCGAACCCTCGACGAGGTGATCGGCCAGTCGCACCTGCTCGGGCCGGGCAAGCCCTTGCGGGTCGCGTTCGAATCGGGTCGGCCGCATTCGATGATCTTCTGGGGACCGCCCGGCGTCGGCAAGACGACACTGGCCCGGTTGATGGCCGACGCGTTCGACGCGCAGTTCATCGCGATCTCGGCGGTGCTGGGCGGAGTGAAGGAGATCCGCGAGGCCGTGAGCGCGGCGCAGCTGGCGCGCGAAAGAGGCCGACGGACGATCCTGTTCGTCGACGAGGTCCATCGCTTCAACAAGGCGCAACAGGACGCGTTCCTGCCGCACGTGGAGAGTGGCCTGTTCACCTTCATCGGCGCGACGACCGAAAACCCGTCGTTCGAAGTCAACGGCGCGCTGCTGTCGCGCGCGCGCGTCTACGTGCTCGAGCCGCTGTCGGCGGCCGAACTCGGCGCACTGCTCGAGCGCGCGCTCGAGCACGACGCGAGTCGCGCGGGCGCCGGGGCGGGCGCGGCCGGAGCGGTAGCCGCGACCGGCCCGGGTGCGATCGGGTTCGACGCGGCGGCACGCGAGCGGCTCATCGGCTGGGCCGATGGCGACGCGCGCCGCCTGCTCAACGCGATCGAGATCGTCGCCGATGCGGCCCGCGCGGCCGGACGCGAAACCGTCGACGGCGCGTTCCTCGAGGACGCGCTGTCGCAGAACCTGCGCCGCTTCGACAAGGGCGGCGAGGCGTTCTACGACCAGATCAGCGCGCTGCACAAGTCGGTGCGCGGCTCGGACCCCGACGCCGCGCTGTACTGGCTCGCGCGGATGATCGACGGCGGCGCGGATCCGCGCTACCTGGCCCGGCGCATCGTGCGCATGGCCAACGAGGACGTCGGGCTCGCAGACCCGCGGGCGCTGGCGCTGGCGCTCGACGCCGCCGAGGTGTACGAGCGCCTGGGGTCGCCCGAGGGCGAGCTCGCGCTGGCGCAGGCCGTCGTCTACCTCGCCTGCGCGGCCAAGTCCAACGCCGTCTACGTCGCCTGGAACCGCGTGCGTGCCTTCGTGCAGGAGCACGGCTCGGCGCCGGTGCCGATGCACCTGCGAAACGCGCCGACCCGCCTGATGAAGGGGCTTGGCTACGGCAAGGGCTACCGCTACGCGCACGACGAGGAAGCCGGCCACGCGGCCGGGGAGCGCTACTTCCCCGACGGCGTAAAGCCGGCGCCCTTCTACGAGCCGGTCGATCGCGGCCTGGAGGCGAAGATCCGCGAGAAGCTCGCCTGGCTGCGTGCCCGTGACGCGGCCGCGACGGACACCGAGCCGCGCGAATAGCGACCGCGACGGCCCGTGCGCGCCGTCGACCACGATCCGGGCGCGCTGCGTCGAGCCTGCGCGCGGGTCGGCTTGGTACACTCGTCACTCGTCCCTCTCCGCACCCGTCGCCCGCACGCGCTCCATGCTCGATCTCGCCCAGCTCCGCAAGGATCCCGACACCGTCGCCGCGCGCCTGGCCCGTCGCGGCTATGCGCTCGACCTCGAAGCGTTTCGCGCGCTCGAGTCCGAACGCAAGGCGCTGCAGGTGCGCGCGGAGGAGCTGCAGGCGCGCCGCAACGCATTGTCGAAGACGATCGGTCAGTTGAAATCGCGCGGCGAAGACGCTTCGGCGGCGCTGGCCGAAGTCGGCGGGCTCGGCGATGCGCTGAAGGTCGCCGCCGAGGAGAACGAAGCGGTGCAGGCGCGGCTGCACGAATGGCTGCTGCAGGTCCCGAACCTGCCGCACGAGACGGTGCCGGCGGGCCGCGACGAGCGCGGCAATCGCGAGGTGCGACGCTGGGGCCCCGACGGCCCCGACCCGAAGCCGCCCGCCTTCGCGCCGCGCGACCACGTCGACGTCGGCGCGCCGCTCGGCCTCGACTTCGAGACCGCGGCGAAGCTGTCGGGTTCGCGCTTCGCGGTGATGAAGGGACCGGTCGCGAGGCTGCATCGCGCGCTCGCGCAGTTCATGCTCGACGTGCAGACCGGCGAGCACGGCTACACCGAGTGCTACACGCCGTACATCGTCAACCGCGAGACGCTGCGCGGCACCGGCCAGCTGCCCAAGTTCGAGCAGGATCTCTTCGCCGCGAGGAAGGGCGGCCAGGAAGGCGAGGGCGAGGCCCTCTACCTGATCCCGACCTCGGAAGTGTCGCTGACCAACTTCGTGCGCGACGAGATCGTGCCGGTTGCGGCGCTCCCGATCCGGCTCACCGCGCACACGCCGTGCTTCCGTTCGGAGGCGGGGTCGTACGGTCGCGACACGCGCGGCATGATCCGCCAGCACCAGTTCGACAAGGTCGAGATGGTCCAGATCGTCCATCCCGACACGTCGTACGACGCGCTCGAGCAGATGGTCGGCCACGCCGAGGCGATCCTGAGGAAGCTCGGGCTGCCCTATCGGGTGATGCTGCTGTGCGCCGGCGACATGGGCTTCGGCGCGGCCAAGACCTACGATCTCGAGGTCTGGTTGCCCGCGCAGCAGGCCTATCGCGAGATTTCGTCGGTGTCGAACTGCGAGGCGTTCCAGGCGCGACGGATGCAGGCCCGTTTTCGCGGCGCCGACGGCAAGACGGGCCTCGTGCACACGCTCAATGGCTCCGGGCTCGCGGTCGGGCGCACGCTGGTCGCGGTGCTCGAGAACTGCCAGCAGGCCGACGGCTCGGTGCGGGTGCCCGACGTGCTCGTGCCGTACATGGGCGGATTGCGCCGGATCGCCGGCTGAGTCCGCGCGCGGCCGCCGGTCCGGGGTCGCGGTTTTGCTATACTCGCCCGCCTCGCGTCGCGACCCGCGCGATACCCGGAAAGGTGGCAGAGTGGTCGAATGCGCCGGACTCGAAATCCGGTTTACGGTTACACCGTAACGTGGGTTCGAATCCCACCCTTTCCGCCAATTCCTTGCGCAGTTCCCTCCGGATGCACCGGGTCGGAGCCCCTTCCCGCCGGCGGTTTCCCGACGACGGGCCCCGGACCGGCTGCCCGCCGCTCGCGCGGCGCCAGGTGTCCCGACCTTCGCGCGCAGCGGGGACACGCAACTCACGAATCCCGAGGAGAACCGACGCATGGCTTTCCGATTCCGAACGATGATCCGTGCCGTGGCCGTCCCGGCGGCCGCGATCCTGGCCCTGGCCATCGCACCCGCCGCGATGGGCCAGGTGTATCCGACGAGGCCGATCAGGATCCTCGTCGGCTTCGCGCCCGGCGGCGCGATGGACATCGTGGCGCGCACGGTGGGCGAGAAGATGTCGGCGATCCTCGGGCAGCCGGTCGTCGTCGAGAACAAGCCGGGCGCCGCCAGCAACATCGCAATCAGGCTGCTGATCGACAGCCCGCCCGACGGCTACACGGTGATGCTGGTCGCCAACGGCCTGACGGCGAATCCGCTGCTCTACACGCAGCAGCCGTTCGACCCGAACCGGGACGTCGTGCCGATCTCGCTCGTCGCCCGGCTCCCGGTGGTGATCGCTGCCAATGCGTCCTCGGACATCTCCACGCTGCAGAAGCTCGTCGAGACGTCGAAGGTGCGCCCGGGGAGCGTGAGCTACGCGACTCCGGGCAGCGGCTCGACGCCGCACCTGGCGGTGGAACTGTTCGCGCGCGCGGCAGGCATCTCGCTCACGCACGTGCCGTACAAGGGCGGCGCTCCGGCGATCGCCGACGTGCTCGGCGGCCAGCTTCCGCTGGTGGCGGTGAACGCGGTCGAGGTCCTGCCGCACGTGAAGGCCGGCAAGCTGCGCGTGCTGGCGACGCTGAGCGCCGAGCGCGTCTCGACGCTTCCCGACACGCCGACGATCGCCGAGTCGGGCTTCCCGGGTTTCGAGGCCTCGGTCTGGCACGCGTTCATCGCGCCCAGGGGCACGCCTGCCGCGGTCATCGGGAAGCTCAATGCGGCGATCCACGCGGCGCTCGCGGACCCCGACGTCAGGGACCGGCTGGCGAAACTCGGCGCGGTCGCGTCGCCGACGACGCCCCAGGAACTGGCCGCGCTGGTGCGCGCCGAGCACGAACGCTACGGCAGGCTGATCGGCGAAGCGAACATCAAGGCGAACTGAGGGAGCGGGTCCGGTTCGGGTCGGCTCCGCGAACGTCCGGATGCCTGCGCTACCATTGCCGCGGTTGCGCGGCGCGCCGGGGGGCGGCAGCTCCTCGCGCGCCGCGGCGTCGAAGCGGAGGGCTGCGTGGGCAAGGGCAACGCGTTCGAGCGGGACAAGCTGATCCGCTTCCATCATTGCGATCCGGCGGGGATCGTCTTCTATCCCCAGTACTTCATCCTGTTCCACGAGCTGGTCGAAGACTGGTTCAACCACGGGCTGCAGCACGACTACGCGGAGCTGGTCTACCGGCAGCGGCTCGGCTTGCCGATGGTGCGCGTCGAATGCGACTTCCTGTCGCCGAGCAAGATCGGCGAGATGCTGAAGCTGAGCCTCGGCGTGCAGCGGATCGGACGCAGCTCGCTCGGGCTGGCGGTCGAGGGCGTCGCCGGAGGGGTGCCGCGCGTGCGCGCCCGGCTCACCGTCGTGCTCGCGCACGTCGACGAGTTGCGCTCGGTGCCGTTTCCCGACGCGCTTCGGGCAGGGATCGAGCGCTACCTGACCGACTGACGCGGGCGGCGCCCCGGGCCTGGCGGCGCGGCGATTCGAGTCGGGCACCGCGGCGATCCGTGCCGGATTTCCGGTTTACGGCGCCGGTTGTCGGTGGATTTGACACCCGGCCGGCTAACTTGTTCACTGATCGGCACAACCGGTTCCGATAGCATCGCCCCTGTCGCAACGAGCCCTGCCGGACGGTCCGCACCGCGGATCGCGCGGCCGCGGGCTCGCGCCAGAAGAAGTCGATGACCGAATCGGACCTTTCCCTCCCGAGACCTCCGCCGCGTTCGCTCCTGTTCGCGCGTACCCGCGAGGCGCTCGCCGACAGCCTGTCGGCGGCGGTCACCGACGCGCTTGCGGCCATCGCCGACGAGCTGGACGCGGCCGCCGATCGCGCGCTCGACGGCCGGGAGCGGCAGGCGCTGCTCGGCGCGGCGCTGCGCCTGCGGCGCGAGTCGGCGACGCGGGTGACCCAGGTCGCCGACGCGCTGGCGCGCCGCGCGGGCCGCTGCCTCGAAGCCGCGCGCCGCGCCGACGAGGACCTGGACGTCCAGGGTCTCGCGCTGATCGACGACGAGGAACTCGAGGCGCAGATCCTGGCGGCGGACCTCTCGCGTGCTGCACGCGACCGTTCCGGGGTGGTCTATCCGCGCTACGTGGCGCGGCTGCGCCAGGTGGCCGAGCACGACTGGGCCGACGACGACATGAATCCGCTGGGCGCGCGCACGCTCGCCAGCGCGGCGGTCGCCTCGCTCGACGGCATCGCCGAAGGCGCGCGCACCCGCGCGGTGCTGCGCCAGCTGGCCGTGGCGGAGCTGGCTGCGCCGATCGCCGACGCGATCGGCCGTGCCGATCGCCTGCTCGAGGATGCCGGCGTCGCGCCGCTCGAACCGCCGCCGGCGGAAGCGGAGCCGGAACCCGCGGCTGCGCAGGCACCGATGCCCCCGGCGGGCGGCCCGACCGCCGACGACGGCGCGATGCCGCTCGTGGCGCCCGAGCCGGTGCCGGTGGGGGAGCCGGCGCTCGCGCCCGACGACGGCGAGCCGCTGCCGGCGCACGCCGGGGCGCCCGCAGAGGGCGAGGCCTCCTGGCCGCAGCCCGCAGGCGAGGCGCCGGGCGTCGAGCGGCGCAGCGCCGGCCTGCCGCGCTCGGTCGACGTCACGCTGCAGGCCGAGCGCGACGCCGCGACGCTGGGCAGCTCGCCGCTGGCCGGCACGCCGCACGGACAGCGGCTGCGCGTGCTGCCCACGCTGCAGCCGGTGGTCGAGATCGAGCGCGACGCGGTGGCCTTCGCGCACGCGATCGGGGCGATGCCGTACAGCCGCGAGGCGCGAGGCGAGTTCTTCGGCAACGTGCGCAAGCGGATGCGCGAGTCCGGCGCCGCGCCCGCGCAGGTCGCGGTGGTCGACCTGGTCGCGGCGATGTTCGACTACGTGATCGACGACCGCCGCCTGCCCGAGGCCGCCAAGCCGCTGGTCTGGCGGCTGCAGCAGCCGGCGGTCGCACTGACGCTGCTCGACCCCGCCTACCTGGGCGACGATCCGCGCTCGCTCAGGAAGCTGATCGAGCACTTCGGCGCGATCTCGACGGCTTTCGGCGACGACATCGTCCGTGGCAGCGAGCTCTATCGCCGGCTGGATACCGTGGTGCGCGCGGTCGAGATCGTCTCGAGCGCGCTTCAGTCGCGCTCGGCGGTGATGGCGCAGCAGGTCGAGAAAGAGTACTCGCGCGCCGCCCGCAGCGTGGGACAGCTGATCGACCGGGTCGTGCGCGAGCGCCGCACGCTCGAGGAGACGCCGAGCCGGCGCAACCGGCGCGACTACGCGAGGCGCCCGAGCCGCGAACGCGAGCGGCTCGTCACCGAACGCCTGCGCTCGCTGCTCGAGGAGCGGCTCGAGCGCCACCGCGCGCCCGAGTCGGTGCGCGAGTTCGTGATCAACGTCTGGCTGCGCCACATGCGCACCGCGGCGCTGCGCAACGGCGAGGAGAGCGCCGAATTCCGCCTGTCGCTGCAGGTGGTCGACGACCTGCTCTGGAGCCTGGACGAGGGCGAGGAGCGGCGTAGTCGCCGCGAGCTCGCGCAGCGCATCCCGCCGCTGATCAGGCTGATGACGCAGGGTGTGCGCGAGATCGGCGCGAAGGACGACGAGTTCAAGTCGTTCTTCGACGAGCTGTTCCTGATCCACCTGCGCCGCATGCAGCGGCGCGAGCGGGAGCGCGGTGCGACGACGCGCGCGCGCCTCGGCGCCGCGACCGGCGTCGCGACCGCCGGGCCGGTGCCCACGCTGGCCCAGCCGCTCGGCGGCGACACGGCGGGCGGCGCAGGGGGCACGCCGGCCGCGGCTGGCGAGGCCGCGCGCGAGCCGGAACCGCCGGCGGCGCCGGAGCCGTCGGCACAACCTGCGCCGCCGACGCAGCCGAAGCCCGCCACGCCGACGACGCGCGAGGGGCCCGCGACCCGCGCGCGCGAGCCGGAGCGGCCCGAAGAGGAGGGCACCGAGCGCCGCCTGCTCGAGATCCTCGACTCGCTCGACCTCGGCGACCTGCCGGCGAAGCCGCAGCGCAGCGACTTGCCGCCGCCGCAGGCGCTCGAACGGATGCGCCGCGGCGACTGGATCGAACTGGTCGCGCGCGACGGCAGCAGCGCCTACCTGAAGGTGGCCTGGATCAACCGGCGGCGCACGGTCGCGCTGCTGGTTCGCCACGCGGACCGGCGCGCGATGTCGCTGCAGATGGAGGAACTGCGCGCACGCTTCGAGCAGCGGCGCGCGCACCTCGTCGTCGGGCAGTGACGGCCTCGCGCCCCGGCGTGGGGCGTCGGGCGGCCTGCACTATAGTGCTTGACATGTCCGGGCGAAGGAATTACGGTTCATGCGCCGAACGGCCGCTACACGGCCAGCGGCGCGTCGCTCGGCATCCGCGTTCTCCTGAAGAGTCGATCCGGGAAGCCCCGCGGTTGCGCTCGCTTCGCTGACAGCGCAATCTTCGTCGGCTATCGTTCGGAGCACCCGGTTCGGGCGCCGTCGTCGGCGGGTCGATGGCGGCCCATCCGTCAGTCATGCACAGGAGATTTCGATGCACAGGAGACACGCAGTCAAGCTGGCCGCCGCGGCAGTGGTCGCGGCCATGGCGGGGGGCGCCGCCGCCCAGGGCAAGCCGGTGAAGGTCGGCTTCATGCTGCCGTACACGGGCACGTACGCCGCACTCGCCACCGCGATCGAGAACGGCTTCAAACTCTACGTGGACGAGCACGGCGGCAAGCTGGCCGGCCAGCAGATCGAATACGTGCGCGTCGACGACGAGAGCGATCCGTCGAAGGCCACCGACAACGTCAACAAGCTGATCAAGCGCGACCAGGTCGACGTGGTCGTGGGCACGGTGCACTCGGGCGTCGCGATGGCGATGGCCAAGGCCGCGAAGGACAGCGGCACCCTGCTGATCGTACCCAACGCCGGCGCCGACGCGGTCACCGGCCCGATGTGCGCACCGAACATCTTCCGCACGTCGTTCTCGAACTGGCAGCCCGGGTACGCGATGGGCGAAGTGGCGGCCAAGCGCGGCTACAAGAAGGCGGTCACGATCACCTGGAAATACGCGGCCGGCGAGGAGAGCGTCAACGGCTTCAAGGAGAGCTTCACGAAGGCGGGCGGCCAGATCGTGAAGGAACTCACGCTGCCGTTCCCGCGCGAGGAATTCCAGGCGCTGCTGACCGAGATTGCTTCGATCAAGCCCGACGTCGTCTACACGTTCTTCGCCGGCGCCGGCGCGGTCAAGTTCGTCAAGGACTACGCGGCTGCCGGGCTGGGCAAGTCGATCCCGCTGGTCGGGGCGGGCTTCCTCACCGACGGCACGCTCGAGGCGCAGGGTGAGGCCGCGCAGGGGCTGCTCACGACGCTGCACTATGCCGACGGCCTCGACAATGCGAAGGACAAGTCGTTCCGCCTGGCGTACGCGAAGGCGTACAAGCTGCAGCCCGACGTCTACGCGGTGCAGGGCTACGACGCGGCGCAGATGCTGGGCATCGGCCTGGCCGCCGCGAAAGGCGACATGAGCAAGCGCGACGCGATGTACGCGGCGATGGCGAAGGCTCGCATCGACAGCCCCCGCGGCGCGTTCACGCTGTCGAAGTCGCACAACCCGGTGCAGGACATCTACCTGCGCAAGGTCGTGGGCAAGACCAACCAGGTGCAGGGCGTCGCGGCCAAGGCGCTGGCCGACCCGGGTCGCGGCTGCCGGATGTAAGCCGCGCGCGGGCGCGGCGCCAGGACGGGCGCGGCCTCGGGCCGGGCCCGTCTTCGCGTCCGCCGCGCCCGCCGGATGTCCCGCATGGATCCAGTCGTCTTTCTCGTCCAGTGCCTGAACGCCGTCCAGTACGGGTTGCTGCTGTTCCTGGTGGCCAGTGGACTCACGCTGATCTTCGGGATCATGGGCGTCATCAACCTGGCGCACGGCAGTTTTTACATGATCGGCGCGTACATGGCGTTCGCGCTGGCGCCGCTGGTCGAGCACACGGTCGGCGGCGGATTCTTCGCGACGCTGGCGCTCGGCGTCGTCCTGTCGGTGGTCCTCGGCTACGTGCTCGAGTGGTGCTTCTTCAGCTACCTGTACGAGCGTGAGCACCTGCAGCAGGTGCTGATGACCTACGCGCTGATCCTCGTGTTCGAGGAGACGCGCAGCATCCTGGTCGGCAACGACGTGCACGGCGTGTCGCCTCCGCCTTCGCTGGCCGGCACCTTGCCGCTGGGCGAACTGATGACCTATCCGGTCTACCGACTGTTCGTGTCGGGGGTCTGCGTGCTGGTGGCGCTTGGCCTGTTCTGGGTGATCACGCGCACGCGGCTCGGCATGACCGTGAGGGCCGGCGCGTCGAACCGCGAGATGGTCCAGGCGATGGGCGTGGACATCAAGTTCCTCTACCGCGTCGTGTTCTCCGCCGGCGTCGCGCTGGCCGCGCTGGCCGGCGCGATCGCCGCGCCGGTGTCGTCGGTCTATCCGGGCATGGGTAACCAGGTCCTCATCATCTGCTTCGTCGTCGTCGTGATCGGCGGCATCGGGTCGATTCGCGGCGCGCTGCTCGCCGCGCTGCTGGTCGGGTTCGTCGAGACGTTCGGCACGGTGTTCTTTCCGCAGGCCGCCGGCGTGCTCGTCTACGTGCTGATGGCCGCGATCCTGCTGTGGCGGCCCGAAGGGCTGTTCCGGACAGCCTGAGCGCGACGGTGAACGTGGCAGTCCCCCGCATCGTGCCCGTGGTGGCGGTCGCCGTCCTGCTGGCGGTTTTTCCGGCGCTGGGCAGCAAGTTCGGGATCGACCTGGTCACGAAGATCATGATCCTCTCGATCTTCGCGCTCAGCCTCGAACTGCTGGTCGGCCAGACCGGGCTGGTCTGCTTCGGCCACGCGGCCTTTCTCGGCATCGCCGCCTATACCGCCGCGCTGCTCACGCCGCAGTCGAATCCCGCGTCGCTGCTCTGGCTCCTGCCGGCCTCGGTGATCGCGGCGGGGCTCTATGCGCTGGTGGTGGGCGCGCTGTCGCTGCGCACCCGCGGCATCTACTTCATCATGGTCACGCTGGCCTTCGCGCAGATGGGTTACTACGTGTTCCACGACACGAAGCTGGGCGGCGGCAGCGACGGAATCTACCTGTACTTCCGTCCGGAGCTGACGATCGCCGGGTGGCGGCCGTTCGATCTCGACGACGGGCTCACCTTCTATCTGTTCGTGCTCGCCTGCCTCGTCTTCACCTATTGGGTGCTGGGGCTGCTCGTGCGCAGCCGCTTCGGCCATGCGCTGGCCGGCATCCGCGTGAACGAGCAGCGAATGCGGGCGGTGGGGTTCCCGACGTACGGCTACAAGCTAGCCGCTTTCGTGCTGGCCGGCATGTTCGCCGGCCTCGCCGGATTCCTGTACGCGCTGAAGGACGGCTTCGTGAGTCCCGAGCTGCTGTCGTGGCACCAGTCGGGCGCCGTGCTGATCATGATCATCCTCGGCGGGCTCGGCCACCTGCGCGGCGCAGTGATCGGCGCGTTCGCGTTCGTGCTGCTGCAGGAGCTGTTCCAGTCGGAGGCGATCTTCGGGGCCATGGCCCAGCACTGGCAACTGACGCTCGGCTTCGCGATCATCGCCTGCGTCGCGCTGATGCCGAACGGCATCGTCGGCATCGGCAGGCAGCTCGCCCGTCGCGTCTCGCAGCTGCGGAGGCTGCGCCATGCCTGAGGCCGGCGCCGGCGAGGTGCTGCTGCGCGCGCGCAGTGTCTCGCGCAGCTTCGGCGGCCTGAAGGCCGTCGACGACGTGTCGGTCGCGGTGCGGCTCGGTACGGTCCACGCGGTGATCGGCACCAACGGCGCCGGCAAGTCGACGCTGATCAACCTGCTGTGCGGCGAGATCCAGGCGAGCGAGGGAACGGTCGAGCTCCTCGGCCAGGACGTCTCGCGCTGGTCGCAGCCGCGGCGCGCCCAGGCGGGGCTCGGCCGCAGCTACCAGCGCAACACGATCTACGCGCCGTTCACGGTGTTCGAGAACTGCCGGCTGAGCGCGCAGGCCAGGCTCCAGCGCCCCTGGGACTGGCTGACGCCGGCGTCTTCGTGCGAAGTGAGCTGCGCTGCCGCCTCCCACGCGCTCGAGCGCGCCGGGCTCGCCGCGCAGGCCCATCTCGTCGCCGGCACGCTGTCGCACGGCCAGAAGCGCCAGCTCGAGATCGCGATGTGCCTGGCGACCGGCCCGCGGGTGCTCGTCCTCGACGAGCCGCTCGCCGGCATGGGCGCCGAGGAGTCCGACCGGATGCTGTCGCTGCTCGAGGGGCTGAAGGCGGAGCACGCGATCCTGCTGGTCGAGCACGACATGGATGCGGTGTTCCGCGTCTCGGACGAGATCACCGTGATGGTCAACGGACGCGTCATCGCCACCGGGTCGCCCGAGGCGATCCGCGCCAACGCCGACGTGCAGACCGCGTACCTGGGCGAGGAGGGCGCGCACTAGCCGCGACGGGCACGCCCGCGCGCTGCGCAACGCACTGACCATGGCCGAAACGCTGATCGAGATCGCCGACCTGCACGCCTACTACGGCCAGAGCCACGTGCTGCGCGGCGTGAGCCTGCGCATCGACGCGGGCGAATCTGTCGGGCTGCTCGGCCGCAACGGGATGGGCAAGACGACGCTGATCCGCGCAATGCTCAGGCTGATGCGCGCGACCACCGGGCGCGTCGTCGTGCGCGGCCGCGATTGCACGTCCGAGCGTCCCGATCGGGTCGCGCGGCTCGGGATCGGCTACGTTCCCGAAGGGCGTGGCATCTTCCCGAACCTTTCGGTGCGCGAGAACCTGCTGATGGCCGCGCGCCCGGGCCTGCGTGGCCAGGCCGACTGGGGCCTCGAGCGCGTCCTGCAGACCTTCCCGCGACTGACCGAGCGGCTGCACCACGGCGGCAACCAGCTCTCCGGCGGGGAGCAGCAGATGCTCGCGATCGGGCGCGCGCTGATGACGAACCCCGACCTCATCGTCCTCGACGAGGCCACCGAAGGGCTCGCGCCGCTGATCGTGCGCGAGATCTGGGGCATCGTCGCGGGAATCCGCGCGAGCGGCATCGCGTCGCTGGTCGTCGACCGCAACTATCGCGCGGTGCTGGCGCACACCGATCGCTGCGTCGTGCTCGAGCGCGGGCAGGTCGCGCTCGAGGGAAGCTCGCAGGCGCTGGCCGGCGACGAGGCGGCGCTGCAGGCCTACCTCGGCGTCTGAACGGGCGCCGGCAGTCCGCCCGCGGCCCGGTCAATCGGCGGCGCGCGCGGCGCCGGCGTCGGGCGGGAAGGTGACGACGTGATCGGCGTCGAAGCGCACGCCGATGCGCTCGCCGACCGCGTGGTCGTGATGGCTCGGGACCAGCGCGAGCAGCGGCTGGCCGCTGTCGAGCCGCAGCGTGTACAGGAACTGCGCACCGCGGAACGCCTTGCGCACGACCTCGGCCCGCATCGGGCTGCCATCGTCGTGGACGACGTCGTCGGGACGCAGCAGCACGACGACCTCGCCCCGGTCGTTCGCGGTGACGCCGGCGATCGCCTGGTCGGTGCGCGTCCGGATCGGCAGGCTGCCGAGCTCCAGGTGCACCAGCGTGTTGCCGTCGCGGTGCTCGAGGCGCCCGGGCAGGAAGGTCCCCAGGCCGACGAAATCGGCGACCAGCCGCGTCGCGGGCTGGTGATAGAGCCGGTACGGGGTGTCCCACTGCTCGATGCGGCCCGCGTGCATCACGCCGACCCGGTCGGCCAGCGCGAAGGCCTCGTACTGGTCGTGCGTGACCAGCAGCGCCGTGGTGCGGTGGCGCTTCAGGATGTCGCGCAAGTCCAGCGCCAGGCGCTCGCGCAGGTCGGGGTCGAGGTTCGAGAACGGCTCGTCGAGCAGCAGGATCGACGGGGACGGCGCGAGCGCGCGCGCCAGCGCGACGCGCTGCTGCTGGCCGCCGGAGAGCTCGTGCGGAAAGCGCCGCGCGACGTCGGGCAGCCCGACCAGGCCGAGCATGCTCGCGACCCGGGCCGGCCGTTCGGCGGCGGGCGTCGCGCGCAGCCCGAACGCGACGTTGTCGGCAACGTCGAGGTGCGGAAACAGCGCGTAGTCCTGGAAGACGACGCCGACGCCGCGATGCTCGGGCTCGATCCAGTCGCCGGGCGAGGCGACGCAGCGCTCGCCGATCCGGACGGCGCCGCGGTCCGGGCGCACGAAGCCGGCGATCGCGCGCAGCGCCGTGGTCTTGCCGCACCCCGACGCCCCGAGCAGGCAGCCGATCTCGCCCGGGCGCAGCTCGAACGACAGGCCGTCGAGCACGCGCGTGCTGCGCGCGCCCTGCTGGAACGCGACGTGCAGGTCGTCGACGCGCAGCGCCGCCATGCCCGGCGCTGCGGGCGGGTTCGAGGCCATCGCAAATACCTATAATTCTCAGTCCCGGATTGTAGTGCCAGCCGCCCCGTGCCGAATTCCGCGCCAGATCTTCCCGTGCCTTCTGCCCGCCGCTGGCTGCGCATCGATCCCTCGATGGGCCTCTCGCCGCGGCTGCTGGCCTTGGGCTCGGTGCTGGCCGCGCTGGCGATCGCCGCGCCCACCGTCGCGCTCGTCTGGCTGGCCTTCGCGCCGTCGCCGGCCGACCTTCAGGCGGAGGGCGCGCTCGCGCACCTGTTCGGCACGGTGCTGCCGCGCTACGCGCTCACGACCGCGAAGCTGGCGGCGGCAGTCCTCGCGGTGGTGCTGCTCGTCGGCGTGGGCACCGGATGGCTGGTGGCCGCCTACGACTTCCCCGGGCGCCGCGCGCTCTCGTGGATGCTGGTGCTGCCGCTGGCGACGCCCGCGTTCGTGATGGCCTACGCATACACCGACTTTCTCGCGAGCTTCGGCCCGCTGCAGACCGGGCTGCGTCGCCTCACCGGCTGGGAGGTCGGCGAGTACTGGTTTCCCGACATCCACTCGTGGCCCGCGGCCGCCGCGTTCCTCGGCCTCGCCCTGTATCCGTACGTCTACCTGCTCGCGCGCGCCGCGTTCGCCGACCGCAGTCCCTCGCTCGGCGAGGCGGCCCGGTCGCTCGGCATGAGCCGCAGGCGCGCCTGGTGGCGCGTCACCTGGCCGGTCGCGCGACCTGCGGTGGTCGCCGGCTGCGCACTGGCGATGATGGAAACGCTGGCGGACTTCGGCACCGTCGCCTACTTCTCGGTGGACAGCTTCACCGCCGGGATCTATCGGGCCTGGCAGGGCATGGGCGACCGCGCCGGCGCGGCGCGGCTCGCGGTGATGCTGCTCGCGATCGTGCTGGCGATGCTCGCGCTCGAGCGCGGCCAGCGCGGGCGGATGCAGTTCCACGTGCGCAATCCGCGGCCCGCGCCGCGGCGTCCGCTGGTCGGCGCGGCCGCCTGGCGCGCGACGCTGGCCTGCGCGACGCCGGTCGTGCTCGGCTTCGCGCTTCCGGCGGCGCTGCTGCTCGGCGCCTGGATCGACGGCGGAGCCACCCTCGACGCCCGGCTGCCGCGCTGGATCGCCAACACCGCGCTGCTGGCGGTGTGCGGGGCCGCGATCGTGCTGCCGGTGTCGCTGGTGGCCGCGTATTCGGCGCGCGTCGCGTCCTCGCCCACGCTGCGCGCCGCGCTGCTCTTCTCGAACACCGGCTACGCGGTTCCCGGCGTCGTGCTCGGCGTCGGCCTGCTGATCCTGTCGGGCGCCGTCGATCGGGCGCTTGCGCCGCTGACCGGCTGGCTCGGCGTGCCCTCGGCGCTGGCCGGCGGCAGCGTGGCGGCGATCGTCTACGCCTACGCGGTGCGGTTCTTCTCGGTGGCCTACCAGGGTGTCGAGTCGGGCCTGAAGCGGATCAGCCCCTCGATGGACCACAGCGCGCGCAGCCTGGGCCGACGCCCGCTCGAGGTGCTGCGCGAGGTGCACTGGCCGCTGATGCGCCGGAGCGTCGGCGCCGCCGCACTGCTGGTCGCGATCGACTGCCTGAAGGAGCTCCCGGCCACGCTGGTGCTGCGCCCGTTCGACTTCGACACGCTGGCCGTGGTCACCTACCAGTTCGCCTCGGACGAGCGGCTCGCCGAGGCGGCGCTGCCCGCGCTGCTGATCGTGCTGGTGGGCGTCGTGCCCGTCGCCTGGCTGTCGCGCGTCGCGCTCTCGGAGCGGCGCCCGGCTGATGTATAATTTTCGTTTGCAGGCGCGTAGCTCAGCTGGTTAGAGCACCACCTTGACATGGTGGGGGTCGTTGGTTCGAGTCCAATCGCGCCTACCAGGACACCACGCAGCGCGCTGGCGCCGGCCCGAACGGCCCGCCCGGCGCCGCGGAGTCCGGCAGGAAGTGCGGCCTCGCCGCACTTTTCGTTTGTAGCACGCCTCGCGCCGCCACCGAAGACTCGCCCGACATGGTCGTGATCACGCTCCCCGATGGTTCGCAACGACGCTTCGACGCGCCGCCGACGGTGGCCGAGGTCGCGGCGTCGATCGGCGCGGGGCTCGCCCGGGCGGCCGTCGCCGGCAAGGTCGACGGGCGGCTGGTCGACACCTCGCACCGGATCGGGTCGGACGCGACGCTGGCCATCGTCACCGATCGCGACCCGGAAGGCCTGGAAGTCATCCGGCATTCCACGGCGCACTTGCTCGCGTACGCGGTGAAGTCGCTGTTCCCCGACGCCCAGGTCACGATCGGCCCGGTGATCGAGAACGGCTTCTACTACGACTTTTCGTACAAGCGCCCGTTCACGCCCGAGGACCTCGCCGCGATCGAGGCGAAGATGGCCGAGCTCGCGAAGAAGGACGAAACCGTCGTCCGCGAGCTCTGGGACCGCGACGAGGCGGTGAAGTTCTTCGAGTCGATCGGCGAGCGCTACAAGGCCGAGATCATCGCGGCGATCCCGGCCGGAGAGCCGATCACGCTGTACCGCGAGGGCGACTTCGTCGACCTGTGCCGCGGCCCGCATGTGCCGTCCACCGGGCGCCTGAAGGTCTTCAAGCTGATGAAGCTGGCCGGCGCCTACTGGCGCGGCGACTCGAAGAACGAGATGCTCCAGCGCATCTACGGCACCGCCTGGGCGAAGAAGGAGGACCAGGACGCCTACCTGCACATGCTCGAGGAAGCCGAGAAGCGCGACCACCGTCGGCTGGGCCGCGAGCTCGACCTGTTCCACATGCAGGAAGAGGCGCCGGGACTCGTCTTCTGGCACCCGAAGGGCTGGGCGATCTGGCAGCAGGTCGAGCAGTACATGCGGCGCGTCTACCAGGACAGCGGCTACCAGGAGGTCAAGGGCCCGCAGATCCTCGACCGCAGCTTGTGGGAGCGCACCGGGCACTGGCAGAACTATCGCGAGAACATGTTCACGACCGAGTCGGAGAACCGGCACTACGCGCTCAAGCCGATGAACTGCCCGGGGCACGTGCAGATCTTCAAGTCCGACCTGCGCTCGTACCGCGACCTGCCGCTGCGCTACGGCGAATTCGGCCAGTGCCACCGCAACGAGCCCTCGGGCGCGCTGCACGGCATCATGCGGGTGCGCGGCTTCACGCAGGACGACGGGCATTCGTTCTGCACCGAGGACCAGATCCTCGACGAGTGCGTCGCCTTTACCGACCGCCTGCAGCGCGTCTACCGCGATTTCGGCTTCACCGACATCCTGTACAAGGTCGCGACCCGCCCCGAGAAGCGGGTCGGATCGGACGAGGTCTGGGACAAGGCCGAGGCCGCGCTGATGGAGAGCCTGCGCCGCGCCGGCTGCGAATTCGAAATCTCGCCCGGCGAGGGCGCTTTCTACGGCCCGAAGATCGAGTACACGCTGCGCGACGCGATCGGGCGCCAGTGGCAGTGCGGCACGATGCAGGTCGACTTCAACACTGCCGGGCGGCTGGGCGCCGAGTACGTCGCCGAGGACAACACCCGGCGAGTGCCTGTGATGCTTCACCGGGCCATCGTCGGCTCGCTGGAGCGCTTCATCGGGATCCTGATCGAGCACCACGCCGGCGCACTGCCGATGTGGCTGGCGCCGGTCCAGGCGGTCGTCATGAACATCACCGACGCGCAGGCCGAATACGCGGCGTCTGTTGCGGAAACGCTGAGAAAACAAGGGTTTAGGGTACGGGCCGATTTGCGGAACGAGAAAATCAACTATAAAATCCGCGAAAACAGCCTGCAGAAGATCCCATATCTCCTCGTCGTCGGCGACAAGGAGCGGCAGGCTGGCAAGGTGGCCGTGCGCGCGCGCGGGGGTGCCGATCTCGGTGTCCTCGACGTCGGGGCGTTCGCGGCGCGGCTGTCAGAAGACGTCGCGCAGAAGCGATCCAACCCGCAATGACCGGCGAGCCTGGCGTGTTCCGCAACGCGGAGCGGGCCGGCCCGCGGGTCCGCGTCGTTGCATGGCCGTCGTTTTTTTCCTTTTGCAGGAGAACTGAGCATCGCTACAGCTGAACGCGCGCATCGCATCAACGGTGAGATCAACGTGCCCGAGGTGCGGCTCGTAGGCATCGAAAACGAGCCGATCGGTATCGTGAGCCTGAGGGAGGCCATGCGCATGGCCGAGGAGGCCGAAGTCGACCTGGTCGAAATCGCGCCGCAGGCCGCTCCTCCCGTCTGCCGCCTGATGGACTATGGAAAGTTCAAGTACCAGGAGCAGAAGCGGCAGCACGATGCCCGCCTGAAGCAGAAGGTCATCCAGGTCAAGGAAGTCAAGTTCCGGCCAGGCACCGACGAAGGCGACTATGCGGTGAAGCTGCGCAACCTGCGGCGATTCCTCGAAGAGGGCGACAAGGCGAAGATCACGTTGCGGTTTCGCGGGCGCGAGATGGCGCACCAGGAGTTCGGCGTGCGGCTGCTCGAGCGGGTGCGCACCGACCTCGACGACATCGCGGTGGTCGAGCAGATGCCGCGCCTGGAAGGCAGGCAGATGATCATGGTGATCTCGCCCAGGAAGAAGAAGTAGTTGTTACCGGCGCCCACGGGCGCCAGAGAAGCCGAGCGGGTCCTCGAAGTGCCGGCAGGTCGCCGGACACCCGACAAGGCATTAGAAGAGAAGGCAAGGGGTTGTCATGCCCAAGATGAAGACGAAGAAAGGCGCTGCGAAGCGCTTCCGCGTCCGCGCCTCCGGCAGCGTGAAGCGGGGTCAGGCGTTCAAGCGCCACATCCTGACCAAGAAGACCACGAAGAACAAGCGCCAGCTGCGCGGAACGATGAACGTGCACGACACGAACGTCGATTCCGTCAAGGCCATGCTGCCGTACGCATAAGGAGAGCGCCATGCCCCGAGTCAAACGTGGAGTCACGGCGCGCGCGCGCCACAAGAAGGTCATCGCGGCAGCCAGGGGCTACCGCGGCCGCCGCGGCAACGTCTATCGCATCGCCAAGCAGGCGGTCATGCGGGCCGGCCAGTACGCGTACCGCGACAGGCGCAACAAGAAGCGCGTGTTCCGTTCGCTCTGGATCGCGCGGATCAACGCCGCGGTTCGCGAGCACGGCATCACCTACAGCGTGTTCATCAACGGATTGAACCGCGCGTCGATCGGGCTCGATCGCAAGGTGCTCGCCGACCTCGCGGTCGCCGACAAGCCGGCGTTCGCGGCGATCGTCGCGCGCGTGAAGGCCTCGCTCGGCGCGGCGTAAGCCGCGCGAGCCGCTGCGTCGGGCCGGGCGGCGCGCCGCCCGCCGGCGAACACGACGGGGCCTTCGCGGCCCCGTTTTTCTTGCACCAGGGAACCTCCTTCGCAGCCATGTCGAATTCACAGAGTACCCCGTCGACGCCGGGCGGCGGGCACGCCGCGTCCGGGCGCTTCGCCGCGATGGTCGAGCGGCTGGCGGCCGAGGTCGGCGCCGCGCGCAACGCTCCCGAGCTCGCCAACGCGAAGGCGCGTGCGCTCGGCAAGGACGGTGCGCTGACCGCCGAGATGAAGAAGCTCGGCGCGCTGGCGCCCTCCGAGCGTTCGGCGGTGGGGCGCGAGCTCAACGAGGCGAAGCAGGCAATCGAGCGCGCGGTGCGCAGCCGCGAGGCGGCACTGGCGCGCGCCGAGCTCGACGCGCGGCTCGCGCAGGAGGCGATCGACGTCACGCTGCCGGGGCGCGGCCCGGGCAGCGGCGGGCTGCACCCGCTCACGCTGACGATCGAGCGCATCGAGGCGATCTTCCACTCGATCGGCTTCGAGGTCGCCGACGGGCCCGAGATCGAGGAGGATTTCTTCAACTTCACCGCGCTGAACACGCCCGAGAACCACCCGGCGCGGTCGATGCACGACACCTTCTACGTCGACGCGCCCGACGGAAAGGGTGGCGGGCTGCTGCTGCGCACCCACACGAGTCCGGTGCAGGTCCGCTACGCGCGCGCGCACCGGCCGCCGATCAAGGTGATCGCCCCGGGCAAGACCTACCGGGTCGACTCCGATGCGACCCACTCGCCGATGTTCCACCAGTTCGAGGGGCTCTGGATCGACGAGGACGTGAGCTTCGCCGACCTCAAGAGCGTCTACGCCGACTTCCTGCGGCGCTTCTTCGAGCGCGACGACCTCGACGTGCGCTTCCGGCCCTCGTATTTCCCGTTCACCGAGCCCTCGGCCGAGATCGACATGCGCTTCGCCGATGGCCCGCTGGCCGGGCGCTGGCTCGAGGTCAGCGGATCGGGGCAGGTGCACCCGAACGTCGTGCGCAACTTCGGGCTCGACCCGGAGCGTTACATCGGGTTCGCGTTCGGCTCGGGAATCGAGCGGCTTGCGATGCTGCGCTACGGCGTCGGCGACCTGCGCATGTTCTACGAGAACGACCTGCGCTTCCTGCAGCAGTTCAACCGATAGGCCGGAGCCCAGGATGCGTGTCCCCGAGAGCTGGTTGAGAAGCTTCGCGTCGCCCGACTGGACGAGCGAGGAGATCGCCGACCGCCTGACGATGGCCGGTCTCGAGGTCGAGGAGGCGAGCGCGGCCGCGCCGCCGTTCCGCGGCGTCGTCGTGGCCGAGGTGCGCAGCGTCGCGCGTCATCCGAACGCCGACAAGCTGTCGGTCTGCGAGGTCGACGTCGGCGACGGCGGCCTGCGCACGATCGTCTGCGGCGCGCCGAACGTCGCGGCGGGCATGCGCGTGGCCTGCGCGCTGCCGGGCGCCGAGCTGCCGGGCGGCTTCGCGATCAAGCCGGTGAAGATGCGCGGCGTCGAGAGCCAGGGCATGCTGTGCTCGGCGCGCGAGCTCGGACTCTCCGAGGACCACAGCGGCCTGATGGCGCTCGAAGGCGACGCGCCGCTGGGGGCCGACCTGCGCGGCGCGCTGGCGCTCGACGAACTCGTCTACACGCTCAAGCTCACGCCGAATCTCGCGCACTGCATGAGCGTGTTCGGCGTGGCGCGCGAGCTCTCGGCGATCTCGGGTGCCGCGCTGCGCGAGCCGGCTTTCGAGGCCGCGCCGGTGGGCATCGACGACCGGCTACCGGTGCGAATCGCGGCGCCCGACCTGTGCGGGCGCTTCTCGGGGCGCGTGATCCGGGGCGTCGATCCGAAGGCGCCGACTCCCGCCTGGATGCGCCAGCGCCTCGAGCGCGCGGGCCAGCGCAGCATCTCCGCGCTGGTGGACATCTCCAACTACGTGATGCTCGAACTCGGGCGGCCCTCGCACGTGTTCGACCTCGATCGCATCGACGGAGGCCTCGAGGTTCGCTGGGCGCGCGAGGGCGAGCAGCTGAAGCTGCTCAACGGGCAGACGGTCGATCTGGCGGCCGACGTCGGCGTGATCGCCGACGCGCGCCAGGTCGAGAGCCTGGCCGGCATCATGGGCGGCGACTCGACCGCGGTGTCGGACGACACCCGGAACGTCTATCTCGAAGCGGCATTCTGGTGGCCCGCGGCGATCGCCGGGCGCTCGCGCCGCTACAACTTCGCCACCGACGCGGGGGCGCGCTTCGAGCGCGGCGTCGACGCGGCCACCACCGTCGATCACCTCGAATACATCACGCGGCTCATCCTTGCGATCTGCGGCGGGCAGGCCGGGCCGGTCGAAGACACGATCACCGCGCTGCCTGCGCGCGAGCCGGTCGGCCTGCGCGTGGCGCGGGCGCGCAAGGTGATCGGCGTCGACATTCCCGAAGCCGAGATCGCCTCGGTCTTCGAGCGGCTGCGCCTGCCGGCGCGGCGCGAGGCCGATCGCTTCGTGGTCACGCCGCCCTCGTATCGTTTCGACCTGCAGATCGAGGAAGACCTGATCGAGGAGGTGGTGCGCCTCTGGGGCTACGAACGCCTGCCGCTGCGGCCGCCGAAGAGCGGCGCGGCGATGCGGCCGATGCCCGAAGCCCGCCGCACGCTCGGCGCGTTCAAGCGCCAGGTCGCGGCGCGCGACTACCAGGAGGCGATCCACTACAGCTTCGTCGCGGGCGCTCTGGACCGGCGGCTGAGCGGCCGCGACCCGATCCGGCTGCTGAACCCGATCGCCGCGCAGATGGACGTGATGCGCACGACGCTGTGGGGCGGAATGCTCGAGTCGCTGCGCGCGAACCTCAACCGCAAGGCCTCGCGGGTGCGCCTGTTCGAGGTCGGCCGGATCTTCGTCGCCGATGCGTCGGTCGTCGCCGGGCCGCAGCAGGTCCAGGGAGTCGCGCAGCCGCGCCGGCTCGGCCTGCTCGCGTTCGGGCCCCACCTCGACGAGCAGTGGGGAGCAAGCGCGCGGCGGGTCGATTTCTTCGACGTCAAGGGCGATCTCGAGGCGGTCGCGGGGGTGGCGCTCGGCTTCGAGCCGGCCGGGCATCCGGCGCTGCACCCGGGACGCAGCGCCTGCATCGTGACGTCGGCGGGACCGGCGGGCTGGCTCGGCGAGTTGCATCCGGCGCTCGTGCAGGAGCTGGAATTGCCGCTGCCGCCGGTCGTGGCCGAGATCGATCTCGATCCGCTACTGGAACGATCCGTTCCGGTCTACGAAGAGGTGTCGAAGTTCCCGCCGGTGATCCGCGACCTCTCGATCGTGGTCGCCAGCGACCTGTCGGCGGCCAGGATCCTGTCGGAGATCGACGCGGCGATCGCCGGAGAGCCTTCCGCGCAGGTCATCAAGAACGTCAAGCTGTTCGACGAATATCGCGGTAAGGGATTGGAAAATAAGGAAAAAAGCCTTGCCTTCCGGTTGTGGATGCAAGATACTCGTCGCACGCTGAGCGAGGCCGAGGCGACCGCAGCGGTCGACGCGATCGTCGCCCGCCTGGGGCGGACGATCCAGGCAAGGCTTCGCTCGGGCGGCTGATTCCTGACCCCGATCCTGCAAGCAGATTCGATGCGAGTGGCGGAGACGATGACCCACCTTGGCCAGGCCGTTCCGGAGCCTCTGCACGACGCATCCGGCGACGCGCAGACCGCGGTTTCGCAGCCGACCCGGCCCGGTGCGGGCCACGAGACCGGCGACGAGGCGGGCAACGAGGCGGGCAACGAGGCGCTCACCCTGACGAAGGCCGAACTGGCCGAGATGCTGTTCGAGCGCGTCGGGCTCAACAAGCGCGAGGCGAAGGACATGGTCGAGACGTTCTTCGACGAGATCCGCGACGCGCTCGAGCGCGGCGAGAGCGTCAAGCTGTCCGGCTTCGGCAACTTCCAGCTGCGCGACAAGCCCCAGCGGCCGGGGCGCAATCCCAAGACCGGCGAGGAGATCCCGATCTCGGCCCGACGCGTGGTCACGTTTCACGCGAGCCAGAAGCTGAAGTCGCAGATCGAGGAAGCCGGCCACTGACGTCTCCCCAGGGTGCGTCGAGGCTTCCCATCCAGCACGGTCGAGCATGCAGAACAAGTCCGAACAGAAGGCGCCGTTGCCGCCGATTCCCGCCAAGCGCTATTTCACGATCGGCGAGGTCAGCGAGTTGTGCGGCGTCAAGCCGCACGTGCTGCGCTATTGGGAGCAGGAGTTCACGCAGCTGCGGCCGATGAAGCGGCGCGGCAACCGGCGCTACTACCAGCACCACGAGGTGCTGCTCGTCAGGCGGATCCGCGAGTTGCTCTACGAGCAGGGCTTCACGATCAGCGGGGCGCGCAACCGCCTCGGCGAGAGCTCGCAGAACGGCAAGCTGCGCGAGTTCGAGCCTGCGGAGCCGACGGGCGTCGAGGCAGCGCCGGTCGAGGTGCCGGCGCCGGGCGCCGCGGACCTCGATGCGATCCGCGACGACCTGCGGCGCGCACTGGACCTGCTGCGCTGAGGCGCCTGGGCCCCCTCGGTCCTGATATACTCCGCGGCTTCGGGGCGTAGCGCAGCCTGGTAGCGCACTTGCATGGGGTGCAAGGGGTCGCGAGTTCGAATCCCGCCGTCCCGACCAATGAAATCAACGGGTTACGCCGCAAGGCGTAGCCCGTTTTGCTTTTCGGGGGTGCTGGCGGGGGTTCGATGGGGGCGAGCGAAGGACGCGGCGGGCGGCCGCGGTTGGTAGGCCGCGACGGGGCAACGGCCCAAGCGTGTAGCGTTCATGATTTCGCCCTTTCTGTTGTCGCGGCGACACGTCAGGCGGCAGATCGGCACCGAGCGTCGTCCGGCCGCTACTTGGATCGCTGACAAGAGCGACTGCGTTCGATAGGCTTCGCCGATGCTGCGAAGACTGCGCTTTACGAACTTCAAGTCTTGGCCCGTCGCCGACATTTCGTTCGGGAAGATCACTGGGCTCTTCGGAACGAACTCGTCCGGTAAGTCGAGCATCATCCAGTTGCTCCTGCTGCTTAAGCAGACGAAGGAAGCAACCGACCGAGCGATATCGCTGGAACTGAATGGGCCATGGGTCAATCTGGGGCTATACAAGAATCTGGTCTATTCGCACGACGAGACGCTATCGCTGAACTGGGATCTGACTTTCGAGCGTGATCGAGAGCTCGCCCTCGTTGATCCAAAGGGCAAGCGTACCGATAGCTTCGTTAGAGGTCGCCAACTTCGCGTTGGGAGCGAAGTGGTAGCGCGTGAACGTAGCGTTTCGGCGAGGAAGCTTGAGTACGAGCTTCAGGGCGTGAAGTTTCGACTTGCGCCGAAGAGTCCGGGAGAACCGTCCTTTGATCTTTCCTCGGAGGGGGGTGGGTTTCGGTTTACGCGGACGGTGGGCCGCAAGTGGCAGCTCCCAGGTCCGATTAAGTCCTATGCGTTTCCGGATCAGGCACGCACGTATTTCCAGAACGCGTCCTTGCTCTCGCAACTGGAGGCTGCCTTCGAAGAGCAGATCGATGGCGTTTACTACCTTGGGCCCCTACGCGAGTTCCCGAAACGAGACTATCTCTGGGCGGGCTCCCGACCACGCGATGTAGGGGTTTACGGCGAGAGAACGATTAATGCCATCATCGCCGCGACCATGGCGCGTGAGACTCGCAATCGCGTGCATAGGGGCCCGCTCCGACCATTTCAGGAAATGGTCGCCTTTTGGCTCCGTGAGATGGGATTGATCCACACGTTCACTGTTGATGAGATCGCCCCGAAATCGGATCGTTGGCAGGCGAGGATACATGTCCGCAAATCGGGTCCCGAAGCACTACTCACGGACGTGGGATTTGGCGTCTCGCAAGTGCTGCCGATCATAACGCAGTTGCTGTATGTGCCAGAGGGTTCGACGGTGATCCTTGAACAGCCAGAGATTCACTTGCATCCATTGGCTCAGGCGGGGCTTGCTGACGTACTACTCAACGTCGCGCAGAACCGAGGTCTGCAGGTCATCGTCGAAAGCCATTCCGAGCATTTGTTACTCCGCCTGCAAAGGCGGGTCGCAGAGGGAAGCGTCTCGAATGAAGACGTAAAGCTGTACTTCTGCGACGCGTCTGACGGAGGCTCTCAGCTCCATGACCTGGGTCTCGATCTGTTCGGAAACATCGTCAATTGGCCACCGAAATTCATGGGCGACGCGTTCGGAGAGACCTTTGCTGCCGAAGAAGCTCGCCTCAAGCGAATGTCTCAAACAGACTGATGTTGCGAGTGGTAGATACGAACGTCGCAAAGGTGGCGAACGGAAGAGACACGAATGCGACGCCCGCGTGCAGGCAGGCAGCGCTACAGGCGCTGAGAGCGCTCCTATCCAACGGCCGGATAGTCGTTGACGACGCGGGCGAGATCGTCGGCGAGTATCGTCGCCACTTCAATCACAATGGGGCGCCTGGAGTTGGGGATCAATTCTTCCGCCTCGTCCTTACGGAATATGGAGGCAGAGTCGAGCGCATCCGTCTGGAGAAGAATGCGGACGGATCATTCGTTGACTTCCCCTCAGACCCTGAGCTGGTGGCCTTTGATTTGTCGGATCGCAAATTTGCCGCAGCGTCACGGAAGACCGGGGCGCCGGTAATCAATGCCACCGATCGCGATTGGATCGACCACAGGACAGCACTCAACCGGAACGGCATAGCGATCGAGTTCGTTTGTGGATGCGACCACTCGAAGTGGCATCTCCCTTAGACGCTCGAGCCCGCCTATACGGTCGTGGCTTGATTGCGGGCACTCCTGGCCCGGTCCAGACGTTCTAGTCCAATGGTCCCAGCGCATGGCGCGCGGCGGTGAGCGCGCGTTCGAACTCCGCGCTCAGCCGCGACACCTGCACCCCGGCGCGGCGGGCAACGACGTGGGGGCTGGCGCGGTGGACGTAGTGCGCCTTGAGCAGCGCGCTTGCCCGGCGGTCGAAGCCCCGCGCCGGCGCCAGCGCCGCGTCCACGCGCCCGGCGTCGGCGGCGTCGATGGACGGGGCGGCGGCGCGGCGGCCGTCGTCGTCGTCCGGTAGGCGCTCGCGCAGGTAGCGCCCCTCGGCCGAGCCGGCGCGCCCGGCGCCGCGGCCCCCGCGCGCCCAGCGGCCCCAGTTCTCGAGCCGCTCGTGCGTGGCCGCGAGCGGCCCCGGAACGTAGGGCGTCACGCCCCTAGCACCATCAGCACCAACGGCAGCAGCGCCGCGAGCGCCACGGCGGCGAGCGTGCGGTTGTTCATCCGTCGGCCTCCATCACCACGCGCACCACACGGGACGCGCCCGGCGCGGCGCGCCAGTGCCACGACGCGGTGCCCGTGGCGCCGTCGGCGAGGTCGTACAACGCGATGACCGTTTCGCCGTCCTCGGCGACGTTGATGTCGTAGAGGTCCACGACGCGCGGATCGTCCAGCGCGAGCGTGTCGCCGTGGCGCAGGCGCGTGGTCATCGCCGACGCTCGCGCGGGCGGTGCTCAGTGCAGGGGCGCATCGGGGGGCACCAGCGCGAAGGGCACGGCGATGCGCGCGCCGCACCGGAAGGCGACGTGCAGGGTGAGGGCGCGCATGTCGGTGCCCTCGACTCGGCAAGAGGCAACCTCGGGCCGGGCGCCGAACTCGCGCCAGTACCACTTCGCGGCGGCCGTCACCGCGGGCGCGATCTGCTCGCGGATCACCGAGTCGTAGTACGTCAGCAGGTGCGTGGTCATCGCGCACGCTCCCGCGCTTCAACCGCCGCGAGCCGCGCCTCAAGGTCGGCGACCAGTTGATCGGTCGACTCGGCGCGCCGCGCGAGGGCGTCGAGCCGTTCGATCAGCGGTGCAAGCGCCCGACCGACAAACGACCGCACGGCCGCGATGACGGCGTCGCCCGTGGCGCGCACGTCGGGCGAGGGCTCGCTGCCGTCCATCTCAGTAGGTCACGCCGCTGATGTACTGCGCGGCGCCCGCGCGCGCCACGGCCCAGTTGCAGTAGAGCACGCCGCGCCACGCGGCGAGGTTCTCCTGCCACAGCGAAATCTGCTCGGCCGGGTCGTCGGTCGGCGCGTCGTCGAGCTGGAGCGTCGCGTGATGCGTCACCTCCAGGTGCGCGCCGTCCGCCGCGTAGGCGATGCCCGACGCGTCGACCAGCGCAATCACGGTCGGCTCGCCGGTCGTCGCCGCGATCGGCACGGCCGCGCTGGTGATCACCGGCAGCCCGACCAGCCGCCCGCCCAGCGGCGTGACCTCGGGGTGCACCGGCCCGCCCGCCGCGCCGCGCAGCCCGGCGAGGAACGCGGCGGTGCGCGGGTTCATGATCCATGCCGCCGCGCCCAGATCGCCACCGGCGTCGAGCAGCGCCGTGATCGCGGCGTGCAGGTCCGCGCCGATCTGCGCGATCGAGCTGCCGGTCGACGGGATCGGCGTCGCGCCGTTCGTCACGCTGGCCGGCTTCACGCCGGGGTCGCCCGCGTTGGCGGCGTCGATGAACGCCGCGTCGAGCGCCGCAGCGAGCGCGCGTTGCAGGTCACGGCGCAGCACCGCGTCGACAGACGGGTCGGAGAGCCGCGCCAGCTCGGCGGTGGTGACGATGATGGCCGCGACGCTCAACGGCGTCAGCGTGCCGATCGACGCGACCGCCGCCCGGCTCACCCGGATCGCGCTGCCTTCGCCGCGCCACCCGGCCGCGCTGCCGGCGGTCATGCCGATCGAGCGCACGTTCATCGGCACGCGCCGCAGCGCCGGCAACCGCCCGACGATGCTCGCGGCGGCGACCAGCTCGACCAGATCGGTGCCCACCGGCTGCATCAGCCCCGCGGCGCTCGTCGAGTCGATCGCATCGACCGCCGCGCGGATCGCCTGCACGACGCGGTTGCGGTCGCTCCAGTTCTGCGACTCGGCGTAGGCCTGCGCCGCGACCGGATCGCCCTTCGCGAGGGTCATGGCGCGCAAATACCGCACGGCCGAAAGGCCGCGAGCGGAGGGAGTGGGGTCCAGGTTCATGCCGCGGGTTCCTCGCCTTGATCCGTGAGCTTCGGGTCGAAGCGTCGCTCGGCCGCGCCGCCGGCGCGCTCATCGGCTTGAGCCACGACCGCCGCCGTGCGGTGGGAGCCGCGGGGCGGCGTCACGCGCAGGTAGTCCCGTTCCAGCGCCCCTAGGCCGCCCCCGCCGTGCAGCCACGCGTCGAGCGCCCCGCCGACGAACAGTGCCGCCGCCCGGTCGGGCACCCGGCCGTCGATCAGGGCGTCGGCCACTTCGCGCAGCAGCCGCACCCGGTCCTCGCGGCTGAACCCGGCCGGCAGCGCGCTACGGCCGAACGGGTCGTGGCGGGTCATGGCGTGAAGGGGTCAGAAAAACAGGCTTCGGCCGCCTGCCTTTGGGGCGGCCGGTTTTGCGACCACATTGCTTCGTTTTCATCACTGCCCCCCCCGGCCCACGAGAACGGCCGTAGGGCCGACTTCCGGCCGCGGGCGGGCGCGGGGCCGGGCGCGGTCGCGCGCGAGCCGCGGCGGGCCATCCTGGGCGGTATGCGGCGAGTCCCGGGGGCCGCGGGGCTCCGGCCGCAGAACGTTCTGGGCCGCGAGGTGAGGGTAGGTGGTGTGGGTGGGGGTTCTTCCTTCTATCCGCTTCTTTATGTGCTTTCCTTCGCGCGCGGGCAAG